>JAXLYG010000021.1:0-191219 GCA_046351535.1 Polyangiales bacterium
GCTGGTCACTGGGAGGCACCAACGCCTCCGCACGTTCCATGAGCTGCTCCGTGAGCGCGAGGTCGCCGCGCGTGCGAGCGAGCGCTGCCTGCTGGCGCAACACCGCGATGTGTTCGTAGACCGTCGCGCTCGTCGGCATCTCGCACGCAGCGACGTCGATCAACGCCTTCGCCCGCTCGCCGTCCGTCGTACCCCACGCCCAGGCCAGCGCGACGGCGCCTTCCCACCGGAGAGCGAGTCGTTCCCAGCGCGGGGTCTCCTCCCGAAGCGCTGCCGCATGACTGAGTGCCTGAAGCCACCCCAGATAGAACCCCGCGACGACGCGACCGAGCTCCCGACCGGGCGGATCTACGTCGGCGCTCCAGCGGAAGAGGAAGCCTGCACGCTCCACCGGACCGCTCCACCGTCCCGAGGCGTCCGCTCGCCACGACGGCGGCAAGGCCGTGAGCAACGCGCGCACCTGCTCGCGCATCCGCATTACATCGAGCGGCGCGACCTTCGCTGCGACCAGCGGCGACACGGCCACGAGCTCGTCGCGGTCAAGCTCCGCGAGCCCCAGATCGACGCAGCGGCGCAGCACCTCGTCGCCCTGCCCCGTCGCCACGCAGCTCGCCTCCGCTGGAACCGGAACCTCCAGCCCCGCCAGGAACGCGATCAGCGCGCGCCCTCCTTCGCCTGCGAGCGAGAGGAGGCCGTCGAGCGCCAGGTCGCCGAGATACGCCTGCACGGCTGGATCGTCGGCCGAGTCGGAGCGACGCTCGATCCACGCCTCCATCTGCGACAGCGCCGCGAGCCCTCGCGCGCCGTCTGCCAGCATCAGTCGATGAAGCAGCGCCAGCAGCCGCGCGTTCGACGCGCCCACCTTCAGCACCCGCGCGCGCAACGGGTGGTCGCCCCACGAGCGAGGCTCGCGTCGCTCGACGCCCTCGTCGTCGTAGCGATCAGCCTGACGCAGCAGCTTGCGCGCATCGACGAGGTCGAGACGGTGCAGGTCGATCCGCTCCATGCGCGTGAGCAGGTCGCGACCCGCGTCGTCGCAGAGCCCGAACGCGTAGCGCCCCGTCACCACCACGCGCGACGCGCAACCTGACGTCGCGTCGACCGCGCCGAGCACGCCGCGCAGCGTGGCGAGCGCCTCGGCGTTGAACACATACGCGCCGTCGCCGGGCGTCATCTGCGCCTCCGCGTCGTCGAGCACGAACACGGCGGGTCTGCGCTTCATCCCGTCGCTCGCGAGCGCCTGACGGAGCAGCGCCCTGAAGTCCGAGGCGTCGTCGGTCTGCACCGCGCGCTGCCTCGCATCGGAGGAGAGGAGCGCCGTCACCGACGGATCGTCTTCGTACGCGACGCGCAGCGCTTCGAGCAGCACGCCCCTCGAAATCTGCTGGTACACCACCACGGGGCGGAGCTCGACGCGGCTCAGGGCGCGCGCCACGAGGCTGCTCTTGCCCGCGCCTCCGAGGCCGAGCACCACGGCGCCGATCTGCTTGCCCGCGCGCAGGCTGCGAATCAGCCGCCGGAGCTCGCGCCGTCGGCCGACGAAGCGCGAGGGCGGCGCCACCTTGATCGAGCGCCCCTGCGCCTTCAGGAACGCCTCGGGCTCGGGCCTGCGAACGATGCTCCTCGGCTCGCGGAGGTCATCGGGCGCAGCGAGCCTCGTCACGGAGCGAGTCAGAAAAAGCCTCGCGGCGCCCCACACGCCCGGCGCCGCGGCCATCGAGAGCTCATCGCGCGAGGGATCGGCGCGAAGGGCCTCGTAGCGCGTTCGGGCGAGGGCCTCGCAGAGAGCCTCGGACCGACCGAGGTGACCGTAGAGCTTCGCCATGAAGATCGTCGCGAGGTCGTCGCGCACCTTCGAGGCGAAGCCCAGCACCGCGGGCATCCCCGCGTGGGCCATCGACGAGGCGAAGGACTCACCCCCTCGCTCGCTGCGCTCCGCCGTGAGACAGGCCGAGAGCGAGAGCAGCGCGGGCGGAGCGTTCGAGAGCACGGGCTTCAGCCGCGCGGGCGTGACCCGGTCGAGCGCGCCCGTGTCGTCTTCGAGCGAGAGTTCCTGAGGCGTGTCATTGCCGTGGCAGGTGATGTGAACGACGTCCCAGCGGGGCGAGAGACCCGCGGCGCGACGGCCGAGGCCCTGGAGCGTCCCGCTCTCTTCGACCGCGAGGTGAGCATCGCCGTCACTGCGACACGCGTCGAGGATGCGCGCCTCTTCGGCCTCGTATGCGAGCGAGACCTCTCCCTCGGGCGCAGAGGCCATGAAGAGGAGCCCAAGGTCATGCCCGGCCTCGTCGAAGGGAGCGAGCGCGCGCGCTCCGTCATCGATGCGCCGCACGGGCATGAACCACGGCGTTCGCATCGCGAGAAAGCTCACGCCGTCGTGGAGGAGTTCCCACGGAAGGTGAGAGAGCGCGCTGAGATCACCCGCCACGTCGAGGCGCCACGCGTTGCCCGCCGCAAGCCTGTCGAGCACCGGTATGAGCCAGCAGTGCGCGTCGCCGCCGTCGAGCCACGACCAGAGCGCGCGTCCGGCCTCCGCGGTCGAGGCGTCGTCCCACGCCTTCTCACGGAGCTGCGAGCGGAGATTCGCTTCGAGCGCCTCGATCTCGGTCCTCGCGCAGTCGCGTCTCTCGGAGCCCAGATGCAGCGTGCCGTGAGCGGCTCCTTCGGGCGTCCAACGGAGGATGGTGGTGAACAACGGCGCGGCTCCCTGCGACGGTGAACGGAGCGACACGAGCGACGCCCCCGCGAACGGCGGGAGTCTACCCGAAGCGAGCGCCCGAGTTCATCACCCGTGATGTCGGCGTTCATCACCAGTGATGTCGGCAGCCCGTCGTCCGCGGACAACCGTTCTGGCGCGCGAGAACATCGTCGTCTGCGCGCGCGGTGCCTACAAAACAGGCTGTACCTCAAGACATCGCGCGACGCCGCAGGGGGGACTCTGCGGCGCCGCGTCGGGGAGCGACCACGTCATGCGCGAGTACGACCTTCTCTCGGTGCGTCACGGCGACGGCACCTGCACCTGCGGCGTCTGCAAGGAGCGCATGCGCCCCCTCGGCGGAACCACGCCCCTCGGCGTCGCGGCCATGATCGCCACCGTTGTCATGTGCCTCGCAGGAATGCCTCTCATCGCCGTGCTCCCGCCGCTCAACATGATGCTCATTCCGCCGACGTTCTTCGTCGTGGCGAGCCTCGTGGGCGGCGCAGGAAACAACCTCGGGCAGCCGCTGCGATGCGCCCGCTGCGCGAAATACCTCGTCTTCACCGCGCCGTAGCGTCGCGCGGGGGTCGCTCCTGGCGTCCTCACGGCCGCCGGTCCGTTTCGCACGTCTGGAGCCTTGCGACGCTCGCGCTGGGAGCGTCGCGCGCTCGCTCACGTCTCGCGTCGCGCGCGGCGCCACTGGCCGGGGGAGCTGCCCGTCCAACGCACGAAGGCCTTGTGGAACGCGCTCGGGTCCGAGAAGCCGAGCGCGAAGGCCACCTCGTTGACCGCGCAGTCGCTCTCTCCGAGGCGCTGCGTCGCGACGGCGTGGCGCACCTCGTCGAGCACCTCGTTGTAGCTCGATCCCTCGTCGCGCAGCTTGCGCTGAAGGCTCCGCGGCGAGACGTGTAGCTCGCGCGCCACGTCGTCGAGCGCGCCGCGCCCCACGGGGAGACCGCGCGCGATCGTCGTCCGCACGCGATCGACGAGGAGCGCCCTCGGCGGAAGCCGCGCGAGGAGCATCTTCGCGTGGCTGTCGAGGATCTCCGCGAGGTCGGCGTTGGCGGTCTTCACGGGCAGCGCGAGCACCGCGTTCGAAACGTGGATCTCGTAGCGCTCCGCGTGAAAGCGCGCCGGGCAGCGGAAGATCCGCGCGTGCTCGGCGCCGTCGCCCGAGGGGCCGTGTTCGACGCGCACCTCCGTGGGCGACGCGTCGCCGCCCGTGAGCGCGCGCGCCGTCACGATCGACTACGCGAAGGCGAATCTATCGCGTGATAGGGCACCGGCGTACCTGAGGTCGCGCGGTGTACCAGAGCACGGTACAGTTGCCGGTCGGGGTCCAGTGCATCTCGTGGGCGTCGTTGAAGACCCGGCGCGTACGCGAGGGATGCGTCGGAAGCTCCTCGGCCAGCGTCGCGCTCGCCGGCGAGGATCTGCCCCGCGAGGTTGAGCCTCGCCATGCCCACGGCCTCCGAGCCGGAGGCCGAAGTGCGGGTCACGACTCGCGCGCGCGACGTCGTCCCACAGCTTGATCGCGAGGCGCGCCGAGACGCGGGCGTCGTCGACGAGGAGCGCGGGCGAGGAGCCCGACGGCGCGCGCGTGGGCGTCGGCGTCGGCGCTGCGCTGCGCGGCGCCCCAGCAGGATCGAGCGCACCACGTGGATCGACAGCGATGCGCCGAGGAGATCGATTCGCGTCGGTGGTCCCATCGCCGCGACGGAGAGAAGGTGTACCAGCGAGAGACGCCCCCGGGGCAGCGCGAAATCAGCGCCGGGGAGAGATCCGGCCAAGGCCTGCGGCGCCCGCTTCGATCATGTCGAGCGCCGTGGCGATGGCCTCGTCGCCGGCCACCGCAGCCGAGCGATGCGACGTGCGTCGAGGCCACGCCTTCGGCTACGTGCTTCACCGCGTCGGCGCCGCCTGCGGGCGTACGCCACCGCCGCCGCGACCTGCAGCGCCGGATCGGCGCCTCTGTCGTTGAGCACCGGCCCGATGTCTTCGGGATCGACACCGACGCGGCGCGAGGAAGGCTTACGCCGCGCGATACCAGCGCGCGCAAGTGCGAGATAATCGGCTTCGGCGTTGTCGCGGCCACCGCGCGAGGGCTGCGATCACATGGGGACGCGCCTTCGGCGGCGCTCGAGGATCGCCTCTCGATGCGGCTTCAAGAGCCTGTCGGCGGCGCTGGCGTCGGTCACCGCGAAGGCTGCCTCGCGGCGGAGATGCGCACCGTGTCGCCGCGCTTCATCGTGATCGCCAGCGCGTCGCTCTCGCGGTCGACCTCGACGGAGGCCACGTCGAGCCAGCGGACCCAGCGCGTGCGCCGTACTTCAGCGGAGTTCCATGCCGTCGGCGCCGAGCGTGACGCGCGGACGGAGCATCAGCGCGAGCGCGGCGAAGCCTGTCATGGAGTGCGCGAGGAGCCACGGAGAGTGGGCTCCACCGTGCGCATCAAGAGCGGAACGAGCGCCTACGCGGCGAGTGCGAATATGATGACGAAGTGCATGTCCCCGTGCCGTAACGCGCCGTGGGAGACCCCCAGGCGCAGCGAGACCGCGGGGCGCCTCGTCGGCGTCCTTGATCGCGGCGACCACGACTGCGCGGCGGGCCTCGTTGGGCGCGGAAGCGCTGCACCGAGCGCCACGACGAGTCGGTGCGCACCGTGACGAGCTCTCCTCACGCGCGAGCGCGAGACGATGCCGCTGCGCGGCGCGACGAGGGAGTCTTCGCCACCAGACGCCCTCGTGATCGACGCGCACCGCGCCGCCGCGACGGAAGCCCGATCCCCCGAAGGCCGCGAAGAGCGAGATGGGATACGCTGCATCGCGAGCGGGAACTACGACGCGAGCGCGATCGCCGACACGGTCGACGCCACGGAGCGCGAAGGGCTACGGCCATATCGCCAGGAGGATCGGAGAGATCTGCCGTTCAAAGTCTCGCGACTCGTAGGCTCTGCGCTGCGTGGCTCCATCGCGCCGACGGTATCAGAGACCCGGCGGCGTCGGCGCGCGGCTCCTTCGGCGCTCACCGTGCGGGCGATTGCAGGTACCAGCTCCTCGGCTCACCCCCTAATGCGCGCCGTCACCTCGTCTGCGCCTTCGCGTGCGTCCGCAGCAGCACGCCCGTGCTCGACGCCTCGTCGGAGCGCGACGCCGCTACCGATGCCGACGCCGCGACGCCCGCCGACGTCTCCGTGACCGACGTGCTCCGCCGGACGCGCCGCTGCCCCCGTGCGATGGCGCCCTCGCCCTCGCGCGCCGCGCCGACGGCGCGCGCTACCAGACCGACCTCGAGTCCATCGGCGAGGAGCGCACGCCCGCGAGCGCCCACTGGATGGAGGTGCAGGACCTCTGCGCGAGCCGCCTCGCGTCGCTCGGCTTCACCGTCGAGCGCCACGCCTACGCCACCGGCGTCAACGTCGTGGGCGTGCGCATGGGGACCACCGAGCCGCAGCGCAGGGTGCTCCTCGGCGCGCACTACGACCACATCCGCGGGTGCGCGGGCGCCGACGACAACGCGAGCGGCGTCGCGGGCGCGCTCGAAGCCGCGCGGGTGCTCTCGCAGCGCAGCTACCCCCGCACGCTCGTCGTCGCGTGCTGGGACGAGGAGGAGCGCGGGCTCATCGGGTCACGCGCCTACGCGGTGCGCGCGCGGACGCAGGGCGACGTCATCGACGCGTACTTCAACTTCGAGATGATCGGCTACGTCGACCACGCGCCGAACTCGCAGCGCCTCCCCACGGGCATCAACCTCGTGTTTCCCGCGGCGGCGCGCGAGTGGGAGGCGACGGAGCGTCGGGGAGACTTTCTCGCGGCCATCGGCAACGCGCGCGCGGCCGACGCGCTCGTGGCCCTCGAGCGCTACGCCGACCGCACGGGGCTGCCGTTCATTCCCCTCGAAGTGAGCGCCGACCTCATGTCGTCGTCGCTCATCGGCGACCTGCGCCGCTCGGATCACGCGTCGTTCTGGGACAACGGCTTTCCGGGCATCATGCTCACGGACACGTCGGAGTTCCGCTACGACCGCTATCACTGCACGCGCGGCCCCGACGTGGTCGCCAACCTCGACCGCACGTTCTCGTCACAGGTGGTCGCCGTCACCGTCGCCGCCGCGGCCGAGTCGCTCGGCCTTCAACCGTAGCGCCCCACACGAAAGGAGATTTCGATGAAGGCCCGAACCAGCATCAAGGCAGGCCGCAAGATCACGATCGGCGTCGGCGACGTCGGCTGACGCCCCGCGCGACCGCGATCACCGCGGCCTCACCACGAGCTCGTGATAGCCGTAGGTGGGGTCGACCTCGTAGCCATACCGAAGCTCTCGGAACGCGAGCACGACGACCTCCGCCGTGGTGTACACGCGCGAGCCTTCGAGCAGGTGCCCGCCCACGGTGTGTCCCTCTCCGTCCGAGACGGCGATGTGGAGGTGCGAGCCTCGCGACGAGAGCGTCCCCACGAGCGAGACGATCTCGCGACGGCCTTCGAGCACCGCGCCCTCGTGGCGGTCGGCGAAGCGGATCGTCACGCGCTCGACGCTCCCCACGCAGGTCGAGATCGAGGCGGCGTCGAGGTTCTCTCTCCGCGCGAGGGCGTCGAGCTCGCGCTTGAGGTCGTCGCCGGGACGCAGCCTCACGACGATCGCGCGGACCGACGACCGTGGCGCAGCGCGCGGCGCAGACACGCAGGCGACGACCGACGAGGCGAGCGCGAGAACGAAGCGTAGCGAGCGCGTCACGAGGCCGCGGAGGCTACCGCGAAGGCGGGAGAGGTTGCGTGTCGGAAGGCTGCTGTCGCTGCCACGCGGCGATCCGCGCCCGCGCGTTCTCACGGATGTTCTCGTAGAAGAGGCCGAACTCGACGGGGTGGTAGTTCCCGTCGCCGAGGGCGTGGTCGAGCAGTCGGCTCATGAAGTCCCGCGGGATCGGCGCGGTCGGCTCGACGAGGAGCGCGCCTCGACGGCAGCGCGCGCTCGTCATCCGCGCGATGGGCGCGTCGGGCGTGAGCCCTCGAAAGAACACGGCCCCGCGGTGGAGCGCGGCGTCCGCGAGCGCCTCGTCGTGACGCCACGAGAGCGGGTTCACGCACACGCGCGGGCTCCAGGGTCGCGGCGGGCGCGTCGGGGCCTCGACGAAATCGAAGCCGCCCTGGTAGCGAGGGCCGCGCGCGTTCCACGCGATGACGCAGCCGGTCTGCGCGGGCGCATCGCACGCGGGCAGCTCGGGCGCGGCCGCGAGCGACGCCTCGGTGAGCGGGCTGCCGATGATCCACGCGGCCACGAGCTTCTCTCGCAGCGGGCTCCCCGCGACGAGCGCGGTCAGCACCCGGAACGCGTGCACCGCGCCCTGGCTGTGCCCCACGAGCAGAAAGGGCCTCCGCCCGTCGCGCCGCGCGAGGAACACCCGAAACGCATCGAGCACGTCACCGGTCGCGAGGTCGAGCGCGCGCGCCCCCGACGCCGTCGGCTCGAGGAACGCCGTGAGGTTCGCCTGTCGGTAGCGCGGCGCGTAGATCGCGCAGCAGTCGGCGAAGGCGCTGGCCTGGATCGCCGTTCCGCCGAGCTCGGTGGCCTTGTTGACCGTCGCGTCGTCGAGGCGCGCGTTCCACGCGGCGCCGATGAACGTGGTGGGGTGCACGTAGAAGACGTCTGCGTCGCGCGCGGTCGCCGCCGTGGGCCACGCCGCCCACGCCTCGGGGCGCTCGTACGAGGGCGCAGGCGGGACCCTCTCCGCATCGAAGGCCGCGGCGGGGCGCAGGGCGTACATCACGACGCGGTCGAACCACACCCAGGTCGCGAGGAGCGCGACCGCGAGCGTCGCAGCGACGCCGAGAAAGAACGCGCGACGACGGCTCGGTGCGCTCATACGGCGGCGAGAACGATCGCACGACGGGCGGGCATTCCGCACGCGCTACGAAGCCACGCGACGCACCGAGACCTCCCCCGGCGACGCCGTCACCTCGACCTCGACGCACGCACCAGAGGCCACGTCGACCTCGATCACGAAGGGCACATCGCGCGGCGCCGCGCCTGTTTCGAAGAGCCGCAGCGAGGCTTCGATGCGATGCGCGCCGGGCGACACCGCGATCACGAAGGGATCCCCCGGCGCGAGCCTCGGGCGGTCGTCGACGGTGCCCGCATAGGCGGGGCCCGGGACGAAGGGCGCGCTCACCGCGGCGCCGTCGAGCGTCCAGTCGTAGGGGCGGATCAGCGCGCGGAGCCCGTCGCTGAGCGAGACGCGCACGGTCACGCAGGGCGTCGTCCCGGGGACGCGGAGCGCGCGCAGTCGCTCGGCCGCGAGGCGCCAGAGCGTCGGGTTGGCGCGCGGGATCGTGGCGTCTGCGACCTCGTCGAAGAGGGCCTCTTCGAAGACCACGCCCGCACAGACCGCGGGGTTCGTGTCGAAGCATGAGAACACCACGCGCCCCGTCGCTTCGAGGGTCACCGCGTCGAGGCCCGACTCGATCACCTCACGCTTCACGGCCCCGTAATCGTAGAGGAACGCCACGACGGGTGAGGGTACACGCAGCGGCGCGAGGGCGCGCGACTACTCCTGGGAGATGTCCCACTTGGGGCGGCGGTGCGACGCGCGGAACGCGTCGACGTCGGCCCGAAACGCGGCGCGCTCGGACTCGCGGCCGTCGAGGAACCACGCGAAATCAAGCTCCTGCGCGTCGGTGCCGAAGGTCTCGTCGAACTGCGCGACGAGGTCGTTGGGGGTCACCGTCGTCTTGCCCAGGATGCGCACGGGACGGATGTGGAGCCCGCGAAAGCCCGCGCGCGGCCCCCAGCTCTTCGCGACGAGCTCCGAGCAGTAGAGGGCCCCGTCGGAGTGGATGTCGAAGTGAAAGTCATATGGTCGCCCGTGCCACGCGAAGCCGTGCTCGATGGCGCGCGCGACCTCGACGGGCGTGCGGCGGGGGCGCATCGCGGCGGCGTAATCCGCGCCGAGCGAGTGCTCCGCGGAGGCGAACACAACGCCCTCGGAGACCGCCTCGAGGATGCGCCGGGGATGGCCGTGCTCGTCGGGCGTCGTGAACTCCGCCCACGCCTCGGGGAAGCGCGCGCGGAGGTGCGCGGTGAACGCTCCGCCGAACTCGCGCAGCACCTCGGGATCGCCGTCGAGGAAGGCCGCGAGCTCCTCTGCGCTGCCGACCCACAGCGCCGCGTGGGGCCAGAAGCCCGGCAGGCCGAGGTTCGAAAGGAACCAGTTTCGCCGCTCGACGACGATGTCTCCGGGGCGGCTCTCGGCGGTGATCTCGGCCACCTGCGCGTCGGTGATGAGCGCCTCGTCGACGCGGTGGACGCGCGTGTCGCCGAACCACGTCGCGACCTCGCGCGTCGCGGGCAGGAGCGCCACGCGACGCGCCGCGCGGAGGAGCCCGAGGCCCGAGTCGAGCAGCATCGACGAGCCCTCGCGCGCCATGCGCCCCTTGACCCTCCGGTACGCGGCGTCGTGCGCGGCGAGCACCGCGGCCATGAGCGCGTCGCCCTCCAGCGCGTCGCCCCAGGTGAGGCGCATGAGCTTCGTGTAGTTGCGCGCCGCGAACACCCGCGGGAGGTGCTCGACGTGAACCACGTCCCACCGGAAGCGCGCGTACGCGTCGGGCGCGACGCCGACCTCGTGCGACCCATCGTCGAGCAGCGCTTCGAACTGCGGCCGGTCGAGCGTGTGCGACGCGAACTCGAGCCCGAGCGCGAGGCGTTCGAAGTACGCCGCGTAGGCGAGCACGCAGTCGCGCGTGTGCCGCACGCCGTCGTCGAGGGGGTCGGTGCGCCAGAAGCGCTCGTAGCGCGCGCCGAGGCTGTCGAACGCGATGAGCAGGTCGAGCACGCGGTCGAAGAGGTAGAGCACCGTGAGCCGCTGGTCGGCGTCGAGCACCGCGTCGTCGGGCACCGCCCACAGCGCCCCGTGGAGCTTCATGTCGTCGTGGAGGCTCCGCGCGCTGCGGCTCAGCGAGAGCAGCGACTGCGCGTCGCGACGCGCCTCCGCGTCAGAGGGGGCGCGCTCGTCTCGCGTGTCGGGGGTCTGCATCAAGCGAGGGAGTATCCGCGCCTGCGCGGCGGACACAAGCCGCTCTTCCACGGCGCACCGCGCGCGGCGCGCAGCGACGCTCAACGGCCGCGCGGCGAGGCTTCGGGCCAGGCGTACACGTCTTCGCTCGCCACCTCGTGCGGCGGGCGCGTCGCGACCGTCACGCGCACCACCGTGACGCGCGCGAGGTCCGTCACGCCCCAGCGCGCGCGGGCCTCGCGGCGCCTCCACGCGACCAGCTCGCGCAGCGCGTCGACGCGACCGCGCCGCAGGCTGGCGTCGTAGCGCCGCCAGCGCGCCGAGGGGTAGAGCGCGCGCAGCGGGCGAGGCGGCGTCCACGCGGGCGGGCGGCCCGTGGCGAGGTCGAGCTCGCGACCGTCGCGCGTGACGCCCACGACGACGAACCACCCGTCGTGCTGGAGCGGACGGGGCGCGAAGAGGTCCCACCGCTGGTCGAGGCGCAGCGTGCGGGCGAGCGCATGGAGCGGCGCGGGCGGGAGCCGCGGCGCCCACGGGCGCGTCACGCACATCAGCGACAGCGCGAAGAGCGACGCGACGACGACCGACACGGCGCGCGCATCGGGCGGCGCGAGCGCGCGCGGCGACGGCCCCAGCGGCAGAAACGGGATCCACCCGAGGGCCCCGACGAGGGGGAACAACCCGAGGCGGAGCGTGAGCGCGAGCCCGAGGTGAAAGCTCATGAAGGCCAGCGCCACCGCGAGTCGGCAGCGCGCGCGACGCCAGGGAGAGAACGCGACGAGCGGCCCGACGAGCTCGAGCGCGAAGGTCGCCCGCGTGATCCACCGCAACGCGCCGGGCCAGCGGAGCAGCGTGTCGGCCAGCGGGCGCGTGTACGACCGCAGCGAGAGCGCGTCGCGGACGGCCTCGCCCGTGCGCCACCACGCCGCGTCGGTCTTGAGGAGCGCGCTCGTCACGTAGATCAGCGCCACCTGCGCGAGCAGCGCCGCGCTCGCGACGGAGCGCACCGCGGTGGCCGGGGTGGGCGCGCGCCGCGCGTCGAGGGAGCCCTTCGCGCCGAGCGGCAGCGCCATCGACCAGAAGAGCAGGAGGCGCAGCTCGAGGTCTCCGCCGTGGAGGATCAACGCGTTGCGCGACTGCACCGACACGAGGAGCGCCCACGACGCGATCGTCGCGGCGCGCGTCTTCCACCCGAGCGCGAGGGCCAGCGCGGAGACGCACTGCGCCGCGACGAGGGCGGCCGTCCAACGCTCCGAGGCGCTGAACGACAGGAGCGAGGGCGCCGCGCTCGCGGCCGCGGCCGCGGCGGGCCACGGGCCGTCGTCGGTGAAGAACGCGCGCCAGTCCGCGAGGCGCGTGGCGACGTCGGCGAGGAGCGCGAGCGCGAGCGCGACGCGAAAGGCCGCCAGCGCGCGGAGGTCGATGGCGAAGGCGTGCAGCGCGCTCGGGGCCTTGTCTGTCATCGCGTGGCGCGTCGGATGGGCCACTGTAGACCGGGCCGCGCGCGCGGTGCTACCAACGACCGCGTGCGGCCTCCCCGACTCGTGGCAGCGGTGCTCTTCGGACTGCTGTCGTCGGTCGTGGCCGCGCAGGGAGCGCACCGCTTCCATCGCGCTCGCCTCGTGTGGCGCGTCGCGCCCGAGCTCGCGGGGTGCCCCGGCGAAGACGCCTTTCGACGCGAGGTCGCGCGACGGCTCGGGGCGATCCCCTTCGAAGACGACGCCGACACGACGCTCACCATCTCGATCGAGGCTTCTTCCGACGGCGCGCTGATCGGTCACACACAGACCGTCCTCGCCGGTGGCGCGACCTCTCCGGGCACGCCCGTGCGCGTCGCCCGCAACGCGTGTCGCGACCTCGTCGCGCTCCTCGCGGGACGCACCGCCGTCTTTCTCGAAGACAGCGCGCCGACGGTCGAAGCCCCTCTCGACGCCGCGCCACCCGACGCGTCCGTCGTCGAAGTCACCGACGCCGCCGTCGTCGACGCGCCCGACGCATCGCGGCCCGACGCATCGCAGCCCGACGCACCGCAGCCCGACGCACCGCAGCCCGACGCATCACCGACCGCGCGGCCCCCGCCGTCGCCGTGGCGCTTCGAAGCGGGCGCTGGATTCGTGGGCGATCTCGCGGGCGACACCCCGTTGTGGGCCGGGGGTTTCGAAGCGCACGGTCGCGCGAGGCGAGCCGCGCTGTCACTCGGTGTCGAGCTCGCCGCGCTGCTCCCTTCGTCGTCGGCGGAGCCCTCACCCGAGGCTTCGCTGAGCGCCCTCACGGGACGTTTCGTGGGCGTCGCGTGCGGGCACCCGTGGCGCTTCTCCCTCTGCGCCGTCGCGGGGGTGAGCGTCACGCGACTCTCGATCGTCGGTCGCTTCGGCGCGGCCAGCGAGGAGCCGCTCGTCGTCAGCCCCGTCGTCGGTCCGCGCGTCGCGTTCGATCTCGTCCGCGCGGGAGGTTTCGCGCTCTCGCTCCGCGTCGAGGGGCTCTGGGTCCCAGGCGCCGCGACGCTCCAGTTCGCCGAAGGACGCACATGGCGCGATCCGTGGAGGCTCTCGGCGGGCCTCGGCGCGACGTGGAGCATTCCGTGATGGGCCCGGACCCAGCTCACCAAACACCGGGTATGGAAGGCGCCGCGCAAGCTCCCATCGACGCGCTCGCCGCCGCGCTCGAGGTCCCCGCGGGGCCGCCCTCGACCGCGCGCGACGGGCCTTCGGGGCTCGACCGCGCGGCCTTCACCGCGGTGTACCGCGCGGAGCTCGCGTGGACGGTCAACACCCTGCGCCGCCTCGGCGTCGCGTCGCCCGACCTCCAGGACGCCGCGCAGAAGGTCTTCACCGAAGTGTGGAAGCAGCGCGCCACCTTCGATCGACAGCGTCCCGTGAAGCCCTGGCTCTTCGGCTTCGCGTACCGCGTCGTCGGTGACTACCAGCGCGGCGCGTGGCGGAGGCGCGCGGTCTTCGAAGAGGTCGACGCCGCCGTCGACGGCGAGAGCGGCGAGGACGCGGTCGACGCCGTGCGCAACCGACGCCTCGTGCTCGCGGCCCTCGACGCGCTCGACCTCGACCGACGCGCGGTCTTCGTGATGGCCGACATCGACGGCGTGAGCGCGCCAGAAGCCGCTGCGGCGCTCGGCATTCCGCTCGGGACCGTGTACAGCCGACTGCGCCTCGCGCGAGAAGATTTCGCCGCGGCCGTGAAGCGACTCCGAAGCAAGCGAGGGGAGCGATGAGCCTCGAACCCATGGATGCGCTCTCGCCCGACCTCCTCGCGCTCCTCGACGATGAGCGCGCGAGGCCGATGGCGCCCGAGGTCGACCCCGACGCGCTCTTCGACGCGCTCTCGGAGAGCCTCGACCTCGACGCCCCGACGGAGACTCCGACGGACGCCGCGCGCCCGCCGACCACGAACGCGCCCACCGCGCCGGACGCGCCTCCGACGGCGTCACTCTCTGCGAGCGCCACCGCCGCGGCGAAGCTCGGCGCGCTCAAGGTCGCGGGGCTCGCGACGGCCTTCGCGCTCGGCGGACTCACCGGCGCGGGCACCTACGCGACGCTCCGCCGCCCCGAGCGCGTCGTCGTCGAGCGCGTGGTGCGCGTCCCTGTCGAGCGCGTGGTGCAGGTCCCCGTCGAACGCGTGGTGCGCGTCGAGGTGCCCGTCGCCGCGATGCCCGTGACAGCGCCCGTGACAGCGCCCGTGAGAGCGCGCGTCGAAGCCGCGCCCGAGACCGACCTCGACCGCGAGATCGCGCTCATCGATCAGGCCACCGCGGCGCTCGCGCGCGACAACCACGCCGCCGCGCTCGCCTCCGTGCGAGAGCACCTGCGACGCTTCCCCGAGGGGGCGATGCGCGAAGACCGCGAGCGCCTCTGGATCGACGCCCTCGTGCGCTCGGGTCGGCGTGACGAGGCCCTCGCGCGCGCGGCGGAGTTCGATCGACGCTTCCCCGACAGCGTGCACCGGGCACGCATCGCACGCGCCCTCGCGGAGCCGCCGCCCGAATGAGCGCGCTCCGTCTCGTCGCAGCGCTCGCCCTCCACGGATGCGGCGGCCAGGTGATCACGGTGCTCGTCGAGCCCGCCGACGCCGCCGTGCGCGACGCCCCCGCGCCCGCACTCTCCGCCCGCTACGCGTGGACCTCTCCGCGCGCCGCGTGTCACCGCGCCCTCGGCCGCGTCTCGCGCGCCGACGGACAACGCTGCGGCGCCGTGATGCTCTCTCCGACGGTCGTCCTCACGACCGCTGGCTGCGTGCTCGAACGCGCGGGCGGCGCGTACCTCCCGGCGCGCGCGCTCGCCTTCACGCTCCACGGCGCGGCGTCGCCCGTCACGGTCTCGCGGGTCGTCCACGGCCGTGACGCAGACGACACGCGCGCGGGCGGAGACTGGGCCGCGCTGATGCTCGACGCGCCCGTCGAGGGCGTCGCGGCGTTTCCCTCGGTGGGCCTCGCGAGCGACCGACTGCGGGGCGTCGAGGTGGTGGGGTACACACGCGCGGCGGGCGACGAGCTCGGCGTGTCGGCACCCGGTGACCTCCGTCGCTACGACGAGGACTCGCTCTCGCACTCGGCGGCCTTCGACCCGGCGCTCTCGGGCGGCGCGGTGCTCCAGTGCGAGCGCGGCGTCGCGACGCTCTACGCGCTCACCGCCGCGCGCGATGACGCCCGCGAGCGCGCCCGCTACAACGCCGTTCCGCTCGACTACGCGCGCGACGCGCCCCTGGCGCCCACACGCATCACCGCGGGTCCCGCGACCGTGTACGGACCCGTGGTGTACGCCTTCGACGCCCTCACCCGCCGCGTGCACCTCCGCACGAGAGACGGCGCGCGGTGGTCGCCGTGGAAGGCTCTCCCCATGGAGCTTCCAGCCGGGAGCGTGATCGCCGCGGGGGGGCTTCGCCTCGTCGACATGCCCTACCTCGTGGTGCTCGGCGCGGACCGCACGCTCCGCCATTGGTGGAGCGACTGGCGCGACGGCACGGCCCTCGGCAACGACGACAGCACCATGACGCCCGTGCCCGGGAGCGAGCCGCTGCGCGACGTTGCGATCACCGGAAGCGCCATCGACCGCATCGAGGTCTACGTCGTCGACGCGACGGGGATGGTCTTCGTCGCGAACAAGGTCGACGACACGGTGACCGCGGCGTGGTCCGACTGGTACGAGCTCGGGCGCGTCCCCGGCGCGGCGCACATCGCGGCGGGCACCGCGCGAGGCGTCGACAACGGCCCCGTTCGCACGCTCGTCGTCTCGACGCCCGAGGGGGTTCACATCGACTGGTCGGGCACGGGCTACGGGCTCTCGGCCTGGGAGCCTCGCTCTGGAGGCTTTCCCCGCTTCATCACCGCGGCGCAGACGCGCCCCGCGCTCGTCGCGCTGAGCTCGACGCTGCGCGGTCAGCCCGTGGTGCTCCGCGTCACCGACGAGGGGCGCATCTTGCGGCGGGAGCGCCTCGCCGACGGCACCGCGTGGACCGACGAGGAGCCCTTCGCCCGCCAGCTCGACGGCGGCCTCTCGGCCCTCGCCAACGGGACGCTCCGCGACGACCGCGCCCTCCTCGTCGCCGTGACCCGCGACGTCGACGGCGACGCGCCAACGGGGAGGTCTTCTCGCTCACCGAAGACGACACGCCGGGGGGAGGCTTCGCGCGCACCCGCTGGGGGCGGTTCTACCGATGAGCCCGCGCCGGGCCGCGCTCCTCTCGACCCTCTGCACGCTCTGCGGCTGCGCGTCGTCGACCACGGTGCGGCTCCCCGGCGACCGCGACGCCGCCGCGCCTCCCGCGTCGGGCGCGCACTACCCGTGGCGTGACGCGGCCCCGTCCTGTTACGCCCCGATGGGGCGCGTCGAGCTCGCCGACGGACGCTGGTGCGCGGGGGTGCTCATCGGCGCCGCGCGCGTGCTCACGACGGAGTCATGCCTGCGAGATCGTACGGGTGCGAACCACCTCCCCGCGCGCGACATCACATTCCGAATCCACGGTGCAGACCGAGGAACGCCCGCGCTCCGCGTGGCGCACCTCCGCGACGCCGACGACGATCGTTCGGATGCGAACCTCTCGGTCATCACCCTCGCGGCGCGCGTGCTCGCGGGCGACCGCGCCGCCCCCATCGCGAGCGTGCGCGACGCCCCGGCGCTCCCCGACGACTTCGCGCTGGCGAGCTACGGCGGCTCCGACGCGACGACGCTGCGGGTCTCTCCCCGATGCGGCGTCACGCGCGACGACGGGACCACCCTCACCCACGACTGCGACCTCGACGCGCCCGTCGCAGGCGCTGCGCTCATCGAGTGCGCGGGCGACCAGGCCACCGTCTACGCGATCGACCCCGGCGACGGCGGCGCCCTCGTCTCGGTGCGCGGGCTCAACGCGCTCCCGCTCAACCCCCGCAGCGTCGCGCTCGGGCCCGGCGTCGGTGGGCGACCCGTGGCGTGGGCCTTCGACGATGACACCGCGCGCCTCCACGTCCGCGTGCGCGGCGCGGCGGGCTGGGGACCCTGGCGCGTGCTCCCCGGCGCGCGTTCGCCAGACGACGCCCGCGCGGGTTCGCTCACGGCCTTCGCGCTCTACGGCGGCGAGTCGTCGGTGGCCTTCCACGAGCGCGGCGCGGCGCTGCAATACCGCTGGGCCTTCACGGGCGAGCCCGAGCGCTTCGCCGACTGGTCGCCCTACACGTCGTCGCCCGACGCGCGGCGCTTCGTGTCGATCGCGAGCAGCGGCGGCGCGCGCGAGCCCGCGCAGGTGTACGCCCTCGGCGACCGCGGCGAGGTCGTGACGCAGTACAAGACCGCGGCGGCGTCGAACGCCGACTGGTCGCCCTGGTGCTCGCTCGGCGTCGTCGCGACCGCGACGCGACTCGCCGCCGTGAGCTTCGCGGGCACGCCCACGGAGCGCGCCTATCAGGTCTTCGCCGCGACGCCCTCGGGGGTGCTCTCGCGGTGGGCGCCGGGCGCGGACGGCGCGTGCGCGAGCTGGTGGCCGCCCGACGGATGGCGGAGCCTCGACGATGGGCTGTCGGAGCCCGTGGTGGCCGTCGGCGCGGGCGTGCTCCGTGATGGACGTCCCTTCGTGTTGAGCGTGATGACCAGCGGACAGGTGCGCTACACCGCGCGCGTCGCAGACGGCACCGCGTGGACGCGCGACGCGGCCTTTCCCGTCGCGGGGATCGTGCGTGAGGTCGCCGTGGGTGCGTTCTCGGACGAGGCCGCGAGCGCCCGCGCCGCGGTGCTCGCGATCGCGGGCGAGGGCACGGCGCCGGGCACGTCGACGGGCGAGATGCTCTACGTCGAAGAGTCGGGCGCCGGTGGGTTCTCCGACGCCCGCTGGCGTCGCTTCTATCGGTAGAAGCGCGACCAGGTCGAGAAGGTGTCCTCGGCGGTCTCCCAGGTGAGAAAGCCTTCGCCGCTGGTGTTCGCGGTGACGAGCACCTCGCGCCCGTCGGAGAGCCGCGCCGCGCTGATGGCGCGCATCCCGTACATCACCGAGCCATCGAACTTGAAGTACCACGGCGCGGTCCACGCGCTCGACGACGCCGAGGTCACCTTCGTGCGGCGGAACACCGCCCCGTTCACGCTCACGCCCCACACGTCGACGCGGTTCGACTGCGTCGCGCTCACGGCGATGTCGAGCCACGACTCGGGGAGCCCCGGCGTCGCGAGGGCGAAGGCCGTCCACCCCGCCCACGCGGCGCTGCCGGGCGTGAGCCACGTCGTGCGCACGCCGCCCGAGCCCGCGACCCAGAGCTGCTGCGTTCCGTCGGACATGGTGTACGCCGCGATGGAGGTCGCGCCCGACATCGGCGTACCCATGTTGACCCAGGCGCTCCAGGCCGAGTTCGAATCGCCGGTCTTCCATGCGGTGTAGACCGCGCCCGACTGCGCCAGAGCGTAGACCTGCGTCTGCCCGCCCCAGGTGCGGCCGATGGCGGTGTCGCGCATCGCGGTGAAGGTGTACGGCGCGCCGGGGCCCGCGAACGAGCTCCACGCGCCGATGTTTCCGCCGACGGTCGAGGCCCACGCCGACGTGAGGGCGCCCGTCGAGGTGAGGCCGAGCATCATCTGGCGGCCATCCTGGAGGGTGCCTGCCGAGAGGCCGCTGCGCGCGGTGACGGTGCTGAATCCCCACGCGCCCCACGCGGCGTCGGCGTAGGTGCTGACCTTCGCACGCTCGTGGAGCGTCCCTCGCTCGGGGTCGAGGGCCTGCATGCGCACGACGCTCGAGCTGCCGCTCTGGACGTTCACCACCGACACGCTCCCCGCGTAGTGCGGCGCCGTGCGGAAGAGCGCGGCGCTCACGGCGCCGTTGGCGTACGCCTCGTCGTAGGTCCACGCGTTCGCGGGGTTCGCGCTCGTCACGACGGAGCCGCAGTTGGCCGGATCGCTCGCGCCCTGCGCGTTGTAGGCGCAGCGGGGTCCCGCCGCGTGCCCCGAGGCGATGCCCACGAGCGAGGCGGCGCCGGTCCCGTTGTAGAGGAAGTACGGTCCGCCCGACGCGCCGCCCATGAGGTCGCAGTCGTTGAGCAGCACGCCCTGGGCGGTGGTACTCGTCACGCTGCACGACGTGACCTCTTCGAGGCCGGGCATGTCCCACGAGTATCCCGCGCGACGCACGGTGAAGGCCCTGCTCGCCGGGTCGGTGACGTTCATCACCGCCGTGACGCTCGCGGGCACGGGCGTCGCGAGCCACAGGATCGCCCAGTCGTGGGGGCTCTCGCCCTCGCTGGCGGCGCGCCCCGTGACGATGCGCGTGATGGCGGTCGGCGCCGAGGCCCCGTGGCGCCAGAAGGTCGTCTGCGCGATCGACGCGGCGAGGCAGTGCTGCGCGGTGAGCACCTTGTCGGGCGCGATGAGCGTCCCGGTGCAGGAGCCGCCGGAGGTCACAAGCCCCATCGCGCTGTAGGGGTACCCGAGCGACGTGACGGCCTGACGATCGTCGGTGGGTCCGAACACCGCCTGCTGCCCCGTCTGGCCGATGTCTTCGGGCGCCGGGCCTCCGTAGCACGAGGCGGTCGCGAGGGCGGTCCAGAGGGCGCTGAGCTGTCGTCGGTTCATGGTCTCTCCGTGTGCGAGTTCTGCGGCGGTGCGGGGCCTCGACGCGCAGCGTGAGCGGTCGACCAGGCGATCATCCCCACCGTCGTGGCACCCGCGTGCCGTTGTTGGTGCACGAGGGGTTTGGGCGCTCCCCGACGGCCCCATCACGAAATCGACGACGCGCGACGGAGGGCGCCGGGCACCGCGCGGACCCGTCGCGCGCGCGGTCTCTGGTAGCATCGCGCCGCCTGGTCGTCTGATGTCGAAAACCGCCGCGCTGTCTGACCCCGCCGTGCCGCAGCCCGAGGGAGCGTCGTTCGAAGAGCGCCGCCGCCAGCGCGTCGAGGCGCGCCTCGGGAGCGTCATCGCCGGTCGCTACAAGCTCCTGCGCGTGCTCGGTCACGGCGGGATGGGCGCCGTCTACGAGGCCGAGCAGCTCGCGCTCGGACGCCGCGTCGCGATCAAGCTCATGCTCGGCGACGACGCGTTCGACAAGACCGCCGTCGCCCGCTTCGTCCGTGAGGCGAAGGCCGCGTCGCGCATCGCGCACCCGAACATCGTCGCGGTGCTCGACGCCGACCACGACGCGCAGGCCCACACGCCCTACATCGCCCAGGAGCTTCTCACCGGCACGGACCTCCGCGGCCACCTCGCGGACCGCGGGAGGCTCGACCCGCGCGAGGCCCTCACGCTGCTCGTCCCCATCGTCGACGCGCTCGACGCGGCGCACCGCGCGGGGATCGTTCACCGCGACCTCAAGCCCGAGAACATCTTTCTCGTGGCGGGCGAGGACGGGCGGCGCGCGCCGAAGCTCATCGATTTCGGGGTCTCGAAGTTCCTCGACGCGCAGGCGCCGGGCGTGGCCCTCACGCGCACGGGCGCCCTCGTGGGAACGCCCCGCTACATGCCCCCCGAGCAGGCCCGCGGGCTCCGCGAGGTCGACCCCTCGGCCGACGTGTGGTCCCTCGGCGTGGTGCTCTTCGAAGCGCTCGCGGGCAGGAGCCCCTTCGTCGCCGACAACTACAACGCCCTCATGGTCGAGATCCTCACGGCCGAGATCCCCGCGCTCTCGTCTCTCGCGCCCGAGACCCCGGCGTGGCTCTCGGACCTCGTCGCGCAGATGCTCCAGCGCGACCGCGATCGACGGCTGCCCGACGCGGGCGCGGTGCTGCGCACGCTTCGAAGCGCCGCGGAGCGAGACAAGACAGCGTGGCTCGTCGAGCTCCTCGCGAACTGCGCGCCGCGCGTCGACGCGGGCCCCACCGAGGTCGCGCCCGAGCGCCCCGCGAAGGCCCACGGCTCGCTCGCCGTCGCCGACACCCTCCTCTCCGATCGCCCGCCGCCCGCTCTGCCCGACGCGACGCCCGTCGCTCGTCATCGAACGCGTCTCATCGCGGCCTCCCTCGTCGCGATCGGGGCGCTCGTGGCGGGCGCGCTCGCCCTCTCCTCGTCACAGCCGACGCCGCACGCGAGCGTCACCGCGCCGCCGCCCGCGACGCTCACCCCGCCCGCGCCGATCGCGACGCCGACGCCTCCCATCGCAGCGATCGCCGCGCCCGCGCAGGCGCCCGTGACACCCGTCGAACCCGCCGTGCCACGCCCCGTCGCCCCCGTTCGAAGCGCCCCGCGCAGACCCGTCGCCGCGCCGCGCGCGCCCGACGCTGGCGCGACCGCCACGCCGCGCGTCGTGAGCCCGACGGCGCCGCACGTGGTGGCGCCCGTCACCGACCCCGAGCACATGCAATGAAGCGCGGCTCGGTGATCCCGGCGCTCCTCATCGCGGCGTCGCTCGGGGCGTCGTCCGCGTATGCGCAGACCGATCCGTCGCGAGAGGAGGCGCGCGCGCGCTTCGCCCGCGCCGTCGAGCTCATGCAGAACGCCGACTGGAACTCCGCCATCCCCGAGCTCGAGCGCGTTCGCGCGGTGATGGAGACGCTCCCGGTGCTCTACAACCTCGGCCTCGCGCACCGCGCCGTGGGCCACAGCCTCGCGGCGCGCGCGGCGTTTCGAAGCTTCCTCGAGAGCGCGGGCGACAGCGTGCGCGAGGAGCGTCGCCGCGAGGTCGAGGGCTTTCTCACCGAGCTCGACGCGAGCGTCGCGCACCTCACGCTCGACGTCGCGCCGACCGCGTGCGCGGTCTCCATCGACGGACGCGACGGGGCGCACCACGGCGACCGCGTCGACCTCGACCCGGGCCAGCACGCCCTCATCGCGCGCTGCGAGGGATACCAGCCCGAGGCCCGCACGCTCACCCTCGCGCCCGGCGCGTCGGAGTCGATCACCCTGCGCCCCGTCGCGCTCCCGCGCATCACCTCGCTGCGCGTCGACAGCGCGGTGCCCGACGCGAACATCTCCGTCGACGGCCTCTCCATCGGCACCGGACGCGGGCGCGCCACGGTCACGCCCGGCCGCCACGTCGTCGAGGTCATCGCGTCGGGCTATCGGCCGTGGCGCCGCGAGCTCAACCTCGAACACGGCGTCGACCTCACCATCGCCGCGTCGCCCGAGCGCATCCCCCTCGTCGCGCGGCCGTGGTTCTGGGGCGTGATCGGCGCGGCCGTCGCGGTGTCCGTGGCCGTTCCCCTCACCGTGTACCTCGTGAACGAGTCACAGGGCACGGTGCCCGTCTCGCCCACCTGGGGCGTCGTCCGCACGCCCTGAGCCGCCCGCGATCCCGAACGCGTCCCGCGATCCCGAACGGATCCCGGGACCGATCCGGGGCGTGATTTCGCTAGAAACAAGCCATTTCGTGTCGGCACACGCGCTGCAAAAGGGTCTGACACGCCCAGGAGGCGCACCCCATGAACAAGCTCACCCTCGCCCGCTCGATCGTCCTCGCCGCTTCTGTCTCGCTCGTCTCGCTCACGGGCTGCGCGCCCGAGAGCGTGATCGACGGCGCGTCGAACGCGCAGCGCGACGTCCTCGCGGCCCCCACGAGCGCGACGCCCTCGACGACGTCGACCACGCCGACGGCGGTGCTCGGCGCGACGGACGCGCGCGGCGCCACGGACGGAGACCTCACCGACGACGCCGGACACGTCGTTCACGTCGCGCCCTTCAGCGAGGCCGCGTTCAAGAGCGCGGTGATCGCCGCGGCGGCCGGACGCGACGCCGCCCCGCTCCCTGCCATCGAGAGCCCCAACGGAGACCTCGCGTTCCGCAGCGTGCTGTCGCTCGTGGCGCGCTCGTCGGGCGTCTCCGTCGACGACGTGACCGTCGAGGTGCAGGCCTGCGGCGCCGAGGGGCAGGAGAGCTGCGCGCGGCGCTTCACGCGCCTCATCGCCGCGAGCGACTTCGAGCTCTCGAAGGCCCTCACGCCCCTCGCGCGGAGCCTCGTCGCCGAGGTCCCCGACGCGCGCCTCGTCGTGTGGAAGCCCACCCGCGACGGCGAATCGCTCGGCAGCGCGGTCACGCTTCACGGCGTGCGTTCGGGCCGCCTCCTCGGCATGATCGTCTTCCGTTGAACCGCAGAGAGCGTCGAGCACGAAGCGCCATGAACCCCCGCACGATCTCCCTTTCGATGGCGCTCCTCTGCGCGTGCAGCGCCGAGGTCGAACCCGCCGCGCTCGACCCCTTCGTCGGCCCCCTCGCGAGCGGCAACTTCCTCGCGCGCTTCGCCGCCGCGCGCTGCGCGAGCGAGTTCGCCTGCCACGACGCGCAGAGCGTCTCGACGCGACGCCTCTTCGCGACCGAGGCCGACTGCGTCACCGAGGCGCTCACGCAGGAGAACACCCCCATCGACGACGACCTCGTGGCCCTCTCGCGCGGCGCGACCGTGCGCTTCGACGCCGCGACGGCGCAGCGCTGCCTCGACGAGACCGCGCGCACCTGCTTCGACTTCGGCTTCCGGCCCGCGGACTGTCGCATGACCTTTCGAGGCACGCTCCCCGCGGGGAGCACCTGCTGGCGAAACGAGGAGTGCGTCGACGACGCGTGGTGCGACCACGCGCGAGACGCCTCTGGCGCGCCCACCTGTCCGGGCACCTGCCGCCCCCGCGCGGCCCTCGGCGCGGCGTGCGGCGACACCCCGTGCGCCAGCGCAGGGACCACGGGCGAACCCTACTGCTACGGGCAGGAGAACCCCCGCTGCGTCGACCTCCAGTCGGGCCCCGCCGCGAACGAGGGACAGTTCTGCGGGTTGCGCGAGCTCTCGGCCACGCTCGTCACGCGTACGCGCTGCCGCGACGGGCTCGTGTGCGTCTCCACGAGCGACGGCCTCGCGGAGCCGCTCCTCGGCGACGGCGAGGGCGTGTGCGTGCGCAGCGCGCGCATCGGCGAGGCGTGTCGATCGAGGTCTCCCGGCTGCGGCGACGACGCGGAGTGCATCGACGGCGTCTGCCAGCGCACGGTGGTGCAGACGCGCGTGGGCGCCCCCTGCGACGCGGGCACGATCGGGCCTCGCCTCTGCAGCCCCGTGCGCTACCTCGTCTGCGTCGACGGGACCTGTCAGCGCCTCGGCGACGGCAGCCTCGGGAGCCGCTGCGTGAAGTTCTGTCAGCGCGGGCTCATCTGCGAGCGCGACACGTGTCGGCCGCAGCACGCGGCCGGTGAGCCCTGCCGCTTCGGCGACGAGTGCGCCTCGGGGTCGTGCGACGACGCCAACCCCTTCGAAGACCCGCCGGGCCACTGCCGCGCGCGCTACTGCTCGCGGTGAAGCGCGCCTCAGCGCGCGACGCGGACGCCCCCGTCGACGGCGATCGAGAGCCCTTCGAGAAAGCCCGTCGCGTCGCCGAAGAACACCCGCAGGTCATTGCCGTTCGCCTCGGCGTCGAAGGCCACGAAGTCGTCACGGCGGTCGCCGTCGAGGTCGCCGACGCCGAGCGCGCTCCACGCGCCCGCGCCTCCGAGGTCGACGGCGTAGGGCCTCGTCTCCGCGGGCGAGACGGCCGAGGGCGCGGCGCGGCCGTACTCGACGAACACACGCGAGCGCCCCGACGAGTCGCGCAGCGTGAAGAGCACCTCGCCGAAGCCGTCGCCGTCGAGATCGCCGCCCGCGCTCGCGCTGACGACCGACGCCCCCGCGGAGAGCACCCCGAACGCGACGTGCTGCGGCGTCAACGAGCCGCCGAGGAACGACGGCCCGAGGTACACCGCGGCGTTTCCGTCGCGCGCGACGAGGTCGCCGTTGCCATCGCCGTTCACGTCTCCCGCGGCGGAGACCTCTGCGCGCACGCTGAAGGTGGCGCCGCCGCTGCCCGCGAGGAGCTCGACCCTCCGCGCGAGCGCGAGGCCGCCGACGCCACCGGGCACGACGAAGAGCCGGCGCCCGCGGAGGTCAGGCCCGAGCGCGCCCACGAGCGCGTCGTCGTAGCCATCACCGTCGACGTCGCCCGCGCCGCCGACCACGGCGCCGAACGCGGGGAGGCCCGCGGGCGCTTCGAAGGTCGTCGTTCGAAGCGGCGCCGAGGGAGCCCCATGAAACACGAAGACCCGCTGCGCGTGCGGCGCTCCGACGATCACGTCGGCGTACCCGTCGCCGTCGACGTCGCCCGCCCCGCGCGCGTCGAGGCGCTGCGAGGGCAGTTCGAAAAAGCCTCCGTCGACGGGCGATCCGAGCGTGATCCGCCTCGACGTCGCGCCGCCGAAGCGCACCTCGACGCGCGCCTCCGAGAGCCCGTCGCCGGGCGGCGACACCGTCACGAGGTCCGCGAAGCCGTCGCCGTCGAGGTCGCCGATCGACGCGACGCGCCCGTATCCGCTCGCCTCGGACGCTTCGATCGAGGTGACCCGCGACGCCAGCGTCTCGCGCGGACCGCCGCCGTACACGCGCAGCGCGCCGCCCGCGCTCGGGGCGTACGCGAGCTCGGCGCGGCCGTCGCCGTCGAGGTCGAGGCGCGTCGACGAGGCGCTCGCGGTGATGGCGTCGCGCGCGCCGAGAAAGAGCTCCCACGTCGCGCTCGCGCGGCCCGTCGCGATCGAGGTCACGCGCCAGAAGGCCGCGCCCCCGACGAGGTCGGCGCGTGTGATCCGCGCGCATCGCCCCGCCGTGACGATGGGGCTTCGCAGCGGCGTCGCGCAGGCCCGGTCGACGCAGAGCTCGACGCGCGCGGCGCCTGCGTTCGAGGGCGCGCTCCAACGGAGCGTCGCGAGCGACGACGTGAGCACCCCCGCGGAGCGAGGCGAGAGGAGCCGCGGCGCAGAGGGAGCCTCGACAGGAAGCGGGCGGTAGTCCGCGAGGGAGGGCCGCGCCTCGGGCTCGCACCCCGTGGCGCCGCAGGCGGTTCCGACGGAGCATCGTCGCGCGTCGACGTTGCGGCATCGGGCGGCGAGGAACACGTCGAGCAGCTTCGTCTGTCCTTCGGCGTACGAGGGCGTCGCGCGGCGGGTGAAGAGGTCGCCGTCGGGTCCCACCGCGGTGACGTCGACGGTGAGGCGCTCGCCCGAGGCGCCGCCGTCGGGCACCATCCCGAGCTCCTGCGGGAGAAACAGCGCTCCGGGGCGCCCGCCGCCGAGTTCTGGAAGACGCGCCGAATGGTGGTCGTCGAGGCGTCGGAGGTCACCGCGATGCGCACGCCCGTGATGCCCTCGCAGTCGCCCTCGGGCAGGTCCGTCGAGACGCGCAGCACGAGCTCCGTCGACGGCGCCGCACAGGTGCCCACCGCCGCGACGAGCGCGGCGCAGCGTGCGATTCGCCTCACTCCGTCGGGTGCGCGCGACGCCATGACCGTTCGTTGTTCAGGTACTCCACCGCCGAGGGAGGCGTCTATGCTCGACCGCGCGATGAACGATCTGGCGATGCGCATCACGGTCCGCGCGCCCGGCGCCCCGGAGCCGATCACGGCGGAGCTCGACGCCGACGGCGCGCTGCTCCTCGGGCGTGAGCCTGACCCCTCGCGACTGCCGCGCGGCCTGGTGCCCGTCGGCGCGAAGGTCGCGACGCTCAAGCTCGAAGGGGTCACCGTGTCGGGCAATCACTGCGTCGTGTGGCGCTCGGGTGATCGCGTCTTCGCGTGCGACCTCCGCAGCCGCAACGGCACCACGCTCCCGCTGCCCGCCCTCGCCCCGGTGTCCGTCGACGCGCCCCCCGACGGCGCCCTCACCGTCGAGGTCGCGCCCTCGCGCAGCGCCGCCGCGGCCTCGCCCTCACGCCCGCGCGACGCCGAGTGGAGCGACGCGAGCGCCTTTCCGCACGCGGTGGCGCGCGAGGTGGCGACGTGGCTGCGACGCGCGGACCCGAGCGTCGAGGTGCGCGCCGAGCGCCGCGGACGCGCGCGCGACGACGAGCTCGAGGTGCCCTTCACGGCCGAGTGGTCGCTCGCCTTCACGTCGGGCGCGGGCACGGTGAGCCCCGCGTGGTCGTCGCTGCTCGAACAGGTGGTCGAGTACGCGCACACGCAGGCCGCGCGGCTGCGCGAGGAGCGGCGCTTCGAACACGGCGACGAGTTCATCCTCGCGTCGCCCGCGTTTCGAGAGGCCCACCGCCGCGTCTCCGAGGCGTCGGCGAGGGCGCTCCAGACCGTGCTCCTCGGCGAGACGGGGTCGGGCAAGAGCACCCTCGCGCGCTGCTATCACGCGCACGGAGACAGGGCCCGCGGGCCCTTCGAAGCGGTCAACTGCGCCGAGATCGACAAGCACTTCGCCCGCACGCGGCTCTTCGGCGCGAAGAAGGGCGCGTACACGGGCTGCCACGCCGACATCGAGGGCGCCGTCGAGAGCGCCCGCGGGGGGACGCTCTTTCTCGACGAGGTGGCCGAGCTCTCGCTCGACGTGCAGGGCGAGCTGCTCACCTTCCTCGACGACCAGCGGTACAAGCGCCTCGGCGACGACCAGTGGCGTCAGGCCGACGTGCGCGTCGTCTGCGGCACCAACGGAGACCTCCGCAAGCACGTCCGCGAGGGGCGCTTTCGCAGCGACCTCTGGTACCGCATCGCCGGTCGCATCGTCGAGGTTCCGCCCCTGCGCGAGCGCCCCGAAGACGTCGTCGCCACGCTGCGCGCGCGCACCGTCGACGAGCGCCACGACGCGCTCTCGGTCTACGACGCCCTCTCGCCCGAGGCCCGCCGTCACGTCGCCCACAACTACCCGTGGCCAGGGAACTTCCGCGAGCTCGAGGCCTTCGTGCGCAGACTCCCGAGCGCGTCGACCGCGGGGTCCATCGACCTCGACGCGTGCCTCGCCGCGCTGCGCGAGGGCGCGCTCGATCAGTCGACGGTCACCCGCGCGCGACGCGCCGACGAGCCCGCGGGCGCGTGGGGCGCGGTCACCTCCGTCGCAGACCGCGTGTGGGCGCTGAAGTACGGCGCCGCGGGGCCCTCGCGCGCGCAGGAGTTCCGCGAGTACGTCGAGGAGATGATGAAGCCCCTCTTCTTCGCGCGCGCCCTCGGCCTCGAAGACCTCACGGCCGTGCCCGATCGCCCCACGCCGAGCTACGAGGAGATGGGGCGGCGCATGGGCTGCGACGCGAGCACGGTGAAGAACCAGCTCGCGCGCTACCTCGACCTCAGGCGCGCGCTCGACGCCGCGAAGGGCTGAATTCTCCGTAGACATCGAGGTCCCGACCGCGCCACCCTCGGCGGCTCAGAGGAGGATCACCGACCAGCATGACCAACGCAGGCAGCCCTCCGCGCGCCGCGCGGCACCGCACGCTCTTCTCGTACTTCGACGTCACC
The DNA here is from genome assembly GCA_046351535.1 of Polyangiales bacterium. Classification (GTDB taxonomy): domain Bacteria; phylum Myxococcota_A; class Polyangia; order Polyangiales; genus CAISKJ01. The sequence goes on from JAXLYG010000021.1 coordinate 28,330, forward strand.
CGCGACGGGGTCCTCGACGTCGACGACTTCGCCGCCGTCACGCTGCGCGCCGCGAGCTTCGTCCCGGCGGGCGTCCCCCCCAAGGAGGAGGTGATCCACGCCGCGAAGCTGCGCCTCTCGTGGTTCCGCAAGGCCGACAAGAACGACGACCGCAGGATCACCGAAGACGAGTGGATGGCCCACTGCGAGAGGGAGCTCTCGGGCGACGCGCTCTCGCCCGAGGCCGAGACCTTCGCCCGCGCGTTCTTCCGCGCGCTCGACATCAACCAGGACGCCGCGATCGACTTCGGCGACTACGCCTACGCGCACCTCGCCCACGGTCGCAACCCCACCGCCGAGGCGCTCCTCGCGGGCTTCCGCGCGCTCGACACCAACCGCAGCGGCAAGATCAGCCTCCCGGAGTTCCTCGCGGCGTTCACCCGCTTCTTCGCGGCCGCCGCCGAAGACGCCCCCGGCATCCTCGTCGACTGAGCCCACGCGATCCTCGGCCTCCGCGCGGCCTCACTCCGCGACGTGAACGATGAAGGCCTCTCCGTGCCAGCCGTACTTCGCGTAGCTCTCGAGGCTGATGCGCGGGTTCGCCGCGAGCCACTCGCGCGTCGCGGCGCGCTCGCCGTGTGAAGCCCGCGCGGTGAACGCGTTCCAGTCGTCGAAGAGGATCACCGCGCCCTGCTGGAGCAGCGGCGTGACCCAGTTCAGCACCGTGCGCGCGGAGCCGTAGAGGTCGACGTCGACGTGGACGACCGCCGCGCCGAGGCCGCGGAGCGAGGTCTGGTCGAAGGTCGCGAGCGAGCGCTCGAAGTACCCGGGGACGAGCACCACCTCGGCGTCGTCGACCTCGTGGTAGCGGAGCTTGTTCGCCACGGCCTCGACGTCGAACGCGAACTGCCCCGCTTCGAACTGGTTGGAGTCCGCGTCGGAGCCTTCGAGCGTCGGCAGCCCTTCGAACGAGTCGAAGAGAAAGAACGTCGGCACCGACTCGGGGTTCTCTCTGCGGTGCGCGCGGATGGCCGCGACGGCCGAGCGACCCGCGCCGACGCCGAACTCCAGGTAGTGACCGCGCAGCTTGCTCTCGCGGACCCAGAAGGCGACCAGGGCGTGAATGTCGACGCGCCCCGTGGCGGACCGCAGGCTCGGCCATTCGACGTGATAGGGGAGCGGATCGAGCTCGTCGCGGCGCGCGTAGGCCATCGCCCGATCGTAGGCGCAGCGTCAAAGCGCGCTCAAGCTCTCGCGCAGGGAAGCCGTTCTTCTGGGCACGGAGGCAACGGTTTCGCCATGCAACACCGCAAGCTCGGCCAGACGATCCTCATCGCGCTCCTCGTCGGCTGCTCGCCAGACGAGCAGGCCGGCTCCCCGCAGGGAGTCCCGAGCGCTCGCGTCACCGACGTCGCTCGCACGGCCTCGACGCCCGCCTCTGACCTCCGCGAAGGCGTGATCGTCTTCGATCCTCCGCTGCGAACGTGGGCCCCCATCGGAAGAACGCCGACGGGCTCCACGCAGCTCCGCCTCTTCGACGGCGTCGATCGCGAGCTCCGCATCACCGCCCACCGACGCGTCGGCAACGGCGGCGTCTTCGAAGGGACCTTCACCGCGTCGCCGGGGAGCTACGCCGTGCTCGCCCACGTCGACGACGCCGTCGCGGGCACGCTCTTCATCCCCCACGTCGGGCTCTACCGCGTCCGCACGAGGGCGGGCGGCGAGCTGCGCCTCACGTGGCTCGACCCGATGAAGATCCCCACGGAGCGCCTGCCACCCTCGACGCCATTCTCGGCCTCGACCTCCGCAGACGCCCTCCCCCCTCCGCCCGCTGACCCGCCCCCCGCACACGACGACTCGGCCTTCGACGACACCGTGCTCGGTGACACCACGGGCAGCGGAGATTCAACCCCGACCGTCGCGTCCGACGTGGCCAACACCGTCGTCGACATCGCGGTCTTCTACACGCCCGCCGCGGCGACCGCGAACGGCGGAACCGCGGGCATCAACGCGCTCATCAGCGCCGCCGTCGCGACCGCGAACACCGCGTACACGAACAGCCACGTCACGCTCACCCTGCGGCTCGTCCAGACCGCGCAGACCTCCTACAGCGAGAGCCACGCGCTCGGCACCGACCTCGGTCGGCTCCAGAACACCTCCGACGGGATCATGGACGAGGTCCACGCCACGCGCTCCGCGGTGAAGGCCGACATCGTCTCGCTCATCGTCACCGGGGCGAGCGACGCCGCGGGCATCGGCTACCTCTGGACCACGGGGATGGGCGCGGCCTTCGTGAACTACGCGTTCAACGTCGCCGTCGACGCCTACGCCGACGCGAACCTCACGCTCGCGCACGAGGTCGGTCACAACATGGGCTGCGGCCACGCCGCGGGCGACGGCGGCAGCGGCGCGTACGCCTACTCGTACGGGTACAAGTTCACCGCGAGCGGCACCGCGTACCGCACGGTGATGGCCTACGCGCCCGGCACGCGCCTGCCGTACTTCTCGAACCCGAGCGTGAGCTACCTCGGCGTCGCGACGGGGGTCAGCAACACGGCCGACAACGCCCTCACGCTCAACACCACGAGGGCCACGATCGCGGCGACGATGGGCGGCCTCACGCTCTCGGACCAGCAGTGGGGCCCCGTCACCACGGGCGATTTCAACGCCGACAACCAGACCGACATCGTGTGGCGCAACAGCAGCACGGGGCGCGTCATCGTGTGGTTCATGAGCGGCACCACGCGCACCTCGACGGCGACGCTCTGGTCGGGCGACGCCGCGTGGGTGCCCATCACGGCGGCGGACCTCAACGCCGACACGAAGCCCGACATCGTGTGGCGCAACAGCAGCACGGGGCGCGTGATCGTGTGGTTCATGAACGGCGCCACGATGACCTCGACGGCGACGCTCTGGTCGGGTGACGCGGGCTGGGTGCCCGTCACCTCCGGCGATCTCAACGCCGACGGCAAGCCCGACCTCATCTGGCGCTACACCCCGACGGGGCGCGTGATCGTGTGGTTCATGAACGGCGCCACGATGGCCTCGACGGCGCAGCTCTGGGCCGGCGACGCGGCGTGGGTCCCCGTCTCGACGGGCGATTTCAACGCCGACAGCAGGACCGACATCCTCTGGCGCAACACCTCGACGGGACGCGTGATCGCGTGGCTGATGAACGGCGCCACGATGACCTCCAGCGCGGTCGTCTGGTCGGGATCGAGCGACTGGGTCCCGCGCGCGGTCGGGGCCCTCAACGGCGACAGCAGCCCCGACACCGTGTGGCGCAACAGCAGCACGGGGCGCGTCATCGTGTGGCTCATGAGCGGCACCACCGCGTCGAGCACCACCGCGATCTGGGAGTAGTCCCGAAGCGGCACACCCGCGCCGCGCATGCGCGTTGAAAGGCCCTCGGGCCTGCCACTAGATTCCCGGTCCCCCTATGCGCGTCCTCTTCTTCGTCGAGCCGCTGGTGATGCACGGCCGACCGTTTCACTACTGGGCCTGGCTCGGGATCTTCGCCGACATGCGGGCCGCGCTCCACGCCGTCGGGTGGGAGGCGCGCTTCCTCGTGAACGAGGCCCTCGCGACGCGCGCGCTGGCGCCCCTCGGCAGCGGCGCGCTCCACGCGCAGCGGGGCCACGGGCTCCCGCCCGAAGAGGTCGTGATCCTCCCGCAGACGACGATCCGTGAGCTCTTCGAGGCGCCCAACGTGGCGATCCTCGAGCGCATGACCCGCGGCGACGACGAGGCCCGCACCGCGGCCTACGGCGCGCTCGTCCGCGAGGCGCTCGGGGGCTTCGAGCCCGACGTGATGATGTCGCTCACGCCCGCACCGCAGTTGAAGAAGGCCTTTCCGCGCGCGCTCCTGCTCGCCACCGAGACGGCGGCGTACTCGCGGGCGCCCTTTCCGATGAGCATCTTCTTCGACCCCGGCGGCTTCTGGGCAGACTCCGTCCCCGCGCGCGAGGCGGCCGCGCTGCGTGCGCGCACGTCGCCCCCCGACGAGGCGGCCCTCACGACGACGCTCCGCCGACGCTTCCGCGCGTTCTTCGAAGCGACGACGCCCTTCGCGGAGCTCGAGCGCGAGCTGAGAGCGCAGTACCCCCGCCTGGGATTCCTGCCGCTCCAGTTCGGCGGCGAGTCGGGCTTCGACCTCAACGCGCCCTTTCGCAACCAGGGCGAGTACCTCTTTCACGTGCTCGAACAGCTCCCGCGCGACGTCGGGCTCATGATCGTCGAGCACCCCACGGCGCACTTCATCGGCGACGTGATCGACGAAGAGACGCAGGGTTTTCTCCGCGAGCGATACCCCCACGTGCGCTTCATCGATTTCAGGTCCGCCGACAGCGCCGGGCAGTACCTCCTCCACCACGCGGACTTCGTGATCTCCGTGAGCTCGTCGCTCGCCATCCAGGCGATGCTCTTCGGGCGCCCCGTGGTCTCCGTCGGACACAGCCACCTCGCGGAATGGGCTGAAATCCAGGGCATCGAGGCGCTCCCGGCGACGCGCGATCCCATCGCCGCCGACGCGACGCTCGAACCGCTGCTCGCGTGGCTCGTGGCGCACTACTTCGTGCCGATGGACCTCGTGCGAGACCCCGCGTGGCTCAACGCCTTCCTCCTGCGCTCCGTGGAGCGCGCGAATGCGGGGCGGCTCGGACTCGATTTCTTCGACCCCGTCGCGTCGCCCGAGCGCCTCGCGAAGGTCCTCTTCCGCGAGCTCGACGGCCCGACCTTCAGCGCGAAGCTTCAAAACGGAGACTTCAAGCAGTGGTCGCGCGGCGACGGGCCCTTCCCGCCCGGCGGCGACGCGCCCGACGGGTGGACCCTCCTCGATCACGGCGCCGTCGTGTCGCTCTCGCGCCGCGTCTCCGACACCGCCGCTCCCTCTGTGGCGATCGAGCGCGCGAAGCCGGGCGCCGGCCCGACGCTGTTCCTCCAGCGCGTCCCTTCGCTGCACCGGGCCGCGGGCAGGCTCGCGAGGCTGCGCTTCAAGGCCCGCAGCGCGCAGCCCGCGACGCTCCTGCACTACCTCTACCTCCAGATCGGCGACGGGCAGGACTGCTACGGCTCGTCGGCCCGCCCCTTCGCGATCGACAGCGAGTGGCGCGCCTTCGAGCACGTCGCGCGGGTGCCTCCGCTCGGCAATCGAAAGCCCGGCCCCGGCGCGCACCTCGAGGTGGTCTTCTCGCTCCCGCCGGAGCTCGGCGCGGTGACCGTCGAGCTCTCGGAGGTCTCGCTCGAAGCCGTCGTCACCTGAACCCGCGTCAGTTCAGGTTCGCCTTGCCCGCGAGGTAGGGCCCCGGCAGCCACACGAGCGCGGGGCGCTCTTCCTCGGGCACGACGGCGTGGTCCATCGCGCCGTCCTCGAACCGCAGGAGCACGTCGGAGCGCTGCGCCATCTGCAACATCTCCTCGGGCGAGCGACGGCTGAGAATGTGACTCAGCGCGCGGTTGACCGACTGGTGCGCGATGAGGAGCGTCCCCGCCTCGCCGGGCAGCTCCCCTCGCTCGACCGCGCGACGGAGCCGCGACGCCGCGTCGGCGTAGCTCTCGCCCCCGGGCCAGCGGTGGTTCCATTTGTCCGCGCGGCGCTCGGCGTGGAGCGTCGGATACCGCTGCGCGATCTCGGCCTCGGTGAGCCCCGTGCACGCGCCGAAGTCGATCTCTTGAAGCGCGTCGCAGGGCACGCACGCGAGGCCCATCTCGCGCGCCACGACGGTCGCCGTCTCGACCGCGCGCGGGAGCGAGCTGCACACGACGGCGCGCACCGAGAGCGAGCGCGCGGCGCGCGCGAGGGCCGCGGCCTGCGCGCGTCCGCGGGCGTTCAACGTCGCGCCGAGGCGGCCCTGCATGCGGCCCTGGAGGTTCCAGTCGGTCTCGCCGTGGCGAGCGAGGAGGATGGTCATGGCGTCACGGCCCTCGCGGGGTCGCGTGGAGGCCGCGCCAGAGCACCTCCGCGAACGCGAAGTCCTCGGGGGTGTTGATGTCCACGGACTCGATGCGCGAGAGAAAGAGCGGCGCGACCCGCTCGGGGTTCATGCGCCGCCGCGTGCGGAGCACGGCCTCGGTCTTGTTCGCGTAGAGGCCCGTGGTCTCGAAGATGGTGGGCGCGAGCTCGGTGCTGTTGGGGAGCGTCCCGTCGGCGCGGTAGTACGCGGGGCGTCCGTCGCGCCACGCGTAGAAGACGTCGGAGTACACGCCCGCGACGCTGTCGAGGTCAGGGCCGTCGAGCATCTCGACGGCGCGGTCGACGCTCGCGGGGCTGAGAAAGGGCGCCGTGGGAATCACCTGCAGCACGACGCGCGAGGTCGGGTAGCTCGACGCCTGCCAGTGCGCGAGCTGGTCGCCCGAGCACGCGTTGGTGGCGAGCTCCGCGGGGCGCTTGAGGGCCACGGCGCCGTGCTCGACGCCGATGCGCAGGATCTCGTCGCTGTCGCTGTCGATGACGACGCGGTCGACGCGGGTCGCTGCGCGCGCGATGGCGATCGCGTGGCAGAAGAGCGGCCGGTCGCCGAGCGCGCGGAGGTTCTTGCTCGGGACGCGCTGGCTCGTGCCCTTCGCGTGGACGAACGCGACGACCGCGGGGCTCATGCGGCGCTCGCTTCGGCGACGTGCGCGTGGCGCTCCCGCGGGCCCTCGCCGACGTCGTTCTCGGCCTGGGGGAACTCGGTCTGGTCCTTGATGAACTTCGTCCCGTAGGTCTGCTCGACGAGAAAGGTCCGCTCGACGTCGCTCATGCCGAAGCTCTGCTTGAAGGCCACGGCGGGCAGCTCCTCGCGCGCTCGCGCGACCCTCTCGGGCGACGCGGCGTGGTCGACGAGGGTCTTGAACTCGTTCGGTTCGAGGCTGCACTCGATGTGGTGCACGAAGCTGTGACGCGAGAGGCAGAAGTGCCGCTCGACCATCTCGGCGCCCATGGCGATGGCGCCGAGCGACGGGGTGACGCCCTCCTCGTGGCCCGAGTACCCGATGCGCACGCGGTCGGTGCCAAAGCGGCGCTTCATCTCCGCGATGTTGCCGAGGCGGAGGTTCTCCGTCGGGCACGGGTACTGCGCCACGCAATGAAGAATCCAGATCTGGTGATCGGGAAAGATCGACAGGGTCTGCTCGATCTGGCTCAGCGTCGAGCCGCCCATCGAGATGACGATCGTGCGGTCCTTCGGGATGAGCCGCGCGCACTCCTCGAGCATCGCGCGGTTGCGCGCGTTCGAAGACGCGACCTTGAAGTGCGAGAGGCCAAAATTGAGCATGAAGCGCAGGCTCGGGAGGTCCTGCACGGTGCTGAACCAGCCGATGTCGAGGGACCTGCACTTGCGGTCGAAGCGATGAAAGTCCTCCTCGTCGAACTCGAAGATCTTTCGGTAGTCGCGGTAGGTCTTGCCGTAGGGGCTGTCGTAGGGCGAGTCGAGCTTCTCCTTCGAGTAGAAGGTCTCGACGTCCTTCTTCTGCATCTTGATGAGCGTGGCCCCGGCGGCCGCGGCCTGCTCGACCATCCTGAGCAGCACGTTCAGGTTGCCCATGTGATTGGTCGTGAACTCTGCGACGAAGACAGTCATGGCTACCACCTCCCGATGCGGTCATAGAGCGCCTGGATGTCTCGGGTGCCCGCGAGCTCGCGCCGCACCATGTCCTCTCGTTCGAGGCGCTCCTCGGCGAGGCGGCACACGCGCTCGACCTTGTCGGCGGCGATGACCAGCACGCCGTCGGGGTCGCCGAACACGTAGTCGCCCGGACGCACCCGCACGCGCCCCTCGGGGCCCGCGAGCGAGATCTCGACCTGATACTCGACGATCTGCCAGCGGGCGTACGCGTCGATGGGCTGCGTCCCGCGGCAGAAGACCGGGAACCGATCCTGCTCGATGATGCGCGCGTCGCGCGTGTACCCGTCGATCACCGCGCCGACGGCGCCGAACTTCCGCGCGAGCTTCCCCGAGATGTCGCCGAAGTGCGCGACGCTGTCGTCGTCGCCCGTGTCGATGACCTGCACGCAGCCCTGCGTGAAGCTCTGAAACATGCGGATCCGCACCGCGTCGTCGATGTGCGCGGCGTCGAGCACGCGGGCCCCGCGGCACGTGAACGCGTGACCGAACACCGCCTCGCCCTGCGCGAGCGGGTACACGGGCTTGATCGCGCGGTGCACGACGAAGGGCGCGGTCTCGTTCAGGTCGAAGCGCAGCGCGTCGTAGACGACGCCCAGATAGAGTCGAGCGAAGCGGCTTGCCAGGTCCATACGGCCTCTCGGTTCGAGGCGCTGTGTCCGCAACGCGCGTACCAGCACCCGCCGCCCCGCAAATGCCGCGTGGGAGAGGTGTTCGATCTTCGCGCGCCCGTCGTCACGACGTTGGCGCGCGTCAACGCCTTGGCGCTCCGCGACGCGCGTCAGCGAGCCCTGTGACGCCCGCGGCCGCTGCGGTGGGTGCTGCTCCCCGAGCGCGCGCGGTGACGTCCTCGCCGCGGCGCAGGGTCTTCTGCCGCGGGCTGCGCGACGGGGGCCGCGGGCTGCGCGACGGCGACGGGCGCGACGAGGTCGATCTGCGCGTCGACGTGCTCGTTGAGGGGCATCCAGAGGCGCCGCGGTTCGAAGCCCCGCGCGGCCACCTCGATCATCTCGGGCGCCGACCCGGGGATGAGCTCGGTCTCCATGGGGTTGTCGTACGTGCGGCCTCGCACCGTGATGAGGGCCTCGCGCACGTTCGATCGAACGCGCACCCGCACCGCGCGGGTCGACGCGTGCGCCGCGAAGGTGGTGGTGGTCACGGGCGGACGCCCGAGCGTCGCGAGCATGTATCCGCCGAGCAGCCCGCTCAGCAGCGCGAGCGCCACGACCGCGAGAAAGAGCGGCCGCAGCATCTTCATCGCGTCGGGCGCGTCGGGGCGCAGCGCGGGCATGCGCACGGTGGAGTCCGACGGCGCGGCGAGCGCGGCGGGCGCAGCGAGCGACGGCCCGTTGGCGGGCGCCTCGGCCTCGCGCGGACCGCGCGGAGACTGCATCGTCGCGGGGCGATCCTTGGGGACCGCGGGGAGCGGCGAGCGGCGGCCGCGCGCGTCGACGATGAGCCGCGTGGCCGAGGCGCGCATCCCTCCGTTGGGCGACGAGACCTCCGACGCGTCGGCGCGCGGAGACTCCGCCGAGGGGCGCGAGAGGCGCGGCGGGTTCGACGGGCGCGCGGTGAGCTCCACCTCGCACGCGTCGAGGGCGGCGATGAGCGGCTCCATCGACGAGAAGCGCTCCCGCGGGGCCTTCGCGAGGCACTGCGCCACGAGGGCTTCGAGCGACGCGGGCACGCGCTCGACGCCGCGGTCGCGCATCGGGATCGGCGGCCGCGAGAGCTGCGCGATGAGCACCTCGCTCGCGTTCTCGCACGCGAAGGGGAGCGTCCCCGTGACCATGCGATAGAGCAGCATCCCGAGCGCGTACACGTCGGTCTCGACCGTCGCGGGCTCGCCCCGGATCTGCTCCGGCGCGGCGCTCTCGGGCGCCCACGCGAGCTCGCGCATCGAGAGGTCTGCGCCGAGCGCCGCCGCGAGCAGGTTGTTGAGCCCCACGTCGGAGAGCACCGGCCACGGCGACGACGGACGCCCCTGCGCGAGGATCACGTTCGACGCGCGCAGGTCGCCGTGCACCACGCCCACCTCGTGGGCGGCCTGGAGCCCCTCGGCCACGCTGCGCACCAGCGGGAGCGCCTCACGCAGCGGAACGCGCTGTCCCCCCTTCAGCCTCGCCGCGATCGAGCTCCCCTCGATGCGCTCGGTCACGACGCAGAGGAGGTCCTCGGTGCGGCGCCGCACGATGCCCCCGGTGATCACCCGCTCGACGTGCGGGTGGTCGATCGCGCAGAGGCGTTCGAAGCGGTCGCCGATCGCGCCCCACGTCGACCGCGCCGCGATGGCGAACACCGGGTGCGACATGAACCGCAGCACCACCTCGGCCCCGCCGTCGAGCGCGACGCCGAGGTACGACTCACCGCGCGGCTCCGAGGCGAGGTGCGCCGTGACCTCGTACTGCTCGAACACCACGAGCCCGGTCAGCATCGGCGTGTTCGGGGTTGGCGCGGGATCCATCGCGAAGACCGGTTCCAGGTTGCAGGGGGCGCAGACATCTCACGATATCTGAATTTCCAAAAACCTCACAGGATGTTGATGCTGAGGTGTCTCGATTCACCCGGCCGGAGGGTCACGGTCTTCGAAGCCCTGTGACCGCGCATCTCTCCGACCACGCGGTAGCGGCCCGGCGCGAGGGTGTACGTGGCCGTGCTCTCCTTCCGCTGTCCGTTGACGATCACCGTGCCCCACGGGTCGATCGTCACCTCGAGCCGCGCGAGCCGCGCGGGTCCTTCGGCCGTGGTTGTGCCCGCGTCGAGGACCACCGGCGCGCTCACCTCGATCGTGGCCGCCTCGGGCGCTCCCGCGTCGCGCGTCGCGATCACCGGAGGCGCGGGCTCGACCCGCGACGGAGGAGGCTGCGACGTGACGGGAGGCTTCGGCGCGGCTCCGCTCGGGCGTGTCACGACCCACGTCCCGCCCGCGAGGAGCACCGACGTGAGGGCCGCGGTGACCGCGATCCACGGCGCGCGTGACGGCGCTGCGGGCGGAGCAGGCGCGGGCGGAGCAGGCGCGGGCGTCGCGGCGAGCGGCGTCGCGACGGGCGACGATCGCTGCGCGGGGCGCGTGGGCGCCGTGGGCGCGGCGGGCGCGTCGGCGCTGGCCGTGAGGGTGCGGTCCGCGGCGGGCGCGGTGCGCTCGACGGTCTTCGGCGTGGTGGGCGCGCTGCTCGTGTCGCTGAAGCCAAGGAGCGCCGCCGCGCTCGATGGGACCGTCGCGTCGGATGGCTCGACCGCGGGCTCTCCGCTCGCGCCGAAGCGCGGGACAACGGTGGAGTGCTGCACGTCGGCGTAGAGCTCGCGCATGAGGCGCTGGAGCCCCCGCTGCCCCGTGCCAAGCGCCGGGACGTGCTGCAGCGCATCGAGCGCCGCGCCCGCGTCGGAGAAGCGATCGTCGGGCTTGTTCGCGAGGAGCTGCTCGATGAGCACCTCGACGTCGTACGAGACATCCGGGCGCAACGCCCGCAAGGGTGGATGCTCGCCGCGCAGCATCGCGTGGACGCCCTCGACCTGCGACGCGCCCACGAAGGGCTTTCGCCCCGCGAGGAGCTCGTACGCGACGACGCCCACGGCGAAGAGGTCGGTGCGGTGGTCGAGCGTGAGGCCCATCGCCTGCTCGGGGGCCATGTACGAGACCTTGCCCCGCACCACGTCGCCCTGCGTGTGGTGGAGCCGCGAGGTGGCCTTCGCGATGCCGAAGTCGGTGAGCTTCACCTCGCCCGAGTACGAGATCATCACGTTGTGCGGGGTCACGTCGCGGTGAACGATGCGCAGCCACTCGCCGTTGTCGGTCTTGCCGTGGGCGTACTCGAGGGCCTTGAGCACCTCGGCCACGATGAAGAGCGCCACGTCGACGGGCATCGCGCGGCCCTGCGCGGCGAGGCGCTTGACCACCTTCGAGGCGTCGGTGCCGTGGACCCACTCCATCACCGAGAAGAGCGCGCCGTCGTGGGAGCCGAAGTGGTCGATGCTGACGATGTTGCTGTGGCGCAGCGTGGCCGAGATGCGCGCCTCGTCGATGAACATCCGCACGAACTCGGCGTCGGTGCAGAGCGCCGGGCGGATGCACTTCACGCACACCTCGCGGGAGATGTTCATGGCCCCCACGCGCTCGGCGCGGAAGATCTCGGCCATGCCTCCCTCGGCGATCTTCTCGCGCAGCACGTAGTTGTCGAAGCGGTCGCCCTCGCGCACAACGCCGCGTACCCTATCACCAGAAGGGCCGCGCGTTGAGGCGCTACTCCGCGGGGGGCAGCGCGTTCTCGCCGAGCGCGACGCGGAGGGCGTCGGTGAGCTCCTTGAGGGTGAGCGGCTTGCGGAGCACCGTCGAGATGCCGTACTGCCGCGCGCGGTCGATGGAGAGGGCCGGGCCGTAGCCCGTCGCGAGCACGATGGGGATGTCGGGGCGCAGGCGGAGGATCTGCACCGCGAGCTCGTCGCCGGTCATGCCGGGCATGGTGAGGTCGGTGATGACCAGGTCGAAGAGCGACGGGTCGACGCGGAAGCGCTCGAGGGCGTCGTGGCCGTTGTCGAACACCTCGGGGTCGTAGCCGAGGCGCTGGAGGAGCCGTCGGAACATGCGCCCGATGGTGGCCTCGTCTTCGACCACGAGGACGCGGCCCTGCGCCTTGGGGAGCGTCGAGAAGGCCGCGAAGGGGGTCATCGAGGGGCGCGCCGAGGCGGCCACGAGGCACGGGAACACGAGGGTGAACGAGGTCCCGCGGCCGGGCTCGCTGTCGACCGCGATGCCGCCGCCGTGCGAGGTGATGATCCCGTGCACGACCGAGAGGCCCATCCCGGTGCCCTCGCCGACGGGCTTCGTGGTGAAGAACGGATCGAAGACGCGCTCGCGCACGCGCTCGGGCATGCCCGTCCCCGTGTCGCGCACGGTGAGCTTCGCGATGGTGGCCCCCGCCGTCATCGAGGGGAAGCGCGCGGCCGAGGCCTCGTCGAGCTCTCCGCGCGAGAGGGTGATCTCGAGCTGGCCGCCGCCCGTCGTCCGCATCGCGTGCTCGGCGTTGGCGCCGAGGTTGAGGAGCACCTGCTGGAGCTGCGTCCCGTTGCCGAGCACGACGCAGTTGGGCGCCGTGCGCGTCGAGATCTCGACCGTCGCCGGGATCGACGCCCTCAAGAGCCGCACCGACTCGAGCACCACGCGCCCGAGGTCGGTCTCCGTGCGCCGCACGTCGTCGTGCCGGCTGAACGTGAGGATCTGCTGGACGAGGTCCCTCGCGCGCCTCGCCGCGGTGAGGGCCTCGGACAAGCTCGTCGCCACCGACGACGTCGCCAACGACGGCGCGGGTCGCGCCGAGTGCGATGGCAGCCCCGGCGGCAACTCCGACGCGGGGCGCGGCGGGTGCGAGGGCTGTATCGCCTGCGGCGGATGCGAGGGCGTGAGGTCGAGCAGCGCGAGCTCGGTGTAGCCCATGATCGCCGCGAGGAGGTTGTTGAAGTCGTGCGCGATGCCGCCCGCGAGGGTGCCGATGGCCTCCATCTTCTCGGCCTGACGGAGCCGCGCCTCGAGCTCGCGGCGCCCCGTGAGGTCGCGGATCACCGCGTGGAGCAGCGTGCGAGGGCCCACGGGCACGCACGTGAGGAGCAGCTCGACGGGCACCTCGGTGCCGTCGGCGCGGCGCGCGTTCCACTCGAAGCGGCTGGAGTTCCGCGCGAGGGCTTCGTGGATGTAGTCCCCGAGCGAGCCGTTGGCGTTCTCGGGCCTCGCGAAGAACTCCGTGGCCGCGCGGCCGATGAGGGTCCACCGGTCGCTCACGCAGAAGAACGCCACCGACGCGGGGTTGCAGTCGACCACGCGCTCGCCGTCGAGGAGCACCTGCGCGTCGGCCGAGAGGTCGAAGAGGAGCTTGAACTTCCGCTCGCTCTGCGCGAGGGCGTCCTCCATGGCCTTGCGGTCGGTGATGTCGACGCAGTTGCCGATGTACCCGATGAACTCGCTGGCCTCATCGAAGAGGGGCACGCCCGTGTCGATGAGCCAGCGGTAGCGCCCGTCGTTGCGGCGCAGGCGGTACTCCGCGCGAAAGTCCACGCGCTCTTGAAAGGCCGCGAGAAACTGCTGGCGATACGCGGGGTAGTCCTCGGGGTGGATCTCCATGAGCCAGGGGTTGTAGAGCAACGTCTCGCGCGACAGCCCCGTGAAGGTCACCCACTGCTCATTGAAGAACGTGTAGCCGCCGTGCGCGTCGCAGGCCCAGATCATCACCGGGGCCGTGTTGGCCATCTGGCGGAAGTGGGCGTCCTCGAGGCGCCCCACGGGGCTCGAAGCGGCCACCACCACGGGCGCGACGTCTTGCGAGTCTGACTCCGTGGGACGTTCGGTCGTCACATCCATCCGTACGTCCTTCGTGGAGTCGTGGGCGAGGCGCGGCGACCGGTGGAGCGTCAGCCGCCCCAGCGCGCGCCCTGACCTCGCTCAGCGTGCGCGAAGCACATGATAGTGCTTCTTGCCCTTGCGGAGAACAACGTATCCGCCGGGCAGCAGATCGTCGCGCGAGATCACCCGCTGCGGGCTCTTCTCGACGGCGTTGTTGACGGAAACCCCGGACTGCTCGATGCCCGTGCGCGCCTGCCCCTTCGAGGGGTAGAGCCCCGCCTTCACGAGCAGGGTCGTGAGGGCCGCGTCGGGCGTGCCCAGGAGCGCCGGGTCGAGGTCCGTCGAGGGCGCGTCGGAGAAGGCCGCGTCGAGGTCGCGCTCGTCGAGCGTGCGCCAGTCGTCGCCGCCGAAGAACACCCGCGTCGCGCGCTCGGCCTTCTGGAACTCCCCCTCCCCGTGGACGAAGGTGGTGACCTCCTTCGCGAGCCTGCGCTGCGCGACGCGCTTCGAAGCGTCGAGGTCGTGCTCCTTCATCACCGCGGCGACCTCATCGCCCGCGAGGAACGAGAAGAAGTGGAGGTACCGCTCCACGTCCGCGTCGGCCGTGTTGAGCCAGAACTGAAAGAACTCGTAGGGCGACGTGAGCGCGGGGTCGAGCCACACGGCGCCCTTCTCGGTCTTGCCGAACTTGGTCCCGTCGGAGCTCGTGATGAGCGGCACCGTGAGCCCGTGCGCCGAGGCTCCGCGCATGCGCCCGATGAGGTCGATGCCCGACACGATGTTGCCCCACTGGTCGCTCCCCCCGAGCTGGAGCGTGCACCCGTGGCGGTCGTAGAGGGCCACGAAGTCGTACGCCTGGAGCAGCATGTACGAGAACTCGGTGTACGAGATCCCCTGGTCGCGCTCCTCGAGGCGCTTCTTCACCGCGTCGCGCTGCACCATCGCGTTGACCGAGAAGTGCTTGCCCACGTCGCGCAGAAAATCGATGAGCCCCAGGCCGCAGAGCCAGTCGGCGTTGTCGATCATGAGGGCCGCGTTGGTCGGCGCTTCGAAGTCGAGATAGCGCCCGAGCTGCTTGCGAATCCCCTGGAGGTTCACGTCGAGCGCCTCGCGCGTGAGGAGCGTGCGCTCGGCCTGCTTGCCGCTCGGGTCGCCGATGAGCCCCGTGCCGCCGCCCACGACCGCGATGGGCCGGTGCCCCGCGCGCTGAAGTCTCACGAGCAGGATGATCTGCAGGAGGCTCCCGACGTGGAGGCTCGCCGCGGTGGGGTCGAAGCCGATGTAGCCCGTGACGACGCCCTTGGAGAGCGCCTCGCGGAGCGCGGCCTCGTCGGTCGCCTGGTGAAAGAGCCCGCGTGCCTTGAAGTCTTCGAGGAGGTCCATGACGTTCACGTGAGAGGGGGTGGAGGGAGTCGCCCGAGGAGCCCTTCGACGCCGTGCGCGACGGCGAGCAGACGCGGCTCTTCGAACGCGGGCGCCATGAGCTGGAGCCCCACAGGGAGTCCCGACGCGCCGAGGCCCGCGGGGAGCGAGATCGCAGGAACGCCCGCCAGAGAAGCTGGCAGCGTGCACACGTCGGCGAGGTACATCGCGAGCGGATCATCGACGCGCTCGCCGAGCTTGAACGCAGCGGTCGGCGAGGTCGGCGCGGCGATCACGTCGACGCATTCGAAGGCGTCGGAGAAGTCCTTCGCGATCATCGCGCGCGCCCGCTGCGCCTTGCCGTAGAACGCGTCGTAGTAGCCCGCCGAGAGGGCGAAGGTCCCGAGCAGGATGCGGCGCTTGACCTCCGGTCCGAAGCCGCGGTCGCGCGTGGCGCCGTACATCCCGCGGAGGTCCTTCGCCTCGACGCGGAGGCCGTAGCGAACGCCGTCGAAGCGCGCGAGGTTCGAGCTCGCCTCGGCGGGCGCGAGCACGTAGTAGGTCGCCACGGCGTAGCGCGTGTGGGGCATCGAGAGCTCGACGATCTCGGCCCCCGCGGCGGCCATCTTCGCGATCGCGGCGCGCACCGTCGCGGCCACGTCGGCGTCGATCCCCTCGGCGAAATACTCCGCGGGAACACCGACGCGAAGTCCCTTGAGAATAGACTCTCCGCGCGAGAGGTCGGCGCGCGGCGCGGGTCGATCGGAGCACGTCGCGTCGCGCGCGTCGGGTCCCGCGACGGCGTCGTAGAGCGCGCTCACGTCGGCCACCGAGCGCGCGAAGGGAGACACCACGTCGAGCGACGAGGCGAAGGCCACGAGGCCGTAGCGCGAGACGCGCCCCCAGGTGGGCTTGAGCCCCACGGTGCCGGTGAGCGCCGCGGGCTGCCGCACGGAGCCGCCCGTGTCGGTGCCGAGGGCCGTGTGCGAGAGGCGCGCGGAGACCGCGGCGGCGCTCCCGCCCGACGATCCGCCGGGGGTGCGCGAGAGGTCCCAGGGGTTGCGCGTGGGGTGGTACGCGGAGTTCTCCGTGGAGGAGCCCATCGCGAACTCGTCCATGTTGGTCTTGCCGATGAGCACCGCGCCCGCGGCCCGGAGCCTCGCCACGCACGACGCGTCGTAGGGCGGCACGTAGCGCTCGAGCATCTTGCTCGCGCAGGTCGTTCGAAGCCCGCGCGTCGAGAGCACGTCTTTCACCGCCACGACGGTGCCCGCGAGGGGGAGCGCGGTGAGGTCTTCGCCCGCGGCGCGTCGCGCGTCGAGGCGCTGCGCGGTCGCGATGGCGCCCTCCGCGTCGACGCGGAGAAAGGCCCCGACCGCGGGGTCGTGGCGGGCGATGCGCGTGAGGGCGGCGCGGGTGATCTCGACGGCGCTCGCGGCGCCCGCGCGAAAGGCGCTCGCGGAGGCGACGGCGTCGAGGTCTGCGAGGTCGTTGGAGAGGGTCACGTCACTCCTCCACGAACTGCGGGACCATGAACGCTCCGAGGTCGCTGCGCGGGGCCAGGGCGATGGCCTCGTCGTGGTCGACGCCGCGCACGGGAACGTCCGCGAGCATCGGGCACGCGACGCCCGTGAGCCGCGCGTTCACGTCGACGGCGGAGGTGTCGAGCGCGTCGAGCTCGGCGATGTGGTCGAGGATCTTCTGGAGCTGCGCCGCGAAGGGGGCGACCTCGTCGTCGCGGAGGTCGAGCCGGGCGAGGTCCGCGGTCGCGCGAACGCGGTCGATGATGGCCATGGCGGTGGGTCGGTGACGCTACCACGGGACGCCCGCCACGCACCGAAGCTCTCACCCTGTCAACGGCTGAGGTAGGAAACCGTCGCACACTTCCATAGACTGTTTGACCTTGGAACCGTTGTCCGCGAAGATCTCGATTGACACGATGTCTGGCCGCCAACCGACGGTGCCATACCCCGTCTCCTCCGACGGAGACCCCTCCGAGGGTGAGTCCTTCGAGGGGGACGATGTCCGTAGTTCGGCCCCGTCACCGTCGTCGTTGTCCACGGTCCCGCCGCCCCGCGGCGACGAGATCACGCTGGCCGCGGCGGTTCACGAGATCCAGAACGTGCTCGCGAGCGTGCTCGGGTGGGCCTCGGTGGCGCGCGAGCGCAACGACGCGGAGCTGTCCGCGCGGGCCATGCCCATCATCGAGCGAGGGATCCTCCGCGCGTCGGAGATGGTGGGCGCGCTGGCCGACTCGGACTCTCTCCTGCGCGTGCGCGACACGACCTTCGACGTGAGCCTCGTGCTCGGCGAGGTGCGCGACCTGCTCGAGGCGCGCTGCCAGGCGAAGGGCGTCACGCTGCGGGTGCTCCAGCCCTCGCTCCCGTCGACGGCGCTGCTCGCGCGTGGAGACCCCGCGCGGGTCTCGCAGGTGCTCGTGAACCTGGTGCTCAACGCGACGTCGGCCGTGTCGAAGAGCCGCCCCGAGGGAGCGGGCCTCGTCGAGCTCTCGGCGCAGCTCTTCACGGCCGAGAGCCGCGTCGCGCTCACCGTCCGCGACAACGGCCCGGGCATGGACGAGGCCACCCTCGCCCGCCTCTACGACCCGTATTTCACCACGGCGCGAGAGGATCACGACGGCCCGCGCGGCACCGGCCGCGGCCTCGGCATGGCGGTCTCGCGCTCGCTCGCGGAGACCATGGGCGCGCGCCTCGAGGCCCACTCCGAGCCCGGTCACGGCACCGAGGCGACGCTCAACCTGCGACGCGCGCCGCGCCCCTCGGAGCCCGCGATGGTCCCGGTGATGGGCGCGGGCGACGCGCGGCTCCCGCTCGGGCTTCGGGTGCTGGTGGTCGACGACGAGCCCGCGATCCGCGAGCTGCTCGAGGTGGCCCTCACGCTGCGTGGCGCGCGGGTGATCGCGGTGGCCGACGTGCGCGCGGCGCGCAAGGCGCTGCGGCGCGGCGACGCCGACGTGGCGCTCATCGACGAGGGGCTCGGTCGCGCGCAGTCGGGCGCGGCGTTCCTGGCGGAGATGAGCGTGGCGTGGCCCGACGTGGGGCGCGTGCTGATGACCGGCGCGGCGAGCATCGACCGGGTGACCGAGGTGCCCTGCGCGGCCTTCGTGCGGAAGCCGTTTCTTCTCGACGACGTGGTGCGGGCGCTCTGCGTCGCCAGAGGCGGCGGCTGCTGAGCGCCCGCGTCGCTCCGCTCACACGGGCGGGACGATGTGGTGCTTCGCGGGCCGCGGCTCGTGCTTCGAAACCAGCCGCGCGAACCGCCGCGACAGCTCGCGCAGGCTCTCCAGCGGAATGATCGCGTCGACCACGAGCCGCCGGCGAGCTTGTAGAGGTCGATGTCCTCGCGGTACTCCGCGCGCAGCCGGTCGACGAAGGCCACGCGCTCGGGGCCCTCGGGCACCTCCTGGATCTTGTTGTAATAGACCGCGTTCACCGCGGCCTGGGGGCCCATCACCGCGATCGAGGCCGACGGCAGCGCGAGGCACGCGTCGGGCTCGAAGGCCGGGCCGCACATCGCGTAGAGCCCTGCCCCGTAGGCCTTTCGCACCACCACCGAGAGCTTCGGCACCCTGGCCTCGCTCACCGCGGCGATCATCTTCGCGCCCGCGCGGATGATCCCCTCGCGCTCGACCTTCGTGCCGATCATGAAGCCCGGCA
The DNA here is from genome assembly GCA_046351535.1 of Polyangiales bacterium. Taxonomy (GTDB): domain Bacteria; phylum Myxococcota_A; class Polyangia; order Polyangiales; genus CAISKJ01. The sequence goes on from JAXLYG010000021.1 coordinate 47,280, forward strand.
CGTCGGCCAGATAGAGCAGCGGGATGTTGAACGCGTCGCACAGCCAGATGAAGCGCGCGGCCTTGTCGGCGCTGTCGACGAAGAGAACACCGCCCTTGTAGAAGGGGTTGTTCGCCACGATGCCCACGGGCTGCCCCTCGATGCGGGCGAAGGCCGTGATCATCTCCTGCGCGAAGAGCCGCTTGACCTCGACGTAGCTGTCGCGATCCACGATTTCGCGGATCAGGTGCTCCATCTTGAAGGGCTTGTTCTCGTCGGTGGGGACGATCTGCGCGAGCGTCTTGCCCGAGCGGTCGGGCTCGACGGTCTCCTGACGGGCGGGGCGGTCGCGCCAGCTCTGGGGCATGTACACGAGGTACTTCTTCGCCCACGCGATGGCCTCGTCTTCGGTCTTCACGAGCACGTCGCCGCAGCCCGAGACCGAGCAGTGCATCTTGGCGCCGCCCATCTCCTCGAGCGTGACCTTCTCGCCGATGACCATCTCGGCCATGCGCGGCGAGCCGAGGTACATGCTCGCGTTGCCGTCGACCATCACCACCACGTCGCAGAACGCGGGGATGTACGCGCCGCCCGCGGCGCTCGGGCCGAAGAGCAGGCAGATCTGCGGGATCTGCCCCGAGAGCTGCACCTGGTTGTAGAAGATCCGCCCCGCGCCGCGGCGCCCGGGGAACATCTCGACCTGGTCGGTGATGCGCGCCCCCGCCGAGTCGACCAGATAGAAGAGCGGGCAGCGGAGGTCCTTCGCGATCTCCTGAATGCGAAGGATCTTCTCGACGGTGCGCCAGCCCCACGAGCCGGCCTTGATGGTCGAGTCGTTGGCCATGAGGGCCACGGTGCGTCCGTGAACGGTGGCCGTCCCGGTGATGACGCCGTCGGCGGGGAGGTCGGGGTCGAGGTTGTTGGCGAGCGCGGCCTCCTCGATGAAGCTGCCCGCGTCGACGAGGCGCGCGATGCGCTCGCGGGCGAAGAGCTTCCCGTCCTTCGCGTTCTTGTGGTGGTACTTCTCGGCGCCTCCGCGCTCTACGCGCGCGAGGGTCTCCTTGAGCTTCGCGTCCGACATCTCTGCTGCGCTCCGAGTGGTGATGTGATCTCTCGCGGGTCTCTCAGACGCCGCGGTACACGGGCTTTCGTTTCTCTGCGAAGGCCGCGAGCGCCTCGCGACGATCGCTCGACCGAAGGGTCTTCTCGTAGCAGCGGGCTTCGAGGTCGAGGCCCGCTTCGAAGTCCATGTCGGCGCCGAGGTCGACGGCCTCCATCGCGGCGGCGAGCGCGATGGGCGCGCCGTTCACGAGCCCCGCGGTGAGCCGCTTCGCCGCGGCCACCGCGGTCTCGCCCGCCTCGGCCACGGCGGTCACGAGCCCGAGCGTGAGCGCCTCCGCCGCGGGAATCCTGCGCCCGAGGAGGATGAGCTCCTTGGCCTTCCCGGGGCCCACGAGGCGCGGGAGGCGCTGCGTCCCGCCCGCGCCGGGGATGATCGCGAGGGTCGTCTCGGGCAAGCCCACGAGCGCCGACGGAACGGCCACGCGGAGGTCGCACGCGAGGGCGAGTTCGAAGCCTCCGCCGAGGGCGACGCCGTTGATCGCAGCCACGACGGGCTTCGGGGAGCGATCGATGGCGCCGAAGCTCTCGCGGTAATACCCGAGCATTCCGCGCACCTCGTCGTCGGTCATGCCCTTGCGTTCCTTGAGGTCGGCGCCCGCGCAGAACGACTTCTCGCCGGCGCCCGTGAGGATCACGACGCGCACGTCGGCCTCGTCGGCGAGCGCGCGAAAGACCTCGCCGAGCTCTCTCACCAGCGCGCGAGAGAGGGCGTTCATGCTGTCGGGGCGGTTGAGGGTCACGACGGCCCACCCGCCGTCTCGCTCGATGGTGACGTTCTCGTAGGTGCTCATCGCGGGGGCGCGACGGTACTTCGCCGCCCCGAGGATTGCGAGACCATCGATGCGCCGCGCCCCATTGACACGGCACGCGCCGACGTCCGACGCTGCGCGCCGATGAAGGGTCCCCCTGGTCCGCCGACACCGCCGCGCGTGCGGAGCGCCGACGACTCGGTCGAGACCACCTCGCCCGACCTCGACCCGCGCAAGACGCCGCGCGCGCCGCCGCCCAACGTCCGCGCGATGCGGCTCCTCGACGACGTGCCCACCGTCGCCCGAGACCGCGCGCAGGGGGGAGACCTCTTCGCGGGCCTGCGAGACGCCGCGCCCGCCGTCGACCCCGACGCGACGATCAACCCCGACGAGCCGACGCTCGACCCCGACGCGCCGGGCGACCCGATGACGCTCCCGATCGGCGCCGTGGCGGCTCCGCCGATCGTCGCAGCGCCGCGCCTCCCGTCCGCCGTCGTGATCGCCGCGCCGCCCACCGTCGCCGTCGCAGCGCCGCCCGCCGTCGCCATCGCAGCGCCGCCGGTCGCGCGTCGCGTGCTCACCCTCGCGCCGCCCACGCACGACGACCGCAAGAGCAGTCCGGTCGCTCCCCCAAACACCAACGTCGCGCCTCCGAGCGTCGAGGTCGCGTCGCTGAGCGCCGAGCTCCTCTCGCACGACGAGCCTCCGCCGCCTGCACCGCCGCCTCCGTCGCCTGCACCGCCGCCTGCGCCTGCACCGCTCGCGCCGCTCGCGTTCGCGACGCCCGACGACGAGGCGCCCCACGAGGCTTCGGTCTTCGCCCAGGTGACGCTGCTCCCCTGCGCGATGCGCGCGTACATCGTCGGGCTGCGCGCGAACCCCGATCCGCGCGGCGTCGAGCGCGTCGCCGTCGACCTCCTGCGCTGCGTGCGAGAGCTCCACGCGCGCGGCGCCGTGCTCGGGGAGCGCCTCGTGCCCGAGAACTTCTACTGTCACGCGGATCATCGCGTGGAGTACGTCGAGGCGCCGCAGGCGCCGCCCGTCGAGGTGGCCGACCTCTACCGCGCGCCCGAGCTCTTCAAGGCCCGCGCGCCGACGGTGCAGAGCGACATCTTCGCGTCGGCCGCGATCGTCTATGAGCTGCTCGTGGGGCGCTCGCTCAAGCCGATGTTCCTTCCGCAGGTGATGCAGTCGGGGCGCACCGACACGTGGTTCGCCGACCCGGGGCGCTCGATGCACGAGGCCTACAAGCCCTCGCTGCGTCAGGCGCTCTCCGACCGCGCGACCTTGCGCCACGCGAACCTCGGGCTCTTCGCCGATGAGCTCACCCGCGCGTGGCGGCTCGCGAACAACCCCGTCGCGCGCCTCGCCGACAACGAGGTGAAGGAGCCCGCGTGGCGAAAGGCGCTCGTCCCAGCGCTCCTCGCGGGGGTGTTTCTGCTCGTGCTGCTCGGGCTGCTGCTCTTCCCCGTGGACCGCATCGATCAGCCCGCGGTGCCCACCGTGCGACCCGAGCTCACGCAGTAGCGCGGCTCCAACACGATTCGGATCCCCATGCGCGATCGCACCGCCCCTGCCCCGACGCCCGAGGCCCTCTTCGGCCTCTGGATCACCGAAGACCAGACCCGCGCCATGCGCATCACCCGCGACGGCGATGGGGTCACGCGCGTCACCGTGTGGCGGCGCCGCGACCAGCACGCCCACCTCCCCGATCGACCCGCGACGTGGCACGGGCCCATCGCCTCCGCCGCGACGAGCCGCAACGCGAAGGAGCGCCTCGGATACCTCCAGGCCGAGGTCGGCGATCCGGGCCTCGGGTCGACCTATGACCTCATGCCCGCGACGCGCAACACCGACCCCGCGGCCTTCGGAGGCTTCGATTGGAGGCCCATTCCAGAAGACGTTTCGCGCGAGGACGTGCGGCTCTTTCCGCAGGGCGGCGCGAGCTACATGGAGGCCGTGCTGGGCTACTGGGACGACGTCGTCGAAGAGATCCGCGACGGCGACCGCTGGATGCAGCCGCTCTCGACGTGGCTGCCCGCGCGCGACCCGTGACCGCCGCTCAGAACTGGTACGACACGGCGCCCGCGGGGACGAGCGACAGCGCCACGCCGCTCTGCGTGGTGGATCCGCCCGACCACGTCGCCTCGCCCGTCGCGTAGGCGATCACGGTCTCGAGCTCGACGCCCGCGCCGAAGTGGCCGAAGGCGACGCGCATCCCGAGGTTCACGCCCACCTCGACGCGGTGCGCGCCGAGCGCATAGGCCCGCGCGTCGGGCTGCGTCGACGTGGGCGCGAGGGTGATCGCGGCGTCGTTGTAGAGGTATCCGCCGCGCACGGCGACCCAGAGGTCGTAGATGTCTCGGCGCGAGTAGCCGAGCGCGAGCGAGAGGTCGCCGCCGTAGAGCCGCGACGTGTCGACCGTGAGCCTCGGCGTCGCCGCTTCGTAGGCGCCCGAGATGAACGCGAAGCGCCCCGCGAGGCCGCCCGCGAGGGTGAGCGCGCCGCTGCGGTAGAGCTCTCTGCGAGCGCCGATGCGGACCACGCGGCCGATGAGGGCGATGGAGCCCTCGGCGGAGTGGCCGAAGCCGCCGCGTCCGGCGGCGTAGGTGACCACGCCGGGCGGCGTCGCGCCGTGGGTGACGGCCGCGCGGAGCACGGTGTCGGCCTCGACGTTGGCCCCCTGCGCGTCGGTGAGCGCGGGCGACCACACGGGCGCGCTGTACGCAGAGCCGAGGTCGAGGGCGATCTTGCCGTCGCGGAGGACCCGCACGGGCGTGAGCATGGGCGTCGCCGTGGCGCAGCCCGCGGCCAGCGCGATGAGCGAGAGCGCGAGTCCTCGGAGGGCGGTCATTGTTCGCCCGACGCAGTGACGCGGCGGTCGCGTGGACCCGTCGTCACCCGCGCGGCGCGTCCCGCTACTTGCGGAAGCGCGAGGGGTAGTTGTTCCCCGAGGCGCGCTTCTTGAGCTCCGCGTCGTCGGGGTGGAGCTTCACCGCGCGGGCGATGAGCACGTCTTCGGCTTCCTTCGCCTCGGGGTTGGGGAGGCAGCACTCCACGGGGCACACGGCTTGGCAGGCCTCGTGATCGTAGAAGCCCACACACTCGGTGCAGAGCTCAGGATCGATCACATAGACCTCGTCGCCCTCGCTGATCGCGTCGTTCGGGCACTCGGGCTCGCAGGCGCCGCAGTTGATGCAGTCACTCGTGATGTGGGTAGCCATATGGTCCTTCGGCTTCTTTCCGTGCCGTTGTGCCTCTAAGCTCGGCGAACGGGTCCGCCGCAGGCGCATCGGTCGGTCGACGTATCTAGACGTGCGCCACGGGAGCGTCAACAGTCACGTTCTCTTCACGCCCGGTGCGAAACGCGAAACGCGCCGACGCTTCGTGTAGAGTCCGCGACACCGACGGCGCCGCGACGACCGCGCGGGGCCTCGTGTCACCGCCGCCGGAGCCCCGCAAACACCGTGGAATCCAGCAAACCAAAGCCCCCCGCCACGTCGCGCCCCGCGCTCGGTGCGCCGCCCACGCGGCCCCCCCCTGAGCCACGGGCGCCGCAGGCTCCCACGCAAGCGCCGCCGCCTCCGTCGTCACACCCGCCGCCGCAAGCATCCCAGCCGCCGCCCTCCGCGGCGCAGCGCCCGTCGCAGATCGAAGGCGCGCCGCCCTCGCAGCGCGCGTCGCAGATGCCGTCTTCGCAGGGTCCGCGCCCCTCGCAGCGCCCCCCGGCCGTGCCCGCGGAGCGCCCCTCGCAAGCCCCGCAGCGCCCCTCTCAGCTCGCGCCGCGGATGTCTCGCGCGCCGTCGGGTGACAGCGAAGACGCCGAGGCGCGCCTCGGCACCTCGGAGCGCACGCGCATGGCCGGTGACGCGATGCGCGCCCTCGCGCGGGCCTCGCGCTCGTACCTGATCTACGACCCCGGCAACGCCGCGGTCAGGGGCTTCATCGACGACGTGCGGGCGACCTTCGAGCGCTACTTCTCCGCGCACGGAGACATGGAGCTCACCGTGCGGCCCTTCGAGCTGATGCTCGACAACGAGGCCGTGTACCTCGAGCGCGACCGCGAGCGCTCGCTGGCGCTGCGCCTCTTTCGCGACGGCGTGCGCAAGCTCACCCTCACGCGCGAGACCGACTGGGGCGAGCTCACGCGGCTCCTCGAGATCCTCTCGATCCGCTTCGTCGGCGTGCGGATGAACGAGGACGACGTCGTCACGCTGCTCTGGAAGGCGGGCTTCGCGCACATCCGCATCGAGGCCGTCGAGGGCTTCGTGCCCGACGAAGATGAGCCCGACGCGGGCGCCGCGGGCGCGGGGCGCCAGTCCGTCGACCGGATCTTCAGCAAGAGCGCGTCGCGCGTGGGCGACGTGGCGAGCATGCGGGTGCCCGACGACTTCGACCTGCCGATGCCGCGGCTGCCCCCCGCGGTGCGGCTCCAGTACATCAACCTCGACGACGCGCACCTCGAGGAGCTGCGCGCCGAGGCCGACTCGACGCGGCTCCCCGAGGCGACCATCGCGCTCGTGCGGGAGCTCATGGACGTCGCCGCCACGCCGACGGACCCGCTCGGCTTCGAAGAGACCGAGCACTTCGTCCGAGAGGTGCGTGACTTCCTCCTCGCCGAGGACCGCATCGACGCGCTCCTCACGCTCTACGAGGACCTGTCGCACTTCCGCGAGCAGTCGCCGGGCGACGCCGCGCGCGTCGACGCGCTGCTCGTGGGCTTCTTCGACGCCACGGCCGTCAAGCGCCTCGTGCGCTCGGTCCCCAAGGACCTCAACGAGGCCCCCGAGCGCCTCCAGCAGCTCCTCGACCGCATGCCCGGCGACGTGCTCTCGATGTTCTTCGACCTCCTCGAGAGCGAGCGCGACGACCACACGCGGCGCATCGTGCGAGGGCTCATCGCGCAGCGCCTCCCCGAGCGTACGCAGTCGGTCGTCGAGCGCTTCCGCGCGAGCAGCGGGCCCGTCGCGGCGGACCTCCTGCGCGTGCTCGCCCACGCGGTGCCCGACGCGGCGTCGCAGATCCTCACGTCGCTCATGGCGGGCAGCGACACGGAGGTGCAGAACGAGTTCCTGCGCCTCTCGGCGGACATGGCGCCGTCGGCGCACCTCCGCGGGCTCCTCACGATGATGCTCGGCGCGGCCGACCGCGACGTGCGCGACCACGCGCTCGACACCATCGCGGCGCGCGGCGAGAAGGGCGCCTTCCCCACGCTCCAGCGTCACGCCGAGGCGCGCGCCGACGCGGGCGCCCCCGCCGCCGAGATGGGCCCCATCGGCAGGGCCATGGCCCGCGTCGACCCCGCGCGCGCCTTCGAGATCTTCAAGGACTGGGCGCTCCCCAAGGGCTTCTTCAACAAGCTCTTCAACCTCCGGCCGTTGATCCTTCGGGGGCACGTCGCGGTGCGCGGGCTCGCGGCGCTCGGCACCCCCGAGGCCACGGCGTTGCTCCAGCAGGTGTACACGCGCGGCGAGCTCGAGCTGCGCGAGGCCGCGCGCGAGGTCACCGCGGAGCTCAAGGCGAAGGCGACATGAGCGACTCCGTCCACGACGCCCAGGAGCTCATCGCCAAGGCCCTCGACCGCGCCCGCGCCGGCGAGGACAAGGAGCTCACCACGCAGGTGCGAGAGCGCGGCGAGCAGGTGGCGCACCTCCTCTCGGGCACCGTGCGCATGACGCACATCCACCACATCGACAACCGGGCCTTTGAAGCGCCGTGCCGCGAGCTCGCGGCGGCCTTCGCGCGGCTCCACGACCTGCTCGGCCTCGTGCAGCTCGTGATGGTCGAGGACCAGATCTACATCAACGACATCCGCATGCGCTTCGACGTGCGCAATGAGGACTCGCGCGAGCTCACGCAGCTCTGGCACCGCCACGAGACGGGCGGCGTGACGCTGCACGCGCCGATCACCGAGGCGCAGGTGAAGTCGCTCGTGGTCGCCGTGGCCGCGGACCCGGCGCCGACGAACCCGCGCGCCGCGCTCCAGGCGGCGCTTCAGCGCGCGGGCATGGCGACGGTGGAGCTCCAACCCGTCTTCCGCTTCCGCGTGGGGAGCGAGGCGCAGCGCAAGCAGATCGACCGCGACGTGAAGGCGGTCTACGCGCAGTCGGCGCAGGTGATGGGCGAGCTGTGGGACAGCCTCGCGCTCGGTCGCAACCCCAACCCGCTGCCCGTCCGCAAGATGGTCACCGAGATGGTCGACATGAGCACGGAGCAGCGCACCGAGGAGATCCTCCTCACGACGCGCGACACGCGCTCTCCCGCGCACAGCCGCCACTCGCTCCAGGTGTCAGCCCTCTCGCTGCTCATCGGCCGCGAGATCGGTCTGCCCGACGCGACGCTGGCCGACCTCGGCGTCGCGGCGACCTTTCACGACGGCGGCTACACGGCCGACGAAGATGGCTATCCGCCGCCCTTCGAACGCCACACCTCCGCGGGCGCGCGCCAGCTCCTTCGGCAGCGAGGCTTTCACGAGGCGCGCATCCGTCGGCTGCTGGTGTGCCTGGAGCACCACCGCACGCACGACGACGACCGCCGCCCGTCGCTCTTCTCGCGCATCGTCCACATCGCCGACGACTACGACACGCTCACGCGGTACCGCCCGTCGGGTCCCCTCGTGGCGCCGCCCGACGCGCTCGCCCGCATGTACGCCGCGGGCGGGACCTTCTACGACCCGGTGCTGCTCCAGGCCTTCGTGAACCGCATGGGGATGTATCCGCCGGGCAGCGTGCTGGAGCTCGAAGACGGCTCGTGGGTGCTGTCGATCTCGCCCGTGCGTCGCCCGTCGCTCTTCGACAAGCCGCTCACGCGCCTCGTGCGATTCCGCGGCGGCGTGGAGCCCGACGAGGAGATCGACATCGACCTCGCGTTCGGTCGCCGCGTGGCGCGGGTGATCCGCCCCGAGTCGCCGCCGTAGGGAACGCGCGTCGAGACGTCTCCGTCGCGGCGTTGACGCGCTCAAGCGGAGTACGGTACTCCCTGCGCGAGAAACGGGAGCGCAATGGTCGCGACGACGCTTGAGGATGCCGCGGATCTCTTCGACCTGATGCAGGATCAGGGAGTGACGGCGGAGGGCGTCGGAGACCTCTACGTCGAGCCCCCGGGCGCGCGCCCCGACGCGAACCTCCCTCCCTCGGGCTCGGTGCGCGAGGAGATCACCCGGCACCTCATTCGCCGCAAGAAGCGCGAAGAGAAGGTCTTCGTCACGGGCCAGAAGGGCGCGGGCAAGACGATGCTCCTGGCTCGCATCGCGCGCGACCCCGCCATCACGGCGCATTTCACCCCCGTGGTCGTGCGCGCGACGCGGCACATCCCCGCGGGCGTGGCCGACATCCGACTGCTCCTCGTGATGCTCATCACGCAGATGAGCCGCTTCATCGATGATCAGCACCTCGACGCGCGCGTCGACCTCGGCGGCGTCAGGGTCGGCGGGATCAGCAAGGCCCTCGCCGCGTGGACCCGACTCTTCGAAGACAAGGGCACGCCGACGGCGCCCGAGACCTTTCAGAGCGCGAAGACGAAGCTGAGCGCGCAGTTCCTCGAGCTCAGCGAGGAGATCGTGCGCGACCCGCAGCGCCGCCTCCAGGTGCTCGACGACAAGCGCTTCAGCGTGACGGAGCTGCACCGCGTGGTCTCCGCCCTCATCGAGTTCGCGCAGGAGGCCCTCACGGTGCGCGACGCCGGGCCGAGCTACCTGCTGCTGGTCATCGACGACCTCGACAAGTACGCGGTGCCCTCCGAGGTGCGCTCGATCTTTCACGACGGCCTCGAAGCGCTCCGCTCGCTCCCCTGCACGGCGCTGTTCACCTACCCCTACTTCCTCAACTTCACCGACTCGTTCGCGCAGCGCGAGGAGACGCACGCGATCCTCAACGTGAAGGTGGCCGAGCGCGTGCGACGTGACGCGGCGAGCGAGCCCGCGATGCTTCCCATCGAGAGCCGAGAGCTGCTCGACCCCGCGAGGGACTTCTTCAACCGCATCTACAACAACCTGGCCGACCGCGCGCTCGTGGCCGACCAGGATGTGATCGACCGCGCGGCGCTCCTCTCCGCGGGCATCCCCCGGGAGTTTCTCCGCCTGCTCTCGATGGGCTTCGAGCTCTGCCTCGACCACCGGAAGAAGAAGCTCGACCTCCCCACGCTCGACGTCGCGCGCATCCGCTTGCAGCAGACCATGACCCGCACGGCCAACGAGCCGTGGAAGCAGGCCGCCCTGAAGCTCGTCCAGTCGCGCGGCAAGATCCTGGGCTTCTCCGAGATGCTCGACACGGTGCACATCGTCGAATACGTGAACCGCGCGGTCTGGTACGGCGTTCACCCCGCGATGGAGGAGCTCGTCGCCGACTGGATCCGCGCCGATCGGCACCTCCTCATCGCGAAGGGCACCACGGCGGAGATCGTCGAGCGCGAGCTCGAAGACATCTGGCTCAAGGCCGCCGAGCGGCGCGGCAGGAGCGCGGACTGACGTGGGCGAAGGGGCGCTCGCGTTCCCGCACGAGCGCGAGGTCGAGAAGCTCGCGAGGCGCTTTCGCGCAGGGCGTCGACGCGGCTTCGTGGTGTGCATCGGCGCGAGCGAGGGTCTGCGCGCGAAGGTCGAGGCCGCGCTGCGCGAGCGCCTCGGTGACACGCCGCTCATCTCTGTGCGCATCGAGAAGAGCGCGGCGGACCCGTGGAGCGCGCTCCTCCATGAGCGCGCGGGCGAGGCGAGGCTGGTCTCCGCGCGGCTGGAGGACAAGATCGAGAACAGCGCGCTGCGGCTGCTCGACGTGAAGCGCGAGCTCTTGCAGAGCGAGGGGTTGTCGCTGCTGCTGTGGGTGTCGCTCGGCGAGATGGAGCGCGTGGCGAGCGCCGCGCCGAACCTGTGGAGCTACCGGAGCGACGTGTCGTGGTTCCTCTCGCATGAGGACATCGAGACGAGCGCCGTGGTGGAGATGGAGGAGATCCCTGAGGGGCCTACGATGGAGGAGGAGCTTCAGCGCGTTGAAGAGGAGCTGAAGTGGAAGCGGGGCCAGCGGGCAGCGCTGCTCGCGAAAAAGGCGTGGTTGCTCCAACGCTTCGGCAGAAATCGCGACGCTCTCGCCGCGCTGGATGAAGCAAAGCCGTTGATGGAGAGCGGAAGCGATTATGGCGAGCAATGGCGTATCGCGATGCTTGACGCCTTTCGCGTTCAGAATCGCATCGGTGACGCGCGCAACTTCGTGGAAAGCGGTCGCATCAAAAGCGCACCCCAACGAAGAGTAACGGAGCGAGTACAGGTTGCGCTCATGTCGACGGAGTGGCGCACAGCATGCTCCAGACTCGAACAGATCCTTACGAATACGTTTCGATGGCGGGCCATCGACTTGGAACACCACGTTGGGCCCACATGCAATCAGATCACCAAGGAGATGCTTGCTCTGGGGCAGCTCGCGGCTGCGGAGCGCTGGCTCCACGAAGCGACGAAGTGCGTTCGGCGCAGGGCGGGCAACTGGTGGCCTTATGTCGTCGCCCATGTTGAGTATCGCCGTGCGAACATCGCTTGGGAACGCCTCGACGCGATCACCGCACTTCATCGCGACCAGCGTGCTCTTCGCTACAGCGAACGCTCTGGTGCGCTCGATGCGCAAACAGAAGCGCTCGACGCTCTCGCGGAGCGCTACGCCTCCCTCGGCCTCTCTGACGACGCCCGCGTGTTCCGCGAGCGCACAAAGAAACTGAAGGAGCGCCTTCACTCCGACCCCGAGGCCGAGACGCCGACTGACGCAGAGCCCGAACGTCCCGTGATCACGCCCTTCGTCCGACTGGAGCGCGCGGTGAAGGCCGCCGAGAAGGCCGTCGCCGAGCACCGCGTCGACGACGCTTCCGCCGCCTTCGCCGCGTGCGACGAGGCGTGGCTCGCAGAAGACGAGCGCTACCGCTCGCTGCGGCTCTTCGATCGCTGGAAGCGCGCGCTCGCACGGCACCTCGTCGCGCGGGGTGACGACGCGGGCGCCGTCGACGTGCTCCGTGACGCGGCCGAGCAGCTCCGCGACCTCCCGCGCACGCGCCTCGGGACGCTCCTCGCGCTCGCGCAGCTCCCCGTCGGGGAGGCCCACACGAGCGCCCGCGCCGCAGCCGCCGAGGAGGTCATCTCGCACGCGATGACGGCGGGCGCCCTCGCGCTCGAACGCGACGCGCGCCGCGCGCTCGCGCCCATCGCACGCGCCCGCGGAGACGTCGAGGAGGCCGACTTTCACGAGGCCGAGGCGAAGCGCATCGCGGCGGCCCTCGACGAGCCCGAAGAGGCCGTCGGCGCGACGCCCGGAGACGCGATCGCGACCGTGTGATCGCGGCGTGTCCCGGTTTGTCGGCGGTGATCGTGGGAGGGGAGTTCGAGGCGTCGTCGCGCTACTTCGGCGGGTCGGCGGGATCAGCGGGCTCGGCGGACTTCTCCTTCGCGGAGAGCGGGCGGAAGAAGCTCTCCACGAGGGCCTTGTCCTTGGGGAAGATCACGTTGAGGCGGTGCCACGACTGGTTGTAGGCCTCGCGCGCCGCGTCGAGCTCGATCTGCAGCGCGGTCCTCGCGCGGTCCTCGGTCACCTGGAGGGTGTCGCGCGCGTCGGAGGCCGCATCGAGGCTCTTCTGCGCCTTCGCGATGGTCTTGCCGAGCGGACGCAGCTCCGCGAGGCCCTCCTCTTCTTCGAGGGAGCGGAGGACGCCCTTCACGAAGTTCGACTGCGCGGCGCCGCCCACGGGCTTCATCTGCACGCTCGGCGCGGCGGGAAACAGCACGCGGTACCGGGGGTCGCTGGTCTTTCCGTCGACCATCGCCGTGGCCTGGCGCGAGAGCGACATCACCGCGCCGTCGAGCGTCGAGTCGCACCAGGCGATCTCGCCCGTCGCCGCGATGCGCTCATCGCGCGCGGCCTCCCAGGCGTCCTTCTTGTCGCGCACGCTCGCGCGGAGCATCGCCATCTCGGCCGCGACCGATTTCGACTCCGGGCGCGAACCGCAACGGATCGAGAGAATCCGCAGCGCGCCCAGCACGACATCGACGCCGTGCGTTTCTCGGAGAGCTTCCATGAGACCACCGTTCCCTTCGTCGGGCTGCACGAGGAGAACCAATTTCCCCTCACACTCTCGTTACGGCGGGCGCCTCGGGGGACTTTAGGAGCCGAGCCGGTCGGAGGAGCCTTTCAGGGAGCAGCTCGACTCGCCGAGCCGGTCGAAGGAGGCTTTCGAGGCGCAGCTCGACGCGCCGAGCAGGTCGGAGGAGCCTTTCGGGGAGCTGCTCGATCCGCCGAGCCGGTCGGAGGAGCCTTTCGGGGAGGAGCTCGGCCAGTCGGAGCGCGTGTCGACGCCTTTCGGGGAGCTACTCGGGCGGCGGGGCCCCCGGCGCTCACGCGCCGCGGTTTGCCACGGTGACTGCGGGCGTGGGAGATGCCCGAATCCCCCGCGCGAGGAGACACGCCTCACATCCCTCCCTCCGCCCGTGGTCTACTCGCGTCGGTGGCTCCCTCTCTGCGCGCTCGCGCTCCGTGGTCTGCGTCGCGCACGCTCGCCGTCGCGCTCGCCGTCGCAGTCGTCGACTGCGTGTACCTCTCGTGGCGCTACCTCGCGCTCCACGGACGGCCTTCGCCCTGGGTGACACCACACACGGGGCTCTGCTCGTGGTCCGCGGGGGTCGACTGCGATCGCGTGCTCGTCTCGCCCGAGGCGCGCGCGTTCTTCGTCCCCAACGCCACGCTCGGCCTCGGCTTCTTTCTCGGCGCCGCGTACTGGTGGTTCGTCGGAACGCGGCGCTACCCCGAGCACCGCGTCCACCTCGCGCGCACCCTCGCGTTCTGGCTCGGCGTCGCGTCGCTCTTCACCCTGCGCTTCTGGGCGCTCCTCGTGACGCTCCCCGCGCTCTGCCCCTTCTGCCCCTGGAACCACGTCTTCACCTACGTCGCCTTCGGCGCCGCCTTCGTCGCGTGGCGTCGCGCCCGACGCGCCGAAGCGCACGCGCACCCCGCGTGGACGGAGCTCATCCCCCACGTGCTCCGCTCGATCGCGCCGCTTGTGTTCGTGAACGCCCTCTGGGCCGTGATGGTCGCCCTCGGACTCGTCGACGCAGGGCCCACCATCGTCTCGTTCTGAACGCAATCCACTCAGAACGCCGCGCGATGTGGCACGTTCCACAGCGCCATGCGTCGACCGCTCTGCGCTCTGTTGCTCTCGCTCGGCTGCGCCTCGGCGCAGGCCCAGCCCTCGCCCTCGCGCGCCGCGCGCGACGCCCCTCCGCGCGTCTCGCTCGATCGCCTGCGCGACGGCGACGGCGAGCGCTTCGGCCGCGAGCTCGCGCGCTCCCCCGCGCCCATCCAGCTCCCGCGCATCGTCGCCGCGGGGAACCGCTGGGGCATCACCTGGAGCGAGCGCACGGGGACGAGTCAGCTCGAGGTCCACGCGGCCTCGCTCGACGCGACGCTCACGCCCTCGCGCCACGCCGTCGTGACCCCGCGCGACGGGCACCTCAGCGCCTTCGCCTACGCCGCACCGCGGAGCGAGAACGTGTGGGCCGTGGTCTTCGACGACGACCGTACTTCGCGCGCCGGATGGTTCGAACGCGTCGACCTCGACGACGACGCCGTGAGCGCGTCGCAGGCGCTCCCCCACGACGACGTGATGACCCACAGCCCCGTCGTCGCGTGGAACGCCGCGCGCAATCAGTGGGGCGCGCTCGCGCAGGACAACGGCAGGGTCGTGTTTCACACGTTCTCGCGCGACGGAGCGATCGCGGATGTGCGCGCGGTGACCATCCCCAACGCCAGCTACCTCACCATCGGAGCGCCGCCGCTCATCGTCGCCGACGGACGCTGGAGCGCGCTGCTCATTCGACAGAGTTCCATCGCGCTCGCGACCTTCGACGGGCCCACCGTGGAGCCCGCGATCGTCGAGCTCGGGCGCGAGACGTCGGGCTTCAACGGCATGGCCCTCGACTGGGACGGCGAAGGCTACGGCGTCGCGTGGAGCACCGCGGGCGCAGGCGTTCGCTACGTCCACGTGGGCCGCGACCTCGTCGCGGGCGCGCCCCTCACCGTGAGCGACGCGCGCTACGCGAACCTCCCTTCGCTCGCGTGGAACGGGCGCCACCACGTCATCGTGTGGACCGAGCAGCCCGCGGACACGCCCCTCCTGCGCCTCTCGCGGATCACGCCGCAGGGCGCGCTGCTCCCCGCGCGCACGGTGATGTCGTCACACGTCGGGGCCGAGGCGTGGTTCCCGTTTCTGTGCGCGGGCGGCGCGGGCGGACGCGACGTGGCGCTCACCTGGCAGGTCGGCCAGAGCGTCGCGATGGGGATGATCCTCACGCCGTAGGGGCATCGATCAGCCCCGACGACGGGTCACCGACCGACCTTGCGTTCGAGCTCTCCCCAGCGCATCGACCACACGACCGGGCGACCGTGGGGGCAGTGTCCCGCGAAGTCGACGTGATCGAGCGCGAGGAGCAGCGCGCGCGCCTCTTCGTCGGCCAGCGTGTCGCCGCCGCGCACCGAGCCGTGACACGCCATCGTCGCCAGCACGAGGTCGACCGCGCGCGAGAAATCATTGCCCTGACGACCGAGCTCCGACACGAGGTCGCGCGCCAGTCGCCGCGGATCTGCGCGAAGGAGCAGCGCGGGGACGGCCCGCACGGCCACGGTTGACGGACCGATGGGCGCGAGGTCCATCCCGAGGGAGAGGAGGTCCTCCGCGCGCTCTTCGACGAGGGCCACGTCTTCGGGCGAGAGCTCCACGCGCTCGGGGACGAGCATGGGCTGCATCGAGACCGTGCGCGCGCCGAAGGCCTTTCTCAGCCGCTCGAAGGTCACGCGCTCCGCCGCGGCGTGCTGATCGAGGATCACCACCCCCGTCTCGCTCTCGCAGAGGAGGTACATCCGACGGAGCTGCCCCACGTAGCGGAGCGCGCTGAAGGTGCCTCCGCCGGGGAGCTCCGCGGCGGGGTCTCCCATCGCGGGCATCGGCGCGGGCGTCGGCGGCGGAGGCGCCGCGGGCTTCGCGACGGACTCGTAGGGCTTCGGCGGATACGGCGCCTGAAGCAACCGCGCCCACGGATCTTCGGGGTCAGCGGGCGCCTCGACGAAGGCCCGCAGCGCGCTCGCGGACGAAGCGTTCGCGGGCTGTGCGCCCACGGACGGCGCGCGCGGAGGCTCGTCACGGGCGACGCGCGACGGGGCTTCGAAGCGCGGCGCTTCGTACGTGGGTGTCGTCTCGGCGGGGGCCGCCTCGGACGAAGTGTTCGCGCGCTCGGACTCCTCGCGGACCTTCTCGATGAGCGCCGCGGCCTTGTTCTCGATGGGAGGGCCCGCGGGGAGGTGCTCGGCCCAGAAGTCCTTCGGCCGCACGGTGGCCTGCGCCCATGGCGCCGCGCCCGCCGCATCGCGGAGCACCACGGTGACGGCTTCGAAGACCGCGCCCTGTGAGGCGAAGCGCACCTCGCTCTTCTGGGGGTGGACGTTCACGTCGACGTCGGTGGGCGGAACCTCCACGAGCACGGCGCCCACGGGATACCTCCCCCCTTCGAGCGTCGAGCCGTAGGCCTGCGCCACGGCGCGGAGGAGCACGCGGTCTCGCACGTGCCGTCCGTTGACGTAGAGCGCGAGGTGGCTCGCCCCCGAGCGCGCCCTCTCCGGCGGGCCGAGGAGCGCCGTGACCTTCACGGGACCGCGCGCGCCGCGGAGATCCGCGAGGTTCTCGTCGGGCCACACCTCGCGCACGCGCGCCGCGATGTCTTGATGGCGGAGGAGCTCCCGCACGACGCGCCCGTCGCGACGGATGACGAAGCGCACGTCGGGGCGAGGGATCGCGAGGCGCACCACGGCGTCGACGCACGCGGCCCCCTCGGTCTGCGGCGAGCGCATGAATTTCCGCCGCGCGGGGGTGTTGAAGAAGAGGTCTTCGACGGAGATGGTGGTGCCCGTCGCGCAGCCCGCCTCGCGCACCACGGCCTCGGCGCCGGCCTCGACGAGCGCCTCGGCGCCGACGTCTTCGCCCCGCGCGCGGCTCACGACCTTGAACCGCGACACCGAGGCGATGGAGGGGAGCGCCTCGCCGCGGAAGCCGTAGGTCGAGACCCCGACGAGGTCGTCGGCCGAGCGGATCTTGCTTGTGGCGTGGCGAACCACCGCGAGGCGGAGGTCGTCGGGGGCCATCCCGATGCCGTCGTCGGTGACCGAGACGCGCGCGAGGCCGCCGCCGTCGACGGTGACGGTGACCGTGGTCGCCCCCGCGTCGAGGGAGTTCTCGACGAGCTCCTTCACGACCGAGGCGGGGCGCTCGACGACCTCTCCGGCCGCGATCTGGTTGGCGACGTCTGGGGGGAGCAGCGCGATCCGTGTCATTCGTGGCGCACGCTATCACGCGGCCGCGAAGGCTCTGCGCGCAAACGCGGGAGAGCGTGTGCTCGTTTGACCCGCGAACGGCCGCGGTGATAGCGTCCGAACACGACCGTCTGCGCGGCGGAATCGACGAGCACAATGAAGTATTGCCCGCAATGCAACCTCGAATACGAGGACGAGACGGTGTTCTGCTCAGCAGACGGAAGCCGCCTCCAGACGCGGGTTCCGAGGGCGGGCGCGAGGCCACAGGGAGGTCTCGGTGGGGGCATGAGCGGCGGTCTCGGCGCGGCGGTGCTGTCTTCGCAGCCCATCTCCGCGCTCGGTTCGACGGCGCTGCAGGTCCCGACGCCCGCGCGGGGGATGCCCTCCGCGAAGCTGGCGCCCATCGATGACGCCGCGGCGACGATGCGTCCGCCCGTGGCGACGCCGTCGGGCGCGGGGCTCGCCGTCGACATGATGCGCGACACGATCACCCCGCAGCCCAGGCAGCCCGCGATCAGCGCGGAGATGCGCATGCCCGGTCCGCCGCAGAGTGACAACGGCGGGAGCGACCTGCTCACCGACATGCCCACGATCGCGATGAAGTCGCCCATCAGCGCCGCGCAGCCCACGCACGACGAGGACGGCCACCGGAACCTGGTGAACACCGTCGTCGCGGGGCGCTACAAGGTGCTCCGTCGCCTCGGCGAGGGCGGCATGGGGGTGGTCTACGAGGCCATCGACGAGCGCCTCGAGAAGCGCGTCGCGGTGAAGGTGCTGCGCGACGATTTCGCGAAGCGGCAGGACGTGGTCGCGCGCTTCACGCAGGAGGCCAAGAGCGCCGCGCGCATCAAGCACGAGAACGTGCTCGACGTGACCGACTACGGTCAGACCGACGACGGGAGCTTCTTCATCGCGATGGAGCTCTTGACGGGGACGGACCTCGCGGACGTGCTCCAGGCCGACGGCGTGGTGGCGCAAGACCGCGGCGTCGAGGTGGCGATCCAGGTGTGCAGGGCCCTCCAGGCCGCGCACCAGAAGGGGATCGTGCACCGGGACATGAAGCCCGAGAACGTCTTTCTCGTGCGCACGGATGACGGCCGCGAGCTCGTGAAGATCGTCGACTTCGGCATCGCGCAGATGAAGGACATCTCGGGGTCGAGCGAGGGCAGCCGCAAGCTCACGCGCACCGGGATGATCTTCGGGACGCCCGAGTACATGTCCCCCGAGCAGGCCGCGGGGAAGCCCGTCGACCAGCGCGTCGACGTGTACGCCTCGGGGGTGATCCTCTACGAGATGTTCGCCGGGCGCGTGCCCTTCATGGGCGACACGTTCATGGGGATCCTCACGAAGCACATGTTCGAGCAGCCGCCGCCGCTCAAGCAGGTGAACCCCGCGGTGAACATCCCCGTGGAGCTCGAGGCGATCATCTTCAAGGCCCTCGCGAAGGACCCGTCGGAGCGCTACCAGTCGATGCAGGAGTTCGGCGACGACCTCCAGCGCTTCCGCGCGGGGCAGCGCACGAGCGCCTCGTACGCGTCGCCGTCGCTCCCGGTGATCCCGCCGACGGCCGCGCAGGTGCTCGGGGTGTCGTCACAGGGCGGACCGGCGTATCCCCAGCCGTCGTTCCAGGGCGACGCGAACGCCATCCCATCGCGCACGGTCGAGGGAGAGCTCACGACGAGCCGCAGGCGCCCGGTGCTCATCGCCATCGGCGTCGCGATCTTTCTGCTACTCGGCGTCGGCGTGGTGGCCGCCGTGGCGCTCTCGAACAGCCCCGCAGACCCCGAGAGACCGCAGACCCAGGCCCCGCAGACTCCGCCGCAGACGCCCCCGCAGCACACGCAGCCCCCCACGCCGCAGACGCAACCTCCGACGCAGCCGCAGCCCTCGTCGCAGCCTCTGCAGATCGGCGTGAACGTCCCTCCGCCCGCCCCGCCCGCGCCTCACACGGTGCGCGTGCGCGTGGTGGCCGACGGGTTCCCCTCGCACTCGACGGTGGCGTTTCAGTACGTCGACGCGACGCCCGCGAGGCCCGGCGTGGCGCCCTGCGAAGACGCCTCGGACTGCCGCCGCGACGTCGTCGCCGGCGCCGCGATCAGGGTCACCGTCGTCGGCCGCCGCGGGACGGGGAACACCACCGCCACGCCCTCCCGCGACGACGAGGAGATCCACGTCTCCGTCGCGAGGCCCTCGCAGCACCCCGACCAGAACGCCGCGAACCAGCGCCCGACGCCCGCGCAGCACCCCACGAGCCACGGCGAGGTCCCCTGCGGTCAGCTCGATCCGCACACGGGGCTCATTCGAATCTGCTTCGACCGCCACTGAGGCCCGCGCGCTACGCGCTGAGCGGATCATTGACAGTGAGGGTGCATTCCGTACGATGCGCCGACGGTGCGACGTGCTCGCGCCGCGTCGCTCAAACGCCCTCTTAGATCATCACTGAAGCTACAGTGCACCCGTGACCGAACCCGCGCGCACCGAATCGACCCGCGGAGACACCGAGAGCGCGCCCCCCGAGACGCTCCCTCGAAGGTTCGGCAAATACACGCTCATCCGTAAGATGGCGGCGGGCGGCATGGCGGTTCTCTACCTCGCGATCCACCGATCGATCGCGGGCATCGAGCGCCTCCTGGTGATCAAGCGCATCCTGCCCGAGTACGGCCGCGACAAGGGCTACATCGAGATGCTGCTCAAAGAGGCGCGCATCGCGATGACCTTCGCGCACGCGAACATCGTGACGGTGTTCGACGTCGGCCAGGTCGACGGCGAGTACTTCATCGCGATGGAGCACATCCACGGCGAGGACCTCCGCGCCGTCGTGCGCGCGATGAAGCCCAAGGGGGTGACCGAGTTCCCCCTGGAGCA
Source organism: Polyangiales bacterium (assembly GCA_046351535.1). Classification (GTDB taxonomy): domain Bacteria; phylum Myxococcota_A; class Polyangia; order Polyangiales; genus CAISKJ01. The sequence goes on from JAXLYG010000021.1 coordinate 67,312, forward strand.
CGCGCTGGCGATGGGGATCGGCGTGGCCGCGGGCCTCGCGTACGCCCACGAGAAGAAGGACCTCCAGGGCAACGCGCTCCGCGTGGTGCACCGGGATATCTCTCCGCAGAACATCGTGGTGACCTTCACGGGCGACGTGAAGATCGTCGACTTCGGCATCGCGAAGGCCACGCTCGCCCACGCCGACCGCGAGAAGACCTCGACGACGGTGCGCGCCCAGCGCGACAGCGACGCGGCCACGGGCACCGTGCGCCGCGGCGAGCGCGACACGAGCGTGAGCCTCAACTCCCTCGACGGCACCGGCGCGGGCAAGGTCAAGGGCAAGATCCCGTACATGTCGCCCGAGCAGGCGCGCGGCGACGACCTCGACCACCGCAGCGACATCTTCTCGCTCGGCATCATGCTCTTCGAGCTCTGCACCGGGCGCAGGCTCTTTCGCGGCGGCAGCGACACCGACACCCTCAAGATGATCACCGACGGGCACTACCCCCGCCCCGCGGAGGTCAACCCTCGCATCGGCCCCGAGCTCGACGCCGTGATCGTCAAGGCCCTCGCCCCCGACCGCGACGAGCGCTACCAGAGCGCGAGGGAGCTCCAGGCCGACCTCGAGGCCGTCGCGCGCAACGAGCACATCCCCGTCTCGTCGGTGGCCCTCGGCGAGTGGATGAAGATGCTCTTCGCCGAGCGCCTCGCCGAGCAGGACGCCGTGCTCGCCGAGAGCATGGCAGCCGCGGGCGAGATGCCCTCCGACGAAGACGAGCACCACGCGCCGCGCCTCGCGCACCCGCACGGCGAGGCGCCCGCGAGCCGTCGCCCCGTGGTGATCCTGTCGAGCCTGCTGGCCGTCGTGCTGGCCGCGGGCGGCTACGCGTACGTGAGCAACTCGCGCAGCAACAGCGCGCGCGATCGGGCGAGCGCCGAGGTGGCCTCGGGCGCCATCACCGTGCGCTCGACGCCCGACGGGGCCCACATCTGGCTCGGCGACGCGCCGACGCCCTTCGTCACGCCGCACACGTTCACGGGGCTCACCACGGGCGCCGGCGTGCGCTACGACGTGCGGGTCACGGCCGAGGGCTACGACCCCTTCGCGGTCACCGTGGCGCTCGGCGCGCCGCACGCGCAGCAGGAGGTGAGCGCCACCCTCACGCGAGCCCGCGCCGCGAGCCTCGCCGTGCTCGAGCTCACCACCACGCCGCCGGGCGCGCGCGTGCTCGTCGACGGGCGCGAGGTGCAGGGCGCGACGCCGCTCACGGTCCCCGAGCTGTCGCCGGGCGTGGAGCACACGGTGATCGTGCGGAGCGCCGACCACCTCGACGAGACCTTCACCTTCGTGGGCTCCGCGGGCCGCGTCGAGAGCCGCGCGCTCACGCTGCGGGAGCGCCCCCTCGGCCCCGACGAGGCGTGGGTCGAGGTGGTGACCGAGCCCGCGAACGCGCGCGTCCACATCGGCGACCGCGACTACACCACGGGCAGCCCGTACCGCATCCGCACGCGGGCGCAGGCCCACTCCGTCGCGATCACGGTGATGGCGCCGGGCTTCGACGGCGAGACCCGCGCGGTGCGCATCGGCGGCGGGCAGACGGTGAACCTCCGCACGGTGCGCCTCACGCCCGCGGGCCACGAGTCCGCCGCGCCTCCTCCGCCGCCTCCGCCGCACGTCGACGCGACGCCCGCGCACCTGCGCGTGGGCGCCAACCCCTGGTGCAACATCGCGGTCGACGGGCGCCCCTACGGGCAGACCCCGCAGGTGAACATCACCCTCGCGCCCGGCTCGCACCGGATCGTCTGCGCGAGCCCCGACGCTCCGACGCGGACCCGCAGCGTCACGCTCACCCCCGGCCAGCAGCTCTCGGTCGTGTTCAGCGCGCAGTGACCTCCGAGAGCTCTCACGATGATGCGTCTTCGATGACCGAAGCCTCGCCTCCCGCGTCTGAGCACGCGCCCGCGACGCCCGCCGTGGCGCCCGCGTCGCCTCTTCGAAAAGCCTGGGTGGGATGGCCCGGCAGCGTGCTGCGCCTCTCGCTCGCGCTGCTGCCCCTCGTGTGGCTCACGACGAAGATCCGCTGGAGCGACGTCGCGGAGCGCGCGCACGACGTGGGCGCGCGGGGCCTCACGCTGTCGTTCCTGACGCTGCTGCTCACGGTGGCCATCGGGTCGCATCGCTGGCGCACGATGATGCGCGCGTACGGCGCCCACGGGTCGCCGCCGCTGACGACGCTCATGCGCCACCAGCTCGTGGGGCAGTATTTCAACGTGCTCCCGAGCGGCGTGGCGGGCGACGCGGTGCGGGCGCACAGGGTCCGCGAGTCGATGCCCGACCTCGCGACCTCGCTCACCGTGATCTTCCTGGAGCGCGTCGCGGGCCTCCTCGGGCTCTGCATCGTGGCCGCGGTGGCCTTCGTGATGAGCGACGACATCCGCGACGACTTCGTCGCGAAGGTGCTGGAGCTCGGCCTCCTCGGCGCGCTCGGCCTGTCGGTCTTCGTGCTCGTGGCGCCGTGGCAGCTCGCGCAGCGCCCCACGCTCCGCGCGCTGGTGAAGAAGCTCCCCATCGCCGGGCCCATCGTGCTGCGCATCCCCGTGGCGCGCTCGGGCTGGGGGATCGCCTTGTCGGTGATCCACTCGGTGATCATGCAGGCCCTCGTGGTGCTCTCGGTGGCGCTGCTGGTGCAGCCCCTCGCGCCCGCCGTGACGCTGGTGGTGTGCGCGCGCGTGGTGCCCGCGGTCATCCTCACGACGTACATCCCGCTCACGCCCGGGGGCCTCGGCCAGCGCGAGCTGGTGTTCAAGTACATGTTCGGCCTGGTGGGGGTCGCGCCCGACGCGGCCGTCGCCACGTCGCTGCTCTTCTTCGCGCTGCTCATGGGCCTCTCGGCCCTCGGGGGCCTGTGCCTCCTCGCCGAGCGCGCCCTCGGCCTCGACGCGCCCGCCTCGCGCTGATCGGGCGCTCGCAGGATCTCCGTTGCGGCCAGCCGCGGAACGGTGGCACAAAGGCCCAAACAGGAGACACAGCCACAGTGGGACTCGGATCGACGCGCAAAACGGTGCTGGTGACAGGCGCCGCGGGCTTTCTCGGGTCGCACCTGGTCGATCGGCTCCTGGCCGAAGGCTTCGAAGTGGTGGGCCTCGACAACCTGATGACCGGCGACCTCGGCAACCTCGCCGACGCAGGCCGCTCGCCGCACTTTCACTTCGAGATCGGCGACGTGCGCGAGCCGCTGCGCGCCTACGCCGAGGTGATCTTCAACTTCGCGTGCCCCGCCTCGCCGGTGCACTACCAGTCCGACCCGTACGCGACGCTCACCACGAGCGTGCTCGGCGCGGTGCGGCTCGTCGAGCACGCGCGCCTGCGCGGCTGCCGCATCGTTCACGCGAGCACCTCGGAGGTCTACGGCGACCCCGACGAGCACCCGCAGCGCGAGACCTACTGGGGGCACGTGAACCCCATCGGCGACCGCGCCTGCTACGACGAAGGCAAGCGCGCCGCCGAGACGGTGCTCCGCGACGCGGCGAGGGTCCACGGCGCCGACGCGCGGATCATCCGCATCTTCAACACCTACGGCCCGAGGATGTCGTTCAACGACGGGCGCGTCGTGTCGAACTTCCTCGTGCAGGTGATCCAGGGGCAGCCCATCACGCTCTACGGCACGGGCGAGCAGTCGCGGTCGTTCTGCTTCGTGAGCGACCTCATCGAGGGGATCTTCCGCGTGGCGATGGCGCCCTCGATCGAGACGCCGCTCAACATCGGCAACCCCGTCGAGTGCACCATGATCGAGCTCGCGCGCGCCGTGATGGCCGTCGCCGGGCGCGAGGTCGAGCTCGTGCGACGCCCGCTCCCCAACGACGACCCGCGGCGCCGCTGCCCCGACATCTCGCGCGCGAAGGAGCGCATCGGCTTCGAGCCCGTGGTGCCCCTCGCCGAGGGCCTGCGGCGCACGTACAACAACTTCGTCGAGCGCATGCGCCTCGCGCAGCGTCCGCCCGTCGCCGGATGACGTGACGGAGCGCGGCGTGAGCGAGACCTCCCGCGGCACCTACGTGGTGCTCATGCCCATCTACGAAGACTGGGAGTCCGCCTCGGTGCTCGTGGGCCGCGTGCAGGCGGCCCTCGTCGGCGTCGCGGACCGCGTGGAGTTCCTGCTCGTCGACGACGGGTCGGTGACGCCGCCGCCCGAGACGATCGCGCTCGCGGCGACGCCCTCGGCGCGCGTCGACGCGCTGCGGCTGCGGCGCAACCTCGGTCATCAGCGGGCCATCGCGGTGGGCCTCAGCTACGTGCACGCGCACCGCAAGTGCGACGGCGTCGTGGTGATGGACGGCGACGGCGAGGACACCCCCGAGGGCGTCGCCACGCTGATCCGTCGCTTCACCGAGCTCGGCCGCGCGAAGACCGTGTTCGCCGAGCGCGCGCGCCGCACCGAGGGGCTGCTCTTCCGTGTGTTCTACGTCTTCTATCGCACGCTCCACTGGATGCTCACGGGGCGCGCCGTGCGGGTGGGCAACTTCAGCGTGATGCCCTTCGCGCACCTCGACTGCCTCGTCGCCGTCTCCGAGCTCTGGAACCACTACGCCGCCAGCGTGTACCGCGCGCGCCTCCCCGTCGCCTCGGTGCCCATCGACCGCGGATACCGCATCGCGGGCGCCTCGCGGATGAACTTCACGTCGCTCCTCGCGCACGGGCTCAGCGCGATCTCGGTCTTCTCCGACGTCGTGGGGATGCGCCTGCTCGTGACGTCGGGGATGCTCGTAGGGATCGCAGGCGCCGCGATGACCGCCGCGGTGTGCGTGCGGCTCTTCACCGACCTCGCGATCCCGGGCTGGGCCACGAGCGCGGCGGGGATCCTCCTGGTGGTGATCCTCCAGGCCCTTCTCATGTCGGTGGCCTTCGCGTTTCTCATCTTGCAGTCGCGCAACCAGCTCGCGTTCCTGCCGATCCGCGACCACGCGTACTTCGTCGACCGCGAGCTCCCGCTCGGAGCTTCGTCAGCCCCCAATGAGTGACTACCGCTACGAGGGCGACGAGCTCTCGCTCTTTCGCGAAGCCCATCGCTGGAAGGCCTATCTGCGCGCCGAGATCCGCCGCGAGGTGCGCGGCGCCGTGCTCGAAGTGGGCGCCGGCATGGGCGGCACCACGCGCGCCGTCCGCGACGCGACGGACCCCTCGTGGACCTGCCTCGAACCCGACGAGTCGCTCTGCGACGCGCTGCGCGCCGAGGTGTCGTCGCTCCCCTCGCCCGAGAAGATCGAGGTGCGCGTCGGCACGCTCGCGACGCTGCCCGAGGCGCTCCGCTACGCCACGATCCTCTACGTCGACATTCGAGCACATCGCCGACGACCGCGACAGCTGCGCGCGCCGCCGCGGGCTCACGCCCGGAGGCTCCGTGGTGGTGCTCGCCCGCGCACCCGCTGTCTTCACGCCCTTCGACACGGCCGTGGGACACTACCGTCGCTACACGCTCGCGCTGCGCGCGCTCACGCCGCGGGCACCGCGATGACCCGCGCGGTTCTCGACTCCGGTGGAATAACGCGTGTCAGGTAAGCCATCGAGGGATGCCCACGGCGCGGCAGGTCGCGCTCTGGGACAGGGTCATGGTGCCACGTCTCTCGCAGGCTCCGACCCGCTGCTCGCGCACCGCGTGGGCAAGTCGGTGCTCGGCGTGTGGCGCCGCGCTTGACCTCGCCGCGACGGCGCTTCCATCGCGCGCCGTATGGAACGCTGGCAACGCACGATCGAGGGCCGCACCGAGCGCTGGGAGCTCGAACGCAAGGGTCAGACGCTCATCGAGCGCGTGGTGGTCGAGGGCTTCGAGCCCGTCACGCGCGAGGCCCTCTGCGACACCGACGCGATGGCCGACAGCATCACGGCGCGCATGATCGCGCGGCACGAGCGCGCGGGCTTCGCGCGCTCCGCCGAGGGGGCTCCGGTCGCGCAGAAGGCCGAGGGAGACAAGGCCCCGCGCCCCGCGTACCCGGGCCTCACCGACAAGCAGCTCGGGGCCATTCTCAACGGCATCGGCAAGGCGGGCGGGGGCGACGGGCACAAGCTCTCGATGGCGATCCAGAAGGTCGTCGGAGACTGGCAGCAGCGCGTGCCGATCGCGTGGTTCGTGGTGAAGCACAGGCTCGTCGCGGCGGAGACCATGCCGGGCCTCTGGTCGCTCCTCTCGGAGCAGCCCGAGCTCGTCGACCCCGAGGCGCTCTTCGATCTGCTCACGCGGATTCCCACGGGCGGCGCCTTCGCGAAGCTCTACAAGCACGGCCCGATGCCGTGGTTCACCGCGGGCTTCGACCGCTCGCTCGACGTGCTCCTCTTCGAAGCGTACCAGCGCGCGAGGGCGCTCTTCGATGCGCGCGAGGGCGAGCTCCCTGCGCCCGTTCGCACCGCGCTCGATTTCGTGCGAGGGCGCTCGGGCGTCGAGGTCGCGCCGTCTCGCGCGCAGGGCATCGTGCGCCACATCGCGAAGGTGCAGTGCGAGCACGGCCTCGCGTCGAACGTGGAGCTCGCCCGCGTCGTCGACGGCGAGGTGAAGCGCCCCCGCGTCGAGAGCGCCGACAGCGTGCGCGCGATCGCCCTCCGCTTCGGCACGCCCGAGATGTGGCGCGACGCGATGGTCGACGCGGTGAAGCACGCGCCCGAGCTCTCGCTCTACACGCAGTACGACGGCCTCGCGGCGTGCGACCTCGCGACGCTCTCGCAGAAGCTCGCGGGCGCGTTCTCGTTCAGCGACAACGGCAACCTCGCGCGCATCCTCGCGCTCCTCGACGCGCGCGATGACGCGCCCGAGGCGCTCCTCGAAGCGGCGACGGCGATCACGAAGACCGAGCGACACGCGCTCGTGGTCCGCGACATGCTCGCCGTGCTCGCCGCGGCGCGCTTCGCGGCGCAGGGAAAGGCCGTCCCCGAGGCGCTCGACGCGCTGCTCGACCTGTCGTTCTTCTCGGGGATCTACCACGCGAGCATCACGCCCTATGTGAAGGGCATGGCGGCGCTCCCTCGCGCCCGCGCGCTGCGCCTCGCCGAGCGGAAGCTCGAGGAGCAGTACAGCTACGGCGAGGGGCTCGCGCCGCTTCTCGCGCACCCCGACGACGCGCTCCTCGCGCGCTTCTTCGACAAGGACGCGCCCAACTCCTCCCTCAACCCGCGCGTGGTCGGCTGCTTCGGCGCCGCGGCGCTGCCCCACCTCGCGCGCGTCTGGGAGAAGACCCCGCGCACGAGCCGTCGCTCGCGGCATCAGTCCGTGCTCGAAGCGCTCGCGACGGTGGGCGATCGCGGCGAGACCGTCGACCCGTCGTGGGATCACTTCATCCGCTTCGACAAGGAGGGCGACGAGCCGATGAAGTACTGGGACCCGTCGTACACGGCCGTCCGCGTGCGCGCCCTCGCGGCCCTGCCGATGGAGCGTCGCAGGGTGCAGCTCCTCCGCTGCGCGCAGACGAAGCCCTATCCCGAGCGCGCGCTCGCGGCCGCGGTCGCGCTCGACGACGAGGGCTTCGAGGCCGTGGTGGGCGCGTTCATTCCGCGCCGCTCGGAGTGCGAACACTACGAGCTCGCGGCGTTGCTCCGCGCGCTCGGCGACCGCGTCGTCGCGCCGCTCAAGGACCACCGCGCGGACTTCATCAACGACGCGAAGTTCATGAAGACGCTCGGCGAGGCGCTCACGGCGGAGCAGCTCGGCGCGATCACCGCGGGGTGACCGTCACCAGTTGCCGACGGAGGCCGAGAACTTCGTCCACTCGACCTGCGCGGGGAGCGCGCGCATCCCGATGTACGGCAGGAGCGCCTCGGGTCGGCCCTCCATGATGATCGTGGCCCAGCCCTCGTCGACCTTCCACGAGGCGGCGACGACGGACCACTCGTCCCAGCCGTCGTAGCCGTTGTCGGGCGGCTGCACGCTCATGTCGACGACGATGTAGCGGTCTTCGACGAGCGCGCACGCGACCTCGGCGCGCGTGCCGCGGCCCTTCTGGCACAAGGCCGGGAGGTCCGCGACGGCCTCGACGAAGTACTTCGGCTCGTCGAACGACGGCGCCTCGTCGCCGAGGTAGAGCGCGGGCCACGGGACGGCCGTGCGCGCGCTCCAGTCTTCGGTCTCGGGCTTCGGCGAGAAGGTCGCGTACTCGAGGTCGCCGCTCGCGATCTGCCCCCGCTTGAACACCGCGGGCTTCTTGCTCTTCGCCTTCACCCCGGGCCTCGCGTCGTGGAACGCGCGCACCACGTCTTCGAAGCTGCGCACGGTGAACTCCGTCGGCGCGAGCACCTCGGGCGCGGGCGGCAGCGCGACCTTCTCAGGGAGCTTCTCGGGAGGTGTTTCCGCGGGTTCGGGCTTCTTCTTCTTGCCCTTCGTCTTCGCGGGCGCGGGCTCCTCCTCGATGGGGGCGAGGGCCACGCCGTCGCGGGCGAGGGCCTTCCACGCGTCGAGTCCGTCGCCCTTCATCGTGAGCAGGGCGGCCTTCGCGTTCGAAGCCTGCTCGTCGAGCGTGAGCGCGCAGGCCGCGAGACAGCACGCCGCCGCGGGCGACTGGAGCCCCGCGACCTCGGTGTATCCCTGCGCGTTGTCGAGGTCGTCGAAGAGCGCCGCCGCGGCCTCGCCCGCGCGCACGGTGTACTTCGCGCGCAGCGTGAGCGACGTGACGCGCGCGTCGTCTCCCTCGGCCGTCACGGCCACGGGCGCGACCTTCAGAGGGCTTTTGAAATGGCGCCGTTCACGATAGCGCCGTCGATGCCGAGGTACATGAGATCGCGCGCGGTCTCGACGGCGAAGGACCCCTCGCGCGGGGTCGAGCGGGGCGTCGCGCCGCTCGCGCTCACGGGGCCAGAGACCTCCCAGCGCTCGGCGGCCACGTCGACGGTGACCGTCACGTCGCCGCGGAAGCGAAGCGTGAAGCGCGTCGCGCCCGCGACCGTTCCGGTGATCCAGAGGTCGGCCGTCGGCGCGGCGAGCTCGACGGACGCCCCCGGCGCTTCGAGCGACGCGAGCACGGGGGCATCACCGAGCCACGCGGTCTCGTTGCGGTGCGAACCGTAGTGCCGCAGGAGGCACTGGATCGACGGCGCCCACCGCGGACGGACGAGGTCGAGGGCCTTCGCGAACTGCTGCTCGCGCGACCCGAGGTAGTCGAGCACGTTGCTGAGTTCGAAGCGCGCGATCGCGTGCTGGTACACGTCGCGCCCGGCGCCCGCCCAGAGGAGCACGTGACCGATGCCCCAGTTGTGCGGCGAGGCCGAGCGGGTGACGGCGCAGTCCCAACGGATCGCGTCGAGCGCGGACATCATCGCAGCGGGGTCGTTGCCGCGACCGAGGAGCCCGCGCGCGTCGGCCCTGCGCCACGCGTAGGCGACGTCGTTGAGCCGCGGATCGATCGCGATGAGCTGGAGCAGGTCGGCCCAACCGTCGGGCGTGAGGAGGTCTTCGGCGGGCGACTCCGCGAGGGCCGCTTCGAGCGTGGCGAGGGCCGTGGGCTCTCTCCGTGTCGCGTCGCGCGGCGCCGCGGTGCGAAGGTCTTCACGCGCGTCTCGACCGAAGCGCGGGAGCGAGTAGAGATCCCCCGCCCAGACGCTCTGCGCGCACGGCGGAATCGCAGCCAGCGTGCGCGCGAGGGTCGCGCCGCGCGTGGTCTTCGAGGGCTGCGCGTCGAGCCACGCCGCCGCCGCGTTGGCGCCAGTGGTTCCCATCGACGCGAGGGCTGCTGCGGCGTGGCCCGCGAGCTTCTTGTCGTCGAGGAGGGCCGCGAGGGCCGTCGCTCCCTGCGCGGTTCCTTGCGAGACGGTGAGCAGCACGAGGCGCGACCACACCCTCGGGCGCTTCGTCGATGCGCGCAGCGCGGCCTCGATGTGCTTCGCGTCGAGGAGGGGCGTGTAGGCGTAGAGCTCTCGCGCGTTCTTGTTGGTGAGCCTCGCGACGACGGCGACGAGGGCCTCGCCATACGCAGCGCGCGTGTCGTCGGAGACAGCAGTTCGTTGATAGATGCGATGCCCCGTCTGACCGAGCTCGTGCGGGCTCATCACCGAGGCGGCGCCGCGGAGGTACGCCGCGCAGGCCGCGTCGGCGCACACGCCCATCGCGGAGGAGAAGCCCGAGTACGGTGACGCCACGAGGCTCCGCGCGCAGGCCGCGCCGAAGGCTTCTCCCGCGACGGCGTAGAGCGGGAGCTCGATGGGGTCACGCGAGGGGGAGCCGCCGAGGAGATCGACGAGCGCGTCGGGGTGAAGCTCCGCGGCCATGCGAACGAGCGCCTCGCGGGTGACGGCGCGAGGATCGCGGACGTCGAAGAGCCACCCCAGGTAGCGCACGGCGGAGCGCGGAGGCTTCGTCGAGAGCCACGCGCGCACGGCGTCTTCGGTGACGGGCGCGTCGAGGTCGCGGGGCGTGACACGGTCCCAGACGACCTCGCCCTGCGCGTCGAGGTCGTCGGGCGTGCGGATCGAGAGCACCACGCGGACGAGCGCGTCCCAGTGCGCGCCGCGGAGCTTCGCGGACTGCGACATGAGGCTCGCGAGGGGGACGTTCTCGGGGAGCGGGGCGGAGGCGATGCGTTCGTTCATGGCGGTGGCAGAGAGAGGATTACGGGCGCAGCTCCACTACCACGACGGGGCGTGTTGGAGGCTCCATCGAAGAACGTGGGCGCACCGGAAAGCAATCTCGGCACCAGGACCTTGACGGCCTTCAAACCGCGTTTAGGTTCGCTCTCACGCCTCAGAGAACACCGCAGACGACGACGGGTCGTCAGCGCGTGAGGCCCCTGTCGTGGACACCATCGCGCCGTTGCGCGAGCCGTCGTCCGCGGCCAACGCTCTCGACCCGGTGGGTGGACTCCATGACTCTCGCACGTCGCGGTGTGACCGCGCCTACGTCTCCATTTCCCGTGCTCCCGCTGCGAAGCGGGACGCTGTTCCCTGGCACCACGCTCACGCTCCCGGTCGGTCGCGTGCGCTCCGTCGCGCTCCTCGACGCGCTCGCGCCGGGGCAGATCCTCGGCGTGGCGTTCCAGAAGAGCGCCGACGTGAGCGAGCCGGGCGACGGTGACCTCCACGACATCGGCACATGGGCCCGCGTCGCGCGCCTCGAGCGCACCCGCGACAGGGGCTTTCGCGTGACCCTCGACGGCCTCGGGCGGTTTCACCTCTCGCGCGTCACGCGCACCGAGCCCTTCTGGACCGCCGAAGGCACCGACGCCGAGGAGACCGACGAGGCCACGCCCGAGGCCCGCGTGCTCGCCGAGTCGCTGCGCGAGCGGGCCAACGCGCTCGCGTCTCAGTCTGGCGGCGCGCTCACCAGCGTGACCGCGAACGGCGACGACCCCGGCGCCGTGGCCGACCAGATCACCGCGTCGCTCGGGCTCCCGCAGGAGAAGGAGTTGCGCGTGCTCCGCGAGCTCGACGTGCCGGCGCGCCTGCGCCTCGTGGCAGACCTCCTCACCGAGGCGAAGGAACTCTTCGAGCTCAAGGCCAAGATCGACGGCGACGTGCGCAAGGAGTTCGGAAAGAACCAGCGCGAGGCCCTGCTGCGCGAGCAGATCCGCGCGCTCAAGCGCGAGCTCGGCGAGGAGCGCGACGCCGACGACGAGCTCACCGCGCTGCGCAAGCGCCTCGATGAAGCGGGCCTCTCGCCCGACGCGCGCGCCGCCGCCGACCGCGAGCTCCGACGCCTCGAGGGCATGGCCTCGCAGAACGCCGAGGCCCACGTGATCCGCACGTACCTCGAGACCCTCGCCGACCTCCCGTGGACGCGCCGCGCCGACGCGAAGGACGACCTCGACGCCGTGTCCGCGCGCCTCGACGCCGACCACTTCGGCCTCGAAGACGTGAAGAAGCGCGTGCTCGAGCACATGGCCGTGCTCAAGCTCTCGGGCAACCCCCGCGGCACGATCCTCTGCCTCGCGGGGCCTCCGGGCGTGGGCAAGACCTCTCTCGGACAGTCCATCGCCGACGCGACGGGCAGGCCCTTTCTGCGCATCTCGCTCGGCGGCGTGCGGGACGAGGCCGAGGTCCGCGGTCACCGCCGCACCTACGTGGGCGCGATGATGGGGCGCGTGATGCAGGCCATGCGAAAGGCCAAGGTGAAGAACCCCGTGGTGCTCCTCGACGAGGTCGACAAGCTCGCGCAGGGCTGGCAGGGCAACCCCGAGGCGGCCCTGCTCGAAGTGCTCGACCCCGAGCAGAACAAGACCTTCACCGATCACTACGTGGAGGTTCCCTTCGATCTCTCGGAGGTGCTCTTCGTGTGCACCGCCAACGACCTCGGGACGCTCTCGGCGCCGCTGCGCGACCGCCTCGAGATCATCGAGGTGCAGGGCTACACGGCCGACGAGAAGCTCCACATCGCGCGGCGTCACCTCATCCCGAAGCAGCTCAAGGAGCACGCGATCCCCGAAGGCGCGCTCACGGTGACCGACGGCGCGCTCAAGGCGATCATCCGTGACTACACCCGCGAGGCGGGCGTGCGTCAGCTCCAGCGCGAGATCACCCGGCTCTGCCGCGCCCTCGCCCTCGACGTGGCCCGCAGCGCCGACGCGGCCCCCCTCGTGCGCGTCATCGATGAGGCCGACGTGGTGGGACGCCTCGGCAAGGCGAGGTTCCACAGCGAGGTGGCCGAGCGGACGTCTTCGCCCGGCGTGGCGACGGGCCTCGCGTGGACGCCCGTCGGCGGTGACATCCTCTTCATCGAGACCTCGCGCATGCCCGGCAAGGGCGGCGTCGAGATCACCGGCCAGCTCGGCGATGTGATGAAGGAATCCGCCCGCGCCGCGCTCACCTACGTGCGCAGCAACGCCGTCGAGCTCGGCGTCGACCCGGGCTTCCTCGCGAGCCACGACGTGCACATCCACGTGCCCGCGGGCGCCGTGCCCAAGGACGGCCCCTCGGCGGGCGTGACGATCTTCACGGCCCTCACGTCGCTGCTCACCGGACGCCGCGTGCGGAGCGATACGGCCATGACCGGCGAGGCCACGCTGCGCGGCCGCGTGATGCCCGTCGGCGGGATCAAGGCCAAGGTGCTCGCCGCGCACCGCGCGGGGATCTCACGCGTGGTGCTCCCCGCGCGCAACCGCCCCGACGTCGACGAGGTGCCCGAAGCCGTGCGCTCGGTGATGGAGTTCATCTTCGCCGAGGACATGAGCCAGGTGCTCGCGGCCGCGCTCGAGCCCGCTGGTCCCCGCGGTCTCGAAGATCCCACCCCTGTCACGAAGCCCGCGCTCGACGACGCCCACGAGGGCGCGCGCCCCGCGGTCTGAACGAAGCGCCGCCCCCCTCAGCCCTGGCGCATCACGCGGGTGACGTGCTCGATGAGCGCGCCGACGACGGTCCCCACCGCCACGGCGCCGAGCAGCATCCCCAGGGCGCGCAGCACCCATCCCCTCACGCGCAGCGTCTGCCGCATCGTGCGCCGGGTGTTGCGCGTCCGCCGCCTCGCGAGCTTCACCCGCGGCCCCGTCTTGCTCGGCGGAGGCGCGCTCGCGAGCGGCGGGGCGCGGTGGCGGACCGTGTCTGCGAGGTCCTGCGGGATCGGCCGTAGAGGCTTCACCCCCGTCGCCAGGTGCCACTCGGGGATGGCGCCCTCCTCGGGGGGCGGAGGCACCAGGAGGTCGCTGCCCGCGAAGGCTTCGGCGAGGGCGTCGCTGTGGCGTCCCGATGGAATGGAGCGATAGCCGGGAGGGAGCGAAGAGGGATATGGAGCACTCATTGGGGTCTACCCCTATCAACGGAGGGTAGGACGCTGCCCTTGACCCTATTCGGGTGCACGGGCGCACGGAGGGAGCGTGTTAGCCTCCGGGCCACGGCGACCCGATGCTCGACCCCTCGTTGATCCCGCTGGTTCAGCGCCTCGATCGCGACCCCGAAGACCAGGAGGCGGTGCAGCAGCTCTGGCGCGCCCTCTCGGATCGGGGCGATTTTCAGACCCTCGCGGTGCTCGCGGAGAAGGTCGCGGGCCGCAGGCGCACCCCCTCTTCCGCCGCGGAGCTGCTCTTTCGCGCGGCCGAGCTGTGGTCTCGCGAGCTCGGGCGTGACGAGCGCGCCGTGCCCCTGTGGCAGCGGGTGATGGAGCTCGACCCGAAGAACGACGCGGCGGTCTCGTCGCTGGCCGGCGCGTATGTGCGCGCGGGTCGCGTCGACCTCGCGACGCCGCTGCACCGCAGGGTGCTCGAGCACGCGCAGGACCCGCGGCGCAAGCTGCCGATCCTCGAGCAGATGTCGGTGATGCGCGCCGAGGCGGGCGACGTCGAAGGGCAGATGGCCGTGCTGCGAGAGATCATCGCGCTCGACCTCCCCATCGCGGCCACTGTGGAGCACCGGCGCGCGCTCGCGAGGCTGCTCGTGCAGCGCGGGCGCGCGGCGCAGGGCGACGGCGACGGCGAGACGCCGCCCGACATCCGAGAGGCCGCGCGCATGCTCGGCTCCATCGCGCGCGAGGGCGGCACGGCGAGGGCTGCGGACTTCGCCGCGGCGGCGCTCGCGCTGTGGCCCGGCGACGAGAACGCGTTCCACATCCTGCAGTCGACGCTGTCGCTGCGCCACGCCGAGCTGGCCACGCTGCGCATCAAGTTCCTGGCGGCGAACCCGGGGAGCCCCATCGCGCCGCAGGTGCGCTCGGACCTCGCGGACGGATACCTCGCCGCGGGCCGCGTCGACGACGCCATCGCGGTGCTCGCGGCGTCGGTGTCCGAAGACCTCGGCGCGGCGCAGCGGCTCGCGCGGCTCTACGAGCGCACGGGGCGCCACAAGGACCTCGCGGCGCTCCTCAACGCGACGCCCGTCCCGACGGACCGCGCGCAGCGGCTCGTGCTGTTTCGAAGGCGCGCGAGCGTGCAGCGCGCCGTGGGTGATCGCAAGGCCCAGCTCGCGGCCCTGCGCGACGTGCTCGGCGACGCGCCCGCGGACCCCGAGGCCTTCGGTGAGGTCGAGCGCGACTGTCGACTCCGTGGAGACCTCGTCGAGCTCCGCGCGCGGCTCACCGCAGCGGCGGGCGTCGAGAGCGTCGAGGCCGCGGCGCGCGTGCGGTGGTACCGCGAGGCCGCGCAGCTCGCGGAGCGGGCGGGCGATTTCGACGACGCGCTCGCGCAGCTCGAGCGCGCGGCGGGCATCGCCGACGACGCCGACGTCGACGACATCTACGACTCCATCGCGCGCATCCTGTCGCACCTCGACCGTTGGGACGAGCTGCTCGAGCGCATCTCCGCGCGCGCCGTGGCCGCGCACGACGCCGCGGGGCGACGGCGGTGGTGGCTCCGCTGGGTCGACGCGCAGCGGCTCCACCGGCCCGATCCGGCGCGAGAGGCCGAGGTGCTCTCGGCGCTCATGCACGACGATCCGCAGGACGACTCCGTGGCGCTCGCGCTCGCGGACGCGCATCGGCGCGCGGGCAACCCCGCGGGCGTCGAGGCCGTGCTCACCGCCCTCGTCGCGCGCTCGACGCCGGAGAACGCGGGCAAGCGCTGGAGCCAGCTCGCGGGACACCGCGAGCAGGTGGGCAACATCGCGGGCGCCCTCGACGCGTGGCGACAGGCGCGCACCGTCGATGCCGCGCAGGCGATGGCGTGGGCTGCCGAGGAGCGGATCCTCGAGCTCACGGGGCAGCGCAGGGAGCTCCTCGAGGTGCTCACGGCGCACGCGGGACACCCCGCGGCGACGGGGCGCAGGGCGGGCGATCTGTTCGCGCGCGCGGCGATGCTCGCGCGGGAGCTCGGCCTCGAGGCGGAGGCGGCGAGGCTCGCGCGGCGCGCGCTCACGTTCGTCCCCGACGACGCGGCGCTGCGTGACCTCGCGGAGAAGGCCGAGCCCGAGGCGCCCGCCGAGGGCGCGCAGGCGAGCGGAGGCGACGGCGAAGACGCGGAGGACGTGCCCCTCTCGCTCCTCGGCGACGACGCGGGCGGCGCGGGCGACGCGATGGAGCACGACACGGGTGAGTTCCCCGTGGCGATCCCCGAGGAGAGCAACGGAGTCTTCGCGGAGGAGCCCGGCGGGGGCTTCGCAGAGGAGGCCAGCGGGGTCTTCACCGCCGAGGCGTCGCTCCACGACACGGGGGAGCACACGCCCGCCGAGGGACACCGCTTCGCGCGCGGCGAAGAGGTCCCGCAGCTCCACGACGACGACGCGCACGAGCAGACCCGCGAGCTCCAGGCGCTCGTGGCCGAGGTCGAAGAGGCGCACACGCGAGAGATCGTCGTGCCCGCGCGCGCCGACGTTCACGCCCGCCCGCGCGACGAGGTCGAGCCCGTCGAAGAGGCTCCCACGCACGAGCGCGACGCGCTCCAGCCCGTCGTAGAGGTCGCCACTGGTGAGCTTCACGTCATCGGCCTCGACGCCGAGGTCTCCTCGCTGAAGCTGCGCTCCCTGGCCGACGACGAGTACGAAGAGCCGCCGACGCGCGAGCTCCGCGCGCTCTCGATCCCGGAGCCCATCGCGCCCCTCGAAGCGCACACGGACCACGCGGACCACGAGTCGCGCGGCGAGCACCACGAACATCACGAACACCACGAGCACCACGAGCACCACGAGCACCACGAGCACCACGAGCACCACGAGCACGGTGAACGCGGAGCGCACGCGGAGCGACCTGCGCAGGCCGCCTCTGCGCCCGAGGAGCGCGCGGCTCCGCCCGAACACGGCGACCGCGAAGACTCGCTCGACGAGCTCGTGACGCACGCGTCCGACGCGAAGACCGCGGAGCGCGCCGCGCACCGTGAGACGCCGCGCGAAGCGCACCCTGCGACGCGCGAAGGCGATGCACACGAGGCTTCTCCAGAGCGCGCGTCGGTGCCTCCGGCGCCGCCGAAGCGCGAGCTCGAAGAGGTGATCGAGGAGCCGACGCGCCCGCTCCAGGCAGCGCTCCGCGAGGTGCGCGCCGAGATCACGCGTCAGTCCGTCGTTCCGCCGACGCCGGTGCGGCCGATTCCGCCCACGGGATCGGCCCCTGTCACGACGCCCGCGAAGCCGCTCTCGCCCGCGAAGCCGATGCAGACCGCGAAGCCCCCGCCGACGCCGCCCGCTGCCGCGAAGGCCCCCGAAGAGCGCCCCGCGCTGAAGTCCGAACCGCCCGCGCCGCCGCCCTCGGCCGAGCCCGAGGAGCTCTCCGACGACAGCATCCTCGTCGAGGTCGACCTCTCGGCCTTCGAAGAGTCCTCGGAGACCGAGAAGCCCGACGACGAAGCCCTCACCGCGCGCATCTCCGTGCCTCCGCCTCCGCCCGTTGCGCCTTCGCCCGCAGCGCCTCAATCCGCAGCACACTCGCCCGCAGCACACTCGCCCGCAGCACACTCGCCCGCAGCACACTCGCCCGTAGCGCCTCAATCCGCTGCGCCTTCGCCCGCTGCCCATTCACCCGCTGCCCATTCACCCGCTGCGCCTTCGCCCGCTGCGCCTTCGCCCGCTGCGCCCGTTCCCGCGGCACCTCCCGTCGCGGCACCCGTCGCCGCAGCCCCCAAAGGCCCCGAGAAGCCTGCCGAAGAGCTCCCTTCGATCATCGTCGACGACAGCCTGCTCGGTTCATCGGCGCCCGCGACCGCGCCGACATCGCCCGCGACCGCGCGTCCTGCCGCGAGCACGAACGAACCCGCGCCCGCGCGTCCTCCCATGCCGACGCCGACGCTCGCGGGGATGCCTCCGCCCAAGCCCTCGTCACCGCGCGTCGCCATTCCCCCGCTCACGCAGACCGCGCCCTCGCCGACGCAGCTCCCGCCGCTCTCTGCGCCGCTGCCTCCGTTGTCTGCGCCGCTGCCTCCGTTGTCTGCGCCGCTGCCGCCGCTCTCTGCGCCGCTGCCGCCGCTCTCTGCGCCGTTGCCTCCGCTCTCCGCGCCGCTGCCTCCGCTCGCGCAGCCCGTTCCGCCGCTCGCGCAGCCCGTCCCGCCGCTCGCGGCGCCGGGTGCTCCGGTGCTGCCTCCGCACGCGACGGCGCAGGCGCCCGCGCGTCCCGCGTCGTCGAACACGCCCGCGGTGCCGCTGCCCTTCACGCAGAGCTTCGCGCAGCAGCCTCCGCAGCCGTCGCCCGCGCTCCCGCCGCTGTCGGCCACGGGCTTCGTCGGACAGCCGCCCGCCGCGCAACCCGTCGCGCCCCTCGCGCCTCCGACGGCGAACCCGTACCTGCAACCTCCGCCTTCGCAGGCGATGCCCTCGTACGCGCAGCCGCCTTCGCAGCCGATGCCCTCGTACGCGCAGCCGCCTTCGCAGCCGATGCCCTCGTACGCGCAGCCGCCCACGCAGGCGATGCCCTCGTACGCGCAGCCGCCTGCGCAGGCGATGCCCTCGTATGCGCAGCCGCTCCCGCCGCTCGCGCAGTCTGCGCCCGTAGGCTCTCCCCTCGCGCCGCTCGCGCCTCCGCCGGGCTCTCCGCTCGGTGGCGCGCCCTTCACCGCGACGTCATCGCAGCACGCGCTCCCGCCGCTCGGCGGACCGGCGTTCAGCGCGCAGCACGCGCCTCCGCCTCCGCTCACGTACGTCGCCGACACCTCGTCGGGCGATCCCTTCGCGTCGTCGGCCGCGCCCGCGCGGGCCTTCGTCGGCGCGGCCTCGCAGCACACGTACACGGCCGACGCCTCGGGTGATCCCTTCGCGTCGTCGGCGTCCATGTCGGCGCCGATGCAGATGCCCGCGCCCATGCAGATGCCGCCGCTGGCGCCGCCTCCGCCTGCGGTGGTCTCGCACTACCAGAAGCCCATGGCCGCGATGTTCGAGCAGGCCGTCGCGTTGATCCGCGCGCACGGTTGACGGGCTACGTCTCACCCCCCGGAGCCGTCGCTTGACACTCGTGGGCGCGGGGTGGTTTCCCCTTCGAGGCGACGACACCGATGAGCACCCACCAGCCTACAGAGTTGCTCCCCGCGGACGAGGCCAAGGCCGCGCTCGACGCAGCGAAATCGCTCCCGCTCCTCGCGACGGAGGCGTTCCCCTCGATCGCGATCGCGACGCCGCCAGCGCCCGCGCAGGTCGACGACACGCCGCCGCCAGGATGGCCCGAGCCCGGCAAGACCTTTCACAACCTCACCGTGCACTCGAAGCTCGGCGAGGGCGGCATGGGCGCGGCCTTTCTCGCGAGCCATCCCGTGCTGCGCATGCCGCTGGTCATCAAGACCTTCAAGCTCGACGCGGGCGACCAGATCTTTCGTGAGGCCCACCTCGCGGCGCGCGTGAGCTCGACGCACGTCGTCGGCGCCGTCGACGCGGGCATCGAGAACGGCGTCCCCTTCGTGGTGCAGCGCTACGTCGACGGCATCGACCTCGAAGAGATCCTCGCGTCGCAGCGGGCCATCGGGCGCAGGCTCCCCGTCGAGGCCGTGTGTCGGCTCGTCGTCGACGCGGCGCTCGGGCTCCACGCGATTCATCAGGCGGGCGTCGTGCACCGCGACGTGAAGCCCGCGAACCTCTTTCTCTGCGGCAACGGGACGGCCGCCGTGGGCGACTTCGGCATCGCCGTCGAGAGCCGCTCGCGCGGCGTCGACAACCGCATCGTGGGCACGCCCCACTTCATGGCCCCCGAGCAGTGGAACCAGGCCGCCATCGACCGCCGCACCGACCTCTACGCCCTCGGCGCGACGGCCCACATGCTCACCACGAACGAGTCTGCGTTCCAGGGCGAGAGCGCCATCCAGCTCGGCATCGCCCACGTCACGGCGGTGTACGCGCCGCCGCCGCCGAGGGATCCCCGCGAGGCGTACCTCTTCGCCGTCATCGACAGGCTGCTGCGAAAGCGTCCTGAAGACCGCTACGCGAGCGCCGAGGCCGTGGCCCGCGCGCTCTCGGTGGTCACCTCGGCGCCCGCGCCGGTGAAGCAGCGCGACGAGCTCAGGGCCCGCGCGGGCGACGTCTCCATCGAGCTCGTGTTCGGCGACCTCGCGCAGCAGGAGGCCGACGTGATCGTCAACGCGGCCAACGGCGCGCTCGTCATGGACGCCGGCGTCGCCGCCGTGCTCCGCCGCGTGGGCGGCGACCAGATCGAGAAGGACGCGCTCGAGAAGGCGCCCGTCGCGATGGGTGATGTCGTGTGGACCGCCGCGGGTGACCTCAAGGCCCACTGGGTCGCGCACGCCGTGGCCGCGCTCGACAACGCCATCTGCCTCCAGCGGTGCACGCTGCGGGTGCTGCTCGAAGCCGAGGCGCGGCGCTGCGAGTCGGTGGCCTTCCCCGCGCTCGGAACGGGCATCGGCGGCGTGCCCATGGCCCTCGGCGCGAAGCTCCTGCTCGAAGCCGTGCGGACCTTCAGCACCCTCGAACCCGACCACGTCCGCGACGTGCGCGTCGTGCTCTTCGACCCCCTCGCGATGGAGACCTGGGCCGACGTGCTCCAGTCGATGTGACGTTCCCTGTCACGGACAGGCTACGTCACGACGCGCGTTGCGACGCCCCGCGCACGGCCGCACGCTCTCCCGCGTGGAACCCTTCGATCACCGCACCGCGGCCTCCAACGACGCGCTCCCTCGCCTCGACCTCGCGCTGATTCGCGACGGGGTCGGCGCGCGCAACCTCGACCGCGCGCGGCTCTACCTCGCCTGGGGCGCCCTCTCCGACACGCGACGCCAGGGCGCGACGCTCACGGCCCGCTGCGAGGGCTCCGCCGAGGAGCGCTACCGCGTGCGCGCCCGCCTCGACGCGCGCGGCGTGGCCGAGGCCGCGTGCTCGTGCCCTGTCGGTGAGGCGGGCGTGTGCAAGCACGTCGGCGCGCTGCTCCTCGCGTGGTTCGAAGCGCCCGCGCGCTTCGTCGTCACCGCGCCCCTCGACGACGCCCTCGCGGCCCTCGGTGACGGACCGCTCCTCGCGCTCGTGCGCGAGATCCTCGCGCGGCGCCCCGAGCTCGAACCGCTCGTCGAATCGCTCGTCCCGCAGCCTCGAACGAGCGCCCGCGCGCGCGCGGACACATGGCTCGCGCGAGCGTCGGAGATCCTCCGCGCGCACCTCGACGGCGACCGCGCGGCGAGCCTCGGTGACGCGCTGAGCGCGCTCGTGAACGAGGTTCCCGCGAACGACGTGACG
This sequence comes from Polyangiales bacterium, assembly GCA_046351535.1. Taxonomy (GTDB): domain Bacteria; phylum Myxococcota_A; class Polyangia; order Polyangiales; genus CAISKJ01. Next base: position 88,268 of record JAXLYG010000021.1, read on the forward strand.
GAGCGCGCGCGCGCGTTCGAAGAGATCGCCTCGGCCATCATCGGACGCTGGCGTCGCCTCGGCCCCGACGCGGCCGCCGCGCTCTCCGTCGCCCGCGCGTGCATCGACGCGCTCGCGGCGTGCCTCTCGCGGTGCAGCGACGCGTGCGAGCGGGCCGCGATGCTCGACGCGCTCACAGGGTTCTACCGCTTCGACGTCGAGCAGGGCACGGCCACGCAGCACGCCCTCACGCCCGGACGCCACGCCGTCGCGCTCGCCGCTTCGAACGCCACCGACGACGAGCGACGCGCCATCGCGGCGAGGCTCCGCGCGGCCTGCGAGGAGGCCGACAACTGGCCGAGGCGCGCGTGGTCCATCGCGCTGCTCTCGTTCGAAGAGGGGATCATCGACGACGAGGTCTGGGAGTCGCGGGCGCGAGAGCTTCAGCGCCTCGGCGCGCTCACGCGTCACCTCGCCGAGCGCGGGAGGCTCACCGAGGCGCTCGACGAGGCCAGGCGCGTGCACGACGCCGAGGTGCTCGACGCGGCGAGCGCGCTCGCATCGAAGGGTCTCGTCGAGGAGGCCGAGTCGATCGTCACGGCGCGACTGGAGCGGGCCTCGGAGGCCAACCGCGTGAGGATGTCGGCGTGGCTCAAGGCGCGCGCCGAGGCGAGGCGCGACGCGCTCGGGGTGGTGTCTGCGATGGAGGCCGAGCTCCGCGCGCGACCCGAGCTCCCGGCGTACGACGCGCTGCGAGAGAAGGCCCGCGCGCACGGGCTGTGGGAGTCCGTCGAGGCCCGCGTCGACGCGTGGCTCGAAGAGCGCGGCAATCCGCTCGCGCTCGAGGTCTTCGTGCGCGACGGTCGCCTCGACGACGCGCTGCGCGTGGCGCTCGGCGACAGGCTCAAGCTCACCGCCGCCCTCGCGCTCAAGCGCCAGCTCGCGGAATCGTTGGAGCTGCAACGACCGCGCGACGCGAGGGCCGTGTACCGCCGCGTGGTCGAGGGGCTCATCGCGCAGCGGAGCCGTCCGCAGTATCGCGAGGCGTGCAGGGTGATCTCGCGCGCGCTCGCGCTCGACGCGCGCCTCGAAGGCGAGGCCGAGGGGCTCCGCTGGCTCGCGGCGCTGCGCGAGCGCTACGCGGCGCTCCCCGCGCTCCAGCAGGAGCTCGACGCGCGCGACGAGGCCGCGGCCGCCGCGTAGTCACGCCGTCGGGGGAATGGACGCGCCCCCCGGTGGCGTTGCACCCTCACGACCGTCGATGCGCCTGCCGCTCACGCTGATCCCGCTGCTCTTCGTGCCCGTCGCGTGGATGCCCGCGTCGGCGCCCGCGAGGCCGCAGCGTCGCGTCGCCAACGCGCGCTCAATCGAACGCACACAGGCGGAAGACCCGTGCGTGGGGCGCGAGATCGCGGGGCGCTGCCTCCCGGAGCCCCGATGCGCGGAGGGAGAGCTCGACCTCGACGGGCTGTGCATCCCCACGGGCGCTGCGATGGATGAAGACCGCGGCGCGTCGATGGAGACCAACGCGCACGTCGACCGGAGCGGGCGGCGCGTGGTGTATGAGCACCTCCCGCGGCGCCCCGAGCTGCCCGCGGATTACGACCGCTACGTGTACCCCGTGGAGCCCTACGGCGGACACACGGTCACGAGCGGCTACGACCTCGATCGCAGAGACGAGTCGCAGCGTCGAGGCGCGACGCTCCGCGCGGTCGGACACGGCGGCGTCGATCTTCCGCAGGAGCGCGGCGCGCCGGTGAAGGTGGTGTCGCTGCGCGCCGAGGTCGGCGAGCCCGAGGTGGTCTTCGCGGGAGAGCTCTTCGGCAACAGCGTGGTGCTCCGGCACGTCGTGCGAGAGGGGGCGTCGCTCCAGACCTACCTCGCGCTGCACGGTCACCTCGACGCCATCGCGCCCGACATCGTGCGCGGAATGACCGTGCGACCGGGGACCACCCTCGGCTTCGTGGGCGACTCGGGTGCGCTCGGCGTGGTGCACCTGCACTATGAGATTCGTCTCATGCGGCAGGGCGTCGACCCCATGCGCGTCGATCCGCCGCAACACCTCGTCGACCAGGAAAACAGCGTCCCCTGCGATCCCCGCAACGTGCTCCCGTACCGTTGAGCGGGTCGCCGGAGGGTATCGCCAGGCGATGATTGTGTTCTAGACTCGACCACAAGGTCGTGGAGCGCGCCTCCGAAACGTCTGCCCACCACATCGGGCGCTACGAGGTGCTCGGCGAGCTGGGCACCGGCGGAATGGCCGTGGTGTATCGCGCGCACGACCCGCGGCTCGGCCGCGACGTGGCCGTGAAGGTGCTGCACCCGCACCTCGCGAAGGACGCCGAGAGCCGCGCGCGCTTCGAACGCGAGGCCCGCGCCGCGGCGCGGCTGCGCCACCCCAACATCGTGGAGGTGTACGAGTTCTCGGGGCCCGACGAGCGCGAGAGCTACATGGTCACCGAGCTCCTCGAAGGGCCCACGCTGCGGCGCTTCGTCGAGCGTCACCCCGACGTGCCCGCCGAGGTGGCCGCGCTCGTGGGGATTGTTCTCTGCGGCGCGCTCGGAGCGGCACACGCGCAGGGCGTCATTCACCGCGACGTGAAGCCCGACAACCTCATGCTCCAGGGCGGCGCGCTCAAGCTCACGGACTTTGGCATCGCGTTCGTCTCCGACGGCAACGGGATGACCGTGACGGGGCAGGTGCTCGGCTCGCCCGCGCACATGGCCCCCGAACAGATCGAGGGCGCCGACGTCGACGCGCGCACCGACGTCTTCGCCACGGGCACCGTGCTCTACCTCCTCGCCGTGGGGAAGCTCCCCTTCGAAGGCACCACGGCGCACGCGCTCCTACGCAAGATCCTCGACGGAGAGTTCACCGACGCGTCGCGCGCCGCGCCCGCCGTGGGGCACCGCTTCGCGGGGATCATCCGTCGGTGCCTCGCGCGCCTCCCCGATGACCGCTACGCGAGCGCCGAGGCCCTGCGCGCGGACCTCTGCGCGTTCGTGAAGGAGATCGGGATCGAGTTCCCCGAGCAGGAGCTTCGGCGCTACTTCGAGGAGCCCGAGGGGTATGTGACGGCGCTGCGAGAGCGCATCAAGGAGCGGCTCCCGCAGCTCGGTCAGACCGCGCAGCGCAGCGGCGCCATCGGCGACGCGATGGGGTACTTCAACCGCGCGCTCGCGCTCGATCCCCGCAACACGAAGATCCTCGCGATGGTGCGCAGCGTCGCGCGCCGACGGCAGATGGAGCGCGCCATGCGCGCCGTGGGCATCGTCGGCGCGGCGGCCACGGTGACCGCGGTGCTCTCGGTCACGCTGCTCCAATCGCGCGTGCCGCCGAAGCCGAGGACGCCCGTCGTGCAGGCCGAGCCCGCGCCGGACCACGAGCCCGTGCCCACCCCGGTGATCGTGCGCGCCACCGACACCGCGCACGGAGAGCCCCGCGCGCTGGCCGCGGTCGACGCGAGCGTGGCCGAGCCTCCTGTCGAGTCGCACACGGCCGCGGCCAACGGGCGCCACGAGACCCACGCGGCGAGGGCTTCGACCGACGCGGGCGCCGCGGCGATGGGCCCGACGCGAGAGGTGTGGATCTACCCGAACCCGCGCAACGTCACCTACTCCGTGAACTCCGCGCACCCCGAGCCGTGGAACTCGCAGCGCCCCATCGGTCATTTTCGTGTGGGCGAACGGGTGCGAGTCGTGGTCACTTCGATGGACGGTTCCCGTGAGCCCTTCGAATGGAACGACGTGATCCCTCCGGGCCAGGATGCGTTCCGCATCACGGGCATTCGGCTCCCTGCGCCGCGCTCGACGCCCGACGCGAACGGCACCGCGGCCATCGACCGGCCCACGTCCGCGCCGCTCAACTGACGCTCGCGCTCGCCCTCGCGCTCGCGCCTGGGGTCGCCGCGGCCGACGAGGTCGACGACCTCATCCTCGGCCGCGACGCGTACATCAACGGCGAGTACGGCGAGGCCATCGAGCGCCTCCGCCCCCTCGTCTCGATGGTGGCCCCCACGCCGCGCGTCGTGGCGCTCGTCACGGCCGCGCGCCGCTACTACGCCGCGTGCCTCTACGCGCAGCACCAGGAGGCCGCCGCGCGCGAGATGCTCATCCAGATGCTCCGCGACGACCCGCTCGCGCGCCTCGATCAGACGCAGTACGACCCGCGCTTCACGCGGTCCTTCGACCTCCTGCAGCGCGAGCTGCAGCCCGAGCTCGACCGCATGCTCACCGAGCGCGTGCTCGCCCGCGAGCAGGCCGAGGCCACGCGTCGCGCGCACGAGGCCCTCATGCGCGAGCTCATCTCGCACGAGGCCGAGATCGAGCGCGTGCCGCGAGAGCTCATGTGGGTGCCCTTCGGCGTGGGCCAGTTCGCCAACGGTCAGCGGTACCTCGGCGCGGTGTTCCTCTCGCTTGAGGCGGCCCTGACCATCACGTGCGTGGCCACCTTCGCCGTGCATCAGTCGATCTATCCGCCGGGCGGGCGCTTCGCCCTCGATGACTACTCGCAGGCGCAGCTCGCGTACTCGCTCCAGCTCACCAACTGGATCTCCACGGGGCTCCTCGCCGGAGTGATCATCGGCGGCGCGATCCAGGCGAACATCGCGTGGCAGCCGATTCGCCGTCGCACCGTGGTGCCGCGGCCCGTGCCGCGCGAGCTCGAGGGCGCGAGGCTCATGGCGGGCGCGTCGTCCGACGGGGCGACCCTCACGTTGCGCCTGACCTTCTGAGCGCGACGCTGAATGGTGAAGGGAACCGCCCCGTCGTGGCATAGAGAGTTCGCAGCGAGTCTGCGATCAGGAGCGTGAGTGGCGATGAAGATGGATCGTGAACGAGGTCGTTGGGGCGTGTGCTTCGGAGTGCTCGGCGCGCTTGTGCTGGCCGGCGCGATGGTCTCGACGCCTCAGGTCGCAGAGGCGCAGCGACGGCCGGCCGCGGCCAACGGCGTGGCGCAGTTCAACAAGGCGTGCGGCCGCTGCCACCCCCACGGAGACGAGGACACCGGTCCCGACCTCCACAACCTGAACAAGACCGAAGCCGAGATGACCAACATCATCCGCAACGGTCAGAAGCGCATGAAGGCCATCGGACCGGCGAAGCTCTCGAACGCCGACCTCACGAAGGTGATGGTCTTCCTCCGCAGCATCCACGCGGTGCACTGAACAGCACTGAGCATCCACGCAGGGGCTTCAAGTGTTGCTTGAAGCCTCTCGCGTCCCCTTCACTGAACGAGTGTCAAGAGCGCCGCCGACCCGAGCGGCGGGCGGAGATGGTCTCGTCGGTCAGCGACCGGCGACCGTGCGATGCGGCGCGTGGTGCCCCTCGGGGCGCGGCTTCGCGGGCGTGTCGCGGCCCTCGACGATGCGCTGGATGGTCTGCGCGTCGAGGCCCCGCGCCGTCGCGTCGAGCGTGAAGAGCGCCGCCGACTCGGGGTAGAAATCGCGCTTGAGGAGGGGGTGGTGCCGACCCGCGGCGATGCGGCGCTGCACGGCCACGACCTGGCGAACGCGGTCGAAGAGCTTCCTCGGGATCGCGAGGCGCTCTTGGATGGGCGTGAAGAAGCTGGTGACGGCCGTGGCGATGTCGCGCTCGCCTTCGAGGGCCTCGAGCGCGGGCTCGAGCACGAGGGCCGCGAAGAGCGTCGCGTCGGAGCCCGCGCCGTCGGAGAGCGTGCGCGCGTCGAGGGCCCGGAGCCGCTGCCAGAGGCGCGTCGCGTTGTTGGGGTCGTCGTCGAGAAAGGCCGAGAGCTCGGGGAGCACCACGGCGAGCACGCCGGTCTCCCACGCGAGCCAGAACGAGCGCCGCGAGGCGCCGCCGCGGAGGAGCCGAAGGATCTCTTCGAGGAGCCTCGGGCGCGCGGCGCGCAACAGGTCGTCGCGGTGCACCACGATGGCGTCGTAGACGGGAGGCTCGATGCCGAGGTCGAGGCGCGCGGCGAACTTGATCGCGCGGAGGATGCGCACGGGGTCTTCGCGGAAGCGCACGTCGGCGTCGCCGATGGTGCGGATCACCCTGCGCTCGATGTCCGAGAGCCCCCCGACGTAGTCGACGATCTCGCGGCGCTCGAGGTCGTAGAAGAGCGCGTTCATCGTGAAGTCACGGCGCGCGGCGTCTTCCCACGGCTCGCCGAAGACGTTGTCGTGGCGGATGAGGAGGTCTTGATCGTCGTCGGGGCGCGGGCGGCGCGTGGTGACCGTCAGCGGCTCGGTGTTGTTCTCGACGCCGTCGTCGCCGTCGCCCTCGGGCGAGGCCGCGGGGTCGAAGACGTCGTCGAGCGGGAGCTCCATCGACGGGTCTTTGCGGAAGGTCGCGACCTCGATGATCTTCGACCCGAACATGATGTGGGCGAGCCTGAAGCGCCGCCCGATGATCCGGCAGTTGCGGAAGAGGTGCTTGACCTCGTTGGGGCGCGCGCTCGTGGCGACGTCGAAGTCCTTCGGCGTCTTGCCGAGGAGGAGGTCGCGGACGCAGCCTCCGACGAGGTAGGCCGCGTGGCCCGCTCGCACGAGGCGCTTGACGACCTTGGCGGCGTCGGCGTCGATGCGCTCGGGTGAGACCGTAAAGGGTACGGTGCGCGGCGTAGGGCGGTTGTTGCTAGAAGACGAGGCAGACACAGGGGGAGTCCATCATCGCGAGAGTGGATCGTACGCGGTGGCGTTGCGGTCGCACGGTCGCTCGCCGTTGGGTACCATACGCTGACGCCATCGCTTTCACCAGCGCTGCGCGCGGAGGGAGCGCGGGAGGTGTGTTCTGTCTACGAGACCTCTCCCGTCGGGGTCTTGGGCTCGTTGAGCTCGACGCGGGCGGCGAGGAGCTCGTCGTCGGTGGCCTTGCGCACCTCGACCACGCGCACCTGAAAATTGAGGGTCTCGCCCGCGAGGGGGTGGTTCGCGTCGACGGTGACGTGGTCGTCGTGCACCTCGATGACGCGCATGGTGAGGGTGGTCCCGTCGTCGCCCTCGGCCGAGAACTCCTGGCCGATGACCACGTTCGTGGGGTCGGGGAACTCCTCGCGGTCGACGTCGAACACGTCGGTGTCATCGCGGAGCCCGTAGGCGTCTTCGGGGGTCACGGTGACGTTGACCACGTCGCCCGCGCGCGAGCCTTCGAGGGCCATTTCGAGCCCTGGCACCACGGCGCCGAGGCCCCACACGAAGCCGTGGGGATCTTCTCCGTCCGTGCTCTCGAGGAGGTTTCCGCGGCTGTCGCGGAGTGTGTAATGGATCCGCACGAAGGTGCCGGGGCCGATCTCGACGCTCATTGGGGTTCTCCGGGCGATCGAACTACGAGGGCGCCGCGCAGCGCGAGTTTTCTGCGGCGCTACGCGCGCGGCCTACGGCGGCGCGTGACGAGCGCGAGGCCCGCCAGCAGCGCGAGCGCGCCGAGGCCGCGGTTCGAGCTCCCCACGCGGCAGCCGCAGCCCTGGGGGAGCGGCTGCGCGCCGGTGTCTCCAGCGCGCGCGTCGAGGGAGGCGTCGGTGACGGGCGGCACGTCGGCGGGGGCCGACGCGTCGGGCAGCGGACCGACGGAGCGCGTGAAGCGCGTGCCGTCGCTCGTGACCTCGGCGGAGGTGCCCGAGGGTCCGATCGCGCGCACCGCGAAGAAGTACCGACGGTTGGTGGTGAGGCCCGTTCCGAAGAGCACCTGGCGCGTCGAGGCGTCGACCGTGGTGAAGGGGTTGGCCGGGTCCGTCGGGCTGCGCGAGATCGCCGTGCCGCCCGCCGTGAACACCGCCCACTCGTACTGGGTCGCGCCGGGCACCGCCGCCCACGACGCCGCGATGCCCGCGCCGCGCGTCTCGTCGACGTCGTCGGTGCCGGGCATGGCGGGGTCGATGTCGTTCACGAACATCGGCGCAGGAAAGCGCTCCGTGTCGATGCCGTAGAGGAAGCCGTCCGAGGCCTCGACGAGGAGCTCGTCCTCGTGGTCGCCGTCGGTGTCCGCGAAGATCGCCTCGCCCACCGACGCGCGGAGGTTCAGCGCCCAGAGCAGCCCCGGCCCCGCGGCGCAGGGGTCGACCGCGTAGAGGTACCCGTCGGTGCTCCCCACGAGGAAGGCGCGCTGGTCGCCCCAGAGGTGCGCCGTCGCCGTGACGTTGCCGAGGAGGCCCGCGTTGACGTTCGTCGCCGCGAGCGCCGCGTCGTCGGCGAAGGCGCGCCCGCCCGCGAGCACGACGTTGTTTCGAACCACGCCCGTCTCGGCGTTGGCGATGAGCAGGTGCGCGCCGCCGTAGTCGACGTCGGCGAACATCAGCCCCGTGGGGCACTGCACCACCGCGCCCAGGATGCGCGTCGAGCGCGTCCCCGTGGGCAGCGCCCACGCCGTGTTGATCGCGAGCGGCGAGCGCTGGATCACCGCGCCCGACGGCGCGCCCACCGAGCCGCTGCCGATCACCGTCACCGCGCCCGCGCGACCGCGCACGTTCACCGGCGTCGAGACGTAGATGGGCAGGCCCGACGCGAGCAGCGCGCCCGTGTCGCCCGACAGGAGCCGCAGCGGCGACTGCATCGAGATCAGCGCGTCGTCGCGGCCGTCGCCGTCGGCGTCGTCGACGCCGAGGTAGCCGAAGCCGCTGCCCGCCACGACGATGGGGCTCGATGTCCACGCAATGGCGTTGTTGGCCACGGCCACGACGGTGCCCTCGCCGTTCGTGCGGTCGATGATCGGCGCGGCGTAGCGCGTGGGGCCCGACGTGCTGCGCAGCGGCACCACGTCGCCGTTGAAAGACTGCCGCGCCGAGAGCAGCGGGACGCGAAACACCGAGGTCGTCCCGTCGGGCCGTCGCCCCTCGATGGCGTCGCCCTGCGTCGCGACGAGGAGGTCGTGCGCGCCGTCGCCGTTCTCGTCGATCGCGACGGGGTTGGTGGCGCCGCGCCAGTCCCAGCGGCGCTCGGGCTGACGGGTGATGGTGGCCTGCGAGGCGTCGATGCGCTGGAGGATGCCGCGGGAGTTCTGCGTCACGATCTCGCTCGCGGGGCGGTCGAAGCGCGCCGCGATGGGGACGGGGCCGATGGCGCTCGACCCCGAGTAGAACCCGCCCGTGCGGATGCCGGGCAGCGAGACCTCCTGCGCGTCGCCGAAGTTGATCACCCGGAGCATCGGGTCGAGCACGAGGAGAAAGCCGTCGGAGCGCGCGAGGAGCACGCCGGGGCCCGGCGCGGCGACGTCTTCTTCGGGCGTGGCGGTGACCACGGCGGTGTCTTCAGGGAGCGCGTAGGTGGCGCGCATCGCGGGGGGATCGGTGGCGTCCCAGAGCTCCACGGCGTTGTTGCGCACGAGGAGGAGGCCGCGGCGATCGGTGCCCGGGATCGCGAGGTCGAGCTGCGCGTTCGCGGCGGACCCCGACGCCCACTCGCTGCGGCGGAAGTACTGCGGCAGCGTCCCGTTGGGCAGGGTGAACACGGGCGCGGGCGCGGCCGCGTCGGCGTTGAGCGTCGTGAAGCGATAGCCCAGGAGGTTCGTGCCGCGCTGCACCACGAGGGTCGGGCGCTGCCCCATGGCGAGGGTGTAGATCCCGCGCACGGTGGCGTCGGGGAGCCGCGCGCGCACCTCGCCCGTGGGGCCGTCGAAGAGGTACGTCGTCGTGACGCCCCCTTCGAGGAAGGTCGTCGCGATCTCGACGCGCCCGTCGCCGTCGAAGTCCGCCGCGCTGTTCTGGAGGAACGTGTGGACGTCGGTCTCCTGATTGGCGACGTTGCGGAACCACCGCACATAGAGCCGCGTGGCCGCCGGGCGCCGCGGGTCGTAGCTCGCCACGAAGACCGCGCGCGAGTTGATCGCGGCGGCGTACGACTGGTTCGTGTACCCGACGATGTCGAGGTTGCCGTCGCCGTCGACGTCGACCACGTCGGTCACGTTGGTGCCGTAGGGGATCGAGAAGCCCGTGGGAAAGCCCCCCTGCGGGTCCTCTCCGCCCGAGGCGACCTTGGCGCCCGTGCGGCCCTCGAAGAGGTACATGTTGCGGGTGCCGAACGCGACGACCTCGGTGCGGCCGTCGTTGTTGAGGTCCGCGACGACGTCGTTCTGGCCGCAGTTGTACTCGCGGCCCCGCTCGAGCTGCCAGAGCCGCTGGTCGCCGTTGTCGACCCCGGCGCCGAACCCGCGCGCGAAGTTGTACGCGTAGGAGACGTCGCCCGCGGAGTCGGTGCTCCCGCAGGCCGCGTCTGCGATGTACATGTCGTCGATCATGTCGCCGTCGAGGCGCGCGAAGCGCACGGCGCCGATCGAGGGGCCGTACGGCGGCGCGCTCGTGCGCCACTCCAGCGCGCCGGTGCGCGACGAGAAGACCATCACGCGCCCCGGGCGCCCCGTGGCCACGATGTCGAGCGTGCCGTCGTTGTTGAGGTCGCGCAGCGCGTCGATGCGAAAGAGGTCGAAGGGGGGCGTCTCCCACAGGATCGAGTCGTCGAAGCGCTTGGCCACGAGGCGCCCGCCCGAGAGGATCACCACGTCGCCCGTCCCGTTGCCGTCGACGTCTGCGGCGAAGACCTGCTGCGCGCCGAGCGAGCCGCCCAGGTAGGTGCGCCACGCGATGGTCGGGCGCTCGAGCGCGCTCTGCCCCGTCGAGGCCGCCGTGCGCTGCGGATCATGACGCGCCATGGGCCACTCGGCGCGCGCGTCGCGCACCGCGAAGGCCGCGACCCCGAGCGCGGCGAGGAGGGAGAGGTGTCGTCGTCGAGAGGTCTTCGTCGCGCGTCGCATGGGCGCGCGACGCTATCACGCTTCAGTGGTGATGACGGCGGCGACGCTCGTGCGACGACCCGTGGCCGTGCCCCCGGCGATGGCCCTCGCGGTGCTCCCGGTGACGACCGTGATGACGGCCGTGGCGGTGGTGCCCTCCGGCCTCTTCGGGCTCGGGCGCGGCGGTCTCTTCGGGGGGCGTGACGGCGGGCGCCGCGACGACGGGGGCCGCGGCGGGCGTCGTCGGCGGAGGCGTCGCGATGACCGGACCGACGGTGCCCGCGGCCACCTCGGTGATGACGAACTCCACGCGGCGGTTGACGGCGCGGCACGCGTCGGTGTCGCGGTTGCAGAGCGGGCGCGTCGAGCCGTAGCCCGCGGCCTCGATGGCCGGCCCCGTGGCGCCGTTCGCGCGGAGGAAGACCATCACCGCGGTGGCGCGACGGCTCGAGAGGTCCATGTTGAACTCGGGCGCGCCGCGCTCGTCGGCGTGGCCGTCGATGCGCAGCCGACGGATCTCGGGGTGCGCCACGAGCAGGTTCGCGACCTCTCGCAGCACGGGGAACGACTCGGGGCGGATCTCGTCGCGCGCCGTGTCGAAGCGGATGCGCTGCGAGATCTCGATGCGCTCGTCGCGCACCTCCGCAGCGGCGACGGGGGCGTCGTCGGGGCAGCCGTCGGTGTCTTCGAAGTGGTTGCGCGACTCGCGTTCGAAGGGGCACTGGTCGGCCGTGTCGGGGATGCCGTCCTCGTCGTTGTCGCGGTCGGGACAGCCGTCGGAGTCCTCGTACTGGTCGTGGTCTTCGGGGGCGCTGACGCAGTGGTCGACGTCGTCGGGCACGCCGTCGTTGTCGCGGTCGGGCACCACGGGCGGAGGCGCGGGCGTCGGCTCCGGGATGCGCAGCGTGAGCGCGACGCCGACGGAGAGGAAGCGCGCCTGCTGCGGGTTCTGGAGCTCCGGCGGTTGCGTCACCTGCCCGTAGCGCACCACGGGGCCGAGCGCGACGCTGCGCGCGGGCGCGAACTCCCACCCGACGCCCACGTCGAAGGCGAAGCGCTGGAGGTCGCCCGTGATCGCGAGGCCCGCGTTCGCGTCGATGAAAGGCCCTCCCACGAAGCGCCTTCGGAGCTGATGCGCGAGGCGCACGCCGCCGGTGAACATGGTGAGCCGCCCCGGCGGGCTGTCCGCCGCGTTCGGGTCGCGGTTGCGAAACCACCACGACCCCACCGACGCCTGGAGCCCGAGCGGTCCGACGAGGTCGACCCCGAGGCGCACGATGCCGTCGCCGCCGATGCCGAAGCTCCGCGTGGGCGGCGCCGTGAGCATCCAGTCGGCGCCTCCTTCGAGGCGCAGCGCGAGGCGGCGGACTCCCTGCGCGGAGGCGGTAGCGCACGGCGCGAACGCGGTCAGCAGCGTGACGAGGGCGACGCGTCGGGCTCGCATGGGGCGGCGGTAGTGTCGCCCGGTCACGGCCGAAGACGCAATCAGAACGAAAGATTCCGCCTTCGCAGCCCTCGCTGCGTGCCGTAGTCTCGGCGCCAACAAACGATGCGCGATCTCCACTCGTGGCTCTCGCTCCGCGCGCCGCTGGCGTCGCTGGTTCTCCTCGCGGCGGCCTCCTTCGGGTGCGACGCCGCGCCGCCGACCGCCGACGCGACGGGCGACAGCGCGGGCGTCGACGCCCGCGCTCGGCGCCGACCTCGCGCGAGCTGTCCCCCGTCGGCTGCGCGCGCCCCGAGTGCAACGGCCAGCTCTGCGGCGCGGGCTGCGCCTGCCTCGCGCGAGCCCCCACCGAGACCGCCTGCAACGACGGCGCGGACAACGACCGCGACGGGATGAGCGACTGCGCCGACCCCGACTGCGCCGCCCAGTCGTGCGGCGTGGGCTGCGCGTGCGGCGGGAGGGCGCGCGCCGAGGTGCTCTGCTCCGACGGCCAGGACAACGACGGCGACATGCTCTCCGACTGCGCCGACCCCGACTGCAACGGCCTCTCGTGCGGCGCGGGCTGCTTGTGCGCGACGCCGACGGCCACCGAGGCCCTCTGCGGCGACGGGCGCGACAACGACGGCGACATGCGGATCGACTGCGCCGACTCCGACTGCAACAACGGCGTCTGCGGCGCGGGCTGCAACTGCTCGACGCTCGCCCGCGCGGAGTCGAACTGCACCGACATGACGGACAACGACGGCGACACGCGCGTCGACTGCGCCGACGCGGACTGCAACAACGCCTCGTGCGGCGCGGGCTGCAACTGCGTGGGCGGCGCGCGCGCCGAGACCGACTGCACCGACGGGATCAACAACGACGACGAGGGCGCGACGGACTGCGGCGACCCCGACTGCGCGGGCCGCGCGTGCGCCGCGGGGTGCACGTGCCTCGCGAGCGCGCGCGTCGAGGTGTCGTGCCGCGACGGCGTCGACAACGACGGCGACACGCGCGCCGACTGCACCGACCCCGACTGCAACGGCCAGTCGTGCGGCCTCGGGTGCACCTGCGTGGCGACGGCGCGCGCCGAGACCGTGTGCAACGACCGCGCGGACAACGACGGCGACACGCGCGTCGACTGCGGCGACCCCGACTGCAGCGGGCGCTCCTGCGGCGTGGGGTGCACCTGCGTGGGCACCGCGAGCTTCGAGTCGTTCTGCTCCGACGGCACCGACAACGACGGCGACATGCAGGTCGACTGCGCCGACTCCGACTGCGCGGGCGTGACCTGCGGCGCCGGGTGCACCTGCGCGTCGGCGACGCGCACCGAGACGCTCTGCAACGACCGCGCGGACAACGACGGCGACATGCAGATCGACTGCGCGGACTCGGACTGCGCGGGCGCCTCGTGCGGCGTCGGGTGCCGCTGCGGGTTCGGCGCGACGCAGGAGATCGGCTGCTCCGACGGCGTCGACAACGACGGCGACATGCGCGTCGACTGCGCCGACTCCGACTGCAACGCGCTCGCGTGCGGGACGGGCTGCAACTGCGTGGGCGGCGCCGGGCAGGAGACCGCCTGCGCCGACGGCGTCGACAACGACGGCGACCGCCGCGTCGACTGCGCCGACTCCGACTGCAACGCGCAGTCGTGCGGGACGGGCTGCGCGTGCGGGCTCTCGGCGCGCACGGAGAACCGCTGCAACGACGGCCTCGACAACGACGGCGACATGCGCGTCGACTGCGCCGACTCCGACTGCAACGCCGCCTCGTGCGGGACGGGCTGCACCTGCGTCGCGGGCGCGGCGCAGGAGACCACCTGCAACGACGGCCTCGACAACGACGGCGACATGCGCGTCGACTGCGCCGACGTCAACTGCAACGCCCTCGCGTGCGGGACGGGCTGCGCGTGCGTCGGCGGCGCCGCGCAGGAGACCACCTGCACCGACGGCATCGACAACGACGGCGACGGCATGACCGACTGCGCCGACACGCTCAACTGCCGCGCGGCCACGTCGTGCGGAACCGGCTGCGTCTGCGGCGCCGGCGTCGCGACGGAGTCGCAGTGCGACGACGGCGCCGACAACGACCGCGACGGACGGAGCGACTGCGCCGACCCCGACTGCGCCGCCCGCACCTGCGCCGCGTCGAGGCTCTGCTGCGCGAGCGGCACATGCGGCTGCTGAGCGCGATCGTCGGCGCGGCCCTCGCGACGACCGCGCTCGCGGGTTGCGACGGCGTCTCGCTCGTCGACGGCACGCCCCGGAGCGTCGAGGTCGACGCGGGGAAGGTCGACGTCTTCGTGGCGCCTCCCCCGTGCGCGGCGCCGTCGGACTGCGCGCGGCCCGAGTGCGTGGCCGTGGGCTGCGGCCAGGGCTGCGCGTGCGGCCCCGCGGGCCCCGCGGAGTCAGCCTGCGCGGAGGGCGCCGACAACGACCGCGACGGACGGATCGACTGCGCCGACCCCGACTGCGAGGCCCAGACCTGCGGCGTGGGCTGCGTGTGCGCGGGCGGCGCGCGGACCGAGGCGCGCTGCGACGACGGCAGCGACGACGACGGCGACGGACGGATCGACTGCGCCGACGGCGACTGCGATCGTCGCGCGTGCGGCGCGGGGTGTACGTGCGTGCGAGGCGCGCGCGCCGAGACGGTGTGCTCCGACCGGCTCGACAGCGACGGCGACGCGCTCACCGACTGCGCCGACCCCGACTGCGAGGGCCTCGCGTGCGGCCCCGGGTGCACCTGCGTCCGCGGCGCGCGCGCCGAGTCGAACTGCGCGGACACCTCGGACAACGACAACGATCGGGTGCAGGACTGCACGGACCCCGACTGCGAGAACCTCGCCTGCGGCGTCGGGTGCGTGTGCCTCCGCGCGGCGAGCGCCGAGATCAGCTGCTTCGACGGGATCGACAACGACGGCGACCGCACCGTCGACTGCGCCGACGCCGACTGCGACGGGCGCGCGTGCGACACGGGCTGCCTGTGCGTCACCCGCGCGCGCTCGGAGGCCGCGTGCCGCGACGGCCTCGACAACGACGCCGACGGCGACATCGACTGCGCCGACGTGAACTGCAACGCGCAGTCGTGCGGCGTGGGGTGCTCGTGCCTCGCGGGGATCCAATCCGAGAGCGATTGTCAGGACCGCGTTGACAATGACTCCGACGGGCTGAGCGACTGCGGCGACCCCGACTGCGCGGCGCGCTCGTGCGGGCTCGGGTGCGTGTGCACGGGGATGGCCGTCGCCGAGACCTTCTGCGCCGACGGCGCGGACAACGACGGCGACATGCGGATCGACTGCGACGACCCGAACTGCCTGAACCAGACCTGCGGCCCGGGGTGCACCTGCCGCGGACGCAGCACGGAGTCGGTCTGCGCCGACGGCGTCGACAACGACGGCGACGGACGGATCGACTGCGCGGACCTCGACTGCGTGTCGCTGTCGTGCGGCGTCGGGTGCCGGTGCGTCGCCGACGCGCGCCAGGAGACGCTCTGCGCCGACGGCGTCGACAACGACGGCGACATGCGCGTCGACTGCGCCGACGCGGACTGCAACGCGCTCGCGTGCGGCCCGGGGTGCCTGTGCATCGGCGGCGTGGTGCGCGAGACCGCGTGCGACGACCGCACCGACAACGACGGCGACATGCGCGTCGACTGCGCCGACTCCGACTGCGCGGCGCAGAGCTGCGGGCTCGGCTGCGCGTGCGCCGTGGGAGCCCCCGAAGAGACCGCGTGCAACGACCGCGCGGACAACGACGGCGACGGCCGCGTCGACTGCGCAGACACGGACTGCGCGGCGCAGTCTTGCGGCGCCGGGTGCGCGTGCGCGGCGGGCGCGGCGCAGGAGACCGCGTGCGCCGACGGCATCGACAACGACGGCGACGGACGGACCGACTGCGCCGACGCGAGCTGCAACGGCGCGAGCTGCGGCGCCGGGTGCGCGTGCGTGGGCAGCACGGCGCAGGAGACCGCGTGCGGAGACGGCGCGGACAACGACGGCGACGGCGCGAGCGACTGCGCCGACACGCTGAGCTGCCGCGCGGGCGCCTCGTGCGGGACGGGCTGCGTCTGCGGCGGCGGCGTCGCGACGGAGTCACAGTGCGACGACGGCGCCGACAACGACCGCGACGGGCGGAGCGACTGCGCCGACCCCGACTGCAACGCGCGCACGTGCGCCGCGTCGAGGCTCTGCTGCGCGAGCGGCACGTGCGGCTGCTGACCGGCGTTCGGCGCGCGACGGACTCAACGAATTGACGAGACCCGCGCGGCCGTGCGACGTGCCGACCTGTGATCACGAAGAGGCTTTGCGGTGTTCTGGCTGTCTTCGCGCTCGCGGCCTGCTCGTCGGAGGGCGGCGGCGACGCGAGGCCCGCGACGGACGGCGCGGTCGACGTCACGCGTGCGGATGCAGCCGACGCAGACGCGCCCGCGGGTGACGCGCCCGCGGGTGACGCGCCCGCGGGTGACGCGCCCGCGGACGTCACGACGGTCGATGCGGCGGCCGACGCGGCCGAAGACGCCCCCGCGCGGCCAGTGGTGCCCGTGGGCGGAGCGTGTGACCCGAGCGAGCGCGCCAACGTCTGCGCGACGTCTTCGACCTGCGCGGGCACGGGAACGATGGCGCGCTGCGTGGCCGACGGCGCGATGGGCGGACGGTGCCGCGCGGCGACGGCGTCCTCGCGCTGCGACACGGGCCTCGCGTGCGACGACGACCGCCTCTCGCCGACGTGTCGAACGGCCGTCGCAGAGGGCGAGCGCTGCGACCCCGCGGGGGTGACCAACGTCTGCGTCGCGCCCGCGCGCTGCACCACGGCGATGGGGATGTCGACCTGCCGGACGGCGCCCTACGTCGAGTCGCGGCTCATGCCGCCGACCTTCATCAACGCCTGCGCGACGGGCGGCACGCGCGTCTCGCTGGCGGGCGCCTCGCGCGACGACGCGCACGCAGCGGCGGCGCTGACGATCCCGTTCACGTTCCGGTTCTTCGGGGTGGACTACACGCAGGTGTGGCCGAGCACCAACGGCTACGCGGTGTTCGGCGCGACGGCGCCGCAGGATCGGGCGGGCGGGCGCGATCGCTTTCCCGCCGACGAGGGCCCGCTCGTGGCGGCGTTCTGGGCGGATCTGGTGCTGCGCGCCGCGCCGGGGTCAGACCTCTGCGTGCGGACCGTGGGCACGGCGCCCGACCGCCAGTTCGTGATCGAGTGGCTCGACGCGTACCACACCACCTACGACACGACGCACCTCACGTTCGAGGTCGTGCTGACCGAGACCACGAACACCGTCGACGTGATCTACAGCCGCCTCGATCCGACGGGAGACACCATCGCGGAGTACGTCCACGGCGCGCTCGCGACGATCGGGCTGCAGAGCGACCGCGGCGCGCAGTTTCTCGCGCACGCGGGCACCGTCGCGACGACCGCGGGCCTGCGCTTCACGCCGCGTTGACGAGCGCACGGCGCGTCAGAGGGTGTTGCCGAGATGGAGCTGCGGAGAGCATCGAATCGAGGGGCGCGACGACGCGCGCGTTGCGAAGGACCGACGCCATGACTGAACTGCCCGAAGGCTTCCGCCCGTTCGTCGACGCGCTCAAGACGCACATTCGCGAGTCGCAGCTCCGCGCGGCGCTCGCGGTCAACCGCACGCTCCTGACGCTCTACTGGAACATCGGCCGCGCCATCACCGACCGGCAGGACGTCGGAGGCTGGGGTGCGCGCGTGATCGACCAGCTCGCCGACGAGATCCAGCGCGCGTTCCCCGGCGTGGGCGGGTTCTCGCGCCCGAACATCTACCGGATGCGCGCCTTCTACCTCGCGTACCCATTAGAAAATAGGCCTTCCGAAATTGTCTCACAGCCTGTGAGACAATTCGCGGAGCCGCTTCCCGCCGGAGTGCCGGACCTCCCCTGGAACCACATCGTCACGCTCCAGCGCCTCAAAGACCCGTCGCTCCGCGCGTGGTACGCGCGGGCCGCCGTCGAAGGGGGCTGGAGTCGCGCGGTGCTGCTCACCCAGATCGAGACGCGGCTCCACGAGCGCGAGGGCGCGGCGATCACCAACTTCGCGCGGACGCTCCCGCCGCCTCGGTCTGACCTCGCGCAGCAGACGCTGAAGGACCCGTACGTCTTCGACTTTCTGACCCTCGGGCGCGAGGCCCACGAGCGCGACCTCGAAGCGGGCCTCGTCGCGCACGTCGAACGCTTTCTCCTGGAGCTCGGCGTGGGCTTCGCGTTCGTGGGGCGGCAGGTCCACCTCCGCGTCGGCGAGCAGGACTTCTACCTCGACCTGCTCTTCTATCACCTCAAGCTCCGGTGCTTCGTGGTGATCGAGCTCAAGGCCGTGGCCTTCGAGCCCGAGTTCGCGGGCAAGATGAACTTCTACCTCTCCGCCGTCGACGCCCAGATGCGTCACCCGAGCGACGCGCCGAGCATCGGGTTGATCCTGTGCAGAGGGCGTGACCGCATGGTGCTCGAGTACGCGCTGCGCGACGTGCAGAAGCCCATCGGCGTCGCGGAGTGGGAGACGCGCCTCGTCGCGTCGCTGCCTCAAGAGTTCGTCGGCGCGCTCCCGTCGGTGGAGCAGCTCGAGGCCGAGCTCAACGCGGCGGACGCCTCGGAGGAGAAGACCTGATCACCGCTCACAGCGTGTTGCCGAGATAGAACTGCAACGTCTGAAACACGCTCTCGCCGGCGCTCGTGACGGGCGCGATCACGAAGCCCACGTCGAGCGCCACGATGCCCACGGGAGACACGTAGCGCAGGCCCACGCCGGGCGAGTAGCGCAGCGCGAAGTCATCGAGAAAGTTCGTCGCGTCGGCCCACACGTTCCCCACGTCGAGAAAGGCGCCCACTTCGAAGCTGTTGGAGATGAACGTGAGCGGCACGCGCAGGTCGGCCACCATGTTCACGTAGAGGTCTCCGCCGGGCGCGAGGGCCACGCCCGCCGCGGGCGCGCTCTGCAAGCGGTCTTGCGGGACGAGCTGGTTCTGCGTCCATCCGCGCATCGACCCGGCGCCGCCGAGCCAGAAGAGCCTCGACGGGTGCGTGCTCGTCGCCGACGAGCCCGAGAGCGTGTGGTTGTATCCGCCGCGCGCGCTCAGCGCGAGCACCACGCGCGAGAAGAGCGGGACGTAGCCCGTGAAGCGCGCCTCGACGTGGAGCGTGCGATCTGCGGGCGTCTTCGAAGCGGCGTCGGTGCTGCCCGGCGCGGCGTCGAAGCCGAGGAGGTTCAGCACCTCGGTGGTCACCGACGCGTAGTAGCCGCTGCGCGGCGTGAGGGGGTTGTCGCGGCCGTCCCACACGGCGCCGAGGCGCGTCGCGAAGAGGAGGCTGCGCCCGGGGATGTACCGCACGAAGCTCTGCGCCTGCTGCCTCGCCTGGAGGTCGCAGATCGCCATCGTGGCCGCGTCGGGCCAGCCCTGCGGCGGGTTCTGCGGGCGGCGGCTGTTGATGCAGTTGGTGTAGAAGCTCCCGCGGATCGAGCCCGCGTCGCCGAAGACGCCCACGTCGATGTTCTGGAGCTCGTTGGTGAGCGAGAGCGAGAAGCGGGGGATGGGCCTCCAGGTGAGCGTTCCGCCGATGCCGTAGGTGGTGAGCGCGAGGGCCCAGGGCTGCAGCGCGCGGCTCACCACGGCGTCGAGCGAGGCGCTGAAGCGCGGCCCCACGCCGGGCAGATAGGGGAACGCCAGCGAGACCGGGAGGCGGTACGAGAAGCGCTGGATGTCCCAGTCTTCGACGTTGGAGGGCGCCGTCGGGGCCACGAGCGGAACGGGCAGCAGGTAGCCCCCCTCGGGTCGCACCGCGAGGTTCATCGCGAAGCCGCCGATGTCGAGCAGCGCGAACTCGAGGCCGAGGCGCGCGCCCTGTCCGAGCGAGAAGCCCGCGCGCATCTCGAGTCGCACGCGGCGGTCCTGCACCACGCGCACGAGGAGGGTCTTCACCGGCGCCTCGATGTCACCGTCTTCGAGGCCGACGTTGACCGCGCTGAAGACGCCGAGGTCGTAGAGCTGCCGCTGGCTCGCGCGCAGCCCCGAGAGCGAGAAGGTGTCGCCCTCGTGAAGATCGAGCCGCGAGCGCAGCACGGAGTCTCGCGTGGTGGAGTTCCCCCGCACCTCGACGCGGCCGATGCGGACGCGCGGGCCCTCGTGCACGACGACCCGCACGCGGGCCCTGGTGTGATCGGGCGAGCGCTCGATCTCGGGCTCGACGCGCGCGAACGCGTAGCCCTTCTCGCGGTACCAGTCCGACAGGCGAACGCGCGCCTCGCTCACCTCGCGGTACGACAGCGCCACGCCGAGCGGGAGCCCCCACGCCTCGGCCAGCGCCGCGCTCGGGAGCGCGCGATTCCCGTCGAAGACAAGCTCTTCGACGTAGCTCCGCGGGCCCTCGGTGACGCGCAGCGTGACGTCGAGGCGCGGCCCCTCGGGGGTCTCGACGCGGGCCGTGTCGGGCGACGCCACCGCGGCGTCGAGGTAGCCGCGCTCGCGGTACGCATCGACGATGCGCTGCGCCGCGGTGCCGTACGCGCCGGGGGTGAAGGTGCGCTCGCGCCAGATGCGCCCGCGGTAGGGGTGCGGCGTCGAGGGGAGCTCCGCGCGCGTGGCCTCCTCGACGATCGTGCGCAGCTCCTCTTCAGAGAGCACCGTCGCGCCGGGGAAGCGCATCGAGCGCACGAGCACCTGGCGCCCCTCGACGATCGAGAAGCGCAGCGTGCGCGTGCCGTCGGCGGTCTCGGGCGCGAGCGAGGCGCGCACGCGGGCGTCGCTCCACGCGCGGCGAGCGTAGAAGTCTTGAACGCGCGCCGCGCACGACGAGGGCGTCGCGTCGGTGAAGCCCTGCTCCTCACCGAGCCGTAGTGATTCGAGCAGCGACTCCTCGGGGAGCGAGAGCGCGCCGTACCACGCCATCACGTAGCGCGAGCCCGGCGTGACGTCGTAGCGCACGCGCGCGCCCCCATCGGGCAGCGGCGTCACCGTAGAAACAACCCGCACGTCGAGAAAGCCCGAGCGACGGAGGAAGGTCGTGAGCGCCTCCTCGCCGACGCGCACGCGCACGGGGCCCGCGAGGTCGCCCGCCGTGATGCCCGCGGCCTCGCGCGCGCCGCTCATGAACTCCGCGGCGACGTGCGTGATCTCGATGACGCGCGCCCGCAGCCCGACGCCCTCGGCCACGCGGAGGGTGAGCTCGCGCGCGCCGGGCGTTCCCGTCTCGCGCCACTCCGCCGTCGCGTGCGCGTCGGGAAAGCCCGCCTCGCGGTACGACTCCTCGACGCGCCGGAGGGCCTCGGTGACCGTGGCCTCGGTGACGGTCATGTCGCCGTGGAGGTCGGCGTCTTCGCGCACCAGCTCGGGGTCTCGCGCCGACGCGCCGCGCACGTCGAGGTCGACGAGGTGGTAGCGCCGCTCGCCGCGCAGCACGAGCTCCACGCCCCCCTCGACGGCGCGCGCCGAGACGCTGCCCGACGCGAAGGTGCCGCTCGCCAGCGCGTGACGGAGCGCCTCCCGCGCGCGCGCCGCGGTGAACGCGAGGCCCGGCGAGCCCCACGCGCTGCCACGGGTCTTCGCCGCGGAGCGGCGTCGCGATGACCACCGACACGATGGGCCCCGTGAGCGTCGCCGCGGCCTCGACGGGCTCCGTCGTGGGCGGCGCCTCGTCGAGCGTCTGCGCGCTCGCGACGGAGGTCCACGCGAGGAGCGCGAGGCCGAGCGCGCGGAGCCTCATCGGAGGATCCTCCAGCGCACGTCGACGCCCGCGTTGGGGAGCTGCGTGCTCGGCTGGTTGGTCGCGTTGTTGAGGAAGATCTGAAGACCCAGCGCGCGCCCGAGGCTGAAATCGAGCGTCCCGTGCACGAGGGGCTGCGCGCTGAAGGTGGTCATTCCACCCCAGCGGAGCCAGTCGGTGACGCGGCCTCCGAGCGAGAGCGACGGCTCGATCACGCCGGAGCGGAAGTTGTAGGTGCTCCCGGGCCTGAACTCGTCGACGAAGGGCAGCGCGTTCTGGATCACGCGGTCGAGCCCGAGCCCGCGAGAGAGCACCTCGATGCCCACGGCCTGCGCCGCGTTGACGCCGCCGACGCGCTCCATCTCGGCGCGCGTGAGGCGGAAGAAGAGCAGCAGCACGATGTCTTCGAGCGAGAGCGACGGCTCGGCGCTCCAGTCGAGGTTCACGCGGTCGGGCGTGCCGTACGCGTGGAGGTTCACGCGCCACTGCGAGCGCACGGTGGTGTCCGCCGTGCGGCGGATCTCGGTCTGCGCCACGAGGTCGAACGCGGGCGCGATGCGCTCGGGGTTGTCGAAATCGATGCGCGCGCGGCGGATCTCGAAGTCGGTCTCGTTGAGGTGCATCACCCCGCGCGGGATCTCGAGCGTCCCGAGGATCCCGTAGCGCTGGTTGGTGCCGACGACGGTGAAGGGCCTGCCCTGCCCGAAGCGGATGTCCGCGTCGATGAGGTTGTTCGCCACGCGGAACGCCGTGGGCATGTGCACGCTCACGTCGAAGCGCAGCCAGTCGTTGGCCGGGTCGTAGGGCGCCGCCGCGGCCGCGGTCTGCGCGATCGACGAGCCCGCCTCGCCGCCGAGCCGCCCGGCGAGGTCGAACGAGAGGTACGACGGTCGCGTGAAGCGTCCGCGCGTGATGGTCACGTCGCCCGCGAGCAGCGCGGGTTCGTCGGACTGCGCGCGCGAGAACATGAGGTCCGCGTCGGCGCCCACCTCGACGCCGTCGGGGAGCCCGTCGCGCGAAGAGAGCACCACGTTGCGCACGCGCACCGGCACGTCGATGCGCTCGATCTGCGTGCGTTCGAGGTGCACGCGACCGCCCGACGCGTCGACCGTGGCCGCGCCGTACGAGGCCCTCGCCGTGTCGATCACGACGTCGCTCCCGCGGAGCCGCACGTCGAGTTCGAGTCCGCGCACGGGCGTCGGGAGCCCCGTCACGCCCACCGACGCGTCGTGCATCTCGAGGGAGCCCGAGAGGTTGGGCTGCGCGCCGTCCCACGCGACGTCGGCCTCGAGCACGCCGAGCCCGCGCCCCCACGAGAGCGAGGGCACCAGCGAGGCGGCGCGCGCGAGGTCGAGCTCCGCGCGCACGCTGCCGTAGAGCCGCGTCGCGTCGTCGGCGGTCGCGCCCACGAGGCCGCCGCCCGAGAGCCACAGGCGCACGCCGCCGGGGCCGATGAGGAGCGGTCGCGCGAGGTCGAACTCCGCGTGCTCGCGCTGCGACGTGGTGAGGCTCGCGGGGATGGCGCCGCACGCGTCGCGCTCGGCCGCAGAGGCCAGCCAGAACGAGCCGTCGCGGGCGCACACGACGAGCGTCGCGCCGGGGCCGAGGTGTCCGCTGAGGCCCGACGCGCTCGCTTCGAGGACGTCGACCGCGACGCGCGCGTCGGCGTGGGGGATGTCGTCGAGGCGCGCGCGCTCGATGACGGCGGTGAAGCCCGCGCGGGCCCTCGCGTTGGCGTCTCCGACGCGCGCGAGCACCGTGGGCGGGAGCCACGGGAGCACGTCGATGGGCTCGGTGGTCGCGAGGCGCGCGGAGAGCTCGGCGCGGCCCCACGAGCGCGAGTAGTCGCGGTGATCGACGCCGAGGACGTCGCGCCACGAGCTCTCTTCCCACGGCACGCGGAGCGCGGCGTGGACGTGGAAGTGGTCGTCGAGGAGGCGCGTGTCGAGGGTGATGACGCCCGCGGGCGGACGGTCTCCCGGCGCGCGCGGGGAGGTCCGTCGGGCACCTGCGAGACGCGGAGGTCGACGGCGCCGAGGGAGCGACCGAGGGCCGAGCCGATTGCGCAGCGAGACGTCGCCGAGCACGCGCGGCGCGTCGGGTGTCCCCTCGACGCTGATGGAGGCCGTGGCCGTGCCCGCGACGGGGGCCTCGGAGTGCTGGAGGAGGTCCATCGCGCGGAGGGGGACGTCCTGCGCGCTGGCGACGAAGTGCATGCGCGCGCCGGGGTCCATCGCGCCCGACACCTCGATGGGCGCGCCGCCCTTGGTCGCGCGGAAATAGTCGAGCGAGACGCGCGCCCCGCGCACGCCCTCGCGCCGACGGAACCACTCGTACGCGAGGCGCGCGGAGGCGTTCTCCATGCGCTCTCCGAAGGCCACCACGTCGGCGTGGGCCACGGAGGCGTCGACGGTCATCACGCCGTCGCGGTCGTCGTGCGGACGGCCGAGCACGTAATCGATCTGCGCGTCGACCTCGCCCACGCCATCGTAGGGCTCGAAGGTCGGGTCGCCGTCGAAATGAAACATGTTGTAGAAGTCGCGCACCTGCATCCGCGGCGACGTGAGGCGCGAGCCCGCGGCGAGGGTCCAGCGGCCGAAATCGAGGTACGCGTCGAAGAGCTCGTAGGGGCTCCGTCGGTGGCGGCCGACGATGTGCGGCGACTCGACGCGGAGGTTCCGCAGCGTCCAGTGCGTGCCCAGCGCGGTCTCGAGCGTGCCGAGCGGAAAGGTGTTGAACGCGAAGTCCTCGATGCGCAGCGTCCCCGTGACGATGGGGTCGTCGGTGTTGCCGAGCACCGAGACGCGCGTGTGCCCGATGCCTCGAATGGGGATCTCGTTCACCACCCCGAGATCCCCGAGGTCGATGTGGTCCGACACGACGCCCGAGATCTGGATGTCCTTGTCTCTCCCCGTGCGGTCCTTGCTGGTGCGCACGCGGATGCGCTCGGCGTCGAGGCGCGAGTGCGCGAAGGCCGCCGTGACGCCGTACCACCCGATGGAGACGTCATCGATCACCATCTCGCCGCTGATGCGCGCGCGGGGGATCCGGATGATCGGGTGTTGCGGCGGGCGATCCCAGCCGTTCTGGAGGATCGCGAAGTCGGTCGCTTCGAGCCCCGGGATCTCGAACGAGAGCCGCAGCGGGTTGAGCGCGCCGCGCAGGTGGAGCAGCCCGTTGAGCGTCCACTGCACGATCGTGTGGTCGGTGATCGTGACGCTCTTCATGAGCTTCGTGAAGTCGAGGTCGCGCACCGTGATGTCGCCCGAGAGCGGCATCGCGGCCGTGAGCCCGAGCGTCACCGCGGGGCTCGTCACCACGGCCCCCGACCACTCGGCGCGGAGGTCGCGCGCGATCACGCGCTCGCGGTTGGCGTCGGCCCTGAGGTGGACGCTGTCGCCGAGGCTGTACCGCAGCAGAAGCGAGCGATCGGTGCTGTCGGGCGCGTGGAGCGCGAGGTCGCGCACGTCGACGGTGGCCTCGGCGTGGTAGTCGAGCGTCTCGACGTTGACGCCGCCGCGCACGTCGATGGCCGCCACGCCGCGGATGTCGGGCATCGGCGCGGGCACGGCGCGCAGCACGTCTTCGATGGGCGCCTCGACGCGCGCGTCGAGGTCGACCTGGTGGGCCCGCGGAGACCAGCGCGCCTCGCGCACCGCGAGCGAGATCCGCCCCACGGCCACGTTCGCGAGGGGGACGCGCAGCTCGCCCGTCTGCTGGTCGAGCGCGACGCGCGCTTCGAGGCGACGGATGGGCCCCGAGAAGCGCGGGTTGGTGATGGTCCCGCCCGACGCGAGCACGCCCACCATGAGCCTGCGGTTGGGGGTGTTGAGCAGGTCGACGTCGACGGAGTCGAGCGTGAGCTCGCCGAGCTGCGGGTGCCGCACGCGGAGGCGAACGTCGGAAACGTCGACGTCGCGAAAGGGCAACTCGCCGCCGCCGCCGCCGCCGCCGCCCCGCGAGACCGGGCCGTTGGCGAGCACGATGCGCCCGCCGCGCTCTTCGAAGCGCAGGTCGACCTCGGCGCCGTCGACGCTCACGCGCGAGAGCTGGACGCGGCCGCGGATGAGGTCCTGCGGCGAGGGTGCGACCATGAGGGCGTCGACGCGCGCGAGGACGGCCGCCCCGGCGCGGCCCACGGAGACCCGCTCGACGCGCACGGCGAAGTCCCAGAACGAGAAGCTCACCTCGCCGATCTGGACGTCGAGGCCCGTCGCGGCGCTCACCTCGCGCTGGATCCGCGTGGCGACCTGCGCCGCGAACCACCGCGTTTGCAGCACGAAGGCCGCCGCGGCCACGACCACGAGGAAGGCCACCGAGAACGCCCCGAAGCGGCGTCGACGAGGCGTTCGGGTGGTGGGGCTGGGCTCGCTCACGGGGTGCGGAGGGGCGGGACGGTAGTTGTACTCGGGGCGGCGCCACCAGTCCTACGCGTAGGAGGTGACCCCAGAAGGATTTGCCCTTCTACACGGGCACCGATAGAGTCGGGGCATAGATGCCGCAGGCGGAAGAAATCCTCGCTGACCGCTGGGCGCTCGTCGAGAAGATCGACGAGGGCGCCATGGGCGAGATCTTCTCTGCGCGCCACGCCGTGCTCGGGCACTCCGTCGCGGTGAAGGTGCTCATGCCCACGGTCTCGCGCGACAAGGCCTCTGTCGAGCGGTTTCTGCGCGAGGCGCGCATCGCGGCGAAGCTCCAGCACCACAACGTCGTGCGCGTCGAAGACTTCGGCCTCGCCGCCGACGGCCGCCCCTTTCTGGTGATGGAACTCCTGCGCGGCGAGTCGCTCGCGCGCCGCCTCGCCCGCGCGCCGAGGCCCACCGACGCCGAGGCCGTCGAGATCGTCCGCCAGATCGCGGCGGCCATCGACGCCGCCCACGTCGCGGGGATCGTGCACCGCGACCTCAAGCCCGAGAACGTCTTCCTCGCGAACGAGCGCGGCGGCGCCGTGGTGAAGGTGCTCGATTTCGGCGTCGCGAAGTTCACCGACACGCTCGCCAACGGCGGCCACGCGACGGCGAGCAACACGCTCATCGGCACGCCGCGGTACATGTCCCCCGAGCAGGCGCGCTCGCTGCGAGAGCTCGACGGCCGCACCGACGTGTGGTCCCTCGGGATGATCGCCTACGAGATGATCACCGGGTCTCACCCCTTCGAGGGCGAGGCCATCGCCGAGCTCCTCGTCGCGATCCTCACGCACCGCATCCCCGCGCCGTCGACCCTGCGCCCCGAGCTCCCCGCGGCCTTCGACGCCTGGGCCGAGCGCGCCCTCGCCCGCAGCCGCTACGACCGCTTCTCGACGGGCCGCGAGCTCGTCGACGCCCTCGTCGAAGCCCTCGCGGGCCGCCTCGACGAGCGCTGGGCGGGCTTCGCGTACGAGCGCGCCCGCGACACCGCGAGCCGCGGCGGCAGCAACGGCGGCACCGTCCGCGCGCGGCGCCCCACGCCCGTGACCGAGGTGATCCGCGCGCGACGCGCGACGCCCGACATCGACGCGATGCGACCGCGACGCGCCACGCCCGACGTCGACGTGATGCGCCAGCGACGCGCGACGCCCGACATCGAAGCGATGCGTCCGCGGCGCGCCACGCCGATGCCCGAGGCGCCGCCCGCCCCCGTGGCCGCGCCGTTGAAGCTCACGCCCGCGGAGGGACAGCTCCCCGTCCTCGCGGCCCCCGCGGAGCCGCTCGCGCCCCTCGCCCCCGCGGCCGCCGTGCTCGCCGAGACCGTCGAAGCGCCGCAGGCCCAGCCCGATCCCCCGTCGCCGCCGCCTCCGCCGCGCGCCTCGTGGTGGATCGCCGCCGCCGCGGCGCTCGTGGCGGGCCTCGGCCTCATCGTCGCGATCCGCGTGAGCGGCGTGACGCGCGCCGTGCGGCACCCCGCGGCCGCGATCCTCGCGAGCGAGACGGGACGCGCCGTGGATCCGCCCGCCGCGCCCCCGCGACCGGAGCCCGTGCCTTCGATCGCCGTCGCGCCCGCGGCAGCGCCCGTCGCGGCGCCCGCGCCTCCCGCGCCCGCGGCGGTCGCGACGCCCGTCGACGAGGCGCCCGTCCGGCGCCGCGGATCGCACCGCCATCGGTCGCGTCACCACCACGGCGCCACCGCAGAAGCACCGAATGAGCGCCGCTCACTGTACGACCCTCCGGGGATCTGACAGGATGCTCGCCGGGTCGTGCGGTCCGATGACCGCGCCCCCGCTCGACGGTGCAACCCCACGCGCCATACCTCACGTTCGCAGCGCTGTGCGCGTGCGCCCTCGTCGCCGCACCCGGGGAGGCGCGCGCCCAGTCGGCGCCGACGGCGTCGCTGACCCTCGAGGCCCGCGCGCAGGCGCTCTACCAGCAGGGTCGCGAGCGCTTCTTCGCCGAGGATTTCGAGCAGGCCCGCGGGCTCTTTCAGACCTCGCTCGACACCGTCGACAGCCCCAACACGCGGATGTACCTCGGCCGCGCGCTGCAGCGCCTCGGGCGTAACGCAGAGGCGTACCTGATGCTCGATCGCGCGGCGCGCGACGCCGCGACGAGGGCCCTGACGGAGCCGCGGTACACGCCCACGCGCGACGCGGCGAGGACCGAGGCCGACGCGCTCGCGCCCTCGATCGGGTGGCTGATCATCGAAGCCCCCTCGGCGCCTGCGGGCATCAACGTACGGGTGAACGGTCACGAGGTGCAGCGCGCGAACGTCGGCGTCGAGATGCCGCTCGACCCCGGCGAGGTCACCGTCGAGGCCCGCGCGGAAGGCTTTCGTGACGCCCGCCACGCGCTCACGCTCTCGGCCGGATCGCACGAGCGCGTCACGCTGGAGCTCGTCGCGCTGCCCGCGACGCGTCCGCCGTCGGGACCTGCGACGCCGCACGCGAGCGCGGGGCCCGTGATGATCTCGGCGCCCTCGTCGGTCGGGCTTCGCAACGCGGGGATCGCGGCGATGGCCGTGGGCGGCGCGGCGATCATCGCGGGCGGCGCGCTGCGGCTCGTCGCGCAGGGCCGCTACGACACGCTGGTGGAGCAGCAGCAGCGCAACGCCGTCGACACCACGCTGGCCGACGAGGGAGACCTCGCGCAGACGCTCTCGTACGCGTTCCTCGGGGCGGGCGCGGGGGTGGCCGTGGCGGGCGCGGTGATGCTCGTCGTGGGTGGCCGCTCGCACCTCGTCCCGCTCACCGTCTCGGTCACGCCGGGCGGCGTCCGCGTCGGGGGGAGCTTCTGATGCGCCCCTCGCTCGCGGCGCTCGCGGCGACGTGCGCGCTCGTGACGGCGTGCGCGCTCGACTTCGATCAGTTTCGCATCCCGTCGCGGCCCGACGCGGTGGTCACCCTCGACGTCTCGACGGACCTCGGCGTCGCCGACGTGATCGACGCGAGCGTCGACCGCGCGCCCGTCGACGTTCCGCGCGTCGACGTCGCGATCGACCGCGTCACCTGCACACCGGGCCGCTCCGACACGGGGAGCTTCCGCTTCGCCCACATGGCCGCGGACCTCGGCGCGGTGAACCTCTGCATGCGCCGTCGCACGGGCACCGAAGCGTTTCAGCCCGTGAGCGCCTCGTCGTGGCCCGCCGGCGGAATCGGCTACGGGCAGGTCTCCACCGCGACGCCCTTCAACGCCGTCATCACCCGCACCAACGACCCCTGGGAGTTCGCCGTCGTCTCCGTCGGGACGCCGTGCTCTCAAGCCGCCGGCGGCGCGCTCACCCTCCGCTCGGCGCAGCTCGACCCGGGCGTGATGCGCCTCTTCGTACTCACCACCGAGCGCTCTCCCGACGGCGGCGTGGTGGGCGTGCTCAACGTCCTCTCCGACGAGAGCTGCACCGACTGCCAGTCGCGTCAGGTCGACGTCCGCGCGGTGCACGCCGTGTCCGCCAGCGCGTCGCAGCGCCTCAGCTTCTCGCTCGACCCCGTGATCGACCCGCGGCTCCTCGGCACCGACCTCGCGTCGATGCGCGTCTTCGCCGCCAGCGTCGGCTACGGCAGCGCCTCGGACTACGCCTGCAACGCCCTGTGGGGCGCGTTCACCGTCCCCGCGTTCGCCGTGATCCAGGTGCAGTTCAGCGCCCTGACCGCGGCGGGCACGGTCATCGCCCGCAGCGACTCGACGCGGCTCAAGAGCTCGCTCCTCTCGCAGACCCGCGTGGTGACGGTGTTCCTCGAGGGCAGCAGCAGCGGGCCGCAGAGCTTCGTGCTCTGCTACGACGGCCTCGGCACGGCGGGCCTCGCCAACTGCGACCGCATCACGGCGCGCCCCGTCGTCGCCGACGCGGGCGCCGA
Source organism: Polyangiales bacterium (assembly GCA_046351535.1). GTDB lineage: Bacteria > Myxococcota_A > Polyangia > Polyangiales > CAISKJ01. The sequence goes on from JAXLYG010000021.1 coordinate 118,331, forward strand.
CGCCACCGTCGACGCGTCGTGGCCCGACGCCACCCCCGACGTCACCAGCGCCGACGCCGCCTCGGACATCGCGCCCCTCGACGCCGCGGCCGACGACGTCTTCCCCGACGCGGCCGCCGACGACGACCTCGCGGACGACGCCGACGACGCGAGCGACGCGAGCGACGCGAGCGACGCCAGCGTTGCCAGCGACGCCGACGACGCCGACGACGCCAGCGACGGGGTCTGAGTCGTCGAGCGGGGCTTCGAAGGTTGGCGCGGCGCGTCGCGACCGATGACGCGATCGGCCTTGAAACAAGGGCGATCCGCGGGTCTTGACGCTCGCGGTCGCGGGGTGCTCAAGTCCCGCGCGCCGCGCCCGCGCGCCCGGCGCTCATCTCAGGCGTCGCGCGCTGGCATCAGAGAAGAGGTCCCCCATGTCCTCCGAGAAATTCGAGTTCTTCAAGGTCATCCAGGATTACCTCGCGAAGGCCGCGCGGGTGGTGGACCTCGACCCCGCCGTCGAGACCATGCTCTCGCAGCCGAAGAACGAGGTGATCGTTCACTTCCCGGTGAAGATGGACAGCGGAGAGATCAAGCTCTTCAAGGGCTACCGCATCCAGCACAGCAACATCCTCGGGCCCTTCAAGGGCGGCATTCGCTACCACGAGAACGTCACCCTCGATGACACCAAGGCCCTCGCGGCCATGATGACCTGGAAGTGCGCCCTCATGCGCCTCCCCTATGGCGGCGCCAAGGGCGGCATCAAGTTCAACCCCCGCGCGCACTCGCAGGGAGAGCTCCAGCGCATCACGCGGCGCTTCACGCACGCGCTCGGGAGCAACATCGGCCCCGACTACGACATCCCCGCGCCCGACGTCGGCACCAACTCGCAGATGATGGCCTGGATCATGGACACGTTCATGAATACCGTGGGCCACGTGAACAAGCAGGCCAACCGCGGCGTGGTCACCGGCAAGCCCGTCGCCTCGGGCGGCACCCTCGGCCGCGAGAAGGCCACGGGCCAGGGCGTCGTGCACTGCATCACCGAGTGGTGCCGCGAGAGCCGCTTCAACCTCGAAGGGAGCACGTACACCGTCCAGGGCTTCGGCAACGTGGGCTCCCACGCGGCGACGATCCTCTCGCGCTTCGGCGCCTCGCTCGCCGCCGTCGGCGATCACTCGGGGTACATGCGCTCGCCCGAGGGCTTCAACCCCCACAAGCTCTCCGAGTGGGTGAAGCAGAAGGGCTCCATCGCGGGCTACCCCTCGGGCCAGGTCATCACGAAGGAGGAGTTCTTCTCGACCAAGTGCGACATCTTCGTGCCCGCCGCGCTCGAAGGTCAGATCGGCCCCTCGGAGGCGAAGCTCATCGACTGCCGGCTCGTCGCCGAGGGCGCCAACGGACCGTGCACGCCCGAGGGAGAGAAGGTCCTCCTCGACCGCGGGATCACGGTGATCCCCGACGTGCTCGCCAACGCCGGCGGCGTCACCGTCAGCTACTACGAGTGGGTGCAGAACAAGCGCTCCGAGAGCTGGACCCTCGAAGAGGTCGACGCGAAGCTCGAAGGCGCCATGAAGCGCTCGTACGGCGAGGTGGTGGCCTTCGCGCGCGACCGCGACGTCGACCTGCGCCTCGCGGCCTACGGCCTCGCGCTCGACCGACTCCAGACCGTCTACCGCGAGCGAGACATCTTCCCGTGATGAAGCGCGAAGAGCTCATCCTCTGGGCCGCGCTCGCCGCGTCGACCCTCACCTCCGTGATCCTCGTCGCGCGCCTCGTGGCGCGCTCCTGAGCGAGCGATTGATCCCCGCCGAGCGCCGCGCCGCCGCGATCGCACTCGCGCTCGTGGTCGCGCCCGCGGCCCTCGCCGTCGCGCTCGCGCGCGCGCCCTGGAGCGAGCACCGCGGGCCGTCACGGCGCGCGGCGTCGCGCGTCGAGGCCTCGCTCCGAACGCGCCGCGAGCAGCAGAGCGCCTCCCTCGACGCGCTCGCGCGGAGGCCCGAGAACCTCGCGCAGCGGAGCGCCGAGCTCGCCACGCTCCGCAGCGCGCAGCTCGTCGACGCGCGCGGCACCGTGCTCGCGAGCTGGGACCGCGGCGCGCCCCCCGTCGCGGTGTCCTCCGCGCGTGCTCCCGCGGCTCTCGGAGCCGCGCGTCGTCGCGACCTTCGACGACGACTGCGACGCCCTCGACGCCCTCGACGCGCTGCGAGAGACGCGCGCGCCCGCGCGTCCTCCGTGGTGGCCCGCGGCGCTCGTCGCGCTCGCGGGCGGAGCCATCGCCGCGTGGGTCACCCTCCGCGCGATGCGCGCGCTCTCTCGTCGCGTGGCGGCCGTCGAGCTCGCGGCCACGCGCATCGGCGCGGGCGACCTCTCGGCCCGCGTGCGCACGCGCGGCGACGCGCTCGACCCCGCGGCGCGCGCCCTCAACCAGATGGCCGAGGAGCTCTCGCTCACGCGCGAGCGCGTCGACTACCTCCAGCGCCTCGCGGGCTGGCAGGACATGGCCCGTCGCCTCGCCCACGAGATCAAGAACCCCCTCACGCCCATCCAGCTCGCCGTGCAGGAGATCGCGCGGCGCTACGCGGGCGACGACGACCGCTTCAAGCGCGCGCTCGACACCGCGCGCGAGGTCGTCGAAGAGGAGGTCGCCACGCTGCGAAGGCTCGTCACGGCCTTCTCGGAGTTCGCGCGCCTGCCCGACGTGAAGCCCGCGCCCGGCGACCTCGCGGAGTTCGTGCGCGACATGGAGTCGTCGCGGCAGTTCCTCGACGAGGCCGCGGGCGAGGCGGCGCGCAAGGTCACCGTGACCTTCTCGACGAGCGACGAGAACATCCCCGTGATGGTCGATCGCATCATGCTCCGTCGAGCGTTTGAGAACCTCGTCCGAAACGCCGCGCAGGCGATCGGTGCGCGCGGCGGCAACGTGTGGGTGCGCGCCGAGCGTCGCAGGGTGACCGTCACGACGACGGAGGGCGCCGCGCCCGAAGAGGTCGATCAGGCGTGGCTCGTGGTCGAGGACGACGGCCCCGGAATCTCTCGCGAGAACCAGCGCAAGGTCTTCGATCCGTACTTCACGACGAAGAGCGAGGGCACGGGCCTCGGCCTCGCGATCGTGCGCAAGATCGCCATCGATCACGCGGGCGACGTGGGCCTCGAAGATCGCCCCGGCGGCGGCGCACGCTTCGTCATCACGCTGCCGCTGCGCGACCCGTCGCGACGTCAGCGCATGTCGTTCGTCACCTTCACGCGCAACACGTAGCGACACACAAAGTCCGCGTCGCGAGAACGCCACGCTCACGGGGCGGCGAGAGTTGTTATCCTCGCGCCGCTATGACTGTCTCCGACGATCTCATCGTTCAGAAGCTCGGCCCCTGCCGGATTCCTTCGCCGCTCAACCTCTCGACCATGACCGGGGATTTCATCCCCGATTACACCGACGACAACGCGCGCGTGCTCGTCGACGTGGAGTTCAACGAGGGCCAGGTGCCCTCCCACAAGGCGTTTGAGAGGGCCGGCGCGCGGCTCAAGATCTTCTTCGACCCGAAGGTCACGCGCGCCGCCATCGTGACCTGCGGCGGCCTCTGCCCGGGGCTCAACAACGTCGTGCGCTCGATGGTGCTCGAGCTCCATCACAAGTACGGCGTCCGCGACGTGATCGGGTTCCGCTACGGCTTCGAAGGGCTCAACCCCGCGGTGGGCGTCCCCCCCGTGATCCTCGACCCCGCGACGGTCGAAGACATCCACAAGCACGGCGGCTCGGTGCTCGGCCTCTCGCGCGGCAAGCAGGACATCAACGTGATGGTCGACACGCTCGTCGCCAACAACGTGAGCGTGCTCTTCTGCATCGGCGGCGACGGGACGCTCCGCGCCGCCAACGCCATCGCCGACGAGTGCATCCGTCGCGGGCTCCAGATCGCCGTGGTGGGCGTGCCCAAGACCGTCGACAACGACGTCTTCTCCGTCGACAAGACCTTCGGCTTCGACACCGCCGTCGAGATCGCGCGGCAGGCCATCGACGGCGCGCACTCCGAGGCCCGCGGCGCCCGCAACGGCGTCGGCATCGTGAAGCTCATGGGCCGCGACGCGGGCTTCATCACCGCCTCCGCGACGCTCGCCAGCGAGGACGTGAACTTCTGCCTCGTGCCCGAGCTCCCCTTCGAACTCGACGGCCCCAAGGGGCTCCTCGCGGCCCTCGAGCGCAGGCTCGAGCTGCGCGGCCACGCGGTGATCGCCGTGGCCGAGGGCTGCGCCGCGCACTTCGCCACCGAGATCGCGCGCGACGCGTCGGGCAACGCGCGCTACGCCAACGGCGGCAACGACGTGGGCCCCACGCTCCGCGACGCCATCGCCAACCACTTCAAGCGCCGCGGGATCCCCTCGACGGTGAAGTACATCGACCCGAGCTACATGATCCGCTCGGGGCCCGCCAACGCCTCCGACGCGATCTTCTGCAACGAGCTCGCGCGCAACGCCGTGCACGCGGGCATGGCCGGTCGCACGGGCGTGCTCGTGGGGCGCTGGCACCGGCGCTTCACGCACGTGCCCCTCTCGTACGCGACGGGGCAGAAGAAGCGCGTCGACCCCGATGGGGCCCTGTGGCTCTCGGTGCTCGAGTCGACGGGTCAGCCGCGGCTGCGCAACACGCCGTCGCTCGTCGTCCCCTCGCTCAGCGTGCCGCCGCCCGCCTCCCGGAGCTGACCGTCACGCGGCGCGGTCTCGCACGAGGTTCCCCGCGCGGGCGGCGCCCCAGCCCGCGGCCATCGCGAAGGGGATCACCAGCAGCATCGTGGTGAGGCGCCCCGTGACGAGCCAGAAGAGCGCGCCCGTGCACGCGCCCGAGAGGGTGCCGTGGCGGGCGTTGGTGCGCTCGCCGTAGCGACCGATGAAGTACCCGCCGAGCGCGACCGAGGCGAGGAGCGCGAGGAGCGGGATCACCCCCGCCAGGAGCTCGGTCGCGTACGCGCCCGCGGGGTTCGCGCGGCGCACGGCGGCGATCTCGGCCACGGAGATCCCGGGGCGGTAGACCCGCGCGAGCACGCGCGTCGAGAGCGACGCGGCCCCCTGCGCGAGCAGCGCGAAACCCACCACGGAGACGACGGTCCCGAGGGGGATCCAGTGCCACGGAGGGGGCTCCTCGGCGCTCCCTTCGGCGGCGGTCGGAGCGCTCGGGGCGGCGGTGTTCTGGAGCACGGGGAGGTGGCGTCGCGCGAGCATCGGAGGCACTGCCTTTGGAGACATCGACGGAGTATGTCAACTCCGCGGCGGCCGCGCGGAGGCCCCTTCGCGGCGCCCACAACGACGGTGCGTCGCCGGGATCAACCGCGGTAGCGTCTCCTCCCGATGCAGACCACGACGGAATCATCGAACGCGTCGCTCGCCGAGGAGAAGGAGCACCCGAGAGGGCTCTACGTGCTCTTCGGCGCCGAAGGGTGGGAGCGCTTCTCGTACTACGGGATGCGCGCGCTGCTGGTGCTCTACATGACGCGCCAGCTTCACTTCGACCGACCTCACGCGCTGGCGATCTACGCCACGTACACGGGGCTCGTGTACCTCACGCCGCTCGCCGGCGGCGCGCTCGCCGACGCCATCCTCGGTCGGCGCAAGGCCGTGCTCATCGGCGGGATCCTCATGGCGCTCGGCCATGTCGCGATGGCCTTTCCGTCGCTGCTCTTCTACGCGCTCGGGCTGCTCATCGTCGGCAACGGCTTCTTCAAGCCCAACATCTCGACGATCGTCGGCGGGCTCTATCACGAGAACGATCCGCGTCGCGACGGCGGCTTCACGATCTTCTACATGGGGATCAACCTGGGCGCGTTCTTCTCGCCCATCGTGTGCGGCTACCTCGGCGAGAAGGTGGGGTGGCACTACGGCTTCTCGGCCGCCGCCGTGGGCATGGCCGCGGGCCTCGCCGTGTTCGTCGCGTGGCAGAAGCTCCTCGGCAACGTGGGCCTCCCGCCCGCCCGCAAGGGCGAGCCGCAGAAGGTCGGCGAGGGCGCGTACCGCGAGGGCGAGGTCCCGGGCGACGCCCCGGTGCTGCTCGTCACGAAGGACTACGTCGACGTCGCGATCTGGGTCGCGGGCGGCGTGGGCGTGGTGATCGGGACGCTCCTCGCGTGGAACGTCGTGGGCCCCCTCTGGGCGCACGTCCCGTCGATCGCGCGCGGCGCGCTCGGCCTCGCCGCGGCGGGCTCGGTGTTCTACCGACTCTTCCACAAGGCGACGTCCGACGAGGCCCAGCGGCTCGGCGTCATCATCATCCTCTGCCTGTTCAACATCTTCTTCTGGATGGGCTTCGAGCAGGCCGGCGGGACGATGACCCTCTTCGCCGACTCGCAGACCGACCGCATGCTCGGCTGGGGCGCGATGGGCCTCATCGTCGTGGCGATCCTCGGCGCCGCGGCGAACATCTGGGCCTCGACGCGCGAGCAGACCCACGCGAAGGGCTTCTGGCTCGCCGTCTCGGGCCTCTTCGTCGTCGCCGCCGCCATGGTCGCCGGCCCGGGCATGAAGGAGCTCATCGCCACGGGTCACTACGAGATCCCCGCGGCGCAGTTCCAGGCCATCAACCCGCTGCTCATCGTGGCCCTCGGGCCGCTCTTCTCGAAGATGTGGATCTCCCTGGATTCAGGGCGTTTCCGCACGTCGACGCCGACCAAGATGGCGATCGGCATGATCGTGCTGGGCCTCGGCTTCGTGGTGATGTTCCTCGGCCAGAAGCTCGCGGGCGACCACGGCAAGGTCTCGCCCATGTGGCTCGTGGCGGTCTACGCGATCCACACGGTGGGCGAGCTGTGCCTCTCTCCCATCGGCCTCTCGATGGTCACGCGCCTCGCCCCCGCGCGCGTCGTCTCGCTCGCGATGGGCCTGTGGTTCACCTCGTCGGCCGTCGCCAACTACCTCGCCGGACGCCTCGAAGAGCTCCTCGCCGAGAGCCACACGCCGATCTACGGCTTCCTCGTGGTGAGCTCCATCGGCCCCGCGCTGCTGTTGCTGGCGCTCACGCCCATCCTCAAGAAGTGGATGCACAACCGCTGACCGGTCGCGCGGCCTCGGCGCTCACCGGAGCAGGTCCTCGATCGCGCGCGGCAGCGGCGCGTCGGGGTCCGGGGTGAGCGCCGAGAGCGGCGCCGACGAGAGCGTGTTCCAGAAGAGCAGCCGCGCTCGCTTCGGGGTCTCTCGCGCGAGCACCACGAGGGCCGCCGCGGCCTTGCCCGTGTACGTCGGGTCGAGGTGCACGTCGTCCTTCGCGAAGAGCTCGATCGCCGCCATCGCCTCGCGCGACTCGCGCCCGTAGCCCGGATCGCCCGCGAGCTCCAGCACCCGCACGTCGCGGCGCGAGAAGCGCGCGGGCTTCTGCGCCATCTTCTCCATCGCGCCGTTGGCGAGCCACGCCACGAGCGAGGCGCCGCTCACCGCGCGCGGCGTCACGCGCACGCCCCACGCGTCGCCCGTCACGCCGTGGAGCCGCTGCCCCGCCATGATGCCCGCGAGCGTCGCGCCCGAGCCGAGCGCGCACACCATCGCATCGACGGAGGCCACGCCCACCGTCACGAGCTGCTGACGGAGCTCGGCCACCGCGTCGATGTACCCGCACGCCCCGAGCGCCGTGCTCCCCCCCGGCGGAATCACATACGGGACGCGCCCCTGCGCGCGCAGCGCCGCCACGCGCCACGCGACCTGGAGGGGCATCTCGACGGCGTGCGACACGGGGATCAGCGTCGCGCCCTGCGCGAGGTCGGCGCGGAGGTTGTCGACGACGTGCGCGGTACGCGGCTGCGGCGAGAGCACGGCCTCGACGTGAAAGCCCGCGGCGGTGCCGTGCACCGTCGTCGCGAGGACGTGGTGCGAGCCCGCGGCGCCCACGGTGATGATGTCCGTGGCCTTGCGCGCGCGGGCCTCGGCGAGCAGGTACTCGAGCTTGCGCACCTTGTTGCCGCCGTAGCGCGGGTGCGTCGCGTTCTCGTGCTTGATGAAGACCTCGCGCCCCACGGCGCGAGAGACGTTCTCGGCCAGCGTCAGGGCCGTCGGAGAGACCAGCGGGATGCGCACGCGGACGCCCTCTCTACGCCCTCGCGAGCGCGACGAAGAAAAGCAGCACGCCGAGCGCCACGGCGGCGCCCGCGACGCGGAGCTTCGGCCATTGCGGGCGGTCGTCGTCGTCCCAGCCGACGCGCGCGGCCCACGCGACGGCGCCCATCCAGAGCGCGAAGCCGAGGCCCATGAGCACCACCCACGCGGGGTCCGGCGCGCGGTCCTCTTGCAGCAGCGCGAGGTGGCGCTCTTCGAGCTGCGCCTGCGTCGCGCCGCGGTCGACGGGCGGCGGCGGGAGCAGGGACATGAGCCGCGCGATGCGTCGGTTCGCGCGCTCGAGGCGCTCGCGGTAGGGGATCACCAGCCAGCGCGTCGCGAGGGCGCTCGATCGCACCGCGCGCCACGCCGAGAGGGCGCGGTCGTTCTGTCCGCGCGACTCGGCGGAGCGCGCGTAGGCCTCGAGCGCGTCGTAGGCGTCGCGCGTGTACGGGCTCAGCGGGAGGTAGAGGTGCGCGGCCCTGCGGAGCCGTCGGACGCCCATCTCGTCGTGTCCTGCGGCGAGGGCGCGGCGACCGGCGTCGAGCTCGGCGCGCGCGTCGGTGAGCACGCGCGCGCAGACCACGGCGGCGATGACGAGGGCGACGAGGCCCCACCGGCGGGCGGCGTCACGCATGGCCGACCGTCACACCAGGTCTCTGCGACGGAAGAGCAGCGACGCGCACGCGAGGAGCACGCCCGCGTAGAGGCCCGCGTAGGCCGTCGACTGGAGCACCCACGAGAGCGGCGTGCGCGAGGGGTCGTCGGGCATGAGCACGGGCCGCGACGGGACGAAGAGGTGCAGGTTCGGGATCACCCGCGCGATCCCTTCGAGCATGGCCTTGATCACCGGCGGAAAGCGCCCGCGGATGTGCTGCATCATCCACGTGGAGCGCGCGATGGCGAAGGCGCCCGCGGACATCATCCCCGTGACGAAGGGCGTCGAGATCGACGAGAAGAGCATCGCGAACGAGGCCGTGATGGCGACCTCCGCGAGCACGAGGCCGCACGAGTAGACCACGTACGAGGTCTCGATCGGGGCCACGAGGTGCGACACCGCCGCGAAGGCCGCGAAGATCGCCGCCGAGACGGGCACCATCGCGCCGATCGAGAGCGCCTTGCGCACGCGCGGCACGAGCAGCACCACGCCCACGACCGCGAGGAGCCCCGCGAGGAGTCCCAGGCGCGAGCCGCGAGACTGCGCGAGGCCCATGAGGAGCCCGAGGGCGTACTGCGAGCGCTGCACGCCCGCGACGTTCTCCTCGGCGGCGGTCATGGTCACGAGGCCCAGGAGCACCGAGGCCGTGAGCGCGATGAAGACCGACACGGTCACGAGGATGCCCGTGAACTTGCCGAGCACGATCTCGTAGCGGGCGACGGGGCGCGCGAGCAGCACGTAGAGCGTGCGCAGCTCGAGCTCCTTGTAGAGGAAGTTCGCGCCGAGAAAGATCGCCACGAGGTTCGCGAGGAGCGAGATGGTGACCAGGCCGTGGTCGACCACGATGCGCGTCACCTCGCCCGTCGAGAGGGCGCCCATCCCGAGGCCGAGGCAGGTCGAGGCCACGCCCAGGCCGAGCACGGCGAAGAGGATGCGGTCACGGATGGCCTCGCGGAAGGCCGTGAGCGCGATCGCATAGATGCGTTCCACGGGGCGCGATACTACCGGGTTCGCGCGGCGTCGGAGGCAGAAACGCTCGCGTCGGGAGCGGCTGTCGGAGGCGCGTCGGGCGGTGCGGCAGAAGGCGTCGGCGCTGCGACGGGCGCGGTCACGGCGGGCGTCGCGGGCGCCGTGGGCGCGGTCACGGCGGGCGCGTCGGAGACCGCGGCGGGCGCGTCGGAGACCGCGGCGTCGGCGGAGGTCGCAGCGTCCGTGGGGATCGCCACGGAGCACGCCGCGGGGATCTCGCCCCGTGAGCGGGCGCGGTCGGCTTCGAGGAAGCACCGTCGCATCACGTAGGCGCTCTCGCCGAAGAGGAACTCGCCCACGCAGGGCTGCGGCGGGAGCGTCCAGCTGTCGTCGCCGCGCGAGATGACCACGTTGCCGTCGTTGCGGACGCGGCGGATCCCGCCGGCCTGCCACCACGTGACCCTGACCCGCACCTGCGCCTCGGGGGCCGTGATGCCCATGTCATCGGGCAGCCGTCGGTACTCGTCGCGGAGCAAGCGACGGAAGCGCACCCGATCGGACCGCGTGGTGATGAGGTACGTGCCCTCGCCGTTCACCACGGGGCGCATCTGCCCGCGCTCGTCGCGCTCGACCCTCGACGTCTCGGTGCTCATCTCGTCGACCACGCGCAGCGGCGGCGCGTGCGCGTCGACCCGCTGATCGAAGTAGTCCTGCAGGCGACACATGTCGTCGAAGGTGATGGCGCTCTGTGGGACCGAGCCCAGATCGTGACGCACCGAGGGGCCGCACGACGCGGTCAGCACGAGCAGCGCAGAGAGCGCAAGGAGGGGTCGTCGCATCGCCGCGGAGCATCGCACGATCGCCTTGCAGGAAAGTTGATTTTCTCTTTCGTCGCGCATCGATCCTCTGGAGCTCTGGGGCCTCGCGTCCGGGTGTCGAACGCTGTCGCGAAGTGGCCTCCGTGGGTTGCAGGGGGATACGGTGCCCTTCAACGGTGCCCCCACGATCGGGTCCCCGGAGTCGCGGCGTTACCAGAATCTCTCATCTGGGCGCCCGGGGCTTCCGGATTCCCGCGGGTGTGCATCACACTGACTCTCCCCCAAATCACATCTCTCGCGAGGATGACGGACTTGAGCATCGACGGACCCATCCACGGCAAGACGAACGGCAGGTCGAAGACGGTCACCGCGAAGGGACCGAAGGCCGCCAAAACCCCTCACGCGGGCGCGAAGCTCGTCTCCAGGCGGTACACCACCCCCGGCGTCGACCCCCTCACGGCGGTCGAGTACGACCGTCGCGACAGCGTCATTTCGAACCCCGACGGCTCCGTGGTGTTCGCCACGCGCGGCGCCGAGATCCCGCGCACGTGGTCGCAGCTCGCGACCGACATCGTGGTGTCGAAGTACTTCCGTCGCGCGGGCCTCCACGGCGACGCGACCAAGGGCGAGACGAGCGTCCGCCAGGTGGTCTACCGCATCGCGCACACGATCCGCGAGGCCGGCGAGGCGCGCGGCTACTTCGTCGACGCGGCGTCGGCCGAGACCTTCGAAGCCGAGCTCTCGCACCTGATGGTCAACCAGTACGGGGCCTTCAACTCCCCCGTGTGGTTCAACTGCGGGCTCTTTCAGCGCTACGGAATCACCGGCTCCGGCGGCAACTGGGCCTGGGACGACGCCACGGGGACGGTCACCGAGACGTCGAGCGCGTATGAGCGCCCGCAGTGCTCGGCGTGCTTCATCCAGTCGGCCGGCGACGACCTCATGAGCATCTTCGAGCTCGTGAAGAACGAGGCGCGGCTCTTCAAGTACGGCAGCGGGACGGGCTCGAACTTCTCGGCCCTCCGCGGGCGTCAAGAGAAGCTCTCGGGCGGCGGGACCTCGTCGGGGCTCATGAGCTTCCTCGAGGTCTTCGACCGCGCCGCGGGGAGCACCAAGTCGGGCGGCACCACGCGCCGCGCGGCCAAGATGGTCTGCCTCGACATGGACCACCCCGAGATCGTCGACTTCATCGAGTGGAAGATGCGCGAGGAGAAGAAGGCCCAGGCCCTCATCGCGCAGGGCTACCCCTCGGACTTCAACGGCGAGGCGTACCACACCGTCTCGGGTCAGAACTCGAACAACTCGGTGCGCGTCACCGACGCGTTCATGGCCGCGGTCGAGCGCGACGGCGAGTGGCAGACGCGCATGCGCACCACGGGCAAGGTCTGCGAGACCCTCAAGGCCAGGGACCTCTGGCGCAAGGTCGCCGACAGCGCGTGGCACTGCGCCGACCCCGGCGTGCAGTACGACACCACCATCAACGACTGGCACACGTGCCCGAACTCGGGGCGCATCAACGCCTCGAACCCCTGCTCGGAGTACATGTTCCTCGACGACACGGCGTGCAACCTGTCGTCGCTGAACCTCACGAAGTTCCTCCGCGACCTGCCGAACGGCGAGAGCGAGTTCGACGTCGAGGGCTACCGCCACGCGGCGCGCATCTTCTTCCTCGCGCAGGAGATCCTCGTCGACCTCAGCTCGTACCCGACGAAGACCATCGCGCAGAACTCCCACGACTACCGCCCCCTCGGCCTCGGCTACGCCAACCTCGGCACGCTGCTCATGGTCATGGGCCTCGCGTACGACTCCGACGCGGGCCGCGCCGTCGCGGGCGCCCTCACCGCCATCCTCACGGGCCAGGCCTACCGCGTGAGCGCCGAGGTCGCGGCCCACAAGGGTCCCTTCGCGGGCTACGCCAAGAACCGCGACCCGATGCTCCGCGTGATGCGCAAGCACCGCGACGCCGCCTACAAGATCGACGACACCCTCTGCCCCGCGCCCCTCCTCAGCGCGGCGCGCCAGGACTGGGACGAGGCCGTGAAGCTCGGCGAGCAGTACGGCTACCGCAACGCGCAGGCGACGGTGCTCGCGCCCACGGGCACCATCGGCCTGCTCATGGACTGCGACACCACGGGCATCGAGCCCGACTTCTCGATCGTGAAGTACAAGAAGCTCGCGGGCGGCGGCTACTTCAAGATCGTCAACGCGTCGGTCGAGCGCGCCCTCAAGCGCCTCGGATACTCCGCGGGCCAGATCGCCGAGATCATCGCGTACGTCGTGGGGACCAACACCTTCCTCACCGCCCCCGTGGTCAACCGCGAGTACCTCAAGGGCAAGGGCTTCACGGCCGACGACATCCAGCGCGTCGAGGCCGCGCTCCCCGGCGCGTTCACGATCGAGATGGCCTTCGCGCCGCACGTGCTCGGCGCCGACCTCGTGAAGCGCCTCGGCGTCGAAGAGGATTCGAAGACCCCGGGCTTCTCGCTCCTCGCGAAGTGGGGGCTCTCGCGCGCGGAGATCGACACGCTCGGCGACCACGTGCTCGGCCGCTCGACCACCGAGGGCGCCGCGCACCTGCGCCCCGAGCACTACTCGGTCTTCGACTGCGCCAACCGCTGCGGCAAGCACGGGACGCGCTTCATCGCCCCCATCGCGCACGTGAAGATGATGGCGGCGACGCAGCCCTTCCTCTCGGGCGCCATCTCGAAGACGGTGAACCTCCCCAACGAGGCGTCCGTCGACGAGATCGCGGAGATCTACCAGCAGGGGTGGAAGCTCGGTCTCAAGGCCGTGGCCCTCTACCGCGACGGGTGCAAGGCCTCGCAGCCCCTCTCGTCGTCGGGCGACAAGAAGGAAGACAAGAAGGCCGAAGCGAAGGAGCCCGTGAAGGTCGAGGTGAAGGAGGTCGTGAAGGCCGCCGCGACGACCACGACGCTCCCCGTGGCGACGGGCTCCGAGGCGGCGTCGGACTTCGGTCCGCTCTTCGCGAAGGCGCCGACGCTCGGACCGCAGCGCAACTCGGTGCGATACCGCCTGCCCAAGAAGCGCAGGGGCTTCACGCAGGAGGCGCGCATCGCGGGGCACAAGGTCTTCCTCCGCACGGGCGAGTACGAGGACGGCCAGCTCGGCGAGATCTTCATCGACATGCACAAGGAGGGGGCGGCCTTCCGGTCGCTGATGAACTCCTTCGCGATCGCGGTCTCGATGGGCCTCCAGCACGGAGTCTCGCTGGCCGAGTACGTCGATCAGTTCTCGTTCACGCGCTTCGAGCCGCAGGGGCCCGTCGAGGGACATCCGAACATCAAGTTCTCGACGAGCATCATCGACTACGTGTTCCGCGTGCTCGGGGTTGAGTACCTCCAGCGCTACGACCTGGCGCACGTGCGCCCTGACGAGGCGAACAACGACGCGCAGCAGCAGCTCCCCGGCGAGAGCTCGCCGAGCACGATCCCGACGCCCGCTCACGGCAGCGCGATCGCCTCGATGGAGCTCTCCGCGCGGAACCAGAGCGCGCTCGACCGCCAGCTCGGCAAGATGATGGGCGACGCGCCCTTCTGCGACAACTGCGGCCACATCACCGTGCGCAACGGCGCGTGCTACCGCTGCCTGAACTGCGGCAGCTCGATGGGCTGCTCGTAACAGCGCGCGTGTCGGGGTACGGGAGTTGTTGGCAACTGACGCCGGTTGCTGACAGCCCGTACCCCGATTCCTGGCAACGTAACGGTGGTTCGTGGCAACGGGGGGAGAGTGAACGGATGGTAATTGCTGCCGAAGTTCCGCAGTTGATCGAGGAGGTCAACTCCGTCCGCGGGGTACTCGCCGAACTCGCGGATCGTCTCGCCCTCGCGACGCCCGCGGAGGCACTGAGCATCCTGCGTGCGGCGATCGATGCAGAAGGACGCGCGGCTGCTCTCACCGGCCGTTACATCAACCTGCGCCCCCTCGCGGAAGGCGAGGAGCGCCTGGTTGGGCCTGGATTCGACGAAGTGTTTGTGCCTGCGTGGGCCCTGCGCGATCGAGCGATGACGCTCATCGCCAAGTGCCACGAAATTCTCAGACTGAGGATGATCGAAGGTGAGGCGCGGTAACCCCGAAGTCAGGCCATCGCGACGGCGGGCCGCTCATCGGTCCAGGCGTTGTCGCGGCGCGCGACGCGTACGCTCGATGCTTTCGGTGGTGCAACGCCAGCGAAGGCGAAGCTATCAGGGTCGTACTGGTCGACGGGCTCTCGGAGGACGGCCATCGCCCTCACGCGCAGCTCTGTTGTGTCGGGGATCTGTTCTTTCCCTGTTTCCCACGCATTCACCCGATCCAGGGTCTCCTCCAGCATGCGGGCGAAGTCGTCGCGCGCGTGCCCGAGGTATGTGCGCAGGAAGCGGACCTCGGCCGCCACCAGTCGCTCTCGCTTCGTAGCGATATGGCGCGCGATGGTCTTATGCAGGCCCGCGATGTTCGGGATGACAACGGTGTGCTTCCCGCAGTTGGGGCACTCGCGGAGTTCGACGCCGACGACGTCGACATTCTCCAATCCGCACTCGGCGTAGCGATGCACCCCGATGCGGCTCGTCATCAGCGTTCCGCAGTCCGGGCAGTCACTCATTGGGCTTTCCTCCAGGCTGTGACGACGTACATTTCGTTCGGTTTGTTGAACTGGATCACCACGCACATTCGTGGGGTATGAATGCGGTAGCGCCAATGGCCCTTCTCGTATTCCGCGGCTTGGTCCGCGTTCATCACGCCGCAACGGAGCACATTCGTGACGTCCACCGCTGTCAGGTTGTGCTTGGGGAGGCTGTCTTGGAGTAGGTGGTCGCCGAGTTCCGTCTCACCGTTTTTCAGAATCCATCGCACGAGTTGCACTGCCCGTGCGTTGTCAAGGGGCTCGTCGACATCACCATCGCCGTTCAAGACGGCGGGCATTGCGGATGGCGCACTACCCATCGTGGCCGCGATGCTCTGACAGAACGACCGCAAACGCAATAGCCCTCCGGTGCAGCGCCTCCGGGAGTTGGGAAACGCTTGTTCGCGCGCTAACGGCGCCGCACCCGCATCACGATCTCCCGCAGCCTCCCGCGCTTCTCGATGTAGGGACGGTGCAGCCCGAGCTGGCGGCACACTGCGGCCACGGTCACCGGCCTCCCATACTCCTCCAAGACCTTCGCTGCGGAGCGGATCTTCGCCTCCATCTCCGTGCGCTCGACCGCTCGCTCGGCATCGACGATAGCGCGCAGCGGCTCGGAGCGCTCGATGGTCTCCCGCCCGCGCCCGAGCACCCGCGCTACGCCGAGGATCGTGATGGCCTCGTCGCGCTCGCGGAGAACGCCGCACGCACGACGAACCTCCTCCGTCGTCGGTTTCGCATCGCGCGCCGCCCTCACCATGCGCTGCAAGTCGGGGCGCTTCTCGATGAAACTCCGCTCCCGCCCGAGCTCCTTCGCGACCGCGACGGCGGTGATCCGCTCGCCCTTCGCACGCAGCGTTGCGATGGCTCCAGCGACGAGCCTCTCGTGCTCCTCCGACGGCGACACGGCGAAGGTCTCGCCGGTCTCGCGCTCGAAGCGCGCGATGGCTTCGAGCGACACCATCGCGTCGTCGGCGAGGTTGGCGCGGGAGAGCCGCCTTCCCTTCGCGAGCAGACGGTCACGGCTCTCTGCGAGCTTCCCCCGCATCACGGCGCACCACTGCGCGAGCACCACGGGCGCCGCGCGGTCGACGACGGCGCGCAGGGCTGCGTTGGCGCTGATCCGGTTGGCGGAGACCCCGAGCACCTCGGCGACCGCGAGGTAGGTCACGGCCATGTCGCTCTCGATGAGCGCGGCGACAGCCTCCTCCACGTCGTCGGACGTGAGGTTGCGTCTCGTGTGAACGCGTCGTTGGAACGGCACCAACGAGGGCGGGCAGTGGAGCTCGGTGGCGCGGTTGAACGTGGACTGGTGCCGCAGCGAGAGGTCCGCGATGCGTGCGAGCGGTCCCGTCGCGAGGTGCCACGCCAGCGCGAAGGACCACGCGACCTCGTCCCCGTCCGACGGCGGAGTCGCGTCACGGGACGCCCCGAGCCCGAGCTTCTCGACCCACGACGGCCAGCTCTCTCGTCCCGCGATCTCGGCCCACTTCTGGAGGCACCAGACCGTCGGGAAGGGCGTGACCTCTGCGCCGGAGCCGTCGCTCTCGGTGAGCGCCCGTGCGGTCGCCTGCCGGATGGCGTCCATGACGAAGCGAGGTGCGGCGACGTGCGCGGCCCCGCCCTTCGGAGCGCCGCGCACCATGTCGCGACCGCAGGACCAGCACGACGCGAAGGGACGATCCCACGGGCGCTTCCACGGGGCGAGCATCGCGCCGCAGCGGCAGCTCCACGTCATGCGGCACGCGTGGACGGGACACCACCGCACCCACTCCAGGCGCCACGCGCGACGCAGGTAGGGAGCGTGATCGGCCGCGAGGCACACCGCGCAGTAGCCGTGCTTCGGTCGCCCGACACGATCGTCGATCGAGAGGAGCCACCGGCTCACGCCGTGCGGGCGCAGTCGCTCCTCGACGTCGGCGAACGTCAACGCGCGCACCTCATCCGCGTCGTGAAGGTCGGCGCCCTCCGCGAGACGCGCCCACGACGCCGCGTCCGAGGTCGTGTCGAGGGACGTCGCGTCGTCGTACCGCCCCTCGATCGCTGCGAGCCACGAGGGAAGCGAGGAAGCGTTCGCGCGCGCCACGCGAAGCAGCCACGACGAGAGCGTCTCGTCGGAGAGAGGTCGCGGGTGGACAGGCCATCGCGCGGTCATCACCCGATCTCCGTAGCTTCGAGCGCGCGGGCGTTGATCTCCTCGGTGCTCGTCTCGATGGCCCACACCGCCGCGCGCTGAAGGATCTGCACGACGGCGCCGAGGGCGCCGTGACTTCGCGCGTGCAGCCGCGCGAGGTTCGCCTGCGAGAGCTTCGACGGACGGCGCAAAGGCAGCGTCGAGAGCACGACAGTCACGAGCCGCGCGAACTGCTCGTCCTGCGCCCACGGCGAGAGGGTGAACGCGGGGTAGCGACTGAGCACCTGGGGATCGGTGCGGATGACGTTGAGCGCGGCCTCCGTACCGATGAGCACGACGGGCAGTTGGAGCTGGTTCGACAGGTACTTCAGCGTGTTCAGGAACGCCTCGCTCTGCCGCGCGCTCCCGGCGAGCACGTTGTGGATCTCGTCGAGGAAGAGCATCCGCGGGTGGAGCTGCGGGAGGATGTGAAGCACCCGCGCGAGTTTCTGGCTCATCGTGCCCTTCTCGGCCTTGAGGTCGCCGACGCCGCGGAGGATCTGCGTGTAGAGCATCGAGATGTTTGGCACCGGGGGCGTCTCGACGTAGAGGAACTCCGGGCGCTCGGCCGACGGGTCCGACGGTTGCGCGCGGTTCGCCGTGATGAACTCGCGCACGATCGTGGTCTTGCCGTTGTTGGTCGGCCCCGAGAGCGTGAGCCCCATCATGCGGTTCGATGGTGGCTGCGAGAGCACGTAGCGCAGTTGAGCGAGGGCCTGCTTCGCGCGGGGGTACGGAATCCACGTCCCGCTTCGGATCGCTTGCACACGCTCGGGGGCACTGCGTCCGAGGATCGTCAGGGCGTCGGCCGTGAGATCATGGCGCTCGCCTGGCTTCGCAGACGACGCGACGACGTCGTCGGGTCCGTTCGTGTCGGAGGTCATGCTTCACCTCGGAAGCGCAGCACGGGCATCCCCCAGTCGTCCGCGACGCTCTCGGGCGCGGCGACGGGTTCGCTCGGCGTCGAGGCGTCGCGCGGCGCGGTGAAGGGGGTGGCCTTCTCGGCCTCGGAGGCCACGGCCTCCTTGGTCCTGCGGATGCGTGCTGCGTCGCGCCGCGCGGCCTTGCTCTTCTTCTCTGCCTCGGCGAGCGCACTGCGCTCGCGCTGGAGCATTTCGGGCAGCGTGCGCTCCGACCACGATCGGTGCTCGACCTTCGTGAGCGCCTGGGAGCGTCGGAGCTCCAGCAGAGAGAACGATCCGAGGGCGCGGTTCGCGAGCGGGATGGGGACCGTGGCGCCGCCCTCCGGGGGCACGAAGTACACGCGCGAGAGGTCGCGGGGGTCGTACTTCACCACGTACTTCGCTTCGGCCGCTGCGGCGCCCGAGCGCGAGCGCCACGTCTGGAGGACGCCGTCGGTGTAGTGCAGCCCGAAGAGGGCGAGGCCGTCCTTCTGGATCGTGCGCTCTTCGTAGGGCAGGAGGTCGATGCGGAACTGCGTCGGGTCCGGGGGCAGCGTCGGCGCGAAGGTGCCCGCGGCCACGGCCTCGTTCCACGCGGCGAGCGGGCTCTTGCCGAGCTCGCGGTGCACGGCCGTGTGGTAGTGCTCGACGATGCGCCTCGCGAGGAACTCTTCGATCTCCTCGATGGTAAAGAGCGCGCCCTGTTCGGCGTCGTAGTCGCCGCGGTCGGCCACGCTCGACTTCGTCGTGCCGGGCAGCGCGTGGGTGTAACGGTTGACGGTGCCGATCGCGCGCTCGATGAGCCCGCCGAAGTGCGGCACGCGCACGGGGCGGAACTCCATGACGATCTCGTACTGCGCGGCGAACCGTTCGAGGTGCTTGGAGCGGAAGTCCTTGCCGTTGTCGGTGTGCACGGTCTCGGGCAGTCCGTGGATGGGCCACGGGTGCGCGAGTCCGAAGCGCTTGATGACGTCGTCCTTCGGCATCACCCCTTGCAGGAGGCACATCGCCACCGAGAGGTACGAGGGCGGGTCGAGCGAGAGGTAGTAGCCGAAGACCATGCGCGTGCAGGCGTCGATCGCGAGCGTGAGGAACGGGCGCCCGATGACGCGCGTGCGGTCCTCGATGTCGACGAGCTGGATGTCGAGCGGCGTGTGGTCGACGAGGATCGTCTGGAGCGGGCGCGCCCCGCTGGGGAACTGACCGCGAGAGACCATGTGCGTGCGGGCCATTCTCGCGCCCTCGCGGGCGGCGGTGCGCTTCGCGAGGTCCATCGCGGCGAGGCGAGCGCGGACGGTGTGCAGACCGGGCGGATCGAGCTTCTTGCTACGGAACTCGGCCACGATCTGCGCGTGTGCGTGGTGCAGCGTCGGGCGAGTGCGGCGCAGGTAGAGCCGTCGGATCGCGTCGTGGAGGAGCGCCTCGCGATCGGCCGCGAGTCGGGGCTTGCCGGGGGCTCCGCGGCGCGACGTGTCCGGCACGAGCCCGCGCAGACCATCCTGCTCGTAGGCCACGATCCAGCGGTACAGCGTGCGCCACGAGGCGCCGACGTCCTGCGCGATGCCTTGAACGCGCGCCAGCGTTCGCTCGCCCGAAAGCAGCGGGCGAATCGCACGCTCGCGCCGACGGGCTTCGTCCCACGATTTCTCGGGGATCTGTTCGAGCGACGCAGGCGTCTCCGTGGGCGCTGCGACGGGGGCATCCCAGCGCACCGCGCCCTCCGCGTAGCGCGCGAGGAGATCGACCTCCTCGGGCTCCTGCGCACCGTCGAAGGCGATCTGCGCTGCGTGGGGGTCGTCGCTCGCGAGGATCGTGGCCGCGCGGCCATCGACCCACACGCGGGTGCCCTTCGTGAGTGTGCCGGGCGCGTTCACGACGCAACCTCGGCGACGAAGAGGCGCGTGGTGTCGGCAGGGACGGCGAATGGCTCGTCGCGCAGACGACCTCGCCACACGAGGTGCAGCGCGACGCGCCGGGTGAGCGCACCGAGAGCCCGCGAGTCGAAGACGCGAGCGAGTTCGGTGAGGGTGATGCCCGCGTGCTTCGCGACGAATGCCTCCACCTCGTTCGGCGCGAGCACGCCGCCCGGCGCCCGCGCGAAGGCGTGCAGAGCGTGGGCGCGGTCGAGCGCGGGGCCGACGATGTCTCGGTCGGTGCGGAGCACGAAGCGCCAGTCGTGCTCGGCGCACCACGCCCGCGCGGCGGCGTGCGCTTCGTCGAGGTTGACGCGGTCCTCGGTTGCCATTGCGTCGAGCTCCGCGGCGTACTTCACCTCCACGAGTTCCGTGGGCCTCGTGCGGTAGGTCACGCGGCAGTCGGGCGTGTAGCGACGAGTTCGTCGCTGCCCTTGGAAGGCGATCGTGACGGGTTGCTCCTCGAACGTGACGACGGTCGGATCGGCGTCGAGCAGCATGAAATGGTCACGCTCCAGGCGCGACTCGAACGCGACCGTGCGGCCGACCTTGAAACTGGGGTAGTAGCCGCGCAGGCCGCGATGGCCTGGGCGCCGGATGTCTCTGGCAGGCATGACCCATCCTCCGCGCGGAACCGTTGCCTCTCCGGTCGGTGCCGCGTCGTCGGGTGGTACGGAAGCCCACGACGAATACTCTCTGCGCGGAAGACGCGAGTGACATTGACTGACACACGCCGCGATTGCGACGGGGGGTGGCAACCGCCGTCGAAAAATGGTCTCCGCGCTTGTGGCTGTGCGATCGTGCGCCGCGAGGAGCACCATGACGCAGACCATTCACACGATCCTCGACCAGTTTCGCCGAGAGGCCACCTCCAACCGTGATCTCGGGGATCGCTTCGAGCGCCTGATCTGTCGCTACCTCGAACTCGACCCCCTCTACAGCGATCGCTTCTCGCGTGTGTGGATGTGGAACGACTGGCCGCTCAAGGGCCACGTCGGCGACGTGGGGATCGACCTCGTAGCCGAAGAGCGCGCGACCGGCGAATACTGCGCGATCCAGTGCAAGTTCTACCTGCCCGACCACACCCTCTCGAAGCAAGACATCGACTCGTTCTTCACCGCTGCGGGCAAGAAGCAGTTTTCGTCGTGCATGATCGTCTCCACGACGGACAAGTGGGGGAGCAATGCAGAGGACGCGCTCAAAGACCAGTCGAAGCCTGTTACGCGCCTTCGCGTACAAGACCTCGACGATGCCCCGATCGACTGGTCGCGCTTCAGCCTCAAGCGTCCGCAGGATCTCTCGCTCCGGCGTCAGAAGGCCCCACGCGAACACCAGAAGACGGCGATCCGCGCGATCCTCGATGGCTTCGCCAAGGCGGATCGCGGCAAACTCATCATGGCTTGCGGCACGGGCAAGACCTTCACGGCGCTCTCCCTCGCGTGCGAAATAGAACTGGTGCCGCCGCACGGGCACGTTCTCTTCCTCGTGCCGTCGCTGTCTCTGCTCTCACAGAGCCTCCGTGAGTGGACCGCCGAGTCCACCCGGCCGATCCACGCTCTTGCGGTCTGTTCCGACACGAAGATCGGCAAGCGCTCGCAGAAGGGCGAGGACGACACGGCAGACATCACCACGCACGACCTCGCCTTCCCCGCGACAACATCGGCAGGCCAGATCACGAGGCAGTACCAGAAGCTCAAGACGCTGGCGAGCAAGGAGCCCGACCAGAAGGGGATGACGGTCGTCTTCTCCACCTACCAGTCGATCGACGCGGTGTCCGAGGCGCAGAAGGCCGGTCTGCCTCCGTTCGACCTCATCATCTGCGACGAGGCTCACCGCACGACGGGCGTGACGTTGAGCAGCGAGGACGAGAGCCACTTCGTCAAGGTTCACGACGCGAAGTTCCTGCGTGGTCGCAAGCGCCTCTACATGACGGCGACCCCGCGCATCTACAGCGACGAGACCAAATCCAAGGTGAAGGAGGCCGAGGCCGAGCTTTGCTCGATGGACGATCGCTCGATCTTCGGCGAGGAGTTCTATCGCCTCGGCTTCGGTGAAGCGGTCGCCAAGGGCCTCCTTTCCGACTACAAGGTGCTCGTCCTCGCGGTCGATGAGAAGTACGTCAGCAAGGCGTTCCAGCGGCAGATCGCCGACGCGAACAACGAGTTGAACCTCGCCGACGCAGTGAAGATCGTCGGCTGTTGGAACGGGCTCGCGAAGCGCCTCGACCGGATCACCGCCGCCGCGGACTTGCATGGCGACACGGCGCCGATGCGCAGAGCCGTGGCCTTCTCTCGCTCGATTCGAGACTCCAAGGCGTTCACGCAGACGTTCCGTCAAGTGATCGACGAGTACAGGAAATCGCATCCCGACGAACAACTCATCAACTGCGAACTCGACCACGTCGACGGAACCTTCGACGCAATGCGCCGCAATGCGCTGCTCGACTGGCTCAAGGCAACAGCACCGGCCGATACCTGTCGGGTTCTCTCCAACGCCCGCTGTCTCTCCGAGGGCGTCGATGTGCCCGCGCTCGATGCAGTGCTCTTCCTCAACCCTCGCAAGTCCGTGATCGACGTCGTGCAGTCGGTTGGCCGCGTGATGCGTCGAGCCGAGAGCAAGAAGTACGGCTACATCATCCTCCCGATCGGCATTCCCGCGGATGTCGCCCCCGAAGAGGCGCTGAAGGATAACGAGAAGTACAAGGTTGTCTGGCAGGTTCTTCAAGCGCTCCGTGCTCACGACGATCGCTTCAACGCCACCATCAATCAGATCGAACTGAACGCCAAGCGCCCCGACTCGATCCAGGTGATCGGGGTCGGTGATCCCGGTGACGGGGATGGTGATACTGGTGTAGGCGACGGCACGCCCGGCGTGCGAGATGTCCAGATGAGTTTCGGCTTCGCGGACCTCGAAGCGTGGAAGGACGCGATCTTCGCACGCATCGTTCTCAAGTGCGGAGACCGCCGCTACTGGGAGAGTTGGGCGAAGGACGTCGCGACCATCGCCGAGCGACACACGACACGGATCAAGGCGCTGCTCGACGGAGCGCCCCGCCACCGCAAGGCGTTCAGCGACTTTCTCGCGGGCCTTCGGCTCAACATCAACCCCTCTATCTCCGAAGACGACGCGATCGAGATGCTGTCACAGCACCTCATCACGCGTCCCGTGTTCGATGCGCTGTTTGCGGGGTACGCCTTCACGAAGCACAACCCGGTTTCCATCGCGATGCAGAAGATGCTCGACGCGTTGGAGGACCAAACGCTGGAGAAGGAGACCAACTCCCTCGCGAAGTTCTATGACAGCGTGCGCGAGCGAGCCGCAGGCATCGACAACGCCGTGGGCCGCCAGAAGGTCGTGATCGAGCTCTACGACAAGTTCTTCCGCACGGCCTTCCCCAAGATGGCCGAGCGCCTCGGCATCGTCTACACGCCCGTCGAGGTCGTCGACTTCATCATCCGTAGCGTCGATGCTGTGTTGCGCCACGAGTTCAACTCGTCGATCAGCGACAAGGATGTTCACGTCATCGACCCCTTCACGGGGACTGGCACGTTCATCGTGCGCCTGCTCCAGAGCGGCCTGATCCAGCCCGAGGATCTTCGTCGGAAGTACCAGCACGAGCTCCACGCCAACGAGATCGTTCTGTTGGCCTACTACATCGCGGCTATCAACATCGAGGAGACGTTTCACGCGCTCCTGCGGACCATCGAGCCATCCGCGACGACGAAAGCGACCGCCAGTGGCGACGCATACATGCCGTTCGAGGGCATCGTGCTCACAGATACGTTCCAACTCGCCGAGACGAAGGGCGCTCTCGAAGAGCGGATGTTCCCCGAGAACAACCGTCGCGTCCGTCGCCAGAAGCAGAGCCCGATTCGCGTTGTCATCGGCAACCCGCCATATTCCACCGGGCAGGACAGCCAAAATGACAACAACAAGAATCTCGTCTACGAAGTACTGGATGGACGAATCGGAGAAACGTACACCGCACGTTCCAACGCGAAGCTCTCAAGGAATCTCTATGACTCCTATGTTCGCGCTTTGCGCTGGGCAAGCGATCGTGTGGGTGACAAGGGCGTCGTCAGTTTCGTGACCAACAACTCGTTTCTCGATGGAAACGCGATGGACGGTCTTCGGGCCAGTCTGATCGACGAGTTTTCCACTATTTACGTCTTCAATCTTCGCGGTAATCAGCGCACTTCCGGCGAAACATCCCGCATGGAAGGAGGCAAAATCTTCGGTTCCGGCAGTCGAGCTGGCATCGCCATTTCTCTGCTTATTAGGAATCCAGCCAAGACCGGGGCGTGCGAACTGCATTACCATGACATCGGCGACTACCTGAGCCGTGACGAAAAGCTCTCAATCATCAAACGTTTCGAGAGCATCAATGGCATCCACCGTGAAAAAAAGTGGGCACTGCTCCAGCCTAACAAGGATCACGACTGGATCAATCAACGAGATCCGGCCTTCTACGCGTTCCTTCCCCTCGGCGACAAAGAAGTCGAAGACGCAAAGAAGGTTTTTGAAACCTTCTCCCTCGGCGTGGTCACGGGCCGTGACTCGTGGGTCTACAACATGTCTTCGGTGAGTCTGGAGAAGGCGGTGAAGCGCATGATCGCTACCTACAATGAGGAGCGCAAGCGCTATCAAAAGGCATGTGCAGGCAAATCGAAAGACCAGATGCCCGAGGTGGAGGAGATCGTTGACGCTGACCCGAAGAAGATCAGTTGGACACGGGCACTGAAGGCTGATGCGAAGCGCGGCACGGAGTTGCGGTATGACGCCGCTTCAATCATCGAGGGGATGTATCGACCTTTCGTCAAACAGTGGATGTACTTCAACCGCCGCCTGAATGAGATGGTTCTGCTCATGCCCTCGATCTTCCCGAGTAAGGGTCTTCCGAATCGCGCTATCTGTATCAGTGCGGTAGGAAATCGAGTGGATTTCTCTGTGCTGATGAGCAACGCACTCCCCGATCTTCATATGGCAGACAAGAACGGGGCAAGTCAGTGCTTTCCATTTTACCTGTATGAGAAGGCGGAGTCCGAAGACGGCAACCTCTTCGATCGCGGGGAGTCGGGCGAGGTGATCGACGGCTATCGCCGCAGGCACGCAATCACGGATGCCACTCTCAGCGACTACCGTACGGCCTACGAAGCCAAGGTCACGAAAGATGACGTTTTCTGCTACGTCTACGGCATTCTTCACTCCCCGGAGTACCGAACCCGCTTCGCTGCGGACCTGAAGAAGATGCTCCCCCGCATTCCCCTCACGCGCGAGACCTCCGACTTCTGGCGCTTCACGGAAGCTGGCCGCCAGTTGGCGCACTGGCATCTCAACTACGAGACGGTGGAGCCGTACCCCGTGAAGGAGCACAGGAGCACACTCCAACTCGATTCGGCGAAGGACTACCTCGTCCAGAAGATGACCTTCGGACGGACGAACAAGCAGATCGATAAGAGTACCATCGTATACAACGCCAACCTGACGCTCCTCGGCATCCCGCTCGAAGCCTACGACTACGTGGTCAACGGCAAACCGGCGATCGAGTGGATCATGGAGCGCTACCAGGTGACGGTCGACAAGGACAGCGGCATCCGCAACGATCCGAACGACTGGGCGAGAGAGCACAACGAGCCGCGCTACATCGTGGACCTGCTGAAGCGTATCGTTCGAGTCAGCCTGGAAACGATGAAGATCGTGCGGAGCCTGCCTGCGCTCAACGAGCGTACTGCGCCGCAGCCCGTCGTTGCTTCGTAGACGCTCGACACGGACGGTCGGGCCGCGGTCGGGCGCTCGTCGGGCATTGCCACGACTCGCCGTCACGAGTACGTGCGTTGCCGCGAACCTGCGTTACGCGCTCCGTGACGGTAGTCGACGTCAACGTCGTGATTCCGCGTAGTTGCGGGCGTTCTCGTTGTCATCAACTCCCGCACCCCGACATGCGCCGCGCAGAGCTTCCGGTGACGGAGGCGCTGCGCGGCGCTTCGCGTTTCGAAGGGTGGCGCCGGGGTTCCGGAGGACCGTCACCCCGGGCAAAGTCATGAGCGACGCGCCGGACATTGAAGCTGGCTGAAAATGCGGGACCGTTCGCCAGCGTGCGCTCTGAGCGTCGGAGTTGCGTAGAGGCCGAGCCTCCGCGATGAGCCCGTTCCCCCGGAGCTCCGCTTGTGGCAGGCAACCAACTGCGGCGACGCTCGACGTCGCCAAACACCTGCGCCGCCGCAGAAGGCGCAGGCTCGAATGTACCGCCGTCTCGATCCCGAGGTCTACCAGGCTCAGCAGCGGCTGACCGTCGTCACCGCAGCCACCGCACGCGACGCCCACACGACGGTGCGCGACGTCGCTCGCGCGCACGGGTGCTCCACCGCTCAGGTCTACAAGCTCCTTCGCAAGGCCCACGAGGGGCTCCTTCCCAGACGCCCGGGACCCAGACCCGCGGCGCCTCCCGCCGTCACCATCCCCACCACTTCGACGCAACCGTGCGAGCCCGATCCGCGCGTGCTCGTCGCCGTCCTCACCGCGCAACACGTCTCCGTGCGTGGCACGCAGCAGGTCTTCGCCGCGCTTCGACAGCCTGTTCCTTCGCGCGAGCACGTCATCGACCTCCGTCGGCGCATGGGGCGTGCGGCTCGACGACTCCTGAGCAGGGCATGCGCCCAGGTCCGATCGACGGTGGCGTGCCTCGCGGGCGACGACATCTTCTTCCATCGAAGCGCCGTCAAGGTGCTTATGGAGCCCGACTCGGGCGCCGTCTTCGACGTCATGCGCTGGCCCTGGCGCGAGGCCGAAGACTGGCGCCTGTGGATCGACGAATGGCCCGCGTTGCGCCTCTTCGTCAGCGACCTGGGGAGCGACCTCACGGGCGCCGCGCGGCGCGCGCAGATCGCCCATCAGGCTGACCTGTTCCACGAGTGTCAGTGGTGGCACGAGCAGGTCTTCATGCCGCTCTCTCGTCGCGAGCAGAAGGCCGCGGCGGCGGTCTTGCGGGCGTGGGATCGCGCCACGCGTGTCGAGGGGCCGGGGCGACGTCTGGGGCCCGATGCGATCGCGCGCGCCGAGGCCGCGAGGGCACAGGCCGAGGAGGAGTTCTTCGAGGCCGTACGCGCCGAGGAATGCCTGCGCAGGCTCTTCGAGCCACTCGATCCCGAGGGGCGCCGGTGGGCCGACGAGGCGATCGACGACACGCTCTCGGAGGTGTGCGAGCGGCTGGCGCGTGTGACCTCCGACATCGGCCTGCCCGCGTGGATGCATGTGCATTCCCACCGGGCGCGCTGGTGCGCCCATCGCGTGCTGTGGGATTCGATCGAGGTCGAGCTCACGCCGGGCGCGACGTGTACGCGCGACGCGGTGCTCGACGCCCTGGTCGCGCTGCACGGCGCGGAAGAACAGCTCCGCGACGCGAGCGACTGGTCGAGCGCGCGCGCGGCGCAGGTACGACAGGCCGACCTGCGAGCGTGGGTGGAGGGGGCATGTGCGAACGCGAAGGAGGTGGGTCGCGCCGTGCGAAGTCTGCTGTGGCGCCCTCGTCGTTCGTCGTCGCTGGTGGAGGCGTTCAACAGCGCGCTGCGCGTGCTGCAAATGAAGCATCGGAACGTGTCGGACGACCTGCTCTCGCTGCACGCGCTCGTCTGGAACCTGCGCGTTCGCAAGGAGGGGCGACGGCGCGGCAAGAGTCCCTTCGCGCGGCTGGGCGTCGACTTCGCGCAAGACGCGAGGTCGTGGGAAGAGGTGCTGATCGAGGAGATGGACCGGGAGTAGCGAAACACTCACGAGGCAGACTCGAGGACCGCGAGCGCGGAGACGGGGACGTCTGTTCGAAGAGACCCTCTACGGCACGTCGAGCACGCGACCGAACGGTCCCGAAAATGCCGCTTGAGTCCCGGGGTTCCGGAGGACCGTCACCCCGGGCAAAGTCATGAGCGACGCACCGGACATTGTCCGGCGCTCGCGTCAGCGGGCGGAGCGCGAGCGGTCAGAGCTTCGAGATCTCGGCGCCGCGACCGGTTCACGTTCGACGCCTTCGCCACGCCACCCCATGAGCGCCGGGCAATGCCCGGTGCGGCGCTCATGAATTTGCCCGGGGTGACGGTCCTCCGGAACCCCGGGACTCAAGCGGCATTTTCAGCCAGCTTCAATGTCCGGCGCGGCAGCTTGCGTTAGCCCGGCGGTGAAGCGCGCAGCGCTGAACCCCGGTCCGGAAGCGCCGCTCGCGCGGCCGTGCACACGCCCGCACCCCAGCCTCGACCGCCCTGCGCACGCCCGCACCCCAGCCCCGACCGCCATGCACACGTCCGCAAGCCAGCTCGGACCGCCGTGCCCGCGCCCGCACCCCAGCCCCAACGGCCATGCAGACGTCCGCACGCCAGCCCCAACGGCCGTGCAGACGCCCGCACGCCAGGTACGCGCCGGTTGCGCGCGTCAGCCGATGGGCTTCGTGTTCTTGTCGTCCGCGGGAGGCGCGTCTTCCGTCGTCGCGCGCGGCGCGCTGCGCTCCGTGTTGTCTTCGAGCAGCGCTTCGAAGGGCGCGAGCAGCTCGGCCACGCGCTCGCGCTCTGCCCCCGCGGGCGTGTGCGCGAGGAGCCACGTGAGGTCGTCGTGAACGCCGTTGAAGGCCGCGACGCAGCCGCTCCAGGCCGCGCGGATCTGAACCGCCCGTCCGCGGGGGCGATCTCCGCCGCCTTCGGGGACCTCCTTCGCCAGCGCCTCGGTCGTCTCGGCCACGCGCTTGATCGTCGCCGCGACGCCCACCAGCGCCACGTCGTCGGCGAGGGGCTTCGTCGCCGCGAGCTTCACCTGCGTGCGCCCGAAGTCGACCTCCCTGCGCAGCGTGTATTGGGTCTGCGCCGTTCCGTTGCCCGCGAGGAGCGCCGCGCGGCAACGCCTCGCCGCCGCCGCCACCGCCGCGTCGTCGTCGGCCGCCTTGAGCGCGAGGTGCGCGTCGAGGCGCGTCTGCACGCGATCCCACGCGTCGTCGAGCTCGCCCGCCGCGCTCTGACCCGCGAGCGCGCTCACCAGCACCGCGATCGCGTCGCGCACGCGCAGCTTGCTCATCGGCAGCACGCCGAGCTTCGCCACGGCGTGTTCGAGCGTCCCGTCGGCGCGCGCGAGGCCCTTCACGTCGACCGCGCTCCACGCCCCCTCCGAGAGGCGCTTCTCGAAGCCTACGAAGCCCTGCTCGGTCACAGATCCATAGCCGTATGACTGCCCCATCGTCGTCACGTCTCCTCGGCGTTCCAAAGCGAACGCAGCTTCAACGTCGCCGTTCGGAGGCGCGAGCGTCAACGGATTTCTTGGAGCTCCCGTCACCCCCTGCTGTTGCGCATCGCGCGCGTCTGCTTGACCGCCGCGTCGCGCGCGAAGCGCTGGTACTCCGCCGAGTCGACCGCGTACGCGGCCACCCTCCCCCGCGCGTCGAAGTGCAGGCCCCACCCGTAGCGCTTGCCGAGCGCCGACGTGCGCAGACAGGGCTGCCCCTTCGAGAAGAACGCCTTCCACGTCGCGCCGCCCTCGGGGTGCTCCGCGGGGTCGAGCCCCTTCTTCGCGAGCTCCGCCGCGAAGAGCACCTGCGGCTGCGTGAACTCGTAGCGCGACAGGCACGCCATTTCGTAGTGCACGACCGCGGCCGTCTTCACCCCGCGCCGCGCGACAGGGACCTCGCCCGTCGTCGCAGGGCAATCGTCCGCCACCGCGATGAAGGTCACGCAGGTGTCGAGGTCTTGCTTGTGATCCGCCATGCGCCGGTCGTCCCACGAGCGACGGGGCGTCGGCAAGCACCTCGCACGCGCGCGGTGATACCCTCGGCGTCGCCATGACGCGCCTCACGCAGCTCGCGCTCTCGCTCTCCTTGACGCTCCTCGCGACGAACGCGTCGGCGCAGCGACACGGTCACGCGCAGCCCGCGCCGCCCGACGACGGACGCACGCCCATGCAGCGCGCGATGGCGTGTCGCACCACGACCACGAACGAGCCCGCGCGAAACCGCTGCCTCATCCGCGCGCTCCACGGCGGCACCACCATGCAGGAGCTCGGCATGCTCGGCGCCACGCTCATGGCCGCGGGAGAGACCGCCGAGGCCGTTCGCGTGATGCGCACGTACCTCGAGCGCTTTCCCGATGGGCCCATGGCGCCGATGTTCTTGAACTACGTCCAGACGCACGCGCCGCATGAGGGACCCGCGGGCGGAGCGATGACGCCCATGCAGCGCGCGCAGGCGTGCCACACGACGACCGGCAACGAGGTCGATCGCAACAACTGCATCGTCGACGCGCTCCGCGGGCACGCCAGCTCGGTGCAGGAGCTCGGACTGCTCGGCACCACGCAGATCGCCACCGGGCGGCGCGCCGACGCGGTGCGAACGGCGCGGACGTACCTCCAGCGCTACCCCGCCGGACCCATGGCGCGCAGGTTCTCGCAGTACATCGACGCGCAGCAGTAACGCGACTGTCGCGAAGCGCCGACATCGCGCCAGCGCCGCGACGCCTGCGCGTCGATCACGGCGTGCGCGGAGCGCCGTAGGGCGCGTCATCGCGCGGGCACCGCTGGACATCGACCGCGGCGGCGCGTATACACCGCCGCCCTCGACTCACTCGTTCGGTCACTCGTCGCGCCCTGTTCGCGCGGCGCCTCTGCACCTCAAACCCGCGCTTTCTGCCGCGGGTTGCGTCTGCAACGTCCGATCGACTCACTCATCCCTTCGCGGGTGCTTCAACAGCGCCGCGAGCGCCCGACGTGGGCGCAAGGACTCTCCTGCATGTCATTCGATTCCCTCGGTCTCTCCGCTCGCGCCGTTGAAAACGCGCTGCGAGCGGGCTTCGTCACCCCTACGCCCATCCAGGTCGCGGCCATCCCCGTGGCCCTCGCGGGGCGTGACCTCCTCGGCTGCGCGCAGACCGGCACCGGCAAGACCGCCGCGTTCGTGCTCCCCACGCTGGAGCGCCTCGCCGCGAACCCCGACGCCACGGCCCTCGTCCTCGCCCCCACGCGCGAGCTCGCGCAGCAGATCGCCGACACCGTGCGCACGCTCTCGGGCGGCACCGCGCGCATCGCGACGATCCTCGGCGGCGCGTCGATGAGCCAGCAGATGCACAGCCTCCGCGCGGCGCCCCAGTGGATCATCGCCACGCCCGGACGCCTCATCGATCACATCGAGCGCCACACCGCCCGCATGGGCAACGTGCGCGTCCTCGTGCTCGACGAGGCCGACCGCATGCTCGACATGGGCTTCGCCCCGCAGCTCCGCCGCATCCTCGCGGTGGTCCCCTCGGACCGTCAGACCCTGCTCTTCTCGGCCACCATGCCGGGCCCCAACGATCCGGGCTGGCGCGACATCGTGAAGGCCGGGCTGCGTGACCCGGTGCGCGTCGCGGTCGATCCGCCCCGCGTCGCCGCGCGCGCCGAGCAGAGCCTCTGGATGGTCGATCAGTCGTCGAAGACCAACGCCCTCCTCGCGCTCCTGCGTGAAGAGAGCGGGAGCGTGCTGGTGTTCACCCGCACCAAGCACCGCGCCGACCGCGTGGCGCGCCAGCTCTCGCAGGCCGGACACTCCTCCGACCGCATCCACGGCAACCGCTCGCAGGGGCAGCGCGAGCGCGCCCTCGGCGGCTTCCGCTCCAACGAGGTGCGCATCCTCGTGGCGACGGACATCGCCGCGCGCGGCATCGACGTCGACGACATCGCGCTGGTGGTCAACTACGACCTCCCCGCCGACGCCGAGGACTACGTGCACCGCATCGGCCGCACCGCGCGTGCGCAGCGCTCGGGCCGCGCCGTGTCGTTCGTGATGCCCGAAGAGACCCCCGCGCTGCGCCTCATCGAGCGCCTCGTGGGCGAGCGCCTCCCGGCCACGATCGACAAGCGCGCGGAGTTCCCCGCGCCGCCGCCGCTCGCGCCGAGGCCCGACGCGCCGAGGCACATGGGCGCCCCGCACGCGCCGAGGGGAACGCACAACAGCGCGCCCCGCCCGCACACGCCGCAGACGCCGCCCGCGCACGGCGCCGCGCAGCCCCAGGGCCGCGGCTTCAACCTCCGCGGGAGCGCGCCGTCGCACAACAACGCGCCGCCCGCGCCGCGCGCCGTCCACCCCCGCCACGCGCCGCACCGGGCGTAGCACTCCCCCCCTTCGCCTCCGCCGCATCGCCCCGCGCGAGACCTCCGCCGCGTTGACCTACGGAGCGCCCGTATGCAGCGCGGCGGGCGGCATCCTCGGCTCCCCTTCGATCGTGTGAAGCAGCGTCGTGGCCGCGGGGTCATCGGGGTGGTCCCGCAGGATCACCTCGAGGTGATGCCGCGCCTCGTCGTTGGCGCCCGCCCCGTGCGCGAGCGCCGCGAGGTTGTAGCGCGCCGCGTAGCCCGTTCGATCGAGCTGGAGCGAGTGGAGGTACGCCTCGCGCGCGGCGTTGTAGTGCCCCGCCTGCTGCTCCACGAGCCCGAGGGTGTAGTACGCGCGCGCGTCGTTGGCCGAGTCTCGCAGGGCTCGCTCGACACCCGCGCGCGCGGCCCTCGGATCGCCCGCCCGCAGCGCGAGGATCGATTGCAGCAGCAGCGCCTCGCGCCCCGCGCCGAGCGTGAGCGCGGCCTGGACGTGCGTGCGCGCTTCGGGTGTATGACCCGCGGCGTCGAGCGCGAGCGCGAAGGCGTAGTGGGCGTCGGCGCTGTGCGGCTCCCGCGCGACGGCGCGCCGTGACGCTTCGAGCGCCTCGGGCGGAACGGGCGACTGCTTCGCGAGGCCGAGCGCGCGAAGCGTGAGGGCGCGGGGGTTCTCGGGTCGAACGGCGAGCACCGCGGCGGCGCTCTCCGCGAGCTGCGGGAGGTCGTTCTCGCGTCGCGCGAGCTCGGCGCGGTCGAGGGCGCACTGCCACGACGCGCTCGACGCGTGAACACACCGATCGAGGAGGCGCTTCGCCTCCGCGCGATCACCGCGCTCCGACGCGAGCGAGACCAGCGCGCGCCACGCCGACGCGTGGGCGGGTGAGAGCTCCGTGGTGGCGCGCCACATCGCCTCGACGGAGCGCACGCGCGAGAACGACAGGGCCGCGCTCACCACGAGCAGCACCGCGACCCCCGCGAGCGCGGGCGTGCGACGCGGCGCCTCGACGCGCGACGCGAAGCCGAGCGCCGTCACCCACGCGAGCGGAAAGAGCGCCCACACCGAGACCCCGAGCGGCCACGTCGCGCGCGGAAGAACCCCCGCCGCGACGAGGGCGCCCGCTGCGAGCACCACCGCGGTGATCGACGCGAAGCCCCAACGAGCGCGCGCGCGGAGCGACCACAGCGAGAAGGCCACGAGGGCCGCGACGCCGAGCCATCCCACGAGCGCGCGGAGCATCACGCCGTCGACGTTGGGCGGCACCACGGCGTCGAGGGGAAAGGCCCACGGAAAGAGCGCCAGCGCGAGGGCGTGGAGGCAGCGCCATCCGAAGAGCCAGAGGGGCGAGAGGTCCATTGCGGGGTGACGTTGCTTATCACAACGCGCCGCGGGGAATGCGCTTCAGCGCGAGCAGCCCCAGCGGCGGCGGTTGGGGGGCTGAAAGGTCGGCGGGGCCACGAAGGGGTGCGGCGGCGAGCGCGGTTCGAAGCACCGGATGCGACGGAACACCGTGGGCTCGTCGATCTGCGCGCCGCCGTCATTGTTCACGCTCTGGAACTCTTGGATCGTCGTGTCGATCTGACCGCGAAAGTTGTCGAGGTTGTACGCGAAGGGGCGGTGGCCGCAGAACGAGTTGGCGACGGCCCAGCGCGTCCCGCCGAAGGTGATGCGGAGGTCCTGGATGTGCCCCACGGCCTCCTGCACGACGACCCAGTGATCGAGGCCCGAGCGGCACGGACCGGGCTCGGTCTGCGTGGGGGGCGTGTCCCACGAGTGGGCTTCGATGGTGCCCACGAGGTCGTCGCCGCGCTGATGAATCTCCAACGTGAACTGGTACCAGGCCGCGTTGCCGGGGTACCAGCGCAGCGAGCGCCACACGCCCTCGACGGGGTTCCTGCATGAGTCGGGGGGCGCGGGCGGCGGGAGCCTCGCGCGCTGCTCCTCGATGGTCGCGGGCGCGAGCGAAGGGAGGAGCACCGTCGCGGCGATCACCGCGGCGAGCGCGCCGTGAACGGCCCTGCGTCGTGTGGCGCGCTTCATCGCGAGCAACCCGAGCGGTGGGGCGGTTGAAAGGTCGGCGGCGCCACGAAGGGATGCGGCGGCGCCACCGGATCGAAGCACCGCACGCGACGGAACACCGTGGGGTCGTTCACCGCGCGCCCGCCGTCGTTGTTCACGCTCTGGAACTCCTGAATGGTCGGGTCGATCACGCCCGAGAAGTGGTCGAGGTTGTAGCCGAAGTTTCGCGGCCCGCAGAACACGTTGCCCACGGCCCAGCGCGTGCCCCAGAAGTCCACGCGCTGGTCGACGACGCGGCCCTCCGCGGTCATCTCCACGGTCCAGTGCGAGATCGACGACGAGCACGGAGGCGGCGCCGAGGCCTGCGACCCCGCGCCGAGCCACGCGTGCGCCTGGATGTGCCCGATGAGCGGGATCACCGTCCCCGGCGGGCCGTTCACCACGGAGCCCGGAGCGCGGTGGATCTCCAGCGTGAAGATCATCCACTCGTCGCCGGGGACCTCGTACTTGTGGCTCATCCAGATCCCCTCGATGGGGTCCTGGCAGGTCGCGGGCGGCGGGAGCCTCGTGCGCTGCTCCTCGATGGTCGCGGGCGCGAGCGAGGGCAGGAGGATCAGCGCCGCGCCGACGCCGACGATTGCCGCGGTGACAGCGCGTCGAGGGCGCCGGGTCATGGCGTGGGGCCCTCGCGGCTGATGTCTCGGAGGACGCCGTTCATCTGCTCACGCGCCGCGGCGTCGTTGGTGGTGGTGGTGCCGTCGAGGGAGCGGAGGTCCTGCGTCGAGAGGCCCACGCGCGTCGCGAAGGCCGTGCGATGAAACGCCTCGGCCGCGCGCTGCGCGAGGTGCTCGGTGCTCTCTCCGCGCGTCGCCACGGTGTCGCTGCACCCCATCTGCGCGCCGAGCGGAGAGGTCATGCAGGTGCGCAGGCCGCGGTCGTCGCCCGTGATCGTGATGTGAAACCCGTTGGCGCCGTCGCGCACGCGCGGCGAGCGTTCGAGGTAGTCGCCGAGCTTGGCGCCCGCCTCGCCGCCGGCCTGCACGGTCACCGACGCGGGGATCGAGAGCCCCATGCGCCGCAGCGTCCCGGGGTCTTTCTGGAGGGAGCGCTCGTACATCCCGAGCGCGAGCTGATCGTTGCCCGCGGCCCTCGCAGCCTCTGCCCCGACGGCCGCGACGCGCGCGTGGAGGAGCGCCTCGGACTGCGGCAGCGCCTGGATCGCGCGCTGCGCCATCGCGAGCGCGCGCTCGGGCTCACCCTGCGCGAGCAGCACCTCGGCCTCGATGGCGTCGTAGTAGGGCGACATCATCGGGTTGGCCTGCTCCTCGCGGCGCACGTCGCGGAGGGCCACGGCGACCACGCCCGCGCCGAGCACGTGCACGAGGTCTCCGACGAGCCACACGGGGAGCGGCTCGACGCCGCCTCGCACGTAGAGCCGCAGCGTCGAGTCGAGGCGAAACTCATCGGCCAGCACGCTCGTCACGCGCTCGTCGTCGACGCTCGACGCGAGGCGCGACCCGAGGCTCGCGTAGGCGCCCGAGACGCGCGCGGTGAAGTTCGAATAGCTCGCGCGCTCGGCCTCGAGCTCCGCGTCGGTGCGCTCCAAGGCCCTTCGAAGGAGCGCGTGCGCGCCGAGGGCCTGCTCCGCGTCGGAGGCCACGAGGCCGCGTCGGTCGGGACGCTCCAGGGCCCTTGAAATGAAGCGAATTCCCGTCTCGGCCTCGGCCGCCACGAGGAGCGTCTCGGCCACGGCGGCGTCGGTCTCGGCGCGGTCCTGATCGCGGAGGTTCGCGGGCTGACGCACGCGCCAGCCCTGCATCTCTCGCAGCGCGTCGACGGCCTGGGCCATCTTCCCCTCGTCGACGTAGAGCCGCGCGAGGATGCGCCACGGGTTCGCCGTGGTGAACTCCAGCCGACGGGTCCCCTCGGTGGCGAGGCGCTCGACCTCGTCGTGACGGAGCACGGCCCACGCGCCGAGCGCGGCGTTGTAGGCGTGAACGGTCACGTGCGGCGCCGTCGCGGGGTTGGTGTCGGTGCTCCCTCGCGCGCGCTGCTCGGCGTTGCGGAACGCGTCGAGGCACGCGGTGTACTGCGCCTGCCGCTGACGCGCGGCGCCCTCGATGGCGCAGAGGGCGTTGCGCCCGAGCGACTGCTGCCACGCGTCGCCCGTGGCGACGGCCCTGCGCGCGAAGTCTCGCGCCTCGTCGTAGCGCTTGAGGTGCAGGAGCGGCCACGCGTGCTCGGCGAGGAGATCGGGGTCGTAGAGGTAGTCGTGAAACTCCAGGACGTGGAGCTGGTAGTCGTACTCCTCCATCTCGCCCGCGAGCGACTGGATGGCGAAGAGCGTCTCGCGGTGCACCTGCCACGGCGCGCCCGCGGGCCGCGTGAGCCCGTAGCGCGTCTCGTAGAGCTCGCGCGCGTGGCCGAGGTGATACATCGCGCGGGGGAGCGACCCCTCGGCCTCGCGGAGCACGCACCCGAGCACGTAGTTGGCGATGAGCGACTCGGGGTCGCTGCGCAGCGCCTCTTC
This sequence comes from Polyangiales bacterium, assembly GCA_046351535.1. Taxonomy (GTDB): domain Bacteria; phylum Myxococcota_A; class Polyangia; order Polyangiales; genus CAISKJ01. The sequence continues at coordinate 155,068 of JAXLYG010000021.1, forward strand.
GGCCTTCGTGCGCGCTGCGAGGGGCTTGTTCTCGTTGTAGAGCCGCAGCGCTTCGAGCTCGAGGGGCGTGCCCGTGACGGCCGCCGCGTTGCCCGCCTGCTGCGCGCCCACGGGGCCGGTGCCCGACAGCGTGAGCGTGAGCGCGAGCGCCAGGGGGATCGCGCAGCGTCGGAGCGCGCCGCTCATCGCTTCAGCGTCGCCCGCGCGAGGCGCTCCATGGGCTTCGCCATGCACTCGCGGATCACCGTGTCGACGCTGTCGGTGCCCGGCGCGAGCTCGAGGCGGTGCGCGAAGATGTACCGCGCGAGGTAGTCGACGTCCTCGGCGTTGACGTAGTCGCGGACGCGCGTGAGCGCCCGCGCCTGGAGCGCGGGGATCATCAGCACGAGCGAGCGCGTCGAGGCGCCCTGGAGGATGCGCTGGTCGCTGCGCGTCTGGTTGGCGATGTCGACGAGGCACTCGCGCACCTCGGGGGCCACATGGACGGTGTTCTCGATGACCTTGCGCGCGTCGATGATCTCGGTGCGCGTCGCGCGCGGAAGGTCGCTGCCGGCGCCCGCTTTACGGGCCTTGTAGCTCGCGAGGATCTCGAGCTCGGCCTCGCGGTTGATGTGGTGCATGCGCACCTTGAAGAGAAAGCGGTCGAGCTGCGCGCTCGGGAGCGGAAAGGTGCCCGCGAGGTCCAAGGGGTTCTGCGTCGCGATGACGAAGAAGAGGTCGTCGAGGCGCCGCGTGCGGTTGTCGACGGTGGTCTGCTTCTCTGCCATCGCTTCGAGCATGGCCGACTGCACCTTGGGCGAGGTGCGGTTGATCTCGTCGGCCAGCACGATGTGGGCGAAGATCGGCCCCGGGCGGAAGAAGAAGCGGTTGGTGTTGGGGTCGAAGATGGTGGTGCCCGTCACGTCCGAGGGGAGCAGGTCGGGCGTGAACTGGATGCGGCGGAACGTGACGATGTCGTCGTCGGGCTTGTCGTCGATGATGCAGTCGCCGAGGGCCTTGGCGAGCGTGGTCTTGCCCGAGCCGGGGTAGTCCTCGAGGAGCATGTGACCGTCGCTCAGGATCGCGATGATCATGAGCTCGATCACCTCGTCGCGTCCGCGCACGGCCATCTGGAGGCGGTTTCTCAGGCGCTGCACGACCCCGTACGCGCCGTTGAGGTCGGTGATGGGCGGCGCGGGCGTGTGGGTGACGTGCTCGCTCTGGACGAATTCGCTCTCGGTGCTCATCTGCTTCGCTGCTCCGTAGACATTTTGGGTCACCGCGCGTCGAGCCACGACGCGGGGTTCACGAATCCGAGCACGCGCCGCCAGCGCTTCGTGCCCTTCGACAGCTCACGCGACACGTCGCCGAGGAGCGCGCGCCACGCCGTGAGCGAGAACGCGTCGCGCGACGCGGGGTCGAGCGACGGGTCCGCGAGGCGCGCCGAGAGGTGCATCTCGGTGGCCTTCACGAAGCTCGGAGAGACATCCTTCACGCGCTCGGCGAAGTGCTCCCTCGTCTCGCCGAACTCGCGCGAGTGCCCTGCCTCGGCGAGCAGGTCGAGGGCCTTGCGGTAGCCCACGCGCGGCATCGTGCGGGCCCCCGCGAACACCGGGATCACCCGTCGCCAGAGCTTCACCGCGTACATCACCGCGAGCGCCGCGAGGAGCACCGAGAGGAGCCCGTAGCCCACCGCGCGCCCGTAGTTGTGTCGCTCGCGCGGCCGCGGGCGCATCTGCTGCTGCGGCGGGGTGTTGGGGTTCGGCGGCTGCTGCCGCGCCATCTCGCCGAGGATGCGCTGGAGGTCCTCGTCGGGGGCCTGGCCGGGCGGGTCGAGGTTCCGCTCGGCGGCGATGTCGAGGACGATCCAGCCGTAGCCGTCGATGTAGAGCTCGGGCCACGCGTGGGCGTCGCCGCCGCGGAGCATGATGGTCGATCCGCCGCGACGGTTCGACTCGTCGGAGTGGTACCCCGTCGAGATGCGCGACGGGATGCCGAGCGAGCGCCAGAGGAACACCGCCGAGTGCGCGAAGTGGACGCAGTACCCGGTGCGGTTTCCGAAGAGGAAATCGAGCGTCGGGTCGGGCACCCCCGCGTGGCGCTCGCGCGTCGAGTAGATGAGCTCGCGGTCGAGGTAGAGCTTGATCGCGAGGGCCTGCGCGAAGGGGTCGCTTCGAAGCCGCTGCGGGAGCCGGTCGTTCACGATGCGCCGCGCGAGCTGCGCGAAGCGCGGATCGGTGTGAGGGACGGTGAAGTACTGCCGCACCTCGGGGCTCCAGCGGTGATCGCCCGCGGGGTGGCCGATGAGCCTGCGGTAGTCGACCGTCTGCGACAGCGACGAGAAGCGGAACGCGCGCTGGAAGCGCTGCGGGTTGGGGTTCTGCGTGGGCGAGAACGACACCGCCGCTTCGAGCGCGAAGGGGCTGTTGTGGTTGACCAGCAGCGCGACCATCCCGTCGACGCGCGTGCGGCCCTGCGTCGAGGGAACGTCTCGCACGCGCTGCTCGAAGGTCGGGAATTCGTCGGTGATGTCGAGGTCGACGTCGTTGCGCGTCGTGCTCACGAGGCGCACGCCGTTGAACTGGCTCCACACCTCCTGACGGAAGTAGTAGGCCCCCGACGGCGGCGAGTAGTCGTTGTCGAGCACCACCACGGCCATGGGCGCGGGCGAGTTGCTCGGCGCCTGGTCATCGTTGTTGAGCTGCTCGCTCGGCGGCGTGCTGCTCTGCCCGCCGTCCTGCGGCGGAGGCACGTTGGGGTCTACGCTGCCGTCGGTGGGATACATCGGGAGCGAGATGTCTGCGCTCGCGTCGCTGCCCGACGAGCTTCCGCCCTCGCCCGCGTCGTTGCCCGACGACCCGCCGCCGTCGCCCGCGTCGTTGCCCGCGGATCCGCCGCCGTCGCCCGCGTCGTTGCCTGCGCCGCCGCCGCCATCACCCGCGTCGCCGCCCGATGAATTGCCGCCGTCGCCCGCGTCGCCGCCCGAGGATCCGCCGCCGTCTTCGCCCGCGTCGTTGCCCTGCGCGCTGCCGCCGTCGCCCGGGTCGCGTCGCTGACCGGCGCCGCCGTCGCCCTCGTTGGGCTGCGGGCCGTTGTGACCGCCGTCGCGCGAAGGGCGCGGGGGCTGGCCCTGTCCCGCGTCGGTGAGGCCGAGCACGCTCTCGGGCTGCGGCGTCGGGGCACCCACCACGTTGATGAACATCACCGCGAGCACGGCGAGGCCCGCGAGGGCGGCGAGCGACGAGAGCGCGCGTCCGCTCTTCGTCTCGGCCACGAGCAGGATCGCGAGGAGCCCCACGGCCACCGCGCCGATGACGAGAAAGACCTGCGACGGATCGATGCCCTGCTGCCACGCCCAGTCTGAGAGCCAGAGCGGTCGCGCGATCACGCCGTCGCGGTGTGACGCGAAGACGCCCGTGAGCGCCGCTGCGATGAAGCCCAGCTCGAGCGCGAGGGCCGCGGGCTTTCGAACGGCGAGCGCGCGGAGGGCCGCGACGAGCGAGAAGGCCAGCGTGCCGAAGCGCACCACGCCCACGCTCGCGAGCGCGTTGCCGGGACCGACCTCGCTCGCGAGCCACTCGGTGTTGAGCGCGAGGGCGCCGGTCTTCCACGCGACGAGGACGAAGAGCCACAGGCCCGCGAGCGCGACGCCGAGGCGAAGACGTGAGCGCCCGATGAGCTCGCCCGCGACCACGCCGAGCGCCGCGCCCGCCATCGCCGCGATGAGCCCCTCGGTGAGGGCCACGCCCCACGCGAGCGAGAGCGCCGCCATCGCCATCGCGATGAGCCGCACCGGGTGTCGCCACCCCGAGAGCAACCTTCGGATCATGATGCCGACGCCTCCAGGGCTCGCTGGTGGCCCTCTGCGTAGACCCTGCCTGCGGTGCGATCGACGATGAGCACGCGCGCGCGCGCCGACGAGAGCGCCGAGACGACCTTCGCCACGTCCGACGCGTGAACGGGGCCCTGCGCGGCGCGCTCCTCAGGCGTGAGCGCGAGGCGCGCGAGGAGCGAGGGCTTGGGCTTGCGCGAGATGCCGTCGGCGCACACCACGAACTCCACGGGCGACACGGCCTGGTTCGGTGACGACCGCGCGCGCACCGCCGCGAGCACGCGATCGAGCCACGGCCCCGCGGTCGCCGGGACGAACACCACGGCCCTGCCCACGGCGCCTCCGCCGGGCGTGGCGGCGTTCAAGAAGCGCCCGAGGCCCGCGCCCTGCTGCTCGCTCGTCGCGTGCGCAGACTTCGCGAGGATCTCGAGCGCCTGCGGTGCGGTCTTGGCGAGGCCCTCGTTTCCGTCGGCGCCGAGCACCCACTCGGTGCCGAGGGCGCCGCTGTCGACGGCCACGCGCGCGGCCCCCGCGGCGGGCTCGTCGCCGTCGCCTGCGACGAGGTACGCGACGGTCTGACGCACGGGAGAGATCGCCCTTTCGGGGGTGCGTACGACGAGCTGACGGGTGCGCGCGTAGACCTTCCAGAGCACGAACTTGATGGGGTCTCCGGGGGCGTAGTGGCGCATGTCGGCGCGCTCTCCCTCGGGCGGTCCCGCGGGGTGCGAGACGTTGTCGCCGCCCGCGATCGAGCGGACGACGTGCATCTGCTTGAGCGACCCCATCGAGGGCGCGAGGCGCAGCGTGCGGTGCTCGGTGACCTTGAAGGCCACGCGCGTGAGGCCGAAGGCGTCGCTCACTTCGACGCGCCGCACGATGGCGTCGTAGAGCCCCCTTCGCGCGGGGATGATCTCTTCGTGGAGCCGACGGCGGAGCGCGACGAGGTTGACCTTCGCCTCGGGGTTCACCCAGTCCCAGCGCACCTTCACGAAGGGCACGAACCAGAGCGACGAGAACGAGAAGCCCGTGCGCGTGGGGTAGCCGCACTCGAGGCGCAGGGTCTCTCCGCCCGTGCGCTTGCGGAGCGCGAGGTAGACCGCGAGGGCGGTGGCCGACGAGATGAGCACCGAGAGGGCGCCGAGGGCGAGGCCCACGGAGCCCATCACGAGCAGCACGAGGTCGATGCGACGGATGCCGTAGGAGAAGAGCGCGATGGCGCACCCGCCGAGCACCAGGAGCCCGAGCGGCGTGAGGGGAAACAGGTCGACCGCGGTGCGCGCAGCGGCCCGGATCCAGACCAGCATCTTGCGGACGCGTGACATCAGCAGGGCCTCGCGAGTCCGCGCCCGCGCGCGGCGAGTCGAAGGGGCGGCAGAGCGAGGCGACGCGCAGTCACTCGCAGGGGGAACCTCATGGGAGGGGCGAACATTCCCACGGTAACAACGTCGGGTCGAGGGCGTCGTTGGGGCCGCTTCGACGGGCTTTTTGCGTCGCCGAGAGGCTTCACGCCCGCCGCGGCTCTCCGTTACCGTGAGCGCGAGCCATGATCGAGCTCCCGCGCCCCCTCTACGACTCGATGCTCCAGCGCGACGAGGCCGCGTGGCTCGCGTTCGTGTGCGAGTCGATCGAGGGCTCTCACCCGATGTCTCCGCTCTTCGCGCTCCCGCCCGACGAGCGCCCCGAGAAGGCCCGCGACTGGTGCGACCGCGCCCGCGCCAACGGCCTCAGCACCGACGACGACGTGCTCGGCTTCGTGCTCGTGATGCACGAGATCTCCCCGGGCTTCGATCAGCACCCCGCGCTGCGCGCCGCCCTCGACCGCGACGACGCCCCCCCGAGCGAGCGCTGGCGAAAGGCCCTCGACGCCCACGACGAGGCCCTCGAACGCGCGTGGCGCGAGGTCGACGCGGTCGGGTGGCGCGACGCCCGCGACTGGCACATCGAGCGCTACGCGCGCATCGAGGAGGCCTTTCCGCTGTCGCACGCGGACCCGCGCTTCGCGGGGTATTTCAGGGCCGTTCACGCGAGGAGGCACGGGCGATGAGCGCGACGCGAGCCCGCGCGGCCAACAAGTCTGCGAAGAAGAAGGTCGCCGCGAAGAAGTGCGAGGACTGCGAGAAGAAGAAGAAGTGCGACGCGAAGCTCCCGGAGGATCCGACGACGCGCAAGGTCGCGCTGACGATCTTCGCCGAGGCCGGGGCCACGTCGTCGGCCGCGGAGTTCGAAGCCGTCGCGAGCGTGATGCACAACCGCGTCGGACAGCGCGATTTCGGCAACGCGAAGGACCTCGACGGCGTGCTCTCGAAGACCTACTACGACCGCCGCTCGGGGACGCGGATGTACGAGTTCCACGGGTATCAGAACGGGCGGTACAAGGCGGGCGAGAACGGCGACCTCAGCCCGGGTGATTGCGAGGCGCTCAAGAAGGCCATCGCCGCGGCGGAGTCCGTCGCGAAGAACGGCGTCCCCGCGGCCTACAAGAACTTCACGTTCTTCGCCGCGGCCAACGCGGTGAGCGATCAATCGCGCGGCACCGTGATCGGCAAGACCATCTTCGGCTCGAAGCAGTTCTAGGGGCTGTCCCTGAAGTCGGACCGAGCGGGCGAAACGAGCCGCAAGCACCGCAAGGCGCCGCGACGAAGACGGGCTGTTGGCCGCGTCGAGACGCGGCAACGCGCGTCATCGGGCGACGCGGATCGTTGCGTCCGCGACGGGAGACTGTTCGGGGACAGGCCCTAGACCCAGCCGAGACGGTCGAGGCGAACGCGCGCGCCGCGCACGCCGTAGATCGTCACCTCGTCGGGCGGAACGATGGGCGCCAGCATCACCGTGGCGAGCGTCGCGGCGAGCACCAGCGGCGCCCTCGCGTCACCCTCTACGTTGCGCGCGATCTGCCATGCGCGACGGGCCTTCGCGACGAGCGCGTCCATGCCGGCGCCGCCGATCGCGCGCACGCCCGCGTCGGCGGCGTCACGGAGCGACGGGGCCTCGTCGAGCGAGATGGTTCGTACGCGTACGATCGTGACCTTCGAGACGTCGCGGGAGGGCGCGACGCCGACGAGGTGCTCTCCCTGCGGAGAGTCGCCGTGCGACGAGAGCTCGGCGGAGAGGAAGGTCCTCGCGGCGTGCATCCAGCGCGGGAGGTCGAGCGAGGCTGAGGCGTCGGGCGAGAGGAGCGTCCAGGCGTCGCGGGGGTCGAGGGGCTTCACGTGGCCGTCGGGTGTACCGCGGAGCGCGCCGACCGCGGTAGACTCCCTCGCGACGGAGGAACGCGACGATGCCAGTGTGCAAGGGATGCGGTGACGAGGTCGACAGCGTGCGGACCGTGAAGGTCGACGGGCGCGCGAAGAAGCTCTGCGAGGACTGCGCGGATCGCGCCGCGGAGCAGCAGCAGATCGCCGAGGCGAGCGAGTCGGTGGTGCAGGGGATGATGGGCTTCAAGGGCCGACGGTAGAGACTCCTCGGCGCTCCGTGATTTCCCGGTGACAGCGTGCGATCGATGGCTTGACGCACGGGCGGTGTTGCGATGAATTCCCCGCGCGCCTTCGGATGCCCGAGGGTGACACGCACTCCACAGCCGCACGCCGCAAGAAGCGCCCGAGGATCACGACGTTGGAAGAGCAAGACTCCCCGCTCCCGCACCGCGAGGAAGAGCCCCCCTGGACCATCGACGACGCCAACACGCTCTACATGATCGACCGTTGGGGTAGCGGCTACTTCGACGTCAACGCCAGCGGCAACCTCACCATCGCCCCGCTCAAGGAGCAGGGCGCGAAGATCCCCATCCTCGACGTGGTCAACGAGGCGCTCGAAGAGTCGCTGCAGACCCCGCTGCTCATTCGCTTTCAAGACATTCTTCACCACCGCGTCCGCACGATCAACGAGGCCTTTCTCAAGGCCATCGCCGAGAACCGCTACCAGGGCGGCTACCGCGGGGTCTACCCCATCAAGGTCAACCAGCTCCGCGAAGTCGTCGAAGAGATCCTCTCGGCGGGCGAGTCGTTTCACTACGGCCTCGAGGCGGGCTCCAAGCCCGAGCTCTTCGCCGCCCTCGCCGAGCACTCGGACCCCGAGGCGCTCATCGTCTGCAACGGCTACAAAGACGACGCGTTCATTCGCACCGCGCTCATCGGCCGCAAGCTCAACAAGCGCGTGATCCTCATCGCCGAGAAGCTCGCCGAGGTGCGCGCCATCGTGCGCGTCGCGCGCGAGATGGGCGTCGAGCCCATGATCGGCCTGCGCGTGCGCCTGCTCTCCAAGGGCGCCGGTCGCTGGGCCACCTCGGGCGGCGAGAACGCCAAGTTCGGCCTCTCCACCGCGGAGATCCTCGAGGCCACGGAGATCCTCGCGAAGGCGGGGCTCTCGCACACCTTCAAGCTCCTGCACTTTCACATCGGGTCGCAGGTGCCCGACATCCTCATCATCAAGCGCGCGGTGCGCGAGGCGGCGCGCTACTACGCCAAGCTCCGCCAGATGGGGCACGCGGTCGAGTACGTCGACGTCGGCGGCGGCCTCGCGGTCGACTACGACGGCTCGCGGTCGACCTTCCACTCGTCGATGAACTACTCCGTCGAGGAGTACGCCGACAACATCGTCTACAACATCATGGAGGTGTGCGACGAGGAGGGCGTCCCCCACCCCACGGTGGTCTCGGAGTCAGGCCGCGCGACGGTGGCCCACCACGCGGTGCTCGTCGTCGAAGCCTTCGGCTCCATCGAGAAGACGCCCACCGAGGCGTACGTGCAGCAGGCGCCCGATCACAAGCTCCTGCGCGATCTGGTGTACATCCGCGAGCACCTCTCCGACCGCAACCTCAACGCGAGCTGGCACGACCTCCTCGACATCAAGGAGGAGTCGCAGAAGATGTTCGAGCTGGGCATCCTCGACCTGCGCGTGAAGTCGCGCGTCGAGCAGCTCTACTGGGAGACCGCCGAGGCCATCGAGAAGCGCGCCTCGACGCTCGAGCCCGAGGAGGTGCCCGAAGACATCGGCGACCTCCGCACGCAGCTCGCCGATCAGCACATCTGCAACTTCTCGGTGTTCCAGTCGCTGCTCGATCACTGGGCGCTCGGGCAGCTCTTTCCCATCGTGCCGATCCATCGCCTGAACGAGCGTCCGACGCTCCAGGCGACGCTCGTCGACATCACCTGCGACAGCGACGGCAAGGTGTCGAAGTTCATCGACCTCAACGACGTGCGCGACACCCTCCCGCTGCACGACGTGGCGAAGGGACCGTACTACCTGGGGATCTGCCTCACGGGCGCCTACCAGGACATCATGGGCGATCTGCACAACCTCTTCGGCCGCGTCAACGAGGTGCACGTCTTCCTCGATGACGACGACGAGCGCGGCTACTACATCGAAGAGACGATCCCCGGGAACACCGTGAGCGAAGTGCTCGCGATGACGCAGTACTTTCCCAACGAGCTCGGGTCGAAGATCAAGGCCCAGATCGACGCGGCCATCAAGCAGGACAGGCTCAAGCCGCAGGAGGGCATGCGCCTCCTCAACGACTACGAGCGCGGCCTGAAAGATCAGACCTACCTCTCGCTCCGCAACGAGGCGTCGCGCTCCGACGCGCCGCGCAGCTCGCTCGTCCCGCCGCCCGTCACGGGCAAGTAGTCACCCCCTCACAGCACCACGCGCAGGGCGAGACCCTCGGGGTCTCCCCGCGCTCAACGCGGAGCCGCCGCCAACCCCCTCGCGCTGGGGCCCTTCGCTCGCGGTAGACAAGCGCCGCCCGAGGCGCGTACGCAGGATTCGATGACCACGCGAGACCGCCGCGGCTTTCCTCTGATCTTGTGGGTCGCCCTGCTGCTCGTCGGGGGCGGAGCCTCCGCCGTCGTGACCTTCGCGATGCGCGGTGCCTCGGTCGGCGTGCTCGTCGTCAACGGCATCTTCACGCTGACCGGCGCGTTCATGACCGCCTTCGGCGTGCGCGCGCTGCGCGATCCGACCTCGCTGCAGATCGTCGACAACGCAGGCACCGACGCTTCGGGGATGGCGCAGTACGCGAACCCGCGAATGGCCACCCCCGCGCAGGGACGGAGGATCGGCATGATCGCGCTCCTCCTCGGCGTCGCCGCGCTGCTCGTCGGCGTGTCGTTCGGAGCGATCGCGCGACCGCTCTCTCGGGCGATCGGGATGTGAGGCGACGCGCGACGCGCAGCGCTCGCTGCGCCGGGTCTTCGAGGCGCACGCACGCGCCTCTCGTCGCGAGCGACGCTCAGCCTCGCTCGTCGATGACCGTGCCCACGTCGTCGCCGCGGATCACGCGCGCGATGTTCCCGCGCTCCGAGAGGCGGAACACGCGGATCGGGAGCTTGTTGTCGCGGCACAGCGTGACCGCCGTCGAGTCCATCACGCCGATGCGCCGCTGGAGGAACGCGTCGTACGAGAGCCGCGGGTACATCTGCGCGTCGGGGTTCTTCTTCGGATCGCTGTCGTACACGCCGTCGACCTTCGTCGCCTTGAAGAACACGTCGGCGTGGATCTCCATCGCGCGCAGCGCCGCGGCGGTGTCCGTCGAGAAGTAGGGGTTGCCCGTGCCCGCGGCGAAGATCACCGCGCGGCCCTTCTCGAGGTGTCGCACCGCGCGCCGACGGATGTACGGCTCGGCCACCTGACGCATCTCGAGCGCCGTCTGCACGCGCGTGGGGACGCCGCGCTTCTCGAGCGCGTCTTGCAGCGCGAGCGCGTTCATCACCGTCGCGAGCATGCCCATGTAGTCCGCCGTCGAGCGGTCCATGCCCGAGGCCGCGCCCTTGAGCCCGCGGAAGATGTTTCCGCCGCCCACGACGAGGCCGAGCTGCACGCCGAGCTCGCGGTACGCCTGCGCGAGCTCGTCAGAGAGGAGCCCGATCGCCTGGGGGTCGAGGCCGAAGCCTCCCTCGTGCGAGCAGAGCGCCTCGCCCGACATCTTCAGCAGAATGCGTCGGTAACGGACCCCCTGCGCCAGCGGCGGCGGAGGGATCGTGCGGTCGGTCTCGGTGCGGGTCGTCATGGCGGCTGTGGCTTCTAACAGCAATGCCGCCGAGCGAGAAGAGCGCTCACAACGACCAGAAGCTCGCGCCCCCGTCGAGCGAGCCCGCGATCGAGAAATACGCAACGGGCGCAGGCTCGGGCGGAGGCTCCTGCCCCTCGGGAGGCCGCGGGAGGTGCCGCTGCAGCGCGCCCGACACGAGCAGCGAGACGTGGTCGCCCGTCGAGAGCGCCTCGATGCGCGTGAAGCTGCGCGTCAGCATCGGCTCCGGCGTCGCGAGCGCGATGATCCCCGCGGGCTCCCACGGCCGCGGGCCGCGCAGACCGGGCCGCGAGACCTCGCGGAATGCCCGTAGCGCACCGGCGTTCGAAGCGATCGCGAGCACGCCGTCGCGCACCAGCACCACCGCGCGGACCACCGCCTGCGGCCCCACGGAGGGAGGCTCCACGGCGACGCCCACGTCGCTCGCGCCGCGCGCGAACGAGAACACGAAGCCCCCCGATCGAGGGAGCACCGGCGAGGTCATCACGAGCGCGCGCTCGGCGTCACACGAGAGCGTCACGTCGCGGTCGCGAGGCCAGAAGGTCGCCGCGCGCGAGGTCTGCGCCGTGTCGCCGAGCACGCGGATCACCGACATCCCCTGGTCGTTCACGAGCGCGAAGAAGCGCGAGGGGCCCGAGGCGCACGTGAGCACGCGCGCGCCGAAGAGGTTCACCTCGCGCGCGAGCACCGCGGGTCCTTCGATCGCGAGCGTCGCGGGCGGAGGCGCGACGGGCGCTGCGACCGCGGGGGGCACCGCGGGCTCGACGGGCGCCGCGTGACCGTGACGTCCGCCGTGGCGCGCGGGCTGCGGGGGCTGCGCGAGCGGCGCGGCCTGCGCGGCCTGCGGGGGCTGAACGAGGCGCAGGGTGTACTGCTCGAGGATGCCGACGGAGACCGTGGGGCGGAGCACGGTCACGGTCCATCCGGTGGAGGTCGCGGAGATCACCGCCGTCGAGGCGCTCTCGTCGGGGCCGACCGCGACGGGGGCCGTCCACGGCGCGCCGACGGGAGAGACGCGCGCGCGCACCGAGCCGTGATCGATCGTGAGGAGCGCCGCGGCCGCGGGGGTCGAGGCGAGGTCCCACGCGAAGCGCGAGGCGGCGCCGTCGATCGCGAAATCGCGCGGCGCGCGGAGCGTTCGAGGGGCGTTGCCGGGGAGCAGCCACGCGGCGCCGTCGTCGCGCTCGACGCGGAGCGACCCGCCGCGCGCGGCGCCCACGGGCGACCCGAGGCCCGCGGTGATGTCTCGGAGCGTGCCGCGCGAGGCGTCGTAGACGTGGAGCGCGCCGTCGGTCGTCGAGAAGGCCGCGAACGACGACCCCGTGAGCAGCGTCGGTCGCACGAGCGACGCGGGGAGCGACCGCAGCGGGAGCGCGCGGGGGACCGTCAGCGTGCCGAAGCGATCGGGGCGCGAGGGCGACGCGCGCCACCCCTCGCGGGAGCCCTGCGAGAGCGAGCGCACCTTGTCGAAGAGGTCCGCGAGCTGGCGAGGGAGGAGGTCGGCGTCGGCCTGCGCGACGCGTTCGAAGGGGTCGTTGGCGCCCTCGCGGAGGCTGCGGAGCACCGCGCGGGCGCTGGTCTGCGCGTCGGCCGAGCCGGGCACGCGCGAGAGGCGATCGACGAGGCGCTCGGCGATGGGGACGCAGCGCGCGGGCCAGCGGGGGTCTTGCGGCGCGGAGACGACCTTGCGCATCCAGGCGCCGATGGCGTCCTGCCAGCCCGACGCGCGGTCGCCCGCGAGGAGCCACATGGAGTCGGAGCCGAAGGTGCAGACGGCGAGGTCTTGCGTGAGCTCCGAGAGGGGCGCGTCGCGGCGCACCACGGAGCGCTCGTAGTTCCCATAGGTGCGCGCTGCAAGGACGCCGAGGGCGACGAGCACGAAGAACACCCAGGAGCCACGGGAGGGACGCGCGACGAACAGCGCCATTGGTCGGAGCGCACCCTACCACCGCGAAGAGGCCCGCGGCACCCCCCGAATCCGCGTTGCTTCAACCCGCGCGGTGCTCTACGGCGCGCGCCAGGTCTCGCCGTCGTCGTCGGTGCGCGTCGCGCGAAGGTCTGTCGCAGCGCTCATCACGAGCAGCGTCCTCGCGCCGTCGGTGTAGAGCTCGGCGCCGAGGGCGATGGCGCCGGGCTCGTCGCGGGCCGCGTCGAAGACCACGCGCTCGGGCTCCCACTGCGTCGCGCCGCGAGGGAGCCGCGCCACCGCGATGATCGAGCCCGAGGTCCGCGCGGCGAGCACCGTTCCGTGACCCGTGAACGCGAGCGAGAGGGGCCACTCGGGGTGCGCGCGGCGCTCTCCCGTCGGAGAGACCGTGGTCCACGGACCGAGGTCTCGCGGCTGCGTCGACGGCAGCGCCGGGAGCGTCTCGCAGCGCGGTGCGCCGTCGCTCATCGCGCAGCGCCACATGGGGCTCGACCGCGGACGCTCGCGCGCGTAGGCCACCACCCCGTGCGGCGCGCATCGCAGCGTGAGCGTCTCGTCGAAGCGGCGGGTCCCCGCGCGGGTCACGCGGCCGACGCCCGTGAGCGCGTCGCGCCCCACCACGCCCACGCGCCACTCGTCATTCGAAGCCGCGAAGAGCCACATCGCGCCCGGCGTCGCGCAGAGCCCCAGCGCGGGCCGTCGCCCGCCGAGCTGCCACGCGCGCGTCGCCGCGGGGACCTCTCGCACCGCAGCGCGCTCTCCGCCCGCGGCCCTCACCACGCGCACGTCGACCAGGCCGGTGCCCGGGACGTGCTCGGTGTAGGCCGCGACGACGCCGTCTCCGTCGGCCGCCACGGCGACCTCCTCGTCGACGCGCTCGCTGTCGACGCGCGGACCGCGGGAGAGCCGCGCCGCGGTGGCCTCGCTGTGCGAGCCCGCGAAGGGCAGGCGCGCGAGCACGGGGCTGTTTCCGCGCACGGACTCGGCGAGCCACAGGACACGTCCGCGCGCCACGGCGTCGAGCGAGACCACGCGCGGATCGAGCGTGGCGGGCGGGGCCGCGATGCGCGCGACGCCGAGCGAGCCCGACGGTCCGTCGAGCGAGACGGGAGAGAGACCGTCGGTCGCGCGCTCGTCGGAGAGCACCCGCACCACGCCCTGCGGGACCACGCGCCACCAGCGGGCGTCGTCGTTGGCGAGCACCTCGGCGCGGAGCGCTCCGTCATGCACCGAAACGGCTGAAATGAAGGGCAACGGCGCGCCCACGAGGAAGCGCGTCGGCGTCCCCGAGGGCAGCGGCAGGAGGCCTCCCGTGTCGAGCCTCGCCGCGGCGGGCATGGGCCTCGGGACGGGCGCGCGCGGTCCCTTGAGCGTGTCGATCGAGAGGTCCGCGCTCGCGAGGTCGATCTCCGTCGCCGTGCGCACGAGGAGCTCGGCGATGTGCTCCATGTCGGTCTCGGGGTTGCCCGCGCGGATCTCCCACACGAGTCCGACGCGCGCGGTGGCGAGGGCGAGCTCTCGCGCGTGCCGTGCGACCGCCGTCGGCGCGGACCGCAGGTCTTGCGTCACGTCGACCTCGGCGCCGTGCACCGCGAGGTCACGCAGGAGGGGGACGCAGCGGTCGATCCACGAGGGAGCGGGCGCGAGGGCGGTGTCCATCGCGAGGGCGCGGAGTCGCTGGCGGGCCTCACCGGGCGAGTACGCGAGGCGCGCGCCGTCGGCGCCGAGGAGGCAGGTCACCGCGGCGTGAAAGCGAGCCTGCTCACCCGTCGAAGCGCGCCGCGAGGCGTTGCGACGCCACGACTCGACGCCGTAGACGAAGGTGGCCGCGGCGGCGAGGGCGAACCAGGGTCCGTAGTTCCGCTGCCGGGTGCGCACCGGGTAAAAGGCCTCTCGGTTGAATCGTTCGGGTGTGTGCTCGTCGGCTCGAACGCGAGCGCCGGAGTGTGCACCGTGATCGCCCTCGCGCAAAGGGCCCCATCCGAGGGAAGCGCCCGGTCAGCGCGCGAAGGTGACGAAGGGCTCGCGCTCCAGCCGTGAGAGCATCTCGCGGGTCTTCTCGGCGCTCGCGACGAGGGCCTCCGACGCGTACCCCGCGGGGGCTCCGTCGCGCACGCCGCCCGACGACCGCGCGGACACGTCGCCGAGAAAGACCGCGAGCAGCGCGCGGAGCAGCGACTCGAGGTCGCGGCGCGTGCCCGAGAGCCGCGGGAGCACCTTGCCGAGCACCGCGCGGTCGAGGCGCCACGACGCGCTGGTCTCGATTCCCTCGCGCTCGCAGAGGTGAACGAAGCGCAGGGCCTCGGTGGCGACGCGGAAGCCGAAGGGGCGCCCGCCCGCCGACATCGCTTCGAAGACGCGGTCGAGGCGCTGACCGGCGCCGTCGCGTCCCATCGCGAGCACGACGGCGCGCACGGGGTCGTCGTCGCGGCCCGATTCGAGAAACGCTCTCCGCTCATCGGGCGTCGCGGGCGCGACGGCTCTGCGCTCACCGAGCCAGTCGCGGAGGAGTGACGTCGGCGGCGCCGTGGGGAACTCCCACACCCACGCGCGATCGAGCACCTTCGTGCTGAGGGCGTGCGTGGTGTCGTCGAGGTTCACCGTGCCGATCAGAAAGAGGTTCGGCGGCACCACAAGGTCCGGCGGGACGAGCCTCCCTCCGTCCGTCGTGGGCACCGCGGCGGCCCTTCCGTGAAGGGGAATCGGCGCGCCGCTCTCCATCGCGGAGAGGAGCTCGGCGAGGTAGTGCTCGACGCGCGCGAGGTTCATCTCGTCGAGGATGACGAAGTGCGCCTCGTCGGGGTGCTCGACGGCCCGGAGCATCACCCGCAGCGCCGCCGTGTCTTCGTAGGCTCCGTCGCCGCGGAGGGCGTTGAGATACCCGAGCAGCCCCCGCGAATCGAGCCAGTCGGGGCGCACCGGAACCATCGCCACGCGAGGCGCCGCGCCCTCGGGGAGCGCCTCGCAGATGAAGCGCGCGAAGGTCTGCGCGAGGGCCGTCTTGCCCGTCCCCGAGACGCCCGTGAGCACCGCGAAGGGACGCCCCGCGAGGCCCACCACGAAGGCCCGCACGAGGTCGATATCGAACGCGAGGCCCGCGGCCCGCGCGTACGCCGTGAACCTCCGCGAGAGCGACTCCAGCGTGGCCGCGCGAGGCGTCCCTGACGAGAGCTCCCAGGGCCGCGCGAGCCGCGCTTCAATGCTCACGGAATGGTCGGGCGGGAGCGCTTCGAGGCCGCCGAGCGCGCGCTCCACCGCGAGCGCCACCACGGGGCGGATCGCGGGGTGCGTGAGGCACTCTCCCACGGCGTCGAGGGTCCCCGTGACGCCGCGCGCGAGCACACCGCGCTCGGTGAGTCGCGCGACGCCGCGCGCTGCGGCCGCGGCGAAGCGGGGCGTGACCTTCGAAGCCACCGTCGACGGATCGAGCGGATCGGCGTAGCTCCACGGCGCGCCCGCGAGGAGGCCCGCGAGCGCTGTCGCGCAGTCGCCCGACGGGTCTTCGAGCGCGCACGCGAGCAGCGTCTCGAGGGCGGGACGCTCCCCCGGCGCGGGGATCTCTCGCGCCGCCACGCGCACTTCGAGGTGTGCCGCGTCGCGCTGCGCGGTGGTCGATCCGCGGGCGGTGAGCCATCGCGCGAGGCGCGTGTGAATACCTGCGCTCACCGATGCGACGGGGCACGGCGGAGGCTCGTTCGAGACGAAGCCGAGGTCGAGCAGGAGGCGCACGCGCGGGGCCGACGCGCACGAGAGCGAGGCGGTTCCTTCGGGCGCGAACCATCCGGTCACCGGGTCGTAGACCACGCGACGGCCGACGGGAACGAGGCCCGACGGCGCGGCCCCCTCGCCCATCGCGCGCTCGTCCCAGCGCAGCGAGCGCACCGCGTCGGCCATCGCAGACTGCGAGCGCGCGGGCGACGGAGAGGCTTCGAACGCGAAGGCCCCGAGCGCCGCGCCGAGGCTCGCGAGCCGCGCGATGCGGTCGCACACGAGGCGCGCGAAGACCGTCCCCGCCGTGATCTGCGACTCGGGGATGGTGAAGGCCACGACGCCCGCGGGCGCGCGCAGCCACTCGTCTTCGGAGAGCGAGGTCTCGTCGCCGTAGCGCGCGTGGAGGCGAGCGCCCTCCGCGCGGAGCGCGCCGAGACGGAACGCGAGCGCTTCACCGAGCGCGCGTCGGCGGCGCATCCCTTCGGCGAGGCGGCGCTCACGCTCGGCGCGCGGACCCTTCGGCGGACCGAAGCCCCACCACACGTCGAGGCCCGTGGAATGAAGGGTGATCGCGATGCGCGGCGCTTCGGACGCGGTGCTCCCTCGGACGCGCCAGCCCGCGGTGAGCAGGGCCGCGTCGGGGCGCGAGACGAAGCGCGTGAGGGCCGTGAGCTCGGGGAGCACGGTCTCGACATCGCGCGCGAGGGCGCGGAGGGCGTCGAGGAGCGCTGCGCCCGCGGTCCGTCGGCCGTGCGAGTCATCGTCGGAGAGGGCCGCGCGCTCGCGGAGGCGTGACGGGGAGAGGCTCACGGCGGCGCTACCGTACACCGCTTTCTGCGCGGTATCGCGGGCGGGTTTGTTTGTGTAGGATCGCGGCCCTCCGCTCGCGAGCGATCCCTGTCGGGTGCCTCGTTCGGCGAGCGCGGTGAGGAGGCATCGTCGATGAGTGCTCTGGCTCCTGGGACGCGCGTGTTCGCGTCGTGGCTCGGCGGCGGATTCGCGCCGGGCGCCGCGGTCGAGGTCAACCCCGTGACCGGGCTGGTGAAGGTCCGCTTCGACGATGGTCGCGAGGCGTGGGTGAGCGCGATGAACGTCCGCGTGGCGCCCGCGCAGGCCGCCGCGCCGCAGCACGCGCCCGCTGCGCCCGCAGCGCCCGGCCCGGGTGGCTTTCAGCCCTTCGCGGCGCCCGCTCCGCCTGCGCCCGCGCAGGCCTTCGGCGCGGCGTCGCAGTACGGCGCCGGCGGGTTCAACCCCATCCAGGGCGGAGGCATGGTGGGCGGTCGTCCCTTCGACGGCCTCAACCCCTTCGCAAAGCAGGGCGCCCCGCAGGGAATGCCCCCGCAGGGAATGCCCCCGCAGGGGATGCCTCCGCAGGGGATGCCTCCGCAGCAGGGCGCTGGCGGTGGTGGTTTCATGGCCGCAGCGGCGGGCGCGGTGGCGGGCGTCGGCGCTGCGATCGCGAGCTTCAACCCCTTCCAGTCGCAGCAGCCGCAGGCGCCGCAGCAGCCCATGCAGGCGCCGCAGCAGGCCCACGTCGCGCAGTTCGGCACGCCGGGACCGCAGCAGGGACAGATCCCTCAGCCCGCGTTCAACCCCTTCGCGCAAGGCCCCGCGCAGCAGCCCCAGGCCCCTGCGCAGCCCGCCAACGTCGCGCAGTTCGGCAACGCGCCCGCGCCGCAGGGACAGATCCCTCAAGCCCCGTTCAACCCCTTCGCGCAAGGCCCCGCGCAGCAGGGCGCGCCGATGCAGCAGGGCGCCCCGATGCAGCAGGGTGCGCCGATGCAGCAGGGCGCGCCGATGCAGCCGCCCGCCGCGCCGCCGCCGAACTTCGTCCAGTTCGGCAACGCGCCCGCGCCGCAGGGACAGATCCCGCAAGCCGCGTTCAACCCCTTCGCGCAAGGCCCCGCGCAGCAGCCCCAGGCCCCCGCGCAGCCCGCGAGCATCGCGACCTTCGGAACGCCCGCGCAGCCGCCCGTCGCGCCTCCGCCCGTGGCGCCGCCTGCGATGCCGCCGCCCATCGCCCCGCCCGCCGCGCCCCCTGCCGACGTGGGTGGAATGCCTGAATTCAAGCCCTTCCGCCCGGTGCAGCCCGTCGAGGCCGCGCCGCCCGTCGCGCAGCCCGTCGCGCCGCAGACCGCGCCGCAAGCCGCGCCCGAAGCGCCGCCGCGGATCCCGGAGCCTGCGTTCAATCCCTTCGCGCCCGCGCAGCCCGCGGCGCCGCCTCCGATCGCTGCGCCCGAAGCGCCGCCGCGGATTCCGGAGCCTGCGTTCAACCCCTTCGCGCCCGCGGCGCCGCAGAACCTCCCGCCCGCGCCGCCTGCGCCGGGTGTTCCCCCGACGGTGGAGTTCAACCCCTTCGCGCCGGTGGCGCCCGCCGCTGCGCCGCAGGCGGAGTTCAACCCCTTCGCCCCCGCTCCTGGCAGCAAGCCCTCGACCTGATAGCAGGGTGATCCCCGTCGCCCGATTCCCGACACGGGAGGGCGACGGGGCGTCGCGTCACGCGCTCACTTGAAGAGGTAGTTGAAGACGGCGGCGCCGACCTTCTGCTGCGTGACCTCGTGGTTGTTGGCCTCTTCGCGGGCGAACTTCACGGCGCGCTGGAGCTTCTCGACGCGCTCGGTGAGGTCGGCCACGCGACGCGCGGGCAGCGCGCCCGAGAACTTCACCGTGCGCCAGTACCCGACGGTGATGTCCTCGTAATAGACCTCGACCTGCGCGGGGTGCTTCTCCGTCGCCTCGGCCTTCACGTGGTTGCGCGGGACCTTCTTGGTGCGCAGCGTCTCGACGGCCTCGGTGGCGTAGCAGTTCTGCGCCGCGTCGAAGATCCACGACTCCGACGGGTCGAGCACGGGCAGCTTCTTGAGGAACGTGTGGATGTCCACGAGCTGCTTCTCGAGGAAGAGCAGGTACGTCACGGGGGCCTTCGAGACGAGCACCTCGCCGTCGACGGTCACGTCCGCGCGCGCCTCGCAGTTGGCCCAGTCCTTCGTGGCCGTCACGTCGAGGAGCTCGGTGAGCGCGGCGCTCGCGCGCTTGATCATCTCCTCGGTGTGGAGCTGCACGCGCGTCGACTCCGGCGGGAGGCGCTCGCCCTCCTCGTCCTTCGGGCGGTACGTGCGCGCGATGCCCGCGAGCAGCGCGGGCTTCTGGAGCTGCTGATACGCCTCGGTGATCTCACCGTGCGCGCGCCCCTTGACCGACTTCTCGACCGCGATGACCTGATTCAGCTTCGTCATGACAGCACCCGTGTGATCCCCCTCGAAGACTTCGAGGCGCCGGCGGTGTACCCGCGAGATCGCGCCGGGTCAACCCGCGCGCGAGGGCTGTGATATAGGTCGACGGTGCGTCGCAGCGCGTCTCCGATCCCCTCCCTCGGCCTCGTCGCAGCGTTCTTCGTGTCGATCTTCGCGGCGCGGTGCGCGAAGTCGCAGTGCAACCTCAACTCCGACTGCGGCTACCGACGCTTCTGCGACCTCGACAACGTCTGCCGCCAGGACTGCGCCGAAGACCGCGACTGCCCCGCGGGCTACTGCGACCCCAACGGCCGCTGCGTCGAGGGACCTCCCCCCGACGCCGCGCCCGACGTCGTCGTCGACGCCACGCCCGATGTGACCGAAGACGTCGCGCCCGACCTTCCCCCCGTCGATCGCCCCGTCCCCGTCGACATGGTCGTTCCGATCGACAATCCGCCCGTCGACGTCTTCGTTCCGCCGGACCTCCCTCCGCCTGTCGACAACCCTCCGCCCGTCGACATCTTCGTGCCGCCCGATCTGCCGCCGCCGCCCGACACGTCGCGCCCCCTCGCGGTCTACCTCGACCCGTGCAGTTCGAACGCCGACTGCCAGTCGGGCGACTGCGCCACGGCGGGCGTCGCCTCGGGCTTCTGCACCCGCACCTGCGCCTCGCGCCGCGACTGCGGCAACGGCTACCTCTGCGCGATCCCCGCGGGAGGCTCTTCAGGGCGTTGCCTCCCCGACGACACGGGGCTTCGCTGCGACCCTCGCGCAGCGAGCTCGCCCTGCGCGCGCTTCTGCTTCGGCAACAGCGCCTCGGGCGTCGGTCACTGCACCCGCGAGTGCGCCAACGGCGCCGACTGCCCCGCGGGCTTCGCGTGCTCCGTCGTGAGCGGCACGTCGGTGTGCGTCGAGGTCGAGCGGTCGTGCGTCCGCGCGGCCGACTGCCCGAGCAACTTCTGCCTCGGCCCGAGCGCGACCTTCGCGGGCTGCTCCGCGCAGTGCCGCACGAGCGCCGACTGCCCGCGGCGCTTCACGCTCAACGACGGCGGGCGCCTCCTCGCGCTGCCGCCGTATCAGTGCATGAGCGGCCTCTGCGTTCCGCCGCTCCAGGGCGTGATCTCAGGTGGAGACATCCAGGGCACCGACCCGATCGGTTCGTCGTGCGGCGCGTCGGGCACGGTGAGCTGCTACAGCGGCGTGTGCGACACGGGCACGCCGGGCGATCCCCTCGCCCCCGCGATGTGCGTGCAGACCTGCACCCCCGCGGGCGGCTGCCCCAACGGCTACGGCTGCAAGCCCTGGCTCCCCGACGGCCCCGGCGGAGACCTCTACCTCACGTGTCGTCCCGCGGGATCGGGCGCCGTCGGCACGACCTGCACGCGCGGCGGCGACTGCGCCACGGCGCTCTGTCAGGGCGTCACCGCGACGACGGGCTACTGCACGCGCCTCTGCGCCGACGGCCTCTGCCCCACGGGGATGCGCTGCACGCTCGCGGGCACGACCATCGACGGCACGAGCATCTCGCTCTGCCTGCGCCCGTAGCGCGCCCGCACGCCGCGTGTTTCTGAGGCTGTCTCAGAACGTTGAGCGGCGCTGTTGCCGCGTGTTGAAACACGCGGCAACGAAGGCAGTTCGTGAGCGTCCTGCGAGAAGTCCTGCTTCGCAGGACTCCCATTCAGTGCCTCGTGCGCGCGAGTCCCGCGCAGCGGGACTTCGTTCAGTTCGATCACCAAACTGCCTTCCCTGCCGCGTGTTTCAACACGCGGCAACAGCGCCGCTCAACGATCTGAGACAACCTCTTCAACGCGCAGCGAGAGCGCCCTCTCAGAAGAACCGATACCCGAGCGAGAGCGAGATGGTGGGGACGACGCCGTAGGAGCGCAGCGTGTCGTCGACGTGGTTCTGCGCCTGCGTGCGGGCCGCGGCGGCGCCCGGCGTGGTCGACGCGAAGCGCGGCGTGATCGTGGTGTGCGCGGCCATCGTGGCGCCCACCCCCACCGCCGTCTGGATCACCAGGTGATCGTCGAAGAGCAGGAACTCCCACCCGAGCTCCGCGTCGAGCATGTGCAGCGTCGAGGAGACGTCGTACATGCCGTTGGCCTCGGGGATCCCCGACGGAGGCGCGACGCCCGTGACGGAGGTGATGACGTCGCGCGCGCTGGCGCTGCCCGCGAGGTCGAGGCGTCCGTAGCCCCCCATGAGCACGAGGCCCGCGCCCGCGAAGGGACGCCACCCCGCGTGGACGCGCCACGCCGACGCGCTGTCGACGTGGATGCCGTAGAGCCCGCCGCCCGACTGTCCGCCGCCGCCCGCGGAGAGCACGTTGTTGATCACGTTGACGTAGGCCGTGGGGGCGAAGCCTCCGGCGGCCATCACGCGCAGGCGACCGGGGAGCTCGACGTCACCGCGGAGCGAGAGCATCAGCGGCGCGTCGGTGCCGAGCGACGCCTGCGCATGCACCGGCGAGGCGTGCGAGAGCGCGGGGGCGAGGGTCGTCGCGAGGGCGAGTGCGAACGCGAGCGCGCGGTGCTTCATGCGGTGCCTCCGTGGGCGCGTCGAGCGCGGCCTGTGAGGTCCGGTGCGCCGTCGCGGCGAAGCGTTCATGGGGCGATGATCGCGGTGGCCTCCGCGGTGAGGAGTGCGGTACGAACGGACGATGCGCGCGCTCGACGTGATGGGATCGTGGCTCGTCTCCTCTCTGCGGCTCGGCCATGGGATGCGCGTCGCGCACACCCGAAAGAAGCCCGAGAAGCTCCTCGAGCTCTATGAGTTCGAGGCGTGTCCGTTCTGCCGCAAGGTGCGCGAGATGCTCTCCGTGCTCGACCTCGACGCGAAGATCTTCCCCTGCCCCCGCGGCGGCACGCGCTACCGACCCACCGTCGTCGCGCGCGGCGGCAAGGAGATGTTCCCCTACCTCGTCGACCCCAACACGGGCGTGGCGATGTACGAGAGCGACGCGATCAACCGCTACCTCGCGGAGACCTACGGCGACGGCACCGTTCCCCTCCCGCTGCGGCTCGGTCCCGTCACCACGCTGAGCTCGGGTCTCGCCTCCGCGGCCCGCCCGACACGGGGACGCGCGGCGCAACGTTCGAAGCTCCCCGAGCGCGCGCTCGAGCTCTACAGCTTCGAAGTGTCTCCGTACTGCCGACTCGCGCGCGAGGCGCTCTGCGAGCTCGAGCTCCCCTACGTGCTGCACAACGTGGCGAAGGGATCTCCGAGCCGCGCGGCCTTCGTGGCCCTCACGGGACGCATGATGGTCCCCTACCTCGTCGACCCCAACACGGGCGCCTCGATGTTCGAATCGTCCGACATCGTGGCGTACCTCCGCCGCACGTACGGCGACGCCTGACGCCCGTTGCGCGAGCGCCCTCACAAGCGTTGTGAGGGCGTTGTGGTGGCGCTCGCACAACGCGCCGCGCGCCCCTTCGAAACGCCTGCAATTCCGCGCTGGCCTCGCGGTTGCTCATCGGGTCTCTCGCGGCACCGACGCCGCGAGAGGAGATCCGTCATGAAGATCAAGACCACCGTGAAGGCAGGCTTCAACCCGCAGCCCGAGCCCCCCGGGCGCCGCTGAGCCGATCGCTCCCGAGGCGGCCGCGCCACGTTGATCGTGGGCGCTGCCGCCTTCGGGCGTTTCGAAGGGGATGCGTTCAGTCGAGCGCGACCACGACGCTCACCCGCGGCGGCACCACGGAGCGGGGCGCGGGGATGATCGAGGTCGCGCGCGCGGGCAGCGGCGCGACGGTGCCGAGGCGGTCGAGCTTGCGCCACCCCTGACGCGCGCCGAGCGCCGCGGACACCAGCGACCACAGGCTCACCGCGTAGAGGAACTGCCGATACGTGAAGCGCTGCACGAGCAGCAGCGCGAGCCACCGCAGCGGCTTGCGGTCGAGGCGGAAGGCGAGCACCGAGGCGACGACGTCCATCGCGAGAAAGCCGAGGTAGCCGCTGAGAAAGGCCGACCACTGGCCCGTCACGATCGCGTGCGCCATCGCGGCGTCTCCGAGCGGCGACGCGATGGGAAAGATCACCTGAAAGAGCAGCAGGTTCGGCAGCGCCACCCAACCGAGCGACCCCCGCAGGAGCGCCGCGCGGTGCTTCGCGAGGCACTGGTACGTGCCGTAGGTCCATCGGATGCGCTGGCGCCACAGGGCGCCGAGCGACTCGGGCGCCTCGGTGCGTCCGATCGCGCGGGGCTCGTAGGTGATGACCCCGCCCGCGCGGAGCATGGTGATCGTGAGGTCGGCGTCTTCGACGAGCGTGTCGCCGCTGTAGCCGCCCACGGCGAGCACCGCGTCGCGCCGCCACGCGCCGAGGGCGCCGGGCACGACCCCGATGCAGTTGAGCGCGGCGAAGGCGCGGCGGTCGAAGTTCTGGCTGGTCACGTACTCGATGGCCTGAAAGGCCGTGAGCCACGAGTGCACGTTGCCCACCTCGACGTTGCCGCACACGGCCGTCACGGCGGGGTCGGCGAAGTGCTCGACCATGCGACGGATCGCGTCGGGCGAGACCACCGTGTCGGCGTCGACCGCGACGATGATCTCGCCGCGCGCCTCGCGGACGCCGAGGTTCGCCGCGGAGGCCTTTCCGCCGTTGGGCTTTCGAAGGCACCGCACGCGAGGCTTCACCGCGGCGATGCGGTCGACCACGGCGGCGGTTCCGTCGCGCGAGCCGTCGTCGACCACCAGCACCTCGAGGTTCGCGTACTCGCCGCGCAGGAGCGACAGCACGCTCCCCTCGATCACGCGCGCCTCGTCGTACGCGGGGATCAGCACCGTCACCAGCGGCGCGTAGCCCGTCGCGTCGACCTTGGGGCGCCGTCGCCGCAGCGCGAGCGCGGCGAGCATCACGATGCGCAGCCCCGCCAGCAGCGTGCACGCGACGAAGAGCACGGCCATTCCCCGCGTGGCCCGCGCGCGCACCGTCGAGAGCCACCCCACGCCGAGCGACGCGACGCGGTCTTGGAGCACGAGCGGCGGCGCCATCGCGTCGCGCGTCACGCCCGCGTACGCGTCGAGCGAGGCGATGCGATAGCCCCTCGCGCGCAGCGTCGGCACGGCGATGCGCACGGCGTCGACGGTGGCGTGACGGTCTCCGCCGCCGTCATGGAGCACCACCACGCGCCCGCCCGCCTCGACGCCCTCGACGATGCGCCGCGCGATGGCCGCTCCGTCGCCGCCCTGCCAGTCGTGCGGATCGACGGAGGCGCCCGCGTAGGTGTATCCGCGCGAGAGGGCGAGCGACTGCGCGTCGAGGTCGCGCGCGTCGCCCGGGTCGACGACGGCCGTGAAGGGCGCGCGGTAGAGCGACACCTCGCGTCCCGCGAGCGCTTCGAGGAGGCGCGTCGTGCGCTCGATCTCGTCGGCGCGTCGAGGCTCCGAGAGCGCGTTCATGCGGGGGTGGTGATACGAGTGGTTGCCGATGAGGTGCCCCTCGCGCGCGGCGCGGCGCACGAGCTCGGGGTGCGCCATCGCGGCCTCTCCGACGACGAAGAAGGCCGCGGGAGCGCGGAGTTCCGCGAGCGCGTCGAGGAGGGGCCCCGTGTGCTCGGGGTCCGGTCCGTCGTCGAAGGTGAGCACCACGTCGCGCTTCGAAGCGTCGCCGCCGAAGCGCTCGACGAGGGCGGGCGAGGGCGTCACCGCATAGCGCGCCGCGCTCACATAGCCGCGCGCGTCGAAGCGCACCGCGCGACGTCCCTCGCGACGCGGAGCGCGCAGCGCGAGGAGGTCTCCCTCGCCGAAGACCTCGGGCTCCGACGGGGCCGCGATGGTGGTGAGCGCGAGCGCGCGCGTCTGGGGGTCCGCCGATCGAAGCAGCGCCCAGAGGCCGGGGTCTTCGGTTCCTGCGCGCCAGAGGGCGGTGCGCGTGACGCCGCGGTCGCGGAGCGTCGCGAGCGCGTCGGCGATGGAGGTCGCGTCGTTGCACCAGACCGCGTGCGCGCCTCCGTCGCGGGCGCGGTAGTCGAAGCGGGCGCCGCCTCCGCCGGGCGCGTACGCGGGCGTGGCGCCGACGAGCGGCCCTCGCCATCGCGGCGGCGCAGCTGATCGACGCGGCCTCTCCGCGCGCGGGCCAGTCGTAGCAGTACGACCCGAGCGCCACGACGACGCGCTCGCGCGGAACCACCGCGCACACGTCATCGACGGCGCGCGCGATCCAGCGTGACGACGCGATGGGACCGGGCTCGCTCGACGGGTGGTGCTCGTCGTAGGCCATGACGATCACGGCGTCGGCGACGGCGCCGAGGCGCGCGAGGTCGAAGGCCCGATCGCCCGCGGCGACGTCGATGGTACCGCGCGTCCTGGGGGTGCAGCGCGGCCCGAAGCGTCGCGGTGAAGGCCACGAGGCCCGCGGCGTCTTCGGGCGCGAGGGATTCGAAGTCGACGTTGACGCCGTGCGCGCCGAGGGCGATCACGCGCGCGGCGACGGCGTTGGCGACGCAGTCTCGACGGGTCTCGTCGGCGAGGAGGGCCGCGGTCTCGGCGGAGGTCCAGCGGTCGCCGTCGAGGTTGGCGACGCGGGGAAAGACCTTGATTCCAGGGCGTCCGAGGAGGGCGCGCGTGGGCGCGTCGACGGTCTCGCGCACGTCGCAGCGCAGCCCCGAGACGCGGAACCAGTCGGGCGACACGACGCTCACGTCGTCGAGGTGCGCGCGCACCGAGGCGTCGGCCGTCGGGTCGTCGACGGTGAAGAGCACGCGCGCCGCTTCAGGGAGCGGAATCGCGGGGTCGGTGATGGAGGCTGCGATGGAGGCGGCGCGGGCGTCGTTGGCGCGGAGGAGCGCGGCGTAGCCCGCGGAGGGCGGCGGTGACGGCGACGATGGCGCGGAGGCTGTGGATGGCGCGGCCTCGCGGCGCGGTGGCGCTGTGATCGCGGGTAGGGCGCGTCCCTGCGCGGACGGGAGCGGGCGACGCGGCCTGAGCGGCGCAAGCCCGATGACGTACATCACGGCTGGGACGACGAGGAGGAACCCGAGCGCCGCGACGAGTCGCGCCAACCACCGGCGACGCGCGTGAGATGGATCTTCGAACACCATGGAGTGCCTCCAGCGCGCCGCGGCGCGAGGTGTGAGGCGACGTCCTCACGAGCTCGACCGCAGACGACTGATCTCGTTCAACGGCCACGGCGTCGGAGACTTGAATGACTTCGACGTGGCGCGGTGACGATTGCCGCGAGGCGCGTGCGAGGCCCGCACACGGAGAGTGGCGCGGGCGCGCGGTTGGAGCTTGACGTCGCAAGGCGCGGCGCGTGAGCGCCGGAGGCCAACGCCACCGTGTTCAGCGACCGCGGGCGATGGTCCCGCGTCGCGAGAAGCGCTTGAGGTGGTGCGCGAGCGCGGCTGGCGCGTGGCCCGAAGACGACACGGCGCCCGCGACGAGTCTCGCTCGCCCCAACGCGAGGCGGAGTCGTTTGTGCGCAGTCGGCGCGAGGCGTTCTCTGTGCGGGGCGGGCGCAACGCCGGACACGCTTGTTTCAAGCTGTTTCGAACGAGGCACGCGCGATGCTCGAAAGCTCCCGCCTGGCCTCCGATGCTCGTTTACGTTCCGCGCGACGCGCTGGCGCCGCGCATCTACCTGGGGAGATTTGTCATGAACAGCACTCGCGAATCGTTCGCGCGCTCGTCGCTCGCGCGGAGCTGGCCGCTCGCGCTCGCGACCGTCTCGGTCGTCGCGTGCGCCGCGCCCGTCGGCTCCGACGACCGCGCGTCGCAGAGGGTCATCTCGGGCTCCGACGACCGCACCGAGGTCTACGCCCAGGAGAACGCGTGGATGCGCGGCTACGCCGAGCAGGCGACGGCGGCGCTCGTACATCGCAGCTTCCTGGAAACCGTCAACGGTCGCCTCACGCTCGGCAGCAACGGCACCACGCTCGGCGTCGCGGAGAGCCTCTGCGCGGGCGAGCCCTACGCAGAGCAGCCGCAGCAGGCGAACTGCTCGGGCACGCTCATCGACGACGACCTCATCCTCACGGCGGGGCACTGCGTGACGGCGGCGAACGCGTGCAGCGACTACCGCTGGGTGTTCAACAACCACTACGTCGCGCCCGGCGTCCGCCACGTCATCGAGCCTGAGGACATCTTCTCGTGTCGTCGCATCGAGGTGATGCACGTCGGCGACATCAACCGCGGAGAGGCCGACTACGCGATCATCCGGCTCGACCGGAGCGCCGTGCCGCGCTTTCAGCCTGCGCCGGTCCGTCGCGTCGCGGGGCCGCTCGACCGCGGGCAGCATGTGAAGGTCGTCGGCTTCCCCGACGGCATCCCCGCGAAGATCGACACGCAGGGCAACGTCTTCGATGACACCTGCTTGAAGCCCGACGGCCAGGAGGTCTACTGCAACACCTGCACGCTGCCTGACGGCACGCTGACCTACTGCGAGGCCTCCGCGGACGCGCCCCGCACGGGCTACTTCCGCGCGTCGCTCGACGTGTTCGGAGGCAACTCCGGAGGCGGCGTGTATGAGAGCGACGGGTACACCCTCGCGGGCGTGCTCATCGGAGCCGGCACCCCCGAAGGGAACTCGGACTACGTCCCGCGCGACCCCGACGGCGGGACCTGCAACGTGCGGCGGGTGTGCGCCACGCAGGACTGCCCCACGGCCAGGGTGATCCATGTCGCGCCCGTCCTCGCCGCGCTCTGCGCCGACCCCTCGCGCAGCGAGCGCCTCTGCGGCACCGGCGCGCCGCGCAATGACAGCTGCGTCAACGCCGAGGCCATCGAAGTGCAATACGGCGAGCAGCAGACGCTCTCGGGCTCGATGGTCGCCGCGACCTTCGAGCGCAGGAGCGCCTGCGAGACGCGCGCGCGCAACTTCCCCGACGTGTTCTACCGGTTCACCCTCGCGGCACCGGCGATCTTCTACACCGACGCGTTCACGTCGGACATCCCCGTGGCCCTCGGCCTGACGTCGACCTGTGGCCCGTACCTCATCAACATCATGTGCAGCGCGTCTGCGTGTGGTGATGACAAGGGCCAGTTCGCGCTCAGGCTCGGCGTCGGCACGTACTACCTCCACGTCGCGAGCCGCACCGCCGCCGCCGGTCGCTACAACGTCCACGTCCAGTTCCTCCCCGCCTCTGACGTCGCCGGCGCGATCCCGCTCAGCGCGGGGCCGCCCACGGTGCCGCCACCCGTCACCGGTCGTCGGACCGGCGGCTGGGCGCTCAACACGAACGGAGCGACAGACCGCGCGCGGGGAACCTGCGGCGGCGCTGGCAACGATCACACGTTCTTCTTCTCCACCTGCCCCGACTTCCGCGGCGGCACCGTGCGCGCGTGGACGACCGGCACGGCCTGGGACACGGTGGTCCACTTCAGCCAGGGCAACTCGCCGGTCACCGCGTGCAACGACAACGCGAGCGCCACGACGCTGACCTCGGTGATGCGCGGCAGCATCGCCCCGGGCTCGGGCGTGCACGCGATCTACGTCGACGGCAACGCGGGCCAGTCGGGCGACTACTCGTTCCAGTACGCCATCGTGCCGAACTGAAGCGCTTCTCAGCGACGCCCGGGACGTGCAACGGCGCGCCCCGAGCGCTCAGCCCGTCGGAGGCTTCGGCGGCGTCAGAGGAGATTGAGGGCCGCGGAGTTCGCGTGACGATCCCGGCGCGATGGGCGTCGGGCCGCTGAGCCACGCCCGACGCGCGACGTCCCTGCGGCATGCTCGCGGAGACCGACGCCGGGCACCCGAGGACCGTGGTGCATGCTCGCAGTGACCGACGCCGGGCACGTGAAGGTCATGGTGCATGCTCGCGGTGACCGACGCCGGGCACGCGTCGCGACCACGACCGCGTCCTCTCGCTGGCGACGTGCCGAGGTTCCCGCTTCCCGGCGGTGACGTCCTCGGAACTCCGGCCCCGCATCCCTCGCGCCGCTTGTACGCGCCCTCGACGCGCGAGGCGATTGACACGAGCCGCGGGCCGGTGATGGCATCGCCGCCCCGCGATGCTCCATCGAGGGTGGATTGACGACCGACTCTACCGCCTCGCGATCACCACCCCGGGTGACGACGGCGGCGGCGAGGCCCTCTCGCCCGACGAAGCCGTCGAGCGCATCGACGTGGCCCTCGCCATCGAGCCCCCGTGGTCGATCAACGCCCGCGAGCTCGAAGACTGCGCGCGCTACGTCCGACGGCGCGCCAGCGACCTCGCGGCGACCCGAGACGCGCGCGCCGCGGTGCGCGAGGCCCTCACCCGCGGGCTCCTGCGCGCGTCGCGGCACGACGCGCCCTCGATCGCAGCGCCCACCGGGGAGCTCCCCCTCGACGAGCTGATGGACGTCCCGCTCGCGAGCGACCTCATCGAGGAGCAGTACGAGAAGGGCATCGAGGTGGTCGACGAGGTCACCGACGACGCCTTCGGCGCCATCGAGGTCACGGCCCTCGTCGTCGACGACGACCCCGACTGGATCGAAGACGAGTCCGAGGTCGAGCCCGACGAGGCCGACGCGGTGGAGGTCACCGGCGACGTGCGTGACACGCCCGTCCGCGACGGGTCCGTCACCGGCCCCGCGAACGAGGCGGAGGACGCGCCCGACGAGGGCGACGCCGAGGTCGAGCTGGAGGCCGAGGTCGACGACGACGCGTGCGACGCGGTCGAAGACGACGCGACCTGCGAGGAGCCCGCCGAGGTGCCATGCGGCGACGCGGCCGAGCCGATGGATCACCCCGCCGCGGCATGACCGCGGCGCAGCGCAGAGGGAGCGATGGCGAACATCGACGTCTTTGAGAAGAGCGACCTCAAGATCAAGGTGAAGCTCAAGCAGAAGAGCAAGAAGGACAACGACACCGCGCAGCTCATCAAGAGCGTCGACAACCTGGCCGTGTCGTCGGAGAGCCTCTCGGTGCGAAAGCAGTGGGTCGAGGTGAAGCACACCTTCGCCGACGTGCCCGACGACAAGGACAACTACCAGTTCAAGTACCGCGTCTCGCACGACGGCGAGACGATCCAAGGGGGCGACACGTACACCGTGTGGCCGCGCACCGCGAAGGTGACGCTCAAGAACGACGCGGACGACACGCCCCTCCCCGACGCGTACTTCGACCTGAAGTTCGCCAACGACGAGGTCAGCCACTTTCAGACCGACGGCTCGGGCGAGCGCGAGTGCAAGCTCAAGCAGAAGTCGCTCTGGGTCGTCGGCGACACGACGCGCCTCGTGTTCGTCGCGTGGGAGGGCGCCACGACGGGCCGCGTCCGCGTCGCGCGGATGCGCGTGGTGAAATACAAGGCCACCCTCGAGCTGCCCGCGTGGAACAACGCCAACCGCACGCAGTACGTCAACGCGAAGAGCGAGAAGAAGGGCAAGGAGCTCGGCCACGACGGCCTCGGGCGCAGCGTCGCCTTCACCGTGAAGCTCGTCGACGCCGACGACCCGACGCGCGAGCTCGGCCCCGACCCCAACCAGAAGGTCTTCATCAAGGCCACGCTCACGGACATGACCAGTCGCACGGCGAAGACGCCCACGCTCGTCGACGTGAAGGAGCTCGACGCGAGCACCCCCGGCGTCGTCACCGGGACGGTGAAGTCTGACAACGCCCACCGCGCGCGCTTCACGCTCCAGCTCGGCCTCGGCGGCAAGGAGAAGTGCAAGCTCGAGGTCGGCACCACCAACGCGTGCAGCGACGCGAAGGTGGAGTTCATCAACAAGCGCAAGCTCTGGGTGCAGTCGATCGCGGCGGCCGGGGCCACGCCGTCGCTCGCGGACTCCATCGGCGCGATGGACAAGGTGGGCATCGAGCTCGCGCGCGACGCCGACGTGGTGATCGCGCCCAACGACGCCCCCGCGGGCGCGATGCTCCCAGGCGCCACCTTCGGGCAGGGGAGCGACATGCTCGTGATCGGCGACCACAACGTCGGCGCGTTCACGAAGAAGTGGACGAAGGAGCACGCCCCCCTCAGCGCGTACCTGATCTTCTGCGACTATCAGTTCGACGGGGGCAAGCGCGCCCAGAGCAAGACCGTCACCTACGACGCGATCAACGCCCATCGCTTCCGGTGCACGCCGCTCGCCGCGGACCTCGCCCTCCTCCCGAAGAACCTCCACAACGGCAAGTGCGCGGTCGTGGGGACGTGGAAGAGCAACGCGACCACGGGCACCCACAAGGGCGCGAAGGGCGCCATCCCCGACAACGCCTACGGCGTCGACTGGGCCGGAGCCTGCGGGAAGCTCACGGTCACCCTGCCCGCGCCTGCGAAGGCCGTCATCGACGGCGGCGAGACGCTGACCGTGACCCTCAAGGTCACCTACGCCGAGGGGGCCTACAACGGCTGGACGCCGAACTCGCCGCGGGGCGGCGTCGTGATCGCGCTCCGCAACTCCAACGGCGCGCGCGCCGAAGCGGGGATGAACAAGACCGTCGTGCACGAGCTCGGGCACCTGCTCAACCAGGTCGGCGAGACCGCGGGCACGGGCCTCACCCTCGCCGCCAACCACGAGTGGAACTACACCGGCCGCGACCACCTCGGCGGCCACTGCGCCTTCGGCGTCTCGAAGAACTACTACGACGGCGGCGGGACGATGAAGGGCCAGGCCGCCGCGACCTGCGTGATGTACGGCGAGGGAAGCACCACCAAGAGCGTCGACTTCTGTGTGAAGTGCGCGCCCTTCGTGAAGGCCGAACCGATGGAGAAGCTCACATGACCACCGAGTCTCTGCTGGCCGCTGTTCCCGCGCGAGACCCGAGCGAGGACGAGCTCGACGCCGTCGTCGCCTCGATGCTCGAAGACCGCGTCGCGCGCTTCGTGCTCCGCGCCCCCGACCGCGTCGACCTCTCGCGCGAGGCGTCGCTCCCCCTCCTGGCCTTCACCGCGAACCGCACCGACGCGGGGCTCCCGCTCAAGCGTCGCGGCGTCATCGTCGCCACGCGCCTCGAGAGCAACACCGCCCACGCCGCCCTCTGGTCCGAGTGGAAGGACCGCGCGGACATCGCCCCCAACGCGCCGCCCGACCCCGACGAGCCCGTGGGCTTCGAAGCCGAGCCCCTCTTCGCCGACGCCCGCGAGCGGCTGCCCGACCTCCCGTGGCGCCCCGCTCACCTCGTCGTGCGCGCCGTCGTGGGCGACAGGGTGACCGACGCCGCGCGCGTCGAGCTCACGCAGGGCGCCGTCGCCGACGACCCCGAGGTGCGCGACTACCTCGAACGCATGGGCGCCCAGGAGCGCGCGCCGACCCCCGCGCTCTACCCCTTTCCGATGGACGCGCAGCGCGACGAGCTCACGCCCGAGGTGCCCATCGACCGCGGCATCGCGCTGGCGATTCCGCGCGCGAGCCTCACGCGCAAGGGCGACTACCTCGTGCTCCGCGGCGCCTACAACCTCCCGATCAACCCCGACGAGGTCATCGCCGCGACCGCCCCTGACGCCTTCGACGCCGAGGGCAACCGCATCGTCGCGCGCGTCTTCATCACCCTGCTGATCGTGGGCCACGACTCGCCCGGTCCGTCGCTCATCACGCTGCGCGTCGAGCCGCGCGTCTTCGCGAACCCGCACGCCGACGGACGCACGGGCGTCGCGGGCATCTTCCGCTGCGAGCTCCTCGCGCACCCCGCGATGCCGCGCGTGCTCCAGCGCTACTCGCTCTACGCGCTCTCGGGCGAGCAGTTCGCGGGGCCGGCGCCCTTCACGCTGCTCAACGAGGCGCTCGTCCCGCTGCCCGACCGCTGACCGGGTACACCGCCGCTCAACCGCCGCGGTGGGCCCTCGTCGACTCGACGAAGGGCATCGCCGCGGCGGCGCTCGCCGCGAGGACGGGGTTCTCTTCGAGGCGCTTCTTGTAGGCCTGAATCGCCTCGGGCAGGGGCACGCCCTCGGTCTCGGCGTAGTGCGCGGCCACGGCGGCCGAGAGGTCTCCGAGCGTGATCTCGTCGCCGAGCAGAAAGCGCCGTCCGTCGGAGAGCTCGCGCGCCCAGATCGACCACGCGGTGGTCATCGTCGCGGTGGTCTCTTCGCGCTGCTTGTCTGACTTCTCCCAGAAGAACTTGCCGATCGGAGAGAGGAGGTAGAGGTCTCCGAGGCGGTCGAAGTGACGCGCCTTCCACGCCTGCGCCTCGGGGATGAGCCGCCGCGGACCGCGCTCTTCAAGGTGCTCGAGGATCGACGTCGACTCGTAGATCGCCGTGCCGTCTTCGAGCTCGAGCACGGGCATCTTGCCGAAGGGGTTCATCGCCCGATACGCCGGCGTCTTGAGGTCACCCGCGAAGGGCTTGAGCTCGCGAAGCTCCACGACGTCGCCGCGGAGCGCGATGCCGATCGCGGTCTTGCGCGAATACGACGAGAGGGGGTGGTAGTGCAGTCGCATCGCGCGAGCCTACACCGCCACGCGCGGCCAATGGAGAGACCGATGAGCGCCACGCGGAAGGTACGCGAATCGCGCCCCTCAGGGAGTTACGCGTGCATCGCGCCCCTCAGGAAGTTACGCGTGCAGCGCGCCCAGGGCTCGGCCCAAGAGAGGCACGCGCGTAACGCGCCCAGGGCTCGCCCCCAAGGGATGTACGCGCGTAACGCGCCCAGGGCTCGCCCCCAAGGGATGTACGCGAGAGGGGCTCGGCCTGGGCTGTGGCCCGCACGGATCACCCGTCTTCGACGGGTTCAGCAGAGAGAGCCTCGCGATGCCTTCTGAACCCTCGAAGAGGGTGATCCGTGCCTCGACGTAGCCCAGGCTGAGCCCCTATTGCGTACATCCCTTGGGGGCGAACCCTGGGCGCGTCATTGGGCGCGCTACGCGCGTCTCGTGGGGCGAACCCTGAGCGCGTCATTGGGCGCGCTACGCGCGTCTCGTGGGGCGAACCCTGGGCGCGCGAGTCGCGTGACTCCCTATGGCGCGAACCCTGGGTGGCCCACGCGGCGAACGGGTGTCGACGCGAGCGTCGCGATGGTCACCGAGCGGAGCGTCGTCCAGGCGTACTGCGAGATCTCGTCGAGCACGCCCGCGATGGCGAGCGACGCGGGGTGCGACGGCGTCGGCTCGGCAGACTCCGCGCGGTCGACGGGGCCTTCGAGGGCCTCGACCACGTCGAACATCGTGAGCTTGCGCGGGTCGGCGACGAGCTTGTAGCCGCCGTGCGCGCCGCGCTGCCCCTCGCAGATCCCCGCGCGCACGAGCTGCTGGAGCACCTTGGCGACGTGGTCTTCGGACGCTTCGAAGGTCTGCGCCACCGTCGCCGCCGAGACCCGCTCGCCGGGCGCGTCGGCCATCATCACGACGGCCTGGAGCCCGATGCGCGATGACTTGTTGAGCGTCATGCGGTCTGCGCTTCCGCCTC
Organism: Polyangiales bacterium; assembly: GCA_046351535.1. Lineage (GTDB taxonomy): Bacteria > Myxococcota_A > Polyangia > Polyangiales > CAISKJ01. The sequence goes on from JAXLYG010000021.1 coordinate 190,034, forward strand.
TCCGCCCGCCGCGAGCTGCGCGAGGCGCTCGTGACGGAACGCGCCCCACAGCGCCGCGCCGATGGCCCCTGCATGAACCCCGTCGACGTGCGGACGGATGATCACGGGCGCGCCGCCCGCCGACTCGTCGATCACCTCGAGCTTCGACTTCGCGGGCTTCTTCTGCGGCGCCTTGCCGAGCGCGTCGACGAGGCACTGCACGAGCCCCGCGTCGGCGGCGAGCCCGCCGGTGACCAGCACCACGCCCTCGACGCGCGCGTTCCGAAGGAGCTTCGCGAAGCCCGTCGCCATCGACTCGTGGATGCCCTTGAGGATGTTCGCGGTCTTGATTCCGCGCGAGACCATGTTGATCACGTCGGTCTCGGCGAGCACGGCGCAGATGCCCGAGACCTTCTCGGGCTGCTCTCCGCGGAGCGAGAGCGCGCCCACCTCGTCGAGCGTCACGCCGAGGTACCGCGCGATGTTCTCGAGGAACTGCCCCGTCCCCGACGCGCACTGGCTGGTCATGCGGTAGTCGAGCACGCGCGCACGGTCGTCGAAGCGAATGGCCCGCGCGTGCAGAGACCCCACGTCGATCGCCGCCCTCGCCTCGGGGTCGAGAAAGAGCGCGCCGCGCGCGTGCGCCGTCATCCCGTAGAAGTGCCCCGTGCGAAACTCGATGGACTCGCCCTCGCCCGTGCTCGCCACGTAGGCCACGTCGCCCGCCGTGGCGCCCGCGAGCTCGAGCGCGTGCGCGTAGGCCATGTCGATGATCTGCCGCTGGTCGCGCCGACGCGTGCGCTCGACGACCTTGCCGAGCACGCGCGCGCCGCGACGCTCGCGACCGCTGTTGGCGGGGCTCTCGACGATGGCGACCTTGACCGTGCTGGAGCCGACGTCGATGCCGGCCGTGAGGAGGGTGTCTGCGCTCATGACGGGTTGACCTCGGAGGGACCCGCGCGCACGGCGAAGAGCGCCGCGCCGAGGGCGCCCGTGTAGATCGAGTCGGGGGAGATGTTGAGGGTCCGCTCGCCGTAGTTCTCCTTCACGAGCTGACGGAGCGCGCGCACGGCGGCCTCGTTGTTGGCGACGCCGCCGGTGAACGTGAACTCGTCGGCCACGCCGCCCGAGCGCGCGAGCAGCGCCATCGCGCGGAGGATGATCGCGCGGTGCAGGCCCGCGAGGATGTCCTCGCGCTTCTGGCCCA
>JAXLYG010000022.1:0-190812 GCA_046351535.1 Polyangiales bacterium
CCTTGCGGAGCGTCTCGACGAACTCGAGCGGGCCGCGGAACTCGATGTTCTTGAAGCCGACGTCGACCTCGGGCTTCTTGCCCGCGAGCGCGCGAAACACGAGGCGTTCGAAGTGCAGCGCGAAGAACGTGTACGGCGCGATGAGCTGGAGCGTGAACGCGTCGAGCGAGGCCTGGATGTCGAGCCCCGCGGGGCGACCGCCGACCTCCTTGCCGCGGAGCTCGCCCTTGAGCCGGAGCTGCGACGGCTTCGCGCCGGGCGCCAGCGCGTCGCCCTCCATCGCGTAGGGCACGAAGACCTGCTCCGAGAGGGGCGCGCCGACGGGGAACGCGCCGACGGGCGTCGCCCACTCGTAGCGGACCGTGAGGTTCTTCGCGAGCTCCTGGGCCAGGGCGTAGGCCTTGAGCGCGGGGACGAGCACCGAGCTCACGTTGTCCGAGAGCTTCTGCATGAAGGCCGACACCTGCGCGACGCGGGTCTCGATCTCCATGCGCACCTGCGCGATTCCGTCGGCGACCTGCGCGAAGGCGCTGTTGAGCACCGCGCCGAAGTCACCGCCGAGCGCGCCCGCGAGCGACGTGACGAGCCCCGCGACGCCCGTGATCGACACGTCGAGCTTCGACGGCGCGGAGACGGCCGTCGCCGTGAGGGCCGTGGCCTGCTTCACGAGCGCCTCGCCCTGGTGCCACACGCTCCAGAGCTTCATCGCGAGCCTCGCGAGCGGCGCGAGGCGCGCCTTCACGGCGGCGACCACCGTGTCGAGCTGCGCGGCGATCCAGTCGACGGCGCGCTGCACGAGCGCGGTGAGAACGGTCGCGAGCTTGTCGACGGCCTTGTCGATGACCTTCTCGACGAAGCCTCCCCACGCCGAGAACGTGAACCCGCTCAGCACCAGAAGGTCGGCGCGCAGGCCGAGGCCGGGCGCGAGGCCCTCGACGACGTCGGCGAGCGGCGTCTGGACGGAGGGCCACGCGAGCGCGAGGAGCTTCTCGACGGCGGCGCCGAAATCGAGGTCCGTGAGCGCGTCGGCGATCTGCTGCGCCACGCCCGTCGCGGCGGCCTTGATCGCTTCGAAGGTCGCGGTCACCTTGCGCCAGAGGTCTTCGACGAGACGCTTCCAGCGGAGCATCTCGCTGACGATGGACTCCACCGTGTCGAGCGCCTGCGTGACGAAGCGCGGCGCGTTGTCGAGCGCGCCCTTCGGGATGATCTCCGTGAGCGGAAACACCCCGAACAGCTTCGCGCCGTCCGCGAGGCCCTTGAAGAACTCCGACGGGTCGAAGGTCCCTCCACCCTCGTTGAGCTTCGCGCTGTCACCCGAGACGAGCCCGAGGCTGCGCGAGAGCGCGGTGATGTTCATCTCGGGCGCGATGAACCCGCCGGTGCGGTCGGTGGCCTTCGAGAAGCTGGTCTTCGCGCTCGTCGCGAGCTGCAGGAGAACCTCGGCGTGGTTCGAACTCGTCGCGTCGCCGGGGATCTTCGGGAGCCCGAGCGCGAGGTAGTCGGGGTGGAGGTTCACCGTCACGGCGCCCGCCTGCCCCGTGATGGCGCGCAGGGCCTCGATGGCCACGCCCGCCTGCGCGAGCTGCGGGAGCGCGCGGCCGTCGTCGCCGAGCGCGCCGTCGAAGCTCATCCACGCGGTCTCGTAGCGGGAGTCACCGGGACGCGCAGGGTCGTGGCTCGACGGCGCGAGCGCCACGCGCTGACCGCGCAGGTTGGCCTCGCGATCGGCCTGTGCGTAGCGGGGCAGCGGGGCGGCCTCGGTGATCCCGTAGCGCGTGCGCAGGGGCTCGGGGAGCCCGTAGAGCGCGCGCAGCTCGGCGATCTTCTCGGGCGTGAGCGGCGTGCTCCACGACTGCGGCACCCACACGAGCGGGACTTCGAAATCGAGGAGGCCGTCGTCGCGGTCGACCGCGGACACGCGGAAGCGAAACGGCGCGCCGCCCGCGAAGAGCGCGACGGGGCCATCGGGTTCGAGGGTCTCGGGCGGGCGCGGGAAGCTCTCGTCGGCGGGGCGGAGCTCGAGGGCGGGCGTGACGAGCGTGCGCAGCTCCGCGGAGACGAGCGGCTTCGAGCGCTCGACGGTCAGGTCGCGCTCGGCGGGATAGGTGCGGAAGCGCTCTGGAGTCGGATGAAGTTGCGCTTCCAGAGGTACGCGACGTCGGGCGCCTCGGGGCGCAACGCGCTCGGTGAGCACGACGAGCAGGCGCGGTGGCCGAAGGGCCAGAGCCATCCGCGAAACTCCACGCGCACGCGCTGATCGCGGCCCATCGTGGCGCAGGCCGCCGACATGAGGTCGATGCCGCTGCGCGGGTCGGTGTTCCACTGCGCCTGGAGATCGAGCCAGGCGCCGAGCGACGAGAGCGTCCAGCGGCGCACCTGCGCGGGCGCGTGCCCCCCGAGGCGCTGATCGCTCGTGAGGTGCACGATCCTCGCGCGCGTCAGCGCATCGAGCGGCGTCGGTCCGGGGACGTCGGTGTGACGGAGACTGTCCGCGTTGATGTCCGAGGTGTTCGTCGCGTCGAAATCGCGGGTCCACACGGCGCGCGCGACCCGCGATGCCTCGGGGCGCTCGTCGAGCGATCCGTCGGGCTTCTGGGCCGCGAGGCGCGTGTGCCAGAGCTCGACGCGACCTTCGGGCGAGGGCTTCGGCGCAGCGCTCCGGTGCGTCCACCGGCTGTCGCCCGAAGGCGAGAGGATGAGGCGCCACGGAGCCTCGATCGCGGTCTCGTCGTCGCCGGGTCGCTCGGGCGCGCGCGGCGTGACGGCCACGCGAGGGTCGAGCGTGAGGTCGATCGGGAGTCCGTCACGGAGGCTGCGGATGCGATCGGGGGACACCACGAGGCTCGACGCGCCGATGCGTCGCACGAGGAGCCCGAGGCGCGCGGATTCGACCGCGGTGATGGGCCTCGCGTCGGCGGGGAGCGAGGCCATCGGACTGCGCACGCGCGGCAGCCCCCGCGCGCTCGCAGAGAGCCGCGGCGGAAAGCGGGCGAGCGCTTCGAGCAGGCCCGCGGTGGTGAACGTGATCGACGCGCCCTGCGGGACCTCGATGACCAGACGCGAAGGGAGCGAGAGCCAGACGCGGGCCCTCGGGCGCCCGTGCACGTCGGCGACGGGCTCTTCGGGAAAGGACCGCTCCTGAATGTGCTGCGGTGGAAAGTAGAACGTGACGAGCCCGGGCGCGTCGGGCTTCGCGGGCGACCAGGTGTCGTCGGGCGCGTGGGCCATGTTCGTCATGGCGACGCGCAGATGCAGCATGTCGTCGGGTCGGAGCACCTCCGTCGAAGACGCGAGCTCGATCGGCGGGAAGCGAATCCCCGGCGGGACGAAGACCTCGGGCGGGAGCCGCGCGTTCGGCGGGAGCGTCGGCTCCAGCGGAGGCGTCACACCCGGCGGTCGCGCGATCTCCTGTGGCGGGAGCGTCACGACCGGCCGTGGCCCGAACGGCATCACGATGGGGGCGAAGGTGCGGGGGGGCATACGAAGGCATGGGACCGCCGAAGCGCACCACGCGTCAACGCGAATCCTCGCAGCGCCTCGACGCCGCGCTTCGACGCCCTCCAGACCGCGCGTTGCGCGTCGGCGCTCGCGGCCGGGGCGCCCCACCACGCGGCGCCGCGGACCTCATCCTCTCGCCTTCGGGCGACACCCGAGGGACGCACCGGAGCGCTACGCCGAAGCCCTCGCCCGAAGGTCGCGTCGAGCTCTGGCACGCGCGCCTCCGCCCGACGCGCGATGAGCCCCCGAGGAGCGCTGTACTCCATTCTGCACAAGGCTCTGCGCCCGACTGTACGGACCTCCGCACAACGCCGTCGCGCGCGCTGCGACGGAGCCGGTCGGCCCGCGCGTTGCTCCGTGGCCCTATACCCCATGGAGACCCCCACACGCCCCTGGCGCAACACCCTCGGCAACGTCCGCTTCACGCCGCGCGCGATGGCGCAGCCCATGAGCGCGCGCGAGCTCCCGACGCTCGTGCGTGACGCCGAGCGCCGCGGCGGCCGCCTCCACGCCGTGGGCAGCGGCATGTCGTTCACCGACATCCTCACGGCCGACGACGTCTTCGTCTCGACGCGCGGCCTCACCTCGCACGGACCCGCGCGCGCGCGCACCCTCCGCGATGGCGTCGACCCGCGCGGGCTCGTCGAGGCCGACGCGGGCGTGACCCTCGACGCCCTCGCGCGCTCCCTCTTCGAAGAGGGGCGCTCGCTCGACAACCTCCCGGGATGTCTGCACCAGACCGTCGTCGGCGCCGCGGCCACGGCCACGCACGGCTCCGGGCTCCGCCTCGGATCGCTCGCCGACGACGTCGTCGCGATGGAGCTCGTCGCGCAGGGCGGCGAGCGCGTGCGCCTCGAACCCGACGACGGACCCACAGACCCCGACCGCCACGACGCGCGCGAGGGCCTCACCCTCGTGCAGCGCAGCGACCTCTTCGACGCCGCGCGCGTGCACCTCGGCGTGTTCGGCGTGGTGACCCGCGTGTGCCTCCGCGTGCGAGGCGCGCTGTGGCTCCACGAGCGCCGCACGCGCACCCGCTGGAGCGAGGTGCGGGACACGCTCCCCTCCCTCGCCCGCGCGCATCGACACGTCGAGGTGTGGGTCGACCCCGACGGCGACGATCCCCCCTGCCTCGTCACCGCGCGAGACCCTTCGACGCCCGCGCGCACGCCCGAAGCCTGGCACCGCCGCGCGCAAGAGGAGCTCATCACGCGTCCCGCCGTCGGAGCCGCGCTCGTCGCCGTCGGAAACCGCGCGCGGGGCGTGTTCCGTCACGCGCGGCGCGCCTCGTTCGCGTGGCTCGGCGACCGCGAGCGCACCGGGCCCGCGCACGAGATCCTCGACCTCGGACGCCCCAACCGCGTGCCCACCGCCGCGTGCGAGTTCGCCGTCTCTCTCGCCGATGCCGCGGCCGCTGCGGAAGCCGTGCTCGCGGTGTACGCGCGCCTCCGCGCACGCGGGCGCCACGGGCCCTCGCTGCCCTTCTCGCTGCGCTTCGTCGCGCCCTCGGCGGCGCTCCTCTCGCCCGCCTGGGGGCGCGAGACGGTGACCCTCGAGGTGCCCAACTTCCGCGGCACCGACCTCGCTGAAGAGGCCGTGCGCCTGATCGACGAGGCCCTCGCGCCCTTCGCGGCGCGACCGCACTGGTCGCAGCTTCACCGCGACCGCGACGCGCGCGCGCTCCGCGCGCTCTATCCACAGCTCGACGCGTGGCAGTCGGCGCGCGCGCAGCTCGCCGGCAGCGGCGTCTTCGACTCGCCCTTCACCGACCGGCTCGGGCTCTCGTTTCGAGCGCGCTCGACCCGCGCGACGCCGCCCCTCGCCGCGATGAACCCCGCGATCGAGCGCACGCTCGCCGGCCGTCGCCCGCTCGCCATCGACCGCGACGCGTGGCGACCGGCACGGCGCGAGGTCGTGCGCTTCACCGTCAGCGCGCCGCCCGCCGACGTCGCCCGCGCGCTCGAAGACGTGCTCACCGAGCCGGGCGCCGCGTTCGGGCTCATTCGCGTGCGCAGACAGTCCGCGCGCGTGGGCGCTCCCTTCGAAACGGGGGAGCGATTCCAAGGGTGCTTCAGCCTCGCGGACGCCGCGCGCGAAGGGCTCGACGCGCTCGGAGTCCGCACGCCCACGCTCGACCGCGCCCTCGACACGCCCCTCGCCCGCGCCCTCTTCGACCGCCTCGAAGCGGCTGCCTTCTCGGACTTCGGCGAGCTCACCGAGGCCGTGCGATCGCCCGCGCCCGGCGCGCCGTGGCGCTTCTCGTACCGCTACCTCGAAGGCACCCCCCTCGCGGGCCGATCGGTCTACGAGATCACCGCGCAGGGCGACGGCGCCCGCGTGGTGCACGAGTTCGAGTACCAGGAGGTCGACGCGATGGCCCTCTTCGCGGTGCAGTGCGCGGCGCTCAAGGAGCATGTGCGCACCGTCGAGGCGCAGGTCGAACGCGCCGCCGCACGCCTCGGCGCCGCGGTGCGCGTCGACCGCGTCGGTGCCTCCGAAGTCACACCGTGATGCGTCCGCCGAGCGTCGCCCCGCCCACCCACGCGAGGATGGGCGCGGGCGGCGCCGCGGCGTGCGAGAAGGTCTGCGCCACGGCCTCGGCGTAGAGGTCGACGATGGCGTCGGCGAAGACGCGTCCTGCGGCGGCGGTCGCGCGGTGCGGAGCGCCCGTGTAGCCGCCGGCGCGCGGGGCGACGGCCTTCCACGCGGTGCCCCACGCGGCGAAGCGGAGCTCGGCGGCGAGGCGCGCGCGACCGAGGCGCGCGGCGGCGCGAGCGGCGAGGTCGAAGGCCGCGTGCGGCGGGTACGAGGGGCACGGCGCGAGGTCGACGTACGACGGGTCGACGGTCTCGGGCGCGTAGTGGAGCGCCAGCGAGGTCTCGAAGAATCCCGCGTGAAAATCGAGCGCGAGCCCGTGGAGAAGCGCCGCGCGCTCGGCCTCGTCGTCGACGTGCGCCACCGCCTCGGAGAAGCGCGAGGGGTCGAGCGTGAGCATCGACTGGAGCAGCGCGTTGAAGGGCGACACCGCGTCGACGCCCCGCGCGCGGAGGCGCTGCACGCCCGCGTCGATCGCGAGGTTGTGCAGCGGATCGCCGTGAAAGGTCGCGAAGATCACGCGGCGCGCGCCGAGCTCGACGAGCGCGTCGCAGGCGGTGAGCACCGCCGCGCGGGCCGTGAGAAAGGGCGTGAAGCGCGAGCCTCGCCCGGCCGCGGGGTTCACGCCGAGCTCGAGGTCGTGCGTCGCGACGAGGTCTTCACCCGGCGAGCGGCGCGCGTGGAGGTCGCGCGCGAGCCCCATCGAGACGTGGTGGTCGTTGCGGAGCGAGAGATGGCGGCCGTGAAACTCCACGGGGTTCACGGGAACGTGCACGGTGGCGCCCGCGGCGAGGGTCGCGACGGCGCGCGCGTGAGGCAGGTCGAAGAGTCGGATCATGGCGCGCCGCCCATCAAGCACCGGGCCAGCGCGTTCACGCAAGCGCGCACGCGTTGGATCGGCGCGTGCACCGTCACCCCGCGAAGGAGACGCCCACCCTGACGATGCGCCCGCTCGCCCGCGCCCTCACCGTGCTGCCCTCAGCGCAGCACCGCGACGACCGCTACTTCTACTTCTGGTACGACGGCCTCTGGGCCCTCGGCGCCCTCGCGTGGATCTCGCTGCTCCGCGCGATCGACCACGCGCCCCTCCTCGACGCGTGGGACGCGCGCGTGCTGTGGCTCCTGCCGCTCGCGATGTACGCGCAGATCCTCTGCAGCGCGTGGATCCACAACGCGGCGCACGGCAACTTCCCGCGCGCGATCAACCGCGCGGTGGGTGAGATTCTCGGCGCGGTGGTGCTCACGCGCTTCGCGTCGTGGGAGATCGTGCACCACCGTCACCACCGCTTCTCCGACGACCCGGCGCGCGACCCTCACCCGGTGCAGCCGGGCTACTGGCGCTTCACCTGGCACATGATCGTGAACGTCGAGCGGCAGCTTCAGCGCGCAAGCTTCGAACGCTGGGGCGACACCGCCGCGCAGCGCCGCTTCGAACGCCTCCGCGCGACGATGAGCTTCGGCACCGGCGTGCTGCTCCTCGCGGCGTGGCACGCGACGCTGGGCACGGTGGCGTTCTTCGGCCTCTTCGTGCCCGCGACGGCGGTGGGCGTGCTCCACCTCGCGCACTTCAACTGGTCGACGCACGGCGGACCGTGGAGCGCCCGCCCCTACCGCGCGCGCAACCTCGATCACGGGCTCTACCGTGTGGGCAACGCCCTCTGGCACGGGATCTACTTTCACGCGAACCACCACCGCCGCCCGGGCCTCTTCGACCCGCGCGCGCTCGGCGGCGGCGAGGCGGTGTTCACGCCCGACGCCCCGCCGCGCTGAGCGCTCTGCGCGCCGCGTCGGCGTGAGTTCGTCGAGGCGCCTCGCGAGGTCTCAGGTCGAGCGCGCTCGATGGTGTCACCTCTCGCGTGTCAGCCCGAGACCAGGAGCGCCACCGAGCCGGGGAGTGGATACGGAATCCAACGCCCCGAACCGCCGACGCCCTGCGCGTTCCAGTGGACGAGACTCCTTACGTGCGAGATGGCTCGTCAGCCCGAGGATCGCGGGCGGCTGCTTCGACCGCGCGACGCCCGCGTCGCTACTGCGCTGCGCACGCGCGCGCGACGCGGTCGCAGCGCCAGGCCCGCGCGTGCGTGCCGTACTCGCCCTCGTCGGCGAAGCGCCCGACGTACTCGAGCAACAGGTAGCGCCCGCCGTCGATGGGATACACGGCGACGGTGGGAGCTTCGACGGGCCGGTCTTCGAGCGCCGTGAGCACGAGCGGTGGCGAGGTCGGGTCCCAGCGGATCGTCACGCGGTCGGTGAAGCGAGTCGCCTGATTCGCACGGCCGCGCGCGGAGGTGCGTCGCTGCCAGCTCGCCGTCGCGCCGGGCGCCCACGTCACGACGCCGTTGACGCGAAGCGTCTGTCGGAGCCCGTCGATCGGGGCGTACCCATCGCGCGCGAGGCGAGCGCGCGCGTCGGCGAGCTGCTGCGCAGACGGGCGCATCTCGCGCCCGGCCGCGAAGGCCTCGGCGTCGATGATCGGAGTGACCGCGCCCGGCGCGTCGGACGTGAAGCGAAGCACCACGCGGAGGTTCGTGAGGTCGTCGGTGGCAGACTCGATCACGCACGCCGCCGACGCGATGCCCGGCGACCACGCGAAGCAACCGGGACGGAGCGGCGCCCCCTCGGCGAAGAAGGGTGAGGCCGCGTCGGTGGCCGCGTCGGAGGCGGGCTCGCGCGGGGGCATCGCGTCGAGGGCCGCGTCGGGCAGAGGCGCCTCGATCGCGGCGACGTCACGCGACGTCGACGCCTCGACGCGAGGCGCCCCGACGGGCGGCGTCGGGTGGCACCCGAGAAAGAGCGCGGCGAGCGTCGAGGCGGTGATCGAGCGGTGCGCGTACATCGCGCGGAGGAGACACGCGGCGCGCCCGTCACGCCAATCAATTCCGCGAAGCGCACGCGGCCGGATCCGACGCCGGGTGGAGACGGCAAGGGTGCGGCGCTGTCGACCTCGCGGTCGCTCGACCGCCGCTCATGCGGCGGCGATCGCCTCACGTCTCGAGGCGTCCCCGTCGCTTCGCAACGCTCCGACCTTTCGATCCGACGCTCTACGGATCTCCGCCCCTCACTCCGAACGGTCCCGGCTGGGCGCTCGCTCAGGTCATCTCGACGACCTGCTGAAACGCCACGCCGTCGAGCGAAAAGAGGTACATCGTCCGGCTGTCGAGCTTCGCGAAGGCGCCGGGGAGCTCGCCGACGAAGTCGCCCTCGACCTCGGTGTCCTTGCGCTGCATCCAGCAGGGGACGCCGCCGAAGCGGAGCCGCCGGAGGACCTGCTTGCGATGGTCCGGGTCGATGGCCCTGGTGAAGACGGACCAGTCCTCGACCACGCGCTCAAGGTCAACCTCGACGTCGTGGTGCTCGAACGAGACGTACCGTCCGGGGAGGGCGCGGACGCTCTGCTCGAGGCGCAGCGGCTCGGTTGGCGGCAGGTCGAGGGTGAGCTGCGTGACGCGCCCCTCTTCCATGCGCCACGTGAGAAAGCGCGGCGCCGGGTCCTCGGTGAACAGGAAGACGCCCCGGCCCTGCCACGCCGGGTTGGCCAGGGCGAGGCCGAAGGACACGACGGGGCAAACGCGGTCTGCCAGCGGCAGGACGTCCGGCGCGAACACCTCGGCGACAGCTGGGAACAGCTCGGTGTTCGTAGGGCTGGAGAGAATCGTCCCGAGCTTCACGGACAGACGCGCCATGTACCGCAGGGTACAGCGAGCCGCGTCAGCGGTGTGAGCGCGTGCGTGGACACGTTATCCAACGCCCCGAGCCGCGGGACCCCTGAGCGTTCAAGCGGGCGGCGACGCCTCGCGTAGCGGATGTTTCGTCAGCCCTCGCAGTACGACGACACCGATGCTGTCGTGGCGCTGGCGGGTGTGCGAGAGCGCCTGTGCGCTCGCCCCGAAGCTCGTGATGTCGGGCACCAGCACCACGACCTTCGACGGCGCCCCGGGGACGGGGAATCGCGTCACGCCGTCCCTGATCGTGAAGGCCTCTCCCGCGCAGGTCGAGCAGCCCTCCAGCGCTCCGAGGAGCCCCACGATCCACACACCGCGCACGCCCCCACGCAGGGACTTCTTCATCGGTCTCTCTCCTCGCGTCGCCCCGCGCATCGCGCAGCTCCCGAGAGCGCGAAGCGATTCACCTCGGAGGGCTTCGACGACCGCGGAGGGAGGCGCGCCGTTGCATCGAACAGCGCGCGACGCAGCACCCCTCGCGCGCGGATCGCACGCGCCGCCGCGCTCGTAGTAGCGTGTGGTCGTGCACCCATCGAACGCCCTCCGCCGACCTGTCGGCGCGCTCGTCGCCTGGACCTACGTGGGCTTCCCCGTGGTGCACCGCGTGTGTCAGGCCACGGTGAACAAGATCGAGGTGCGCTTCGCGCTCTTCTTCTTCTCGTCGCTCGTGCTCGCCGCGATGACCGCGCGCGCCGCCCTCGCCGTCTGGAGCTGACGCATGGCGACGCGGCGACGAGTCTGCGCGCTCTTGCTCACGTCGTGGCTCTCGGCCTGCGACGACACCTGCGCGCCCGAGTTGGAGCGGGACGCGCGCAGTAGCCCGCGTGTCACCGCGGTGTCGTGCGCCGGGGACGAGACGACGCTCGGCTGCGTCGCGGGGACGGCGGACTGTGACGGCGACCCGCGCGTCCCCTGCGAGACGACCGTCTACGCCGACGAGCGGAACTGCGGCGCGTGCGGGCGTCGATGCGGCGCCGACGCCGTGTGCGTCGTCGGGCGCTGCGTCGCGTATGGCGTTCGTCCGAGGAGCCCCGTCTCACCGCAGTCGCTCCGCTCGCCGCGGCCCACGCTGCGATGGGATCTCTCGGCGACCGCGACGGGGGCGCGCGTCGAGCTGTGCCGCACCTACGCGTGCGACGACGTGGTCGGGCGCTGGGAGGTCGAGGGCGCCTCGCTTCGCCTCCCTGCGCCGCTCCCGATCGGCACCTACTACTGGAGGCTCTACGCGCATCGCGGAGGGGCCTGGGACGCGGCCCCCGGGCCCACCTGGCGCTTCGATGTCGTCGCGGCGCCGGTCTCGACCGGAAGCATCGACCTCAACGGCGATGGCTTCGGCGATCGGATTCACAGCCGCTACCTCGGCACCGATGACAACCCGCTCGGGCCCAACCCCTCGGCGGGCGTCGAGTACGGGACGCTCGGCGGAACAATCCCTCCCATCGGACCGGCCGAGCAGCGCTTCGACCAGCTCGCATACATCCCGCTCAACGGCGACGTCGACTGCGATGGCTACGGGGACTTCTACACGTACACCCGGTCGGCGCCCTTCGTGGCCGGGCGTTCTGCGCTGATCTCGGGGCGGAGCTTCGTCGCCTTCGGGTCGCTCACGTGGCGCCAGCTCGCGATGCACACCACCGCCGATTTCAACGGCGACGGGTGCGTCGATCTGACCTTTCCGCCCGAAGAAGGGTTCGTCTTCGAGGTCGAGGTCGTGACGCTCGGTCGTTGGGACGATGCGCCCGCGAGGATCCTTCCGCACCTCAACGTCGACGCCTCGCGCTGGCCTCCCGCCTCGGGCGTGATCGACTGGAACGACGACGGCTTCGACGACCTCGCGCGGCGGCCGGTCCCCCGCCCCGAGGAGCCCGCAGCCTCCCTTGAGGTGATGGATCTCCGAGGCGGGCCCGGCGGGTTGCGAGACGCGCTGGCGCCGTAGCGCGCCCACGACCGAAGACTTCGCGTCGGGGCGACGCTCGGGGCTCGGGTGGCCGTTCGAGGGCCTTCTCCAAGGGGGAATCGATTGTGAAGCCTCACGACACAATACTCTTCACGACATCCCGATTCTCTTCACACACACGCGTCGCTCTTCGCTCCGGTCATGGCGCGACACGCCTCGCTCTGGAGTCTCGTCGTGGTCCTCTCCGCGGGCTTCGGCGGCGTCGTGGTCACCCGCGCCGACGCAGCACCCTTCGACGCAGCCCCCGTCGACGCGACGCCCTCCGAGGTCGCGGTCGATCGCCCGGTCTCGCGGCCGACCACCGACGCTACGCCGCCCCCGCGTTGCCGCCATCCTGCGGCGCGAGCCACTCCGCGTAGAGCCGCGCCATCACGTCGCCCGGAAACAGCGGAACCCTGCGGACGACCAGGGCCAGCGTCGGGGCGTAGCTGCAATGGCCGGTCGTCGGGATCGCCGCGGCGAGCGCGAGGAGTTCACGGCGGATCTCGGGCATCGGCTCGGCCTCGCGCACGGCGATCTCTGCGAGGACGAGCGCGACGGCGGCGGTGCTCCAGTCGCCCGGACCGCGCAGGAGGTCGAGGAGCACCGAGCGGCGCTGCGATCGCGCCCAGCCCGTCTCCGAGCGCGCGATGAGGCAGGCCGCGGCGAGCTGGCAGCGCTGGATCCACGGCGGCAGGAAGCCCCCGGCGTCCGGCGGGTACACCATCGTCGCGGCGAGCTCGGCGAGGCGTCCGCCAACGCGCGCGGCGCGCTCACCCGCCGCGTCCCAGAGGTCGAAGAAGCCCGAGTTCGGGGTGCTGGCCAGCTCCCGCACGAGCGCGACGAGGTCGGCCGGCGGCGGCGGGACGGCCTGCACGGTCACCCCGTCTTCGTTGCGCCAGAGGAGGAGCGACACCCGCCCGCGTGGCAGCCGCGGGTCGGGCGACGGCACGCTCGCGAAGTTGTACTCCACGCCGCGCGGGTCGTGCCCCAGCCCCTGGTGCATGGCGAGGCAGAGGCGCGCGCTCGGCGCCTCGAGGCACGACACGCCGCTCTGGATCCGCTGCCCCCGGGCAAGGCGCGGGTCGCGCAGCGCGTCGGTGCTCGCCTCGCCGAGCTCGAGAATGATGTCATCGCCGATCGCGCAGCGCCGCACGTGGTCGTAGTCGCGCGCGAGGGCCTGCGCATCGCCGCGGGCGCGCGCCTCGAGCCACGCGACGAAGAGCTGCAGCTCGTGGCTGTGTGGCATACCGCGGGCGGAGAGATCGGCGACCCCGCGGAGGGCCTCGTCGGTGCGTCCGGCCTCGGCGAGCGCGCGCGCCCGTTCGAGCAGGTGGACGGGCTGGCCGGTGCGCTCGAAGGCCTTCTGAAAGGTCGCGACGGCCTCGTCGGGGCGACCGGCGGCGCGCTCGGTGAGGCCGGTCTGCACGAGGAGCAACGGATCGTCGGCGAGCGGCGACGCGGGTCGCGTCTCACGCAGCGCGTCGTCGTAGCGCCCCGCGCGCCGCAGGAGCGCGCCGACGAGCATCCGCAACGGAACCTCGTCGCTCCCCCCCGCGAGCTTCTCCGCGAGGGCGGCGTAGGGCGCGATGGCGGCGCGCTCGCCGGGCAGGAGCCGCACGCGCCCGGTGTTGGCCTCGCTCACCTGCGCCGCGCGTCGCAGCAGCCACGTGCGCGTGGAGGGGAGCAGCGGCCCCTGGTCGCTCCACGCGTTGAGGAGCCCGACGGCACCGCATTGCGGTACGGCGGCGTCGACCTGCGCCGCGATCTCGAGGGCCTGATCGCGGTCGCCGCGGTCCGCGAGGATCCACGCGCGGGCGATGTGGGCGCCGGAGAAGGTCTGCGCCGCGAGCGACGCGAGCAGGTCGTGCCGCGCGTCGAGCTTGCGCAGCGCTGCCACGGCCTGCGCGCTCTGCGCGTCGAGCGCGAGGGCGCCGAGGTAGTGGTGAAGGGCGTGCGGCCAGTCGCCCGTCGCGGCGGCCCCCTCCGCGAGGGTGAGCTCGTCTTCGACGCCCACCACGGGTGGATGATCGCAGGGGTTCATCACAAGGCTCCTCCGTGCAGAAGGCTTATCAGCCGCGCGGGCCTTCGCGGAAGCGCGATCGTCAGCGGACACGTGTGAGCCACGAGCTTCGCACGGCGCACGAGGCCTCAGAACGAAGCGGCGCCTCCGCGACGCCATCGCAGCACGCGCCGAGAGCCTCGGGCCACGCCGCGCCCTCGCGCGTCACTTCTTCTCGAGGGCCTCGACGCCGGTCCAGTCGTCGGGCGCGCCGTCGCGCTCGAGGCGTCGCGCGCGGTCGCGGAGAAACGACGCGGGCCGATCGTCGGGCACCGCGCGCACGCAGTCGTCGAAGCACGCGGCGGCCTCGGCGAAGCGCCGCTCGTAGAACGCCGCGAGGCCCTCGGAGTAGCGCGGCAGCGTCGCGAGGCGGGCGTCGCGCGCGGCCTCGGTCTCGGCCGCCAGCGACTCGTAGAGCGTCACCGGCACGGTGCGCCCCACCACGATGACGCGCCCCACCTCGCGAAAGGCGTAGGGCTCGGGGTCGCGCAGGCGCTCGCGCGTGTGGTTGCTCACCAGCAGAAACGACCCCCAGCGGCGCGTGAGCGACTCGACGCGCGCCGCGAGGTTCACCGGATCACCGATGACGCCGCACTTGATGTGCTGGGGGCCGCCGATGGTGCCCATCGTGATGACCCCGGTGTTCACCCCGACGCCCATGTGCACCGACGCGGCCCCGCGGAGCGCCCGCGCCGCGTTGAGGCGCTCGAGGCCCGCGCGCATCGCCACCGCCGCGCGCACCGCGTCGTCGGCGCCGCCCTGAAAGAGCGCCATGATCGCGTCGCCGATGTAGCTGTCGACGAAGCCGCCGTGCGCGAGGAGCGCGGGCTCCATGAATGACAGGTACTCGTTGATGAAGGCGATGTGATCGCCCGGCGCCATCCCCTCGACGAGGGTGGTGAAGCCCTTGATGTCCGAGAAGAGGATGCTCATCTCGCGGCGCACGTGCTCGCCGAGCGTCACGTCGACGATCGTGCGGCGCGAGAGCCCTTCGAGGAACTCCCGCGGCACGAAGCGCGCTTGCGCCTCGGCCACGCGCCGCTGCTCGAGGAGCGCGCGCTGGAGGTCGTCGTAGAGCCGGGCGTTGTGGATCGAGAGCGCCGCCTGCGCGCTCAGCAGGCTGATCACCTCGACGCGGTCTTGCGTGAAGGCCCCCGCGGCGAGGTTGTTCTCCATGTAGACGAGCGCCACGAGCTTGCCGCGCTCGACGAGCGGCGCGCACAGCACCGAGCGGGCCTGGCGGCGCGCGATCGAGGGGTCGTCGGTGAACATCCCCTCGGCGGCGGCGTCGCGGAGCACCAGCGTCTCGCGCGTGCGCGCCACGAAGTGCACGATCGCCGTCGAGAGCCCCAGGGCGTCGTCGAGGGCCGC
This sequence comes from Polyangiales bacterium, assembly GCA_046351535.1. GTDB lineage: Bacteria > Myxococcota_A > Polyangia > Polyangiales > CAISKJ01. The sequence continues at coordinate 15,188 of JAXLYG010000022.1, forward strand.
GCCGCGCTGCGACACCACCTCGGCGCCTCCGCCGCGCGCTTCTGCTTCGACGCGGAGCTCGCCCTCGTCGGCGAGGATGAGAAAGCCCCGCTCGGCGCCCGCGTTCTCGATGAGCATCGTGGCGAGCTTGCCCACGAGCGCGTCGAGCACGATCTCTTCGGCCATCGCGCGCGACGACTTGAAGAGCGTGGCCCGGTCGATGGCGTCCGAGGCGCCCGACGAGGCGTCGGACGACACGCTCGCCGGGCGGCCGGAGCTCGCCTCGCGCGCGCTCCCTTCGCGCGCGCTCGCCTCACGCATCGACGCGGGCTGCGCGCTCCTGCGCGCGCGCCCGGTCGACGTCGGCAGCGCGCGTCGAGGCCCCGCGGCGAGGAGCGCCCCCCAGGCCTCGTCGAAGCGTCGGAGCACCGGGGGCGCGCCCCACGCCGCCCAGCTCTGCCGCGCCTCTTGGAGCCGCGCGCGGGCTTCGAGCTCGTGGCCGACGGCGCGGTGCCAGGCGCCCGCGAGCTCGTGCGCGAGGGCCTCTTCGTGTACGTATCCGTGCTCGCGCGCGAGGGCGGCGGACGTCGCGTAGGCGCGCATCGCCTCGGCGGCGCGACCTTCGAGCCCCGCGAGCTCGGCCTCGAGGAGGCACACCCGATGCGCGTGGTTCATCGGGGCCGTCGAGGCCCACTTGCGCAGCGCGCGCAGCGACGCGCGCACCGACGCGCGCGCCCCGAGGCCCTTGACCTTGAGCCGGGCGAGCGCGGCGATGAAGCGCAGCGCGGGCTCGTAGGCCGACCCGAGGAGCGTCTCTGGAAGGCCCTCGACCACGACGAAGCGATCGAGCGCGCGCTCGGCGTCGCCGAGGAGGTACGCGAGGAGGCCCTGACACAGCGCTTCGAGCGAGACGTGGTCACCCGTGCGCCCCTCGTGCGTGGCGTCGCGCTCGTCGTAGTAGGGGCCGTGAAAGCGCGCCGCGTCGGGCGCCTCGCCCATGAGGTTCGCGAGCGTCTGCCGGATGATCGGGAACACGTTCGCCCGACGCAGCCGCGCGACGTCTTCGACGTGCGCCGTGAGCCCCGCGTGGATGTCGGGCACGGGGATGCCCGCGATGAGCTCCATGAAGTACACGGTCACGATGCCGTGGTCGGCGTACTCGCCGTCGCCGCAGTCGAGCGCGCTTCGAAAGGTCTCGTGGTAGCGCGGAATGCCCTCGCGCAGCGGCCCGCGACGGTGCTGGATGAAGAGCGCCTCGGAGTAGAGCACCTTGGCCCGCTGCTGGGCGGCCCCGAGGGGTTCGAGGAGGCCCACCGCGACGTCGCGCATCCGCTCGGCGCCTTCGAGGTCGCCGAGGGCGCTCGCGAGAATGGCCGCGTAGGCCGCGTAGGCCTCGATCGATTGCGGCGCGTTGCCGTGCTCGAGCGTGAGCCGAAGCATCGCGAAGCAGATGTGCGGAAAGAGGTCGGGGGCGGCCATGAACGACGGGCTGATCGAGCCCGCGAGCACCTTCATCGCCGCCAGGGCGCGCGCGTCGGTCATGCGCGGCAGCGCGAGGAGCGCCTCGCGGTCGCGGCCACGCATCCGCCACATCGTGCGCAGGAGCCCGAGCACGATGCCCGGCTTGCCAGGCCGCTCGGGCAGCGCGACGCCGAGCTCGCGCAGCACCGCCACCGAGCGCGCGAGCGACTCGGGCACCTGGTGCCTCGCCACGAGCGAGAGGGCCTCGAGGTGGTGCATCGGCACGCGGGCGAGGAGGTCGGGCGCGTGGGCGAGCACCTCGCTGCGGAGCGCGTTCATCGCGTCGAAATCGTCGTCGAGAAAGGCCGCCTCGGCCTGCGCGCCGCGGAGCGCGAGGGCGAGCGCGGGGTGCGCTTCCCAGGGTCGCGAACCGAGGAGTTCGAACGCGACGCGGAGGTACGTGCGCGCGGCGCCGTAGGCGTTCGAAGCCTGCGCGCGACGGGCGGCCTCGCGGTTCATCGCGGCGAGGCGCAGGCGCTCGTCGGCGTCGGTGATCAGCGTCGCCCCTCGTTGAGGTGGCGCACCACTTCGAAGAGCCGCGCACGCTGCCCCGCGTCGAGGTCGCGCACGAGGAGCCGCCCCATCGTGAGGTGCAGTCGCGCGCGGTCTCCCTCGGGCGTGAGCGAGTAGGCCGCGTGCTGCACGCGGTCGTGAAGAAAGCGCAGCGTGACCTCTTCGCGCGCCGCGGCGCCGACGGGCGCGTCGAGCACGAGGAGCCCGCGCGTCCGCGCCTCGGCGAGCTGCGCGAGGGCCTCGTCGACGTCGAGGCCCGCCACGATGGCGAGCGTGCGCGGGGCGAAGCGGCTCCCGATGCACGCGCCGAGGCTGAGCGCGCGCTGCGCCCCGTCGCCGAGCTTGCGGATCTCCTGCACCATGAACTCGACCACGTCGTCGTCGAAGCCCATGGCCTCGATGCGCGCGACGTCGCAGGTCCACCGCGCGCGCACCTCGTCGAACGCGAGGAGCCCCTCGCGGTGCACCGCCGTGAGGAGCTGCCGCACGAAGAAGGGGTTGCCGCGGGTCTTGCGCGTCACGAGGGCGCCGAGGTCTCGAACCTCGTCGACCGGGCGCCCCAGGGTGTCGGCGATCATCGCGTCGACCTCGTCGGCCCCGAGGGGCGCGAGGGCGAGCTCCTCGATGGGCTTGACCTTCTCGATCGCGGCGCGCGTGAGCGTGAGCCCGTGGAGGGCCTCGCCCTTGTTGTCACGGTACGCCCCGACGATGAGCAGGTGCCGCGCGTCGACCTCGGTGAGGAGCGCCTCGATGAGCCGCAGCGAGGCGTCGTCGGCCCACTGGAGGTCGTCGAGAAAGAGCACCAGCGGCGACGCGGGTGACGCCAGCGCCGCGATGAACGCGAGCGAGAGCCAGTGGAAGCGCCCCCTCGCCTCGACGGCTCCGACCTCGACGGCCTTGGGCTGCGCGCCCACCACGAGCGCGAGCTCGGGGATCACGTCGATCATCACCTGGCCGCTCTGCCCGAGGGCTCCGGCGATGCGCGTGCGCCACGCGGCCACGACAGACTCGGGCTCGGAGAGGATGCCTCGGATGAGCCCGCGCACGGCGCCGACGAGGGCCGCGTAGGGGACGTCACGGTGCAGGAGGTCGAACTTGCCCGACGCGAAGAGCCCTCGCCGCGCGACCACGGGCTGACGGAGCCGCTGCACGAGGGCCGACTTGCCGACGCCGGGCCATCCGCGCACGAGCACCATGCGCGAGGCGCCGCCCGCGGCGGCTTCGAAGGCCGCGAGGAGGGCGTCGACCTCGCGGCCGCGGCCGTGAAAGGTCTCGGGCACGAGGAGCCGCGGAGACACGTCGCGCAGGCCCGGCTCGAAGTCGTCGACGGCGCCCGTCGCGGCGAACGCGTCGCGGGCGCGGGCGAGGTCGAGGGCGACGCCGCGGGCGCTGCGGTAGCGGGCGTCGGGGTCTTTCGCGAGGAGCTTGCGCACGATGGCGGCCACGGGGGCGGGCACGTCGGCGCGCAGCGGCGGCGGCGCGAGGGCGAGGTGCGCGTACACGAGCTCGACGGCGTCGCCCGCGAAGGGCCGCTGCCCGGCGAGCATTTCGTAGAGGGTCACGCCGAGGGAGTAGAGGTCGCTGCGGTGATCGACGGGGCGATCCATGCGGCCCGTCTGCTCGGGTGAGATGTACGCGAGCGTGCCCGCGAGGGCGCTCTGCGCGAGGGGTTCGGCGGCGGCGTCGAGGCGGCGCGAGAGGTCGAAATCGCAGAAGCGCACGGCGCTGAAGCCCGGCGCCACGAGGACGTTCGCGGGCTTGACGTCGAGGTGCAGCACGCCCGCGCGGTGGAGGGCCGCGAGGCGGTCGGCGATGCGCGTCGCGAGGGGGAGAAAATCGCCGGGGTCCATGCCTTCGCGGGGGATGCTCCGGTCGAGGGAGTCATCGCCGAAGTCGTGCATGACGATGGCGACGCGGAGCTCGTCGCGCTCGACGGCGAGGTAGAGGGGCGCGGCCTCGTCGTCGGCCCCGGCGCCGAGTTCGAACTCGCTGCGCGCCGCGGCCTCGGCGGCTTCGCCCGTGCCCCGCGAGAGCTTGAGCACCACGCGGCGCCCGTCGCTCGTGCGCGTCGCCCGAAACACCCGCGAACGCTCGCTCTCGTAGAGCGATTCGGTGATGTCGTAGCCCGCAAACCCGTGCATCCGTTGCCTCCCGCTCGCACCCGCGGGGCGAATCGCGCTCCTGACAGCGCGGCGTCGCCGTCGGCGGTTGTACACGCGGACGCGGCGCCCCTGCACGCACCGAAGTGCTGAAACGTCGTGTTTTTGTGCTTCGCGGCGCGGAGCCTCGCCCTACGATCGAGGCGTCACGTGGGGTCGTGGCCCTGCGAGCCACGGGAAGGGAGTTGCATCGATGGCCAATTTCGAAACCGGGGTGCTCATCATCGGCGGCGGGTGGACCGGCGTGTCCGCGGCCGCGGAGCTCACGAAGATGGGGGTGAGCTTTCGCCTGCTCGAAGCCGATCCGTCGCGGCTCGGCGGTCGCGCGTACAGCTTCGCGTACAACCCCGACCCCGAGGGTCCGCCGCGCTATTGGGAGCACGGCGCGCAATACATCGGCGCGATGCAGACCTCGATCTGGGCCCTCGCGAAGGAGCACTGCCCCGACCAGATCATGGACGGCTACGCGATGCGCAAGCGCTTCCCGCAGCAGATCATGGTGGTGAACGACCTGCGGTACAGCTACCGCCGCGACGCGTGCCTCTTCGACATCGGGGGGCTGCCGCCGGGCCTGGGGCTCTTCGACCTCCTCGCGACGATCCTGATGATCGAGCAGATCGAGACGATCGAGCAGTCGATCGACGTGCTCGAGCCATGGAACTCTCCCGCCGCGCTGCTCCCCCTCGACAAGCTCACCCTCGAAGCGTGGATCAATCAGCCCTGGATGCCGCCGACCGCGCGGAGCCTCGTCGCGGTGTCGGCCAACGCCGTGCTCTCCGTCGAGCCGAAGCAGATCACCCCGCTCTATTTCTTCTGGTACTCGGCCTGCAACGACGGCTTTCTGCAAGAGTGCAACGACGAGGAGGGCGGAGCCCAGCAGTACTATCTGAAGTGCGGCGTCGACGCGCTCGTGAACGCGGTGGCCGAGCCCTTCAAGCAGCAGATCACCTTCGACGCGGCGGTGACGTCGATCTCGATCGCCAGCGACGCGGTCACCGTGCAGACCGCCGCGGGTGACGCGTGGCGCGCGCAGCAGGTGGTGCTCGCGATGTCGCCTCACACCGCCGCGAAGATCGCCTTCGACCCGCCGCTGCCGCCCGCGTACGAGGCCCTCACGCGGCTCCCCATGGGCCGCACCGTGAAGTGCATGGTGTTTTACAAACACCCCTGGTGGCGTGAGAGCCACGGGCTGCAATACACGGGGTACAGCGGCGCCGCGAGCGGAGGCGTCACGTGGGTGATGGACTACTCGCCCGACGACGGCTCCGACGTGTGGTGCCTCATGACCTTCACGATCGGTGACGCGGCAGACGCCCTCGGCCCGTTCCCCTCGAAGGAGGCCGTCACCGACGTCGTGACCCGCGGCATGTGCTTTCTCTTCGACGACGTGCGCGCGCTCGTCGACGGCGGCGAGTTCGTCTCGCTCCAGCACTTCACGTGGAACGAGCAGACCCCCTTCTCGGGCGGCGGCCCCAACACCGTGTTCGGCACCGACGCGATCACGTCGCCCGACGCGCCCGCGAAGGTGCTCAACGGCGCCCTCGGTGAGCGCGTGTGGTTCTCGTGCGCCGAGACCGCGCGCAACCTCGACGCGCGCGCGACCTCGCGCTACTGCGACACGAAGACCGACCCCCCGACGTACTCCGACATTCGTCACAGCATGGGGTACATGGATGGCGCCATCAACGAAGGTCGCTTCGTCGCCAACCAGGTCGCGAAGGCCCTCGGTCGCCCCTACAACACGGCGATCGACAAGACCTACCCCTCGACGGCGCCGTCGGTCTCGCTCCCTGGCGCGGCCGTCGATCTCACGCGCGAGCAGGTGCGCGACGTGCTGAAGACGCTGACGGAGCTCCTCCTCGCGAAGTCGTTGCTGCAGATCCCCTCGCCCGTCGACCCGATGAAGCTCATCACGCAGGTCGGCGAGGCGGTGGGTCTCGCGCTGGTCGCGCATCTCATCAGCCCCAGCACCGAGCACCTCATGGGCTTCGTGGGCTCGGGCTATCGGTACCTCAACACGGGCGACTCCGACGAGGTCACGAAGGAGATCGGGTACCTCGTCGGCGTGCTCAACGGGCTCGTGGTCGTGCTCTCGGCGGCCACGACGATGCCGCCGTCGACGAGCGGCGACGCGCCGACCCCGTCGCCCCGCTTCCGGGGCGCGTCAGCCTTCGCGAAGGCCATCCGAAGCAAGCTCTCGTAGCGAGACGCCCCATCGCTCGATCGCGATCCGGTCGACACGTCGAAGAAGGCCCCGCTGCGCGAGCGCACGGTGGCGAGCGTGAGGAACCACAGATCCTCGCCGGTGAGCGCCGCGCGTCGCGCGGGGGCGTAGCGCGAAGCCGCGACGACGAGCCGCTCGCGAAACGCGACCTCGAACGGCCGCGACGACCGCGAGAGTGGGAGGTCGCTCGCGTTCGATGGTCGCTCCGAGAGCCTGCGGAGCGCGTCGTTGATCTCCGCCTCGTACGCGGTCTAGCGCAGCGCGACTCGACCCCACGGGGGGAGCGTGTCGGGCGTCTCGCATGTGGACTCCATGAAGCGGGCGAGCTCGGCGTCTGACGGATTCTCACCGTGCGCGACCGAGAGGATGCGCGCGATGCCGTCGGAGGACTTCGTCGCCGCTTCGAGCACCGCGAACCACTGGTCGCGCACGCTACCCGTGAGGTTGATCGCGGCGGTCGGCAGCCCCGCGTCCGCGACGACTCGCCGGATCGAAGTCGGGTCGGCGTAGAGGCGCGAGCGTGCTTCGGAGCGCCCTCCGATCGATGTTCTCGCGCACGGCTCGCGATGTTCCGATGGAGCCGCTCGCAGGGTCAACGTTCGGGTGTGGAGGCGCGAACGGAGCACAACCATTCAGGCATCGTCGCACCGTGAAGGTTGACGAAACGTCTGCTGCGCGAGGTGTCTCGCCCGACAGAGCGCAGGGCGTCGGCGGCTCCGGGGCGTTGGATTCCTTCTCCACCGCGTCAGGTCGGGTCGGCGCCGCCGAAGGTGTTGCACTGCTGCGGGTCGCCCGAGGTCCATCCGCGACGGAACCACGCGGAGCGCTGCTGGGCCGAGCCGTGGGTCCAGGTCTCGGGGTTCACCCTGCGCCCGGCGCTGCGCTGGATGCGGTCGTCGCCGACCGAGGCCGCGGCGCCGAGGGCCTCCTCGAGGTCGCCCGACTCGAGGATGTTGCGCTGCTGCGTCGAGTGGGCCCACACGCCCGCGAAGCAGTCGGCCTGAAGCTCGAGGCGCACCGAGAGGGCGCGCTCCTGCGAGGCGCTGCTCGCGCGCACCCGGGCGTCGATGCCGAGGAGGCGCTGCACGTGGTGGCCGACTTCGTGGGCGATGACGTAGGCCTGCGCGAAATCACCGGGCGCGCCGAAGCGCGTGCTCAGCGCCCGGAAGAAGTCGAGGTCGAGGTAGACGCGCTGATCCGCGGGGCAATAGAAGGGCCCCGTCTGCGAGTCGGCGCCGCCGCAGCCGGTGGTGACCGACTGCGAGAAGAGCACGAGCCGGGCGCGCTCGTACTGCCGGCCCATGGCGGGCATGGTGCGCGTCCAGGTGGCCTGCACGTCGTCGAGCACGAACGAGACGAACTGCACCGAGCGGTCTGCCGAGGGCGTGCTCTGGGCGGGGCCGGTCGCCACGGGGCTCGTGGGCGCGGAGCCGTCGGTTTGAAAGAGCGCGAAGAGGTTTCGGTGGAACACGAGGCTCAGCACCCCGACGACGAGGAAGCCCCCGAGTCCGAGGCGCATCCCGCCGAAGCCGCCCTGTCCGCGCGCGTCGATCACGTCGTCACTGCGGTGTCCCGGGTCCCAGCGCATCGCGTGTGTCTCCTGTGTGGGTTTCGTCGAGTCGCGCGGAGGTGAGATCGGGGCGCGTCAGCGGCCGAAGAGCTTCAGCCCGAGGAAGATCAGGATCGCCCCGCCCAGGCCGCCGCCGAAGAGCAGGTAGAGCAGCGACCATCCAGCGGCGAGCACGGGGGTCGTCGTCGCGAGCGTGTCGATCAGCATGGGGTCCATCCCTTTGTGATTGGTTTCGTTTCTTCGGCCCCTGAAGGCCGCGAGCAGAGTCGAACCACTTAAGAGCAATGCACACGCCAGGGACGACGGCCGACCCGACGCGCACCTTCGAAGGCGTCCCCGTGGCGCCCCGCTGGCACACCGGGGCGCTCGTCGCGCTCTACCTCTCGGTCGCGCTCGCGGGCGCGCTGCTCGAGCGCCGCGGCGTCGCCTTGCGCGCGGCGTCTGCGTCGGTCGGACGCGTCATGGCGCAGTACCTCCCGCTCGTCGTCGTGCAGTGGAGCCTCGCGCTCTACGTCGCCCGCGTCGGCCGCCCCCGCAGCGCGCTCTTCGCGCTCCTGGGGACGCCGTGGCGGAGCCTCTCGCGCGCGCTCGCCGACCTCGCGCTCGCGGCCCTCGCGTGGGCGTTCATCACGGGCGTCGAGCTCGCCTCGTCGCGGCTCTTCGCGAGCGTGACGCCCCCGTGGGTCGTCTCCGTGCTGCCACACAGCGCGACGGAACGCCTCATGTGGGCCGTCGTTTCGGTGAGCGCAGGATTCTGCGAAGAGCTCGTCTTCCGCGGCTACCTCCAGACGCAGCTCGCCGCGTTCACCGGACGGGCGTGGTTGGCGGTGCTGCTACAGTCCGCGCTCTTCGCGATCGCGCACGGCGAGCAAGGGGAGGCGGCGATGGCGCGGGCTGCCCTGTACGGCGTGCTCTTCGGCGCGCTCGCGCGGTGGCGGCGCAGCCTCGCGCCGGGCATCGTCGCGCACGTCTGGACGGACCTCGCGAGCGGGCTGCTGCGGGTGTGAGTCGCGGTAGAGTCTTCACCATGGACCCTTCGCTCCAGCGGCTCGGCGCCTTCGCGGCGCTCGCTCTCGTCGGGTGTGATCCGGCGCCTCGCGTCGCGTCTGTGACGCCCGCCGCGGTGACGACCGGCGCGTCGCGTGACACGTCGTCGAACGCGCCCGAGCGCGCGCAGGGCGACGAGGTGCCCGCCGCGCTGCGCGGCATCGTCGAGGCCCACAACCGCCACCGGGCCGAGCACTGCGCGCCTCCGCTCGCGTGGTCGAGCGAGCTGGCCGCGATGGCGCAGCGCCACGCCGAACGACTCCGAAGCGGCGGCTGCAACCTCGTGCACAGCCAGGGGCCCTACGGCGAGAACCTCTTCGGGGCGTCTCCCGCGGGGCAGGCGACGCCCGACGTGGTCGTCGACGACTGGTACAACGAGGTGACCGCGTACGACATGCGCCACCCCGGCTTCGGCATGCGCACCGGCCATTTCACCCAGGTCGTGTGGAAGGACACCACCCGCGTCGGGTGCGCCGTGGCCCGCTGTCAGGACTCGGACGTGTGGGTCTGCAACTACGACCCGCCGGGCAACATCGCCGACCAGTTCGCGCGCAACGTCTCGCCGACCGGCTGCCGCTGAACGGCGCTCCCGCGGAGCGGCCCGTCACCTCTCGCCGAGCGCCACGAACTCCCACGACAGCGAGCGCGCCGCGTCCTCGCAGGGGGCCCCTGCGGCGACGCCACGTCGACGACGAAGCGCTCGCTGGCGCAGGCGAAGAACGCGGGGGTGTACGTGAGCACGTCGCGCGGCGCAGTGCGGGCCCGCGTGTGAGCGGCGCGCCCCACGGTGTGGCGAAGCGCTGCGGCAGCGGGGGGAGGACTGGGGGCGGCCGGGCTCAGGAGGCCTTGAGGACGACCTTCATGCACTCGTCCTGCTTGTCGCGGAAGAGGCTGAATCCGTGGGGGGCGTCGGAAAGCGGGAGGCGGTGGGTGATGACCGCGAGGGTGGTGGCGTCGAGGTCGTCGCGCACCTCTCCGAGCCGCTGGCCGTCACGGATGCAGGTCAGGACGAAGCCGCGGATCTTCTGCACCGCATGGCGGGGCCTCGCCGCGCTGGCCTCGGGCAGCGCGAGGAGGAACTGCTCCGAGAGGAGGAGGCGGAAGATGCCGACACGCGCTCCGACCGCCGCGCTGCGGGCGTCGATGAGGCGGTCCAGGTGCTCGACGGTCGGCAGGGCGGCCGAGGGGCAGGTGCCTTCGAGGACCTCTTCGACGCGCTTCGACGCCGCGTCGAGCAGGGCCTCGAGGGAGGCGAAGTGCCGAAAGAGCGCCCGTCGTCAGGCCGACCTCCTCCGCGAGGTTGCGTGTGGTGAGGGCGGCGATGCCGCGCGTGGCGATGATGCGAAGCGCGGTGTCGGCCAGCCTGACCTGCCGGTCTCCCGGCGAGCGCCGCTCGACCATGACGAAGCAGGCAAGTGATTGCTTGCGATCTGTCAAGGTCGCTTCGGAAGGTGGGGGGCAGGGCGATGCGAGGTTTCGCGGACGCGACGGGGACGGGATTGGGGGAGCCGGGGAGGCGGAATCGCGAGCGGAGCGCGGAGTCGGAGGGATGCGCGGTGCGATCAGGGGCCGACGTTCGACCAGCCGTTGAGGGCGCCGCTCGTCGCGCGGAACGTGTAGGCGCGACCCTGCGTCATGTTGGCCCACACCTCGCCGTCGGCGGCCGCGATGAGGTCGGTGTCGCCGTCGTGGTCGTAGTCGCCGAAGTCGACGGCGGCGCCGAAGTGATCGCCGGCCTCGTCGACCTCGGATACGCGCGTCTGGTTGAGCGTCGTCGTTCGCGTGAGCTGCGGAGACGCGGTTCGGCCGCTGAAGACGACGACCTGTCCCGAGGCGATGTCCGTGGTCGGATCGCCGCCCGGTGCGCCGACGGCGAGGTCTCGCTGGAGCCCCGCGTCGAAGCGGCCGCTGGTGAGCGAGTAGCCGAAGGCCGCGCCCATCGACGGCGTGTCTTGCGTGAGCGTGAAGCTCGCGAGGATCGCGGGGCCGAGGGCCGCGCCGAGGTACACGAAGGCGCGCCCCGCCCAGCGCGCGCCGTCGACGGTGGCGCCGGGCGCGCCCACCGCGATGTCGGTGTAGCCGTCACCGTTGTAGTCACCCGCGCTCACCGAGAAGCCGAAGAGAAGGTCCCACGCGGCGTAGGTCGTGGCGCCGACCTGCGGGAAGAGGGTCCTCCACGGGGTCACCGTCGCGCCGCCGCGGTAGAGCGAGACGACGCCCGACTCCTCGTTGCCGACGTAGCGCTCGTGGGGCGCGCCGACGAGGAGGTCGTCGTTGCCGTCGTTGTCGATGTCGCCGAGGGCCAGCGAGGCGCCGAAGTTGTCGCCCGCTTCGAGGTCCGCGCCGCTCTGCGCGATGACGCTCCAGCTCGTGAGCCACGAGGCGCTCCCGCGGTAGAGGGCCACGGAACCCGAGGCGGGGGCGCTGAGGGTTCCGTCGCCGGGGGCGCCCACGGCGAGCTCGTCGTCGCCGTCGTTGTCGATGTCGCCCGTCGCGACGCTGAAGCCGAAGCGATCGGCCGCCGTGGGGGCGCCCGTCGCCGTCGTCGAGATCGAGGCCTGGAACACCAGCGGCGTGACGTTGTTGCGCTGGCCCCGGTAGATCATCACGCGACCGGCGCGAGAGTCTTCGCCGGGCACGCCGACGGCGAGGTCCTTGAGGCCGTCGCCGTTGAAGTCTCCCGCGGCGACGCTGTACCCGTAGCGGTCTTCGGACTCTCCGTCGCTGGTCTGGTAGAGCTCGATGGAGCGCGTCAGGCCGTTGGCTCCCCCGAGGAAGATCCGCACGCGACCGTCGCGGATGTCGCCCCTCCGCGGCGCGCCGACGGCGGCGTCGATGTACCCGTCGCCGTTGAAATCACCGCTGGTGACCGCGTGGCCGAAGCTCTCCGAGGTCATCTCGGCGACGCCCTGCCGGTCGATGAAGCTCAGGCCCTCGCGCTGGTACGTCACGGCGTCCTCGGTTCCCGGCGCGCTCGACCGGCGCCAGAGCGTGTAGCCGTTCACGCTGTCGCAGAGGGCGGTGGGCGTCGAGTCTGCGAAGGCCGACGAGCTGTAGTGCATCACCGACGAGAAGTCGTAGAGGCCGTACTCCCCGCCCGGCGGCTGGAGCGCGAAGTTGGCGATGGGGGCCCCTTCGAGGAGGTCTTCGATCGTCGCGCCCGGCTCGGGCACCACGCCGGTCACGCAGCCCTCGTCGTAGATGACGTGCGCGTCGCGGTCGCTGCGCGTGTGCTCGTGCCAGAAGCCTACCGTGTGCCCGATCTCGTGGATGAGGTTGCCCTCGGTGCACCAGTCGGTGACGTTGAGCTCCTGGCGTCCTCCGAGGCGTCCCACGTTCGAGCTGCATCCGTCGTCCGAGGGCTGGATGTACACGTGATCGACCGAGAGCGGCGTCAGGTACGACACCTCGATGAAGCGCATCTGCGTCGTGGCTGACCAGTGCGCCATCGCCGCCAGGACGCGCGTTCGCCGCGGGTTCTGGAGCGCCGGGTCGAAGGCGTAGAGCACGGTGTTGTCGGACCACAGGGAGCTCGACGCGGTGCGCCCTACGCTGAGCAGGCTCGGGTCGACGCCCGCGCGCTCCTCCTCCGACGCGGGCAGGAGGATGTCTCCGTCGTACACGCGCTGGCCGTTGACGTTCTGGTAGCGCAGCCTCGTGCGGACGCCGCCGAGGTTGAAGGTTCCGACGGCGCTCACGCCGCGCGTCCCGGTCTGCTCGTCTCGCTGACTCACCGCGGTGGGGGCGGAGGCGGGCTCTCCTCCGCACGCGCCCGACACACAGATCACCCCGGCCAGCACGGCGATGCGCCGCGCACGAACATCGATCACGCTCATGGTGTACTCCCCGCGGCGCCTCTCGCGCCGACGCTGGAGTTAGAGCAACGCTGATGCCGCGCGCGTTTTCAGGGCCTTCGCGGCCAGGCGATCCGCGCGTCGTGCCGGAGTTGCACGATCCGCGCAGGCCACGCTCTCGGCGTGCGGCTACGGATAGTCGACGGCGAGCGCGCGAGGCTGTGTGGACGTCATGAGCGGGCCGATGGACGACTGCGCGACGCAGGCTGAGAGCGGCGGATCGAAGGACCCCTGACGCGTGAAGGTCGAGCACTGCGTCTGGAGCACGACGCGTCCGGCCCCGCCGCTGCCGCCCACCGACCCGCAGGGGACGCCTGCGACGGTCACGCGCCCGCCGACGCCGCCGCGCGCCGCGACGGTCGCACCTGGCGAGATCGTGATGTTGGGCGCCACGAGCACGATGAGCCCTCCGCTGCCACCGCCGCCCGCGCCGCCCGCGGTCGATGCGTCAGAGGCGACGCTCCCGCCGTTACCGCCCTGCGCGAGGACAGAGCCCGACAGCACGATCCGCGTCGCGCTCGAGAGGCGAAACACGCCGCCGCCGCCGCCGCCGCCCGCGCCTGCCGACACGGTGAGGCCGCCGCCGCCGCCGCCGCCTGAACCCGAGACGAACTCCGTCCGCGCGAGGCGATCGAGCGCCGCGAGCGAGCCGATGCTCCCTCCGCCGCCGCTCGCCGCGCCGCAGGTGCGGGCGCCCGACGCGTTCGATCCGCCGTAGCCCGCGCCGTTGGGGGCGCCGCCGATCATCACGTCGCCACCGCTGCCGCCGCCCGTGCTCGCGCCCACGCCACCGCCAGGGATGTTGCCCGCGCCCTCGCCGCCGTCCATCGACCCCGAGGCGCCGCCTGATCCGGCGGACCTTCCTCCTCCGCCGCTGCCGCCGAGCCCGGGCGCTCCGCCCGCGCCTCCGCCGAGGTTCCCGGGACCGCCACAGGAGCGCGCTCCCGGGGCCCAGCCTCCCGGTTCACCGCCCGTTCCGCCGCCGCCTCCCGTCGCCGTGCACGACGGCGCTGACGCGGGCGCGCCGTCGAGGGTGGTGCCGGTGCCACCGCCGCCGCCGAGGTGTCCAGACGCATCCGCGAGCGGAGCACTGCTGCCGCCGTGTCCGCCCGAGAGGTTGACCACGCCTTCGATGCGAGCCTCGCCGAGCACGCGAAGGTCGAGGACGCCCGCGCCCGACGCGCGCAGCTCGACGCCCGCGGGGACGACGAAGCGGTCGAGGTTGTAGACGCCGCTCGCGATGGTCACCACGGTGGTGGCCATCCCCGGCGTCGCCGCCAGCGCGAGCTCGCGCGTCGACGAGGTCGGCGAGGCCACCCACCCGAGCACCCGATCGCTCGCGCAGGCGCCGCGCACGCATCGCCCCGAGACCTCGTTGCACGCGACCCCGCATGCGCCGCAGTTCAGCGCGTCGCTGTCCGTGGCGCTCTCGCACCCGTTGGAGAACTCCGCCGTGGGCGCGCGCGGATCGCTCAGGACGCCCGTGCGATCGCAGTCGCCCCACCCTGTCGCGCAGCGGGTGATCACGCATCGGCCCGCCAGGCACGCGGCGCCCGTCACGTTGAGCCGCGTGCAGGTCTGGCCGCAGCCGCCGCAGTGGAGCGCGTCGGTGGCGAGGTCGGCCTCGCAGCCGTTCGCCGGGTCGCCGTCGCAGTCTCCGAAACCCGCCTCACACGCCGTCGGGACGCACATGCCCGACGCGCAGGCGACGGTGGTGTGCGCGGGCGTGGGGCAGCGCGCTCCGCACGCGCCGCAGTTGCTCACGTCGTTGCCCGTGCGCACCTCGCAGCCGTCGGATGGCTGGCCGTTGCAGTCGGTGTATCCCGACGTGCACGACGCGACCACGCACGCGCCCGACGCGCAGCGCCCCGTCGCGTTGGGCAGGACGCAGTCGGCCCCGTCGACGCACGGCAACGGTCCTGGCTCTCGCGGCACGTCGGCAACGTCAGCGCGCGGAGCGTCCGCGGCGCCGTCGAGGGGCGCGTCCATCGTCGGCCTGTCGAGGGTGGCGACGTCCGACACGTCAAGCGAGGGCGCATCGAACGCCGCATCCGCGGCGGGCGCATCCAGGGCGGGGGCGTCGGTGACGGGCGTATCGGTCGCGGGGGCGTCGGTGGCGACATCGACGGGGGGCGCGTCAGGCGTGTCGACGTCGGCGGCAGGCGCGTCGGTCGCTGCGTCGGCGGGCGTCATCACCTCGATGAGGCGAGGCATGTCGCTCTGCACCTGCGCGGTCACCGGGATCGCGCAAAGCCCCGGCGGCACCTGACAGGCTCCTGCGACGCGTGAGGCGCAGAGCGACGACTCCCGGCACACCCACCAGCACGCACGATCGAGGCACACGGACCCTAGCGGACATTGGCTGTCACCGCCGCAGATCGACGACTCGCGGGCGGGCACGCACACCTGCTTGAAGGGGCTCTCCGAGGGGATGCAGACGGTCCCAGGCGCGCAATCGCGGCCCGTGCGGCACTGGGCGCGGCAGCGGTTCGCGGCGCACACCAGGGGGTCGACGCAGTCGTCGTTGAAGGCGCACTGCTCGCCCGCGGATTTGAGCTCCGAGCACGAGGCCAGGATCGCGAGGAGCGCGACCGCGAAGCGCGTGAGGAGCACCGTCGCGGACTGTGGATGACGGGGCTCCCGCTCGCGGGGCGGCGGGCTCGCGGGTGCATCGTGCATCATTGGGAGTGTGCGTTCTTGCGAGGCCGAGAGACCCCATACTCTTCGAGGCGATTGATGAATGTGCGACGGGGAATCCCGAGGATCTTGGCGGCCAACGTCTGGTTGCCGCCGCAGCGTTCGAGCGTGTCGAGGATGCGCTGTCGCTCGACGGCGGCGAGCTGCTCGCGCAGGTCGCCAACGCCCTCGGCGGTGATCGGCGGCGCCTCGGGCGCTGCGGCTCGCGCCGACGGGCGGGCCTCGGGCTGCACGGGCGGGGGTGGCGGCGCGGCGGAGGTCGACTCCTGTCCGCGCCGCGCGTCGAGGCCGACGACGTGCTCGGGTGAAACAGGCCCCGCCCCCGCGAGGAGCACCGCGCGTTCGAGGACGTTGCGGAGCTCTCGGAGGTTGCCCGGCCAGTCGTGGCGGCGCAGGGCGTCGAGCGCGCCCGAGGTGAGCGGAGGCGCCGCGTCGAGGCCCGCGCGTCGCGCGCCCTCGGCGAGAAAATATCGCGCGAGGGCTTCGAGCTCGCCGGGGCGCTCGCGCAGCGGAGGGATGTCGAGGGTGATGCCGTTGATGCGGAAGTAGAGGTCTTCGCGGAAGCGCTGCGCGTCGACCTCGCGGCGCAGGTCTCGGTGCGTCGCGGCCACGATCCGCACGTCGATGTCGCGAGGTTTGAGCGCGCCAACGCGGGACACCTTGCGCTCCTCCAGCACGCGCAGGAGCTTCACCTGCACGCTCGCGGGGAGCTCGCCCACCTCGTCGAGAAAGACGGTGCCGCCCTCAGCGGTCTCGAGGAGGCCCGGCTTCGCGGTGACCGCTCCCGTGAAGGCTCCCTTCTCGTGGCCGAAGAGTTCGCTCTCGAGGAGCTGCTCGGCGAGCGCGGCGCAGTTGAGCCGCAGGAACGGCCCCGACGCGCGCGGTGAGAGCCGATGTACGAGCTCGGCGAAGATCTCCTTGCCCACCCCCGTCTCGCCGAGGAGGAGCACCGAGATCATCCCCGGCGCGACGCGCTCGATCATCGCGGCGAGTCGGCGCATCGCGGGGTCTGCGATCACCACGCGGGGCATGGCCCGCGCGACGGTCGCCTCGGGGTCGCGCGCGGCGCCCGTCGAGGCGACGAGGCGTCCGCTCGTCTGCAGCACCACGAGCGTCGAACCGAGCTCCACGGAGTCGCCCGGCGAGAGCGCCACGCGCTCTTCGGCCGCCAGCGTGCGCCCGCGGAAGCGCGTCCCGTTGCTGCTCCCGAGGTCGCGCGCCTCGACCACGGCGCCTGCGCGCACCTCGAGGTGCAGCCGCGAGACCTCGCGGTCATCGAGCGTGATGGTGGCCTCGGGCGATCGGCCGAAGGTCACCACCGCGCCGTGAGGGAGCGGGTGCACGAGCACGCCGCGATCGGTGAGCACCGCGAGTTGCAGCGCAGTGGAGCCCCTCGACGGCTCGGCCTCCGAGGAGCGAAGCGTGTCCTTGTCCCAGTCCGACACGAGTCGCTGAGTACCATGACTCGGTGCCCCCATGCGCGCATCTCGATGGTGCGTTTCGCCGCGGCGCCGCGATAGGCTCCACGGCGATGCCAACGACGCTCCGCGACGCCGTAGACGTCACCCTCACACGACCTCACGCGCGTCCTTCGATCCTCGGCGCTCGCCTCGGCGGTGTCGCCCGACGCTCAACGCTCGCAGCCTTCGTCGTCGCACTTTCCGCGTCCACGGCCGACGCGCAGGTGCCGCCGAGGGTGCGCTTCGACCGTGGCGTCGCGCTCTCCGCCGAAGGCGACTGGCGCTCTGCCCTGCAGGAGTTTCGCGCAGCCTTCGACCAGACCCAGAACCCCGAGGTGCTCTTCAACATCGCCTCGGCGCACGAGCACCTCGATCAGTACGTCGAGGCCGTGGAGGCCCTCGAACGCTACCAGCGCCTCGCGCCCCCTCGCGCCGTGGCGCGGCACCGCGAGGCCGTCGTCGTCGCGATGGAGCGCCTCGTCAACCGCGTCGGCACGCTCCGCGTCGTGAACCAGACGACCTCGGCGCGCTGTGTCGTCGATGCACACCCGTACGAGAACGACGCGCTTCGAGCAGGGGTTCGCGTCTCGATGGGGCGACGCGTGGTGCGCTGTGAGGCGCCGGGCTTTGACGCCCGAGAGCGGAGCGTCGAGGTCGCTCCCAACGCCGTCTCCGAGGTGTCCGTCGAACTGCAACACACGCGCGCCAGCATCACCGTGACGACCGACCGCGCGGGCGCCGAGGTTCGGGTCGATGGTCGCCCCGTCGCCCGCACGCCCCTCGCGCAGCCCGTCGAGGTCGACGAGGGATCGCATCGCGTGGAGGTGTCGTTGCCTGGATATGACACGGTGACTCAATCGGTCGACGCGCGCGGCGACGGAGCTCGTGTCGAGGCGACGCTTCGATGGAGCGACCCGGTGCCACCCGACCTCGCCGCGCGGCTGGTCGTGCGCACAAACGTTTCCAACGCGCTCGCGACGCTCGATGGACGCGCGATCCCCGTCGCCGGGACGCGCGCGCTCCCCCCTGGCGCGCATCGGCTCCGCGTCGAGCGCGATGACTACCTCGCGGTCGAGCGGGAGGTGACGCTCGCGATCGGCGCGCGCTCCGTCGAAGACGTGGCGCTCTCGCCCACGCCGTCATTTCGCGACGCCTACCTCGATCGCGCGCATCGCCAGCGGCGGCTCTGGCAGACCATCGGCGGGAGCGGGCTCGTCCTCACGGTGGTGGGCGCGATCGTGCTCGGCGTCGCGCTCCCCCGCACGCTCGACGCGGACAGTCGCGCGGCCGTGGCCGACGCGCAGTACCTCGCGTGTCAGTCGCAGGGGGGCTGCGGCGCCGCGACGATGACCCGCCTCTCCGCGGAGCGAGACAACGCCGAGACCGAGCGCGCCGCGTCGCTCCCCACGACCGTCACGGGCGGCGTGCTCACGGGGGTCGGAGTCGCTGGGATCCTCGTGGGCGTCATCCTTCGAGCCGACGCCGAGCCCGTCGATCGCTTCGATCGTCCTCCGACGTTTCGCGTCGGCCTCGGGCCATCGAACGCCTCGCTCGAAGTGGCGTTCTGACCTCCTCTCGCGGCGTGTTACACCCGGAGAGAAGGGATGAAGACCTCGGACGACCCCGCGCTCGACGCCACCTTCGACGCGCCGCGAGACGCCACGCCAGACGCTGCTCCGACGGCCCTCGCGCCGGGGAGGCTCATCGGGGATCGCTATGAGATCCTCCGTCCTCTGGGGGCGGGCGCGATGGGAGCCGTGTACGAGGCCCGTCATCGGGCCGTCGAGCGGCGCGTCGCGCTCAAGGTGCTGCACCCCGGATTCAGCCACGACCCGTCGACGCTCCACCGCTTCATGACCGAGGCGAGGGCCGCGGGGCGAGCGAGGCATCGCAACATCGTCGAGGTCCTCGATTTCGGCGCCGACGGCGCCACGCACTGGATGGCGCTCGAACTCCTCGAAGGCGAGACGCTCGAAGCCCTGATGACCCGCGAGGCCCCGATGGAGCCCGCGGAGGTCGTCTCGATCCTCGATCCGCTCCTGCGCGCCGTGGCGCACGCGCACTCGCTGGGCCTGATTCACCGAGATTTGAAGCCGGGCAACCTCTTCCTCGCGAAGGAGCCAGGGACCGTGGGCGTCGTGCCGAAGGTGCTCGACTTCGGCATCGCGAAGAACACCGCGAGCTCGGCGCGCCTCACGGCGACGGAGACCCTCGTGGGCACTCCTGCCTACATGGCGCCCGAGCAGATCGAGAGTTCGCGCGATGTCACCCCCGCAGCGGATCAGTACGCGATGGGCTGCGTCGCCTACGAGATGCTCTCAGGCCGGCTGCCGATCGAGGGAGACTCGCTCCCAGGGCTGCTCGTGAACAAGGTCACGGGCGTTGCAGGCCCCCTCGACGTCGCGCGGCCTGGCCTCTCGGCGGAGCTGGTCTCCTGCGTGATGCGCTCGCTCTCGCGCGATCCGGCCGCGCGATTCCCCGACGTGGAGGCGTTTCGCGTCGAGCTCCTCGCGTCAGCCGCGACTCCGTCCTCGTCACGCCCGCCCGCACCGACTCGCTCGCCCGCTCCTTCTGTCACGAAGACCTCGGCGGAGCCCGCGCCGAAGGTCGAAACTGCGCCGACAGTCTCGACTCCGTCGTCGGTGTTGCCCGCGCCGTCGGTCGAGTCCCCGATTGCCCCCGTCGCGGTCGCTCGGCCCGGTACGACCGCTCGTGTCGCCGTTGCCGCCGCGCTCGTCGGCCTGGCGCTAGCCGCGATCGCAACGGTCGTCTCCCGAAATGGCGCCGCGCCCGCGGCGACTCCGCCCGAGACCCGCGTCACCGCGCCGTTGAGCCTGCCTCTTCGCGACGCCGCGCCGCCGCCCGATGACGGACCCGCGCAGGACAGCGCGCCGCCCGCTGCGATCACGCGTGCAGCGCCCGACGCAGCGCCCTCCCGGCTCGAAGCCCCTCCCCAGCCGTGGCGCCACGCGAGGCACCCGAACGGCCGCGATCCGCAAGGGCATCGCCTCTCGATCGATCCGACCAATCCGTTGTAGCGCCGGGGTCGAGACCCCTCGACACGCGCTTTCTCGTAGAAGATCGACGCTCACATGAGCCGCTCAGACCAGGGCTTCGGTGGACCAGGAATCCAACGCCCCGGAGCCGCCGACGCCCTGCGCTCTGTCGGGCGAGACGCCTCGCGTCACGGATGGCTCGCCAACGCTCGCGAATACGACGACCCCTGTGCCGTCGTGGTGGGAGTGGTGTGAAGCACCGCGGAGCGCCCGTCGCGAGCGCTCACAGCCCGCTGACTGCGACGGGCGTGTGGCGAGCGTCGGTGGTTCCGTCGCCGAGCTGGCCGTAGGTGTTGTCACCCCAGCACGAGATCGCGCCCGAGCGGCGCAGCGCGCACGACGAGACCTCGCTCGCGAAGACCGCGGTCGCGTCGGTGATTCCGATGACGGCCACGGGCGTGGTCGCGATGCCGGTGCTGTCGTCACCGAGCTGGCCCTGGCCGTTGGCGCCCCAGCACCGCACCGCGCCCGAGCTCAGCACCGCGCAGGTGTGGGCCTGTCCGGCTCCGACGGCGACGGCGCGGGTGATCTCGCGCACCGCGACGGGGGTGTTGGAGTCATCGAACGAGTGGTTCCCGAGCTGACCGCGGTGGTTGTAGCCCCAGCACATCAACGCGCCTGAGCGCTGCACCGCGCAGGTGTGGGCCCATCCCCCGGCGAGGGCGACGACGTCGGAGAGGCCCGTCACCGCGGTCGGAACCCATCGGTCGGTGTTGGTGCCGTCGCCGAGCTCGCCCGCGTAGTTCACCCCCCAGCACATCACCGTGCCCGCGCGACGGATCAAGCACGTGTGCTCATGCCCGACCGCGATGGACACGGCGTCGGTGACGCCTTGCACGGCCACCGGCACCGAGCTGTTGACGCGGCTGTTGTTGCCGAGTCGACCCGCGTTGCCGAAGCCCCAGCACGCGACCGCGCCGTTGCTCCGCAGCACGCAGGCGTGCGCGTAGCCCGCCACGACCGTGAACGCGTCGGTGATGCCCACGACGTCGACGGGCGTGTTCGAGTCGGTGGTGGTGCCGTCGCCGAGCTCGCCCGCGTAGTTGATGCCCCAGCACCGCACCGCGCCCGAGCGCAACAGCGCGCAGGTGTGCTCGAAACCCGTCGAGACCGTGACCGCGTCGGTGATCCCGACGACGGCGACGGGCGTCCACGAGTTGACCCGGTCGCCGGTGCCGAGCTGACCGTGGTCGTTGAGGCCCCAGCAGAACACCTGCCCCGCGCGCACGGCGCAGGCGTGGCTCGAACGCGCTCCGAGCGAGAGAGAGGTGTAGCGCGTGACGCACGCGCCCGCGGCGCAGACATGCCCCGGCGCGCAGCGCGGAGACGCCTCGGAGCACGAGAAGTCCGGCGCGTCGTCGTCGGTCGCTGCGTCGGTCGCTGCGTCGGTAGACCCGTCCGGGCGCGCGTCGGAGGGCGCGTCGGAAGAGGCATCCGCGCTCGTGGCGTCGCGCGGCGGGGGGTAGGTCCATCCGTCTGGGACGCATCCGAGAGCGGTCAGGAGCACCGCGCAGGAGAGCCGCGAGAGCTGCACGGCGCGTAGGGTATCGAGCGGGCGCGACGACGCGCAAGGAGGTCACGCGTCGCTCCTCGTGGGGCGAACATCGACCGGGCGCCCCCCACTCCGCACGCTCCGCGTGCGGCTTCGTGGATGGGGAATCCAACGTCCCGAGCCGCCGACGCCCTGCGCTTCGTCGGGCGAGACTCCTCGCGTGCCGGATGCGTCGCCAACCCTCACGGTACGACGACACCGATGCTGTCGCGGTGTCGCGCCTCGTCGGCGAGGTGCGCGCGCAGATGCTGTGCGCGTCCACACCGAAGGCGAGCAGCGCCGCGATGCGCGCGGTGACGGGCGAGCTGTGGCGCGAAGGCCATCGGCGGATCGTGAGGCAGCGCGTCGTAGCGCCACCGGGTGAATCAAGAGGTCGGAGCGCGCGGCGACGACCGGGTGATCGAGCGCATCGTCGCCCCGTCGTTTCGGAGTCACCGCGCAGAGGGAGGCGACCGCTCGACGCTGCGCTGACGCGGGGCGCGAAATGAATGATCCTCGAAGGCGTCGTGCGCGAGTCGGAGCCGAGCGCGGGTCGGGTGATGGCGGGACTGTCTCTCGCGGTGCTCGACGTGGCGCGAGACGCGGGGGTCTCCCTCGACGACGTGCTCGGCTCGTTCGGGGGCACCGTCGAGACGCTGTCTCGCTCGGACTCGTACGTGTGCGTGGAGTTGCACGAGGCGCTCTGGGCCGAGGGCGCGCGTCGGACCGGCGACCCGCACTTCAGCATCCGCGCGGCGCACGCGATCAAGCCCGGGCAGACTGGCGTGGTCGAGTACATCCTGCGCAACTGCGCGACGCTCGAAGATGCGGCGCTGACCTGGGTTCGCTTCGCTGGCGTCGTGAGCGACCTGATCGAGGGAGCGCTCGTCGAAGACGGCGCGCGGCTCAGGCTCGAGTGGCGCCTCGCGCGTCCTTCGAGCGAGGGGGCGGCGCAGTGGTCGGTGTTCGCGCAGGCGAGAGCGCTCCACATGATGCGCGACGCGCTCAGCGCTCCGACGCTCGCGCCGGTGGAGGTCTGGTTTCGCCACGACGCGCCTCCGTCGATCGAGCCGCTCTCGGAGTTCTTTCTCGCGCCGATCCGCTTCGGGCAGCCGTGCGCCGCGCTCGTGTGGGACCGCGCCCTCCGCGATCGTCCGCTCCGGTGGGTCGACCCCGTGGCGAAGGCCGCGCTCGAGGCGCGCGCGGAGCGATTGCGAAGCGAGCTCAACGAGGTCGCGCCCGAGCTCTCCGCGCAGGTGCGCGCGACGCTGCGAGCGCTGCTCTCCGAACCCCGGCACGACCTTCGACTGACGGTGGTCGCCGATCGCTTGCGCGTGTCGACGCGGACGCTTCAGGCGCGTCTCTCGGCCGAAGGGAGCTCGTTCCGCGCGCTCGTCGAAGAGGTGAAGTCCGAGGCCGCGCGTCGGCTCTTCGAAGAAGAGAACGTGACGGTGCTCGAGGCCGCGCGACGCCTCGGGTTCAACGACGCGTCTGCGCTGCGCAGGGCGCGAAGGCGTTGGGGCGAGGCTCAGGGGGCGAGCGCGCGAAAGCGCTGAACGCGACGGGTGCCGAGCTCGGCGACGTAGACCCGCCCGCGCGCGTCGACGGCGATGTCGTGGGGGTCTGAGAGTTCACCGACGCGCGATCCGTAGGAGCTGAACTGTCCGAGCAGATGCCCGTCGCGGTCGAGTACGACGACGCGCGCGGCGGGGTGCGACGGATCTTGATCGCCTCCGTCGACGACGAGGACCCGATCGCCTGAGACCGCGACCGCGAAGGGACGTCCGATCTGCGCGCCCGACCACGTCGCACGGTGGCGCCCGTCGCGATCGAAGACCTGCACGCGAGCGTTGTCGCGATCGGCGACGTACACGCGATCGTCGGCGTCGACCGCGACGCCGTGAGGAAGGTCGAACTGACCGTCTTCGCGCCCCTGCGATCCCCACGCGGTGGTGACGCCCGCCCCGCGGCGGAGGAGCGCGATGCGCGCGTTGCGATAGCCGTCTGCCACGAGGGGTGTCCCATCACGGAGAAAGGCGACCTTGGTGGGTCCGGCGAAGCCGTCTTCGGGCGCGCAGGCTGCGAGCGCGAGCGGGACGACGAGCGCGAAGGCGAGTCGTTCAGCGGCCGTCGTAGACATGGAGCACCTCCCCCGACGTGGTGGCCTCGACGACCTGATCGAGCGTCGTGTCGGTGAGCCACACGTGATCGTCGGCATCGACGGAAATGCCGTGCGGCGTGATGAATCGCCCTGCGCCCCACTCCGACAGGAGCGCGCCGCTCTCTCCGTCGATGACCATGACGGTCGGCGCGGCGATCACGGCGTCGTTGTCGAAGCTCGCGCCGGCGCGGTGAAAGACGTAGACGCGTCCGCGCGAGTCGAGGGCGACACCTGAGACCTCGCCAGGCGTGCGACCCGGCGGGAGCCGGGGCCACGACTCATCGACGACGTACGTCAACGAGGGGGCCGCGACCCGATCGACGTCGACCTTCGAGGAGCATCGGAGACACGCGGCCAGCGTCAGGGGCCAGAGACGCGCGAGCCTCGCTCGCGGAGGAGATCGCGTTGCCATGTGAGAGAGCGTGTGGCCCGACGAGGTGTGCGCCAACGGGTCCGAACGCGCGAGCGGAGGGTCATCTCGCGCAGACCGCGCGTGACGTCACCCTCTGCGGCTCCGCCCGATGCTCCTCAGAAGCGGAATCCGCGAGCGCTCGTCCAGACGTCTTCTCCGACGGAAAGGAAGAAGACCGGCGACACGCCGATGTCGCGTTGAATCCGTTTGTCGAACTCGCTCTGACGCCCGGAGCGTTGTGGGCTACGGGCCGACGACGCAGCGGAACCCGATGTCGATGCCCGACATCGTCAGGCCGAGGTTCAGCGACAGGGAGTTCACCCCCGCCGAGGCTCCGTCGCTGTGTCTCCCGCCACGGAGCGCCGCCGCCGGCATGCCACTCACGTTGTCGGCAATGCCGTTGAAGACCGCGGAGGTGGGGTTGCAGGTCGCGTCGTCGCCGTACCCTACGGGCCACGGCACGCGGCCGTTGTTCGCGAGGCGCCGTGGCCGTCGCGTGAGGCGGTGCCGATCGAAGCGCGTCGCCGCGCGAGGCCGTGATGACGAAGGCGCGGCGTCCATCGACCGCGGGACCGACCGGGTACGCGAGGTGCTCTCCGACGCTACCGAGGCGAGACATCGCGGTAAGAAGCGCTGCATCGACCGTCGCGAGCGCGTGCGCCACCACGGGATCGTCGATCCCCGCGATCGCACCCCCGGAGGTGTCCCGCCTCGACCACGGTGTTGGGTCGAGCCCGGCACCTGGGAGGGCGACGCCGTCGTGCGCGCCGCCACCCTTCGACGCGATCGAGCTCGAGTCGCGAACCCACGCGGCGAGGTTGATCGAAGCACCAGGGGGGTGGCGACCCGCCACCCCCTCGCCACCCCGTCCGCCACCCCTTCCGCCACCCCCTCTCGACGCATCCATCGATTTCCAAGCCACTTCGCGCGACGGCACGCAGCGCGCAGTCCGGCGCCCTCATGGAGACGCCGTACGACACGCTGGCGAAGGACGTCCTCGAACTGCTGTTGAGCGACGTCGGACGCGTCGACACGGAGAGCGAGGCTCCGCCGCTACGATCGCAGCGCGCCGATCTGCTCTTCGAGCCAGATGAAGCGCACGCCTCGAAGCGCGGGGAGCTCGGCACGCTCGGTCGCATGACGACGGAGACCTGTCTGCTCGAAGCGTTTCACGAGGCTCCCTCGCTCGATGACGTGATCGAGTGCATCCGTAAGCTGCTCAACCATCGACGCGCGCGGAAGCTCCGTCACCCGAAGGCCGCCGCGCGGACGTGGCTCCTGTGCGGGGGCAGGCCCGACGCGGCCATGGCCAAGCTCCACGCGACGCCGATGCTCGACTGGCCCACGGGCTTCTACGACCTTGGCGACGCGCTCCCGCTGGTGTTCGTCGTGCTCTCGGAGCTGCCCGACGACGACGACACGCTCCCGCTCCGCGTCATGGGCGCGGGCACCTCGCTGCGTCGCGCGCTGCGTCGGCTGCGACAGCGCTACCGTGCGCTGCCCAGGGGCCCCGCCCTTTTCGCCACGGTGGTAAATGTCTTTCTCGCCGCTCGAAAGCGCGGCGCCGATCTCTCGGAGGCGCTCATGGTCGATCTCACCGAAGCCTACGAATACATGCGCACCCAGCATGAGGCGGGGCTGCAACAGGGACGCCTCGAAGGCACCCTGGCGCCGCTCGCGCACCTCTGCGAACGCAAGCTCGCGCGCGCCCTCACGGAGACCGAGCGCGATGGGCTTCAGCGGCGCGTCGAACGCGACGGCGCCAATCCCGCGAGCGACGCGGTGCTCGACCTCGGCCCCGTCGAGCTCGCCGCGTGGCTGCGCGACGAGTGAGCGCGCTGAGGACGTCCGAGAGACTGCCGCGAGACACGGTCGCGCGGCGCGAGCAGCGTGAGCGGGCTCAGCCCGTGGGCTTGCTCACGGGGTCTGCGACGGGCCTCTTCTTCGTCGCCTCGGCGCTCTTGCCTCGCGCGGCCCTGGGACGGCGGAAGTGACCGTAGTCTCCATCGCGTCCCTCGACACAGCGGGAGAGGTAACGCCCCACGCGGAGCACGCGCTCCAGCGGTTCGACGGCGAGCGTCCACGCCCGACGCATGAGGTCGTCGTCGGCCACGGTGAGCACGGGCGTCGCGCCCTGCGCGTGTCGGCGGGTCCACTCGGTGTGCAGCAGGCGCAGACGCGCGAGCGCGGGCCCCTCGCCCTTCGGCAGCTTCGTCACCCACTCCGCGAGCGCGGCGTCTTCGAACACCCTGAGGAGCTGCCGCAGGCCGCGCGTCACATCGAGTTGCCGCGACGTTCCTCGGATGGCGACGACGGTGTCGCGGAGGCCCGCGTCCTTCGCGAAGCGCAGCGTGAGGGCGCTACAGAGCGTTCCGCGGTGCGCGAGCATCTCGGACCAGATGCCCGCGTCGGACATCTTCGTGACGTCGGCAACGTCGCGCACGACCGAGAGTCCGCGATCGGCCTCGACCTCGCGTGCGAACTCGACGCAGCGTCCGAACTCCTCGAGAGTCGTGCGCGCTGCCGTTCAACGGATCCGCGGTGACGGGGCTGAAGGCGCGCGGCGGAGATAACGTGAGGGGGACGAGATGTTCTCGCGGGGTACGCGAGCGCGGCGCGGAGATCCTGCGGGCGCCGGAGGCTCGTCGTCGGAGACGGTACTCGTGAAGTCGGGCATGATCGCGCGCATGGCAGGCGACGCCGCGCTCGAAGCGCACCTCACCTACGACGAGTACCTCACGCTCGAGCGCGAGACCGGGCAGCGACACGAGTGGTTCAACGGACGCGTCTACGCGATGGCAGGCGGCACGCTTGCCCACGCGGCGCTGTCGGTTGCGATGGCCAGCGAGCTCCGTGCGATCGCGCTCGCGTGCGGGTGTCAGGTCTTCAGCGCCGATGCGAAGGTGCGCGTGCTCGCGACGGGACTCACCACGTACCCCGACGCCTCCGTGGTGTGCGGCAAGGTTGCGACGGCGCCCGAAGACGCCAACGCGATCACGAACCCAGCGCTGCTCGTCGAGGTGCTCTCCGATGGCACCGAAGCCTACGACCGCGGCGACAAGTTCGAGCACTACCAGCAGCTCCCGTCGCTGCGAGACTACGTGCTCGTGTCGCAGCACCGGCCGCGCGTCGAGGTGTACTCGCGCGACGGCGACACATGGACGATGCGCGTCGCAGGCCCCGGCCAGACGGCACCCCTCTCCGCGATGCGCGGCGTGATCGAGGTTGATCGCATCTACGCGGGCGTCGCGCTCACGCCGTCGCCTCCGCGCGCGGCGCCGCAGGGGTAGCGCAGAGCGCGCGGCCGTGACGAGGCGGCGTCGATGGCCGTGGGAAGACGCGCGACGCAGGGAGATCGCTGGGGAGCCCGAGCGGGTTCACCATCGCGGGTGACGCATCGGGCGCGAGCGCGTCGCAGACGCGCGCGTCGGTCGCGTCAGCGAGCGGAGCGTCCGCGGTCGAAGCGTCGGTCGAGGGAGCGCTGTCGGTGCAGCCCGCGGCGAGCGCGAGCGCGAGGAGCCAGTGCGGTCTGCGGTCGCGCATGATCGGGTGCGCCGAGAGGTCACAGCGCGCGCCGGCGCGCAAGCGCTCACCGCTTCGATCACGCTTCGGGCGATGTTCGCAGAGGATGCTGTCCCGCGCGGGTGGCGGCGCGCGCGAGGCCGGGCGGTGAGACGGTTACGCGCGGTGTCGGCGATGCGTCGATCCGCGCGACCACCCACCGACAGGAGCAGATCCCACGATGCGCGAACTCACCACGATGCGTTGCCGACCGATGCTCGGCGAAGCCCCGATGTCCGACGCGCAGATCCGCGAACTCCTCAAGCTCCGCAACGTACACCTGCTCCGTCGCGTCGCACCTCCGACGCCGTTGCTGCTCGCTGGCGCGCTCGGCGTCGTCCTTGCGATGATCGCGCTGCGTGCGGGTCGATCGCGAACGTCGACCGGGCGCGAGAGCACGCCGTATCGAACGGCGGCGCACGACGACCGCTCGCATGATCGAGGCGAATCGCGCCAAGCGGTGCTGCGCGCCGCGGTGATCGCAGGCGCGGTTCATTGCGCGGCGCCGTTGGTCCTCGCGCTCTGGACTCGCGCGATGTGATCGCGCCCGGTGAGGGGCGGAGCCTCGCTCGACACGCTCGCCGCGATGCGCCCCTCACACGCGCGGACCATGAAGGTCGCGCGGAGAGGGAGGTGTCTCGAAGGTTCACCCGTGAATCGAAGTCTCCGTTCACCGCAGCGCGACGAGCGCCAGGGCATTCACGGGCTCGTCATCCGACTCGGGATCTTGTGACTCCCAGCGGGCCAGCGCGTGGCGGCGCATCGGTGATGGCGTGAGCGACAGCGCGCGCGGCTGCTTGCCGGTGAGTTCGATCTGCAACACGGTCTCCTCCGCGTCGATGGCGTTCGCGCGACGCGTGAGCCGCGCTTCGGAGCGCTCCGTCGCCGTGAGCGTGAGAAGATGACCGCGCGCGTCCCAGCACGCGCCGCCGCCGAGGCGTGCGACGCTGGCGAGGTTGGGGGTGTGCAGGCGCAGCGTCACGGCGGCGCGCGCGCTCGACGCGTCGGTCGGCAGCACGAGCGCCCACGCAGACGGCTGCACGGCCGTCCGTCGAAGCGCCGAGACGACCGCGTTCTCGCGCTCCGGGTCGAGGTCGAGGTCGAAGTCGGTTGACGCACCGAACACGAAGTCCTCGCCGCGGATCGCGAGGGTCTTCACCGTGTCGGGCGCCTCGACGAGCATGAAGCGCGTCTCGCCGACGCCCATCGCGGGCACCCAGGCTGTGAGCACCGTCGCGGGGCCGATCCAGCGCATGAGCTTCGGCGTCAGCCCTTCTGGCATGGCCACGCGGGCGCGCACCGCACCGTCGCGCGACACGAGCGCGCACCACGCGCCGCTCGGCGACACGACCGCGACCGCGAGGGCGTCTCCGTCGTGGCTCAGCGCCACGTCGACGACGCTGGACCGCCGATCTCCCCCCGTGAGGATCGCGGCGACGTCGACGATGGCCGCCGTCTCGAAGCGTTCACCCCGCAGCACGCACGCCCCCAGCGACGCCGGGGGGCAATCTCCCTCACGTCGGGCCACGTGAGGAGCGCGGCGCTTGCGTTGGGCGAGGGCTGCACGCGCATCCGGCGGCGAGCGGGAGACAGGTGCTTGATCGGCCCACTGCCACCCCACCAGCCTCTCATGCGGGGCAGCGGCGCGCTCGTCACGAGGCCGCCATCGGGGATGGCGTGCACATGCATGTGCGCCTCGAGCTCTTTGCGTCGGAACAGGCACAGCGTGTCGGGTGAGCTCCAGCACATCGCCTCGACGCCCCCGCCGCGGTCGAGCCTCGCGACAGTGCGCAGAGACGCGACCTCGGTGACGCGCACGACCCCCGGGTGCGACGGCGTCGTCCCAGGCGAGAAACGCGTCGTCGGGGAGAACTCCGCGGCGCGGACGGGCGGCACCATCATGTGCACCCGCTCCCCTCGCTCGACCCAGATGCGTCTGTCGATCATCTCAGTCTCCCACCCGATGCGTCGTGGCGACGTCGTCGCGCCTCGTCGGGCTTCGATCGTAGCCGCCGCGGCGCGCCGACCGCGGGCGATTTTCATGACCGGTGAGATCGCCGCCGCCGATGGCGACACGGGCGCGGCGCGTCTTTGTACGCACGGACAAGGGGCTCCGCGCGTGGTGGATCGTCGAGCGCTCGGGCGACAAGGTCTTCCAGCGCGCGCTCCCTTCGAGCGCCGGGTTCGCCCTCGAGAGACCGATGAAACGATCTTCAGCAGGTGGGCGTGATGAAGATCTCGCGGACGTTGGCCCTACGAGGCGACTGCAAGGCAAACATCACCGAGGCGGCGATGTCCTCGGGCATCAGCATTGTCGGGCTTCGGATTGTTGAAGAAGGGCGTGTCCACCATCGCCGGGCATGATCTCGGTGCAGCGTCCTCCCCACTCTTCCATCTCGGCCGCGAGGTTCTGGGCAAACCCATGGACGAACCACTTGGACGAGCTGTAGATTGATCCCTTGTGGGGGACCGTTCGGGGTGGAGGTGTTTGGCGACGTCGAGCGCCGCCGCAGTTGGTTGCCTACCACAGTCGGAGCTCCGGGGGAACAGGGAGCTCACATCGCGGGCGACTCTACGCAACTCCGGCACTCAACTCGGCCTCTGCGGAACGGTCCCGGATGTCGAGATCCGCAATTGAAAACCTGTGCGTTGTGAGCTCCGGCAACGCGGCAGCGTGCCGCCAGAAAGGGCGCGTCTTCGACGGGTTCGGTGATGCACCATCCTCACGCGCTCGTACACGGATGACCAGCGCAGTAGTGAATTCGTCGAGCGGTTGTGTGCATCGTCGGTCCAGACGCGCGAAGAGTATCGAGACGGCCTTCGTCGACCCAATCCGCAGGAGAGCGTGCGCGGCTTGGTCGCGCACGCGAACCGAGTTCAGTTGCCGCGCAAGGAATTCCATCGTCTCGTCCGAAGTGTCCTCAAGCCACGCCAGCGCCGTTGCCGCGTTCCACGAGCATCTCGTCGTCAGGAGTGCAGGCCAACGCCGCGTGCACGCGCGGCGAGGTCCGTGCGCCCTGTCAGGCTGAGCCACTGCGCGCGCCGCGAGCGCTTCAGCGCCGAGAGCGCCGTGTCGAGCGACCTCACCGACGCCGATCTCGACCTGCTGCGCGGGCGCCTCGCGCTCGTGAACGCCAACGTCGAGCTGCGCGGAGGTGTCGTGCGACTCCGAAGAGTCGCGGGCATCGACGCGCGCAGAGCAGCCGAGATGCCTCCCCGACGCCCCCGCTGCGCAACCGTTGTGCACCGGGTGCCGGTGCGCGTCCTTTGCGGTAAATTTCCCCAGAAATCACGGGCGTTCTGGGTGGCATGGGCTGTGGTCCAATCCTCCGCGCCATGGATCCACGCGACGAGTCGCACCTGGAGCCCGGCTCGCGGATAGGTGCGTACGAGATCGTAAGAAGGCTCGGCGCAGGGGCCTTCGGCGTCGTCTACGAGGCGCTGCGGCTGCCTCTGCGAAAGCGGGTGGCGCTCAAGGTCCTCCACGCTTCCGCGAGTCGGAACGAGAACGCCGTCGCACGTTTCCTCCGCGAGGCCGAGGCCGCCGCGCAGCTACGACACCCGAACGTCATCGAGGTGTATGACTGCGGCGTCGAGGGGCGCGCTCCGTACCTCTCGATGGAGTACCTCGAGGGAGAGGCGCTCGACGATCGGCTGAAGCGACTCGGGAAGCTCCCACTGCGGGACGTCGCGGACCTGATGCTCCCCATCGTGTCGGGGATCGCGGCCGTACACGAGCGCGGCATCGTGCATCGCGACCTCAAGCCCGGGAACATCTTTCTCGCGAGGGGCGCCCGCGGCGAAGTCCCGAAGGTGCTCGACTTCGGCATCGCGAAGGTACGCGAGTCGAGCGTCGAGCTCACGCAGTCCTCCGCGATGATCGGGACACCCCTGTACATGTCGCCCGAGCAGGTACGGCAGTCCAAGCGCGTCGACGGCCGCAGCGATTTATGGTCCCTCGGCGTGATCTTATTCGAATGCATAACCGGCGTCCGCCCCTTCGCGGCCCCGACGCTCCTCGAGGTGCTCGAGCGCATCACGCAGGGGCCGACGCCCGACGCGCGCGCCCTGGATCCCTCCGTCCCACCCGACCTCGACGCGTTGCTCCGTCGGATGATGGCGCGAGAGGTCGACGAGCGCGTCCAAGACGTTCGCGAGGTCGGCCGGGCGCTCCTCCCCTATGCGAGCGAGCGCGCGCGCCTGGAGTTCCTCGGAGAGTTCGGCGCGATCCAGGCGACCGCCGTCGCGCCGCTTCCGCTGCTGGATCGGGCGATGGCCGCGACCACGGCGAGCACGCTCTCCGCGGAGGTCCGCGCGGTCCCCGCGAAGGCCCCGCCGCCCCGAAAGGGAGCCGCGCTGCGCTGGACGGCGCTCGCGCTGGTCTGCGGGGCCGCGATCGCGGTGAAGGTCCTGGGCTCTGGCCCACCGCACGCCGCGACGAGTGCGGTCGCACCGCGCGCGCTCTCCCCCGAGACAGCCTCGCGCTCGCCGCCGTCTCTCCTGACAACCGACGCAGGTCCCGCGGCGCCATCGGCGAGCCCCAGGGCTCCGCTCACGACCTCGTCACCCGCGCTCGCCTCGCCCGTCGCGGCGCGCGCGCCCTCCGAAGACGCAGGCGCGCGACGCGGCCGACAGAGCCGTCGTGACAGAACGGAGTCCGCGCCTCCCATGAGCGTCACGGGCGCCGCGCCACTCGTGATCTCTCCACCGACGCCGGTGACTCCGCCCATGTCGCTGCAGCCTCGATCTTCGCCCGGAGGGCCGACGAGCAACGGAGTTCCGAACCTATGAGACGACTTCGCACCGACGCCGCCTGGCTGATCACGCTCGCCCTCTCGGGGGCCGTGGCGCCGAAGGCGCTCGCACAGTCACCATGCCCGGACTCCGCGCGCGCCGACGCGCTCGAGGAGCAGGGGAGGAGGGCGCGAGAGGCCCTCCGCGACGACGAGGCGCGCGACCTCTTTCAGCAGGCCTGGGAGATGTGCCACGACCCTAGGGCCCGCGCGCGCACTGGGCTCGCAGAGGCCGCGCTCGGCCGGTGGCTCGACGCGGACGCGCACCTCCGCGACGCGCTCGCGAGCACGGGGAGCGCATGGATCGAGGCGAATCGAGCGCAACTCGATGCGACGCTCGCGAACGCAGCGTCTCACCTGGGCGAGATCATGCTCGGGGGCAATGGCCCTTCGGCGACCGTAGCGATCAACGGCCGATCCGTCGGCGAGTGGCCCGCGCAGAGGCGCTTCAGGGCCCTGCTCGGCACCGCAGTCGTGACGCTGAGGGCCGACGGCTTCGTCGAGTTCAACCGCACGGTGGTGGTGCCTCCGACGGGCCTCGCGCGCGAGGAGGTCGAGCTCGTGCGGACGCCGCCTCCGACGCCGACGAGCGCGCCGCTCGCTCTTCGTCCCTCTGTCCTCACGGATGTACCCCCCGCGGGACTTCCGGCGCCGCGAGCGTCGTCCGCGGGCGCTACCTCCGCGATGAGGACCTGGGGCTGGATCGCCGTTGCGGGCGCGGTTGCGGGCGCCGCGGTGGGCGTCGTCGGGTCTGTGCTCCGAGAGGGAGAGTTCAGCGAGTACGAAGGCTCGGCGTGTGCGGGTGTACGCGCTGGCACACCGGTGAGCGACGCGACCTACGCACAGTGCGCTTCGTCCCTCAATGAGGGCACCGCGCACCAGAGCCGCGACGAGGCGATGCAGTACGCAGGCTTCATCACCGCCGGCGTGCTCGGCGTCGCGGGGGCGGTGCTGCTCCTCTTGCCCACTCCGTCGTCGCACGCGAGCGCGCGGCGCTGCGCGCCGATGCTTCTCGTGCCAGGAGGCCAATGCACCTGGGCCTTCTGATGACACGGCGACGAACCATCGGATGGAGGCGATCGAGTCATGAGCGCTCTGAATCGTAGTTCCACGTTCCGGATCGCGGTGTGTGTGGGCACCTTTGGGCTCGCCGCGTGCTCCCAGCCGCCCGTGCTGCCCCCCCGGGCCGACGTGCCGAGCGAAGACGTGACGCCCGCGCTCGATGACGGCGCGATGCCCGATGAAGATGTCCTCTCTGTGTTCGACGATGGCCCCGCGCACGACGAGGACGTCATCGCCGCGCTCGACGACGGCGCGACGGGCGACCGCGTCGACGAGGAGGTCGCGGACGTGGCCCCGCCCGATATCCCGTGGACGGGTCACTTCGAATGCACCCGCCAGCCGTTCATCGT
This sequence comes from Polyangiales bacterium, assembly GCA_046351535.1. Taxonomy (GTDB): domain Bacteria; phylum Myxococcota_A; class Polyangia; order Polyangiales; genus CAISKJ01. Next base: position 49,138 of record JAXLYG010000022.1, read on the forward strand.
ACGGAGCGCGGAAGACTCGACCGGCGCACCCACGCTCCGCGAGGCGCTCACGCAAGCGGCCACGTGCGCGAGCCGCGTCTCGATCATCTTCAGTAGTTCGCTCGCAGGGAGCGCGATCGCCGTGAGCACCGCGGGAGACAGCGCGGCGGGGCCGTCTGCCTTCGTGATCTTACCCGGCATGGACGTCTCCATCGACGGCGGCGGAATGGTGATCGCGAGAGCCGAGGGTGCCTCGGACCTTCGCCTCGCCTACATCCGCAGAGGCGGAACCCTTCGGCTGAGAAACCTCGGCGTTCAGCGCTTCTCTGCCCGAGGCGGCAACGGCGGGATGCTCAGCGGAGGCGGTGGCGCCGCGGGGATGGGTGGCGTGTTCTTCAATGAAGGAACGCTCTCGCTCGACGGGTGCGAGTTTGGCAACAACAGCGCCTCTGGAGGAGCGGGTACGATCCCCTCGCGGTGGGGATGTGAGACAACTTTCGGTGGCAATGGCGGTGGTGGCGGCGGACTCTCGGGCAGCGGATCACCCGGAGGTAGTTGCTACTTACCAGGCGCGATGGGCGGACCTCCCAACGGCGGAGGGGGAGGCGCATCCACGGCTCCTCCGTACCCTGGCGGGGGATCGTCGGGGACCGTCGGCGGTTTCGGGGGTGGTGGAGGCGGCGGCGGGGCCGGATCTCAGGGAGGCGGAAACGGCGGTCGCGGCGGTTTTGGGGGTGGTGGTGGCGGAGGAGGCCCCTCTCACGACGAGTGGTACTACGGCGGCCTCGCCGGTCCCGGCGGCTTTGGCGGCGGAGCCGGGAGTGGAGGCTGCGGGTTCAATCCGTCCTATGCAGGGAACATCGGCTCGGGCGGCTTCGGCGGCGGCACCGGAGGCTCCGGATGCGGCGGCCCTCGCCCGAACATGGGAGGAGGCGGCGGCGCGGGAATGGGCGGCGTGGTCTTCAATCACGGAGGCGCTCTCACCATTCAACGTTGCGCTTTTCAGAGCACGAACGTGGCGAGAGGCGGCACCTGCGGGGCCGTGAGCGGCTGCGACGTCGGCAACGGGCAGAGCCTCGGGACGTCGGTCTTCAGCATGAACGCCGCGACCAGCGAGAACGGCTTCGACGCGACCGCCACGGTCCAGATCGCGAACACCTTCCCGGGGTGCTCCGAAAGCTCCGTCAACATCTTCTATTGCTATACGCAGACCGCGTGTCCGTGCGCGGCGGAGTAGCGTCGGAGAGCGGCCGAGTGCCCTCCCCGACGGCGCCGAACGCGTCACATCGACGCTTGATCGTGTTCCGGGCAGCCCCGAACGCTCTACCTCGCGATGATCTGCGACCGAAGACTGCCTGGAACGCGATGAAATGACACTGTGCCCCGTTCTGGTGGGGGTACGACATGAGATCTCTTGAGGGTGCCCTGTTGCGCGCGCGGAGGGGTCGCTCGATTGATCGGTTATCCTCTCGCGATTATTCATGACCCGCCCGCTCCTGGCCTCGCTCCGACGCGGCGGTCGCGCGTCACACCACCGACGAGTCGCCCCGAGTCAGCCGTGTACGGGCGTCGCGAACGCGCTCGCGCTGCGGCTCCGTCCGGGCTCCTGCGTGCGCCCCTTCGCTACCATGGTGCTCAAGCCGCGTCAGGTTGTGCGCGGCCTCGCGAGAGAGTTCCTCGTGGCCGAGTCGGGACCGGTCTGGCGCCACAACCTCGAAGGCGTCTCGTCGCTGCGACCGCGGCCCGACGGTACGTAGTCGCAGACCGTGCTCATCGACGACCACCCTCATGTTATCGTCCTTCAGATAGGCTACGTTACGAATAGGTAAACCGGCTCATGTTCCCTTCGGGGTGAATCCACCTTCCGCAGAGCTCGGGCGTGGCTACGAATCGGTGGCGATGCTGTTCCCGATCGACGACCTGTTGGACGAGGCCGCGTGCTACCGCCTGTTGCTCAAGCGCTTCACCCCGAGGGCCTGCGCTGCCCAGAGGGGCACGAGCTTCCCGACGATCAAGCGCCCCACGACCGCCACCGCGAGCCCGTGGTGGACTACCGCTTCGCGCTTGCGGTAAGGTGTTCAATGTGTTCACCAACACGCCGCTCCAGGGCGTGCGCTTCTCGCCCGCGCGCGCGATCATGATCTTGCGTGGCTTCTGCCAGGGCGTCACGACGCTCCACCTCTCGCAGGAGCTCGGTGTCGGCAGACGCAACCTGCTCAAGCTCCGACACCGCGTTCAGGGCATGGCCCTCGAACGCTTTTCCCCCCTGCGCGCTTCCCGACCGCGTCGTCGAGGCCGATGAGATGTACCAGAACGCAGGGGAGAAGGGGCGGCGCCACCCCGACCCCGCGGACCCGCCCCGTCGCCGGGGTCATCACTTCAACGGGCACGGCACCTTCGACAACGATCGTCCTCCCATCCTCGGCGTCATCGGTCGTGAGTCAGGTCTGGTGTTCCTGCGACAGACCTACCGAGCACGGCAGGCGATCGAGCCCGTGGTGCTGCGCGTGACCGCGCCAGGCGCCGAGGTTCACACCGACGAATGGCACGCGTACGACGACCTGGACGATCGAGGTCGCACACGCTTCTCGGTCAATCACAAACGCAAGGAGTGGGCGCGCGACGACGACGGAGACGGCGTGCGAGAGGTCCACTCCAACACCATCGAGGGCTTCTGGCTCGGGCTCCGCAACTACCTCCGCCCCTTTCGTGGACTCAGCAAGTGGTGCCTCGACCTCTACCTCGCGTTCTACCAGGGCATGCACAACTTCCGGCATGACGTCCTCGGGTTCCTCGGGCGTCTGCTTGGGTCTGTCACCTCGAAGGGAACATGAGCCGGTAAACCAACGGCCCGTCCCTGCGAGCGCCGCGCCGGTGGATCGCCGAGACAAGTTCGCAGTCCGAGCGATCGGTCCACTCCGGCTGCATGACCAGCGGGCGATTCCATCGTGATCGAACGCAACGCACCTCCGCCTCCCGTTCGCTGACCACGGCACGGCCCCTTGGCGCTCAACTGAGATCGCCGTCGTTCCCCGGACTCACATCACCGCGCCTCGTGTCAGCTCACGTCGTCCCACTGTCGCCCCTCGCAGCACGAGGACCAGCGACGCACCGTACGCCACGCAGGTGGCGACCCGCCACCCCCGCCACCCCATCCGCCACCCATTCCGCCACCCCTTCTCCACGCATCCATCTATTTCCAAGGCACTTCGCGCGACGGCACGCAGCGCGGTCCGGCGCCCTCATGGAGACGCCGTACGACACGCTGGCGAAGGACGTCCTCGAACTGCTGTTGAGCGACGTCGGACGCGTCGACACGGAGAGCGAGGCTCCGCCGCTACGATCGCAGCGCGCCGATCTGCTCTTCGAGCCCGATGAAGCGCATGCCTCGAAGCGCGGGGAGCTCGGCACGCTCGGTCGCATGACGACGGAGACCTGTCTGCTCGAAGCGTTTCACGAGGCTCCCTCGCTCGATGACGTGATCGAGTGCATGCGCAAGCTGCTCAACCATCGACGCGCGCGGAAGCTCCGTCACCCGAAGGCCGCCGCGCGGACGTGGCTCCTCTGCGGGGGCAGGCCCGACGCGGCCATGGCGAAGCTCCACGCGACGCCGATGCTCGACTGGCCCACGGGCTTCTACGACCTTGGCGACGCGCTCCCGCTGGTGTTCGTCGTGCTCTCGGAGCTGCCCGACGACGACGACACGCTCCCGCTCCGCGTTATGGGCGCGGGCACCTCGCTGCGTCGCGCGCTGCGTCGGCTGCGACAGCGCTACCGTGCGCTGCCCAGGGGCCCCGCCCTCTTCGCCACGGTGGTAAATGTCTTTCTCGCCGCTCGAAAGCGCGGCGCCGATCTCTCGGAGGCACTCATGGTCGATCTCACCGAAGCCTACGAATACATGCGCACCCAGCATGAGGCGGGGCTGCAACAGGGGCTGCAACAGGGGCTGCAACGGGGGCGCATCGAAGGCACCCTGGCGCCGCTCGCGCACCTGTGTGAACGCAAGCTCGCGCGGGCCCTCACGGAGACCGAGCGCGATGGGCTTCAGCGGCGCGTCGAACGCGACGGCGCGAATCCCGCGAGCGACGCCGTGCTCGACCTCGGCCCCGTCGAGCTCGCCGCGTGGCTGCGCGACGAGTGAGCCGCGTCGCCCGAACGACGGGCGTGCAACACCTCTGGCGGCGCTTATGTGGCAATGACGAGACTGCCGCTCACAGGGCCGAGCGTACGCGCACCGCCTCACGCACCCGCTCGTCCCACGCCGCGTCTTCGGAGCAACGAGCATCGCCGCCCCGCCAAAGCGCGTCGCCTCGTCGACCACCGCCACGGAGTCGTCGACCAGCAGGTCGATGCCAAACGCCCTTGCGTGCTTGAGGCGCCGCACGCCGAGCCTCCGCACCAGCGCCTCGTGGCGGTCGAGGTTGACCACGCCGCCGAGTCGCACGCCGTAGGCCGCGAAGAGCACAGGCACCGCCGCGACGGACCGCGCCGACGACGTGTACACCCACACCGCGTGCCCCTCGCCACGTAGCTCGCGAAGGAGCGTCGATGCGCCGACGCGCAGCGACTCGGTCGCGAACGAGCGCAGGGGCCACACGCCCGAGGGCGGCTCCGTCGCGAAGCGGCCTCCTGTCGGGATCAGCGTGTCGTCGAGGTCGAACGCGATACGCACCGCGAGGGGAACAACCACCCCGACGATCGCCCATTCCAGCGCTCGTCTGCGTTCCTCACACTTCGCGTCCGCGCATCCGCACGTCGGACTTCTGCATCTCCGCGTCGCTCCTCTGCATCCGCGCGCCCGATCTCCGCATCCGCGCATCAGCCCTCAGCATCTCCGCGTCGGACCTCCGCATCCGCGCCCCCGACCTCCGCACCCCCGCGCCACCTCACCGCACACGCGCGTCGCCCCACTTCACCTGCGCGTCCCCTCCCCCGACCGCGCCGCGCACCTCCCCTCCCCGCGCAACGCAAGTTTCCGCACGCGCGCCCTCGCGCTCCGCGGCTTTCTCGCGCTCGCCGCCCGATCGGTGCTCACGATCCCCTCATGGTCGCTCGTCTCGCCTCGTCGCTCGCGCTCCTCGCTGCCGCGCTCACGCTCGCGCCTCGCGCTGCGCACGCGGATGACGAGTGGAGCGCGCCCCATCGCGGCATCCGTCACCTGCATCGCACCGACGTCGGCGTCGACCTCCACGTCGTGCTCGTCGACCTCACGAACCCGGAGCTCTCCGTCGTCGCCACGCGGCCCGAAGACCGCTTCATCACCACGTCGGAGTTCGCGCGTCGCTACGACGCCGTCGTCGCCCTCAACGCGAACTTCTACGACCGCGGCTCGTGCGGGCTCGCCGTCGGCGGCGGACGGCTCTTCGAAGACTCGTACGAAGACGGATGCACCGCGTCGCTCGGGTTCAGCGTCGCCAACGAGGCCCTCGCGTTCGACTCGTCGCAGATCCCGCGCGGGCCGCTCCCCGCCGACTGGGTCTCCGAGGTGCTCACGGGAAAGCCCTGGCTCATGCGCAACGGACGCGCCGAGAACAACTGGCAGCGACCGCAGCACCTCTACCGCTCGAACCCGCGCAGCGCCGCGGGCGTCAACGCAGACCGCTCCACGCTCGTGCTCCTCGCGGCCGACGGACGGCGCCCCGGCGTCGAAGGGCTCAACGGATTTCAGATCGTCGAGGCGCTGCGCGAGTTCGACGTCACCGACGCCGTGAACCTCGACGGCGGAGGCTCCACCGCGCTCGTGCTCGATGGATCCGTCGCGAATCACCCCTCCGATCGCAACGAGCGCTCCGTGGTCACGCACCTCGGCGTGCGGCTCATGCCCGGCGCGCGGTGGTACGCGGGCGAGATCGTCGCGCGCGACACCCCGAGCGAGACGCGCGAGGGCGCCGAGACCGAGCTCCACGTCGACGTGCGCAACACCGGACGACGCGCGTGGCGACGCGGTGAGACGGCGCCTTCACTGGAGCTCCGTGATGGCGCGACGGTGCTCGGCGCGACGCTCGCGACCACCGTGGAGCCCGGCGCGACGGGGCGTTTCACACTGCGCTGGTCCGCGCGCGGCGTCGGGGCGCACGCCCTCTCCGCGCGGGTCATCGCGCCCGATGGGGCCACGCTCGCGACGACCTCATCGCGGCTCGCCGTCGCGCCTGCGGTGCGCGCGGTGCGGCCGCGAGAGTCTGCGAGGGTCCCCATCGCCCGCGCGGGCATCGGTTTCGGTGTCGGCGCTGCGAAGCAGTCGCCGTCGCCCCTTGCGTGGATGGCGCTCGCCGTGTTCGCCTCGCTCGTGGCGTCGCTCCGCGCGCGCCGAGAGCCCCTGCGATGCGAACCCGACTCCTCTGCGCGCTCCTGACGCTGGCCCCCGCGCTCGCGCGAGCCGACGACACCGTCACGTACCCATACCCCTGCGTCGAGCACCATCACAGGGTGCTCCCCCGCGTCGACGCGCACGTCGTGGTGATCGACCTCGCGTGCGCCGAGATCGAGGTGTACTCGACGCGACCGAGGGCGCGCGCCACGACAGTGAGCCGCTTCGCGAACATCACCGGCGCGCAGATCGCGGTGAACGCGAACTTCTTCGAATCGAGCGCGTGCGGCCTCGCCGTCGGTGAGCGCTCGGTGTGGCGTGACACCTACTACGACCGCTGCAGGTCGTCGTTCGCGTTCGGCCCCGCGGCGTCGACCACGCGCGCGATGCTCTTCGACAGCGCCGTCAACACGCGCATCAACCCCTTTCCCTGGGCGTGGAACGTGGTCACCGGGTGGCCCACGCTCCTGCGCGACGGCGAGTCGATCTTCGAGCCCGAGGAGCCCCTCGGGATGTACCGCTACCACCCCCGCACCGCGATCGGAACCACCACGGGCGGCACCCACCTCGTGCTCGCCGTCGTCGACGGCCGACGCTCGGGCCTGCCTGGAATGACCTCGCTGGAGATGGTTCCGCTGCTCGAGGAGTTCGCCGTGGCCGACGCGATCAACCTCGACGGCGGCGGGTCGAGCGCGCTCTACATCGACCGCGAGGGAGGCGTCGTGAACCAGCCCTCCGACCGCTTCGAACGCACCGTCGCGAACCACCTCGGCATCCGCGTCACCTCGGTCTTCGCGCGCCGCGCGAACTGATCCGCGACGCCGATCCGCGGCGGCGATCCGCGCGTCGCGCGCTCAGTTCTTCTTGAGCTTGCGCTTGAGCGCCGCGACCTCGTCGTCCTCGGTGGACGGCGGCGCGGCGGGCTTCGAGGCGTCGGGCGACGGGGCGGGCGCGTCTTTGCGACCGAGCTTGCCCTTCAACCTCGCGAGCTCGTCTTCGACGGGATCACCCGTGCTCTGCGGCGCCTCGGGCTTCTCGTCGGGCTTCGTCTCGGACGCGTCTGCGGGCTTCGCGTCGGCCTTCGGCTCGTCGGTCTTGTCACCGGGCGCGGCGGTCTCCTGCGAGGCCTTCTTCGCGGCGGCGAGCTCCTTCAGCGAGGCGAGCTCCTTGTCGATCTTCTCCTCCGCGGGATCCTTCGCGGGCGCGGCGGGGAGCGATCCCCCTAGGCGCTCGATCTCTCCGCGGATCGCGTGGCCCTCGCCCTCGAAGCGCGCCGACATGCGACGGGCCTCCTCGGCGAGCGTCAGGTCGCCCGCGCGGATCGCCAGCTCCGCGCGCTTTCGCCAGCGCGAGACCTCCTGCGAGCACACGGTCCAGCGCGCGCGGAGGTTGGCGAGCTTGAGGTTCTTCTCGCGCTCCTCGGGCTTCTCGACCCACTCGGGCAGGCCCTCGGGCGGGAGGTCGAAACACCCCTTGCACTTCTCGCACTGGAGCACGCGACGCTCGGGCGCCTTCTCGCTCCAGGGCCACGAGAAGCCCTCATTCTCGCGCACCACCGCGCGCTCGATCAGCCTCGCGCGGCGGCGGCAGTGCGGGCACGCATCGACCACGAGCCGCGGGCTCTCGACCGCTTCGAGCGAGGCGCCCTCATCCAGCGAGACGACGTCCCACATAGGCGCGGGACACTACCACGAAAGGTCTCGCGCGTTCTCGCGCAGATCGTCGAGCACGCGCAGCGCGACGGCCAGGCGCCGCTCCCGCAGCGCCCGCGCGTAGCTCGCGAGCATGAGCTCATCGGGGCCCGCCGTGCCCCACCGCCGCGCCGCGCGCCGCGTGAGGGCGAGCTCCGCGAGACGCCTCCGCACGGTGCAGCGCACGCACGGACCCGGCGCCGCCACGTCGAGCCACTGCGCCACGGCGGCGCGCTCCCGCCCGACGCCCACGTCGCCGAGCACGACCCACGCGGGGATCCCTGTCCACGCGTGCGTGAAGAGATGCTCCGCGGTCGCGCGCGGCGCGATGCGTCCGGGCGTGACCCGCGCGCGGGCCTCGTCGTCGTCGAAGGCCGAGATCATCGCGCGCAGATTCGCCACGCCGCGCATCGCGTCGGGCACCCACGCCGGCGCGTCGCGCCGACTCGCCTCCGTCGCCCTCACCTCGGCGTCGACGAGCTCGCGCGCGCGGCGCCGAGGTCACCCGCGAGCGCCTCGAACGCGGCCACCGAGCAGCGCAGATCGACCTGCGCGCGCCACACGTCGTCGCCGTCGTCGTAGCCCGGCGTGCGGATCAACCCGTGCTCGATCCCCGGCGCGCGACGCGACATCGCGCCGACCGGATCCGTGAGCAGCGCGGACCAGTCCTCGCCGCAGGGCGACGTCACCGCGGGCGCGCGCCCCGCCTCCCACGCGAGCAGCGCGCCCACGCGCGAGAGGGCCGCGCCGGGGTGCGCGTCGATCCACGCGCGTCGCTCGGACGGCTCCATCGCGTCGAGCGTGAGCAGCTCGCAGGCTTCGGGGGCCACGCGACCCTCGGCGCGCGACCGGAGCGTCTGGAGTCGCGCGGCGTCGAGCCGCGCGCGGCCCGCGTGCGCCGCGAGGCACTCGAGCGTGGTCGCGCGCTGCGCCTGGTCCGCCGTGGTGGCGCGCCCGCGCCAGGTCTCCTCGGCGCGGCGCTTCGCGAGGCGGGTGATCTTGCGCGCGTCGCCCGCGAGCACGTGGAGCCTCAGGTCGAACGAGTAGTCGTCGACGTAGCTCGCATACAGACTCGCGTAGGGCACGCCGGGGTCGAAGATGTCGCTCGCCTCGGCGAACTCGCCCGCCGCGTAGGCCGCGAGGGCCTTGTCCCACACGCGCGGCTCGGCGGCGGCGCAGCGCTCGCTGAGGTCGATGCGGCGCGCCCCGAGCGCGTCGCCGCGCGCCATCGCGAGGTGCTGCGCGCCGACGCAGTCACCCGCCGCGAGGAGGTGCTCCGTCGCCGCCGCGAGGTCCGCCGACGTGGGCCTCGGCTGGTCGCGGAGCGACTCCGCGAGGGTGTGATGCGCGCGCCTGCGCTCGAGCGGAGAGACCATCGCCACGCGGGCCGCGAGGGCGCTCCCGCCGAACACCGTGACGAGGCGATCGCCGTCGAAGGCCCCGCGCGTGCGCCCGCCGCGCGAGAGTCCGCCCGCGATCATGCCGACGACGGTCCAGAACACGAGCGCCGCGACCACGCCGATCGCGGCGCCGCGCGCGATGCGACGCGCGGCGATCCTCGGTCGCGGCCCGGGGCCGTAGAGGGCCATCGCGCTGCCGCAGGGCACGAGCGCGTAGCGCACGCGGGCCTCGCGATAGGCGCCGTCGCGCATCTCGGGCCGCGCCTCGATCTTCGCGCGAACGAGCACGAGGTCGCCGTGGCAGAGCGCGCGGACGAGCTTCATCTCCTCGCGGGCGCGCTCCTGCGAGCACCCGTGGATGCGCGCCGCCCAGGCCAATGCGCCCTCTTCGACGTCACCGAGCTCGCTCCACGGGCGCCCCTCACGCGACCCGACCACGATGCGCACGGCGCCCTCGACGGGGAGCTCGGTGACGCCGTCGTCGAGGCGAACGCGCAGCCCTTCGACCGCCGCGTCGCGCACCTCGCCCGCGCGCGTCTCGGCGTGCACGGCGACCACGCGGCCCTCTCGCGTGGGCTCCCACGGGGCGAGGAGGCGCCCCGACACGTAGACCGGGCTGTCACCGCTCGCCGCGACGACGCGCGCGACGACGGGCCCCGGCGGCTGCAACGCACGCGCGCGAGCGCGGTTCGCGAGGCGCCACGCGACGAGGGCGCCGAGCGCGGGAGAGGCTGCGACGGTGAGGGTCCAGAGGTCTTCGGGGTTCATCGCAGGGGCAGCCGCGAGGGCAGGGCCGCGGCGCACGGAGTCTCGCACCCTTCGCGACGAGCGGGTCGACGTCGCGTCGCGCTTTCGTCATCATCGCGCCCGCTGCGATGCACACCCCGGTGCCCGTGCTGGTCACTCCCGTCACGTGGGACGCTCATTTCTTCGAACGTCACCGCGCCTTCGCGCCCATCGCGCCCGTCGCAGCACGCTTCGCCGACGAGCCCTCGTGGCCCGCGGTCTCGACGTGGAGCGCGCACCTCGAAGACCTCGCGCTCCGCTCGGGCACGGGCGCCTCGCTGCGCTTCGTCGAGCAGCCTCCGAGGCGTCGCCGCGCGGGCTCGACGCCCATCGAGATGACCTCGATCTACGACGTGCGCATCCACGAGAGAGGCGAGGTCCCGAGCCGCGAGCGCAACTGGCACGACTTTCTGAACATGCTGTGCTGGTCGACGTTTTCGAAGTCGAAGGCAGCCATCAGCGCGCGGCAGTGCAGCGCCATCAAGCGCTGGATCCCCGCGGGCTCGACGAAGCTCCCCGGCGCGCGCACCCGCGAGCAGGACGCGCTCGCCATGCTCGACGAGGGAGGCGCGCTCGTCCCGTGTCTGCGCGACGCGGCGGTGGAGGTCGACGGCGCCATCGCGTCGGGCGACGACGCCGTGCTCGCGCGCATCGTGGAGCGCGGAGGCGCGCGGGTGATCGCCTTCGGTCACGCCTCGTACGAGCACCTCGTGGCGCGGCATCCCACGGTGCGCGCGATGCCCGTCACGCTGCCGATGGACGCGCTGCCGGGTGACCTCGCCGCGCTCGTCGCGGTCTCGGACGCCGCCCTCGCGGAGCGCCTCGCTGACACGGGCTTTCTCTTGGAGCCCCGCGAAGACCCGGCCGTGCCGATGCGCGACGAGCTCCTCGCGGTGTGACGATCACGACCGCGCGAACTGCGCGAGGTAGCGCGACTCCGCGTCGGTGAGCGGGCGGTGCTTGTTGACGCTCGCCAACCACGCCGTGCCCTCGAACCACATGCGATGAATGAATCGCTCGAAGTCGGGCGCGCACTCGTAGACGACCGCTTCGATCGCGTCGCCCTCTTCGCCGGGGATGAGGTCGACGTCGAAGGCGAAGCGCGACGTGACGACGGCGTGCGCCCCGCCGCGCTCGACGTAGAGGTACCAGTGCGCGCACCACTGCTGGTCGTTGAGGAAGCGAATCAGGATCCCGTCACCGGGCGAAGGCGCGCGGACGATGCGCTCGGGCGCGTCGAAGTAACACGCGGTCGGCGAGGGCACGCGGCGTCGCAGGTCCTCCGACCGCATGAAGCGGAGAAACGCCTCCGGGAGCTCGTACCCGCTCGCCTGCGCCGCCTCGACGGCGGGCTCGAATCCCTCCGCGATCGTGTCGCGGTCCTCGTTGTCGATCCAATAAGGCTCCATCATGCGTTGCACGGCGGCCTCCATCGGGGGCAGCCACGAGAAGGTCCCGTCGAAGCGAGCGTCGGGCTCGTGGAGCGGTTGCTCCGTGTGCACCGCGTAGGTCGACGACGAGTCGCTCGGCGCCGCGCACACCCACGCGCTGGGAAACTTCGCTTGAATGCTGGCGCGCGTGCTCATTGCAAATTGGCCTCCTGCGTCGAGTGGTCGGCGCACGTTGTGATCTTGTGATCGCAGCGCCCCGTCGACGCGGAGCGACCATACTCAAACCGGGGGCTCGATGTCAGCGCCACACCAGACGCGTGTGACAGAAAACGTCCACCACCACGCGACGTGTGGGCCGCGCGACGACCGCCGAGCGCGCGTGACGTGATGTGCCACGGCCGCCGTGCCGCCACCGCACAGCGCCGCGCCGCGGTCTCCATCCCCCGTCAATCCGCGCGTTGTTCTCGACGGCACATCGACTGCACACCAGTCCGCCATGCGTCTTCCTCCCTTCGCGCTCGTCGTCGCTCCTTTGTTCTCGCTCGCTTGCATGACGAGCGACGGCGTCGACGGCGACGGCTGCGCGCTCACCGATCCGCGCGGCGCGGTCACCATCGAGGCCTTCACGGGGAGCGGCTTCGAGGGCCTCCGCGTGACGCTCGGGTTTCAGCGCCAGCCCTCGCCGCGCGACGCGATCAACTGCACGCGACGAACGGCGGGCGCGTGCACGATCACCACGTGCCTCCAGCGCCCCATCGATTTCGTCAACGGCGAACCCACGTGCCCCGGCGCGACCGCGGGCGAGGTGCGCCTGCGCCGCGAGAGCGGAGTGACCTACGCCACGTCGTCGGGCGCGCAGTTCACCCTCGCGCCTCCGCCCACGGCGGGCGAGTCCTTCGACGTGCGATCGACGGGCGGGATCGTCCCTGCGTTCGCGGGCCGCGTCGCGTTGCCGCCTCGCCTCTCGATCACCGCGCCCGCGGAGATCGTCCGCGGCACGACGCTCACCGTGGCCTCGGGCGAAGGGCTCACGGTTCGTTGGGCCCCCATCGCGTCACGCGTGGTCGTGACGACGCGCGGCGGCAACGGAGACACCACCGCCGAGTGCACCTACGACGGCACCGCCGGCGAGGGACGCGTCCCCACGGAGGCCCTCGGCGACGACGCCGCGAGCATCGCCGTGACGTCGTACAACGAGACGCGCCTCGTCGCGGGCGCCTACCCGATCACGTTGCAGGCGCGGTGGCAGGGGGCCGTGAGCGGGCTCGTCGTGCGCGCGCCGTAGCGACCGCCGGGGCCACGCCTCGCAACGCCGACCCTGCGATCACCCCCTCGACGACGACGCCCACTTCGGCCACCCTCGCGCACCCTTCCACGGAGACCCCCGATGAAGTGTCCCAGGTGCGCAGCGGAGAACCCCCCTGGCGCGCTCGCATGCGCGTACTGCACGGCGACCCTCGCGAGCGCCGATGACCTCGGCGACAGCGCCCGCGCGCTCGACGCCCGCTTCGACGAGCTCTCGTCCTCGGTGGCGCGCCTCCTCGCGAGCCAAACCGTCCCCGACGTCACGCTCAAGACGCTCCACGTCGGCTTCGCGAAGGTCGGCGAGAACGTGGCCCGCATGCGCGACGTGCTCGAAGCGTCGGCGAGGGCCATTCCGCGCCCCACGACGCCGCAGGAGGCGATGGTGTGGATCCGCCGCGCGCCCGCGCTCGTGTGGGTCTCGTACCGCGCGCTCGGACACACGCGGAACTTCACCGTCCCCTACCTCCACGACGTGCTCTCGTCGCTCTACCGCGAGCGCGCGACGTGGGAGTCGCGCGACAAGGGCCTCGTGGCCGTCTTCACGCAGGGCGAGCGCGTCGTGCGAGAGAGCGCGCCCACCGTCGCGCAGGGGATCGTGCGCTTCGCGAAGACCAATCCGCTCCTCGCGGTGATCGTCGCGGCGCTCACGCTGAGCGTGGCGTGGTCCTTCGTCGGAACGTCGTCGCACACGCGCTCGCACCGCGCGCGACGGCACGCGGAGCTCGTCGTGATGACCCTCTCCGCGCGGGGCTGAGCCTCAGCGTTCGCCGTGGAGAAAGGTCCTGCGGCGCTGCGCGAAGACCATGAGCGCGGCCTCGACGCGGCCGTTCACGCTGTCGGGCGGAAAGAGCCCCGCGTCGTCGCGGTCGCCCGCGCGCAGCCCCGTGAGCACCTCGATGCCCTCGTCGACGCTCTCGACGGACCACACGTGGAAGCGCCCCTCTCGAACGGCGTTCACCACGTCGTCGCGGAGCATGAGGTCGCCCACGTTGGCGCTCGGGATCACCACGCCCTCGGCGCCCGTGAGCCCGCGCATCGCGCACACGTCGAAGAAGCCCTCGATCTTCTCGTTGACCCCTCCAACGGCCTGCACGCGGCCGTGCTGGTCGATGGCGCCCGTCACCGCGACGCTCTGGCGCACGGGGATGTTCGCGAGCGCCGAGAGCAGCGCGTAGGCCTCGGCCGACGAGGCGCTGTCGCCGTCGACGCCGACGTAGCTCTGCTCGAAGACCACCGTGCCGTGCATCGAGAGCGGGAGCTCGCGCGCGTAGCGTCCGCCGAGCCAGCCCGAGAGGATCATCACGCCCTTCGAGTGGATCGCGCCGCCGAGGTCGGTCTCGCGCTCGACGTCGATGACGTCGCCGGAGCCCACGCGCGCGCGCGCCGTGACCCTGTTGGGGTGCGCGAAGGCGAAGCGCCCGAGGTCGATCACCGCGAGCGCGTTGACCTGTCCGACGCGGGCCCCCGAGACCTCGACGCGGAGCGCGCCGCGACGCACCTCGTCGAGCACCACGGCGCGGAGCCGATCGAGGCGACGCACGCGCGCGTCGTGAGCCGCGAGCACGTCGTCTTCGGTCACGAGCGGAAGGCCCTGCTCGGCCGCGTGATGGTCTGACTCGCGGAGCAGATCGGCGAGGTCTTCGAAGCGCGTCGAGAGCTTCGAAGCGTGCTCGGCGATGCGCGCGGCGCGGTCGACGACGCGGGCCACGGCGCTCTTCGCGAGGGGCCGCAGCGACTCGCGGCGCGCGAAGGTGGCGACCCAGCGCGCGAGGGCGAGCTCGTTCTCGGGCGTGCGCGGCATCTCGTCTTCGAAGTCGACGGCGACCTTGAAGAGCTCGCTGAACTCGGGATCCTTCTCTTCGAGCTCGTAGTACATCCAGCGCTCGCCCACGAGGGCGACCTTGACGTCGAGCGCGATGGGCTCGGGCTCGAGCGAACGCGTCGTCGCCATGGTGAGCATGCGCTCGAGCGTCTCGATGCGAACCTCGCCCGAGCGGAGCGCGCGCTTGAGGCCCTCCCACGCGCCGGGGTGGCCGAGGAGTCGCTCGACGTCGAGCACGAGGTAGCCGCCGTTGGCGCGGTGCAGCGCGCCGGCCTTCACGAGCCTGAAGTCGGTGACGAGGGCGCCCATGCGGGCGACGTGCTCCACGCGGCCCACGAGGTTGCCGTAGGTCGGGAGGTCTTCGTACACGACGGGCGCGCCCACGGTGCCCGTGCGGTCGACGAGCACGTTGACCTGGTACCTCCGCCGCGCCGGCGCGCCGGGACGCGCGTCGCCGGGATAGATCACCGGCGGCTTCTCGTCGTCTTCGGGGGCCTCGTCGTCGCCCTCCTCCTCGTCCTCGTCGGGGGCGAAGGCCCAGATGTTCTCGGGCACGTCGCGCTCGATCGCGTCGAGGTGGGCGAGCACGTCGGGCACCTGCGCCCAGCGCTGCTTGAGCCGCTCGAGGCGCGCGGTGGTGAGCGCCGCGGTCATCGATTTGTCGAGCGCCTCGACCTTCTCGCCGGTCTCGCGCTGGATGGCCTCGATGTGCGCGAGCATCGCGGCGAGCGGCTCCTGCAGCACCTCGACGCCGGCCTCGTAGCGCTCCTGCTCCTCGCTCGAGGCGGACTCCATCTCGCTGATGGGCACGGGCTCGCCCTCGCGCAAGAGCGTGAACGCGTAGCCGCCGCTCGCGCGCAGGAGCGCGATGCCCTGCTCCAGGGCCTTCGCTTCGAGCTCCTCGACGAGCTTCTTCTCGCCCTGGTCGAAGACCTTCTCGATGGCGCCGCGGCGCATGCGGTACTCGTCGCCGCGGAACATCGCGGGGACGGCCGTCGAGAGCTCCTCGATGAACTTGTCGACGTCTTTGCGGAACGCGTGACCCTCGCCCGGCGGGAGCTTGAGCGCGCGCGGGCGGTGCCACTGTTCGAAGTCCTGCACGTAGCACCAGTCGGGCGGCGTGGGCTCGGTGCGCGCGCGGCGCTCGATGGCCTCGAAGACCGTGGAGTGCTTGCCCGTCCCCGCGGTGCCGAGGGCGAAGAGGTTGTAGCCCTTGCGACGGATCCCGAGCCCGAAGCGCAGGGCCTCGGTGGCCCTCCCCTGCCCCGCCATCTCGGTGAGGGGCGCGAGGTCCTCGGTGCTTTCGAAGGTCCATCGCGCGGTGTCGGTGTACCGGTGAACGTCCTCGGGGTGGAGCTCTCGTGCTGGCATCAGGAGCGCCCTCTAACACGAATCCGCGTCGGAGCTCCGCGCGACTTCTTCGCCCCGTTTCGCGGAGTGATAACGTCGGCGCCCCCATGAACGACGCCATCACGAAGGTCGACTCGCTCTCACGCGGCTTCCGCGCGCGATACCTGCGCAACGCCGACATCGAGGCGCAGCTCCGCACCTGGGCCGAAGCGTTTCCCCACGTCGCGCGCGTGCGCTCCATCGGTCGCTCCGTCGAAGGCCGCGACATCTGGGTGCTCACGCTCGGTCCCGACCCCGACCGCCGCCGCCCCTGCGTCCTCGTCGACGGCAACATGCACGCCTCCGAGGTCTGCGGCTCGAGCGTCGCCCTCGCCATCGCCGAAGACATCCTCCGCCTCCACATCGAGCCCGACGCCGAGCTCCACGGCCTGAGCGAGCCCGTGCGCGCGCGCCTCCGCGACGTGCTCGTGCACGTGCTCCCGCGGATGTGCCCCGACGGCGCCGAGGCCGTGCTCACGACGGGCGCGTACGTGCGTTCGAATCCCCGTGATCGCAGGCCCGACCGCGCGAAGGCCCGCTGGCGCGCGTGCGACGTCGACGGCGACGGGATGGCCTACGTGATGCGCAAGGTCGACCCCGGCGGCGAGTACGTCGAGGCCCCCGAGGTGCCCGGGCTCCTCGTGCCGCGCACCATCGACGACCCGCCGCCCTACTACAAGGTCTACCCCGAAGGGGTGATCGAGAACTTCGACGGGCACCACATCCCGTCGCCGCACTTCCTGTCAGACAATGACACGGACCTGAACCGCAACTTCCCCTACGCGTGGGCGCCGGAGCCGAAGCAGGCGGGGGCTGGCGCGTACGCGACGAGCGAGCCCGAGTCGCGCGCGGTGGTCGAGTTCGTGACCGCGCACCCCGAGCTCTTCGCGTGGCTGAACCTGCACACCTTCGGGGGGGTGTTCATCCGTCCGCTCGGCGACAAGCCCGACAACAAGATGAACCCCGAAGACCTCGAGGTCTTTCGGCAGATCGCGCAGTGGGGCGAGAAGCACGCGGGCTACCCCACGGTGTCGGGCTTCGAGGAGTTCACCTACGAGCCCGACAAGCCCCTGCACGGAGACCTCACGGATTTCGGCTACTACCAGCGCGGCGCGATCTCGTACGTGTGCGAGCTCTGGGACCTCTTCGCGCAGCTCGGCATCGAGCGCAAGAAGCCCTTCGTCGACCACTACGCGCGGCTCACGCGCGACGACATGGTGCGCCTCGGTCAGTGGGACGCCGAGCACAACGCGGGTCGCGTGCTCCGCCCGTGGCGGCCCTTCGTTCACCCGCAGCTCGGCGTCGTCGACGTGGGCGGCATCGATCCCCGCGTGGGCATCTGGAACCCTCCGCCCGACCTCCTCGGCGAGGTCTGCGCGCGGCAGTCGTCGGCGTTTCTGCGCGTGGCCTCGCTGGCGCCTTCGCTCACGATCTCGCACCTCACGGCGAACGCGCTCGGCGAGGGGCTCTACGCCGTGACCATGACCGTCGAGAACCACGGCTACCTGCCCACCTACGTGCTCGCCTCGTCGCGCGAGCTGCCCTGGAACGAGCCGCTCCACGCGGTGGTGCAGACCGAGGGGTGCTCGCTCCTCGACGCGGGACACGCGCGGCGCGAGCTCGGTCACCTCGACGGCTGGGGCCGCGGACTCTTCGGCAACGCGTCGCTCTTCTACCTCCGCAGCCGTGGAAACACGGGCGCTCGCACGGCCGAGTGGGTCGTGCGCGGCGCGGGCTCGCTCACCGTCCGCGTGGGGAGCTGCCGCACGGGCTGGATCGAGCGCAAGGTCACGCTCGCCTGACCGATCACTTCGCGCGGCGCAGACACGGCGCCTCGCGCGTGGCTACACTCGCGCCACCCGCAGATGCTCCCCGAGACACGCAAGCGCCGCTTCGGCCCCATCGCGCCTCCCCCGATCGCGACCGTTCGCGTGGGCGACGGCGAGTCCTTCGTGGTCCCGCTGAAGCTCTCGGCGATCGATGGCGATCGCATCGGTCGCGAGGCCATTCAAGAGGGCCTCCTCCGCCCCGTCGACAGCCACAAGGCCGACATCGAGGTGGCGCAGCTCGTGTGGGTCCCGCTGTGGCGCGTCGACGCGTCGGCCGACGGCTTTCACGTGGGCATCAAGCACGCGACGGACGCGAAGGGGCGGCTCAAGTGGGTGCTCCCCACGGGCGGCGCGAAGCACCTCGACGAGGTGGTGATCTCGCTCGCGCGCAAGATGCTCCCCTTCGATCCGTCGAAGTCGCTGACGCTCCCGCTCGACGCGCTCGCTTCGAAGCTCACGCACCCGATCACCGAGGGCGAGGAGCTCGCGCCCGACGTGAGCCGCGACGAGGCCGAGCGCGAGGCGAGCGCCGCGCTGCGACGGAGCGTTCAGCCCAACAGCGCGCTCTACGCCGACGCCGACGTGCGCATCCGTTCGGCGGTGCTCTGCCACTACCCGATCTGGCTTCGCCGCTACCGGTATGAGGGCGAGGCCACGGGATCGGGCGGCGCGTTCGAGGGACACGTCGCGATCTCGGCGGTCGACGGTCGCGTGCTCAGCGCGAAGCACCCGCCCGCGTGGCGCTCCGTCATGGGCCGCGTCAAGAAGCTGTTTCGGAGGGGTTAGCGCCCCGATGCTCGCGGAGGGGTTACGGGGAACCATCCGAGTTCGTGACGAAGGTCACGACCGAAGGATGGTGCCCCGGTTTACTGAGCAGTCGCGGCGCAGCAGCGGAAGCCGATGCTGTAGTCGTGGTAGCTCGGGTCGTGCGCGGTCGTGACGTAGTTGCAGCCGTTGCCGTTGATCGTCGTGTCCATGTAGTAGCCGCCGCGGAAGGTCCCGTCGGGGTTGGCGGTCCACTCGTGGAGGTTGCCGACCATGTCGTAGACGCCGTACTCGTTGCTGCAACCGCTGTGGGCGCCGGTGAGGGCCACGGTGCCGGGGAGCTGGTTGATCTGCGGGTCGTTCATCTGAACGTGACCCCACAGGGCCTGGGCGCCCGCGCGGAAGAGCTGCACCACGGGGTGCCAGCGGTGGTTCTCGTTGCAGCGGCCCTGGATGCGCCGCTCACCGTACGGAAAGGTCTGTCCGCGCGGTCCGCGGCAGGCGCGCTGCCACTCGTTGTCGGCGCAGAGTCGCTTGCCCGAAGCCGCGCACGCCGCCGCCGCCTGACGCTGCGAGATGTACCCCTGCGGAACCGCACCGCGCACGCTCACCGCGCGCACGTTCACCCGCTCGGGCGAGAGATACGGAGACCACGGACGATCCATCCCGTTGGAGGTCGTCTGCCGGAGAGAGCCTTCGAAGCGATCGATGCAGAAGCCGCCGCCCGCCGCGCCGGCGAGCGCCGACGAGGGGATGAAGGCCATGTTGGGTCCGCACGGTTGCCCCTGCGAACGCACGGGCATGGTGTTGGTGATGAGAGCGCCCGTTCCTGCGAGCGCAGCGGCCATCCAAGGGAGCATCCGACCGGAGGTTGAAGCCATGCGTCCAGCGCCTCACTGCGTTGGGGGGCGCACATCGCGCCACGTTGCATCAGGGCATCGAATCTCAAGGTAAGGGTCAGATCGCAGGCGCTATGAGGTAACTCTGATTTCCGTGTCGTGGAAGGCCGAAATGCCCTCCCCGCGGTGAATTTATGCTTCGTCTTTCGGCGCGGAGAGAACATTCCAGCGAGCGCGATTGTTCCTCACGCGCTGCGCATTGATCGCGCATCGGGGCCGCATGAAAGCCGCGCGCAGACGTGCGTGTCGTGCGGTCAGCGTCCTGCGGTGGGCACCGAGGAGGGGCGCTTCACGCGCTGCTGCGCGGCGGCGAAGAGCTCGGCGGCGAGCGCCTGCACGCGCGAGAGGAACTCGTGGTCGGCGAGCGTCGCCGCGAGGCTGCCGTACTCGTTCCGAAGGATCTTCGTCACGATCTGCTCGGCGTCGACCACGGAGAGGAACTCATCCGCGCAGAGCGAGGTGACGTAGCTCTCGTGGTCGTAGAGGTGAAACGGAACGGCCCCCTCGGTGGCGAAGCGCATCGGGTCGTGACGCACCCACAGATCGTGGACGAGCGTGACGAAGTCGGGTTCGACGGGGCGCGACGACGGCCGATCGGAGGGGCGCTGCGATCGCGGTGGCGCGCTTGACTGAGACATCGATCGTGGACTCTCCGGTGCGACTGGCGCGCGGTAGGTGAACGGCGGGTCGTCCCTGAGCCTCTCCGTGCTCCCAGGCGCGACCCCGTCTGTGCTGGAGAACCTACAACTTCGTCGGGCCGATTGGAACGCGTCGACCGAATTTTCGCCGCGTGGAACTACAATCGCCGCGACCTTCATGTGCGAGCTGCTTGGGATGGACTGCAACACGCCGACCGATCTGGTCTTCTCGTTTCGGGGCTTCTCGCAGCGCGGCGGCGCGACGGGGCCGCACCGCGACGGGTGGGGCCTTGCCTTCTTCGAAGGCCGCGCGGCGAGGCTCTTCCTCGACCCGGGGGCCTGCGCGGCGTCGCCCCTCGCGGACTTCTTCCGCAGCACGCCGGTGAAGACGCTCCAGGCCGTCGCGCACATTCGAAAGAAGACCCGCGGCCGCGTGCGCCTCGCGAACACGCACCCCTTTCAGCGCGAGCTCTGGGGCCGCCACTGGGTCTTCGCCCACAACGGCACCGTGCGCGACGCCGAGACCCTCAAGCTCGGTCGCTTCGAGCCCGTCGGAACCACCGACAGCGAGCGCGCGTTCTGCTCGCTCCTCGAGGCCCTGCGGTCGTCGTTTCGCGCGCCCCCGGAGCGCATCGAGTCGCTGTGGGAAGCCGTCGCCGACGAGGCCGGACGCATCGCGCGCAAGGGGACGTTCAACTTCGTGATGGCCAACGGCGAGCACCTCTTCGCCCGCTGCGACACGCGCCTCTGCCACATCGTGCGGCGCTACCCCTTCGGCCGCGCGACGCTCAAGGACGACGACGTCTCCATCGACTTCGGCGCCGTCACCACGCCGCGCGACCGCGTCGCGGTCATCGCCACGACGCCCCTCACCGTCGACGAGACGTGGACCCACGGCGACCCCGCGACGCTCTGGGTCTTCAAGCGCGGACGCCTCGTCGCGACGCTGCCGAGCGGCGTCCCCATCGCGCGCAAGATCCCGCGGATCCTGCGGTCGAAGCCGCCCGCCCCGGTGCGCGCTTGAAGCTCCGCACGCGCCTCGCCCTCGCGATGCTCGTGTGCGGCCTCGCCCCGCTCGTCGGCGCCGGCGCCCTCGCGCGCCATCGACTCACGCAGCGCTACGAGCTCGCCGACGCCGAGCGACGCACGGCCACCCTCGCCCGCGTCGAGCGCACGCTCGTGGCCCGCGCGGCGGCGCAGCAGCGCACCCTCGCCCGCTTCTGCGCGCACGACTACCTCATCGACCGCACGCTCCTGCAGCTCGAGACGGGGCAGCTCACGGAGCAGTCGCGGGCGGAGCTCTCGGCGGTGCTCCCCGAGGTGCGCGACGCGCTCGGCTTCGACGCGCTCTCGCTCGTTCGAAGCGACGGCGTGGTGCTCGCGAGCGCGCACTACCCCGGTCAGGCCGGCTCGCGCGACGAGGACACCTGGCGCCTCTCGTCGTCGAGGTCGGGCGACGCGTGGTGGGTCCGCAGGGTGCGCGTGCGCGAGGCCCGAGGCCCCGTCGACAGGCTCGTGCTCGAGAGCTCCTGCACGCGGAGGCGTGGCTCCGCCGCGGTGGCAGTGGCGGGCGGAGAGGCCGTCGACGACCAGCTCCTCGCGCAGCTCGCGGGCGACGAGACCGTGAGCGCGAAGCTCATCGAGGGCGACGCCCACGTCGACGGAACGGCCATGCGCAGGGTGCTCCCGCTGCGCGGTCCGAACGGCGCCGTGCTCGCGGCCGTGGTGTTCGAAGTGAGCGACCCCACGCTGCGCGGGCTCATGACCGACCTCGACGGGCTCACGCTCGCGAGCGCGCTCTTCGCGGCGGTGGTCGCGGTGCTCCTCACGGTGGCGCTCGTGCCTCCGCTCGCGCGTCCCATCCGGCTCGTGGCCGACGCGGCGGAGCGCATCGCGGCGGGCGAGCGCAGCCTCCAGATCGACGTGAAGGCCGACGGCGAGGTGGGGCGCCTCGTGGCCGCGTTCAACCACATGACCCGCGAGCTCACGGCCGCCGACACGCGCCTCCGCCGCGCGGTGCGCGTCGCCGCGTGGAAGGACATCGCGCGCCAGATGGCGCACGAGATCAAGAACCCGCTCACGCCCATTCGCATGGCCGTCGAGATGCTTCGAAAGGCCCGTGAGAAACAGCTCCCCGACTTCGACGAGCTCTTCGAAGAGGAGACGCGCATCGTGCTCGACGAGGTCGACCGGCTGCGTCGGCTCGTCGAGGACTTCTCTCGCTTCGCGCGCGCCCCGCGGCCCACGCCGCAGCCGCTCTCGCTCCCCGAGGTCGTCGCCCACGTCACGGAGCTCCACGCGGGCGGGAGCGTCCCGGTCACGTACGCCGTCGATGGGGGCGGGGAGTTTCCGCTGCTCCGCGCCGACCGCGATCAACTCACGCAGGTGCTCGTGAACCTCGTCGCCAACGCGTGCCACGCCGCTGAGGAGCGCGCCGCGAAGGACCCGTCTCGCGGCCCGGCGAAGGTCTCCGTGACGCTCTCGCGCGCGGGCGACGGCTTCGCGCGGGTCGTCGTCGAAGACAACGGCGGAGGCATTCCCCCCGAGGTGATGGAGCGGCTCTTCGAACCCTACGTGACCACCAAGCAGGGCGGCACCGGGCTCGGCCTCGCCATCGCGTACCGCATCGTCACCGACCACGGCGGCACGCTGGCGGCGGAGTCCTCACCCGAGGGCACGCGCTTCACGATCCGCATGCCCTTCGCGGGCCCCGCGTCGCTCGACACGAACACCGCGCCGGAGACGGGCCTCGGCGGCTGAACCCCCGCGGTCAGACCTCGTGGATGATGGGCTCGCGGTTCTTGATGAAGCGGTCGATGAGCTTCCACGCGTCGGGCGAGGCGCCCGTGATCTCGATGCCGAGGCCCGGGATCTGACCCGAGTCACCGCTCGGCTCGCGCTTCCATCGCACGACACCGCGCACCTCGGCGGTCAGCGCGCCGGGGAACGAGATCACCACCTCGCACACGGTGTTCACCGAGAGCAGACCGAAGGTGGCCACGAAGATCCCGCCGTGATCTCGGATGTCACCGAGGAAGTTCGTGTAGAAGTTCGAGTCCGAGTGCACCTCGAGCTCGACCTCGAGGCGCGGAAGACCGCTCGGCCCGAGGGGGACCTTCGCCGCCGTGTCGGGGATCACGCTCCGAGGCTGCTCGCGATAGGCCGTCTCAACGGGGCGCTGCGGCGGCGCGGGCGCCTGGTTCACGAGCGGAATCGGCGCCGCCGCGGGCTGAACCAGCGGCACCGGCGCGGGCGCGGGCTGAACGAGAAGCACCGGCGCCTGTTGCACGGGCGGAGGCGCGGCGACGGGCGGGGCCGCGGGCTGCGCCACGGGCGCGGGCGAAGGGTGCGACTGCGGCACGGCCTGGCCCGTCGCGGGATCGGGGATCTGATGCTCGCGGATCGTGGCGAAGATCATCCCGAGCGACTGCGCGATGGCCGCGGTGGCGTCGGGCACGCCGGGGTGCGACTGATCGACCGACTGCATCCGACCGAGGGTCTCTTGAAGAACCGAGCGGGCGGCGAAGAGCAGCGATGGGCTCCCGGTGCCGCGCTCGACCTGAAACAGCGGTCCCATGGCGCGCGCGAGACCCGAGACGATCTCGAGGACCGGCGCCGGGAGCGCCGGGTCCTGCTGCAACGCGGCGAGCGAGGAGGCGAGGCGCTGACGTGCTGCGCCGGCGGTCGCGGCGATCGGGCTCGTGGTCATGGGATTCCTCGTCAGGTGCCGCGTTGGAGAGGGCTCGACGACCGTTGAAGGCGACGGGTCCGGGCGGCGCGTGCGGAGCCTACAGCGCCCCGCACGCGAGATTAAACGCGATCAATCACAGGTCGCGAACGAAGACGTACCGGGCGCGATTGGGCCCCGCGTAATCGGACACGAGCTCCACGGAGTACCCGAGGGCCTTGTGAAACTCGACGCTGCCCTGGTTGCCCGGCGTCGTGATCGCCTTGATGCGCACGGCCCCCGCCTCGCGCGCCTGACGCGTGAACTCCTCGTAGAGCGTGCGCCCCACGCCGCGCCGACGCCCCGACGGGTCGATGCCCACGAGGTGCACGTACGCCACGCGCGGCGGGCCCTCGGTGATGAAGCCCAGGAGGAAGCCCGCCATGTGGCCCTCCTCCTCGGCGATGAGCGCGTAGCGACCGAACTCGTAGAAGAACAGCGGGTGCGCGAGCGCCGACGTCGGCCCCGCCCACCACTGGTCGATCACCGACACGATCTGGTGGAAATCACCCTGGGTCATCCCGCGCGTCTTCATGGGGCGTTCGGGCGTGTGGCACGCCGCGCGACGTCTCGTCAATCACTCCCGCGAGGCGCCACTACATCACCCCCGCGAGGGCGCGGAAGTCACGTAGCACTCTTGTTTTGAATCGTGACACGGGTACGATCCGCCCGATGTTTCCGGCGCTGTTGTCGCTCTTCGGGCAGGGTCTCCTCCACGGCCTCGGCCCCGATCACTGCCTCGCGATCGGGGCGCTCTCCACCGCGGGCGGAGGGATGCGTCAGGCCGCGGGCGTGAGCCTCCGCTTCGGCGTCGGTCACACGATCGTGCTCGCCATCGGGGCCCTCGTCGCGGCCATCACGGGCCTCGCGATCCCCGAGCGCTGGGAGTCTGCCCTCGAGGTCGTGGGCGGCGTCTCGCTGCTCGTCCTCGGGTGCTGGACGGTGCTCTCGAAGCGCGCGCTGATCCCGCACACGCACGGTGGCCTCGGGACGCACACCCACGGCGCAGAGGGGCACACGCACGACCATGAGGGCGTGGTGATCCCCTCGTGGGCGGGCGGGCGCTTTCAGACCCTGGCGGGCGCGGTGTTCGGGCTCTCGGGCGTGCGCGGGCTGCTGCTCCTCCTGCCGCTCATGGCGCGGCAGCGCACGGTGTCGCTGCTCCTCGGCGTGACCCTCTTCGGCGCGGGCGTGGTGCTCTCGATGTTCGCCGTGGGGTGGTTCGCGCAGCGCGCGGCGAGCACGGCGAAGCGCCTCGAGCGCGGGCTCCGCGTGCCCGTGGGCGTCGCCTCGATGCTCTGCGGCGCGTGGTGGGTCGTGAGCCACGTCTGATCCCCGCCGCGTCGCGGCACTGGAACTGCAAACGCATCGAGCGCAGGATCGCGGCGCCCCACATCGGGCGGCGCGGACCACCGTTCACCCCCGACTCGCCCCTCACGCGGAGCTACTCCAGTGCGCACCTCGAAGCTGCTCGTCACGACCGTCGCGGCCCTCCTCTCGGCCTGCGGGTCTCAGGTCATCGTGCCCTTCAGCGATGACGTCCCCGTCTCGGTCGACGGCGTCTTCGTCGACGCGAGCAACCCGCCGCCCCTCGTCGACGCGAGCGTCCTCGACACGCCCACGCCGCCTCCGCCGCCTCCGCCTCCTCCGCGCGTCGACGGCGGACGACCCGACGCGCTCCCGCCGCCCATCGTCGACGGCGGACGCGTCGACGTGCCGCTCCCTCCCCCTGACGCAGACTCGCCGCTGCGTGCCCTCTGCGCACGCGCCTGTGACCGTCAGGCACGCGACTGCCCCGGCTCGTCGCGGAATTGCACCAACGACTGCACCGCGTCGATCTCGATGGTCGCCGACCGCTGCTACATGCCCTTCGTCGGCCTCGTCGACTGCCTCGCCTCCAACGGCTTCGTGTGCCGCGCCGGCGGCGGCGTCAGCGTCTCGCCCGCGTGCGACGCGATCTCACGCGACTTCCAGAGCTGCGTGTCGTCGACGCCGCCGCCCGCCTCCGCCGCCGCCGCCGCCGCCGCCGCCGCCCGTCGACGGCGGCACGCCGACCTATCCGGGCTGCACCCTCGCGTGCAGTCAGATCGCCACCGCGTGCGGCCGCCCGATGGACAACTGCGTCGAGAGCTGCTCGAGCTCCGGCGACGCCTTCTCTTCGACGTGCCCCGGGGTCTTCGACGAGTTCCTCTCGTGCATGGCGCGCAACGGGCTGACGTGTCCGCGCGGCGAGCCCCTCCCCGCCGACGCGTGCGCCGACGTGATGATGCGGCTCCAGAGCTGCGCGGGCGCCACGGACCCGCCGATGCCCGGCACCACCGACGCGGGCGTCGCCCCCTTCCCCGACGTGTGACCTCTGCCGTTGATGCCAGGCCCGATGCGCGGTAACGCTCCGCCCGCGCTTCGATGCCCCACCGCCTCCGCACACACCTCGCGCTCTCCGTCGCCCTCGCCGCGTGCAAGCCCGCGCGCCCCGACGCGACGGACGCCTCGCGCGACGCGCTGACCCGCGCCCTCGACGCCGCGTCGGCCCCCTTCGACGCGCCGCGCGACGTCGCCCGCGACGCGCGACGCGACGCCGGACCGCCCATCGTCCCCTACGCGCGGATCATGGCCACCACGATCTGGACGCCGGTGCACCTCGAGCCCGACCGGCACTCCAAGAACATGGGGTACCTCCGCGCGGGCGCCGTCGTCGACACCGTCGAGGGCCCCGTGAACGCCATGACCTGCGTCGTTCACCAGCGCTCGCGCAACCCCGAGGGCGGCTGGTACCGCATCCGTGACGGCGGCTACGTCTGCGTCGGCGGCGCCATGGCGTCGCGCTGGCCCAACCGCGATTTCATGGCCCCCGTGCAGCCCGACTACGACGCGGGGATGCCCTACCGCATGGGCATCGTGTACGGGATGACCGCGCTCTACCGCCGCCTGCCCACCACCGAGGACCTGCACCTCTACGAGCCCTGGCGCTACGCCAGCACGCCCGACGAGCGCTTCGACAACACCGCCGCGCAGCGCCCCTCGAACGTGCCGCCCGTGCGGGCCAACCCGCGCACCCTGGCCGAACTCCGCGGCCCCGCGTCGAGCCCGATGATCCGTCGGCTCAAGGTGGGGATGTACCTCGCCCTCGACCGCACCATGCGCGACGACGAGGTCGGAGAGCGCTACTGGCACACGCAGTCGGGCGGCTTCGTCCGCGAGAGCCGCATGGGCGAGGTGCACCACTGGTCGCCCAACCAGGGCACCGTGCTCGACGAGCACACGACGCTCCCGTACGCCTTCGTGATCGCCGAGACGGCCTACAATTACAGGCCTTCGCCGACGGGGAGCCTCGGCGCGCACCACCGGATCCCGCGGCTCACGGGCGTCCCCCTCGCGGACGCGCCGCCCATCATGGCGGGCGGGCGCTGGGCCTACTACCGCACGACCGACGGCATGGCCGTGAGCGCGCGACAGGTGCGGCGCGCGACGCTCCAGACGCCGCCCGAAGGCACCGGCGCCAACGAGAAGTGGATCGACGTCGACCTCGACGAGCAGATCCTCGCGGCCTACGAGGGCGCGCGTCCCGTGTACGTCGCGCTCATCGCGTCGGGGCGCGCGAGCGACGACCGCGAGCACAACTTCGAAACCCCGTCGGGCACGTTCCGGATCCTCAGCAAGCACGTCACCAACTCGATGGACGGCGAGACCCCCAACGGCGTCTACAGCATCGAGGACGTGCCGTGGGTGATGTACTTCCAGGGCTCCTACGCGCTGCACGGCGCGTTCTGGCACTCGCACTTCGGCTGGCGCATGTCGCACGGCTGCGTGAACCTCGCGCCCCTCGACGCGCGCTGGCTCGTCTACTGGTCTGACCCGCCGCTGCCCGAGCACTGGCACGGCGTGTACGCCACCGAGGGGCGCCTCGGGAGCCGCGTCGTGATCCGCCACTCGCGCGCCAACCAGAACACCGACGACGACCGCCCCGCCGAGGCCAACGCCGAAGCCGCGGCGGGCAACTGACCTCGTTGCGCGGCCGATGCAACCGTTGTAGGCACGTCGCTCCCCAATGCACACCGTCGAGGCGCTCTCGCACGCTGCCGCGCTGCCCCGCGCGTCCCTCCGCCTCGGGCGGATGGCGGCGACCACGGCGGTCGGCGCGACGCTCTTCCTCTCGGAGGAGCGCTGGCGGGGTCTGAGCTACGAGCGCCGTCGGCGCTACGTGACCTGGTGGTCGCGCGCGATGCTCGACCGCCTCGGCGTCGAGGTGATCGAAGACCTCCCCTCGCCCCCCCTCGGCCCCGTGCCCGAGGGCGGTCGGATGATCGTTTCGAATCACCGCTCGATGCTCGACATCCTCGTGCTGCTCTCGCGCTTCGGGGGCCACATGCTCTCGCGCGACGACCTCGCGAAGTGGCCCGTCATCGGCTGGCTCGCGGGCTTCAGCGAGACGCTCTACGTCGACCGCTCGTCGGCCACGAGCGGCGCGGCCTCGATCCGCGTCGTGAGCGACCGGCTCTCCGAGCGCCACACGGTCACGGTCTTCGCCGAGGGGACCACGTACCCCGACGACGAGGTGCGGCCCTTTCAGCCCGGCGCCTTCGTCGCCATCACGCGCTCGGGCGGCGAGGTGCTCCCCATCGGCATCGCCTACGACGGCCCGCACGCGATCTTTTTTCAGGAGCCCTTCACCGCGCACGCGAAGCGCGTCATCACCGCGCCGCGGACCCGCGTCGCGCTCTCTGTCGGTCACCCCATCGCCGTCGAGCGTCGCACTTCGAAGGCCCTCGGGGCCCTCTCGCACGAGCGCGTGCAGGCCCTCGTCCGCCGCGCGCGGTCGCTGCTCTGAACGGCTCCATTGACGAGGCCTTGACGTCCTCACGCAGCGGCGCTGCGTAGCCCTTGCAAGCGGCCAGACGCCGCGCCACCCTCCGCCCGAGGTAACCCGAAACGATGCCTTCTTCTGCTCATCTCGACGCTGCGGTCGCATGGTGGAGCGCGGCCGGCGGCGGCCCGATCCCCGAGCTCCCTGACAACCCCGCCGACGCGACGGCGGCGCTGCTTCGCGCGCGCCCCTTCGACTCCTGGGCGTGCTCCTTCGGGCGCGCCGACGTGCCCGACCCGTGGCCCGCGCTCGCGGTGGGCAACGACGCGTGGGCCGACGTCGTGTGGGCCATCGGCTGCGCGGACCTCACGCCCGCGGGCTCGAGCTCCGACGGCGCGCTGCTGGTCATCGACCGCTGCCCCGATCCTCGCGGGGAGCACAGAGCGTTCTTCGTCACGCGCGCGGGCGAGGCCACGGGCCCCCACTTCGCGTCGACGGCGTCGCTGCTCGAGTGGGCCACGGTGCTGCGCGAGACGGCCGACGACGACGACGACGACGGCCGCGACCTCGACCGCGACGCCCCTCCCCGCGACCTCTGGAACCGCTCGGCGCTCTCGGGCGTCGGCGCGCTCGCGGCGCTGAGGGCCTTGTCTCCCTCGACCTTCTATCGCGCGCTCAAGGCGGGCTCGTGGCCCGAGACGCGCCTCGAGACGGGGGCGCCCAAGGCCGGCGACCCCGCGCGCGCCAACCTGCTCCGCGCCCTCGTGAAGTTCGCCAAGACGCGCACCCTCGGGCTGCCCGCGGGCTTCGACGAGTCGGGCCTCAGCGCGCCGCAGCGCACGCTCCTCGAGCGCCTGCGCGACCTCGAGCGCGCCGCGAAGAACCGCTCCGTCCCCGCGTACGTGACCTCGCTCACGAAGCACCCCGACGCCACCATCGCGGCGGCGGCGAAGGCCTGGTCGACGCGCGCGAGCACCGCGCCCGAGGGCGAGCGCAGCGAGCGCTTCAAGGCCGCGTACGAGGCCGTCGACAAGTGCCTGAAGCAGCTCGAGGCCGCCGGCGAGCTGGAGTTCGAAGAGGGCGAGCGCCCCGAGCTCGTCGAGGAGGTGCTCGACGCGATGATGAAGACCAGCTCCGGCGACCGCGCGGTGCGCGCCGCGGTGAACGTGGTGATGGAGTCGTCGCACGTGGCCGAGGTGTTCGCCGACGACGGGCTGCTCGTGAAGGCCTTTCGCAAGGCCCTCGGCGGCTGAGCGGGAGACCTCGGGGACGGCGGCCCTACGGCACGAGCAGCGTGTGGCCCGGCACCTCGACGCGGTCGCCGCGCGCGAGGGTGAACTCGACGGCGACCTTCTGACCGTTGAGCGACACGGCCCCGCTCGGTGACACGACGGGGCCGTCAGCTTCGAAGCGCACCGTCCCGCACGGGAGCGCGAAGCTCCGAGCCACGAGGAGCAGCTTGCGACCGCGGTCCATGCCGCGCTCCACTTCGAGCGAGAGGGCGCCGTCGTCGGCGGCGGAGACGCGCAGCGCGAGGTCGCCGCCGAGGCCCACCGTCGCGCCGGGCGCGAGCGTGAGGGGCGCCGCGATGGGCACCGCGTCGAGGAGCGTCCCCGCGCGGCTCCCGGCGTCGCGGATCACGAAGCCGCTCGCGTCGCGCTCGATCGCGCAGTGTCGACGCGAGACCGAGGCGCCGCGGAGCACCACGTCGGCCTCGCGCCCGAGCGTCACGGGGAAGCGCCCCACGGCGAGCGTGCGCGCCCCGTCGACTTCGAACTCGAAGCGCCCGTCGCGGAGGAGCGAGGCCGCGCGCGCGTCGAGCGTCGTGCGGGCCTCGTGGTCGTCGGCGTTGGCCGAGACCCAGGCCTGGAGGTCCTTCATCGCGCGCGGTCGGTCGCCCGAGCGCCACAGGGCGTCGAAGCCTTCGAGGGCGCGACGGCGGCGGAGCCCCTTGCGGTCGGCCTCGTCGCGGGTGCCCGTGAGCTTCTCGAGCGCGTCGACCTCGCCCGAGAGGGTGAGCACGCGCACGACGGCCTCGCGGTCTTCGAGGAGCGCGTAGGCCGAGCCCGCGTCGCGCCAGGCGCCGAGGCGCTCGAGGTCTTCGGCGGCCTCCTGGAGCCGACGGCGGTCTTCGTCGGTGCGAGGCGCGGCGGCCTCGGCCTCGGCGAGGATGACGAGGGCGATGCCCCTACGCGCGGCGTCGCGGTGCTCGGGCGTGCGCGCGAGGCCGTTGGCGCGCGTGAGGAATTCTCTTCGCTCTTCGAGGGTGCGCGCGGTCTCGGCGGCGCGGAGGTAGACCTCGACGGCCTGCGCGCGGTCGCCGTTCTCGACGTAGAGCCGCGCGGCGTCCTCGATCCTCCCCTCGGCCTCGGCGCGCGCTGCGGCGCTCGACGAACGGAACACCCGGGACAGCCACGTCCACATGGAAGATCCTCGGTCGGACGTGATAGAAGCGTTGGTCTACCGCGACGCGCGGACGCACCGACGCGGCGGCGTCGATTTGTACCAAGGAGCAACTGAATGTCTACCGGCAATCGCCTGGGCGAACTCCTCGTACGCGAGAAGCGCATCTCGCTCGCGCAGCTCCGTCAGGCGCAGGAGGAGCAGAAGCGCTCTGGCGTGAACCTCGGCGCCGCGCTCGCGCGCCTCGGCTTCATCTCCGACCGAGAGATCACGAACTTCCTCTCGCAGGAGTATCGCGTCCCCTCCATCGACCTGTCGGCGGTGGAGCTCGACACGGAGCTCGGCAAGGTCGTCACGCGTGACGTGTGCGAGAAGCACAAGGTCATCCCGATCTCGAAGGCCGGCTCGTCGCTCATCGTCGCGATGAGCGACCCGACGAACCTCCACGCGATCGACGACATCAAGTTCCTCACGGGCTACAACGTCGAGCCCGTGGTGGCGAGCGAGCTGGCGATCGCCGCCGCGATCGAGAAGCTCTTCGTCCCCACCGCGGCCGCGGGCGGCGGCAACGCGGTGCCCACCGTCGACCTCGACTCGATCATCGGCGACCTCGGCGACGTCGACGTCGAGTTCGGCGGCGACGAGGAGGACGCGGAGAACCTCGTCGAGCTCACGAAGGCCAGCGAGGACGCCCCCGTGGTGCGCCTCGTGAACACCATCCTCCTCAACGCCATCAAGGTGCGCGCGAGCGACATCCACGTCGAGCCGTACGAGAAGATGATGCGCGTGCGCTACCGCGTCGACGGCGTGCTCCGCGAGGAGCTCAAGCCGCCGATCAAGATGAAGAACGCCATCTCGTCGCGCGTGAAGATCATGTCGAGCCTCGACATCGCCGAGCGGCGCCTCCCGCAGGACGGGCGCATCAAGCTCAAGCTCGGCGGCGGCAAGGAGATGGACTACCGCGTCTCGGTCCTCCCCACGATCTGGGGCGAGAAGATCGTGATGCGCCTCCTCGACAAGTCGAACCTCCAGCTCGACATGACCAAGCTGGGCTTCGAAAAGCTCCAGCTCGAGTGGTTCATGAAGGCCATCCACAACCCCTTCGGGATGGTGCTGGTGACGGGCCCCACGGGCTCGGGCAAGACCACGACGCTCTACTCCGCGCTCGCCGAGCTCAACAAGACGACGGAGAACATCAGCACCGCGGAGGACCCCGTGGAGTACAACCTCCCGGGCATCAACCAGTGCCAGATGCACGACGACATCGGCCTGAACTTCGCCGCGGCGCTGCGCTCGTTCCTCCGGCAGGACCCGGACATCATCATGGTGGGCGAGATCCGCGACTTCGAGACGGCGGAGATCGCCGTGAAGGCCGCGCTCACGGGCCACATGGTGCTCTCGACGCTGCACACCAACGACGCCCCGGGCACGGTCTCGCGACTCCTCAACATGGGCATCGAGCCCTTCATGGTCACCGCCGCGACGAACCTCATCCTCGCCCAGCGCCTCGCGCGCCGCGTCTGCAAGGACTGCAAGGCCGAGGTGAAGGTCTCCCTCGACCTCATGCGCGAGATCGGCTTCAAGGAGGAGGACATCCAGCGCACCAACGGGACGCTGATGAAGGGCACCGGCTGCTCGACCTGCAACGGCACGGGCTACAAGGGCCGCGTCGCGCTCTACGAAGTGATGCCCATGTGGGACGAGATCAAGGAGCTCGTGCTCCAGGGCGCCTCGGCGGCGGAGCTCAAGACGCAGGCGATCAAGTGCGGCCTCCAGACGCTGCGCATGTCGGGCATCGCGAAGGCCCTCGAGGGCGTGACCACCACCGAGGAGATCGTCCGCTGCACGACGTCTGACTCCAACAAGTCGGCGGGCGGCGGTGGCGGACACTGACCCGCGAGAGAGGCGCGCGATGTCCTCCGTCGAGCCCATCCAGCCCACGCTCCTCGACCTGCTCAAGGTGATGGTCGAGAAGAGCGCGAGCGACCTGCACATCACCACGGGGTCGCCGCCGGTGCTGCGCGTCGACGACCAGCTCGTCCCGCTCCGGCGCTGCGCCGTGCTCACGCCGTCGGACACGCAGCGGCTCTGCTACTCCATCCTCACCGAGGAGCAGCGCAGGCAGTTCGAATCGACCTGCGAGCTCGACCTGTCGTTCGGGGTGAAGAACCTCGCGCGCTTCCGCGCCAACGTGTTCATGCAGCGCGGCGCCGTGGCCGCCGCGTTCCGCGCGATCCCCTTCAAGATCCTCTCGATCGAGGAGCTCGGGCTCCCGCCCGTCGTGAGCGAGTTCTCGGTGCGAAACCGCGGCCTCGTGCTCATCACGGGGCCCACGGGCTCGGGCAAGACCACCACGCTCGCGGCCATCATCGACAAGATCAACAGCGAGACCCGGCAGCACATCCTCACGATCGAAGACCCGATCGAGTACATGCACGCCAACAAGAACTGCGTGGTGAACCAGCGCGAGATCGGCGTCGACACGTCGACCTTCAAAGACGCGCTCCGCTACGCGCTCCGGCAGGACCCCGACGTGGTGCTCATCGGCGAGCTCCGCGACCAGGAGACCGTCGAGGCCGCCCTCACCATCGCCGAGACGGGCCACATGGTCTTCGGCACGCTGCACACCAACAGCGCGTGGCAGGCCATCACCCGCATCATCGACATGTTCCCCGCGCACCAGCAGCAGCAGGTGCGGGTGCAGCTCTCGTTCGTGCTCCAGGGGGTGATTACGCAACTCCTCCTGCCGCGCGCCACGGGGGTCGGACGCGTCGCCGCCGTCGAGGTGCTCATCCCCACGCCCGCGATCAAGTCCATCATCCGCGAGGACAAGATCCATCAGATCTACTCGCACATGCAGATGGGCCAGTCGACGACGGGGATGCAGACCATGAATCAGGCCCTCGCAGCCCTCGTGGTGCGACGGCAGATCACCGCCGAGGAGGCCCTCGGCCGCTCGTCCGACGTGATCGAGCTCCAGCAGATCCTCGACAACGCCCCGCGCCCCGCCACCTCGACGCGCGGCGCCTGAGCGCCGTCGAAATCCCTTCTTCCCCCGAGCGCCCGGCCCTCGGGGGTCTCGCACACACCCGCGCCCACCGACCGACACCGCGACGCGCGGACACGAACTTCATCGGGCGCGTGACGGGCTTTGACCCGCGCGCCTCAAGACCGATACGATCGCTCCGCGATGCCGCAGTTCATCTACGAGGCGAAGACCCGATCGGGCGAGACCAAGACCGGCACGCTGGAGGCCGACGACGAGGCCGCCGCTGGCGTAAAGCTCAGGCAGCAGCAGCTCACGCCCGTCTCCGTGAAGAAGAAGGGCTTCTCGTTCAGCCTCCCCACGGGCGGCGGGAGCGTGTCCGAGAAGGACATCATCATCTTCACGCGTCAGTTCTCGACGATGATCGACGCCGGTCTGCCGCTCGTGCAGTGCCTCGAGATCCTCTCGTCGCAGGCCGAGAACCCGGCGTTTCAGCGCGTGCTCAAGCAGGTCAAGGTCGACGTCGAGGGCGGCAACACCTTCAGCGACTCGCTCGAGAAGCACCCGCAGGTCTTCGACGTGCTCTTCTGCAACCTCGTCCGCGCGGGCGAGATCGGCGGCATCCTCGACTCGATCCTCGGGCGCATCGCGAGCTACATCGAGAAGAACGCGAAGCTCAAGCGCCAGGTGAAGAGCGCGCTCACGTACCCCATCGGCGTCATGTGCATCGCCGTGGCGGTCATCGGCATCATGATGGTCTTCGTGATCCCGACCTTCGAGAACATGTTCAAGGAGTTCGGCGGGCAGCTCCCGAGCCTCACGCAGAACGTCATCGACATGTCTCACTTCATCGTCGAGAACCTCGTCTACATCATCGGCGGGATCGTCGGCGGCGGCTACGCGTTCAAGAAGTGGTCGAAGACGCAGCAGGGCATCGTCGCGCTCGACAAGTTCGTGCTCAACGCGCCCGCGCTCGGCCCCACGATGCGCAAGATCGCCGTGGCGCGCTTCACGCGCACGCTCGGCACGCTCCTCTCGTCGGGCGTGCCCATCCTCGACGCGATGGAGATCGTCGCGAAGAGCGCGGGCAACTGGGTCATCGAGCAGGCCGTGCTCCAGGCGCGCGCGAAGATCGCCGAGGGCAAGAACATGGCGGAGCCCCTCGGCGAGACGAAGGTGTTCCCCTCGATGGTGGTGCAGATGATCGCCGTCGGCGAGCAGACCGGCGCGCTCGACACCATGCTCAACAAGATCGCCGACTTCTACGAGGACGAGGTCGACGTCGCCGTCGCGGCCCTCACCTCGCTCATCGAGCCCATCATGATGGTCTTCATCGGCGGCTCCGTCGGCACGATGATCATCGCGATGTACCTGCCGATCTTCACGATGGCCGGCAACGTCAAGGCCGAGTGAAGGCCCTCCGCGCGCCCCGATGGCCCCGGCGATCGACCCCGTCGCCCTCGTAGGGGGCACCGACCCTCAACAGCGCCAGCGCTTCCTGTGGCTCACGGCCGCGCGCCTGCTCGTGTGCACCGTGATCTTCGGCGGCACCGTGGCCGTGTACCTCGCCGAGGGACACTCGCTCGACGGCCCCACGCCGCGCCTGCTCCTCGCGGTCATCATCACGATCTACCTGCTCTCGCTCGGGTACGTGCTGCAGATCCGCGGCGCGCCCGCGGCGCGGCTCGAGCGGCTCACGTCGGTGAGCATCGCGCTCGACCTCGTCGCGTGGACGCTCCTCGCCTACGCGACGGGCGGCGCGTCGAGTCCGCTCAGCACCTTCTTCGGCCTCAGCACGCTCACGGCGGCGCTCGTGCTCGGCGGCAACGCGACGCTCTGGACGGCCGTGAGCTCGCTCGGCCTCTACGGCCTCCTCGCGCTCGCGATGGCGACGGGCTTTCTGCTCCCGCCGGCGGACCAGCGCACGATCTTTTCGAACCCCATCGAGACGACCTACCAGATGGTGGTCACCGTCACCGCCGTGGTGCTCATCACTGCGATCGGCGGGACGCTCGCCGACAGGCTCGTGCTCACGGGCGACGCGCTCCTCCGCGCGGAGGTGTCGCGCGCGAGCCTCGCGCGGCTCTACGAGGACGTGCTGCGGTCGATCCCCGTGGCGATCATCACCTTCGACGCCGCGGGTCACATCGACAGCGCGAACCCCGTCGCGGCGCAGATGTTCGGCCACTCCGCGGGAGAGCTCCTGAACTCCGACGCGCGGACGCTCATGCCCTTTCTCCCCGACGGGGTGCTCCAGGGCGCGACGGGGTCGGGTGACACCTCGCTCGAGACCGCCGAGGGCCCGCTCCCCGTGGCCTTTCACTGCGCGCCGCTCTACGACAACACCGCGGCCGCGCGCGGCGGCGTGGTCATCATCGACAACCGCTCGCGCGAGGAGCGCCTCCGCAACGCCGTCGAGCAGGCCGAGCGCTTCGCCGTGCTCGGGCGACTCGCGGCGGGGCTCGCGCATGAGATCCGCAATCCGCTCGGCGCCATCTCGGGCTGCGTGGAGCTCGTGAGAGAGACCGCCACGCTCGACGCCGAGGAGCGCAAGCTCCTCACCACCGTGAGCCGCGACGTCGAGCGGCTCAATCAGCTCGTGACCGACATGCTCCAGTTCGCGCGGCCGAGGCCGCCGGAGCTCCGGCCCACGGACCTCTCGTCGCTCGCGGGCGAGGTGGTGACCCTCGCGAAGACCTCGGGCGGCCCCGAGCAGAACGTCCACATCACCGCGGGCGGTGACCCCTCGGTGATGGCCCTCGCCGACGGAAACCAGGTGCGTCAGGTGCTCTGGAACCTCCTGCGAAACGCGTCGCAGGCGTCGCGCAAGGGCGGCGACGTGCTCGTCGAGGTGCGCGCCGTCGGCGACGAGGCCGAGATCGCGGTGCTCGACCGCGGACCAGGCGTCGCGCCGGAGCTGCGAGAGAAGCTCTTCGACACGTTCTACTCGGGCACGGCGCGGGGCACGGGGCTCGGGCTCGCGATCGTCAAGCGCGTGGCCGACGCCCACGGCGGCCGCGTCGAGGTGCGCTCGCGCGAGGGCGGCGGGAGCGTGTTCGCGTTCGTGATTCCGCGCGGCATCGACGAGGCCGAGGCGCCCGAGGGCGACGCGGCGGAGGCCTGAGGGTCACGCGCCGAGGCGCTGCTCCTTGGCTTCGACCGCGGCGATGAAGAGCCGCAGGTACTCGACCGCGGAGGTCACCGAGAAGACCAGCGAGAGGAGCACGAGCCACTGACCCACGGTGTTGAGGTCGATGGGGTCGGGCCACCACGGCAGCACGCGGTGGGGAAAGTGCAGCACCAGACAGAGGATGCCCACCATCTGCAGCGCGGTCTTCCACTTGCCGCTCTCGCCCGCGGCGATGACCACGCCCTCGCTCGACGCGATGGAGCGCAGCGCCGTGATCGAGATCTCACGCCCGAGGAGCACCACCACGATCCACGGCTCGATGCGGCCCATGCGCGTGAGGTAGATCAGCGTGGCCATCACGAGCAGCTTGTCCGCGAGCGGGTCCATGAACTTGCCGAAGACGCTGATGAGGTTCCACTTGCGCGCGAGGTAGCCGTCGAGGAGGTCGGTGACCGCGCTCGCGCCGTAGAGCCACGCGGCGATGAACGAGTCGCGCGGCGTGCCCGACGCGAGGTACCACAGCACCACGGGGATCAGCGCCACGCGCGCCATCGTGAGCGCGTTGGGGAGGTTCCACACGTCTTCGCGGAACGCCTTGCGAGCGGGCTTGACGGGGCGATCGGTCACGGGGCGGGAGACTATCCCATTGTCCCCTTCGAAACCCATCGTTCTCGCTCTCTCTCCGCGACGCGTCGCAGAGAAAACCCCGACGTCACCGGGGGCGGTCTCACCCGCGAGGCGCGTCGCGCGTCGTCATCGTCGGCAGATGTACGAACCTCCACGCTCCGCTCTGTGCAGCCGCGAGGCCCGATGGCAGACTACCGGGCCGTGACCCGGGAGAACCCAAGCTTCCTCGACATGGAGCACACGCGCACCATCCAGGCCGACCGCCTCCGCGGCCCGACGGTTCGCGGCGTCCACGTCTCCGTCATCGCAGGCCCCGACGCCGGGCACGATCAGGTCTTCGCCGTGCACCGCGCCATCGTGGGCCGCGCTGCGGGCTGTGACTTTCGCCTCAACGACCAGACGGTCTCGTCGTTTCACCTCGAGATCTGCGCCGCGGAAGAGCGAGGCGGCATCCAGATCACCGACCTCTCGTCGCGCAACGGCACCCTCTACGCAGGCGCGCGGCTCGAGAAGGCCGTCGTCCCCTCGGGCGCGACGCTCGAGGTCGGCAGCTCGATCCTGCGCGTGGAGCTCGACGCGGCCTTCGCCACCGAGGTCGCAGACCTCCCCGCGTTCGGCGAGCTTCGCGGTCGCAACGTCGCGATGCGCGAGCTCTTCTCGACGCTCGCGCGCCTCGCGCGCACCGACCTCTCGATCCTCATCGAGGGCCAGACCGGCACCGGCAAGGAGCTCGCCGCGCGCGCCGTCCACGACGCGAGCAACTACGCGAGCGGCCCCTTCGTCGTGCTCGACTGCACGGCGATTCCCAACACCCTCGCGGAGAGCGTGCTGTTCGGCCACGAGCGCGGCGCGTTCACGGGCGCGAGCGAGCGACGCGTCGGCGTCTTCGAAGCGGCCGAAGGGGGCACGGTTTTTCTCGACGAGGTGGGCGAGCTGCCCATCGAGCTTCAGCCCAAGCTCCTTCGCGTGCTCGAGCGCCGCGAGGTCGTGCGCGTCGGGTCGACGACGCCGCGGCCCGTGCAGGTGCGGGTCATCTCCGCGACGTGGCGCGACCTGCGCACGATGATCAACCAGGGCAAGTTCCGCGAGGACCTCTACTACCGCCTCGCGCAGGCGCGGGTGACCATTCCGCCGATGCGCGAGCGGCCCGAAGACGTGCCCCTGCTCGTGCACCACTTCATCCAGCGGCTGCCGCCGGGACAGGGCGCGCGCGCCATCTCGCCCGAGGCGCTCAACGAGCTCCAGCGCCGCGAGTACGCGGGCAACGTGCGAGAGCTCAAGAGCACCGTCGAGCGCGCCGCGATGATGGCCGAGGGCGCGGTGATCACCAACGCCGACCTCGCGTTCGAGCGCATGCTGTCGGGCGAGCGCGCGAGGGCCCCGTCACCCGCGAGCGCGGTGCCTCCTGCCGCGGCGGTGCCCAGCGTCAACGACCCCATCGCGCCCTTCAAAGAGGCCAAGCGCACGCTCATCGACGAGTTCGAGAAGGACTACCTCTCGCGGCTCCTCCAGCGCACGGGCAACAACCTCTCGCGCGCGGCGGCGCTCGCGGGCATCGAGCGGCACTACCTCCGAGACCTCTTCCGCAAGCACGGCCTCCGCTCCGAAGAGTGACCTTGGGATCGCTCCTGACACTGCTCGTCGCGTGGCAGCGCGTGGTGTATGAGCGCCCTCCCGCGGGAACGCTCCAGCGGGGCCTCGTCGCGCTGCCCCGAGCGCCCACCGTCGCGGTGGTGCTCGTCGCCGTCGTCGCACTCCTCACCTGGTCGCTCCGCGCCCGTCACCGCGCGCGTCGCGCTTCGAACGCACCGAGACACTCGCCCCGATGAACGTCCGCAAGATCCTCGCCGTCACGATGCTCGTCGTCTTCGTGTACGCGGCCTTCGTGCTCTACAACGACGTGGGCAAGCTGCGCGCGGCGCTGTCGCACTTTCAGTGGTGGACCTTCTTCGTCGCGCTCGCGCTCGCGTCGGGCAACTACGCGCTGCGCTTTCTCAAGTGGCAGTACTACCTCCTGCGGCTGAAGGTCGAGGGCGTGCCCTGGGTCGAGAGCCTCACGGTCTTTCTCGCGGGCTTCGCGATGTCGATCACGCCCGCCAAGGCCGGCGAGGTCTTCAAGAGCGCGCTCCTCGCGAGCGCGCGCGGCGTCTCGATCGTGCGCACCGCGCCCGTGGTGGTGGCCGACCGACTCACCGACCTCATCGCGCTGATCCTCATCGCGGTCACCGGGAGCTTCTGGTTCGAAGGCGGTCGCCTCCCCGCGCTCGCGGCCTCGGTGATGGTGGGCGCGCTGCTGGTGTTCATCTTCGTACCGTCGCTCGGCGAGGCGGTGATCAAGGTCGCCGAGCGGCTCCCCGTGGGCCGCAAGCTCGCGCCGCGCGCCCGTGAGGCCTACGCCGCGCTGCGACTCCTCGCGGGCCCTTCGGCGCTGGTGCTCCCGACGATCCTCTCGCTCATCGCGTGGGGCTTCGAGTGCCTGGGCCTGTGGGTGATCCTCCGAGGCCTCGAGCACCCCGTGTCGGTCTTCGTGTCGTTCTTCGTCTACGCGGTGGCGACGGTGGCGGGCGCCGTGATGATGCTCCCCGGCGGCGTCGGCGGAACCGAGGCGACGATGGAGGCGCTGCTCGAGTCGCTCGCGGTGCCCTCGATGCCGCGCGAGGC
The DNA here is from genome assembly GCA_046351535.1 of Polyangiales bacterium. Classification (GTDB taxonomy): domain Bacteria; phylum Myxococcota_A; class Polyangia; order Polyangiales; genus CAISKJ01. The sequence continues at coordinate 89,677 of JAXLYG010000022.1, forward strand.
CGCCGCGTGCGGCGTGTTGCTCGTGCGCTTCGCGACGCTGTGGTTCGCGGTCGGCGTAGGGGCCGTGGCGCTCGCGGTGTTCCGGCGGAAGTACGACCGCAACATGCTCGGCGACGGGTCGCAGAAGGCGCCCGCGACGGAGGGCGCGCCCGTCGCGGGCTGAGGCGCCCGGCTCAGCGGATCATCACCCAGCCCGTCGCGGAGCGGCAGAACCACGCGCCGAGAAAGGCGTCGAGGCCCGTGTCGTTCTCGCGGAACGCGATGGGGCTGTCGCCGCGGTCGGTGACGAGGCGCGCGAGGCGTCCGTTGGCGAACACGTCGAGCTTGAGGTCCGAGGGCATGGGCTTGAGCTCGGCGTCGGGGTTGCGCAGCAGCTCCTCGATGCCGATGACGCGGTAGGCGTCGTCGAGGTCGCGGAGGTAGTACGCGGCCTGGACCTCGCGCGCGTTGGCGGCCATGTGGGCGCGGAGGTCGGCGGTGTCCTTCGCGCGGAGCGACGTCCAGAAGCGCTGATGCTCCGCGAGGAGATCGCGCAGCGCAGGCTGACCGGGCTCGATCGCGGGCGCCTTCACCCAGCGCCACTCGGGGAACTGCGTCACGAGGTTCACCGTGCGCGCCGCCACGGCCTGCTCGCGCGGCTCGTACGCGCTCTGGAGCGGAGACACGCCGGGCACCTCCGCGGAGCTCGTGCTGAAGGGCTCGGGCAGCGCGCCGCGGAACTCGATCGAGGCCAGCACCGTGCGCTCGGCGGTGTCGCGGCCGTAGGGGCGGCGCACGAGCTCGACGACGCACTCGACGTTGCCGTTGTCGAGGCCGAGCGTCGGCGACTGCTCCGACATCTGCGCGGGCAGGAGCCTCACGAAGAGCGTGTTCTCCCCCGTGAAGACGTGGAGGTTGAGCGGCATCTCGATGTCGATGCGCGAGCCCGAGACGTCCTCGACGAGGATCGGGATGTCGTTGACGCGCACCTCGCAGCGGCAGAAGCAGACGCCGATCTTGAGGGTGAAATACTGCGGCTCGTCGTACATCGCGCGGAGGCTCCGTCGGGGGGGTGTGTTGCGGGAGTGTTGCGGTGTCGCTCGTGGGCGGCGCTACGACGCCGCCTCGGCCTCTTCGGCGGCCGAGAGGAGGAGCTCGAGCTGCGCTTCGAGGCGCAGGGCCTTGTCGTCGGCGTCGAGCGCGGGGTCGTCGAGGATCTCCCTCGCCCAGTCGTCGTCGTCGCCCGCGGGGAACATCGGGCCGTACACCACGCGGCATTCGAGGAAGGGCCGGATGTCTGCGTCCGCGAAGAGGCTGTACCCCTCGGCCGCCGCGGTGCCCTCGATGACGAGCGCGCGGAGGTCCCCTGCGCTCATCTCGAAGGCCGCGTCGTAGGAGGCGCGGAGGTGGTCCATCATCTCGCGGACGAAATCTTCGCGGCGGGCCGCGGCGAGCGCTTCGAACTGTGCCTCTCGGATCACGAACACGGGCGCGATGGGAACGCTCCTCGCGGCGCCGCGTCAAGCGTCACCCGGAGCCAACGCGCGCGACGCCCGCCGCGAGGGCCGCGGTGACGGCGCGCCTTGATCGCGCGCCGCCCTCGGGAGAACACTCTCGCATGGCGTTCAAGAACCGCGCGGCGTTGGAGAACCACCTCAAGCAGGGGCTCCAGCTCTCGAATCAGGCCGACGTCACCGACGCGATCCGCGTGCTCCTCGACGCGCTCGCCGAGGAGACGAAGAAGCGCAAGGAGCTCGAGGCGACCGTCGCGGCGCTTCGAAGCGGCAAGGCCGCGGGGTGACGCATCTGCGCACCCACCCTCGCGAGGCGTGGCGCTTCGGTCAGTACCGCGCGCCCATCGCGAGGCCGAGCTCGCCGGGCCCCGACGCGAGCCACCACGACCGTTGCGCGTCGCGCGCCGCGCTCGATGGGCGCCCCGGGAGCGCGATCAACACGCCGCCCACGACGGCGCCGAGGCCCCCGACCACCCAGCCGGTGATGCCGATCGCCTGCATCGTAGAGACGCGGTCGTAGGCGTCCTGACAGCCCGCGCCGCCGCGCGCCGGGTCTGCCTCGCCGCACGCCGTCATCGCGTTGAACTCGCTCGCCCGCGCGCTCGCGAGCACCGTCGCGACGAGGCCCGCGCCGATGCCGAGCGCGCCGACGCCGAGCGCCACGTAGCCCGCGGTTCGAAGCGGTCTCGTCGTCGCGCGCGGCGCGTCGATCACCCGCGGGGCGAGCGCGATGCGAGGCGCCGCCTCGACACGAGGCGCAGCCGCGACGCGAGGAGGCTCCGTCGCCTGCGGTGGGGGCGAAGGGCGCGGTGCCACCGCGGGCGTTGGCGGCGGCGGGGGTGCAGAGAGCGCGATCGTGACCGTGGCCTCGCCGCCTTCGGGGAGGCTCAGCTCCTCACGGAATCGACGGCCGTCGTCGCTGGCGGCTTCGACCACGCAGGTCCCCGCGGCGACGGGATAGCGCACGCCCCACAGAGACCGGGGGACCTCCGAGCCCGCGAGCGTCACGCGCAACGTGGGAGCGTCTGAAGGCGCCTGCACGATGAGCTGCGCGAGGTGGGGCCGCGCCCTCGCCTCGATGCGCGCGCAGTCGCGACGGAGGCCGCGCCGGTCTCGGAGGTGACGATCGGCGGTGGCTTCGCGCTGACACTGCACCGCCTCGACGTAGGCCCGAAGCCACGCGCCCGTGAACGAGAGCTCCTCGGCGAGGAACTGCCGCAGCGAGGTCGAGCTTCGAACGGCTTCTGCCCGCGTGAGCAGGTCGACGGCGCCCGCGTGATCGTTCGCATCGGAGGCCCGCTCCGCCTGCGAGATGAGATCCCGTCGCGCCGCCTCGGCGGTGGCGTCCTGCGCGCTCGCCGCGGAGGCCCACGAGACGATCGCCAGGCTCACGATCGTCGTTGAGCGAGCGCGGCGCGGGGTCATCGCGCGGACGCTATCGCAGCGCGCGCGAGCACGTCCAGACGGCTCAGTCGACGTGGCGTCGACGTCGACCGGGGCGCCCGTGTCCGCGGCCGCCAGGACCGTGGCGCGGGTGTCGTCCGACCGCGGGCGCAGGGTCGGGCGTCGCGGGCGCGCTCTGCGCGATGGCGTTCGCGGCGGGCGCGGGCTGCGCGCCGGCGCGCGACGTCGGCGCGGACGGAGGCGTCGGCGCGTCGATGACCGAGGGCGGTGGGAGCGCGCTCGTGGTCGACCTGGGGTCCACCGTCGTCGCGGGATCGGGGCGCAACGCGAGCCAGGCGCCGATGGAGAGCGCGGTGAGGGCGCACGCCGCGAGGGCGACGATCACCCCGCGTCGCGCGTTCGAGCGCGGCGCGCGGATCGTCGTGAGGTCCGTGCCCGAAGGCGTGAGCGTGTTGGGCGCCACGCGCGGCGTCGGGGCAGGCGCCTTCGCCTCGACGACGGTGTCGGGCGCCGGCACGCTCGACGCGACGGGGAAGACCTCGCGCGAGGGGACGCTCGCGCGCTCGCTGAACTCGCTCGCCCAACGCGCGCGCGCCTCGGGTGACGCGAAGGGCAGGAGCGCCGCGCCGACCTCGCGCATCGACGGGAAGCGCCGCGCGGGGTCTTTTTCGAGCAGGGTCTGCACCACGGATTCGAAGGCCGGATCGACCTCGGGCCGGAGCTCGCGCAGCGACGGCGACGACTGGCTCACGACCTTCATCAGCACCTCGAGCGACGAGTCGCCTTCGAAGAGCGGACGGCCCGTCACGGCCTCCCAGAGGATGACGCCGAGCGCGAACTGGTCGCTCGCGGCCCCGACGTTCTTCGAGTCCCTGGCCTGCTCGGGGGACATGTACCCCGGCGTGCCCATGATCGAGGCGGTGCGCGTGAGGCCCTGGTGCTCCGTGCCGCCGCGGGCCTTCGCGATGCCGAAATCGAGCACCTTGGGCACCACGGCGCCGAGCTGCCTCGCGAGGAAGATGTTGTCGGGCTTGAGGTCGCGGTGACCGATGCCGTGGCCGTGCGCGAGCGCGAGCGCCGACGCGACGGGGAGCACCACGTCGGCGATCTCCGAGACGCCGAGGGGGCCGCGATCCATCCGCGCGCCGAGCGTCTCTCCGTCGAGAAACTCCAGCGCGAGGTAGGGCACGCCCTCGTGCTCGCCGACGTCGAAGCAGTCGGCGACGTTGGGGTGCTCGAGGCTCGCGGAGATGCGGGCCTCTTGCACGAAGCGCGCGGTCACCGCGGGGTTGCCGCCGAGGGTGAGCACCTTGAGCGCGACGCGCTTGTTGAGCCCCTGTCGACGCGCCTCGTAGACGGCGCCCATGCCGCCCTCGCCGAGCTTGCGCACGATCGCGTAGTTGCCGAAGAGCGCGCCGGGGCTCAGGTCGGTCGTCGACGCGTCACTTCCCGGGTCTCCAGCGGCCATCGCGATCAGTTGATCGTAACGCGAATCGCGCGGACGGAGGTAGCGCCTTCGAGGCCCCGCGAGCCTTGTGCCTTGACGACGCGCGCGCTTGGAGGTCGGATCTCGCGATCTTCAAACCCGCGGACACGGTCACGGACTTCTTGATCGATGGCGTCGTTGAGATGAGAGCCTCTGCCCTGACCGCGCTTCTGCTCGCGACGTGCGGTTGCTTCAGCCTCCGCCAGCACGCCGACCCGCCGCGCGACGCCGTCTCCGAGCGCGCCGCAGATGCGACCGACGACAGCGCGTCTGACGTCACCACGGAGCCGACCGACGCGCCGCCGCGCGACGCCGTCACGGACGCTCCCCTCGACGCGGTGGTCGACTCGGCCGCAACCGATGCGGTCACGGATGCGCCCTCGGACGCGCCCTCGGACGCGCCCTCGGACGCGCCCTCGGACGCGCCCGCTGACTGCGCCGCGGGGCAGGTGCAGTGCGGAGGCGCGTGCGTCACCCTCGGCGGCGCGTGCACGGGCGGACAGGGCGTGTGCGCGCGCCCCGGCGTGCTCGCGTGCAGGAGCGCCGAGCTGCGAGACCTCGCCATCGGGTGTCACCACGCGTGCGCGCTGCACACGAACGGCACCGTTCGATGCTGGGGTAACAACCATCGCGGTCAGCTCGGAGACGGCGCTCGCGTGGCGCGCGCGGCGCCGACGCCCGTGGCGGGTCTCACGGGCGTCGTGGAGCTCTCTGCGGGCTGCGAGCACACGTGCGCGCGCCTCGCGGACAGCACGCTGCGATGCTGGGGCGCGAATGACACGTCTCAGCTCGGCGACGGGACCGCGACCGATCGCCTGACGCCGACGCGCGTCGCGGACCTGACCGACGTGGCGCAGGTCTCGGCGGGCCGCGACCACACCTGCGCGCGACTCAACGACGGGACCGCGCGGTGCTGGGGGTCGAACCTCAACGGCGCGATCGGAGACAACTCGAGCACCGTGCGACGCAGGCCCGTCGCGGTGGGCGGCCTCTCGAACGTGCGCGAGATCACGTCGGGCGGCCTTCACACCTGCGCGCGGCTCGACGACGGCACCGTGCGGTGCTGGGGCGACAACGAGTTCGGTCAGGTGGGCGACGGCGCGACGACGGACCGCGCGCTGCCCGTGGTCGTGCCGGGCATCGCCGACGCGGCGGAGATTCGCGCGGGCGCCGAGCACACCTGCGCACGCCTGCGGGATCGCACGGTGCGCTGCTGGGGACGGAACCTGAACGGAGAGCTCGGCGACGGCACGACCACGATGCGCAGGACGCCGACCCCCGTCGGCGGACTCGGCGAGGTGGCGGCGCTCTCGCTCGGCACGTCGTCGAGCTGCGCGCGCCTCGTCACGGGTCAGGTGGAGTGCTGGGGCGCGAACGCCGGCGGTCAGCTCGGCGACGGGGTCGAGAGCGCGTGGCGAGGCACGCCCGCGTCGGTGCTCGGCGTGACGAACGCGCTCGAGGTCGAGGTGGGGACCTTCGGAGCCTGCGCGCGCGACACGGACAGCGCCCTCCGCTGCTGGGGTTTGAACACCGTAGGACAGCTCGGGAACGGCATCTCGTCGTCTCGCGTGACGCCCGTCGCCGTGTCTGGCCTCGCGGGCGTCGTCGAGATCGCCACGGGCGGACGGAACACCTGCGCGCGCCTCGGGAGCGGGGCCGTCGTGTGCTGGGGCGCGAACGACATGGGGCAGCTCGGAGGCAGCGCGGACCCCATCCAACCGACGCCGACGATGACCGCGGGGCTGACGAGCGCGACGCGCCTCGCGCTCGGCGCTGAGCACGGCTGCGCATCGGTCTCCGACGGTTCCGCGCTGTGCTGGGGCAGCAACGCGACGGGAGAGCTCGGCGACGTGAGCCTCCGCATGACCTCGCGCGCGATGCCCGCGCCGGTGACGGGCGTGATGAACGTCGTGGGCTGGGCCCTCGGCTTGAATCACACCTGCGCGCTCGTCTCCGGCGGAGGCGCGTATTGCTGGGGCGCGAACGATCACGGTCAGCTCGGCGACGGCCTGGTGCGCGCGTCGTCGCCGCCCGTGTCGGTCACGGCGCTCAATACGCCGCGCCAGTTCGCGGTCGGCGCGTCGCACACCTGCGCGCTGCTCGCGGACGAGACCGTGCGCTGCTGGGGCGCGAACAACTTCGGACAGCTCGGCGTGGCGGGCGGCGAACGCCCACGCCCACCGCCGTCGAGGGGCCTGCGTGACGTCGTCGCGATCGCCGCGGGGAACTATTACACCTGCGCGCGCCTGCGAGACGGCACCGTGCGCGTTGCTGGGGCGGCAACACGGCGACGCAGCTCGGATACCCCGGCGCGAGCTCTCCGACGTTACGACGGTTCCGGGCCTCACGGGCGTCGCGCAGCTCGCGTGCGGCGAGTACTACACCTGCGCGCTTCTCACTGACGGCACGGCGCCGCCGGGGGCTCCAACGTGCAGGGCGAGTGCGGCGCCGGTACGGCCACGTTCATGGTGACGAACGCGACGCTCCGTGCTCGAATCGCCAACGTCGCGCAAGCTCGCGGCGGGGCGGAACCACACCTGCGCGGCTCAACGACGGCACCGTTCGATGCTGGGGACGCGCCACCGAGGGCGCGATCGGTGACGGCACCTCGATGCCCCAGATCGAGCGACCGCTGTTCGCGCCCGTTTCGACCTCGACACTCCCTGCTGCGACGCCACGCCTGGAACGCTCTCCCCGAGCGCTGCGGCGACGCCCTCGACAACGACTGAGGACGGCGTCGCCGACAACGGCTGTTGAGCCAGCCGCGGATCACCCGCGGAGCTTCGCGAGCGCCCTCGACAGCCGCGCGACTTCGGCGAGCGCGAGGTCCTTCGCGGTATCGCCGGCTTCTTCGGCGTTGCGCGCGGCCTCCGCAGCGTCGCGCGCGGCCACCGCCGCGTTGCGCGCGGCCTCGGCGGGCGAAGTGGGCGGCCTTCGCCCGGCAGCCACAAGCTCCCTGCTGCTTTCGTGATCCGCGAGCCTCAGCCAGGCCGTCGTCGGTCACCACGAGCCACGCGCCGAGCTCCTCGGAGCGCGCGGGGCCATCGCCCGCGTACACCCGTCGGAAGCCGCCGCGGGGCCCGCGTCGCCACACCTGAAGGCGCACCGCGTCGCCATGCTTCGGACCGCGCATGAGCGGATCGAAGATCCACAGCTCGCGCGTCCCGCTGGCGGCGTACTTCGCGGGCTTGACGTTGTAGTCCTCGTCGGCCGTCGCGTCGCTCACGACCTCGATGGCGACGCGGGGCGGCGCGTGTCCCTCGACCCACGTGCGCAGGCTCTTGCTGGTCAACCCGAGCGGCGGCGCTGGCTCGACGAGGTACACATCGGGGTCGACGCCCACGCGCGGGTTCTTCGGATCCCACCGAAGCGCGACGTTGCCGCTCACGAGCGCGCTGGCGTTTCGGCGCGCGCACCACGCCGCGAGAATCAGCTTGAGAAGGTCGCAGATCGCGACCTGCAAGGGGTTCTCGGGCATGCGCTCCTGGTCGTCGTCGAGCGTCCAATGGGGGCTTGAGATGGGCACCTCGTAACGGATCTCGACGCGCTTCGCTGGCTCCGACGCCATGTCGCCGTTGTATCACGAACAGCACACCGCTGGCCCAGACCAGCGCCGCGCCCGCTCGCGATGCCGACCCGCGACGCGCAGCGAGAGGGATCACCCGCGCTCGATCGCGAACACCTCGAAGGCTCCGTCGCCGTACCGGACGGCGACGTGCGTCCCGCCGGGAGAGAGCGTCGCGCCGACGGGCGAGCGCGCGCCGCTCCGCGTGTCGAGCACGCGCACCGCGTTGTCGCGCCCCACCGCGGCGAGGAGCGCGCCGTCGAGAGACCACGTCATGGCGCTCGTGAACGAGTCGGGGCCGTCGTGCAGCTCGGCGTGACGCCCGCTCACGACGTCGCCGACACGCAGCACCCCGTCGCGCACATACACGGCGCGCGCTCCGTCCGGCGAGAGCGCTGCGCTCGTTCCATGAGGAACGCCCCGCCATGGCATCGCCGCGCCGCCGTCGACCTCGCGCACCACGTAGCTGTTCTCGCGCTCGGTGACCTCGATGAGGAGCAGACGACCGCCCACGAAGTCGCAGAGCAGCGAGTGTTCGACCGTCGCGAAGCGCGCCACCTCGCGGAGCGACGCGAGTTCGAACACCAGCACCTGCGATCCGTTGCTGCACGCGACGTGAGCGCCCCCTCGCTCGACGATCATCATCCACGCCGACGAACCGGGGAGCGTCGTCGAGCGCAGGTCACCGTCGTCGAGCCGAAGGCGCGCGAGCCCCTGGCTCGTCACGAACGCGACGAAGCCGTCGCCGCTCGAGAAGGTATTTCCGGCGAACGCACGCGCGTCGAGGAGCTTCGCTCCGCTCCGTCGTCGAAGCGCAGCGCGTGGAAGGACGTGGTCGGCCCTTCAGAGCGCGTGCGCGCGTGCCAGGCGCCGTCGGGCGTGACCCCGTTTACGACGTCGCCATCGCGGTACGGCACGGCACGCGAGCGTCCGTCGAGGTCGCGCCACGCGAGCGTTGCGCCCTCGAGCGGCGCGTCGAGGATGCGCCCCTCGCCGAGCACGAACAACGCTGCCCCCGCAGACCGGACCTCCGGCGCGGCCAGTCGCTCGACGCCCGTCTTCGGCGAGACGCGCTGAGCCATCTCCGTGTCGTGCTCGTAGGGGCGAGTACGTCACGCAGGCGTGGCGTCCGTCGCGACTGATCGCGAGCGCAGCAGGAGTTCCCTCGATGCGCGAAGAGCCACGTCGGTAGGCACACGGAGCGCAGCGTCGCGTAGCGCAGAAGGATCCCGTAAGCTGGCGCGCGAGTGTATCGCCCCTCCGCGCGGTCGCGATGGGCTGACCGGGCACGGGCCACAACCTCGACGACCCAATCGCGACCCCTTCGGTCGAGGACTTCTCTCGACCTCGGGCATCGCGCCCGTCGCGCATCCGCGGACGTGTCCAGGAACGTGTCCTCGCGCGCTGCGCCGAGACGCGACACCTTGGCATAGGCTTCTCAGAACGCCTCTGGATCATGGTCGACGTCGAGACCACCGGCCCCGATGGCCAGCACCCACTGCATGACCGAGCTCGGCGCCTGCGTCGGCTCGCGCGCCCGCAGCGACGTGCTCGATCGATTCGAAGCGCTCCTCGCGCCCTCGGGTGACGAGTTCGCGAGCCGTCGTACGAGCGCGCGCTGCGTGACGGCGTCGCGCCTGCGCTGGCGATGGCGCGCTTCCGTGACTGGGCCGCGCCGCACGCATGCCGCAGGCGCCACCTTCGTGGCGAGGCCCGCCGCCGACTGGCCTGGATCGTTTCACGCGGCGCCCTCGGCGAAGAACGCCGCCCACCGACCAGGCCGTGTGCGCGTCGAGCAGTTGAGCCGCGCGGTCGCCGACGTTCGTCTTCCGCGACGGCTGAATTCGCGACGCGGAGCTGTCCGCGGCGCTTTCTCGCGCACGGTTGAGCGCGAACACGGCACCTGCGCCGCGGCGATTCGGTCGTGTCTGCGAGCGGCGAGCGCACGGTAATCGATCGTGGGTCTCGCGTAGATTCCATCAGGCTGACCGGGTAACGCGTCGCTCGCGCAAGCTCATCACCAGGGCGCCAGCGTGGAGGCGCTGGGCTGTCCCGCAGGCGCACAGTTGGGGCCATCAACGCTCGCGCTGCTGTGTTGAGCCGCGCGACACCGCGACGTGTCGTCGCCTCAGCGGGGATTGCTGGGCGCGTCGGGCGGCGTGACGGGCTTCGCGGCCACGGCGCGCTTCGCCTTGCGCGTGCCGAGGACGCCGCGCAGATGCAGGCGAACGGCCTTGCCGCGGCGCGCTCTTCTTCGCGAACGCTCGAATGATCTGCTCGATGAGGATGAGGTTGATCCCGTCCCAGCGGTCGACGATGGCCTGCTCGTGGTCGAGGTCGACCGTCGGCGCCTTCGCCGCGCGCTCGGCCTTCTGCGCCTTCGCCGCGAGCCTCTCCGCCTCGTCGATGCATGCCGTCACCCACATCGCGCGCTTCGCTGAGCAACGTTGTTCGCGCTCTCGCGAAGCCAGCACCGCGGGCGATGACCACCAGCGACGCGAGCGCCTTGCCAGGACCCACGTCGGCCTCACCCTGCGCGGCGGGCGTCATCGCGTCGTCGATGCGCCCCTCGATCTCCGTCGTTCCGCGCACGACCTTGCGGAGCACGTCGGCGATCTGATCGCGCGCGCCGCGGGCCTGGGTGGCGAGCGCGTCGTGGGCGTCGCTGCGTACGGTCTTCACGGTCTTGCGTTGCGCGCGCATCGCGCAGAGGCGACGCCACGCGCGGTTCCCCTGCGCGGCGCTCCAGGCCATGATGCGCACGACCTCGGACGACATGCAGAGCGCCGACCGGACGGCGGGCGTCGCGGTGGCGAAGAAGCCGGTGGCGAAGAGCGCCAGGCGGGCGGCCTCCTTCGAGATGCGCGGCGTGGCGACGCGCGCGCCTTCGGTGATGAGCGCCGCGTCGGTGACCGCGCCGATGAGCGTCTGCGCTTCGTCGTCGGTGGCGGCGCCGAGCGATGCGGAGACGGACTCGATGTCGACCTCGGCCTCGGCGTCGTCGGGTGTATCGGGCGCCACGGCGGCCTGCGGGGGAATGCTCGGCGTGCTCTTGGAGCGCGCGGAGGAGGAGACCGTCGAGGCGACGCGCGCCGAACCCGAGGCGTGCGCGGTCAGGGCTGCGCGGAGTAGACCGCGGCGGTCGCCTCGTCGCCGAACTCGGCGTCGAAGCCCCGCCGCGGGAAGCAGGTCGTTCTGCGCTCGCAGCGAAAGCGTGGCGGCGAGGCGCAGCGCCATGTCGCGCGCCCGGTCTCGAGGAAGCTAGTCAGGTGGCGCGCGGACACGTCGGCGGCCATCGCGAGGTCGAGCTGGCTCAGGCCGCGCGTCGCACGATCGAGCGATCTGGCGAAGCGCCAACCGCAGAGGAAGGGTCTACGTCAGCTGCCCGAACACGTAGTCGTAGGGTCGTCTTCCGGCGTGTACCGCGGTCTTGATCTTCATGGTTCCCTCCGTTCGGAGCGCGGATCGTAACAGAAGACCGGCGCCGCACCACACGCTGACGACGGTTCTTGCGGGGGTGGCCGACGGGACTGCCAGATCTGGCGCCGCCGTACCGTGATCTCGCGCGACCGATGATCCCGACGAGACCCCGGACGAGCGCGGCGGGCGGTTCGCGGCGGTCCCTGGCATCGAGGTCGACTCGCTCGTGAAGGCGGAGCGCTCAGGGGGAAAAGGCCGCTCCAGAGGTGATCGTGGCGCTGCTGGCGCTCGTGGCGTCGCTGATTCTCACCGTGCTCTCGATGCCGTCGGGCAGCCGATGACGAGACCTCGCGGACGCGCTGCTCGACCTATCGACGCGCGCGCCGAGTCCGTGGCTGACGACGCGCGCGCGGCTGTGCCGGCGTGGGTCGCGCGTCACGCCCCCGCCGCAGCGATCGCGTGGTCATCGCGCGAATCGCACGTCGACGCGTCACTCTCCGACCTCGACGCGCTGCTCGCGAGGCGCGCGGATGACCTCGCTGCGCCGTGGGCGATCACCCTCGTCCACTCGCACCCGTCCCCTCATCGACTCGCACCCGCTGCTCCAGCGCTCCCCCCGCTCGCTCCCTCCCTCCCCGCTCCTCCCACTCGCGCACAGCGCTCCTCCGCGCGCCCTCCGCCGCCCGTGCCGCCCGCTGCACAACGCCGCGCCATTGACGCGCGCGGGACACTCATGTTCGGATCGCCCGCGCCCGACGCTCGGAGCGAACGACGCTTCGAAGCACCGCACCGGGAGAGACGAATGCCGCCCGCATCTCGCATCGGAGACAACCACACCTGCCCGATGGTGAACCCCGGGCCCACGCCGCACGTCGGCGGGCCCATCATCTCGGGCCTCGGCACCGTGCTCATCGGCAACAAGCCCGCCGCGCGCGTCGGCGACAAGGCCACCTGCCAGGCGCCGCCCGACACCATCTCGATGGGCGCGCCCAACGTGCTCATCGGAAACAAGATGGCCGCGCGCATCGGCGATCCGACCGTGCACGGCGGCGTCATCGTGGCGGGCGAGACCACGGTCATCATCGGCACGCACCCGCAGGGCGCCGTGCTCAAGGCCGCCGCGAAGTCGGGCGTCGCGTTCTGCGAGGAGTGCGCGCGCCGCAAGGCCGAGGCGCGCGCCCGGCAGATGCAGCAGCGCCAGCGTCGCAACGCCACCGCGCACCAGGACAACGCGCGCCGACCGCCCGCTGGAACGCCCGCGCCGAGAGCCCCTGGCGGCAACCGCGCCATCAACGTCGACCGCGCCGTGCAGCACCTCGACGCCAACGCGAGCGGGCGCTCGCAGGGCCAGTGCCTCCGCAACGTGCGTGAGGCCATTCAGGCGGGCGGCGGCAACACCGGGAGCACGCTCAGCGCGCGCGACTTCGGACCCAACCTCGAGCGCGCGGGCTTCAGCTCCGTGGCCGATCAGCGCTCCGCCGGCTACACGCCGCAGCGCGGAGACGTCGCGGTGTTTCAAGCGGTGCCGGGGCACCCCCACGGGCACATCGCGATGTACAACGGCGACCGCTGGGTGAGCGACTACCGGCAGGACAGCTTCTACGCGAACCAGGCGTACCGCTCGGGCTCGTGGACGGCCTATCGCCCGTGACCGACGGAGGTCTCGCTACGGAAGGACGCGCGCCCCTCGTCGGACAGCGCCTCGCCCTCGAAGAGAGCGCGCTCTACGCCGTGCTCGACGCCGCGCGCGACGACCTCGTGCTCGCGTGGATCAACACGTCGGGCGTCGAGGCCCTGTGCCTCTACGACGGCTGGCAGTCGAAGGAGCTCGCCGACGTGGCGCCGTACCTCGTGTCGGTGCCCCGCGGCTCGGAGCACCTGCGCGCGCTCCTCGACGAGGCGTGGGGACGGAACTGGGGCGTGTTCCTCACGTCGGGCGTCGGCATGCGCGAGCTTCGAAGGCACCTGCGGCGCTTTCTCAAGGTGAGCGTCGAGGGCCGCGGACGGATGCTGTTTCGCTTCTATGACCCGCGCGTGCTCCGGGCCTTTCTCCCCACGTGCACCGTCGAGGAGGCCAACGCGTTCTTCGGCCCCATCGACGCGTTCGTGACCGAGGGCCACGCGGGCGAGTCGGTGATGCGCTTCTGCGTCACGCCCGACGGCGTCGCGACGGAGACCGAAGCGCTCCCCGACGCGACCGTCACATGATCCGAGAGTCGATGCCATGCCGCTGATCCTCACCGTCATCCAGGGGCCCTCCACCGGACACCAGATCGTCGTCACGCCCGAGCGCAGCCCGCGCACCGTGGGACGCTCCGCCGTGGCCGACGTCTACGTGCCCGATGAGTGGCTCTCCGACGTTCACTTCGCGGTCTACTTCGACGGCTCGCGCGCCGTGCTCCGCGACCTCGCGAGCGCCAACGGAACCTACGTCAACAGCACCGGCGTCTCCGAGTGCGGCATCCAGCACGGCGATCAGGTCGCCGCGGGGCAGAGCTTCTTCTCCGTGGAGCTCCACCCCGACGTCGCAGCGCCCCCGCCCGCCGACGACGAGCTCACGCCCGACGAGCTGCTCCTCGCCTTTCGCAACGAGCCCCGCGACCGCGTGCGGTGGGCGCTGCGCGACGAGGCCCACGCGCTCTACGCGGTCGTCGACGTGGCCCAGGCGCCCGACCTCCTCGTGAAGATCAACCGCTCGGGCGAGGAGTTCTGCGCCTTCGACGAGACGCGCGATCCCGAGGACCCCGGCGAGGTCGCGCCGATGCTCGTCACCCTCTCGATGGACTCGGACCTCGTGGCCGACGTCGTCGAAGAGACGTGGGGCAACGGGACGGCCGTCTTCCTCACGAGCGAGCACCCCTTTCACGAGGTGTACGCGCACCTCGTCGGACACGTCGAATACGGCGACGACGGGGGCGTCCGCGCGACCAGCTTTCACAAACCCGACGTGCTCTACGAGCACCTCGCGCGGTGCAGCACCGACGAGGCGGCCGAGTTCTTCGGACCCGTCGCAGCATTCCTTGCAGAGAGCGAGAACCCTGATGAGCTCCTCCGATTTCAACGATCCGACTCGGGCGTCGAGGTCCAGTCGATCGCCGTGGGCCTGTAGCGTCCTCGCGGCGCTGGCCGTCGTCACCACCGCGCCCTCCGCGTCGGCGCAGACCCTCCAAGCTGCGTTCTCCGACACCGTTCGCGGAGGTCTCAGCGCCGACGCGTGGGGCGAGACCAGCACGCCCACGACCTTCGCGCGCGGCACGCTGCACGTGCAGATCCCCCGCGGCGGGCGCGTGCGCTGGGCGCGGCTCTTCTCGGGCTTCACGGTCTTCTACGCCAACACGTCGCTGCCCGCGTGGCCGCCGCGCGTCCCCGCGGGGCCCGCGGGATCGCCGCGTCAGGTGGTGCTCGGCTCCGGCGCGTCGGCCATCACGCGCACGCTCGAAGGCGTCCCGCGCTTCTACGCGAGCACCACGCCCACGGCCACGCGCACGGCCTACTGGGGCACGTTCATCACCGACGTGACGCCCGCCGTGGCCGCCGCGGTGGGGCCCTCGTCGCGCGGAGGCGTGACCTCCGTGGCCATCGCCGAGCGCGGCGACGACGCGGCGCACGAGGACTTCGGGCTCATCCAGTTCGGTGGGCACTTCCTCGCGGTGGTGTACGACCTCGACTTCGGTCCGCGGCGCAACGTGGTGGTCTACGAGGGCGCCGCGACGAGCGGCTACGAGACCGCGCGACTGCCGCTCCCGGGCGCCGTCGCGAACCTCTGCCCGACCTCGGCGCTGCCGCGCGCGGAGCCCTTCGCGGCCTCCGTGGGCGTGATGTGGGAGTTCAATCGCAGGCCCAACGCCGCCGCCCCGACGGACCCCACGCGCGACACGTGCAGCGAGGAGGAGAGCCAGATCTGGGTCAACGGCAACATGCTCACGACGCACGCGGGCGGCGCCGACGACTGGCCCTCCGTCGCCGCGGGCAACGGCTGCTTCGGCGACACCGCGGGCCTCGCCACGATGGGCACCTTCGGCGGAACGGAGCCCGGCATGGGCCGCGCGGCGGGCTCTCCCATCGGCCTCGACGGCGACGAGATCCTCACGACGCCCACGCTCCCGCGGCTCGACGACGAGCTCTATGACTTCCGCACGGTCGTGCGCGACGGCGCCACGGCGATGCAGTTCCGCTTCGGGACCGACGGCGACGAGATGATCCCCGTGATCGCGTTCCAGACGCTCGCGCGCGTCGGAGCCACGGACGCCGACGGCGACGGATGGAGCGACACCGTCGAGGGCGATTGCATCGTCGACACCGACAACGACGGCACGCCCGACTACCTCGACACCGACTCCGACAACGACTGCCTCCCCGACATGCGCGAGACGGCCTCGGGACGCACCGACGCCACGATCCCCGGCTCGCCCGACCGCAACTGCCCCGACAACGCGCCCGTGTGCGACCGCGTCGCGGGCGTGTGCCTCTGCAACGCCGACCGCGACTGCACCCGCAACCCCGCCGTGCCCGTCTGCGACGCGGCGACGCGCACCTGCGTGGCCTGCGCCTCCGACGCGCAGTGCGCCGCGCTCGACGCCACGCGGCCCGCCTGCGCCGCCGCGGGGACCAACGCCGGACGCTGCGTCGCCTGCACCACCGACGCGCACTGCGGCGGCTCGACGCCTCGCTGCGACACGGTTTCGAACACCTGCGTGGCCTGCCTCACGGGGCGCGACTGCGCCGACCCGTCGCGGCCCGTGTGCGATTCGATGACCCACACGTGCCGCGGCTGCGCCTCTGGCACCGCCGCCGCCGACTGCACCGAGCCCGGCGTGACCGCGTGCGCCACCAGCGGCGCCAACGCAGGGCGCTGCGTGCAGTGCGCGAGCAACCGCGACTGCCGCTCGGGCGTCTGCGACCTCGCGACCAACACCTGCGTGGGCTGCACGAGCAACGCCGACTGCGCGGGCGCGATGCCCATCTGCGACACGGCCCGACGCATGTGTCGCCCCTGCCTCTCGTCGTCGCCGAGCGACTGCACCGGCGCGACGCCCGCGTGCGCCACGATGGGGCGCGACGCGGGGCGCTGCGTGCAGTGCACCACCGCCAACATGACCGCGTGCACCGGCGCGACGCCCGTGTGCGACCCCGATGCGAACCGCTGCGTGGCGTGCGTGCCCGGCGCGACCTCTCCGCTCTGCGCGATGAGCCGCGACGGCACCGCGTGTGTCGCCGACGCCGACGGCACCCGACGCTGCGGCTGCGCCGTCGACCGCGACTGCGGCGCGTCGGACTCGGGACGCATCTGCGCTCCGTCGTCGCGCCGATGCCGCGACGGGTGCTGGCCCGGCGACGGACACAACGGCTGCGCGGCCTCGCTCGCGTGCAGCTCCAACGACCCGTCGACGCCGGGCGTGTGCGCGCCGGGATGCTTCCGCGACACCGACTGCCAGCAGCCGACGCCCTACTGCTCGGGCGCCACCGCGACGCGCGCGGGGAGCTGCGTCGAGTGCGTCACCGACGCGAACTGCGCGGGCCGCACCGACGGTCGCAACACCTGCTCTCCGATGCACACCTGCATCGCCACCACGGGCGCCGTCTCGGGCGCGCAGGACGGCGGCTGCGGATGCCGCGTCCACACCACCTCGTCGGCGCGCTACGGCCTCTTCGCCGCGGGCCTCTGGGCCGTCGCGGCGCTCGCCCGCCGCCGTCGCCGCCGCTGAAGCCCCTCACCCCGCCCGCAGCCCGTACACGCGCACCTGTCCGTTCTCGGTCCCGACGTAGGCCGTCGCCTCGTCGGGCGAGAGCGCGAGGGCCGTCACCGACGTGCGCAGCGTCGTCGCGACGGTGTTGTGGCGTCGCGTGACGCGGTCGACGAGCTGAACCTCGCCCTGCTCCCCCGCGATGAGCACGCTCGTCGCGCCGATGGACGCCGCCGACAGCGGCGGACGCATCGAGGTCTCGACGCGCGTCCACTCGCGCATCGTCTCGGCCTCGGAGAAGATCACCACCACGCAGAGCCGCCCCCACGGGTTCACGCGCTCCTCGAAGTCGACGAACCACGCGCCGTCGGGTGACCAGCCTGCGCGCGCGTCGAGGGGCTCCTCGTCGGGGTCTCTCGAAGGCACGCGCCGCGTCGCCGCCCCGGCGTCTGTGACGGGCTCGAACGACGCCGCGTCGATCACCTGCGCGGGTCGATCGGGCGAGCGCGAGAGCGTGATGCGCGACCCGTCGGCGCTGACGTCGACGCGCGTCCCGGGCTCGACGAGGCAGCGCGCGGGGGTGACCTCGACGCCTTCGCGGAGGCTCCACGCCGTGAGCCTCGGGTCGTGGCCGTGCGTGACCGCGTAGAGCGACGCGCCGTCGGGCGAAAAAGACAGCGCGGAGAAGCCCTCGGCGTCGCCTTCGAGCGCCCACTCGCACGCCCCCGTGGCGGCGTCGCACACCCGGATCGTGCGGTCTTTCGAGGCCGACGCGACGAGGTGACCGTCGCGCGAGCACGCGATCGCGAGCACCTCGCCCGCGTGCCCGCCGGTGTGGAGCTCGACGTGACGCTCGCGCGTGAGGTCGTACCAGCCGATCGTTCCGGAGTTGTAGGCGAGGCGCGTCCCGTCGGGGGAGAGCCTCGCGAGGTGCGGGCTCCACGAGAAGTCTCTCGGGCGCACGGGCGCGTCGCGACCGATGGCGAAGGCGATGGGACCGTCGAGCAGCGCGGCCCTCCCGTCGCGAGACACGGCGACGATCTCGGCGAGTCGAGAGACGCCGGTCCAGCGTCCGAGCTCGGTCATCGAGGGGAGCGCGAAGCAGCGCACCTCGCCCGCCGACGCGCACCAGAGCGTCGTGCGGTCGTCGGCGAAGACCATGTGCGGCGCCGTGAACGCGTAGCGCTCGTCGGTCGACGCCACGATCGAGACCGAGGGAGGCGCCTCGATGATCAACACGCGGCGGGTGTAGTCGTTCCAGCAGGCGACGAGGGCACCGTCGGCCGAGAGCGCGTAGGTGTTGATGCCGTCGCGCATCTCGGGGCGCAGCGATCCGCCGGGCGCCATGAGCCCCGCGTCGCGGGGGTCGTCGCGGTCGAAGACGACGCGCGTCCTCGCGTCGCGCGACGCGGCCATCACGTGCTCGCGAAAGGGCACCTGCTGCTCGCTGAAGAGCGACCCCGTGCGCACGTCGAGGAGCGCGACCTCGTTGCGATCGAGTCCCCGCACCGCGACCACCACGAGGTCGTCGCCGTCGGACCTCCACACGCGCGCGCTGCGGAGCTGACCGAGGCGCGCGACCGCGATGGTGTTGCGACGCAGCCCCGAGTCCGCGTCCCAGACCTCGAGCATCACCGCGCCGTCGCGCTCTCCGAGCACGCTCACCTCGTCGGGGTCGCTCCCGAGGAGCACCCGCGGCGACGCGAGCTTCGGGCGCGCGTGATCGCCGCCCCACACGCCGACGAGCTCAGGCCATCGCACCACGGCGTCACTCCCAGAACGTGAGCGCCCCGGTCGGCGCCTCGCGACCCGCTCGCCGGGCCTCGCTGCGCCGGATCTCGTGCGCCGCGATGGCGAGCACCGCGCACACCGCCACGAGCGCGCCTCCACGCGTCACGAGCGGGTCGTGACGCAGCCCCACGAGCGTCGTCGTGAGCAGCGCGAGGGCGCCCACGAGCTGATAGGTCCAGCGGCGCGCGCGCACGCCTCCGACGGCGACGGCGGCCGAGAGCGCGAGCCACGTCCCGGCGTCGGCGGCGTGGTCCCAGAGCCTCACGAAGAGCACGATGCCCGCGGGCGCGAAGACGCCGAGTTCGAACCACGACGCCCCGTCGACGCCACCCTGACGGAGCCTCGCGCGGAGGCGCCACGCGAGCGTGACCCCCACGACGATCGCCGCCGCGAGCGCGCTGTTCTTCATGGTCTCGGTGATCTGCGCGTCGCCCGTGACGAGCCACATCACCGCGTAGGCGATCGGCGTGAGGCACGCCGCGGCCACGGCGCACACGGGGCCGTTCCGTCGCGCGCGAGCGACGTGCGTCGAGGTCGCGATCGCGACGCCCGCGCCCGCGATGAAGAGCCTCGCGAGCGTGCCGACATACGTCGCCGAGGTGAGCTGCCCCGAGAGCATGGCGTCGACGCGGCCCGGACCGAGCACCCCGGGGCCCACGAGGTCGAGCGCGAACATCGCGAGGCCGCCCGCGTAGGGCGCGATGGCCGCGGAGAAGATCGAGGCGGGCACCCTCCCCCAGCCGCGGTCGCGCGCGAGCCACGCGAGGCCGCCGAAGAGCAGCGCGCAGAAGGCCGATGACGCCAGGAGGATCGGCTCGCTCACGTCACCGATCTGCGCGAGGAGCGTCGCGCCGGGCACGAGCACCGCGAGCGCCGCGGCGATCCCCTGCACGACCACGGTCCAGCGCAGATCGGGGACCGACACGTTGGCGTCGATGGACTCGCTCCGCGCCATCGCGAGGAGGGCCTCGCGCTGCTCGTCGGTGATGATCCCGCGGCGCACGGCCTCGGCGAGGTGTCCTTCGTGAAGCGGTCCGCGCCCTCGCATGGGTGATGCTCCTGCGCCGCGACGGTGGTGGCTCCGCGGCGCGCCGCGATCGTACGAACCCCGAGGGCGCGCTGTCAGGCACGAAGCGCCCGAAACGGAGCGCGCGGCCCTCCTCGGAGCGCGCACTTCTTCGACGCGCGGAGGGGGCCTCTGGTAGTCTGCCGGGCGATGAGCACCGCGGGGGAATTCGACGCCGTACACGTCATCTCGCAGCTCCATCTCGGCGGCCCGCAAGGCCGCGAGATCTTCAAAGAGCGCGAGGAGGAGCGCCTCGCGACCTGGATCAACACGCTCTCGAAGTCGAAGGCGAAGCGCGTCGCGCTCGTGCTCGCTGGCGATGTCGTCGACTTCATCTCGGTGTACCCCGAGGGCACGTACTTCAGCCCCGCGAACGCCGAGCGACAGATCGACGCGATCTTTGGCGGCGACGCGGCGCGCGCCGACGTTCCCATCAGGCCCCTCACGCGCCTCCGGAACGCGCTGAGCGGCTTCATCGAGCCCCGGAGAGACGATCACGTGCGGGCGCTCGTGGTGCTCATCGGCAACCACGACGTGGAGCTCGCGATCCCGAGCGTGCGCGAGCGGCTTCGCGCGCACCTCTGCGGAGACGGCGCGGAGAAGCGCGCGAGGCTGATCTTCGCGATCGACGGGCAAGGCTGGCAGTGCCGCGTCGCGGGGCACAAGGTGTACTGCGTCCACGGCAACGAGGCCGACCCCGTGAACCGCAACGACCACGAGGGCATGCGCCGCGTGGCCGCCGCGCTGGAGCGCGACGAGCACCATCGCAACACCGAAGCGGCGATCGTGCGGCGCTGCTGGACGCAGAATTTCGGCACGAGCCTCGTGGTCGACGTGCTCAACGAGGTGAAGGAAGAGATCCCCTTCCTCGACCTGCTGAAGCCCGAGCAGGAGCCCCTCGCGGACATCATTCAGGCGATCAAGCCGGGCAAGCTCGGCGACCACGCGATGGACCTGCTCAAGCTCGTCCCCCGCGGCGCCTCGAACGTGGTCTCGCGCGGGACGCTGGGCGGCGAGCGCTACGACGACGATGACGACGCGAGGCCCCCGTCGCGACCGCGCGGCGACGAGCTCTCTCCACGGCCGCAGAAGCCCTCGCTCAGCCCCCTCGACGTCGAGCGCCTCGAGGCCCTCGTGCGCGAGGGGCGCGCCCCCGAAGAGCTCGCCACGGGCGGGACCCTGGGCATCATGGACCTCGCGGACATCAAGCTTCGACAGATCGTCGGGGCGAGCACCACGCGCCCCCTGTGGCGCTCGCTCTCGCGCTGGAAGGCGCTCCGCAACGACCCCGACAAGCCGAGCTACCGCGAGGTCGACCAGGGCGATCGCATCTTCAACGCGTATGACCCTCACCTCGGCCCTGACATCAAGGTCTTCGTCGCGGGCCACACCCACGCGCCTCGCGCGCACCGCGGCGGCAACCGCCTCTACTTCAACAGCGGCACGTGGATCGACCTGCTTCGCATCGACGCGATGGTCCCCTCGGACCTCGACGACGACGCGAGGTTGAAGGCGTTCGAAGACACCATCGAGGACCTCAAGGCGGGGCGCTTCGATCGCTTCCGCGACGACGAGCTCCGCGGCACCGCGGTCTCCGTGCGCGTCGTCGAGGAGAAGGGCGCGAAGGTGGTGAAGGCGACGCTCCACACCGTGATCGCCGACAAGCTCATCGGCACCGAGCTCAAGACCTTCACCGTAGGAGGCGCCCCGTGAGCGACGCCGACAAGATCTTCAGCGTCACGCTCGACCTCGTGCGCAGCGGGCCCGCGCAGAACCAGCTCCTCTCGCCGCTCACGCCCTACATCGCGCTCTGCAACAACCAGCCTGCGGAGACCTTTCACGTCGCGATGGAGCACGCCGACTGGCTCGACCAGACGCTCAACGCCCGCGACGTCCAGACGCGCGCCGCCGTGGGCGCGAGGATCACCGACGCGATGAGCGCGCTCCTGCGGCTGCAGCGCCTCGACATGACGCGCTTCTTCGGCTCGCTGCGCTCGCTCCAGTCTGAGATGTCCGGCGGCAACGGCGCGTCGATGATCCACATCCGCCTGCGGCTCTCGGCCTGGGAGCTCGCGGGCATCCCCTTCGAGCTCGCCGACGCGCCAGATTTCTTCCCCGGCCCCGGTCGTCCGATGCTCCTCGGACGCGCGCCGAGCGTGGTGATCACCCGCGAGACGCGCCGCGTGACGAGCAACCACGTCCGCTGGCCCGACCGTCCGCGGATCCTCTTCGCGTGGTTCTCGCCCGACGACGACACGGTCCCCCACGAGGCGCACCTCTTCGCGCTCTACCGCGCGATCAGGCCGTGGTGCGGCTGGGCCGGCGAGAGCGCCGAGGAGCGCACCCGCGAGCTCGCGCGGCACCTCACGGTGCTCCCGTCGACGAACCTCCTCGCCATCGAGCGGGCCTGCCGCGACGCGGTCCGCGAGGCGCGGCCGTACACCCACGTCCACGTCCTCGCGCACGGGCGAGAGATCCCCGACGCGCCCTCGCACCGACGGCAGTTCGGTCTCCTCCTCGGAGGCTCGCGCGACGGGCGCCCCGAAGTGATCGACGGCACGCGCTTCAGCGTCGCGCTCAACACCGCGTGCGGCGCCGACCTGCCCGCCGTGGTGACCCTCGCGACCTGCGAGAGCGCCTCCACGTCGAGCGCCGTGATCTCGGGCGGCGGCACCCTCGCGCACGCGCTCCACGACGCGGGCGTGTCGCTCGTGGTGGCGTCGCAGTTTCCGCTGAGCAAGGTGGGCTCGGTGACGCTCGCCACGGTGCTCTACGAGGGCTTCCTCCGCGGTGAAGACCCGCGCAGGACGCTCTGCGAGCTGCGCCAGACGCTGCGCGCCCGCGGCTCCGCGGACCTCGACTGGGCGTCGGTGGTCGCCTACGGGACCATCGAGCGAGACATGACCGAGAGCATGCAGAAGGTCGCGCTCTGGCGGCTCATCAAGCAGTGCGACGTGACGCTCTACCGCGCGAAGGCCGAGCGACGGAGAATGACCGACCCCACCGAGGTCAAGCGCCCCGAGCAGGATGATCTCGACGAGGGCATCCGGCGGCTCAAGGCGTGGAAGGACCAGCGCGCCTTCGTCGACGGCAAGATCGCGAGCCTCCTGGCGCGATGGGTCGACGCGCGCCTCGACATCCACCTCGATGCACAGAAGCCGCATCCCCCCGAAGCTCCGCCGGTCGAAGGGGTCGTGCCGCTGCCCCCTCCGCAGATGCCAGCCCTGCGCGAGAAGGATCTCAGCAACGACCTGGCGCGCAACCGCATCGGCTCCGAGCGCTATCGGCCCTCGCGGATGCCCGTCGGAGCGCTCATCCGCGACGCCGCGGGCTCTACGAGGCGGTGCACGCGCGCGAGCCCGGGTGGCTCTGGGGTCTGGTGCAGAACCTCCAGTACCGCGCGGCGCTCGACGGCGCAGAGGGGATGCCGGAGATCGAGGAGGCCGAGCTGACCGCGCTCGAACACATCGCCGAGCGCGAGATCAAGGCGCTCTCCACCGTCGAAGAGCGAGAGTCACTGCAGAGCAAGGATTTCAGGACTCGGAAGCTCGAGGCGGAGCTCGGTCGCGCGACGGCGAAGATCCTCCGCGCCACCGCCGAGACGGTCGACACGACGAGAGACGACGTGCTCGAGATCGTGAAGGGCTTCCTCGCGATCACGTCGGTCGAGAGCTTCCTCGCGTTCTCGACGCGGCGCGTGTTCCGTCGGCTCTGGCGCTGGCTCCCCGAGCGCTACGAGCCGACGCGCAAGGTCGCGCATCACATCGACCGCTTCCTCGCGAAGCAGGGCGTCGCCGACGAGTGGCACGAGCGCTACTGAGCGCGCGCGGTCTCCCTCAGCCACTCCAGCGCGCGTCGGAGCGCCTCGTCGGGGCTCTCGCAGCGATGCGCGCTCGCGTGCAGCTTCGCCGCGGCCCACAGATGGTTGCGCCCCTTCGCCCGCGCGTCGAGCGCGAAGAACATCGGCACCCCCGCCGCGAGGATCCACCCGAACTCCAGCCGACTCGCGAGCGAATCCGACGCGCCGTCGAGGTGGAACACCACGCACGCGCTCTCGCGAATCCCGTTGATTTCACGGGCCACGAGCGCGTCGATGCGCGACTGGTTCTCGTCGCCGTTGTCTTCGTTGATGCCGTCCCACCCGCGCGTCGTCGGGTCGAAGCAGTCGACGCCCTCGCGCGCGAGGGTCTCGATGAGCGGCGCCCGCCAGGGCGTCGAGACCGAGCCGAAGAGGCCCACCTGTCGCTTGGGTTTCATGGTCAGCACCTCCACGATGGGCCGTGAAAATAGCAGCGCCGCGCGAGCGGGACGATCCCCCTCGCGCGGACGCTCCGTCGGATCTCGGGGCTACTGCGCGGCGCGGACGCCGCCGAACATCGGCGGGTCGATGATGAAGATCTCGACGCGGCGGTTGCGGGCGCGGGCCTCTTCGGTCTGCGCGGGGTCGATGGGCCGCGACTCGCCGTAGAAGCCGTAGGTGACCTTGTCGGCCGCCACGCCGCGCGACACGAGCATCGCGCCGACGCGGCGCACGCGGCGCTGCGAGAGCGTGAGGTTGGTGCTCGCCTCGCCCACGTCGTCGGTGTGGCCGTCGAGGCGGATGCGGCGGATCCACGAGTACGCGGGGTTCGAGAGGAGCTGCGAGATCTGCTCGACGACGCCCGTGGAGTCGCCGAGCACCGTGTCGGCGCCCGCGTCGAAGTTGATCGCGAAGCCGTTGCGGATGCGGATCTGGTTGCCCACCACCTCGATGGCCGAGGTCTGCTCGGCGCAGCCGTCGTCGTCGGCGATGCCGTTGCGCGTCTCGGCCTCGTTGGGGCAGCGGTCTCGCTGGTCGGGGATCCCGTCGCCGTCGGCGTCGCGGTTGGCCGCCGCGAAGGCGTCGCGCTCGCCAGCGCCCTGCTGACGCGCCGAGGCGATGCGGGCCACCTGCTCGGCGCACGCGCCGGGGTTCTGCTGCAGGAGCTGGAGCGCCTCGTCGGCGTGTCCGTCCTGCGCGCCGACGGTGCTCGCGCGGGTCATGCGGCCGAGGCGCGCGAGCGTGTCGAAGGTGAAGTACGCGCGCATGAGGTGGGTGCGCCGCGAGAGCCAGTTCTGCGCGCGCGTGTCGAGCGTGGTGAGGTAGCCACCCTGCGCCTGGTTGAGCTGGTCGAGGTAGCGCTGCGCGGGCCCGGCGCGGCGGTTCCAGAGGGCGAGCTGCGTGAGGTAGAAGCGCGCGTTGAGGGCGTGCTCGCTCGTGCCGTACTCGTTGACCACGGCGGTGAGGTCGCGCTCGGCGTTGGCGGCGGCGCCGGTCCACGCGTTGGCGACGCCGATCCACACGCGACCGCGCGGCGCGTCGGCCTCGGCGAGCTGGTAGAAGGTCTGCGTCGAGCCGTCGAAATCGCACGCGAAGAGCTGCGCGAGGCCCTTGAACTCCAGGGCGTCCGCCGTGTGCGCGGTGCCCATCGGCACCTCGCCCGCGGCCTGCACCGCGCGCTGGTAGTCACCGAGTTCGAAGGCGATCTGCGCGAGGCCCGCGCGGGCCTCTGCGCCCGTCGGGTCCGTGGGCGGGAGCGCCTCGACGAGGGCCTCGAGGTTCTGCCGCGCGGCCTCCCACTCCTGCCGCGAGAGGGCCTCGCGGGCGCGCGTGAGCTGCTCCTGGTAGAACGCCGCGTTCTGCTGCGCGAGGGCGGCGTTGGTCTCCGCGGTGCGCGGCGGCGTCGCCGAGCACGACCAGGCGATGAGGCCGCTCGCGAGCGTGGCGCCGACGAGGCCGAGTGACTTCGCCGAGAGGGTCACGGCGTCCTCGCGCTCTGCACGTTCTGGGTCTCGTTCGAGACGGCGCCCTGCTGGCGGAGGGCCTCCTGATCGCGCGCCATCTGCTGCGCGGACTCGAGCTCGTGCTGCCAGTCGCTCTCGTCGGGGCGGAGCTGCATGGCGCGGGTGATGTCGGCCACGGCCTGCGTGTAGCGTCCGAGGTACTCGCGCGTGAGGCCGCGGTTGTAGAACGCCTCGCCCACGCGCTCGGCCTCGTTGGGAGGAACGGTCGAACCCGCGGGCGCGTACGCGCCGATCACCTGCGTGAAGAGGGGCTCGGCGCCTTCGAGGTTGCCCGCCTGCACGAGGTCGTAACCCTGGCGGCAACGCGCGTCGCCGTTGCAGTCCTCGAACTCCACGGTGACCTGCTCCTGCCAGGGGAGGATCACGCGGGCGAAGTGCTCGACGTTGACGGCGCGGGCCTGGCCCGTGAGCGCGTCGGGGTTGATGTAATCGGGCGTGCGGTTCTCGTAGGCGCTCGAGATGCCCGTGGTCACGGCCTGCTGACCGAACTCGTAGGTCTGGTCGAAGATCACCGTGCCGTCGGTGCCGTGCGTCACCTGGAACTGGATGCGCGAGAGGCCCGTCCCCACGCGGCGCAGGTCGGTGCACGCGTACGTGTCGGTGCGGTACTGGGGGATGCCGTTCTGCGTGCCGGTCTGCACCTGGCGCGAGCAGGTGCGAGCGTTGCGCTCCATGGTCTCGCGGTAGTCGTTGGCGAGCACGGCGCCGGTGATGACCACGCCGCCGCCCGCGGGCATGAGCCTGATCGCGCGGTTGAGGCTGTTGGCGATGCGGCCCTGGAGCGCCGCGGAGATCTCCGCCGCCGCGGGGAGGTGGGCGGGGTTCGGCGCGGCGATGGGGCCGACGGTCATGGTGTTGCCGACGGCGGCCGCGTTGAGCATCGCGGGGCGAACGACGTTGAAGGTCGCGGTGCGGGCGCACGCCGTCGAGGCGCCGAGCACGCTGAGAAAGAGGCCGATCGCGAGGGAGCGGTTCATGGTGGTGGGAGACTCCTCCGAAAGCGACGCCTCACCCGGCGACGCGTTGGTGTCAGACGATGCAGTTCGGGGGGATATACGGGCCCCGTCGCGTCCTCTTCACACCCCGAAGAGCCCCTTCGTCAAGGGTTCTCGAAGGGACTTCGAGGTCAGTCCTCGTCGGGCACCTCGGGGGGCGCCGCGAGGGCCTGCGCGCCGAGGGCGTCGCGGGCCCGCTGGACCATCGTGCGAAAGGTCCTCCGGAGGTCGGCGCGGAGCGCCTCGGGCTCGCCGTTGGCGACGAGCGCGTCGGCCACGGACTCGAGCGTCGAGACTGCCTCGCGGCGCGGCTCCTTGCGGAGCTTCCCGTAGATCGAAGGCTCGCGCGGGTGCACGATGGCGCGCCCGAGCTTGAGCATCCAGGGGTTGCGCCACCAGAGCGATTTGGCCTGCGACCACGTGCCGTCGAGGGCCACGATGCCGTCGAGCCGCGCGCCCTTCACGGCCTCTCCGTCGCGGTCGAGGAACACCACCGGGAGCTTCAAGAGCTCCGGCGTGAGGGCCTTCTTGAGGGAGTGGGGATAGAGCACGGCCCAGCGCTTCGGGTCCGCCGACTCGTCGCCGATGCACGCCTGAAACGACGCCCACGAGAGCCCCACGCGCACCTCGCAGTCCTTCGGGAGCGTGGCCCTGAGGAGCGAGACCGTGCCGAGGTCGCGGTCCTGCTCCCTCGGGTGCTGGAGCACGAGCACGCGGGTGCGCGTGCGGCGCTCGGTGATCCGGTCGCATACGCAGAACGCTTGGGGCTTGTCGCAGCGCTCACAGCGCGGGGTCAGGTCGCTCATCGGGGGGCGCCGACTATCCGGGGCAACGGCACCCGGGCGCAAGCGCAGTCACCACCAGAGACGCATGGAATCCGTCAGATTGCGGTAGTCTCCGCGGCCTCATCATGGCTCCACGGCGCATCGAAGCGCGCGACCTCCCGGTCGGGCACCCTCTCGCGCGGAGGCTCCAGCGCGACTCCCTCGACGCGCGACGCGTCACGATCGAGCACGACGGCCACGCCGTCGAGGCCCGCGAAGGCGAGCCCGTCGCCCTCAGCCTCGCCGCCGCCGGGAGGCTCCTCCTCGCGCGCTCGCCCAAGTACCACCGCCCGCGCGGCGCGGCGTGCCTCCGCGGCGACTGCGACGGGTGCCTCGTGCGCATCGACGACACGCCGGGCGTGATGGCGTGCCGCACGGACGCCGCGAGCGGGATGAAGATCACCTCGCAGAACGCCTTTCCCTCCGCGGGTCTCGACGTGTTCGGGGTGACCGACTGGTTCTTCCCCAAGCACATGGACCACCACAAGCTCATGGTGGGCTTCGGCGACGCGATCAACCGCACGATGCAGGTCTTCGCGCGTCGCATGGCGGGCCTCGGCACGCTCCCCGAGGAGCCCGGCTCCGTCGTCGCCCACACCGAGCGCGAGGTCGACGTGCTCATCGTCGGCGCCGGGAGCGCGGGCTGCGCCGCCGCGAGAGTGCTCTCTGACAAGGGCTTCTCGACGCTCCTCGTCGACGAGGAGCGCACGCACGGCGGCGACCGCCTCGACCGCGTCGACGACGAGGGTCCCATCGCGGCGCTGCCTTCGAACATCGAAGCGCTCACCGACGCGAGCGCGGTGGCCACCTTCGACAACGGCACGCTCGTGCTCCGCGGCGGCGCGATCACGCGGGTGCGCGCGAGGGCGCGGCTCTTCGCCACGGGCTGCCACGACCTCATCGGGAGCTTCGCGCGCAACGACCTCCCCGGCATCTTCACCGCGCGGGCCTTCTCGCGCGCCCTCTCGCGCGGCGTGCTCCTGGGAGAGCGCCCGGTGATCGTCGGGTCGAGCGCCTGGGCCGCGCCCCTCTACGACCTCGCGAAATCGCTCAAGCTCAAGGCCGAGTGGCTGCCCGAAGGGGTCATCACCGAGGCCCTCGGGAGCCGCCAGGTCGTCGAGGTGACCGTGCGTGACGGCGACCGCAAGCGCACGCTCTCGTGCGACGCGCTGGTCTCGGCCGAGGAGCCCGTGGCCGCGTACGAGCTGCCCGGCCAGGCCGGCGCGTGCCTCGCGTGGGACGAGCGTCGCAGGGCCTTCACCCCGCGCAGCGACGAGGACGGGGCCACCGACGCGAAGGGCGTCTACGTGGCGGGCTCGGTGCGCAGGCGCTTCGACTCGCACGCCGGGCGAGAGGCCGACGGCGCGCTCGCGGCGGGACGCATCGCGAGAGACCTGGGAGGTGCGACGTGACGGCCAAGGTGCTCCTCTGCCGCTGTGAAGACGTGACCCTCGACGAGGTCGAAGAGGCCATCGAGAAGGGTCACCACGACATCGAGTCGGTGAAGCGCTACACGGGCTTCGGCACCGGCTGGTGCCAGGGGAAGCAGTGCGTGAACCTCTGCGCCCGCGTGCTCGCGGAACGCACGGGCATCGCGCCGTCGCTGCCCTTCACGGCGCGTCCGCCGCTGCACCCCACGCCCCTCGGCGCCCTCGCGTCGCTCGCCGGTGAGGAGGTCGACGATGCGTAGACGCGCGAGGGTTGTGGTGGTCGGCGCCGGGATCATGGGCCTCTCGACGGCGTGGCACCTCGCGCGGCGAGGCCTCACCGACGTGCTCGTGGTCGACCGCGGATACCTCTGCGGCGGCGCGAGCGGGCGCAACGGCGGCGGGGTGCGGGCGCAGTTCTCCACGGAGACGAACATCCGGCTCATGCAGGAGAGCATCGCGATCTGCCGCGAGTTCGCGGCCGAGATGAAGATCAACGTGTGGTTCCGCCAGGGCGGATACCTCTTCCTCGCGCGCTCCGAGGCGAGGGCGCGGGCGCTCGAGGCGAGCGTCGCGCTCCAGAACCGCTGCGGCCTCCCGACGCGGCTCCTCGAGCCGTGGGAGGCGAAGCGCATCGTGCCCGAGCTCTCCATCGAGGGCGTCACGCGCGCGAGCTTCAACGCCGAAGACGGGGTGGTGTTTCCGTGGCCCTTCGTCTGGGGCTACGCGAAGGCCGCGCAGGACCTCGGCGTCGAGGTCGCGACCTTCACCGAGGTGACCGCGATCGAGCAGCGCAACGGCCGCGTCGTGGGCGTGAAGCTGCGCCCCATGCGGCTCGCCGAGGTGACCCGCAACGAGCCCGTGCTCCCCGCGGGCGAGGAGTTCTCCGTCGAGTGCGACGAGCTCGTGGTCTGCGCGGGCGCGTGGTCCCCCTCCGTCGCGCGCCTCGCGGGCGTGGAGCTCCCGAACAAGCCGCACCGCCACGAGATCTGCTCGACGGAGCCCCTCAAGCCCTGGCTCGGCCCCCTCGTGGCCGACCTCACCGATGGGCTGTATTTCTCGCAGTCGATGCGCGGCGAGATCGTGGGGGGCGTGTCCGTCGACCCGGTGCCCGACGGCATCGATCAGCGGAGCTCGCAGGAGTTCCTCGCGACGTACTCGCGCTCGCTGGTGCGGGCGATTCCGCGGCTGGCGAAGGTGAAGGTGCTCCGTCAGTGGGCGGGCTGCTACGACCTCACGCCCGATCAGAACCCCATCGTCGGGAGGGTGCGCGAGCCCGAGAACCTCACCCTCGCCTGCGGGTTCATGGGCCACGGCTTCATGATGGCCCCGGTGATGGGGAGGCTCATCGCGGAGCACGTCCACACCGGCGCGACGAGCGAGCTCTTCGAACGCTGGTCGCTGGAGCGGTACCGCACCGGCAAGCTCCTCCACGAGTCGATGATCATCGGGTAGTCGCGTATCGTGCGCGGCGATGCATTCGCGGAGCGTCCCGGTGTAGAGTCGTGGGGACTGCGCCCGTTGAGCACAATTTGACGAAACGCCCCTCCGCCGACGACCCTCGCGCGGATCGATCACGCCGAAGAGACGGCGCCTCCCCAAGAACCCGATGACGCAATTCGACGAGGACCAAGGCGCCGAGACCCCGCGGTTGGGGCGCTACGAGATCCTGGGAGAGATCGCCTCGGGAGGGATGGCGACGGTGTTCCTCGCGCGCGCCGTGGGGGCGGGCGGCTTCTCGCGGCTCATGGCGATCAAGCGCCTGCATCCCCACCTCGAGTCCGATGACGACTTCGTGCGGATGTTCCTCGACGAGGCCCGCCTCGCGGCGCGCATCCGTCACCCCAACGTCGTCGCCACGCTCGACGTCGAGGACCACGACGGCCTCTACATCGTGATGGAGTACATCGAGGGCGTGACGCTCCAGCAGCTCACGCGCTCGGCGCAGCGGGCGGGCGAGCGCGTGCCGATCCCCGTGGCCGCGCGCATCGCGCTCGACATCCTCGCGGGCCTCCACGCGGCGCACGAGCTCCGCGACGAGCACGACCAGTTCCTCAACCTCGTGCACCGCGACGTGTCTCCGCAGAACGTGCTGCTCGGCACCGACGGCGCCGCGCGGCTCACCGATTTCGGCATCGCGAAGGCCGCCTCGCGCCTCTCGATGACCCGCGACGGACAGCTCAAGGGCAAGATCTCGTACATGGCGCCCGAGCAGACGCGGCGCGGCGAGGTCGACCGACGCGCCGACGTGTTCGCGATGGGCGTCGTCGTGTGGGAGGTGCTCGCGGGTCGCCGCCTCTTCTCGGGCGAGACCGACGTCGAGGTGCTCAACCAGCTTCTTTTCGAGCCCATTCCGCGCCTGAAAGACCACGCGCCGTCGCTGCCCTCGATGCTCGAGCAGACGGTGATGCGCGCGCTCGAGCGCGACCCCGCGACGCGCTACGCCTCGGCCGCGCAGTTCGGCGACGCCCTCGACCGCGCCACGCGCATGCTCGGCGGACCGGCCAATCACCGCGTCGTCGCGGCCTTCATCCAGAAGGTCGCCGGGGAGCGCATCGCCCGCGAGCGCGGGCGTATTTCGAGCGGCGCGCCGGTCTCCGAAGCGGGCACCACCGGGAGCTACAAGGCCCTCGACGCCAACGGCCTCCCCAGCTCGCGCGTGCGCCCTTCGAGCGCGCCGCCGCCTTCGGAGCGCGGCTTCGACCCGATGCCTCCGCGGCCTCGCAGCTTGCGCGCGCCCACGATGACGGGCCCCGTCTACGCGCCCGACGACGCCGCGCGCACCACGGTGCCTCCGCGCGCGCAGCGTCGACCGTCGCCACTGCGGCCTCCGACGATGCCCTCGCTCGGCGCGCCGCGACGCTCTGAAGAGGGCATCGACCCGTTCAAGTCGACGCTCCTCGGGGTCGGCGAGAACGCCTCGTCGTCGCGCGCCCCGGGGCCTCCCGCGATCATCGAGTTCGACCCGAGCGAGTCGCAGACCGTCGCCACGATGGCGTCGCCCTTCCCCTCCGCGGTGCGCAGCAGGACGCCCGCGCCGCTCGGCCCCAACGCGAACACGAGCATCGATCACGAGGCCGTCACGCGCCTCGGCCCGGCGCGCCAGCCGCCGCCCGTCGACACGTCGGAGCCGGGCTCCGAGGCCGCCACGCTGAGCGTCCCCGTCTCGATGCTCTTCGGAGCTCCGCAGGGCGCGCCCAATTTCGCGCCGCACAAGTCCACGCACCCGCCCGACCATCCGAGGCAGGA
The DNA here is from genome assembly GCA_046351535.1 of Polyangiales bacterium. GTDB lineage: Bacteria > Myxococcota_A > Polyangia > Polyangiales > CAISKJ01. Next base: position 121,904 of record JAXLYG010000022.1, read on the forward strand.
ACACTCCGCGCCGCATCCCCCGCCGCTTCCGCCGCATCAGGACGCGTCGCAACAGTTCGCACCGCAGCAGCAGTTCGCAGCGCAGCAACAGCAGCAGTTCGCAGCGCAGCAACAGCAACAGTTCGCAGCGCAGCAACAGCAACAGTTCGCAGCGCAGCAACAGCTACAGTTCGCAGCGCAGCAACAGCAACAGTTCGCACCGCAGCAGCAGCAGTTCGCGCCGCAACAACAGCAGCAGTTCGCGCCGCAGCAACAGCAGCAGTTCGCGCCGCAGCAACCGCCGCAGCCGCTCGCGCCTTCCGGTCACGCCGCAGCCCGCGACGAAGCTGTCGAGCTGCGTTCCTTCGTCCTCCGCGATCGTCCTCGCGATGGGCATCGGCGCGGCCCTCACGCTCTACCTCACGGGGTATTTCTCGCCGCGTCCGGCGCCTCCGCCGCCGCCCGTGCGCGTCGTCCTGCCGGTTCCGCCGCCCGTCGTCGACGCGCAGGTCGCGCCTGCCGCGAGCGCAGACGCGAGCAGCGACACCTCCGAGGATGCCGTCACGGACGCACAGCCCCTCGCGGTCTTCGACGCTTCCCGCGGCGACCGTGGACGACGCGCAGACCGAGGCGACCGACGCTTCGCCGCTGACCACCGACGCGGACCCGCGGACGCGCAGCCCGATGCGAGCACCGACGCCAGCGATGACGTCGACGATGCGTCCCCCGCGGAGGCGGCCGCCGATGCGTCGAACGGTGAGGCCGAGGAGCGTCCGTCACGCCGCGACGACACGCGCGAAGACGCGGGCACACGACGCCGACGCCACCGTCACCGCGACGCGAACGACGACGGCGGAACGACGCGCGAGCCCGCGCAGGCCCCCACCGGGCCCCTCGGCGATCCCTTCGGCGGCGGCTGAGCGCTTCTGGAAACGACGACGCGCCGGAGGAGCCCTTCACCCGTCCGGCGCGTGCGTGCGAGGTGCTGGTGAGGCTCAGCCCTGGCCGCTTCGAGCAGCGCGTGCTGCCAGTCGACCTCGCGCTGCGCCTTCTTCTGAACTCGGGTCCTTCGGAGGAGCCCGAGACTCGAGGTGCTTGATCGCGGCGTCGAGGGCGATGCGCGCGGCGGGCGACGTCGATCGCCGTCGACTCGACGCTGCGGTCGGTGAGCACCGTCACGCTGTCGGGCGAGACCTCGGCGAAGCTGGGGCCCACCGCGAACGGCGAGTTGATCACCCGCGGTGCGAAGTGCACGACGCCCGCGCGAGCGCCGGCGAGGAGCGGGCGGTGGCGCCGGCAGCACGCCGAACTCGCCGTGGTTTTCGGCGCTTGACCTGGTCGGTCTCGGCTGTCAGCGCGGAGCCCGTGGGCGTCACCACGAGACCAGGAGGTCGCTGCGGGCCGTGGTTGCGAGCTCGTTCGATGCCATGACCGTCGGCGCTCCTCCCCAGCTCTTGGCGAGCTCGGCGGCGCGCTTCTTCACGTCGTCGATGTTGCCCCGGAGGTATCGCTCGAGGTCGTCGTACTTGCCCGAGAGGATCTTCTGGAAGGACGCGAGGGTCTCGAGAGCCCACGAACTTGCCGGCGAGGCCCGTGAACTGCGCGGCCACGTAGAAGGGCTGCGAGAGGAAGCGCTCGATGCGCCGCGCGCGGGCCACGGTGCGCTTGTCGTCTTCCGAGAGCTCATCCATGCCGAGAATGGCGATGATGTCCTGGAGCGACTTGTACTTCTGCAGGGTTCTGCACGCCGCGGGCGATGCGGCAGTAGGCCTTCGCCGACCACGCCGGGCTGGAGCATGCGCGACGTCGAGTCGAGCGGGTCCACCGCGGGGTAGATGCCCTTCTCCGCGATGGAGCGCGAGAGCACCGTCGTGGCGTCGAGGTGGGCGAAGGTCGTCGCGGGGGCCGGGTCGGTGAGGTCGTTCGCGGGCACCGCACGGCCCGTACCGAGGTCACGGAGTTATCTCGTCGACGTGATGCGCTCCTGGAGGGCGCCCATTTCCGTCGAGAGGGTGGGCTGGTAACCCACGGCGCTCGGGATGCGGTCGAGGAGCGCGGATTCCAGAACCCGCCTGCGTGAAGCGGAAGATGTTGTCCACGAAGAGGAGCACGTCCTGGTTCTGGTCGTCGCGGAAGCTCTCGGCCACCGTGAGCGCCGAGAGCGCGACGCGGGCGCGCGCCCCGGGGGGCTCGTTCATCTGCCCGAAGATGAGGGCCGTCTTCGAGATGACGGGCTCGCCGGTCTCGAGCTTCGACTCGGTCATCTCGACCCAGAGGTCGTTGCCCTCGCGCGTGCGCTCGCCGACGCCCGCGAAGACCGACACGCCGCCGTGCTTCTTGGCGACGTTGTTGATGAGCTCCTGAATGAGCACGGTCTTGCCCACGCCGGCGCCGCCGAAGAGGCCGATCTTGCCGCCCTTCTTGTAGGGCGCGAGGAGGTCGATGACCTTGATGCCCGTGACGAAGATCTCTTCCTTCGTGCCCTGCTCGGTGAAGGCCGGCGGGTCGCGGTGGATCGGGAGGAACTTCTTCGCGGCGACGGGGCCGCGCTCGTCGACGGGCGCGCCGATCACGTTGAGGATGCGACCCAGGGTGGCCTCGCCCACGGGCACCATGATGGGCGCTCCGGTGGGCTGCACTTCCTGTCCGCGCACGAGGCCGTCGGTGCTGTCCATCGCGATGGCGCGGACGGTGTTCTCACCGAGGTGCTGCGCGACCTCGACGACGAGGTTCCACGCGTCGTTGTTGATCGACTTGTTGGTGATCCTGAGGGCCGAGTAGATCGCGGGCACGGCGCCAGGCGGGAACTCCACGTCGACGACGGGGCCGATGACCTGGGTGATTCGTCCGAGGGCGGGGTCGGGCATCGTAGCGATTCCTTCGAGAGGGGGATATTTCGGAGTGAAGGGGAATGAGGTCTCGCGTCTGCGGTCTGCGCTGCGTTTCTACGGCGCCCGCCGATGCGGCGCGGCCCCACTACCACGGCCCGGGATCTGGGGTCAAAGCGCTTTCAGGCAACATCCCCCCGATCGCCTCGCGCAGAAGCACTTGCGCGCGGCCTCGAAACACGCGCACCTCCGTCACCCGGAGCGACGCTGACACCGATGACCTCCCGCACGCGCCACCTCGCCCTCTGCCTCGTCCTCGCGGCGGCCTCGTGTTCGAGCACCCGCGGCCCGCAGGTGAACGCGCCGCTCGCGCCCTCGACGGCCCTCCGCGTCGCGCCCCTGCGCTTCGTTCACGCGGGCCAGGCCGAGTGCGCCCTCTCGCAAGACGGGACCATCACCCTCGGCGACCGCCCCTGGGCCCGCATCGAGGGCAACCGCGTCGTCTCGGTCGAGGGTCGCGAGCTCCTCCGCATCGACGGGAACGCCCTGCATTTCACGGGCGCGGCGTCGTCCGCCACGCTCGAGCGCGACGGCTCGATCCTCGGCGCCAACGGACAGAGAATGACCATCGACGGCGAGGGCCACCCGGCCTTCACGGCGCCTGATCGCACGGGCACGGCGGTGCTCGGGGGCACGCGCGTCGAGGGCGTCACCGACGCGACGCGACCCACCGCGGCGGTGATCGTCGGGCTGCTCATGTTCCGAATGCGGGAGCAGCGCGCCGACGCGCCAGAGTCACCGTGACGGATCGACCTCGACCACGGCGCCCGGTCGGAGCTCCGTGCCGGAGGGGGCGTCGAGCACGCGCTGTTCGAGGGCGCCCACGCGGCCTCCGACGCGCTCCACGGTGACGACGCCCTGCGCGGTGCGCACCTCCGCGCGCGTCACGATCACGCCTCGCAGCGTGAGGGCCTGCGCGCGCTCGACCACGCCCGTGACGGAGCTCCGACCCGCGGGCTCCGGCGCGCCCGCCGCGAGCAGCACCGCCGCCGCGGAGATGAACACCGTGACGTGGACCTTGCGCCGGCGCGTCGCCGCGAGCGCGAGGAGCGCGATGGCCGTGAGCCCCAGCGCGCTGTATCCGCCGAGGCGCGGCGTGACGCGCGCGCCGCCGCACGCGCCGACGAGGTCTTCGACGAAGTTGGGCGGCGCGGCGTAGGCCCTCGCGGCGGACTCGCGATCGACGGGCGCGAGCTCTCGCTTGGTGACCTCGCCGGGCTGCGACGAGGGGTACATCGTCGAGTCGGGGTGATCGGGGTCTTCGACGAGGCCGAGCACGTGACCGAACTCGTGGGTGATGACGTTCTGATAGTCGTTGGGCGCGCCGGGGAGGCCCACGAGGCCGGGGCCCGTGATCTCGGCGAAGCGGTTCCGCTCGGCGTCGACGATGACGTCGGCGTCGACGATCTCGCCCGTCACGCTGTTGCGCGTGAGCAGCGTGAGCGCGAGCACGGCGCGGTCGAAGCGCTGCGGGAAGTTGTGCTTGTAGAGCGCGATGCCGCTGGTGTTGTCGCTGCGGTTCGCGTCGTAGCCGGGCTCGCCGAGGCGCCCGGGGCGCACCTCGAAGCGCGGGACGTGACCGTTGCCCCGCCAGGCGCCCGCGGACTGCGAGACGATGCGGAGGGGGTCGCGCAGCGTGCCCCGGTCGAACATGGTGGGATCGACGACGAAGGTGACCGCGCTCCGATGCCAACGGACGGTCTGCCCCGTTGAGAGGAGCTGTTCCGAGTGCCCGCGGGCGACGCCCGGGGCGAGGGCCACGACGAGGGTCCAAAGGATGTGCGGGACGAGTCGCATTCCAACTCGTTGAATCGGCCGGGGAGCGCCGGAACTTGAGTCCGGTGCGCGGCGGAGTTCAGCGCGTCGGCTGCACGTCGTAGGGCATCAGCCCCGGCTCCATCGCGAGCATGGGCCCGAGCTCCGTCCCCTCGGGCGAGAACACCCGGAGCCCCGATCCCGCGTGATAGAAGCCCGTTCCGGGGTCGCTCACGAAGATGCGACCGCCCGCGGACACGGGCCCCGCGGCGCCCCACTGGGTCATGCGAAGAAGAAGCTTCGGCGGCTCCGCGCGCGCCTCGAGGTCGACGAGCACCACGCGCAGGTCATCGATGGCCGCGGTCCCCTGGCGCTGCGCCGTCACCCGCAGCGCGAGCCTTCGCGCGTCGACCACCGCGAACGCGTCGAGGTTGCCGCGAATGTCCGCGTCGGATTCGCGCACGACGTCGGTCACCTCGCCCGTCGCGAGGGTGACCGCCTCGACGGCGCCGTCGCTCACGTCGTTGTACGAGCCCACCGTCGCCACCAGCATCGCGCGCCCGTCGGCCGAGGGAACGAGCGGTCCCACGGGGTTCGGGTGGTTGAGCGTGATGGTGCCCGTGACCGAGAGCGTGCGCGCGTCGATGCGAACGATGAGACCGCGCTGCGTGGGGCGCTCCCTCGTCGGGTCGTCGTCGCGTTCGAGCGTGACCCAGAGCTCGTCTCCGACCCGCGCGATCGCGTCGGCGTGCGGCAACGGCGCGCTGCCCTGCCAGGGCGACAGATCGACCGTGCGGGTCACCCGCCCCGCGGCCACGTCGACGACGGCGAGCGAGGGCATCGAGTGGCGCGTCACGAGGATGTGCCCCGCGTCGATCGCGACGGCGTCGTGCGCGTTGGCGTAGGGCCGCGAGCGAGACGCGCGGAGCTCTTCGTCGGTGGCGAGCGCGACCTGACACACGGCGCCCGTGCGAGGCTGATAGAGCGTGAGGTTGTCCTGCTCGCCGATCGCGCGATGAAGGAGCCCGAGCGCCTCACCGAGGGAGCGCACCACCGTGTCGCCCGTGGCCTCGATGGCGAGCGGTCGCGTGCTGAGGTCCGAGAGCGAGAGGCTGCGCAGCCGACCCGCGTCGTAGCGCGGTGAGACGGCCACGATCGCCAGGCTCGCAGGCGCGCCGCGCGAGAGGAGCGACGGTCCCGCGAAGGCCGCGCAGTCTTGCGTCGAGGCGGGGGACGGTGCGTCGCAGCCCGAGAGCGCGAGCGCGCAGAGGGCGGCGCGGAGCGAGCGATTCATGGAGCGTCACGACCGCTCGCGACGGTGAGCGAGACGAAGAGCGAGCGGCCCGGCAGAGGGTATCCAAAATAGTCCTGGATGGCGATGCGCCCCTCGCTGCCGTCTGCGCGCGTGATCGACGCGGTGCGCTGGTCGAGGAGGTTCGACGCGCTCACGGCGAGCGTCACGCGCGACGCGAAGGCGGGCCTCCACGACGCCGTCGCCCCGAGGAGCGCCCGCGCGGGGATCACCGCCGACGCCGTGTTGCTGTCTTCGAGAAAGGCCTCGCTCGCGTACGAGAGGCTCACGCCCGCGCGGAGCTGACCGACGCTGCGAGGCTCCGCCACGCCGTCGAGCGCGACATAGAGGTCGTCCCGCGGAACGCCCGGAATGAGGTACCCCGCGAGCCCCGAGGCTTCGTCTTGATTGCGCGCGTCGATGCGCGCGTACGAGGCCGTGAGCGTGGCGGCGCGCCCCAGCGCGAGGCGTCCGTGCGCCTCCACCCCGAGCACCCGCGCGCTCGCGAGGTTCGCGGGCTGAAACGCGCTGCGGTTCACGCGCTCAAGCACGATCATGTCGCGCGCCTCACGCACGTAGCCCGCGAGTTCGAAGCGCGCGCGCACGATCCCGCGCGTCGCGGAGAGCACCGCGCCGAGGTCGAAGTTCCACGCGGCCTCGGGGCGCAGCGCGGGGTTCGCGCGAATGAATCCCCGGTCGCCGTAGAGCTCGGGCAGCGTCGGCGCGCGCTGGGCGTGACCTCCGTTCGCCCTCAGTTCGAACCACGACGTCGGCGTCCACGAGAGCCCCGCGCGCACCGAGAAGGGCGCGCGAAACCCGTCACCGCCCGGACCGCGGTCGCGCAGGAGCTCCACGCCCGAAGCCTGCGTGACGCGCACGCGGGCGAAGCGCGCCTCGGCCTCGTAGCCCGCGAGCCCGCTCTCTCGCGCCGCGTCGGAAACATCATCTCTCAGCCGGTTGCCCGAGTAGCCCTCGTGCCTCACGCGGAGCACGGGCTCGATCGCGAACCACGCCGAGCGCACCCGCGCGGTGACGCCCGCTTCGACCATGTCTCCGTGAGAGCGGGCCACGTAGGCGCCGTCGTAGTAGAGGGTCGTCGCGCCGGTGTTCCAGAACACGTCGTCGCGTTGAACCATCGCGGCCCACGCCTCGCCGCGCGCGAAGGGAACCGTGAGCCTCGCGAGGGTCCTGCGCTGCGTGGCGTAGGGGCCGTCGGCCTGACTCGATCCGGGGCCCGGGACCTCTCGATCGCGCCACCCCGTGAGCGCCATCAGACAGAGCGCGCGCGAGCCGTCGGACCGCAACGCGCAGGCCCGCGCGAGGAGGTCGATCGCGTCGGCCGCAGCGTTCTGCCGATCGCGAATCTCACCGCCGAGCCGCGGCGACGCGCCGTCGTCATAGAAGCTGAAATCACCGTTCGTGCCGCGGTATCCGAGCGCGACGAGGCCCTCTCCGCGGGCGCCTCTCACGCTCGCGACGAGCGAGGCCCGACGCGCGCCGAAGGAGCCGTAGCCCGCAGAGACCCACGCGCGGACGCCGTCGTCGGGTTGACGCGTCGTCAACTCGATGGCGCCCGCGAGGCCGCTCACCCCGAGTCGCATCGGCGCGAACCCGCGGTGAACGTCGGCCCGTTCGAGCATCGCAGGCGGGATCAGCGCGAGGTCGACGCCGTCGGAGGCCGCGTCGTTGAGCACCACGCCGTCGAGGGCCACGACGATCTGCGCGCCGGGCGCGCCGCGCAGCGTGATCGACTGCGGCGAGAAGCCGTCTCCCATGCGACGGACGTGGAGCCCCGGGGCCTCGTCGAGGAGCTCGCTGACCGACTCGGCGAGCGCGCCCCTCGCCCGTAGATCAATGGAGGTCGCGAAGCGCGTGTCGGATTCGACACGCCGTCGGTCGCGCTCGACACGCTGCATACGCACGGTGGCGGCGTCCGCGTCGCGCGGTCGCTCCTGCGCGAAAGCGCCTTCGCACACGAGGTTCGCCGCGAGGACCGCGGTCGTGAGGGCGGACGCGCGCACGGGGCGCTTCTACCCGATGTCCGACGCCGACGCATGAGCCTCCGCATGGAAGTTGCGTTCTGAGCAGCGTTCGACATTCTCGACCCGAATGGTGACCACGACGATGAGCGCTCCCCCTCGCCGCTGCCTCGTCGTGCGCTGCGGTGACCCCGAGCCCGAGGTCGCGCAGACGCACGGATGCTTCGTTCGGTGGTTCCGCAGGGCCATCGATCCCACGGTGGATTTCACGGTGCTCGACCCCCGCGTCGAAGCCGCCGCGTCGCACCTGCTCGACGGCGTCGGCGCCGTGGTCGTCACGGGCTCTCCCCACGCCGTCTATGAGTCACACCCGTGGATCCCCGCGCTCGAAGCGCTGGTGCGGGAGGCCGTGCAGGACCGCGGGCTGCCGTTCCTCGGCGTGTGCTTCGGGCACCAGCTCCTCGCGCAGTCGTTCGGCGGCCGCGTGACGCGCAACCCCCGCGGCCGCGAGATGGGCACCATCACCGTGCGCCTCAACGACCGCGGCCGCGACGACGCGCTCTTTCACCGTCTGCCGCAGCAGTTCAGGGCCCACGCCACGCACCGCGACACCGTGCTCGCGCCGCCGCCCGAGGCGCGCGTGCTCGCGTCGAGCGACAAGGACGACTGTCAGTCGTTCAAGCTCGGACGCCACGCGTGGGGCGTGCAGTTTCACCCCGAGATCACGGCGCCCATTCTCCGCGGCTACGTGCTCGCGCGCCGCGAGATGCTCCGCAGCGAAGGGACCTGCCCGGTGAGCGTCCACGACGGGATCCTCGACTCCGTCGAGGGCGCGAGCGTGCTCTCGAACTTCGTCTCGCTCGCGTTCAACGGCTGAGCGGAGTCTCTCGTCAGCGGATGCGGATGCTCAGCGTCGCAGGCGCTCCCACGGAGATGAGCTGCATGCGCGAGATCTCGGTCTCGACGCAGGTGCGCGCGCCGTTGGCGCTCGGGTCGAGGGATTCGAGCGAAGGCCGCCCGGTGGCGTCGAGCGCGATGTCGACGTTGCCGCGCAGGTCGGGGCACTGGTTGGTCTCGCGGCACCGGAGGAAGCAGTGCGCGAGGCGGCTCAGAGCGCGGTTCGAGTTCGCCGCCATCGCGCGGCCATCGATCGCAGGCGCGGGCACCTCGGGCGACTGGATCGCGCTCGGGTGCTGCGCTGCGGGATGCGTCGAGGGCGTCTGCGTCGTCGCCACGGCCGTCGAGGCGTGCCACGCGAGGACGCGTCCGGTACCCACGTCGAGCGTCATGAGCGTGTGCCCGACGCGCGCCTGGAGCGTCACGGGCTCGCTCACGCGGATCGCTTCGAGCATCGAAGGCAGCGCGCCCCTCCCCCGAACGCTCAGCGTCGCCGAGGGATCGATCGCGGGGAGCGCCCACATCGTACCGCTCGAACGGAGCATCGAGAGGTCGAGGTGCGACGCGTCGACAGCATCGCCCTGGGCGGTGCGAGAGGCTCCCTCGTCGGGCAGTTCGAGCACGATGGGCCCGGTGTACTGCATGCGAGAGACGCCGTCGGCTTCGACCGTCGCGCGACCCGAGAGCACCACCACGCGGAGCACGTGAGACTCCACGCGCGCCACGGCGTCGCCTTCGAGGCCCACCTGCCAGCGACCCGAGCGCACCGAGACGGCGCCGTTGTCGCCCTCGCGATCGAGCGCGACCTCGCCCTGCGCGAGCGTGATCGTCGCGGCCCCTTCGCGGAGCGTCGCGAGCGTGAGGTCTGTGTCAGCGCGAACGTCGAGCGAGACTGAGGGCTGCACGGTGAACACCGCGCGACCCGTCGACGTGGTCACCACGCGGGCCCCTTCGAGGAGCGGAGCGCCCGACGAGAGCCGCACGGACGCCGCGCCGGGGAGCGTCTGCGTGGCGCCTCCCGCGGCGAGGAGCATCGCGCCTTCGAAGCGCGCCGAGGGCGTGACCGCGGGCGGCGTCTGTCGCGGCGCGGTCTCGTGGTGCGCGACAGGCTCGAGGTTCTGCTCGTGCTGCGCGCGCTTGACGTAGACGACCGCGGAGGCCGCGGCGGCGAGCGCGAGGCCGCCCATCGCGTAGATCTTCCACGGGCGGGGGGCGCGGATCTGACCCGAGCGGATGCCAGCGGCGACGCGCTCGGCCTCGGCGTTCACGGCGGCGTCGATGCGGCTCCAGTCGAAGTCGTCGACGGGCACGTCTTCGGCCGCTTCGTCGAGGAGCGCGGCGCCCGCGCGGAGTCGCTCGAAGGCCGTGCGGCACTCGGCGCATGCGTCGAGGTGCGAGGCGAACGCGGCGCGGTTGTTCTCCTGCGCGGCGTCGAACAGTTCTTCAGGCAGAGGGTGGTTCACAGCGCATCGCCTCCCGAAGCCTCGGCGCCCTGGAGTTCACGGGCGATGGGTTCGAGTGTTGGGTCGCCTGCCATGGCCGCGTAGACCTCCTTGCGCGCGTAGAAGAGCCTCGTGCGCACGGTGAGTACGGGGATTTCGAGCATGGTGGCGATCTGGCCTGCGGGGGTGCCTTCGAGGTCGTGGAGGATGAACACAGCCCGCTTCTTATCCGTGAGGGTGTCGAGGATCTTGTAGAGCGCGCGGAGGCGTTCGTTGCGCGCGGCGCCCTCGACGGGGGAGTGATCGTCGGGGGCCGCGGGCTCGTGCACGAGCTCGTTGCCGAGCTGCGGGCGGCTGCGCGCCGCGCGGATGTGCATGAGGGTGACGTTGACCGTCACGCGGTGCAGCCAGGTGGTGAAGCGCGACTCGCCGCGAAAGCTCACGAGCGAGCGGAACACCTGGATGAACACCTCCTGGATGACGTCCTCGGCGTCGGTGCGGGGCCCGAGGAGCCGCGCGACGAGCCGCGCGACGTCACGCCTGTGATTCCGGTAGAGCTCCTGAAACGCCCTCGCGTCGCCGCTGCGAGCGCGAGTCACGTACGGAGGGATCGCGTCGTCGTCTGCGCTCACGAAGATCCCCATCGGCGGGGCGTTCGACGATACCATGACCATGGTGGTTGCCGTTGGAGCCACGGCTGTTCACCAGCCGACGACGCTCTGCCCCCATCCGGTGCGGAGCCCCCACCTCGACATTCACGGTTCACGGCTTCGAATCCGCGGCCGCGCGTTGCACAGGTCGTCACCGCGGCTTCATCCGCTCCACGACGCCCAGGAGGTCAGAGCCGATGAGCCCCAGCACCAGCACGATGGTCATGTACGCCATGCGTCGAGGGGTCGCGCGGCGGGGCCCTCACCCGCCACTTTCCGGCGCATTTTCCCGCGCGCGAGGCCGAGAAGCGCTCCTTGACCGGGGGGGCACTTCTCGATAGAGCCCGTGGTCCCTTCCGTGATCGACGTCGACCAGCTCACCCGCCGCTTCGGCGCGCGCACCGCCGTAGACAGCCTCACGTTCTCGGTCCCCAGAGGACAGATCGTCGGCTTTCTCGGCCCCAACGGCGCGGGCAAGAGCACCACGCTCAAGGTCCTCGCGGGCTTTCTCCCGCCCACTTCGGGCACCGCCCGCATCGGCGGCTACGACGTCGTCGAGGCCAGCCTCGAAGCGCGTCGGCTCATCGGGTACATGCCCGAGAGCTTCCCCGTGTACCCCGAGATGCGGGTTGACGAGTATCTGCGCTTCCGCGCGGAGCTGAAGGGCGTCGCCGATCGCAAGAAGGCCGTCGCCCGCGCCCTCGAGCTCGCCGACATCACCGACGTCTCGCGGCGCCTCGTGGGCGAGCTCTCGAAGGGCTACAAGCAGCGCGTGGGCCTCGCCGACGCCGTGGTGTCGTCGGCGCCGCTGCTCATCCTCGATGAGCCCACCGAGGGCCTCGACCCCAACCAGATCCTGCGATTCCGCGAGGTGATCCGCGCGCTCGGCAAGGACCACACGATCTTCCTCTCGACGCACATCCTCTCGGAGGTCGAGGCCGTGTGCTCGAACGTGATCATCATTCACAAGGGCCGCATCGCCACCACGGGGCCCATCGAAGCCGTGCGCGCAGAGCTCGAAGGCGGCGCGCGAGAGTTCTCCCTCGCGCTCGCGCTCAAGGCCGATCGCCGTGAGGCGTGGACGGCGGACCCCCTCGCCGCCGCGAAGGCCGCGCTGGCGGAGGTCGAAGGCGCCGAGGTGCTGCGCGCCGCGATGACCGACGGCATCGCCCGCGTCGACGTGCGCGTGCCCACCGAGGGAGACGTGATCGAGGCCGTCGTCGCGCGATGCGTCGGGGCCCACCTCGGCGTGCGCGAGGTCACCCCGAAGGGACGCAGCCTCGAGAACGTCTTTCACGAGCTCACGACGCGCGCGACGGAAGCGCCCCCCGAAGCCCCGAAGCCACGAGAGGAGGACGCAGCGTGAGAGCAGCCTGGGCCATCTACAAGCGCGAGCTCATCGGCACCTTCTGCTCGCCCCTCGCCTTCGCCGTGATGGTGTCGTTCCTCCTCTTCAACGGCGTGGTCTTCTACTTCTTCATGGACCTCGTCGCGTCGAACCCGTCGCTCTCGGGCACGCGCGGTCCGCTCCAGCTCTTCTTCGGCAGCACGATCCTCTCGGTGCTCACCCTGATGATCTTCTGCCCCGCCACGACCATGCGCGCCTTCGCCGAGGAGTGGCGCTCGCGCACCGCCGAGACCCTGCTCACCGCGCCCGTCACCGACACCGCCGTGGTGCTCGGCAAGTACGCGGGCTCGATGACGCTCTACGTCTCGCTCTGGCTCCCGACGGTGCTCTACTCGCTCGTCGTGCGGCGCTACGGGCCCGTCGACTGGGGCGCGCTCTCGGCCGCCTACGCGGGCGTCACGATGGTGGGCAGCGCCTTCGTCGCCATCGGGCTCCTCGCGTCTTCGCTGGCGAGCTCGCAGGTGATGGCCTTCGTGGCCTCGTTCGGGGTCATCGGCGGGGCGATGTTCGCGCTCGGCCTCGGGCGCTACCTCTTCACCGAAGAGTCGCAGCTCCGGTTCTTCTCGTACGTGAACCTCTGGGAGCACATGGAGCACTTCGCCGTCGGCATGCTCGACAGCCGTCAGGTGGTCTATTACGGCTCGGTCACCGTGCTCGCGCTCTCGCTCACCGTACGCGCCCTCGCCGCGCGCAGGGAGGCGTAGATGAGCGAGCTCCCGAAGCCCCCGCCCCCGCCCTTCGTCACGTCGCGGCTCGACTGGTTCCTCCGCGGCCCCGCGGTGGTGCTGCTCTCGCTGATCCTCTTCGGTGAGGCGAACTACATCGCGGCGCGCCACTACACCCGCTGGGACATGACCAGCGCGCGGCGCTTCACGCTCTCCTCCCGCTCGAAGGAGATCGCGCGCGGGCTCCACGCGCCCACCGAGCTCTTCGTGCTCCTCACGCGCGACGAGGAGCACTACGCCGAGGTCTCGGAGCTCGCGGAGCGCTACGCCGCCGAGTCGCGCCGTCTCGTGGTGCACTACATCGACCCCGACCGGCAGCGCGACCTGCTCATCGGGCTCGCGCAGCGCTTTCACCTCCAGCTCCTCCAGAACCGCGAGGGCGATCGCACCATCGCCAGCGCAGGGATCCTCGCGTCGCAGGGCACCCGTCACTGGGAGGTCGCGCGCGAGACGCTCCGCGAACTCGGCACGCAGGACCCCGGCGACGAGCAGGGGCTCTCTCGCGTGCTCAACGCGCAGATCACCGTCGAGCGCTCGGTGAGCGAGGCCCTCCTCCACGTCGACCGCGCCGAGGCCACGCGGCTCTGCTTCTCGCAGGGACACGCCGAAATGCCCATCGCGCAGGGCGATCGCGGCGGCGCGGGCTTCGCCGAAGACCTCCGCCATCACAACTTTCAGGTGCGCGAGGTCGAGGTCCACGGGCGCAACGGAGTCCCCGCGGACTGCGACGCGCTCATCATCGCGGGGCCGCAGCGCGCGTGGTCTGACGAAGACGCGCAGGCCGTCGAGCGCTACCTCCGCGCGGGCGGCAACGTGGGCCTCTTCATCGACCTCGTGGTGCTCGAAGGCCAGGTCGCGCCGACGGGCCTCGAACGCGTCGTGCGGCTCGCGGGCATGTCGCTCCCCGCAGCGGCGACCGTCGAGGTCGACCCCGATCACCTCGTGCGCGAGAACGCCCACGGGCAGTTCCGCGCCGACACGTGGAACGACCACGAGATCACGCGCGACCTCCGCGGCTCGACGATGATGGTCGAGCTCGTGCGCCCCGTCGTGCGGGCCGAAGGCACCGACGCGACGCCCTCATCCCTGCTGCAATCCTCGACGCAGGCGTGGGGCGAGACCAGCATCCGAGACCTCGGCCAGCGCGGCCCCGAGAAGGACGCCGCGGACATCCAGGGGCCCGTTCACCTCGCGATGGCGGGTGAGGTCCCCGGCGCGACCCCGCGTACACCGGGCGCGCCCGCGGGCAGGCTCGTCGTCGTGGGCACGTCGCTCATGCTCGAAGACGGGTACTTCTCCCCGGCGGCGCGCGCGACCTTCTCGAACGCCGTCTTCGCCGAGGCCGTCGCGGGCTGGATCACCGCGCGCCGCGAGCTCGTGAACATCCCTTCGAAGCCCATCTCGCGCGCCGCGCTCCTCGTGAGCCCGCGCGACCTGCTCCAGATCGGGCTCTATGTGATCCTGCTCGTCCCGCTGGCGGCGGCGCTCGTCGGCGTGGCCGTGTGGCGCTCGCGGAGGTCGTCATGAGGCGCACCGGCGTCACGCGTTACTCGACCGCGCTCACGCTCGCGGGCCTCGTCGTCGCTGGGGCGGGATTCATCTGGTACGACCGCCTCCACGCGACGACCGACGAGCTCGAAGCGCGGCGCCAGAACGTGTTTCGCGCGTTCCACCGGGAGCGCGTCGACCGCATCGAGGTCGAGCACACGAGCGGTCGCTTCGAACTCGTGCACGAGCGCGACGCGTGGTTCGTCGTCTCCAACGGACACCGCCGCCCCGCGGACCTCATCGAGGCCGAGCGCCTCCTCTCGGAGATCGAAGGCGCGGAGTCGCAACGCGCGCTCGGCGACCTCGACGGCCCGTCTCGTCAGCGCTTCGGCCTCGATCGCCCCCGCGCCCGCGTCGTCGTGCACGAGGGTGCCGAGGTCACCGCGCGCTTCTCCCTCGGCGGCGCCGTCGATCAGGAGGACGCCGTCTACGTCGAAGCCTCTGCGCTCACGGGCTCGCGCGACGCGACCGCGAGGGCCCTCGTGCTGCCGAAGAGCTTCGGTCAGCCCTTCGACCGCGCCGCCGTGGAGTTCCGCGACCGACGCATCGCCGAGATCGACGTCGACCGCCTCGCCCGCATCGAGTTCACCGTCGACGGTCAGCGCCGCGTGCTCGAACACACCGGGCCCGTGTGGACGATGACCACGCCCGCCATCGGCCGCGCGTCGCGCTCCGCCGTCGAAGCCGTCACGTCGGAGATGCGCGACCTCCGCGCGACGCGCGTGCTCGCCGACGACGCCGACGCGGCCACGCTCGCGCGACTCGGCCTCGACCACCCGACGCTCCGCATCGACATTCGAAGGGCCTCGGGCGCCGAGCCCGTGGTCATGCTCGTCGGAGGCGGTTGCCCCGGACACGACGACGAGTTCACCGCCGTGCGCGAAGGCACCGGCACCGTCGTCTGCGTGGGGCGGTCTTTCTCCGAGGGATTCCGCGCACCGCCCGAGGGCTTTCGCGACGATCACCTGCTCGCCGCGCGCACCGACGAGGTCTCCGAGGTCCGTGTGAAGGGCGCTGGCACCGGGGGCGCCGACCTCGTGATCCGTCGCGAGGGCAGCGCGTGGCGCGCCGACAACTCGCCCTACACCGTCGACGCCGAGGCCGTGGAGTCGTGGCTCACGCTCCTTCACGACCTCTCGACGCGCGCCCGCCTCGACGGCGATCAGCGCGCCACGCACGGCCTCGCGCCCGCGCAGCTCACGCTCGAAGTGAAGCGCACCGGCGTCGAGGGGGTGGAGCGCATCCACGTCGGCACCGTCGACGCGCAGGGCCTCTACGCGACGCGCGATGACGAGACCGCGGTGATGCAGCTCGCGCCCTCGGCCGCCGAGACGCTGCGCGTGGAGCCCATTCGCTTCAGGTCGCGCACGGTGCTCGAAGAGACCGACGACCAGCTCCGCGCGATGGTCGTCGACGCGGCGCCCCTGCACGAAGAGCTCGCCCGCATCGACGGCGCGATGCGCCTCACGCGCCCCATCGAGCTCGCTGCCGATCCATCGCTCACGAGCGACCTCGTGCACGGCATCGCGACGCTCACCGCAGACCGCTGGGTGTCATCGACGGCGCGCCCCGAGTTCGGACTCGCGCAGCCTCGCGCGCGCGTCGTGGCCCGCTTCGAAGGCCCCCTCGCGAGCGCCGACGGCGGCACCGACGGCGCGGCGCCCGTGCGCAGCTACACGCTCGCCTTCGGCGCGAGCGCGGCGGGCGGCGGCGTGTACGCGACGCTCGAAGGTCAGGGCGGCGTCTTCGTCGTGCCCCGCGCGCTCTATGAGCAGGCGAGCAATCCGCACGTCGACCGCGGCGCGCTGCGCATCGTGAGGGAGGCCGTTACGCGCTTCACCATCGCCACGGGCGGCGCGACGCCCGCGCGCGTCACCCTCGCGCGCAACGGCGACGAGTGGCGCACCGAGGCTGGCGCCACGGCAGACAGCGCCCGCGTCGACGCGCTGCTCAACCGCCTCGCGAGCGTCTCTGCGGTGCGCGTGTTCGGGTACGGACCTCCGCCGCCCGAGGCGCGCTTCGCGACGCCCACCATGACCCTTGAGTTCTCGGGCGCCGGAGACGCGGGGCAGCAGACCCTCCGCGTCGTCGTCGGAGACCGCTTCGGGTCTGGCGAAGGCGCAGGGTTCTACGCGCGCAGAGAGGGAGTCGACGCGACGCTCTCGCTGCCTGAAGATCTGGTCGAGACGCTCCAGCAATACCGCCCATGAACATCGCCGACCTCATCGGAAACACCCCCCTCGTCGACCTCTCGGCCCTCGTCGGACGCGAGGGCGTCAAGCTCTTCGGCAAGCTCGAAGGCAACAACCCCGGCGGCAGCGTCAAAGACCGCCCCGCCAAGTGGATGATCCGCAACGCCGTCGCGCGCGGCACGCTCCCGCCCGGCACCCGGCTCATCGAGCCCACCAGCGGAAACACGGGCATCGCGCTCGCGATGATGGCCCGCGCCTACGGCGTCGAGATCGACCTCGTGATGCCCGAGAACTCCACCGCCGAGCGCGTGCAGACCATGGAGGCCTTCGGCGCGCGCGTGATCCTCACGTCGGCCGCGGGCGGCATGGAGGGCTGCATCGACTATGCGCGCGCGCGCGTCGCCGAAGGCGGCTACGTGATGCTCGACCAGTTCTCGAACCCCGACAACTGGACCGCGCACGTCGAGAGCACCGGGCCCGAGATCTGGCGCGACACGGGCGGCGCCGTCACCCACTTCGTGTCGTCGATGGGCACCACGGGCACGATCATGGGGTGCTCGCGGTACCTCAAGGGCCAGAACTCCGCGGTGCAGATCGTGGGATGCCAGCCCACCGACGGCTCGAAGATCCCGGGCATCCGGCGGTGGCCCAAGGAGTACCTCCCGAAGATCTTCGATGCCTCGCGCGTCGACCGCGTCGTCGACGTGGCGCAGCGCGACGCCGAAGACACGATGCGCAGCCTCGCGCTCGACGCGGGGGTCTTCGTCGGCGTGAGCTCCGGCGGCGCGACGTGGGCGGCGCTCCAGATCGCGAAGGAGCTCACGGCGGGCGTGATCGTGGTGATCCTCTGTGACCGCGGCGACCGCTACCTGTCGTCGGGTCTGTTCGGCGCGAAGGGCTGAGTCGAGATGAGCGGAGCGAAGACCGTCGAGGTGAAGATCGGCCGCGTGCGCGGCGCGCTCTTCGAGGCCACGAACGAAGACGGACAGACGTGCATGATCGACGGCCCGCCCGATCTCGGCGGCCAGGGCGAGGGCGTGCGCCCGATGCAGATGGTGCTCATGGGCCTCGCGGGGTGCAGCGCGCTCGACGTGATCCACATCCTCGAGAAGCAGCAGCGCGAGCCGCTCGGAGACCTCGTGGTGACGGTGAAGGGCACGCGCGCCGACGCAATCCCCGCGGTGTACACCGACATCGCGCTGCACTTCGAAGCCTCGGGCGCCATCGATCCGCACAAGTTCGAACGCGCCGTGAAGCTCTCGATGGAGAAGTACTGCTCCGTCGCGAAGATGCTCGAGAAGAGCGCGACGATCACGTTCACCACCGCGATCCGCGCCTGACGTGAGCGCCGACGACAGCGCCGACGTGGTGGTCGTTGGAGCAGGGCCCGCGGGCTGCGCCGCAGGGGTCACGCTCGCGCGCGCGGGGCTCCGCGTGACGGTGCTCGACCGGGCGCGCTTCCCTCGCCCGAAGACCTGCGGCGACGCGTTGTCGAGCCGCGCGGTCGACACGGCGCGCGCGCTCGGCGCCGACCTCGACAGCGCCCCGAGCGCCTCGTTTCGGCGGTCACGCGTGGTCTTTCCCGACGGCGCCGAGGTGACCCGCGACGACCACGCGCACGCGGGGCTCATCATGGGGCGCACGCAGCTCGACGCCCTCCTCGTCGACGCGCTCAGGCGCTCGGGCGCGACGGTGCGCGAGGGCGTGAACGTTCGCGAGGCCGTGCGAGACAACGGCCGCGTGACCGGCGTCCGCGACGCGACGTCGACGTTCTCTGCGCGCGCGGTGATCGCCGCCGACGGACCGGGCTCCATCGCGTGGTCGCTCGTCGACGCGCCGAAGCCCCGCGGGAGGTTCCTCGCGGTCTCGGCGACGGCGTATGTGACGGGCGTCCCCGGCCCGACGCCTGATGACTGCAACGAGCACTTCTTCGAGCGCGAGCTGCCCTGCGGCTACGGGTGGATCTTCCCTTCGGTGGAGGGCGTTCGAAACGTCGGCGTGTACCAGCGCATCGACGCGTACGGCGAGACGCACGTGTCGCTCTCGAAGGCGCTCGAAGGCTTCTTCGCGCGTCACGCCGACCGCTTCGCAGGGCACGCGCGCGTGGGCTCCATTCGAACCTGGCAGCTCCCGCTGAGCGACCCTCGCGTCGCGGGCGGCGTCCCCGGGCTCCTCGCCGTCGGCGACGCGGGGCGCCACGTCGACCCCCTGAGCGGAGAGGGAATCTGGCAGGCCCTCCGCTCGGGCGTGATCGCGGCGGAGGTGACCATCGCGGCGCTCCAGCGCGGCGCGCTCGATGACGACGCGGTGCGACGCTACCGGCGACGCGCGCTGCGAGAGATCGACGCGGCTGCCACGGTGCGAGGCGTGATTCAAGACGCGATGCGCTTCGCGATCGACCGCGCGTGGTACCAGTCGCGCGCGGCGAAGGCGTTCCTCCAGTGGGGCTACGGGCGCGGGTCGCTCGACGCGAGCCGTCGGGGCTGAAGCGCCTCTCAGAACGCGAAGGTGAGCTGCGCGCTCGCCTCGCGCGGGCGGCGGTTTCGCACGAGCGAGCGGCGCTTGCGCGGGGTCACGTCGTTGCTCGCAGACTCGCTCGTGAGGAGGAGCGGCTTCGCCTCGACCTCGCGTGAAACGTCCCACCGCCTCGGCAGTCGACGGCCTTCGGAGAGCCACACGTCGAGCTCCATCACGAGCCCGACGAGCGCGTAGACGTCGTCTTCGTCGAGGGGCAACGCCTTCTCGATCGCGTCGTCGAGGGCGACGCCGAGTGAGAGGACGCGCGTGAGGAGTGCGTCGGGGTCCATCCGTGTTTCGCTCTGGAGCTCCAGAGCCTAACGCATGGGGAGCTCCGCGCGATAGGCCGGATTCGCAGCTCAGCGCGCGCGTCGGGCGTAGCTCACCGCGGCCATCGCGCCGAGCACCGCGGTCACGACGGCGAGCTCGAAGTGGCGCCATCGCAGCACCGCGGTCACGACCACGGCGAACTGCGCCAGCGTGGTGAGCTTGCCGAGCGCGTTGGCGCGCTGCTCCTCGTGGAGCGCGTGATCGTCCTTCTGGAGCGCGATCCAGGCGGTGGTGACGAGCTCTCCGAGGTCGCGCGTCCCGAGGAGGAGCGTCTCCGTCGTCGAGAGCAGCCCCTCGCGCCAGAGCGAGCAGGCGACCAGGAGCACGAGCAGCTTGTCCGTGGCACCGTCGACGAGCGCCCCCGTGGCAGTGCATCGGTTCCATCGACGCGCGACCCAGCCGTCGAGGAGGTCGGTGACGCCCGCCACCGCGAGCAGCCCGAGGGCCACGTACGGGCGCCGCACGAACACCACGAAGGCCACCGCGAGGGGAACGCGCGAGAGGCTGAGGAGCGAAGGCGCCCCCAGCAGATCACGCCACGCGTACCGCGCTCGGTTCTCGTCTCCCATGACCTCTGCGAACCCCCACCGGAGCCGTCGGGCTACGGCAGGCGTACCGTGATCGTGCGCGGTTCGTTCGCCTCTGTCGAGGTGATGCCTCGCGATCCTCCCCTCACTCGGGAACGCCGAGCGGCTGCGGCACGAGCCTCCCGGCGTTCACGGGCGGCGCCCGCACCTGCTCGTATCCGCCGGCGACGGACATCCAGAGCACCACCCTCGGATCATCGAGCGAGCGGTCGAACGCGTAGCGAACCCGCGTGGGTGCGCCGTCGCGCACGGACACCACCGTCGCCTCGAAGCCCAGCGCGCGGGCCGTGTCTCCCTCGCGAAAGTGGTCGGGGTGCCAGAGCCTCGCCACGTCGCCGAGGAGCGGCCCCGCGGGCGCGAACATCGTCAGCGCGCGATCGTCCGCTCGCAACGCCACGGAGGCGCCGGGAGGCACCGAGAGCACGCGCCACGTCCTCGGCTGCACGCACCCTCGCCCCTGCCAGAGCAGCGGAATCACGTGAAGCACACCGAAGCTCCCCGCGGCGAGGAGCACGTGATCCTGATCGGCCGTGTGGCACGCGTCGACACCCGGGAGCGCGCGAAAGGCCACGTCCTCGACACGCCACCACGCCGCGGAGTGAAGCCCCTGCCACGAACGTATCGCAGGCACCACGAGCTGCACCGCGACCCCCACGACAACAACCGCCGCGAGCGCCTTCGAGAGTACTCGATGGCCTTGTGCCGCAGGGCTCCACGCGCACGCGACGAGCGCCCCGACGAGCGCCGCAAACGCTGGCGCCGCGGCGAGCAGGAGCCGCTCCATCGGCGGCGCGGAGAGCACCGGGATCATCGCCGCGAGCATCCCCGCGGCGAGCCCGAGCGCGACGCGACGAAGGGGTGACGCCGCGCGACGCGCAACCACCACGCCGACGCACACGACCGACGCGAGCGCGACGAGGGTCTGCCACATGGCCTGCGGCGTCGCGAGCGACAGCGCGATGGGCCGCGTCGTCACAAGCTCCCCGAGGAGCGCAGGGAACCGCAACGCCGCCGCGCGCAGCCACGCCCCCGGATGCGACAGCGGATCGAGGTAGGTCATGGTCCCCTCGACGCCGTGCCCGAGCGCCTTCCAGGTAGCGAGGTACACCCCGCACGAGGCAAGCACCGCGAGCGAGGCCCGCGCGCGCGAACCGGGCGAGCCGACACCCGCGACGAGCTCATACGCGACCGCGCAGCCCGCGAAGGCGACGCCGTACTCGCCCGACATCACCGACGCGAAGGTGAGCGCGGCGACGCTCGCATCACGCTTGAAAGAAGGCACTTCGCGGCGCGCCATCACGCCCATCGCGAGCAGCCCGAAGACGCCCGAGAGCAGCGACGGGCGGTTGGCGAGCCACGCCGTCGGCACCGTGAGCGACGCGCTCACCGAGAGCAGCGCGAGCGCCACGAGCGCGTAGTTCCGTGGCAGCACCGCGCGCATCCACCACCACGCCGCCGCGAGGAGCGCCGCGAGCCACGCGAGCGAGTGCGCGTGCGGACCCACGGTGCCGCTGCCGAAGAGCGCGTGATCGAGGGTGAGCGTGAGGCTCGCGAGCGGACGCCACGCCGCGATGTGAAGGTCGGCCCCCATCCACCAGGGGAAGGTCCCGCGGTCGAGGAGCGCGCCGTGCTCCGCGGGCGTCGCGCGGATGAAGTCGTAGAGGTCCCACGGCGCGCGATGGACGGGATATGTCCCCTCGACCATCGAGCGCTGATACCAGTCGTCGGCGATGCGCTCGATCGAGAGCGCGCGGAGCCGCAGCGCCACCCCGAGGGAGACGAGCGCGGCGGGTGCGAGTCGCGAGGCGAGCGCGCGAGCGGCGTTCACGTCCCGATGCGGTCGAGGTGGATCACGGCGCGGTCTTTCACGCGCGAGAGGTCGAGGTCGACGGTGGCCTCGACGACCCAGTCGTTGTGCTCCTCGGCGTCGACCATGACCTGCCGGATGCGCCAGGTGCCGTCGGGGTTGTGATCGACGAGGGTATTCTTGGGCGAGCGCGCGGGGTGATCGACGCGCAGCGTGGCGTGCTCCTCGTAGAAGGGAATCATCGCGTCTTCGATGTGCGCGGGCGTCCACGGGTCTTCGCCCTCGCGGTGATCGACGAGCCGCGCCGCCGTGGCCCAGTCGCGGTTCGCGATGGCCTTGAGGAACGAGTACATCGCCCTTCGAATCGCAGCGACGAAGGCCCGCTCGTTGGCGGTGATGTCCTTCGGGGGCGGCGGCTCGTCGGCGGCCTTCTTCTTCTTCGTGGTGACGTCGACGAACTCGTCGTCGGGGTCGGTGTGCAGCGCCTCCCACTCGTCGACGAGCGACGAGTCGACGTCGCGCACGAGCGTGCGAAAGTAGTTGATGACCTCGTACACCTCGGGCGTCCTCACGCTGATGGGGACGCTCTGCACGACGAACTTGTACACGTCGGAGAGGTAGCGGAGCAGCACGCCCTCGGAGCGCTCGAGGCCGTACTCCTTGATGTAGTCCGCGAAGGTCGAATAGGTCTCGAACATCTCTCGCGCGACGCTCTTGGGGCGGATGTTCTCTTCGCCGACCCACGGGTGCTTCTGCGCGAAGTCGTTGAAGGTCGCGTACACGAAATCGCGGTGGGGCTTCGGGTACTCGAGCTTCTCGAGGGCCTCGATGCGCTTCTCGAACTCGACGCCCTGGGCCTTCATCTCGGCCATCGCCTCGGTCTTGATGCGATCGAGCTGCTTCTGAAGGATCACGTCGGGGTTCTCGACGGTGCACTCGACCATCGTGAGCACGTCGAGCGCGTGGTCGGGCGACTCGGGGTCGAGCTTCGGCAGCGTGTCGAGGAGCCACAGCGCCAGCGTGTTGTGCAGCGAGAAGTCGACCTGAAGCTCCGCGTTCACTTCGAAGCGCTCGCCGCGGCCATCATCGCGCGGAACCTTCCGCACGACACCCGCGCCCACGAGCGACTTGAAGAGCGTCCACGCGTGCTGACCGTGGCGCCTGCGCTCGACGGGCGTGCCGTGCGAGGCCCGGATGATGCGCGCGAGCCCGCGGCACCCGTCGCGCAGCCGCCCCTCGCGCTGAATGACGCTGAGCACCATCGAGTGCGTGACCTTGAAGCGCGACACGAGGGGCTCGGGCAGCGCCGTCGTGAGCCGGTCGAAGGTGCTCTTGTCCCAGTGCACGTAGCCCCGCTCCGGGGGCTTTCGCCGCACGATGCGACGGAGCTTCACGGGGTCGCCCGCGGCCTTCTTCTCGAGCGCGAGGTTCTCGATGACGTGCTCGGGCGCCTGGCCCACGACCCAGCCCTGATCGTCGAAGCCCTTGCGCCCCGCGCGCCCCGCGATCTGCTGAAAGTCTCGCACCGAGAGGATCGCGGTCTTCTCTCCGTCGAACTTGCAGAGCTTGGTGAAGAGCACCGTGCGGATGGGGATGTTCACCCCGACGCCGAGCGTGTCGGTGCCGCAGATGATCTTGAGGTGCCCCTGCTGCGCGAGGCGCTCGACCAGGAGGCGGTACTTGGGCAGCAGGCCCGCGTGGTGCAGGCCGATGCCGTGACGCACGTAGCGCTGCACCTCCTTGCCGTAGGGGCTATCGAAGGTGACGTCGCGCAGGGCCTCGTGGATGGCCTTCTTCTCTTCCTTCGTGCAGAAGTCGACGCTCATGAGGTTCTGGGCCTCTTCGGCCGCAGAGCGCTGCGTGAAGTTCACGATGTAGACGGGGTGGCGAAAGTGCTTCACGAGGTCGGCCACGGTCTCGTGCAGCGGCGTCTCGCGGTACTCGAAATCGAGCGGCACGGGGCGCTTGGTCGAGCGCACGACGGCGGTGCTCCGACCCGTGAGCTTCGTGAGCTCGGCTTCGAAGAAGGCCGTGTTGCCGAAGGTGGCAGACATGAGCAGAAAGGTGCCGCTCGACAGCACGAGCAGCGGGATCTGCCACGCGACCCCGCGCTCCTTGTCGGAGTAGTAGTGGAACTCGTCGATGACCACGTAGTCGACGGGCGCCCAGTGCCCCTGGCGCAGGCACATGTTCGAGAGGATCTCGGCGGTGCAGCAGAGGATGGGCGCGTCGCGGTTGATGGCCGCGTCGCCCGTGAGCATCCCCACGTTGTCGGGTCCGAAGTCTTCGCAGAGGGCGAAGAACTTCTCGTTCACGAGGGCCTTGATGGGGCAGGTGTAGACCGCGCGCTTGCCCTCGCACATCGACTTGAAGATCATCGCGGTGGCGACGAGGCTCTTGCCCGACCCGGTGGGGGTGTTGAGGATGACGTTGCGCCCCGCGAGGATCTCGAGGAGCGCGTCTTCCTGCGCGGGGTAGAGCGAGAGGTTCTTCGCGGTGACGTAGTCGACGAAGCGCCCGAAGATGTCGTCGTCGGAGAGGTACTCGTCGCGCGGGGGGAGCTTCGCTGCGAGGGGTGCGGTCGCGGGTGCCATCAGGGAGGCGACGATCGTTGGAGGCGCCCCACGAAGCAAGGCCCATCGACACAGGGGCGCGGCGTCGCCGACACGTGTCGCGTGGTGGCCTCCACACGGCCTCGAAGCCTCTTCTCACCAACCCACATCGAGAGAGGAACTTCCCATCACATGTCGCGTCACAGCAGTTCATGGCGCGTCTTCGTAGCGAGCTCCTGCCTCTCGCGATCCCCGTCGCTCTGTGCCTCGTCGCGTGGGCGGTGATCCTCACCCGTCCCGCCGCGACCGCGCGTCACGTGCCCACGTCGCGCGAACGCGTCACGCTCGAACGTCACCCGCAGCGCCCTCCCTCCCCTCGCCCCGCCGAACCCGCCGCAGCCCCTTCTGCACCCGCGCCGCACGCCGCAACGCCCGCCGCCGCGGAGAACGGACGCGCCGCGAGCGCTCCGCCCGCAGCGCCCACGGAGCCGCTCGGCGAGGTCACCCTCGAGGGGATCGGCATCTCGGGGACCTCGTGGTGGGGCGACGAAGACTGGCGCGCCGACAGCTACCGCTGGGAGCGCTGGTACTACTACGCGCGCCGCGAGTGGGCCGAGTGGCGACGCGTGCGACGCGAGGCGATGGCGAGGCGCGTGCGCTCGATGATGGACCCGGGCAACGCGGGCGAGCTCTCGGGCGACGAGTACAGCTCGCCCATCTGCGCGGTGTTCACCTCGGCCTGCCGCACGGGCGCGCGACGCGTCGCTCCTGCCGTCGCGTCACCGATCGCCGAGAGCCCCGCGACGCTGCGCCGTGACGGCCACGTCTGGAAGCTCTCGAACGGCTCCGTCGAAGCCGCCGTCGACCCGTCGGCCCTCTGCGCCATCGTGCTCGCGCGTCGCGGCGACGACACGCTCCCCGCGCTCACCGTCGCGACGCCCCACGACGCGCCCTGCGAGGTCACCGAGACGATGCCGCCCGACACCACGGTCGACCGCGGCGGCGTCGCCGTCGCGATCACCTGGTCGGGCGAAGGCTGGAGCCAGCGCGCGGTGCTCTCGCTCTCCGATGATGCGACGAGCCCCGAGCTCAGCGTGACGCGCTCGGAGCGCCGCGGATCGACCGTCGCCACGACGCTCACCAACCTCACGTCGAGCGAGCTCACCTGGACCTTCGGCGGCCGCGACGTGAGCGTCCCCGCGGCCCACACCGCGCGCATCGGCGGCTGAGCGCAGCGCCCGCTACGTCTGCTGAAAGAGCTGGGCGTAGTAGTCGTACATCTCCTGCGCGCCCATCTGCGAGAAGTACCCCGAATAGGCCATCCAGATCGCGAGGCCGCTGAGGTCTGAGAACAGCGGCGGCAGATACCGCGGCGCCCGCACGACGCCGTCCGCGACGCGCGCGTGGAGCACCGGCACGTCTTCGTGCGCGACCTTGCCCACGAAGAGAAAGCGCACGAGCTCGGGCCGACACGCGCGAATGGCCGAACGGATGAAGTGGTAGTTCGTCACCAGGCCGCGCGTGTACGCGATGTCCTTGGTGAAGGGACTCCCGCCCGCGAGCGTTCCGCCGCGAAAGACCCTGCGCGCGGCGTTGAAGCAGTCTTCTTCGTCGTAGCCCTCGGTGCGGTACCACTCGAACACGTCGAGAAAGTCGGCGCCGTCTTCGGCCTTGTCGACCGCGAGCACGCGCTCGTTGAGGCGACGCGCGCGACGCGGGTGACTGCGGAAGGTGAGCACCTCCATGAGCGCCGCGAGGCCCTCCTGCACCGAGGTGGTGCGGGGCGGGCCCTTGCTGAGCCACCGCGCGACGTGCTGGTTGGCGCCGTTGAGGCTCGTCGCGACGTGGACCCAGCCCTCGTGCACCTCGAGGATGTCGACGTCGACCTGACTGAAGCGCGCGCCGCCGCGGATCTTCACGTAGTCGCTGCCCGCCGCGGCGTCGGCGATGATGCCGTCGTCGAGCATCACGTTCACCGCGTCTTCGCCGAAGTACGAGCGGAAGCGCTCGCGCAGCGCCTCGACCACCTGCGCGCCGTCGATGTCGCGCGGAGACACGGGGCCGAGGTGCACCTCGCCGAGGCTCGTGAGGTGCGTGTAGAGCGTGCGGGCGATATCCCGAACGGTCGTCTGCCCGTCTGGAAAGGTGTCCTTGGGCGAGCCGTAGAGGCGACGCGAGTAGGCGTAGAACTCGGGCGTCCCTCGCACGGCGAGCATGCGGCACACGTCGCGGTACTCAAGGCACGTCGCGCGGAGGATTCGCGCGATGGCGTCGTCGGCGCCGAGCGTCGTGCGGACGTCATCCGCGAGGCCCTGAAAGTCCCGCGCGCGACCGTAGGGATCGAAGCCCAGATCTACGCGCGCGTAGCTCTCCGCGTCGACGCGCGGCAGCTCCTTGAAGCGCGACTTGCGGAACGACTCCCACGAGCCCGACTCCCACTTGAGCGCGTTCAAGATGCGAATGGGCTTCTGGAGCTCGATGATCCGATCGGCGAGGAGCGCGACCTTCTCTTTGTAGCTCCGCCACGGCCCCTCGACGGGCGCGGGCGGCGGCGGAGGCACCGACATCGCCGTCACCTCGCTCTCCGCCGTGTTCGCCGCGAGGGCGCTCAGGAGCTCCGGCACTTCGAGCGGCGCGAGCGCCGGTGACACCGCCTCCTCGCGACCATTTCGGCCCTCGGTCAGACGCGGCGTCTCTCGTGCGCGAGGCATCTCGAAAGCACCGTAGACCGCTCGGGCACCGCGCCGCAAGCATGACGCCGACGTTCACGCAATACGTCAACCGCGCGGGAGGCGCAGCTCCATCACGAGCGCGTCTTCACCGTCGTCGTAGTAGCGCTCCCTGCGCGAGAGCGTGACGAAGCCGAGCGCGCGATAGAGGGTCACCGCGCTCACGTTCGTGGGCCTCACCTCGAGCAGCGCGCGCACGGCGCCGTCGCGCTCGGCCTCGTCGAGCACGCGCAGGAGCAGAGCTCTCGCGTGCCCCTCGCGGCGCGCGTCGGGGCGCGTCCCCACCTGAATGACCTCGATCTCGTCGGCGATGCGCCACACGGTCACGTAGGCCACCACCCCGCGCGTCGGGTGCTCGGCGACGTGCACCACCGACCAGCTCCGCGCGAGCTCTTCGGACATCGCGTCGGGGTGACCCTTGTCTCCGAAGCACGCGTGTTCGAGCGCGTTGAGCGCAGAGACATCGTCGCGGCTCGCGCGGCGCAGCGACGACGTCACGGCGCGTCCGCGGTGGCCCCCAGACGCCGCACGCGAACGCGGCTCCCGAGGCTTCGAAGGTACTGCCGCAGCGCGCGCGGGAGCGCCTCTCGCACCATGCGAGCGAAGAGCGTCGGTCGCACCGCGGCGAAGCTCTCAGACGCCTGCGTGGCGTCGTGGTGGTCGCGGTCGTAGCGCTCTCGGAGTTCTTCGACGGTGGGCTCGATGAGCCGCGGATACCGCGCCGCGAGGTAGCGCTCCGCGATGGCCCTGCGCCGCAGGAGCCCGTCGAACTCCGCCGCCGACGCGCCCGTCGCCTCGAGGAGCAGACGCACGCCCTCCTCGCCGCCGATGCGCCGGAGCACGTCGTCGCGGTGGCTCGCCACGTCGGAGGGATCGGCGTCGCCCATCGCGGCGCGCTCGGCCTCTCGCACCACGAGCACCTCGGCGCCGAGCTGCTCGAGGATGGGCCCCGAGACCGTCACCGGATCGACGACGGCGTGCAGCGCGTCGGGCGCGCCGTGCATGAGGAGCTCGGTGCGGAGGAGCAGCACGAAATCACTGCGAAGGACGAAGCGCGGCGCCGTGTCGCCCTCGGTCTCGAGCGCGGCGACGGCCTGGTCGAGGGTGACCTCCGCGCGCGGCGGTCGGGGCGCCGCGGCGGGCTGCGCGGCGAGCACGCCGAACGCGAGCGCGACAGCGCGGAGGATCATCGCTCGTCGCGGTCGAAGATCCCCCCGGCGGCGTCGACGTTGCCTGCGAGGGTGGTCACCTCGGCGCGGCCACCGCTGCGCTCGCGGAGCCATTCGAGGAACGCGATCGCGGTCTCGATCTCGCGCGACGGCACGAGGTCCGCGGCCTCACGGAGGCGACGGCGCAGACCCTCGATCCCCTGGCGCGCGCGGCGCAGCGTGGCGACGGCCTCGTCGTCACCCTCGGCCTCGGGGACCTCGTTCGGCGGCGGCGTCCACACGACGCGCGGAACGGCCTCGAGGTTGTGCGCTTCGAGCCACGCCTCCATGCACGACCGCAGGCGCTCGGTGCGGAACTGGAACCACCGCTCACGGTCGGCGGGGAAGCTCATGAGCACGTCTTTGAAGCGTCGGAAGGCGCCCTTCCCATCGATGGCCGCGACGAGGCGCGAGCGGAGCTCGGACTCCTGCGCGGTGGCGATGAAGCGCTCCATCCATCGGTACTGCTCGCGCGACGAGACCGGGTCGACGCGGAGGTAGCTCGGGTCGCTCGCGATGCGCTGGTGCATGGCCGGATCGGCCACGCCGTCGACCACGCGGAGCACCTCGCCGGTCGTGAGGTGAAGGTACGAGTGGACCTCGGGCGCGTTGTTTTCGAACGCATCCTCGAGGGCCTCCCAGGAGATCTCGAGGCGCTGTCGGACCTTGTTCTCTTCCGTCATGACGCTGAACCCTCTGTCATTTCTGCAAGGCCCGAGCGACCGCGACCCGCCAGCGACCCCGCAGCGCGTCAACCTTCGCACGCTCGCCCTCAGGACGGAACACCCTGTCGATCGCGAGCGCGCCGAGCACCTCGTCGCGAGAGGCCACCATACCCGCACCGAGGGCCGCGAGCATCCCCGCACCGAGGGCCGTCGTCTCGACGACCCGGGGACGCACCACCTCCGTCGCCGCCACGTCGGCCTGCACCTGAAGGAGCAGGTCGTTGGCCGAGGCTCCGCCGTCGACCCGCATCGACGCGATGGGCGCGCCGGCGTCGTTCGACATGGCCTCCACGAGATCCGCGATTTCGAGGGCGATCCCGTCGAGCGTGGCCCGCGCGAGGTGGGCCTTCGTCGTGTCGCGACCGATGCCGCACACGAGCCCCCTCGCCTCGGGCGCCCAGTGCGGCGCGCCCATGCCCGTGAGCGAGGGCACGAACACCACCTCGCCCGCGTCGGGGACCGAGCGCGCGAGGGCTTCGATCTCCGAGGCGCTACGGATGATCCCGAGGCCGTCACGGAGCCATTGAACCGCGGCGCCCGCGATGAAGGCGCTGCCTTCGAGGGCGTAGGCGACCTCGCCCGGGATCTGCCACGCCACGGTGGTGAGCAGACGGTGCCGCGACGGAACGGGCGTCGTGCCCGCGTTCATGAGCACGAACGCGCCCGTGCCGTAGGTGCACTTCACGTCGCCCTTGCGGAAGCACCCCTGGCCGAAGAGCGCGGCCTGCTGATCGCCCGCGATGCCCGCGATGGGAATGCCATCGGGGAGGCCCGGAACGCCCTTCGTGTGCCCGACGACGCCGGCGCTCGGCACCACCTCGGGGAGCACCGCGCGGGGCACGTCGAGGGCCGAGAGGAGGTCGTCGTCCCACGCGAGGTTCTTGAGCGAGAGGAGCAGCGTGCGAGAGGCGTTGGTGACGTCGGTGACGTGCGCGCCGCCCGTGAGCTTGTGGATCACCCACGAGTCCATCGTGCCGAAGGCGAGCTCGCCCTTCTTCGCGCGCGCCCTGGCGCCGTCGACGTGATCGAGGAGCCACGCGATCTTGGTGCCCGAGAAGTACGGATCGAGGAGCAGCCCCGCGCGCTCGTACACGAGCGGTTCCACCCCGCGCTCGCGGAGGGCGGCGCACTCGGGGGCCGTGCGACGGTCTTGCCAGACGATGGCGCGGTGGATGGGGCGCCCCGTGGCGCGGTCCCAGAGGAGCGTGGTCTCACGCTGGTTCGTGATGCCGATGGCGCCGACGTCTTCGCCGCGGATCTTCGCGGCGTCGAGCGCGGCCGTGATGGCCTCTCGCACACCCGACCAGATCTCTTCGCCGTCATGCTCGACCTGTCCCGCGGCGGGAAAGTGCTGCGGCACGGCGACGGTGGCGCGTCCGAGCACACGAGCGCGGACGTCGAGTACGAGGACGGTGGTCCCGGTGGTCCCTTGATCGATCGCGAGGATGTGGTCACGCATCGGAGTGAATTCGAAGGATGTATTCGCCCAACGCCCCTCAATGCAAGGACATCGATCGCCCGCGAGCCTTTCGCGCGCCCGGCGCTTCCGCGTGTGACGCCGTGTCACCCGGAGGCCCGATCGCCGCGACTCGAAGCTCGCCTCTGGAACGCCCCGGTCTGACCGTGCGATGCTCCCTCCGCTGTGCGGTTCACACTGGTGATGGGGGCTCTGTGCGCCACGGCGTGCTCGTCGCTCGACGGGAGACCCGCGTCGAACGACGCGGCGACCGAGGCCCCGGCGGCCGATGATGCGCGCGGCGACGTGACCTTCGGAACGCTCTCGAGCACGCCCGACCGCTCGCTCTCGCGCGCGTGGCCGAACAGCGTCACCGCGGCCTCCGTGCGCCTCGACGAGGAGCATCGCTTCATCCTCTTCGCGGGGGCTTCGAACGACGCGGAGCGTGACCTCTCCCTCACGCGGCTCACCGCAACGGGCGCTGACGCGCGCTTCGCGAGCGCCGACACCCTCGGCTTCTCGCGCGCCCCGGCGCGTCGCGGCACCGCGCGCCTCCAGGCGGTTCCGCGCGCGGCGGCGGTCGACCGTCAGGGTCGCATCGTGACGGTGGGCTCGGGCGCGGCCGACAGCGTTCGAAGCGGCGTGGCGGCGCGCTGGCTCCCCGACGGCGCCCTCGACATGAGCTTCGGCACGGGCGGCGTCTCGGTGATCGCGGCGCCCTCCGACGCGGTGACGCGGCAGCTCCTCTGGCGCGCGCTGGTGATCGACGACGACGGATCGCTCCTGGTCGCCGGCAGCGACGAGATCCCCTACAACGTCTCGACGGTGGGCATGTACGCGCGCATCACCGCGGCGGGCGCGCTCGATGAGACCCTCGGCGTGCGCTACGACCGGCGCTTCGCGGGCTTCTCCGCGATGCTGCGCGACGGGGACGGGTACGTGCTCGCGGGATCCGCGGTGCGAGGGGGCGCGCCGACGCTCCTCTACCTCGACGCGAGCGGCCGTCCGCGCGCCGACGTGGGCGACGCAGGCGCGGTCGCGCACACGTCGGAAATGGCATCGCCGATGATTGTTCGCGCGATGCTCCGAGACGTCGACGGCGGCATCGTCGTGGCCGGCGGCACGGGCACGGGCGGCGCCTCGGAGTGGACGCAGACGCCGCTTCGCCTGGTGCGTTACACCGCGAGCAGGGCGCCCGACCTCGCATGGGCCGACGGAGGCGTGCTCCGGGCCTTCACCACGGCCTGGTGGAACTTCGAGATGTGCCACGCGGGGGGGCTCATCCCGTGGACGCGAGGGAGCTTCCTCGTGGTCGGGCAGGAGGGCTACGGCTTCCGCGTGTTCCGCGTGCTCCGTGGCGGGCGCGTCGACGCGGCCTTCGGCGAGAACGGATCGCTCTTCGCGCAGCCGCCGGGGTTTCAATACGTGTTCGAAATGCTCCCCGACGAGCGCGGCGGGCTCTGGGTGTTCTACCGCGCCAACATGGAGCACGCGGTGGCGGCGACGCACTTCCCCCCCGCGTAGCCCAGACGTCGCGCGGGTCGCGTGGAAGAGCTTCGGGCTGTGGTAGGTTCGACCATCGCCATGATGACCCGCGACGAGTTCGAACGGACGGTGCGCGCGATGAAGGCCGAGGGCCTCTCGCTCTCGATGCCCAACCTCATGCTCCGTACCGAGCTCCCCCGGCACGTGATCGAAGACTGGCTCGAGGAGATGGACGACAAGGCCCGCAACCCGCCGCCTCCGTCGTCTTCGAAAGACCGCAAGCCCGCGAAGGGCGAGCGCGCCCCCGACGTCGCCGACGACCTGATGAAGCGCGCCAACGCGCTCAAAGACGAGTTCGTAAAGAACGCCGCGAAGGCCGCGGTGAAAGAGAAGCTCGGCCTCGACGACGACGACGACGACGAGCGCGTCCACGGCGCCCCGAAGAACGTCAAAGACCTCCGCGTCGGCGCGGGCCTCGGCCTCGTGCTCGGCCCCTTCGGGTTCTTCTACGCCGCCCCCTACCCCGTCGCGATCATGGCCTCGGTGGCCTACGTGGCCGCCGCCGTGGGGCTCAACTTCATCCCCGTCATCGGCTCCGTGGTGTTCGCCTACGTGGTGCCGCTCGTGCACCTGTCGAGCGCCGTCGCGAGCGCGGGCTACACCTGGCGCTACAACCGCGCGGGGCGCCGCGCGGCGCTCCTGCCGAAGAACGAGAAGTAGCGGTTTTTCAGGGAGATTCGGGGGAGTGAAGCCCCGCCGCGCCCCGCATCGGGAGGCGCGGCGGAGGGGCTGAAGGTCAGCCCTCGATGAAGCTCTTGAGCTGCTTCGAGCGCGACGGGTGCCGCAGCTTGCGGAGCGCCTTGGCCTCGATCTGGCGGATGCGCTCGCGGGTCACTTCGAAGCCCTGACCGACCTCTTCGAGCGTGTGGTCGCTCTTCTCGCCGATGCCGAAGCGCATGCGGAGGACCTTCTCCTCGCGCCACGTGAGCGTCTTGAGCACCTTGCGCATCTGCTCGGCGAGGTTGTTCGAGATGACCGCCTCGGAGGGCGACACGACGGACTTGTCCTCGATGAAGTCTCCGAGGTGCGAGTCTTCCTCTTCGCCGATGGGAGTCTCGAGGGAGATGGGCTCCTTGGCGATCTTGAGGACCTTGCGGACCTTGTCGAGCGGCAGCTCCATCTTCTCGGCGATCTCTTCGGGCGTGGGCTCGCGACCGAACTCCTGCACGAGGTACCGCGACGTGCGGATCAGCTTGTTGATCGTCTCGATCATGTGCACGGGGATGCGGATCGTGCGGGCCTGATCGGCGATGGCGCGGGTGATGGCCTGACGGATCCACCACGTCGCGTACGTGCTGAACTTGTATCCGCGGCGGTATTCGAACTTATCGACCGCCTTCATGAGGCCGATGTTGCCCTCTTGAATGAGGTCGAGAAACTGGAGCCCGCGGTTGGTGTACTTCTTCGCGATCGACACCACGAGGCGGAGGTTGGCCTCGACCAGCTCGGCCTTGGCCTTCTCGGCCATGCGCTCGCCGTCGCGGATCTCGCGGTAGGTGCGGCGGAGTTCTTCGAGGGAGACGCCCTGCTCGCGCGCCTTCTCCTCGACGGTCTTGACCTTGTGCGTGGCGGCCTTGAGCGTGTCGATGAGCCCGGTGAGCTCCTCGGAGGTGCTCTTCATCTGGCGGGCCATCACGGAGCGGCGGCGGTTGTCGGCGCCCTCGAACTCGCGCAGGCGCTTCTTGAAATCGCGGACCTCGAGGCCCATGCGGCGCGCGGCGTCGTGCACGGGGGCCTCGGCGCGCTCGAGCTGATCGATGAGCTTCTTCAGCTGCATCACGATGTGCTCGATCTGCTTCTTGTTCAGACGCAGGTCCTGCAGCGTCTGGAACATCTTCGCCTCGGTGCGGGCGACCTCGTCGTTCACCTGCTTCTTGCGGGTGTCCGAGAGCTTCTTGGCGGGGTTGTCGAGGCCCTCCTCGAGCTCGCCGATGTGCGTCCAGAGCTTCTTCACCTCTTCGGTGAGCTTCTCGACGCGCTTGCGAACCTCCTCCTCGTTGTAGCCCTCCTCGTCGTCGGCGTCGCGCACGACGTCCTTGAGGCGGATCTTGCGCTGCTTGACCTTCTCGCCGAGCTTGATGATCTCCTGCACGGCGATGGGCGAGCGGAGGATCGTGTGGAGGACCTTGGTCTCACCGTCCTCGATGCGCTTGGCGATCTCGACCTCGCCCTCGCGGGTGAGGAGCGACACCGAGCCCATCTTGCGGAGGTACATGCGCACGGGGTCGTTCGACTTCGACGCGTACGCGTCGTCGAACCCGGCGTCCTCCTCCTCGGGGATCGGGACGACGCGCTTCTCCTGGTCTTCTTCGGCCGCGCGCTTGGGGGCGACCTTGACCTGCGTGGAGGCGTCGACGATCTCGATGTCCTCGTCGCCGAGGATGCCCATGAGCTCATCGATCTGATCCGACGAGAACACGTCGGACGGGAGCGCCTCGTTGATCTCGTCGTAGGTGAGGTGCCCCTTCTGCTTGCCGAGCTCGATGAGCTGCTGCACCTCCTTGCGGTCGCGATTCTTGATCTTGGCCGCCGCGGCCGCGGCGGCGGCGACGGTGTTGGCCTCGGGGGTCTTCGCGTCTTTCGCGTGCGCGTGCTGCTCCTTGCGGTCCTTGGAGTCCTTCGCCTTGGCGGCGGGAGTAACCTTGCGCGTCGTCTCTTCCTTCATCGAACGGCTCCTAATACCTTTCGGAGTGCTCGCCGCGTGCGTCCCCTGCGGGTCGTTGCGCCCGGCGGGGGGCGCGGAGGCTACCACTGTCTGCGCGGGGCGCTTGCTCATCTTGCGTCGTGCTCCTATTTGTCCTGCGCCTTGTTCGCGGCCCGGGCCTTCGCCAGCTCGCGCTTCAGCATCAACTGGTCGTTGAGCGTGCCGGCCTCCGACGCGGGATCGCCTTGAATCCCAGCCCTTGCGCTGGCCCAGGCGAGTCCCTTCGCCTGCGCGGCGCCGTCGCACACCTTCAGGTCGAGGACCGCGTCGTGGAGGGTGTTCGCCCAGTGCTCGGCCTCGGCGGGGTTCTCGTGGTCGGGCGGAACGAGCTTCGAGGCGACCCAGTTGCGCGCCTTCGGCGTGGGGCAGAGCTCAACCAGCGAGGCTCCGTCGACCCGCTGCACGGCGGCCCACTGCGCCATCGCGGCGTTCACCACGGACGCGAGCGTGGGCTCCATGAGCGCCACGAAATCAGCCGCGTCCTGCGTCCCGAGGAGGTCGGTGCGACGGAGCAGCGCTTCGAGGCCGAAGACCGTGGCGTTGCGGCGGCGACGCTCCAGCGACTCGGCGCCCTGCTCGTCATCGACGGGCTGCGTGAGGATGGGTCTCGGGCGCGAGTCCTGCCACGGCTGTGACGCGGCGCGCTCTTGCGGCGTGGGCTCTCGCGCGACCTTCTTCACCTCGGCGCGGACCTCGCGCTCGTCGAGGAAGAACATCTTCGCCGCGAGCTTGATGTACTGGTTGCGCTCGAGCTCCTCGCGCACCGAGCCGATGAGCGGCGCGAGCGTCTGGAGCGGCGCGATGCGCCCCTGCACGTTGTCGCGGATGTTCAGCGCGGCGTCTTTGATGAGCCACTCGAGGATGCTCACGCCGCTGCCGATGAGGGTGACCATCCCCTCGCGACCGTGCTCGGGCGCAGCGGAGCGGAGGTACGTGTCGGGGTCCATCTTGGGCGGGAGCACCCCCACGCGGGCCATGAGCCCTGCGCGGGCGCACACGGGCTGCGCGGCGCGCGCGGCCTTGCGACCGGCCTCGTCGCCGTCGAACACCAGCACCACGGTCTCGGCGAAGCGCCGCAGGAGCTTGGCCTGCGCGTCGGTGAAGCTCGTGCCGAGGGGCGCGACGGTCTCGGTGAAGCCGTGCTGGTGCATCTGCACCACGTCGAAGTTGCCCTCGACGACGATGGCCTCGGCCTTCTGGCGCATCGCGAGGCGCGCGTTGGTGAGGCCGTAGAGGAGCTCGCCCTTGTGATAGATGGGCGTCTCGGGGGAGTTGATGTACTTGCCCGTCTCCTCGGGGACGATGCCCTCGGGGAGGTCTTCGCTCACGGGGAGGATGCGTCCCGAGAAGGCCACAACGCGCCCTCCGCGGTCGAAGACGGGGAACATCAGACGGTGGCGGAAGCGGTCGTAGGAGCCGCCGCGGCCCGGCATGAGGAGGCCCGCGAGCTCGGCGTCGGCGGGCGAGACGCGCTTGGCCTTGAAGTGCTGCGCGAGCGCGTCCCACTGGGCCGGCGCGTAGCCGAGACGGAACTGCTTCGTGGTCTCGGGGGTGACCCCGCGCTCTTCGAGGGCGCCGCGCGCGAGCTCGCTGAAGGGAGCCTCTTCGAGGCACTGTTCGAAGAACACAGCGGCGATCTCGCACGCCATGTGGAGGCGCTCGGAGACGTCGCGCTGACGGCGGTCTTCGGCGATGCGCTCGGGGTCGCGCGTCTCGGGGACCTCGATGCCGGCGCGCTCGGCGAGGGCGCGCAGGGCCTCGGGGAAGGTCACGCCCTCGAGCTGTTGGTAGAACCCGATCGCGTCGCCCGCGGCCTTGCAGCCGAAGCAGAAGTAGAAGCCCTTGTCGGGGCTGACGCTGAAGCTCGGGGTCTTCTCGTCGTGAAAGGGACACCGCGCCACGAAGCGCGTCCCCACCTTGCGGAGCGGCACGTACTGCCCGACGAGGTCGGCGATGTCCGTGCGCTCTCGGACCTGTTCGATGAGAGACCGGTCAGTCATCGAAGCGTCTCCACGATGCGACGAGTGTCGGCACAACGCGCGCGAGGCCGCAGCGTCGGCGGCGCAACGGAGTCCCGTCGCCCGCCGTCGTCAGCGCCCCGTGAGGGTGTGTCTGCCGCGTCGCTCTCAAGAGTTCTTCTGATTCCTGGTAGGACCCAAATGACCAGCATCCCGGGAGCGCGTCGGTCCAACCGCGCACCCGCGATCTGGCGGGTCGAAGCATCCAAAACTGTCTTCGTTGCTGTACGGGCGGTGTTCGCGCGATGCCCGAAACCGACGGACCTCTAACTTCGCGAGTGTGATGGGTCAAGCATCACTGCTGCAAATTTTCGAGGGATTTCGAGGGTTGGCGACCCCTGGACGGCATAGCAAGACGAAGGCCACGGGGCGCTCATCACGGCCCCTGCGGGTGCGTCTGAACGTTCGCGTCGCCGCGGAGAACCGTGGTAGCAGCGCCCACCGCCCGATGCGCTCACCGCTCGCTCTCGCGCTCCTGGCCGTGGTCGTCGCGCTCGCGCCGCTCTTCGCGGTCTCGGCCGACCCGTGGCCCTCGCTCACGATCCCCTCGCAGAACGCGCGCGACGCGCGGTCGCCCACCCCTCGCCCGCCCGCGGGCGACGCAGAGGCTCGCGCGCGGCTGCTCTTCGAAGCGCTCCGCACAGGTGCGCCCGACCGCACCGAGGCCGCGCTGGGGTTCTTTCTCCAACGCGAGCCCTTTCTCGCCATCAAGGACATGTCGGGCGCCGCGGGGTACTTCGCGACGCTCACGCGCGCCTATCGCCGCGACATCGAGGCGTACCGCAGGGAGCTCCCCGAGCTTTCGAACGCGACCTTCGCGCGCTTCGAGCTCTCTCGCGCGTGCACGTGGATGAGCGTCGGGCGCGAGGCCAACCGCCTCCCCTACTGGTCGTGCTACCGCTCGAAGCTCTTCGTGCGAGCGGGCGCGCGCGAGCGGGCCCTCGAGGTGCGCGTGATGATCAACTGGGGCGACCGCTGGTACGTGACGCACCTGCGCCCCTTCCACTGAGCGCCCCGCGCGCATTGACGTGGAACGGCTGACGACGTAGGGGATTCGACGCCATGAGCAAGCCCGACGTCCGCTCCTACGAGGAGTTCTGGCCCTACTACGTGCGCGCCCACTCGAAGCGCACCACGCGACTCATTCACGCCGCGGGCACCACCGCCGCGGTCGCCTCGCTCGCGGCCTTCGCGGTCACCGGTCGCGCGCGCTACCTCCTCGCGGCGCCCGTCGTGGGCTACGCGCCCGCGTGGTACTCGCACTTCTTCATCGAGGGCAACGTGCCCGCGACCTTCGGCAACCCGCTCTGGTCGCTCCGCGGCGACTTCGAAATGATCTACCGGATGATCACCGGCACCATGGACGCCGAGGTCGAGCGCTGCTGCCGCGCCGAGCCCGAAGCGCCCGCGGCCCCCGCGACCGACGCCGTCGTCGAAGTGACCGCCGCGTCGGAGCCGACGACGGACCCCTCGCTCAACTGACCGCCGACGGACCTCCGCCGAGCCCATGTCTGACTCCGCCCCCTCGCGCAAGCTCGCACGGAGGCACCTCGCGATCGCGTGCGTCGCGGTCAACGCCCTGGTGTTCGTGCTCTCGCGTCCCGCGCTCATGGCGCGCGGGCTCCACGACCTGATCGGGGTGGTGTTCCTCGGCGGCGCGATGCTCGGCATCCGCTACGACGACGACGACACGACGCGCTACGGCGTGAAGCTCGAAGGGATCTTCCCCGGCGCCGCGGGCGACCGCCGCTCCCTCGTGCGGACGCTCTGGGAGGCGCTCCCCTCGGCGCTGCGTGAGCTCGGCGTGGCGGGCGCGGTGGCGCTCGTGGTGCTGCCCATCTACTCGGCCGTGTGGCCCCTGGTGAACCGCCCCATCGGCCCGCGCCACTTCGCGCTCGACGCCGACCGCTGGCGCGAGTTCGCCACCGAGCTCCTCGCCGTGGCCTTCACCGAGGAGATGTTCTTTCGCGGCTACGTCTACACCCGCGTGAGCGACGCGCTCGGGCTCCCGCCGACCCTCTCGGCGCGCGACGCGGCGCGGGTCATCGTCGTCACGGCGGTGCTCTTCTCGCTCACGCACGTCATCGTCGACCCCACGGCGGCGCGCGCGGCGGTGTTCTTCCCCGCGCTGCTCTTCGGCGCGATGCGCTACTGGCGCGGCGGAATCGGCGCCGCGGTGGCCCTCCACGCGACCTGCAACCTCTGGGAGCGCTACCTCGAAGGCCGATGAAGCGCGCGTGCCTCCTCGACCTCGACCGCACGCTCGTGCGCGTGAACACCGCGTCGCTCTACGCGCGATGGCAGGTGCGAGAGGGCGAGGCGCGCAGGCGCGACGGGCTCCGCGTGGCCTGGTGGATCGCGCGCTACACGCTCGGGCTCGTCGACGCCGAGACCATCGCGCGCACCCTCGCGCGGCCCATGGTCGGACGCGACGAGGCCCGCTTCGCGGAGCGCGTCGAGCGGTGGGTGGGCGACGAGGTGCTGCCCCACGTCGCGCCCGCCGCGCTCGAAGAGATCCGTCGACGGCGCGCGGCGGGAGACCTCTGCGCGATCGTGACGGCTTCGACGTCGTACTCGGCCGATCCCGTGGGGCGCGCGGTGGGCATCGAGCACGTGCTCGCGTCGCGCCTCGAAGTGGTCGACGGCGCGTTCACGGGCGAGGTCGTTCCCCCGTTCTGTTACGGCGAGGGCAAGGTCGTGGCGGTCGAGGCCTGGGCCCGCGCGCACGACGTCGACCTCGCGCAGAGCGCGTTCTTCACGGACTCGATCTCCGACCTGCCGCTGCTCGAACGCGTGGGTGAGCCCGTGGCCGTGAACCCCGACCCGCGGCTCCGCGTGCTCGCGTGGCGTCGGCGATGGCCCGTGAAGACCTGGTAGTTCGCTACCGAACGATCGCGGAACGCACGGGCGCCGGGAGCTCGACGTCGGTCCAGTCGTAGCGGCGCAGCACGCCCGCGAGGATCTCGACCTGCGCGTCGATGGAGGCGCGCTCGTCGATGAACACCGTGGGGACGCCCTTGACCACGCAGAAGCCGCCCGCCGACGTGCCGCGCGTCATCGACTCGCGGCGCACCGTGAGACCGCGGACCTTCGCGGCTTCGACCAGGGCGTCGAAGAGGGCCTTGCCTCGCATCCCGGCGTTCGCTCAGCCCGCGTCTTCGATGCGACGCAGCAGGGTCATCAGGTCGTGCGCCACCATCGCGCCGCGACCGTCGACCAGGATCGACGAGAGCCCCGCGCGCACGTCTTCGAGCGACGTGCGCAGCGAGCGGTTGGCCTGCGCCTCCATCATGATGAGGCGCTGCGCGCCCATGAGCTCGTCCTCGCGGCGACGCTCGAGCGCCATGAGCCGCTGGTCGCGCTCGGCGAGCTGAAGGAGCAGCGTCTCGACGTCGGCGGCGCGGCGCTCGCGGTCGCGCGAGAGGTCGTCGCAGCGGCGCACGAGCGCGTCGATCTCGGCGCGAAGCTCCACGAGCTCCTCGGCGGAGGCCATGCCTTCGCTCTCGCGGCGCGCGTCGTCGAGCTCGGCCTTCACGCGGGCGAGCTCTTCTTCGGTGCGCGCGAGGCGCTCGGCGGTGGCGGCCATGTCGGTGAGCACGCGGTCGAGGCGCGCCTGCGCGATGATCGCGGAGTCGTCGTCTTCGGCGGGCTGCGCCACGCGGGGCTGCGCGCGGAGCTCATCGAGCGCGCGCTCGGCGTCGACGAGCTGCGTGGCGAGGGCGGCGTTCTCGGCGCGCAGCGCGGTCACGATCGCGGGGTCGATCGCGGGCGCGGCGGGGGCCCCGGCGGGCGCGGCGGCGGGCGCGTGACGCTTGCCCGCGTCGACGATCGCGCGCTCGGCCTCGGCGACGCGGAAGGCGATCCCGTCGCGCTCGGCGCGCGCGAGCGCGAGGTCGCGCTCGAGGGCCACCACCGTGGCGTCGCGTTCGAAGCGGGTCTGCGCGGCGGAGACCTCGAGGGCCTTCACGAGCCTGTCGAGCTCGCGCTCGAGCTCGGCGACGCGGCGGAGGTAGCCCGCGCGCGTGCCTTCGAGCTCCACGGTCGTGTGCACGAGCCTCGCTTCGAGGGCCACGTTCGACGCGTAGAGCTGCGACACCTCGCGGCGCGCTTCGAGCGTCTCCTGACGCTGCGTCTCGATGGCCGCGAGGAGCTCATCGCCGGGCGCTGCCTTCGGCGCGCGCTCGAGCTCGGCCACGCGCCACTTCGCCTGCTGCAGCTCGCCCGCCGCCGCCACCGACGCGGCCTCGACCTGCGCCACGCGCTCGCGCAGCGCGTTGTTCTCGGCCACGAGGGCCTCGGCGCGGTCGACGAGGGCGCCGTGCACCGAGGCCATCGCAGAGAGCCGCGAGCGGAGCTCGGCGGCCTCCTCGGCGTGGTCGTTCTGGTGCGCCTGCGCGAGCGACATCGTGAGCTCGCGGACGGCCTGCTCCAGCTTCGCGCGCTCGGCGCGGACGCGGGTGAGCTCCGCGGAGTGCTGCGCGAGGGCGCGCTCGAGGCGCTCGTGCTCGCCGTCGACGGGCGCGTGCTCGCGCAGGTGCGCGGCCTCGGCCTTCGCGGCGTCGAGCTCGTGGCGCACGGTGCCGAGCTCCGCGCGGAGCGACGACTGAGACTTCTCGAGGCGCTCGACCTCGGGCTTGAGGTCGACGACCTCGGCGCGCTCCAGGGCCTCGTCGAGCTGGGAGCGGAGGTCGGCCTCGGCGCTCTGCGTTTCGTCGAGCTCGCGCTCCAGATCGCTCACGCGCGCGGCCGACGAGAGCACCTGACCGCGCGCCGCGGCGAGCTCCGTCGCCACCGATTCGATGAGGGCGCGCGCATCGAAAAGCTCTTTGGAGAGGGACTCCGCCCGTGAAATGGCATCCGAACTCGTCTTGGATGCCAGCTCCGCCTTCGACCGCGCCTCCGAAGCCTGTCTGGATGCCAGCTCCGCCCTGGAGTTGGCCTCCGAAACCTGTTTCGACGCCTGCTCCGCCCGCGCGTTGGCCTCCGAAGCCTGCCTGGACGCCGACTCCGCGCGCGACCTCGCGTCGGAGAGCTCCTTCGCGGTCGCTTCGTGTTGGGCGCGCAGCGACGAGAGCTCGCGCTCGGCCTTCTCTGCGGCCTCTTTGTAGCGACGGAGCTCGGGTTCGAGGTCGGGGGTCTTGGGGAGCTCGGGCGCGCGCCGTGACATCTGCGCGTCGAGCTCGATGCGCTGCCGGAGCTTGCGCTCGTCTTCGAGCTCCTTCGAGAGGCGCACGGTCTTGTCGCGCGCCTTGCGGTTCTCCTCTTCGAGCTCCTTCAGGCCGTGCTCGTAGCGCTGGATCTTCACCCATCGCTCCGCCGACGCGGCCTCGACCTCCTTGAGCTTCTGGTCGCGCTTGGCGAGCTCGTCTTCGAGGCCCTTCGCCGCCGCGGCGCGCACGTCGCCG
Source organism: Polyangiales bacterium (assembly GCA_046351535.1). GTDB lineage: Bacteria > Myxococcota_A > Polyangia > Polyangiales > CAISKJ01. The sequence continues at coordinate 164,241 of JAXLYG010000022.1, forward strand.
AGCACCTCGTCGGGGATCTGCACCACCGCGAGCGGATCGAGCGAGGGCTCGCTGTCGGACGCGACGGCGATGAAGGCCTCGGGGCGCGGGGGGTCACCGTCGATGAGCCGCGTGTCGAGGGTGACGTCGTCGGAGCCCTCGTCGAGCGTGGCGAGGGTGTAGCCCACGAAGGGTCCGCGGCCGAGCATGCGGACGCTCGCGAAGCGGGCCTGACAGAGCTCTTCGAGGTCGTGGAAGCCCACCGACGCGCGGGCCGCGCGCTCCAGCGGAACGGGGCCCTCGTCGGGCTCCGACGCGACCACGACGACGCCCTCGGAGCCGAGCGCGCGGCGGGCCTCGTCGAGGAGCGCGGGGAGCGACGGGATCGCGCCCGCGTCGGGCACCACGATCACGTCGACCTTGCCGTGCAGCGCCGCGAGCGCGCCGGGGACGAGCGCCCTCACCGCGATGTCGTCGCCGACGCCGCCGAAGGAGACCACCGTGCGGGCTCCGAGCACGCGCGCGCGCCTCGCGACCTCTCCCGACGCGGGACCTACCACGGCCAGACGGCGGCCTTCGTAGAGGGGAGCGAGGTAGACGGCGAGGGCCAGATCGGCCAGGCGAGCGCGCGTGGAGAGAGGTCCGGTGTTCATGGTCGGTGCTTCGCGGGCGTCGAGGGATGCGGAGGGGAATTCGAGGGTGCCGTCGACGCGACGGGCGGCGAGTCTATCGACGGCGCGCGCCGATGACCATTGGCTTCGACGCGCGCTCGAAGAGAGCGCGATCGCGGGTGGGAGAGAGGGCTTTTCGCGGGGCGCGGAGGCGCGTTCAGGCGGGGATGGCGCCGGCGTCGCGGAGCATCGTCGCGAGGTCGCCGTGGGTGTGGAGCTCACGCACGATGTCGCAGCCGCCGACGAACTTCCCGTCGATGTAGAGCTGCGGGATCGTGGGCCACTGGGCGTACTCCTTGATGCCCTCGCGGATCGAGGGGTCGGCGAGCACGTTGACGTCTTTGTAGCTGGCCTTGTGGGTCGCGAGGATCTGCGCGACGGTCCCTGAGAAGCCGCACTGGGGGAAGTTCTTCGTCCCCTTCATGAACAGCACGACCTTGTTGTCCTTCACGAGGCTGTCGATCTTCTGGCGGGTATCGTCGTCCATGATGCTCCTGGTGCGCAGGGCCTAAGGCCGCCCGCGCGGGGTGTCAACTGCCGCGGAGGAAGGTGCAGCTCCCCACGTCGAACCACCGATCGAGCGCCGGGGCCGACGACATGACGTGCCACGCGAGCGCGCCGTTGACCGCGAACGAGAACTGGGGGTCGTACTGCACGTGCAGATCCGCCGTGGGGGCGACGCCCTGCTGCGTGAGAAAGGCCCCGAGCTGACGCGTCCCGCAGGTGGGGGTCGGCGTCGCGGTGGGGCGCTCGACGCGGCGGCGCACGCCCCAGACGGTGTTGTAGTCGATGCCCGACGACGTGAAGGTGAACTTCTTGATCGAGTCGTTGCGCTCGCGCTCGATGTACGACGACACGCGCGACGGCGAGAAGTACTCGATGGTCACCGTGTGGCTCGAGTTGCTGAGGTCGACGGTGCCCGCCGTGGTGAGCCCGTTGATGTTGATCGAGCTGAACACCGCGTCGCTGCGCCAGTCGCGCGCGAGCTCGCCCGCGGCGCGGATCATCGCGTCAGGGTCCGCCGCGCGCTCGTCGATGTTCTTCGAACTCAGGCTGCGGTGCCCCGGTCGCGCGAAGTTGCTGAAGCCCGAGCGCGCGATGGCGCCGATGCACGACACCGCGATCACGCCGAGCACGGGGAGGATGACCTTGAGCATTCCCCCCTTCGACGCCGTCGGGGCCGCGTACGCGGGCTGTTGAAAGCCTCCGGGCGCGCCGTATCCGCCGGGCGCCGCGCCGTAGGGGTTCGATGGCGCCGCGCCGAACTGCGGTGCGCCGCCGAACGAGGGCTGCTGCGGTGCGCCGCCGAACGAGGGCTGCTGCGGTGCGCCGCCGAACGAGGGCTGCTGCTGTGCGCCACCGAACGAGGGCTGTTGCGGTGCGCCACCGAACGAGGGCTGCTGCGGTGCGCCGCCGAAGGGGTTGCCCGCGGGCGTCGGAGGCGCGGGCTGTTGCGGCGCGCCGAAGCCCTGCTGAAACGCTCCGCCGAAGGACTGCGCGCCCCCCTGCGGCGCGCCCTGTTGCGAGGGGACCGCGGCGGGCGGAGCGCCCCACGCGGAGGGTCCGCCCGGCGGCGTCGCCATCGAGGGGATGGCCACGGTGGCGGCGATCGCGGGCTGCGAGGGCTGCGCGGGGACGGCGGGCGCGGACTGCGCGCCGGGGCTCATCTGCACGGGGTTCTGGCACTGGGGGCAGTAGGCCATCCCCGTCGCGGTGGGGATCCACACGGTGGCGCCGCAGCGCGTACACGGACTCTGGACGAACGGGTTCATCACACCTCACGCAGCGCTTCGCGGAAGCGCGTTTTCACGCTATCACACGTCGCCGCCCGCACACGAACTTCGAGGAGACGCGACGACCGATGCAAGAGCCCGATGGCCCCGCAGCACCCGCCCGACCGAAGCGCGAGGAGCCTCCGAGCGGTACGAAGGTCGCGATGGTGCTCATCACGATCATCGTCGCGATCTGCGCGGCGTGCATCGTCTTCGCGGGCGCGTACGGGTACTTCCTCGAGGTGAAGTCGCTGCGCTAGAGCGCGAGGTCGAGGCCCGCGGAGTCCTTCACGACGGCGCGCAGCGTGGCGAGGAGTTCTTCGCCGCGGCCGCGGTCGTCGAGCCATTTCGCGGAGGCCTCGTCCCAGGCGAAGTGCCAGGCGCGGGCGCGCGCGGCGAGCCAGATCTGCCGCGTGGGGCGCTGCGTGTTGACCACGCATTTCGACTGGTCTCGGAAGGTGATCGTGATGACGTCGGCCGCGAAGTAGGCCTCGGCGTCGTCGGGGTCGAGGTCGTCGAACGCGTCGAGGATCTTCTTGAAGGTCGCGTCGACGAGGAGGAGGTAGCGAGGTTCTTCGAGCATGTGGGGCGACGCACTCTGGGGCCGACCCCGGGGGTTTCACAAGTGCCTCTGGTGTCGACCGCGCAACGACCCTAAGGTCGCGCCCCACGGACCTCATGGACGCAACCTTCAAACGATTCCGCGGGACCTTCTCGTACCTCACCAGCGACGCGCTCGAAGCCGCCGTGAACTGCGCGCTCGCGCTCGAAAAACCGCTGCTCGTGAAGGGCGAGCCGGGCACGGGCAAGACGCTCCTCGCCGAGGCGCTGTCGAGCGCCCTCGAGGCGCCGCTCCTCACGTGGCACGTCAAGAGCACCACGCGCGCCCAGGAGGGCCTCTACGTCTACGACACGGTGGCGCGGCTCTACGACTCGCGCTTCGGCGACGGCGACGTGAAGGACATCCGCCGCTACATCAAGTACGGCCCCCTCGGTGAGGCCTTCCGCGCGCCCGAGCGCGTGGTGCTCCTCATCGACGAGGTCGACAAGGCCGACCTGGAGTTCCCCAACGACCTGCTCCACGAGCTCGATCGGATGCGCTTCCGCGTGAGCGAGACGGGCGACGAGGTGGTGGCGCGGCAGCGCCCCGTGGTGGTCATCACCAGCAACAACGAGAAGGACCTGCCCGACGCCTTCCTCCGCCGCTGCGTGTTCCACTTCATCGACTTCCCCGAGCAGGAGCTCATGCGAAGGATCGTGGGGGTCCACCACCCCGAGGCCGAGCGCGCCCTCGTCGACCAGTGCCTCTCGATCTTCTACGAGATCCGCGGCATGAGCCGCATCCGCAAGCGCCCGAGCACGAGCGAGCTCGTCGACTGGATCGCCGTGCTCCAGCGCGCGGGCGTCACGTCGGTGAAGCTCGATCGCGAGCTTCCATTCCTCGGCGCGCTTCTGAAGAAGGAGCAGGACCTCGTGGCCTACGCGGACCAGCTCTCGGGCGGCAAGAAGTACCGTAGCTAGAGGCACTCCGCGATGTTCATCCCCTTCGTGTACGAGCTCCGTCGCCGCAAGGTGCCCGTCGGCACGCAGGAGGCCCTCTCGCTCGCGAAGGCCCTCAGCGTAGGGCTCCACGAGAGCTCGCTCGACGGCTTCTACAACGTCGCGCGCTCGCTCCTCATCCACGACGAGAAGCACCTCGACGACTTCGACCTCGCGTTCGCCGAGTACTTCAAGGGCGTGATCTTCGACGCCAAGAAGGTCACCGACGAGATGCTCGAGTGGCTCAAGGACATCAAGAAGGCTCGCGAGCTCACCGACGAGGAGAAGGCCCTCATCGAGGCCCTCGACCCCGAGGCCCTCCAGCGCGAGTTCGAAGACCGGCTCAAGAACCAGAAGGAGCGCCACGACGGCGGCAACCGCTGGATCGGCACCGGCGGCACCTCTCCCTTCGGCCGCGGAGGCTTCAACCCCGCGGGGATGAACGTCGGCGGCGGCGGCGGGAGGAGCGCGGTGCGTTCCGCCGATGCCCGCAAATACAAGGGCTATCGCGGCGACCTCGTGTTCGACCTCCGGCAGATCGAGGTGGCGCTGCGACGGCTCCGCGCCTTCGTGCGCGAGGGCGCGCAGACCGAGCTCGACGTCGAGGGCACCATCGACGCGACGGCGAAGAACGCGGGCGAGCTCGAGGTGGTGATCCGCCCGCCGCGGAGGCCCGACACGCGGGTCATCCTCGCGATGGACGTCGGCGGCTCGATGGACCCCTACGCGCAGGCCGTCTCGCAGCTCTTCTCCGCGGCGAAGAAGTCGACGCACTGGAAGGAGCTGCGCACCTACTACTTTCACAACTGCGTCTACGGCAGGCTCTTTCGCACGGAGAACTTCGGCGAGCCCATCACCGTGCCCGAGCTCCTGCGGCAGTGCGGACCGCACTACAAGCTGGTCTTCGTCGGCGATGCGCTCATGGCGCCCTATGAGCTCCTCGCGAGCGGGTCGCTGGGCCCCGGTGATCCGCCGACGGCGGGGATCCACTGGCTCAACGCGCTCAAGGAGCACTTTCACCACGCCGTGTGGCTCAACCCCGAGGATCCCCGCGACTGGCGCGGCAACACCATCGAGGTCGTGCGGGGGGTCTTTCCGATGTACCACCTCACGCTCGAAGGGATCACCGAGGCCGTCGCGGAGCTCATCAAGCGACGGTGACACCGCGACGACGATGTCTGTATCGTCGGTGTCATCATGGCTTCTACCTCGCGCCTCGCGCAGCTCGTCGCGGTGGGACTCTCGGTGGCGTGCTCCGCGAGCGGCGGCGGAGGCATCGTCTTCTCCGACGGCGACGCGAGCGCGCCCGCGGACCGCGTGATCGCGACGACCGATCGCGGCGCCGACGTGGCGCGATCCGACGCGCTCGCGACGCCCGATGCGACGCGACCGCCCGTCGACATCGGCGACCCCTCGCGCACGGACATCGGCGGCGACTCGTCTTCGCCCGCCGACGTGATGAACGTCTACGACACCGGAGCCCCGATGGGCGACGCGTGCACCGCGACGACGTGTACGCCGCGACCGACGGGCTGCGCCGCGCGCGAGACCTGCGGCAACGGCCTCGACGACGACTGCAACGGGATGTCCGACGACGTGTGCACGTGCATCCCGGGCACCGTGCAGGACTGCTTTCTCGGCCCGCCCGCGCGGCAGAGCGTGGGCGCGTGTCACGGCGGGACGCAGCGCTGCGACGGCACCGGCGAGTTCGGGCGCTGGGGCGCGTGCACCGGCGGGACCTCGCCGTCGACGGAGGTGTGCAACGGCCTCGACGACGACTGCGACGGCTGCGTCGACAACGGCCTGTGCTGCATGCCTTCGATCACGTGCCCCGCGCCCGGTGACCCGCGCATCCCCGACGGACGCCCATTCGAAGACTATCCGCTGCGTGGCGGGCTCTTCTACACGGGCGCCGCGCGCTCGTGGAACTGGCGCGTCGAGGGAGGCCCCTGCGACACGCTCCTCCCGCGGCCGACCTTTCAGCTCCTCGGCGTGGGCGGGCGCGACGTGCTCTTCCGTCCGACGCTCTCGGGCGACTACCGCGTGACGCTCGAGGTGGTCACGGCGACGGGCGAGCGCCTCACCTGCTCGTGGATCGTGCACATCGCGGGGCCGGGCCTGCGCGTCGAGCTCTGCTGGGACACGTCGACCACCGTCGACCTCGACCTGTACGTCCACGATCCCCGCAACACGCTGCCCTGGTACGACAGCGCCGCGTCGCCGCTCAACACGACCAACAACAACTCCTGCAACTGGTCGAACTGCGAGGCCGAGCTCCGAGGGACGCGCGGTCGCGTCGACTGGGGCTACGGCCGCTCGCCGCTCAGCAACTGCCAGTACGGCCCGCACGGCGCCGAGTGGACCGCGCTCGGCTACTGCGCCAATCCGCGCCTCGACATCGACAACAACCTCTCGAAGACGAGCGGCGTGCCTGAGAACACCAACGTCGACACGCCGCGCAACGGCGAGCGCTTCCGCGTGATGGTCGAGAACTTCACGGGCACCGCGGCGCACCCCATCGTGAACGTCTACTGCGGCGGACACCTCCGCGCGACGCTCGGCGCTGCGCCGACGCCGCTGCCCGACTTCACGGGCCCGCGCGGCTTCACCTCGATCGGCGCGATGTGGCGCGCGGCGGACATCGTCGCGACGGTCGACGCGAGCGGCGCCACGACGGGCTGCACCGTGACGCCGCTGCACCCGCCGGGGGCCACCACGGGCCACTGGGTGACGCGCGACGACCCGTCGTACTGAGCCCTCACCCCGTCCCTCTCCCGCGAAGCGGGAGAGGGTGCCCGTTGGTCGCTGGAATGCCCTCACCCCGACCCTCTCCCACCAGAGGTGGGAGAGGGCGCTGCACCGCGACGAAGCTCTTGAGGTGCGGACCTCTTGCCCGCGCGATGCCATCCTCGCCCGCCACCCTCCTCCCACCTCTGATGGGAGAGGGCGGGGTGAGGGCATGGCAGCCACCAACGGGCACCCTCTCCCGCTTCGCGGGAGAGGGACGGGGTGAGGGCCTACAGGCAGTTGAAGCTGGCGTTGACGGTGCGCACGGTGCCCGACGAGAGCTCGGTGCACGAGGCGCCGTTGAAGCGGATCTCGCGGTAGGTCGTGTCGGTGTACGACCAGCCGTTGGAGGCGTCGCGCGCGATCATGCGCCCGTCGAACTGCACGGTGACGAGGTCGGGGCGCGTGGGCGTCGTGCCGAGGCGATAGGTGCAGCTCGCCGTCGCGGCGGTGATGGCGCGCAGCGCGGACTCGAGCTGCGAGGTCGAGCCGGCCTCGTAGAAGCGCACGATGCCGCTGCGGGGGCGCCCGCCCGCGTCGGCGATCACGTTGAGCGGACCGTAGAGCGTGAGGTCTCCGCCGGGGATGCCGAGCACGAAGGTGTCGACGCCGATCGAACGGATGCGCGCGAGCTCGGCCACGACCTCGGCCACGCCGCTGCCGCAGTTGGGCGCGCCGTCGGTCGCGAGCACGATGAAGCGACGCCGCGGAGACGTCGTGCTTCGAAGGAAGCGCTCCGCGGTCTGGAGCGCGCCGAGCGTCGGCGTGAGCGCGGTGCGATACGGTCCGCGGACGGCGAGGTACGACGCGATCACCGAGGCCGAGGGCTGGACGATGGGCACCTGCGGCGTCGCGGGCACCGCGCACGCGTCGGGCTCGGGGTAGATGATCAGCCCCATGAAGAGCGACGTGTCGAGCGGCGGGAGCACCGAGCGGACGGCGGAGACGAGGGCGTTCCAGCGGGTGGTTCCGTCGGAGGTGGGCGAGGTCATCGAGCCCGAGCGGTCGACGACGAAGAGCACGTCGGCGGGCGACGTGGTGAGCGTGAAGCGCTGACCGCCCGTCATGCACGGGCGACACTCGAGCGCCCCGGTGCAGCGCGCGTCGGTGCAGTCGATGCGACCGTTGCAGTCGTTGTCGACGCGGTCGCCGCAGTCCTCCGTCGAGGGGAGCGTCTGCATCTCGCAGCTCCCCCAGGTGGAGCCGAAGGTGACGCCCGCGACGCAGCGCTGCACGCCGGGCCTGCACGCGCCCACGTTGGCCGTGCTCGTCGGGCCCTCGTAGCAGGGACGCGTCTGCCCCATGCGGCACTGACAGTCCTCGTCGTTGACGCCGTCGCAGTCGTTGTCGAAGCCGTCGCAGGTGTCGGGCCCGGGGAGCACCTCGCCCATGCACGCGCCCCACGTCGACTGGCCGCCGGTGCCCGCGACGCACACCTGCTCGCCGTCGTGGCACATGCCCACGGAGCGCGTGCGAGAGGGCCCGCTGTAGCACGGTCGCCGCTCGCCGATGCGGCAGATGCAGCCCTCGTCGACCTCGCCGTCGCAGTCGTTGTCCTGCTGGTCGCACATCTCGAGGCCCGGCGTCCCAGAGCCCGTGCAGGCGCCCCAGTCGCCGAACTCGCCGGTGCCCTCGCAGCGCTGCATTCCCCGCGTGCAGGGGCCGCGTCCCGCGAGCGGAGGAGAGCCCACGAAGCACGGCTGCGTGTCTCCGGGGATGCACGCGCAGCCGTCGTCGACGCGGCCGTTGAGGTCGTTGTCGAGGCCGTCGTCGCAGACCTCGCGCGTGGGCGTGTAGGGCGCCGATCCGTCGGACGACGAAGCGCCGTCGCGCGGCGCGCTGCCGTCGGTGATCGCCGCGTCGAGGCCCGTCGACGGGTTCGCGTCGCCACCCACGGGAGGGCGGTCGCGCGTGGTGCTGGTGTTCACGTCGACGTCGCCCGCGTCTTCGCCGTCTTCGAGCACGACGCCCGTGTCTGCGTCGCAGGCCGCGAGCGAGAGGGCCGCGATGAGGAGCGTCCGTGCGAGGCGTCCGCGCGATGACATCGGTGGTGCTTCGTCCTCCGGTCCGCGGGCGCGCGAACCCGGAGCGCAGCGTCTCACGAAATGTGCCGCGGCGAGAAGCCTCAGAAGCGCTGCGATCGTAGGGTTTCGAGCGGGTTTCGGGGTGGGGGCGCGCTGACCGGTGGACAGCGGAGGCTCCCTCCGACGTCGGATTGCGCAGGCCGCGATCGTCGGCGGCTACCCTCGCCACGCGGCGCGCGCGGTCGCCATGACGCCGCGGTCAGACGCCCAGGCGGAAGCCGACGCTGAGATCCGCCCCCCAGCGCGTCGCGCCGACCAGGCCGTACTCGCCCGACGCCGCGACGAAGAACCACGGGCGCAGGTGGACGCGGACGCCGCCGCGCGCGGAGAAGCCGAAGCGCGTCGCGCTGTAGTCATAGGGGTGCCCGTCGACGGTCACGGTGGTCGACGCGCGCTGGAGGGTCCCCTGGAGGTCCGCGAAGGGCGCCACCGCGCCGAAGCGATACTCCGCGCCGAGGCCGAAGCGCACGGCCCAGCCGCCGAGGTCGCGCGGCGAGACCTCGTGGCCGTCGGCGTTGCGCGTGGCGACGTTGCCGAGCGCCGTGAAGGGCAGGTCGAAGCCCGCGGTCATGCGGACGTGCGAGAGCACCAGGCGCACGTCGTAGCGGAGCCCGTAGCCCGTGACGCCGTTGTAGGGCGACGCGCGAAAGGTCTCCGTAAGCGACGGTCCGGTGCCGCTGGCGATGAGCCCCGTCGACGAGTGGTCGAGGCCCGCCGCGAGGAAGCCCATCGTGGCTTCGAAGTGGTCGTCGGAGTTGTTCTCCGCGAAGGCGGCGGAAGCGCAGAGCGTGAGCGAGAGGGTGAGTGCGATTCGTTGAAGCATCATGCGCTGCCGTGATTGCAGCGACGATGCCGAGGCGCGATCAGAGCCCGAAGCTCACCAGCGCGCCGAGGTCGAGGGAGACCGGGGTTCCCTCGGAGAGCACCCAGAGGGAGGGAGAGAGCACGTCGACCTCGAGGCGGACGCGCCGCGCGAGCTGGAACGACACGCCCGCCGTGAGTCGGAACACCGGGCCGTTGAGCGGGAGGTAGCCCACCTCGGCGCGCAGCGGGATGAAGATGCGCGACGAGGGCACGAGGTCGACCGCGGTCTCGACGCCGAGGGTCGTGAGCACGTTCGAGACGCGCTCTCCGCGGCCGTTGAGGTTGGCGTACGAGAGCGAGGCCGAGATGCCGAGGCGGTCCATCGGGAACCACGTCGCGCGGACCATCCCGAGGAAGTTCACGAACGCGTCCTTGCCCGGACCGAGCGCGACGATGGGGCCCGCGGAGAGCTCCCAGTGGCGGGGGTGCGCGCGCACGCGGCGACGGCGCGGCGTCTGCGGGACCTCGCCGTTGTTGTCACCCGCGGGGCCTTGCGCGACGGTGGTTCCGTCGGGCGCAGGGCCCTCGGTCGGAGGCGGAGGCGGCGCGGGTTGCGTCGCCGTCGCAGCGCCCGGTGAAGGCGGGACCAGCAGCGCGGGCAGCGCCGCCCGGATCGCGTCGGCGAGCTGAAACTGCGTCGCGGACACCTCGCGCTCGCGCTCCTGCCCCTCGACGGCGACGCGCACGCGGAGGCGAACCACGTAGAGGCCCTGCGAGGCGCGCACCTCCGCGGTCGCCGCGACGGGCGCCTGAAGCACGCGCTCCAGCGCGATCATTCCATCCGGCGGAACCGGGAACGGGAGCTGGATCCGCCGCGCGGCGTCGTGGAGCTCCGGCGTCGGAATCACCGCAAAACCAAGCTCTCCGATCGACACCCGGAGCACGTTCGTGACGTAGGTCGCCGCCGCGGGATCGACGCCGATGGGGGCCGCGTCGATCACCGCGATGCGCGGTCCCGTCTGCGCCGCGGGGGTCGCCGGTTGCGCCGTGGGCTGCGCCGCTGCGGGCGCGCCGGGCGGCGGCGGCGGGAGGTCGGGCTGCGCCGCGGTCAACGGCGCTGCGACCGGCTGCGCGGGCGACGCAGGCGCTGCGGGCTGCGCGGCTGCGCTGCGGGCGCTGCGGTCGTCGGGGTCGCTGCGGGCTGCGCGGGCGACGCGGCCGTCTCGGGCGACGCGGTCGCTGCGGGCTGCGCGGGCGCGGGGCGCGCGGGCGCGGGCCTCGCCGCAGGGCGCGCAGGCGCCGCCGGTCGCGCGGGCTGCGCGAGCGAGGCGACGGGCGTCGAGAGGAGCGCGAGCGTGAAGGCGAAGGAGGCGCGGCGGAGGTTCACGGCGCGGGAGTAGAGCACACGCGCGACGGGGCGCTCAACAGCGACCCGAACGCGCGGCCGTCGACGATTCGAGCGTCAGGGCGCGGCGGGGCGGGTCTTGAGCGTGTCGGGGTGAACGCCCACGCGCACGAGCGTCTCTCGCTGCGCGCTCACGAGGCGACGCACGCCGGCCTGCGCGAGGGCCACGAGCGCGTCGACGCGCTCCCGCGGAACGGGCGCGTCTTCGGCCGTGGTCTGGAGCTCGACGACGGCGCCCTCGGCCGTCGCGACGAGGTTGAGGTCCATCTCGGCGCGGCTGTCCTCCTCGTAGTTGAGGTCGAGGAGGCACTCCTTCGCGACGACGCCCGCGCTCACGGCGGCGATGAGGTCGCGCAGCGGCGGCTGCGTGATGAGCCCCTTGCGACGGAGGTCGTTGAGCGCGATCACGAGGGCCACCATCGCGCCGGTCACGCTGGCCGTGCGGGTGCCGCCGTCGGCCTCGATCACGTCGCAGTCGACGGTGATCGTGCGCTCGCCGAGGGCCTTGAGGTCGACGGCCGAGCGCAGCGCGCGACCGATGAGGCGCGAGATCTCGTGCGTCCTGCCGCCGAGGGGCTTGCCGTTGTAGCCGTCGCGGTTCTGACGCTTCGCGCCGGCGCGCGGGTGCATGAGGTACTCGGCGGTGATCCAGCCCTGCGAGCGACCGCGGAGAAAGTCCTTCACGCCCTCGTCGACGCTGGCGACGCAGAGCACCACGGTGCCGCCGGCGCGAACGAGCACGCTCCCCTCGCCCTGCCGCTTCCACCCGGGGATGAGTTCGACGGGGCGGAGGTCATCCGCGGCCCTTCCATCTTTACGCATAGGGGCAGAGCAATAGACTGACGGCGGGAGGCTTGTCCATCGGCGCCGGGGCGCGTTCATCGCCTGTCTCGGACCTCGGACGTGCGGCCCGTACGACGCGCGGTGCGCGCTGTCTGAGACGTGCGCACCCACCGCGGAGGCGTGGCTTTGTTGTTGATGACCTCGCGGGCCGTGGGCATAAGGTCGTGGCTGCGCGGCGCGCCGGGCGAATCAGCGGGTACGCTCCCACCGTCGCGGATCGGTTGCGATCGATGCATCACCACGCACACAGGGGCCCTTGCTGATCATGCTCCGCGGTCACCGACTGAAGCGCTACGCGGTCACGTCGGCCTTCGTCGCGCTCTCGACGCTCGCGCCCGCCTCGCTCATGGCGCAGCCGCTCGATCCCGCCGTCGAGGCGCTGATCCGCCAGGGCTTGAGGCTCCGTCGGCACGGCCACGACGATCAGGCCTTCGCCGCCTTCGAAGCCGCGTGGAACGCGTCGCACAGCCCGCGCGCCCGCGCGCAGATGGGCCTCGCCGCGCAGGCCCTCGGTCGCTGGGCCGACGCCGACCGCTTTCTCCGCGAGGCGCTCTCGGCCACGAGCGACGCGTGGATCACCGAGCGGCGCGACGTGCTCTCGACCTCGCTCACGGAGATCGACGCGCACCTGGGGCTCCTCGAGGTGCGCTGCAACGTCGACGGCGCCGCGATCCGCGTCGACGGCACCGCGCGAGGGACCACGCCGCTGCGCGAGCCCTTGCGGCTGCCCGCGGGCACGGTGGCCGTGCAGATCAGCGCGCCGGGGCACCTCGAAGCGACGCGTCAGGCCGTGCTCACCGCGGGCTCCACGACGCGAGAGCAGATCGACCTCGTGGAGATTCCGCGCCCCGTCACGACGCCGCCCGTCACCACGCCGCCCGTCACCACGCCGCCCGTCACCACGCCGCCCGTCACCACGCCGCCCGTCACCACGCCGCCGGTGCAGGAACCGCCCGCGGATCGCGGCGCCCTCCGTCGCACGCTCGCGTGGACCGCGGGCGGTGTGGCCGTCGCGGGGATCGTGATGGGCGGCGTGTTCCTCGGGCTTCGGAACTCCGCGGCGAGCGACTTCAACGCGAACAACGAGGACACCACCCCTGGCAACGACTGCGCCCTCGGATCGACCGCCGCGGCCTGCACCGAGGCCGAGTCGACGGTCTCGACGCGCGCCACGCTCGCCACCGTGGGCTTCGTCGTCGGAGGGGCCGCTGCGGTCGCGTCGACGGTGCTCTTTCTCACGCTCCCTTCGCGCCACGAGTCGACCCGTTCGGGTCTCCGCGGGTGCTCCGCGGGCGCGCTCTCGCAGGGCGTCGGCGCGCAGTGCGAGTTCAGGTTCTGGGGGAAATCACCATGCGAACGATCCATCGCGCGCTCGGGCTCTTCGCGATCGGCGCGCTCGGGTGCGTGCAGCTCCGCTACGCCGACGCGGGCGCCGACGCCCCGCGCACCGACGCCTCCGACGTCGCCTCTGGTGACATCGCCGACGCGACGTCCACGGATGCGGCCGACGTCACGACCGCGGACATCACCGACCTCGGCGTCACCGATCGCCCCGTCGACGCGCTCGACGCGAGCGACGCGCTCGACGCGAGCGACGCGCTCGACGCGAGCGATGTGAGCGATGTGACCGACGCGCTCGACGCGAGCGACGTCCGCGATGCGAGCGACGTGCTCGACGTGGCCGACGTGCGCGACGCGGCCGATGTGCTCGACGCGCACGACGTCACGGACGTCACCGACGCGAGCGACGTGGTGTTCACCGACTCGCCGACAATGCGCGACGTGAGCTCCGACGTGACCTGCTCGGCGGGGCTCATCAACTGCGGCGGCGTGTGCACGACCGTGTGCGCGACCCCTTCGCCCGCGCCCGTTCAGCGGAGCTGCGCGGCCGCAGGAACGCCCGGCTGCGGCATGGCCTCCGTCGCGGCGGGGACGTTCACCCTCGGCGGCGACCCCGACGCGGGCAACTCGATGCCCGCGCAGACGAACATCTCCGTGAGCGCGTTCTATGTCGACCGCTACGAGGTGACCGTCGCGCGCTTCCGTCAGTTCGCCTCGACGATCACGGGGATCGGCTCGCTCTCGGGGCAGGCGATGTACACGCGTGACGGGGCGCCCTTCGCGCTCGACTACGCCGTCGCGCCGCCGTACGAGCCCACGTTTCACAGCGTGAACGCCGAGTGCAACTGGTCGGCGATGGCCGAGACGCGCGAGGCCCATCCCATCAACTGCGCCACGTGGGCGCTCGCCATGGCCTTCTGCGTGTGGGACGCGAACACGAGCGGCGGTCGCCTCCCGACGGAGGCCGAATGGGAGTGGATCGCGAGGGGCGCAGCCGTGGGATCGCTCCCTTCCGGGAGGGCGTATCCGTGGGGCGAGGCCGCGCCGACCTGCGCGCTCGCCAACACCGTGGATTGCGCGCGAGGGACGCTCCCCGTGAACGTCTCGCCGAGGGAGACCTACGGCCTCTTCGACCTCATCGGCAACGTCTACGAGTGGACCGCCGACCAGTACGCGCGCTTCAGCGTCAGCTCGTACTGGACCGGGGGACCGCGAAGCAACCCGCTCAACACGATGGGCGACTCCCCCATCGGGCGCGTCACGCGCGGCGTCGGTTGGTTGCAGGCTCCGCTCCGAAGCGCCGCCAGGAACGCCAGCCGTGAGAACGGCGACATCACGGGCATGACGGGGTATTCCTCGGTGGGCTTTCGCTGCGTGCGCAGCCGCTTCTGATCGACCTCCGGCGCGCGGCGGTCGCGCGCTTGCCAAGCCCCGGAGGCGACGATACGGTCGCCCGGGCCCGATGAACCAGCCGACGTTGAGCAGCGTACCCGCGAGCCTTCGCGCCGAGCCCGACGCGGTCATCGGCGAGAAGTACAAGGTCGCGCGCCTCCTCGGCGAGGGCGGCATGGGCGCCGTCTACGAGGCCGAGAACTCGTGGACGCGACGACGCGTGGCCGTGAAGCTCATGCGCCCCGAGTTCGCGCGCGACCCCGAGGCCGTGCAGCGATTTCTCCGCGAGGCCCAGAGCGCGGCGCAGATCGATCACCCCAACGTGGTGAGCGTGCTCGACATGGGCCGCGACGCCGCCACGGGGTCGCTCTACATCGTGCAGGAGTTCCTCGTCGGGCAGGACCTCAGCGACTACCTCGGCGAGCACGGCGCGGTGTCGCCCGACGAGTCGCTGGAGCTCATCCTCCCCGTGATCGACGGCCTCGCGACGGCGCACTCGCTCGGCGTCGTGCACCGCGACCTCAAGCCCGAGAACATCTTCCTCGTGCGCGGACGCGGCGGGCGCGTCGTGCCCAAGATCATCGATTTCGGCATCGCGAAGGCCCTGCGCCCGCGCGAGAACGAGTTCCGCACGATGATCGGTCAGGCCATGGGGACGCCCGCGTACATGTCGCCCGAGCAGGCCCGCGGCGAGCTCGACCTCGACGCGCGCACCGACGTCTGGGCCATCGGCGTGGTGCTCTTTCAGCTCCTCTCCGGGCAGCTCCCCTTCGAATACGACGAGAACCCGCAGGTGATGCTCGCGCACGTCATCACGCAGGAGCCCAAGTCCCTCGACGCGGTCGCGCCGAGCGTCCCGTCGGACCTCCGCGCCGTGGTGAACCTCGCGCTCACCCGCGACCGCGCGCGCCGCCTCCCCGACATGCCCACGTTCTACGCGGCGCTCACCGCGACCAGCGTCGGCAGCCGCGCGCGCGACACGCTCCGACGCAACGGCCCCGTCGAGCTCCCCGCGGGCGCCACGCCTCCGCAGTCGTCGGCGCCGCCGGCCCCGCAGTCCGCGCCCCCGCAGCCTGCGACACCGCAGCCCGCGACACCGCAGCCTGCGCACGTCGCGCAGACCACCCCCGATCCGATGCGCGCGCCGCACCACGATCCGGGGACCTTCCTCTCAGAGGCGAACACCCTGGTGAACGCGGCCGTCGTCGCGACGCCGATGACCCCCGTGAGCTCCGAGATCGCGCCGCGTCCGTCTCGCGCGCCGAAGATCATCGCGGCGGTGATCGCGCTCGTGGTCATCACGATCGCCGCGCTCGCGCTCACGTCGTCGTCGAGCCGCACGCAGCCCGAGCCCGTCGCCACCGCGCAGCCGACGCCCGTCGCGTCGCCGCCCGTCGCGCAGCCGCCCGCAGCGCAACCGCCCGTCGCGCAACCGCCCGCGGCGCAACCGCCCGCGGCGCAACCGCCCGTCGCGCAACCGCCCGTCGCAGCGCAGCCGCCCGCCGTCGATCCCGCGCGCGAACGTCCGACCGTGAGGCACACGCGTGGTGCTGCGGAGCGCGGCGCCAACGGCGCGGCGATCATCGAGTGAGCCTCGTCACGCGCGATCGCGCGTGAGCGGGAACCACAGCGTGAAGCGCGCACCGCCTCCGTCGACGGCGGGCGCGCGATCGGCGTGGATCTCTCCGCCGTGCGCCGTCACGATCTCGCGCGTGAGCGGAAGCCCCAGGCCCGAGCCGCGCTGCTTCGTCGTGAAGAACAGCTCGAAGAGGTGCTCCCTCGCGTCGTCGGCGAGCCCCGGGCCCGAGTCGCACACCTCGATCACCGCGCCCTCGTCGCCGCGATCGCGCTTGCGCGACGCCACGCACCACGATCGAGGGCGACGCGACCTGCGCGTTCTCCATCGCCTCCGCGCGTTTCGAGAGGTTCAAGAGCGACTGACGGATCTGCGCCTCGTCGAGCATCACGGCGCCCACGTCGCCCACGGCCTCGAAGCGCACCGCGACGCCCGCGGCGTCCATCTCCTTGCGCACGAAGCCCACGGCGTCGCACGCGAGCGCCGCGAGGTCCTCTCGCTCGAGGCGCGGCTTCGGGAGCCTCGCGACGCGGAGGTACTCCTCGGTGATCCCCGTGAGCCGATCGATCTCTCGCTGGATCGCCCTCACCAGCCGCTCGGCCTCGGGCGCCGTCGGACCGAGCGCGCTCACCTCGTCGGCCAGCATCTCGGCGTTGAGCGCCATCGACGACAGGGGGTTGCGGACCTCGTGCGTCACGTGGGCGGCCATCCGTCCGATCGCCGCGAGCCGCTCGGCCTGGAGCACCCTGTCGTGCGCCGCTCGCAGCGCCGCGTCGCGCGCCGCCACGGCGCCCACCATGCGTTCGAACTCCGTCGCGAGCTCGCCGATCTCGTCGGGCCGCGCGTGGATCTCCACGGGCGAGAGGTCGCCCCGCGCCACGGCCCGCGCCCGATCGCGCAGGCGCGAGAGCGGACGCAGCGCGCGCAGCGCCGTGAAGGTGCTCACCGCGCCGAGGACGCAGGCCACGCCGATCGCGAGCACGATGAGCTGGAGGCTCTGCCGCTGCCGCACCTCGGCCTCGTCCGCGAGGCGCTGGATGCGAAGCTGGAGGTCTCGCATGAGCCCGCGCAGGGCCGTCTCGCAGCGGTCCTCGCGGTCGAGGATGGGGCCTTCGAGGTCGCGCGCGGCCTGGAGCTGCCCCGCCGAGAGCGCCACGAACATCTCGTCGAAGCGGGGCTCGTCGGCGGCGTAGGCCCCGTCGATGCCCGAGAGCGTCTCGGCCGCGCGGCGCAGGAGCGCCACGTCGTCGGGGTCCGCGGCCTTGCGCGCCGTGTCGCGGACGAGCCCCATCACCACGCCGAGGCGGGCGCGGCGCGAGCGCCTCGCGAGGGCCATCCACGCGCGCGAGGTCACGCGCTGCCGCTGCTCGAGGTCGAGGAGCTGGTCGAGCTGCGTGTTGAAGAGCCCCTGGTTCACCCGCAGCTCGACGAGCTGCACGGCGAGGCGGAGGTAGCCCTCGTTGGCGAGGCGCATCGAGGCCACGGCGCGCTGCTGCCGCGCGAGCGACCAGGTCGCCACCACGCCGAACGCGAGGATCACCATCGCGAAGCCCGCGACGATCTCGGTGCGCACGCTGCGTCCGCGGGGGGCCTTCACGAGAGCGCGCGACGCTACCACGGCCGACGCGCCGTGATAGCGTGCGCCGCGCCGATGAAGATCGCAGTCCTCCACCAGAACTACCTGAGCGCGGGTCAGCCCGGCGGCTCACGCTTCAACGAGTTCGCGCGCCTGTGGTCCGAGGCGGGCCACGAGGTGACCGTCATCACGGGCACGCTCAACTACAACACCGGCGCCGTGCCGCCCGAGTATCAGGGCAAGTGGTTCGTGCACGAGAACGACGGCCCCGTGAAGGTCGTCCGCTGCTACGTGCCCTCGGTGTACCGCCGCGGACGCGTCGGCCGCTCGGTGGCCTTCTGGGGCTTCGTCGCCTCGGCCTCGACGGCGGCGCTCACGGTGCCGAAGCCCGACGTGCTCATCGCGACCTCGCCGCCGCTCTCCATCGCGGTGCCCGGCTTCCTCTCCGCGAAGGTCTTCTGGCGCGGGGTTCCGTGGGTGTTCGAGGTGCGTGACCTCTGGCCCGGGAGCATCGTGACGTCGGGGCTCCTGCGCGAAGAGGCCCTCCTCACGCGCGTCCTCTACGGCATGGAGCGCTGGGCCTGCGAGAGCGCCACGCTCGTCAACGTGCTCACGCCCGCCTTCCGCGAGGACATCCTGAAGCGCGGCCTCGTGCCGCCCGAGAAGATCGTCTTCGTGCCCAACGGCGCCGACGTCTCGATGTTCAACCCCGGCCCCCGCGACAACGACGTGCGGCGCGAGTTCGGGTGGGGCGAGCGGACGGTCTTCCTCTACGCCGGCGCGCACGGCGTGGTGAACGCGCTCGAGCAGCTCGTCGAGGCCGCGGCGCTGCTCCGCGACCGGCCCGACATCCTCATCGCGTGCGTGGGCGACGGCACCGAGCGCGCGCGGCTCACCGAGATCGCGCGCCGACGGGGCCTCGACAACCTCGTGTTCCACGGCCCCGTGGCGAAGGCGAAGATGCCCGACGTGGTCAACGCCGCCGACGTCGGAATGGCCGTGCTGCAAGGCAATCCGATGATGAAGACCGTGTACCCCAACAAGGTCTTCGACTACATGGCCTGCGCGCGTCCGTCGCTGCTCGCCATCGACGGCGTCGCGCGCGAGCTCGTGTGCGTGCAGGCCGCGGCGGGACGCTTCGCGGTGCCCGAAGACCCGCGCTCCATCGCGTCGGTGATCCGCGAAATGGCCGACGACCCCGACGAGCGCCGCGCGATGGGCGAGCGCGGCCGCGCGTGGGTGCTCGCCAACGCGACGCGAGAGAGCCTCGCGGAGCGCTACCTGGGCATCCTCGAAGGCATCGCGCGCCGCACCTGAGGCGCCGTCACAGCGTCACGGCGGGGATCGTGAGGCGGAAGGTCGTCCCCTCCGCCTCCGTCGACTCGACCCACACACTTCCGCCGAGGGAGCGCACGCACTGATCGACGATCGCGAGGCCGAGGCCCGTCGAGGTCGAGAGCCGCGGGGCGTCGTCGCCGCGCACCCACTCGTCGAAGATGCACGGCAGGAGCTCGGGGTCGATGGGCCGTCCGCGGTTGTGCACCGACACCTCGATGAACCCGCCGTCGGGGTCCGGCGTGGCGCGCGCGACCTTGCGAAAGATCGCCGACATGGCCGTGCTCGAGGCCTCCGCGCGCCGCGGACCCGCGTCGTGGCGGAGTCGCGCCCCGAGCACCACGGCGCTGCGCGTCGCCGCGTATTTCAGCGCGTTGATGATGAGGTTGTCGAGCGCGAGGCTGAGCCGATCGGGCCACGTGCGAGGGCGCGGCAGCCCCGCCTCGACGCGCGTCTCGAGCGAGATGCCCTCGACCTTCGCGATGCGCTGAAAGAGCCGCGCGTGGTCGGCCAGCGTGGCGCCGACGTCGAGGAGCGCCGGGGGCGCCTCGGGGGTCGCGCCCTCGATGCCCGCGAGCCGCAGCGCGCTCTCGCAGTGGACCTTCATCTTCTCGCCCGCGAGGCGCACGTCCTCGAGGATCTCCTGGAGCTCCGCCTCGTCGACCTCGCCGCGCGCGACCTCGGGGCCGAGCGTCACCATGAGGAGCTGCCCCTTGAGGTCGTGCACGAGCTTGCCGAGGAGGAGCGTTCGAAGGCGCTGCTCCTCGTGCAGCGACGCGTTCTCGACGGCGATCCCGACGATGGCCGCGAGGCCTCGCAGGATCTCGAGGCGCCGCTCGCTCTCGCTCCGCACGGGCACGGTGCTGTCGGCGTAGAGCACGCCCGCCACGCGACCGAGCGCCTCGACGGGCACGGCGATGATGTACCGCAGGCCGTGGAGCCGCGCGCTCTCGTAGATCGACATCGCGCCGTCGAGCTCGGGGTGGATGACCTCGTGCTCCTCACCGCGTCGGAGGACCTTGGTCACGGCGCTGTTCGAGATGGGGAGCGGGGTCCCGCGCGTCCACGAGAGGCCCTTGAGCTGCGCCGCGGTGATGGCGCCGTCTTCGTCGAAGAGCGCGAAGAGGGCCCGCTCGGCGCCGAGCAGGTCGACGATGTGGTCGAGCACCACCGGCAGAAGACCGTCGAGGCTCCGCGTGGCGGCGAGCTGGAGCACCACGGGCAGGAGCACGCTAGAGGGGTCTGTGGGGGGCGCCATCACGCGGCTCCGAGCGGGTGTTGAAGACGCGCGTCGCCCGCGCGCGCAGGGCACCCTAACACAACGCATCCGGTCGATGACGTCGGCATTGGAGGACGCACCGCGAAGCGCCGTTGTAGTGGGTGATGCGTCCCTCCTCGCGCCCGCCGCACCGCTGGACCGACTGCCCCCCCGCCGCCGCCGACGCGCTGGCTCGTCCGACGGTCGCGTGGGGCTCTCGCCGCGGACGCCTCCCGAGCCCGCGCGCGGTGCGCATCGCCGACGCCGCGTCGCTGGCCTGGGGCCTCTGCGCGCCCCCCGACGCGCGCCCGACGCTCACGGCCTGGAACCCGCGCAACGCGCGCATCGCGTGGCGCTACGAGCTCCCTCGCGCGGGCGTGTTCGACGTCTCGCCCGACGGCGCGCTGCTGATCTTCACCGACGCGACGGGCTGGTGCCTCGGGCTCGACGCGACGCGGGGCGTGGAGCTCACCCGCTTCGACGACGCGTGCGGCGACGCGCGCGCGGTGATCGTCTCGCGCGGCCCCCAACGCGCGGTGCTCATCGCGCGCAGCGGGAAGGTCCGTCGGTGTGACCTCGACACGCTCCGCGTCACGCACGAGTTCGACGGAGACACGCCCGCGGCGCTCTCGACCGACGGCCGCGCCATCGCGTTCTCGAACCGCGAGCGCACGCGCGCCACGGTGGTCCGCGGCGACGCGCCCTCGGAGAACTTCGCGGTGACCCGCGGGCGGCACCTCACGGCCATCGACCTCGACGACGACGGCGTGGTCACGCTCGGACACGACGACGGATCGGTCTCTCGCCGCGACTCGCCCCGCGGAGGTCGCGTCGTGACCGGCGCCGTGGGCTCACCCGTGACCGCGCTGCGGGCCAGCGGCGCGGGCGAAGGGCTCCTCATCGCGAGCGGCCACCTCGACGGCGTCACGCGCCTCGCGAGCGGCGATCCGCGCGCGCCAGGCGCGGTGCACGGCGGCGGCGTCGTCGACCACGTGGCGCCCTCGCTCCGCGCGGCGCTGCACCGCGAGGCCAACGCGGCGGTGCTCGTCTCGCTCGACCCCGTGGAGCGCTTCGATCTCCGCGAGGGGCACGGCGACGCCGTCACCGCGATCGCCCTCGCGCGCGACGGACGCGTCGCGGTCACCGCGAGCCGCGACGGGACGCTCCGCGTGTGGGACCCGCGCGACGGGCGCACCCTCGACACGCTCGAAGGACACCTCGGCCCCGTGCGCTCGGTGGTTCTCTCGCCCGACGCGCGCACGGCCTGGTCGTCGGGCGAGTGCGACGGCCTGCGCGCCTGGGACCTCGACCGCGCCATGGAGCTCTGGCACGAGCCCGCGCTCGCTCGCCTCGACGCCCTCGCGGTCTCGTCCGACGGCGCGCGGCTCCTCGCGCAGCGCTCCTCGCAGCTCGCCGGCGCCGCGACGGCCTTGCTGCTCGACGCCTGCGACGGGCGGCTCCTCGCGCGCGAGTCGATCCCCTCGGTTGTGCGCGGCGCGCTGGGGTTCTCGGCCGACGCGTCGCTCGCGACCCTCGCCTTCGCGGCCTGCAACGAGGGCGGACTGAGGCTCACCCACGTCGACGCGCGCGACGGCTCCGACGCGCGCTCGTTGATCATCCCCGCGCCGCACCGCTCGTACCTCACGCACCGCATCACCGCCGACGGACACGTCGCGACCGGCACCACCGACAGCGCGGTGCTCACAGTGCGCGACCTCGTGACCGGCGCCCCGCGCGCGCGTCACGCCACGGGGGCGATGCTCCTGCGACACACGCACCTCGTGATCGGCGCGCGCGTCGCGATCGGCACCACGGGCGGGGCGCGCGTCGACGTCTGCGAGCTCGGCGAAGGGATCTCCGCGGCGCTGCGGCTCCCGCACGCGCACGACGCCGTGACCTCGCTCGCGCTCTCGTCGGACGAGCGCTGGTTCGCGGCGGGCACCGCGCAGGGCCTCTGCCTCCGCTACGAGCTCCGCGAGGGCAAGACACCGCCGCTCCTTTCGTGAAACACTCCGCGGCCTCATGAACCGCGCGCTCACGCTCTCACTCGCAGCCCTCCTCACGGCCTCGGCCTGCTCGGGCGCGTCAGGCTCGTCGGGCGCATCGTCTTCGAACGAGACGACGCCCACGCACGCGAGCCCGTCACACGCCTCGCACGCGAGCCACTCGGACACGCCACCGCCACCTCCTCCACCACCACCGCCCCCTCCACCTCCACCTCCGCCACCTCCGCCGCCGCAGCCTTCGGGGCCGCCCGCGCCTCGCTACACCGAGGTCGACGCGTTCCTTCGTAGCGATCCGCGGGGGACGCGCTGCATCCAGGGCAACATGATCATCGCCGACCTCACGGAGTCCTTCGTCGACCTCGACCTCGACGGCGACGGCGTGAGCGAGCGGGTGTTTCAGGCGCGCGACTGCCTCGTGGTGAGCCGCCGCGTCGACAACCACTGGGACGTCGTCTCGATCACGCAGCGTCGCGTCGGACGCGACATCGAGACGGTGACCCTCCGCCCCATGCGCGGCACGCGCGGCGTCGAGGTCGTCGACCTCCGCGGCACCACGCGCGAGGTCCAGACCTTCCGCTGGAACGGCACCGAGCTCGCCCCGCAGCAGTAGCGACGCCGCGCGGTTGCGCTGTACCTTCGCGCGCCATGCGCTCCCTCCATCGCTTTCCGTTCGCCCTCTTCTCGTGCGCGCTCCTCTCGGCGGCGTGCTCGTCGGACCCGTCGCCCGCGACCGACGCGAGCGTCACCGACACGGGCTCCGACGCCGCGACCGACGCGGCCTCCGACGCGCCGACCGACGCCGCCCCCGCGAGCACGCTCACGCTCACCACGACGCGCGGCCCGGTGATGGGTCACGTGAGCGACGGCGTGACGAGCTTCCTCGGCGTCCCGTACGCGGCGCCGCCCGTGGCCAACCTCCGCTGGCGCGCGCCGACGGAGCACGCCGCGTGGACCACGCCCCTCGACGCCGCCGCCAAGGGCGCCACCTGCATGCAGACCCGCGGGACGCTCTCGGGCAGCGGCCCCATGTCCGAAGACTGCCTCTACCTCAACGTGTGGACGGCGAAGACGCGCGAGGCCGACGCGACGCGCCGCCCGGTGATGGTCTTCGTGCACGGCGGAGGCTTCACCGCGGGCACGACGAGCGGCCCCGAGTACGACGGCGCGAGCCTCGCCGCGAAGGGCGTCGTGGTGGTGACCTTCAACTACCGCCTGGGGCAGTTCGGCTTCCTCGGCCACACGGCGCTCACCGCCGAGGACACCGAGCACCACTCGTCGGGCAACTACGGCTTTCAAGATCAGCAGGCCGTGCTGCGGTGGGTGCGCGACAACGCGGCCTCCTTCGGCGGAGACCCCGGCAACGTCACGCTCTTCGGCGAGTCGGCGGGCTCGATGTCCGTGTGCGCGCACCTCGTCGCGCCCGCGAGCGCGGGGCTCTTTCACAAGGCCATCGGCGAGAGCGGCGTGTGCTCGTTCTTCATCACGCCCCTGCACGACATCCCGGCGCTGCCCGTGGTGAGCAGCGCCGAGGCCCTCGGGCGTCGCTTCGAGATGGCCGTGGGTTGCGCGGGCATGACCGACCTCGCCGCGTGCATGCGCGCGAAGCCCGCCGCCGAGGTGCTCGCCGCGGCGCCGACGCCCGTCGAGCTCTCGCGCTACGGCGTGCGCTACCAGCCCAACATCGACGGCTACGTCTTCACCGAGGCGCCGTGGGTGTCGCTCCTCGCGGGACGCTTTCAGCGCGTCCCCTTCATCACGGGCACCAACCGCGACGAGGGGACGGCGTTCACCCTCGGCGTCCCGATCGCGACGGAGGCCGCCTATCGCGCGCTCGTGATGGCGACGCTGCCCGACCACGTCGACGACGTGATGCGGCTCTACCCCGTGTCGATGTACGCGACGCCGAAGGCTGCGTACGAGGCGTTCCTGCGCGACGCGGTGTTCGTGTGTCCGGCGCGGGCGGTGGCGCGCATCACGTCGACGGCGACGGCGCCGACGTGGCTCTACCACTTCACGCGCGAGAACCGCGCGGGCGCGGTGCTCGGGCTCGGGGTGTTCCACTCGGCGGAGCTGCCGTACGTGTTCGGCAACTTCACGGGCTTCTTCACGCGCGCCGCCGAAGACGAGCCCGTGGTCACCGCCACGCAGAACTACTGGACGCGCTTCGCCACCACGGGCAACCCCAACGGCGGGAGCGAGCCCATGTGGCCGCAGTACACGACCACGAACGACACGCACCTGGAGATCGGCGACATGGTGCGAACGGGCACGGGCCTGCGACGCGACGCGTGCGACGCGATGCTCACGTGGCTCGCGCCGCCCCGGTGATCGCGGGCTACTCCTCGCGGTAGAGCTGCAGTGGACCGGGGTTCCGGAGGACCGTCACCCCGGGCAAAGTCATGAGCGCCGCGCCGGACAGGTCCGGCGCTCGTGAGCGACGTCCCGCGGATGAGGTCGCGTAAGACAGCACACGACTGCGTGCGCTCGCCCGACGGAGGACGTCTCTTCAATGCGGCGGTTTGCGGGAGGCGATTCAGGCATCGCGAAGCTGTGAATGGCCTTGGGGGACTGACACGCTCCCATTCGTCGATGACGTCCCCTGCAGCGTGGTGAGCCGACTGGTCGCGGATGTAGCGTCGCGTGACCTCGAGCTCGGTGTCGCGCAATGAAAAGGCTCCGTAGCCCTCCTGCCACTCGAACTTCGGCTGCCCGTACGTGCGGCGCATGAACGTCGACGACGTCGCCTTGAGATCGCGTGTGAGGTCCGCGACGGCGACGGACGGGTGCAGTCCCACGAGGACGTGGACGTGGTCTTCGACGCCTCCCACCGCGATCGCGACGCAGTTCATGGAATCGCACCGCGTCGCGATCAGGGCGTGCAATCTCGGCGCGACGGAAGAAACGATCCACGGCTCACGAAGCTTCGTCGCCCACACAAGATGAACGAACAAGCGCGCGTACGACGAGCCCATCGAGACGTGACGATCGCATGAATCCAGCGCGAGAGTCCTAGGGCCTGTCCCCAAAGTCTCCCGTCGCGGACGCAACGATCCGCGTCGCCCCGCTGCGTTGCCGCGTCTCGACGGGCCAACAGCCCGTCTTCGTCGCGGCGCCTTGCGGTGCTTGCGGCTCGTTTCGCCCGCTCGGTCCGACTTCAGGGACAGCCCCTGAGGGGGGCGCTCCGGGGGCGTGCCGGGGGGCGTCGCGCTCGTCCTTGAAGCGGCCGGAACGCGCGTGTTAGGGTCCGCCGCGTTTTGCGGCCCCTCGTGACGTGGGTCGTGCGACGGGAGTGACATGCCTACGATGAGACACGGATTGCTGGCGGTGGTCGGCCTTGTGTTCGGTATGACCGCGGCGCTCGCGACGGGATGTGAGACCGAGAGCAAGCTCACGGTCGTCGTCGAGGAGGGGGCCACGGCGCCGAACGTGAACCTCCCCGCCGTGCCGACGCTGCCGCCGCCGCCGCCCGCGCGCCACACCGACGGGTCGTTCACGGTCTACGGCGTGCGCCACGAGTCGCTGCGCAACCCCGGCGAGATGTTCACCAAGCAGCAGCGCGTCCACGGCTTCATCGTGAGCGTGTACACGCCGCGCGTGCTCGAGGGATCGCGCCGCGGCGAGATCTGCAACGAGCGCGACCGCTGCACCGAGGAGCGTCCGCACGTCTACATCGCCGACACGCGCGGCGAGCGCGACCCGCAGCGCCTGATGATGGTGACGGGCTACGCGCAGTTCCAATACGAGATCGACGACGCGAAGCGCGCCGCGCGCAATCCCCACCCCGTGACGCCGACGGCTGCCGCGAACGCCGCCGCGGGCCTCACGCACGCGATCCCCACGGACTTCGACGAGGGCGCCGAGGTGGTGGTCACGGGAACGCTCTCGCGCCGCGCCGCCAACGGCCAGGCCGACTCCAACGGCCTCCTTGAGTACGTGTCGCACACGACGACCACGCCCGCCCCGCCGCCGCCCAACGCGCGGCACTGATCTCCCTCCGCGATTCAGAACGATCGGATCGAGCGCGCGCGACGCCGTCGTGCGGTTGCGCGCGCTCGCATCGTCGCGCGGTCATGCGTGCCTCGGGGCGCGGGCGATGCGATCTCGGTGAGGGCGATCGGGTGATGGGCCGTGGCCGATCAGATCGCCGTGAGGTCGATGGGGTGAGCGTTCGCGGGTGATGTGATCGCGTTGGGGGCGATCGGGT
>JAXLYG010000023.1:0-185138 GCA_046351535.1 Polyangiales bacterium
GCGCGGCGCCGAGCTCATCGCGCGGAGCCGCTGCGCCACCGAGAGCGCGCAGCTTCGGAGCGCGGTCTCGGGGTCGAGCGCGCTCGCGAGCGACGCGGTCTCGACGGGGTCGAAGCCCCCGCCCCCGCGCACGCACGAGTGGGTGACCGTGAGCATCACCGCGGTGGCGGCCATCACGTCTTCCGCCGCGTCGGGGAAGCGCTCCGCGAGCGTCCACCCGCGCACCACCTGAGCGGCCGCGTCGCCGAGCGCCGCGAGGTCCGACGCGAGCGACGGGACGAACACCGCGCGCACGAGCTCCTCGGGGCCGCGCTCTCTCGCGATGCGACGCGCGCGCGCCTCGGCCTCGGCGAGCCTGTGATCGAGCACGTCGGAGAGGGCCCTCGCGGCGTCGTGCGGGTCTTCGATCGCCACCATCGCCACGGGTCGCGCGCCGCGGTGGGCGTGCGTCTCGCCGAGCACCGAGGCGGCCACGGCGAAGGCGAGCACGGGGTCGAGGTCGCCGCGGCGAGCCCACTCGCACAGGTCTGCGACCACTGCAGCGGGATCGTCGAGCCCCCACGGCGCGCGGTCGGAGGCGTCTCGTACGACGACCTCGAACGCGGCGCGGAGGGTCTCGCTCGCGTCGCGCGAGAGGGCGTCGAGCGTGAGCGCGTCGGACACGCACTGTCTCACGTCGGCGTCGGCGAGGGCCCGCCGCAGGCTCCGCGTCGCGCGCTGTGACGCCGCGCGGTGGTCGCCCGAGGCGCAGCGCGCGTCGGAGGTGGAGTGGATGACGTTCTGCAGGGCGGACATCGGTTGCAAGTCCTTGGATGCACGCGAGCCCCGGCGAGGATGCACGCGAACGCAGCGAGGGGTCGCGATGGGGCGCGCAGCGAGTTTGACAGACGACCGCGCGAACCGATACGCGTAGAGTCCTTCGTCATGGGACGCACCGACACCAGCCGAAAGCATGTGAACCAGGCCGCGCTCATGGGCGCCGGCCTCGGACTGTTGCCCTTCCGCTTCGCGGCGCCCGCGGTGGCCGCGCTCGGCGTGAAGATGCTCAAGGACGTGCGCGAGTCCTTCGAGGCCGAGGCGAGCCCCGTCGAGCAGGCCGCCGCCGCCGCGGTGCTCGGCGCGGGCGAGTTCGCGCTCGGTCAGGCCACCCGCGTGGTGCGCATCGCGCCGTGGGTCGGTCCGCTCATCAGCGCCGCGCTCACGGGCGCCGCCGTGAAGGCGCTCGGCGAGGGCGCCATCGCGTACTACCAGTGGTCGCGCTTCGAAACCGAGGCGACCGCGCGTCCCGCGGAGGGCGAGGCCCACGCGCGCGTCTCGTTCTGATCTGACCCCGAGAGGATCGCGGCGTGCGCTGCGGCACCGTCATCACCATCACCCTCGCGTCGCTCGCGATGAGCACGGCGGCAGACGCGCAGCCGCAGCCGCCGCACCCGTCGCGCATCGTTCGCACACCTCGCCCCGCGCCTACGCCACCGTGGTGGAAGCTCGCGACCTTTCGCGTGATGGGCGGCGTGTCGAACATCCGCGGAGAGGGCGTCGACAGCGCCGCAGCGTGGACCCTCGACGTGCACGCGGGGCTGCGGACCTTCAACCCCGATCGCCCTTCGCCCTACTGGATCTTCGGCGCCGACGTGGGCGTCTCGCTCGGCCCGCGCGGTGGCGAGACGCGCCCGCTCTGGATCGGCGGTCCCGGTGTCTCGTACGGTGGGCTTTGGTTCACGGTCGGGTGGTCGCCGCGGCTCGTGTTCGGAGACCTCTCGGGCAGCACCGCGTTCGGCCTTCGGAACACCCTCTCGGGATGCACCTTCATGGGCTTCGCGTGCGTCGACGTGTCGCACCAGTTCCTCTCGACGGGACAGGGCCCGCAGAACGACCTGAGGCTCGCCTTCGGACTCGACCTCGGGATGCTCGCCCAGGTGATCGTGAAGTTCGCCGTGACCCGCCCGGGTTGAATGGACTTCGATGCTCGCCCGGCCCCATGTGGCGCGCCCGCTGCGCGGTGCGTACGTTCTTTCGCACTGTTCGTTGACGCGGTGTACGTTCCGTGATTATCCAAGCGGGACGAGAGCCATGACGCGAAGCGCCAGACATCGACGGACAGGCATCGGGCTGGCGTTTACGCTCGCCTCGGTCCCCTCCGTACTTTGCGCGCAGCCGCTGGTGACGGCCTCGTCGGCGTCGCTGCTCCACTCGCAGACCCCACGCACGCGCCTCGAATCGATGCTCCCACGCCTCTCGCTCGTGCGCGCGCTTGATGCGTCGGGGGTGGCGCTCGTCGCACCCGCTGCGCGCCCCATCGAGATCGAGGTCCCCGACCACGAGGCGGCGCCCTACTCGCCCATCGTTTCGTTCCGAAACAACTTCGCCGCGGCGTACTTCCGCATGAAGCCCATCGACGGGTGGACGTGGGCCGGCATCGGCGCGGGCACCGCGGGGCTCGGCCTCGCGTCGGTGTTCCTCCAGCTCGCGGGCGCCCCGACGCCGACGTACCTCCCGAGGATGCCGGGCCTCTCCTCGACGGAGAACCCCGTGTTCCTCTCCGTGGGCGCCTACTCGCTCCGCTACGACACCCTCGGCTCGCTCACCATGAACGCAGGGGTCTCGGCGCTCTCGTCGAACCTCCTGCGCCTCGTGTTCGCGCCCCGCAGCGACCGCTCCGAGCGCTACATGCGCACCTTCGCGACGGAGCTCCAGGGCGGCTGGATGTTCGGCGTCGAAGGCGCGATCTGATCGCTCAGCCGAAGCCCGCGTCGATGAGGGCGCGATGCAGCGCGCGGAGGTCGACGGGTTTGGCAAGGTAGCCGTTCATCCCCGCGGCGATGCACGCGACGCGGTCGTCCTCCGTCGCCGAGGCCGTCATCGCGATGATGGGCACCACCGCGCTCGCCCCCGAGAGGGCGCGGATCGCGCGCGTGGCCTCGAGCCCGTCCATCACGGGCATGTGGCAGTCCATGAACACCACGTCGTAGATGCGCGTGCGGAGGTGGTTGATCGCCTCACCGCCGTCGGCGGCGATCTCGGCGACCGCGCCGAGCTTCTTCAGAAGCTGCACCGCGACGCGCTGGTTCGTGGGGTTGTCTTCGACCACAAGAACGCGCAACGAGCGCGATAGTGGTCGCCACTCCTCGGTGGGGGCCGGGGGCGGCGGCGACGTCGAGTCCGCGCAATCGGGCCTCCCAAACGGAAGCCTCGCGGTGAAGGTCGACCCCTGCCCCGGCGCGCTCACCACCGTGAGGGATCCGCCCATGAGCTGCGTGAGGCCTCGCGAGATGGCGAGGCCGAGGCCCGTGCCCCCGAAGCGTCGCGTGGTGCTCGTGTCGGCCTGGGTGAACTTCTCGAAGACGTACTCGATCTTGTCGGGCGCAATGCCGACGCCCGTGTCAACCACGGCCACGTCGATCAGCGAGCTCCGCTCCCGTCGGTCGCGCTCGCGCACCACGACGCGCACCCAGCCCTTCGGCGTGAAGCGCAGCGCGTTGGTCACGAGGTTCAAGAGGATCTGCCGGACGCGGCCGACGTCGCCGATGACCTCCGTCGGGCAGTCGCGGTCGAAGTCGAGGTGCAGCGCGATGCCTCGCTCGACGGCGCTCTGCCCGCAGAGCGAGAGCACGTTCTCGCAGGTCGCGCGGAGGTCGAAGGGGGCGCGCTCGATGACCATCATCCCCGCCTCGACCTTCGACACGTCGAGCACGTCGTTGACGATGTCGAGGAGCGCCGAGGCCGACGTGCGGATCACCTGCGCGAACTCGCGCTGCTCATCGGAGAGGGGCGTCTCCACGAGGAGCGCCGCCATGCCCATGATCCCGTTGAGGGGCGTGCGCACCTCGTGGCTCATGTTCGCGAGGAACTGGCCCTTCGCGCGGCTCGCGGCCTCGGCGCGCTCCTTGGCCTGCACGAGGGCGTGCTGCACCGTGACGTTGCGGTAGACCATCGCGGTGAGGTCGGCGACGAGGCGCAGCGTGGCGATGTGCGTCGCGTCGAAGCGGTGCGCCTTGTCGCTCGCGAGGCCGATGGCGCCGATGCACTCGCCCTTCACGATGAGGGGCACCCACAGGCGCGAGCGCACCACGAAGCTCCGCGGGCTCGACATCGTGAGGCCGTCGGGGTCTCGCTCGACGTCGGGCACGTGCAGCAGCAGGCGCGTGCGGAAGACGTAGCCCGGGTGGCGCTCCATCGCGGAGCGCTCGGCCTCGCGCCGCTCGGTCTCGGTGAAGCCGCTGCACAGGGCGAGGCGCAGCCTGCGCGGCAGGGCGTCGTAGAGGTAGACGCCCCAGTGCTCGACCGCGAGGAGCTCGTCGATGATGGCGCGCAGCTCGCGCATCATCGACTCGTAGTCGTGAATGGAGGAGAAGCGCGCGGTGACCGCAGCGAGACGCTCCACCGTGACGCTCGACGAATCGGTGTCCAACGCGACCCATACGATCGCGCGGACGGGTCGGCGTCAAGGCAGAAGCTGCGGGCGGGGGCTCAGCCCTCGCGCGCGCGCAACGCCTTCGCGGCGGTGGTGCCTTCGAGGAGTCGCGCGAGCACCGAGGAGACGCTCTCTCCGCCGAGGATCGCGAGGGGGGCCATGCTCTCGGCCATGCGCTCGGCGAGCGCGCGGTCGCTGAACGACTGGAGCGCCGCGATGAGGTCGGGCGACACGGCGCCGGCCTTGTCGACGACGGCGCGCACCTCGGCGGCGAGGCGCGTGAGGTCGTGCTGGAGGCGCTCGCGGGCGACGCTGATCTCGACGTCGGCCGAGGCGCGCTGGCGCGAAAGCTCCGCGGTGTGGATCGCGTCGTGGAGCGCCTGCTCGGACTGCTGCGCCTCGATGCGCTGGCGACGGATGGAGGCCTCGATCTCGACCTCCGTGGCCTGAAGCTCGCGCGTGCGACCGAGCTCGCGGAGCTTCACGGCGAGGTCGGCGAGGCGCGTCGTCGACTGGAGCTCGGCGATCTTCTGCCGCGTCTCTTCGGTCTGCCGCGTGAGCTCGAGGCGGCGCTGCTCGGCGGCGAGCGAGAGGGTCTGCTCGACGGCGGCGTGCTGCGCGTCGACGAGCATCGTGGCGATCGAGGCGTCGCCGAGGGTCACGTCGAGCACCTCGACGTCGTAGACGCGCATGCCGTTCTCTTCGAAGAGCCGGCCGTGGCGCTTGCCGTTCTCCTGCGCGCCGAGGATCACGTCGCGGAGGATGGTGACGGCGCGCGAGTAGAAGTCCTCGACGCCGTGCTGCTTGACCGCGTGGCGCAGGAGCGAGCGCAGGTGGTCCGTGAGGAATTTCACGTAGTTCTCGACGTCGAACCAGCGCGCCGGGTCGCCCTCGAAGTTCACCCTGTACGAGAGGCGCATCTGCACGCGGCAGAGGTCGCGCGTCTCGGCCTCGACGACGTCGCTCACCTTGTTGTTGAGCACGCGGAGGTACACCGTGCGAAAGAGCTTCTCGTCGGTCTTGGGCGTGCCCGTCGAGAGTTCCATCGCCTGGAGGGTCTCGTCGTATTCGAGCAGGTGCGTGTGGGGCCCCGCGAGCACGCGGCGCTCGCCCGTGCGGCTCACCACGAGGATCGCGTAGCCCGTCCACACGTCGATGGAGACGGCGCCGTCGTACTTCGTGTCGAGCACGAGCGTGCGGGGCCGGGTGAAGTTCTGCGAGCGCGTGAAGTCGTCGCCCGCGAAGGTGCTCGCGGCCTTCTCCTCGGCGCGCTGCGGGACGGCCTTGGCGGCGAGGCGCTGCTGCTCGCGGTCGACGAGGTGCTCGCCCTCGGCCTGCGAGCGCTTGAGGCTCGCGAGCTGCTGGTTGACCGCCAGCGCCTCGGCGTTGCCGGGGAACCACAGCGCCACCGAGCGCGGGTCGAGCACGCGCCGCACGATCACCTCGTGGCGCGGATCGGGGAGGTAGATCGCGGGGCCGCGCTTGAGCGAGATGCGCCCCGTCCGTCGGTCGAGCACGTAGCGCCCCTCGCCCGCGGGGATCGCGATGGCGTGGTGCGTCTCGGTGTCGCTGTACTTGATCACCGCGTGCTCGGGCCGCGGGAAGTAGATCATCTGCTCCTTGCCCGTGATGAAGAGCTCGTCGCCGACCTTGTACGACTGGCCGTTGTCGTCGTAGGGCGCGATGACCTTCACGTAGATGCCCGAGTTCTCGTTGAGCTCGATGGCGCGAAACTTCCTCGCGCCCGCGCGCTCGACGAAGCCCTCGGTGGGCCTCGGGAACACCACCGCCGGGCCGCGGATGAAGCGCTTGTTGCCGTCCTCATCGAGGAGGATGCAGTACTCGAGGCGCTCCAGCGTCACGGCCTCGCGCACGTACTGTCCGCTCGCGTCGGGCACGACCTCGATGCCCGTCGGCGGCATGTGGAACGCCACCTCCGTGCCCTTGATCACCATGAGCTTGCCCATCGTGAGGTCGTCGGGGCGGATCACCGGCTCCTCGGGCTCCGGCGCGCCGTCGCCGCTGCGCTGCGGCTTGAAGACGGCGTCCTTCCAGTTCGCGCGGGCGCCCTCCTCGTCGTACACGCGCACCACGAGGTACTGGTTCGAGCGCAGGTGATGCCCCTGGATCACCCGCACCATCTGCCCGGGCCACAGCGCGAACGAGATGGGCCCCGAGGTGTTGACCTTGCGCCCCACGTGCAGCTCGGGGAGGTTGTTGAGCGCCCCCGTGCGCGGGTGCGAGCCGTCGCGCGCCGGGTTCTTCAGCACGAGGTACCAGCCCTCGGGCGCCACCGCGAGGGTCTGCGTGGCCTGCTCCAGCGAGCATCGGTCGAAGCGCTTGGTGGCGTTGTTGAAGACCACCGGGCGGTCGGTGTTCGCGAGGCTCGTCTTGTGCGGCCCCACGTAGACGTTGATGTTCCCTTTGGTTTCGTCGGAGATGAACGCGAACTCGTTCGGTGCCAGAACGAGGTCACGCTCCCTGCCGCGGTCACTCTCACCCATGTAGTCCTCCATCGATCGTTCGTATCCGAATCATCTCAGACGAAAGGCACGTCGGGCGCTGCAAGCGCGAGGCCCGACGCGGCGCGGTCGAGCGCGTAGCCCGACCTCCAAAGCTCCATCAGCGGCGCGTACACCTCGCCGAGCCCGGGAGGGGCGCCCGCGGCCTCGTCCCAGTCTTCGCGCGCCCGCTCGCGGAGCGCGTCCGCGGTGCGCGACGCGGCGTCGGCGTACGCGTCGCCCGCGACGTGCCAGAAGGGCTCGCGCGGCTCCATCCCGGCGCGGCCTGCTTCGAAACGGCCCGCCCACTCGCGCGCGAGCGCCTCGGCGCGGAGCACGCCCCCGACGTCGCTCGCGAGCGCGATCACGCAGCGCAGGCTCGGCGGCGTGCGCAACGCGACGCGGCGCGCGTCGAGCGCGGTCACGGGTTCGCCCTCCAGCGCAC
This sequence comes from Polyangiales bacterium, assembly GCA_046351535.1. Lineage (GTDB taxonomy): Bacteria > Myxococcota_A > Polyangia > Polyangiales > CAISKJ01. The sequence continues at coordinate 7,358 of JAXLYG010000023.1, forward strand.
GCTCCACAGAAGCGACGAAGCCCCTCGGCGAGTCACCCGCCCAGTCATTGGGGATGATTCCCCGTACGGCAAGCGTCTCCCAGACGCGAGCGATGAGTCGGCGAGAGCGCGGCAGGTCGCGCGCCACGGGGTCGAGCGGACGGGCGATGAGCGGTCGATCGAGCACCTCCTCGGCGACCCCAACCGCGCGTTGAAGGTCGCGCCCCGGAGGCTTCAAGAGCCGCGCGACGAAGCCCTCCACCGTGCGCGCGTCGGGGAGCGCAGGCGCGACCGCCCACGGGCCCGCCACCGCGACCCGCGCGACCGTCGGGTCGAGGCACCACGCGATCACCCGCGCGACCACGCCGGGCGTCCACCCCGGCGAGACGTTCACCGGCACCTCGTACGCGGCGAGCCGCGGCTGCGACGCGAACCACGGGAGCGCCGACGCCTCGACGCGCGCGAGGCAGCGGTTCACCTCGCCGCGACCGGGCGACGTGAGCCAGAGCCGCACCTTGCGATCGTCGCGGACGATGAGAATCCCGCCGCCGTCGGTCCAGAGCTGGTCGTAGCTGAAGTTCGCGCGGTACCACCACGCGGCGCCGCCGACCACGATCCTCCGCTTGCGTCTGCGCGCGAGTGACACCGGATGACGCCCTCCGACAAGAGGGGCGCTAGTCTGACACGTTCGGCACCGCGAAATCGTCTCCGAACGCCCAGCTCATCGCCCTCGACTGCCGCAGCACGGGCGTCACCGCGACGGGCGAGAGCGCGTGCTCCCGCGGGCGCGCCGTCGCGGCGAGGACGGTCATGAGCCCCGACGCGCTCCAGTACGAGACGCACCCGCCGTCGGCGCTGAGGTGGTGTCGCGCGCCGCGCCAGTCGAGCGCGGCCTGGGCGAGCCGCTGGCTCGTCCCGCGCGTCACGAAGACGTTGCGACGCTCGAGCCGCGCCATTCCCGCAGGCGCGGGCGCCCAGTCGCTCGGGATGAACCCCAGCCCCGTCGTCCACCCGATGACCGTGCCGTCGCGCTCCGCGACGTCGAGCGCCCACACCTCGCCGAGGGGCGGGTCGCCGGGGATCCAGTGCGCGCCGTCGATGCTGCGATACAGGCGCCCGACGGACGCGTCGCGGAGCCCGAGCAGGAGCTCACCGTCGCTCGCGATGGCGACGCCCGTGAGATCGTTCGTACCCGGACGAAACGCCGGCGTGGTGATGCGCCGGAGCCCCTCGGGGATGCGCAGCGTGTAGACGTTCCGCTCGCCCGTTCGCACGTTGACGGCGACGTGATCGGCGCCGCGGCCGGTCATCAGCATCCAACCGTTCGTCGACGACGCGGCGATCGACGTCGCGGAGACACCGCGGAGGACGTCGGTGGTGAAGCGCTCGACCACGCCGCGCGGGCGCTCGACCGTGATCGACCCGTCGACCCACGGCGTCGCGTAGACGAGGTCTGCGCCGAGCGTTCGAATGCCCGTACGGAGCGGCTCGGACTCATATCGTGCGGGTGCGAACGATCTCGCGTCGAGGTCGAACCACTCGACGCGCTCGGCGCCCGTGGGCGAGGCGCGAACCTGCGTGGCGAGCGTCGCGGTGTCGTCGGGGTCGGCGTAGGGGATGCGGCCCTCGATGGGTCCCACGGCGGCCCCGAGCGCGGTCAGCCAGGCCATCTGACGGCGCGCGCCGAAGGTCCACCCGAAGGCGAAGACGCCGCACGCGTTGCCTGCGATGCGGAGGTCGTTGCCCGAGGCGTCGTACGGGAGGGTGTACCGCGACGTGCTCAGGAGCGTGGCGTCCCTGCGGACGAGGGCGAGCTCCACGGTCACGCGCGAGGCCGCGGTGACGGGGAGTTCGACCCACGCGACGGCCGCGGCGAAGAACTCGCCGCGCGCGGTCACGACGCTGTGGGTTGGCGACGCCATCGCGTATCCCAAACCCTGCCCCAGGCGGTGGAGCGCGTGCGACCGCCCGCGGCCGTCGACGCCGTAGAGCGTGTCGCCTTCGAGGGCGACGAGCGAGAGCGCGTCGGGGCGAGGTCCACGGCCGTCGAAGCGACAGAGCGCGCTGCTCTCGGTCTCGCGCCGATCGCGGACCGGAGGGGTCACGCCGAGCCTACACGTCGACGGCGCGTCGACGACGACGGGCGCGTCGACAGGGGCCGATGCGTCGGGCGGCGCGTCGAGGCCGGTGCGCGCGCCGCACGCGCAGAGCGCAAAGGCCAACGAGAGTCTCTTCACGGGCGGCGCTTGTACCACGCGCCGCGAGGGCGCTTCATCGGAGGCGATCGGGCGCGCCGGGCGTCGATCCGTCCGCGGCGTCGTAGGTCCACGCGGCGGGGTCGAGGTCGTCGAGGGCGGTCTCCGCGCGCACGAGGCTCACGCCGGCTCTCGGCGCGCGAGCGGGAGCGCTCCCGGGCATCTGCGAGAGGACGCGACCCTCGGGGTCGGTGAGCGACACGTCGGCGCCCGAGTCTCGCAGCCCCCTCCCCGCGAGCGCCCCGCGGAGGGCGATCACCGTCGCGCCGGGCGCAACGGGCGGATCACCCTGCGAGGCCACGCCGCGCGGATCGAAGCTCGCGCCCACCACGATGGCGCGACGCCCCGGAGGAATCACCGCGCCCTCGGGCAACGTCGATCGAGAAGCCCCCTGCGAGAGACCGTACCCGGTGAGGTCCGCGGGGCCTGCTCCCTCGTTGAGGAGCTCGATGAACTCCTGCGCGCTCGTGCTGCGCGGGCGCGCGAGCACCTCGGTGATGCGCACCCTCGGGCGCGCGGGCGCGCTGCGTACGACCGCGAGCGCGCGGGTCTCGTGGGCGCGTCCGTCGAGGCCGAGGCACGCCGCGGTGATCGCGTAGTCGGCGTCTTCGCGCGGCGTCGCGACGAGCACGCGGTGGAGCGTTCCCGAGGCGCCGAGCGAGACGCGGGGAGGATCGCCCGACGAGGCCGCGGTCACGCGCACGATCGCAGGTCCCGTCGTCGACGCGCGAACCTCGATCGCGCCCGCGGCGACGCGGACGCAGAGGTCTCCATCGGCGGCCTCGTCGGCGCCGCACACGGGCGACGGGCCGAAGCCCACGCGGGCGGCGTCCCTGCGCGGCCCCGTGACGAAGCTGTCGAGCTCGGCCTCGACGCGCGCGCCGTTGCTCGCGACGAGGGCGCCGAAGCCCACGCGGTACACCGTGTCTGCGACGAGGGGATCGACGGGCTCGACCCACGCGCAGCGGGCCGTGTCTCCGTCGAGGCAGTCGAGCGATGCGCGGGTGGCGACGGGCGCGGCGCCGTCGGGCGAGAGCGAGAGCGGCGCCGCTGCGCGAGCGCGGTGCACCGGGCGATCGAAGCGGACGAAGATCCGCGCGGGGTTCGCGGGGCCATCGCCGGGGCTCACGGGCTCGACCCGCGCGAGCGCGCCGCAGCGTCGGGCGGGGGCCACCGTGAGCGGGATGGCGCGCGCGCGGCGTCCGCTGTCGGCGTCGTTGAACGCGACGCCCTCTTCGCTTCGAAGCAGCGACGAGACCAGCAGCGTCGCGGGCGTGTCGGGCAGCAGCGCCGCGAGCGCGTCGACGTGAATCACCGTGGAATCAAGCGGATCGCGAGAGAGACGCACGGAGACCCTGCGCGCGGCGTTGCTCGCGGTGAGCGCGCCGTCGGCGGCGTCGGCGCGGAGCGCGTCGCTCGGCGAGCCCGTCACGAGCAGCGCGGCGCCCTCCTCGGGCCACGCGACGGGGCGATCGAAGCGGAGCGTGAGCGACGGCACGCGGCCGATGCCGTCGAGGTCGCCGGTGGGCGTCTCGATCGCGACGAGCGACGGCGGCGACGGCGGGTCGCGCAGCGGCGGGACCGCGATGCAGCGGGTGGCGAGCGTGAATGAGAGGAGGGTCGCGAGAGCCTGGCGGGCGCGGCGCATGAGCGCGGTCATCGCGCGCGGCGCGGCGCGGGTTGCGTCGGTCGCGGAGAAAAACTCAGTCGCGCATCGCTTCGAAGGCGGCGCGCGTCGCGGCCCGGAGCTCGGCGTCGACGAGGAACTCCGCGGCGGTGCGCGCCATCGCGCTGGCGGCCTTGAGCATCGTGTCGAGGCCCACGGGCGAGGCCGCGGCGAGGGCGAACTCGTGCTGGTGGCAGAGCGTCTCGTTCTCGCCGCAGATCGCGAGCCACGGGTGGATCGCGGGGACGGCGTGCGAGATGTCGCCCATGTCGGTGCTCCCCGCGCCGACGCGGTCGTCGTTCTCGACGGCGCCGCGGCCGAGGTCCGTGAGGTGGCGGCCGAAGGCGCGCGCGAGGGGCATGTTGTTGACCATGTCGCGGTAGCCCTGGCGCACGGCGAGGTCGACCTCGACGCCGCAGGCGATGGCGGCCCCGCGGGCGCAGCGCTCGACGATGGCCTTCACGCGCTCGAGCTCGCGGCCGTTGCGCGCGCGCACCGAGAACTCGCACGCGGCGTGCTCGGGGATGATGTTCACGGCCTGTCCGCCGTCGGTGATGAAGCCGTGGACGCGCACGCCGTCGCGGAAGTGAACGCGCTGCGAGTCGATGAGCGAGAAGGTCTGGAGGCACGCCGTGAGCGCGCTCGCGCCGTCGTGCGGAGCGGCCGCGGCGTGGGCCGGGCGACCGTGGAACTTCATGGTGATCCACACGCTCGCGAGCGCCGGGTGCGAGACCAGGTCGCGGTCGAAGGGGTGGAACATCATCGCCGCGTCGACGCCCTCGAAGGCGCCCTCGCGCAGGAGGATGATCTTGCCGCCGCCGCCCTCTTCGGCGGGCGTTCCCACGAGGTCGACGGAGCCGCCGAGCTCCTTCGCGAGGGGCGCGAGCGCGAGGAAGGCCCCGACGGCGCCCGCGGCGATGAGGTTGTGCCCGCAGGCGTGACCGATCTCGGGCAGCGCGTCGTACTCCGCGAGGATCGCGACGCGCGGACCGCCCTCCCCCGCCCTCGCGCGAAAGGCCGTGGGGAGCCCGCCGAGGGCGCGCTCCACGGCGTGACCGTGGGCTTCGAGCGCCTCGGAGATCCACGCGGAGGCCCGGTGCTCTTCGAAGCGCAGCTCGGGGTGCGCGTGGATCTTGAGGGAGAGGGCCGAGAGGGCTTCGCGGTGCCGCTCGACGCCCGCGTCGATGCGTCGGATGGTGTCGTCGTTGAGGGCCATACGAGAGGCCACTGGGAGTACACCCTCGCGCGTCGGAAAGTCCATCGCGGCGGGGCGTCCGTGGTAGGGATCGACCGGGCACCACCGTGGACATCCACTCAGCGACCGACAGCGCGGCGAAGGGCAAGCTGCTCCCGATCTATCTGCTCGCGGGCGACGAGCGACTGCTCATCACGCGATGCGCCGACGCGATCCGCGCGGCCACCGTCGGGGGCGGGCCGAGGGGTCTCTCGGAAGACCTCTTCGACGCGAAGCAGACGACGGGCGCGACGATCATCAACGCGTGCCGCACGCTCCCCATGATGGCGAAGCGTCGCCTCGTGGTGGTGCGCGGCGTCGAAGAGATGCGCAAGGCCGATCAGGAGACGCTGCTCCCCTACCTCGACAAGCCCGAGCCGAGCGCCGTGCTCCTGCTCGTGGGTCACGGCTTCGACATGCGTTTGAAGCTCGCGCTCACCGCGAAGGAGAAGGGCTTTCTCTTCGTCGCCAAGGCCCCGTCGGAGGGAGAGCTCGCGCCCTGGATCGAGCGCGAGGCCAAGGCCCGCGGCGCCACGCTGGAGCCCGGCGCGTCGGACTCGCTCGCGATGCTCATCGGCCCCGACCTGTCGCTCCTCGGCGACGCGCTCGAGCGGTTGCAGCTCTACACCGCGGGCGGTCCCATCACGACGCGCGCCGTCGACGAGGTGGTGACCGCGGTGCGAGAGATCCCCGCGTGGGACCTCGCCGACGCGATCGGTCAGCGCAACGTCGCGTCGTGCATGACGATCCTCGCGCGGCTCACGGCGCAGCGGCAGCACGCGCTCCCGACGCTCGGGCTCATCGCGCGGCAGATCCACTCGCTCGCGAAGGCCAAGGCCAACGCCGAGGGCAAGCTCCCCGGCGCGCTCGCGTCGGTGCTCAAGATGCCCCCCTTCGCGGCCGACAAGGTCGCGCAGCAGGCGAAGAAGTGGACCTCGCCGCAGCTCTCGCGCGCGATCCGCGTGCTCGCGGCCACCGACGCGGCGCTCAAGGGCTCGAAGCGCGGCGACGAGCGCGTGCTCGAGGAGTGCGTCATCGCCCTCTGCGGCGGACCGGGGATGGGCGAGGCCCCCTCGCGGTAGCGCCCCCTCCGCGCGACCCTGTTTTTCGGCGCCGTGATACCGTCCGCGCGTTGCCATGAAGCCAGGGGCTCGCGCGACCGACATGCATGTGTGCCCGCAGTTCACCGGGCCCATCCCCCACGTAGGCGGACCGATCATCCCCGCGGCGCCGACGCCGACGCAGGCCGAGACGCTCCAGGCCGCGCGGCTCGCGGACTACGCGTTCTGCGTGGGCCCTCAAGACGTGGTCTTTCAGGGCGCCTCGACGGTGCTCGTCGGGGGCCTGCCCTTCGCAGGTCGGTTCGACTCCACGGCGCACTCGGGGGTCATCATGATGGCCGCGAGCACGGTGATGCTCGGCGGCCCGACCTTCTCGCTCCCGCCCAACTTCAGGGTGCGCGGCGGCGCGGCCTTTCAGAACGCCACGATCCGCGACCTCTACTACCTCTCGACGCTCCCGTCGGGTCGCGCGCTCATGCAGCGCCTCGAAGACTCTGGCGAGACCATCACCTTCGTGCCCGAGAGCGACCCCCACAACTCGTTCTGCTCGCCCGCGAGCGACTTTCTCGCGCGCCACGGCATCCCGACGGGATCGACCGTGAGCTACAACCCCGACGTCGCGCTGCGCGCGTATGACTCGGGCAACAACCTCATCGACATGCCCCCGCAGGCGGTGCTCGGCCACGAAATGGTGCACGCGCTCAACAACGCCGAGGGCACGCATCACTACGGCACCGACCCCGCGGGCCCGGCCACGCAGCCCGGCATCGAAGAAGAAGAGTCTTCGGCCATCGGAACGGGCAGCCACAGCGGCGACTACCCGACCGAGAACGACCTCCGCAACGACATGGGCGGAGGCGTCGGGCGACGCGACAACCACTACGGGCAGAACACCCCGGCGCCCACCGGCAACCGCCGCCCCGGAGGCTACTGACCGCCATGAACGTCTCGCTGCGCTTCACACACCGCTTCGACGGCCGCGACCTCGTCATCGCGTGGACCTTCGCCAACCGCGAGTCCGCGGAGCTCGGCGTCTTCAACCTCATCGAGGTCGTGCGCCCCGACGGGACGCTGAGCTTCTCGCCCGAGGTCGCCTGGGTCGAGTTCGACGAGGGCGTGCTCACGGTCTCGCAGCGCGCCCTCGCCGCGCCGCCGGGCCTCGCGATGGCCGCGCGCGTGCCGCCTTCGTGCTCGCGCCTCGCGGCGAGCGCCGACAGCGCGGGAGAGGTCCGCGTCCCGCTGCCGCTGCGCGTGATGCACACGTATCGCCGCGCGGCGCTCGGCGGACAGGTCGTGGCCGATGTGCCCCGCGAGGCGAGCGTGCTGCGCTTCTCGATGGGCGTGTTTCCCCTCGACGACCGGTGTCGCCTCGCGGCGGAGCAGCCCGCGTTCCCCGAGGTGTTCTCCGCGCTCCCTCCGGGCGCCGCGCTCGCGCGACAGGAGATCGTGAGCGCCGAGGTCGCGCTCGCGCACCCCGTCGCGGTGCTCGATTACCGGAGCGTGCCTTGGGACTGAGGTGGCTCCCGCTCGCGGGGTTCGTGGCCGCGTGCGCCGCGACGCCCGCGCGGGTTCAGGTCGACCGCGAGGCCGCGCTCGCGCTCGGACAGCGCGCGGTCTTTCACGCCGCGCACGGCTGCGAGGTGCTCTTCGAACGCGTCGTCGAAGACGGACGCTGCCCGCGGGGGCGGCAGTGCGCCGCTTCGAACCCCGTGCGGGTGAGCGTGCGGATCACCTGCGCGGGCAGCGCGCGCAGCGAGGAGCTCGCCGTGCTCGACCGCGACGTGGGCGAGCCGCGCATGCAGGGCGTGAGGTCGTGCGCGCCCATCGACGGCGCCGTGCTTCGCCTGCGCGACGTGACGCCGTACCCCGGCGCGTCGTCGGAGCGAACGCGCGCGGTCCTCGTCGTCGAAGGGCGCTGCGGCGGGCCTTGAAAACAGTGCGTTCGAGGGGTTCGACGCTCAGCAGTTGAGCTTCACGAGGGCGCCGGTCACCTCGGCGTTGGCGTTGAGGTTCACCTGCGCGCCGCCCGACGAGGTCATCGTCGCGTTGCTCGTGAGGTTCACCGCCGCGCCGCCGTTGGAGTGCATGTTGGCGTCGGCCGTGAGGTGCACCATCCCGCCGCCGCTGCCGTGCATGTTGGCGTCGGCCGTGAGGTACACCTGCGCCCCGTCGTGGGCGTGCATGTCAGCGTTGGCGGTGAGGTACACCTGGGCCCCGTCGGCGGACTTGAGGTCGGCGTTTCCCGTGAGATAGAGCTGCCCGCCGCCCGAGGCCGTCATGCGCCCGTTGGCGTCGAGGTAGACCTCGGCGCCGCCGCCCGCCACGAGCTTGATGTGGCCGGGGTACATCTCGATCTTGCTCCCGCCGCACTCGAAGATGATCGAGTCGGGCGCGGTCATCTTGATGTTCTGCGACACCTCGACGATGTAGTCGCCGGTCACGTTGAGCTTCGCGCCGTGAAAGTCTCCGCGACCCGCGCCGTCGACGGTGGTGATCTGGTTGCCGTGCACGTGGATGGTCTCGTTGCCCCCCACGCCGAGGGAGCGGCTCCCTCCCACCGACACGCTCTGGCTGCCGTCGACGCGCATCGTGTGGTTGTGGAGCACCTTCTCGTCGAGGTCGCGCTGCGCGTGCATGTGGATGAGCTCGTGCCCCGCGGCGTCCTCGAAATAGAGCTCGTTGTAGCCGTTGCCGCCCGGTGAGCTGTTCGTTCGAATGATGCTGCGCGTGGGGTTGGCCTCGAGCTGGTCGACGGGCGGCGGCGGGTGGTTGTCGAGGTTGTAGACGCAGCCCGTGATGAGCGGACGGTCGGGGTTGCCATCGAGGAAGGTGACCACCACCTCCATGCCCACGCGGGGGTTGAACACCACGCCCCAGCCCGCGCCCGCCCACGTCTGCGCCACGCGGATCCAGCACGAGCTGTACTTCGACTGCTGCGCGCGCGACCGCAGCTCGGGGCGCTCCCAATGGAAGCGCACGAGCACGCGGCCGTAGAAATCAACGCACACCTCGGCGTTGGGCGCGCCGGGCATCGCCATCACCTGCGCCGTCTGCGCGCCGTGGATGCGCGGCCGTCGCACGGTCCTCGCGGGGCGGTACACGGTGCCCTCGGGGACGAGCGTGAACTTGTTCCCGTAGCGCTCCTCGTCGACGGGCGGATGCGGGTCGTGATCGCCCTCGGCCACGCGGCCCCAGTGCTCTGCCGTGACGATGGTGAAGGGACCCTTCTCGGCGCCGTCTTCGTCGGTGACCGTCACGCGTCGACCGGGCATGAAGCCCGTGACCACGCCGCGCCCGCTCCAGGTCTCGGCCTGCACCGTGCGCTCGGCGAGGCGCTGCGAGGCGCGCGTCGCGAGGTCGTTGTTCGCGTAGTAGTGGTCGGCGTTGTAGTCGTAGAAGGTCGCCTCGGCGGGGTAGTCGTAGAGCGAGCGCTCGCCAGCAGATGCGGGCGACGACTGCGTGGTGGCGGCCTCGCGACCGGGCGACGACTCGTCGGCGCGGTAGGGATGGGTGAAGTCCCAGTCGCGCAGGGTCACGCCCGTGGGCGCGAGCGCGAAGCGCGTCTCGAGCACGCGCACGCTCTCGGTGTCGAGCGTCGATCCCCCTTCGCCCATCACCGGCACCGCGCCCGCCGCGATCGTGGGGACCACCTCGGCGAACGCGTCGACGGCGCTGTCGTCGGCCAGCACGAGCTGCTCGCCGCCCGCCTCGTGGCGGAAGTAGTACGTCACGCCCTCGTCGGCGAGGAGGCGCTGGATGAAGTCCAGGTCGGTCTCCTGGTACTGCACGCAGAACTCTCGAACGGGGTGCGACTCCATGCGAACGGCCGACGTGTCGAGGCCGCTGTCGCCCTGGTAGACGCCCGCCGCAGCGAGCACCTCGCGCACCACGTCGATCGCGTGGAGGTCCTGAAAAACACGGCAATCGCGGCGCTGCGAGAGGAGCCACAGCGAGGGCACGAGGAGCGCCCGCACGTGGCGCCGACGCACCACGGCGCCGAGGTCTTCGGCGGCGCGAATGACGCCCGCCACGCGACGCGTGAGGGCGCCGCGGGTGATGGTGAAGGTCGCGGGTCGACCGAGGAGCCCGCGCAGGTCGGAGCGCTCGTCTTCCCACAGGTCGATGACGGCCTCGTAGACCTCGGAGAGGCCCTCGTGGAGCCTGAAGCTCCGCACCTTCCAGCCCGTCGCGGGCCCGACGGCCCCGCGAAACTCGTAGTCTGCCTCGGGGAGCAGGTCGCTCATGCTCGGCTCCAATCCGGTCCGTGGAGGGTGTGAAAGCTGATCTGACAGGTGCCCGGCACGATGCCCTCCTCGCGCGCGCGGCCGTGACGGTCGAGGGTGCCCGCGCGAACGCCGCCGTCGGGCATCGTGATGCGATAGGGGACGTCGGCCATGTCGCGCCCGTCCTGATCGACGAGGTGGATCTCGATCCAGCTCGTGTCGTGCGGCGAGTCGGGCGCCTCGGGCTCGTCGGCGGGGTCGCTCCCGAAGGCCGCCGTGGGCCTCGCGCGCGTCACGCGATACGCCACCACGCGCCGCACGCGGAGGGCGTCGGCGACGCGGCGCACGAGCTCGTCGGCCTCGACCCACGAGGCGTCGTCCACGGCGGATCCGAGCGTGCGCAGCACGTCGAGGAGCGCGCCGCGGAGCCACACGTCATCGCGCAGGCAGCGCTCGATGAAGGCCGCCGCCGCCTCGCGGTGGAGCTTCACCCCGCGCGTCTCGGTGGTCACGTCGCTCGGGAGGTAGAGGGTCACCTCGCCGTCACCGTCAGGGAGTCTCGTGAGGTACCGCATGCGCTCACTCCAGCGGCGAGAGGACCGCCGCGCCGTTCGCGCGGATGCGGGCCTCCTGCGCGATGCCCACGGCGGGCGTGTCGTAGGCCACGGCGGCCTCGTCGAAGCGCTTGCTGCCGTCGACGGGGTGATCGCCCGACGTTCCGTTCCGCATCACCTGCGTGTTCACCGTCGCGTGGATCGCGTCGAGCATCACGTGCCCGCACTCGTGCGGTCCGCTCACGGGGTTGTTGTCGGTGCCGTCCATCACGATCTGCGCGACGGTCGCCGAGCGGATCACCTGCGCGATCGCCTGGCGCCCCGCCGTGTAGATGTTCCCCGGCATGAGGGCCTGCCCGCGGTCGCCTGAGGTGTGCGCGCCGATGACGAAGAGGTCGATGCGGTCGCTGCCCGTGTCGTAGGCCTGCGCGAGCACGCGCTGCTGGATCGACCCGATGACCCAGTCCTGCCGACCGCCCGCGGCCCAGCCCACGAAGGCGCCGACGTTCACGCGCCCCACGGTGATCGTCTGCGAGGGATCATTCGCGGCGAGGGCCTCGACGGTCACGCGTCCGCCGTCGGGGTCCGTGATCACGATGTCCGCGGAGCCTCCCGCGATGGTGACGTCGAGCGGCGGCGGGTTCTGCACCACGCGCACGTTGAAGGTCCCGTCGGCGTTGATGAGCGCCGCGAGCGCGTTGGCCGTCGTGATCGGCGTGTCGCCCGCGGTGAACGCGCGCGGACCGATGACCGCGACCTTGTCGGCCACGCCCGCCCTCGTCGCGCGAAGCGTGAAGCGCGCCTGACGCCCCGCGCCGCCCGTCGCGTTCGCGCCCGTGTAGTCCGAGACGGAGATGAGGTTCTCGAGGGGATCGACGGTGCGCACGAGCTTGAGGTCGGGCGCCATCGAGATCTGCGCGTAGAGCCTGCGCCACCACTTGAAGACGCGGACGCGCGCGTCGTCTTCGGTCACCACGCCCGCCGCGCCCGGCGCCGTTCGCACGATGTGAACCGCGAGCGCGATGCGTGAGCGGGTGGCGCCGCCGACGGTGGCGCGCGCGGCGACGACCTCGCCCGACGAGCCCGTGTAGCGCACGCGGACGTACTGCCCGAGGATGTCGACGGCGTGATCGGTCGAGTCCCAGTCGGTGAGGAGCGTCTGCGTGGGCGCCGCGGCGAGGTCCTGGTCGTCGACGACGAGGCGCAGGTAGCGCGAGCGAAAGCGCTTCGTCCCCGCGACGCGGTGGAGCTCGACCTGCAGCGTGCGCGCGGGCGCGAAGTCCGCCGGGTCGTGGTCGAGGGGGATCCAGAGGCGCTCGCCCACGTGAATCACATTGGGGTCGGGATGCGCCGCGGCCCACGCGCGGTTGCGCGGGTGCAGCGTGATCGTGCGCCAGTCTTCGATGCCGTAGCGCGCGGCGATGCGCGAGAGCGACTCGCCCGCCGCGACGACGTGCGTGCGCCCGTTCCGCAGCGCTTCGAGCGTGACGCGCGCCGCGGGGATCGAGTCTCCCCCTTCGCCCTCGTCTTCGACCTCGATCTTGAAGTTGTCCCGGTCCGTCGACGGGTCGGTGAAGCCCGCGGGGAGGTCCGCGGTGGTGACGCGGTTGCTCACCTCGACGCGCGTGCGCACCACGGCGGCGGGCGCGGCGGGAGCCCCGAGGTCGTCGACGATGCGCACCACCGCGGGCTTCGCGACGACGGCCCTGAACTCGTGGATCGACTCGGTGCCGCCCGCGAGGACCTTCACCTCGGGGTCGGGGATGGTCACCGCGTCGCCGGGGAGGCACTTCCACGTCTCGTGTCGCTTCGCGCGGAGGGCGGCGTTGGCCGCGTGGTCCCAGATCGCGCGCCACGACGCGAAGCCGTTCTCCTTCGCGTAGCGGGTGAAGCTGTCTCCCTCCGCGTAGCGCACGGTCCTCACGGCGAAGCCTCCGGCGCGAGCACGGCGCGGAGGCTCCCCGCGGCGCGCAGCTCGGTGACCTCTTCGGCGCTGAGGTCACCGCCGAAGACCTGCACCGCGGCGAGGGCCTTCGCGCGCTGCCCCGCGGGCGCGTCGTCGCCCATGCGCGCGAGGCACCGTCGAAACGCGGCCATCGGACGCGACGGGTCGCTGAACCCGACGCGCGCGAGGAGCCACACGCACGCGGGTTCGAGGTGCTCGCGCCAGGTCATGTCGCGGCCGACGTAGACGTCGGCGCAGCGATCGAGGCGCGCCTCCTCGGAGGGCTGCGCGGTGATGCTCCGCCACGCCGCGAGGGCCTCGGTGAGCCGCGGAAGGGCGACGTCGCGCACGTCGGCGGCCTCGCGCGCGAGGAGGCCCGCCTGCGGGTCGCGCGACGAGACCTGCTCGCGAACGAAGCCGTCGAGGCGAGCGCTCAGCGTCGAGGCGTCACCGAGCGCCCACGCGACGGGGAGGAGCTCGGCGAAGCGATCGTTCCAACGCGGGTGCTGCGCGATGGGCGCGAAGGCGGCGGAGGCCTCTTCGCGGGCGCGCGTGTCACCGACGAGGGCGACGGCGCGAACGGCCTGTGCAGCCACGGCGAGGGCGTTCGCGTCGCGGCCTTCGGGGCGCATGCGAGGGCGCCACGCGTCGACGGCGGCGTCGAGGTGATAGAAGGCCGTGAGCTCCGCGAGGCGCGTCGCGGGCATCGGGGCGAGGTCTGCCGCGCGGAGCTGCTCGACGACGAAGCGCTCGACCTCTTCGCGCGGGAGCCCCGAGGGGAAGCGATCGGCGCGAGGGTCGAAGTGCGCGACGTAGTCGTGGAGGGTGGTCATCGAAGGGCTCCCGCGTTGGGGCGGCGGTGCGGGCGGAGCGAGCGCGCGCGCGTCGGACGAGCGCGCAGGGCGCGACCTCGTCGCAGGACATGCGAGGAGGAGGAGGAGAGAGAGGCACCAGCGTCGCGTCACCGCGCCCACGGCGCGAATGAGAGCGACAGTGTGAAGAGCGTGTCAACGGCCCACCGCGCGATGCGCAGCGCGCAGCGCGCGCGCCGACGCGCATCGACTTCGCGGGCTACTCGTCGGCGACGGTGTTGCGCAGCACGCCGACGCCGCGCACCTCGACCTCGACCACGTCGCCGCGCTTCATGAACACGGGCGGATCGCGCTTCCACCCGACGCCGCCGGGGGTTCCCGTGGCGATCACGTCGCCGGGGACGAGCTCGGTGAAGGCCGAGATGTACTCGATGAGCGCCGGCACATCGAAGATGAGCAGGTCCGTCGTCGACCGCTGCATCTCGTCGCCGTTGAGGCGCAGCACCACCTCGAGCTTCGAGGGATCGGGTAGCTCCTCGGGCGTCACGAGCCACGGGCCGAGGCCCGCCGTCGCGACGAAGTTCTTGCCCGGCGTGAACTGCGTCGTGTGCCGCTGCCAGTCGCGCACCGACGCGTCGTTGAAGCACGCGTAGCCCGCGACGTGCGCGAGCGCGTCTTCGCGGGCGACGTGTCGCGCGGGCTTGCCGATGATCACCGCCATTTCGGCTTCGAAATCGAGCTGCGACGAGACCCTCGGGCGAACGAGCGCGCCGCCGTGGCCCACGAGCGTGTTGGCGAAGCGCGTGAAGAGCGTCGGGTACGGGACCGCGTCGCGGCCCGTCTCGAGCCTGTGCGCCACGTAGTTCACGCCGACGCAGAACACCTTGTCGGGCGACGGGATCACCGGGTCGAAGGCCACGGCGTCGAGCGCGACGTCGGCCGAGCGCTGGAGCGCGTAGTCGGCGATCTCCGCGAGCGCGCCGCGGTCGAGCGCGCTTCGAAGCGTCGGGAAGCGTCCGTCGAGGTGCCTCCCCACGTCGACGATCCCCTGATCGATGACGACGCCCCACGAGGCGACGGAGTCGATGCGATAGCTTGCGAGTCGCATGGCGGTCTCTGTGATTTGCTGGAGGGAGTGGAGGGTGCCGCCGCGGAGCGCTCAGGCGCCGGGCGTGAACGAGCCGTAGCTGCGGTTGTGATAGGCGAGCGCGTCGGCCGCGCCCCCGAGGTGCATCGCGGTGACGTCGCCGAGGCAGAGCGTGTGATCGCCCGCGGCGACGAGCTCTCGCACCGTCGCGGACCACGCCCCGAGCGCGCCGGGCAGGAGCGGGACCCCGTGCGCATCGGGCGTCCAGGTGTGCACGGAGAAGGGCTCGCCGCGGCGGTCGTGGGGCGTGGCGAAGAGGTCGGCGAGGTGGCGCTGCCCGAGGGCGAGGTGATTCACCGCGAAGCACTCCGCGTCGCGCAGCATCGCGAAGGCGCTGCCCGCGTTCGAGGCCGACACCAGGATGATGGGCGGCGCCATCGAGACCGTGATGAAGCTCGTGGCCGTGAAGCCGTCGAGGAGCGGCGCAAATACCCCTACGGCGCCCTCGCGACGGCGCACCGTGATGATCGAGACCCCGGCGGTCTGGACGCGCGCGAGGCGGCGATAGGCGTCGCCATCACCAGGGCCGAAATTCTCGAAGGGAGGCGACGTGGCGGCAGACATCGGCGCTGTCTCACTGGCGACGTGGTGACGAAGTTTTCGAAGAACTGATCGATGGGGTCGACGGAGCTCCTGGCGATGTCGCCGCTCCGACGCGTTGTGTACCCGTCTCGGGGAGGCCGCGCGAGGGTTTCTTTCGGTCGACGCCTCACGCTGCGGCCGAGGTCCGCCGTAGTGAAGGATGAGAGTCGACAAGTGATGGCTACCTCACACGATCGCCGGTTCGAGCTTCGCGCAGTCGGCGCTGGCCCCCGCCAGACGCCCCAGATGAGCGGCATGGAGGCACTGGGATGAGCGCAGATTCCGCCCTTTCGTCGGCTGCACCGGCGCTGTTCCCTCGGGAGCCGCGTCGCGTCGGCAAGTTCGATTTCCTCATGCGGCTCGGACAGGGCGGCATGGCGACCGTCTACCTGGCCCGAACGGTCAGCACGGGCGGCTTCCAGCGCCTCGTCGCGATCAAGCTGATGCACCAGTTCCTCGGGGCTGATGGGCAGTTCGTCGAGATGTTCCTCGACGAGGCCAGGGTGGCGGCCAACATCCGTCACCCCAACATCGTCTCGATCGTCGACCTGGGCACCGACGGCGACAACCTCTTCATGGTGATGGACTACGTCGAGGGCGACACCCTCGCCGCCATCGAGGGAACCGCCGCCCGCCTCGGCCGCGCCATTCCCCTCGGGGTCGTCCTGCGGATCGTCCTCGACTCGCTCGCCGGCCTCGACGCCGCGCACGAGCTCAGGACGCCCGACGGCGTGGACCTCAAGGTCGTCCACCGCGACGTCTCTCCGCAGAACATCCTCATCGGCGTCGATGGTGCCGCGAGGCTCACCGACTTCGGCATCGCGCGCGCCGAGCAGCGCATCGCCACGACCCGCACCGGGATGCTCAAGGGCAAGGCGCCCTTCATGGCCCCCGAGCAGTTCGAGGGAAAGCCCGTCGACCGCCGCGCCGACGTCTTCGCGATGGGCGTCACGCTCTGGGAGGCCGTCGCCCTCCGTCGCCTCTATCCCGGCCGCGAGAGCTACGAGCAGGCCGTTCGCAACGCCCGCGCGCCGTACCGCAAGCTCAAGGACATCCTCCCGTCGGTGCCCGACAGCCTCGACGACATCGTCCGCAAGGCGCTCGCGCCCGACCCCGCCGATCGCTACCCCACGGCGGCCGCCTTCGCCGACGCGCTCGAAGAGGAGTTCCGCGCCATCCTCGCGTCGCACCGCCAGGTGGGATCGTTCATGTCGGCCGTCGCGTCGGAGAAGATCCAGCGCGAGCGCGACGCCGTTCGCAAGGCCCCGAAGCCCGAGGAGAGCAACCCTCGCGCTGGCGGGCGGCCCTCGCGTTCGACCGCGTTCGGCATGCGCAGGGTCGACGAGCCCATCGCGCACACCGCCGCGAAGGCCTTCGAATCGAGGCCGCCGGAGCGCTTCCCCTCGGTGCCCCCGGAGCCGCCTGCGAACGACGTCTCGGAGGCCGACGACGACGAGGTCGAGGCCGCGCTCCAGGCGCTCAACGAGATGCCCGAAGACGTGGTCGAAGCCGCGGAGCTCCCGGTGCCGTCGCTGCACCGCGCGGCGACCCCGGCTCGGATGCGCTCCGAGGATGACCTCCCCGTGGCCCGCGGCAACACGCCGACGCGCAACGTGGGCCTCCCCGCGCGGCGCGCGCGCTCGTCGACGCTCATGCACCCGCCGCCCACGCAGACCGGCGCGCGCAAGAGCACACCCCCGCGCCTGAGGAGCACCGTCGCCAACGTCGACAACGCGCAGTTCCGCGGCGTCCCCAAGGCCCGCGGCACCATCGGCGCGCCGCCCGCCGCGCCCGCGAAGCACGACGAGCTCGACCTTCAGCCTCCGCGTCGCCGCAGGGCCCCCTCGCTCGCAGGACCGCGCGCGATGCTCGAAGCGCCGCGCATGCCCCAGGAGCCCGTCGAGCCTCCCTCGCTCGACCTCGCGCCCGCGACGCCCGTGCCGCCGGCGCCCGTGCGTCCGAGCGTTCGCCCGCTCGGCGAAGGCATCGCCGACTCGACCATCGAGTTCGATCTCGTCGCCCGGCAGGCGCGCAAGCACGGCGCCGAGAACAAGCTCCCGGCCACCACGATCACCGCGGCCAGCCGCGTCGAGCGCCCCCGCGCCGACGAGCGGAAGGTCAACAGCGAGGCGCGACGGCTCATCGCCGACACCGCGATCGTGCTCACGCCGACGACACCCGAACAGCCCGGCACGAAGCGTCAGCCGACGGCCGTGGCGCGCTTCCCCTCGCTCGTTCCGTCGCCGAAGACGAGCCTGCTCCAGAACCGCTGGGTCGCGGGGAGCGTCGTCGTCGCCGTGCTCTCGGTGGTCTTCTTCGTCCTCGCCCGCGGCCTCTGAACCCGTCGCTCAGCTCCGCCCCTCCGCAGGCCAGAGGCGCCGAAAGCCGATGGCCAGCATGGCCCCGTCGGGCCGCGCGACCAGGGCTCCGTAGCGGCAGCGCTCGACGACGTGCCCCTCGGCCACCGCGCCGCCGCCGGCGTCGTACAGCACCCGCCGCCCGCGCTCGATCGCACCAAACACCCGCGCGTCGGCCGACGCCTTGAGCATCTCGTCGGAGATCTCGCGCGTCGTCGCGTCGACCGCCACCACGACTTCGACGCGCGTGCGACGCACCACCGTGGCGCCGAGCCACACGTCGACCTCACGGTCGGTCTGGTGCAGCACCACGCCGAGCGAAGGGGGCTTGCCTTCGAGGCGGAGCTCGACGAAGCGTCCCGCGCCGAGGTTCGAAAGGGCCTCTCCGCCGAGGCGCTGACGCGCGCGTTCGAGGTGCAGGGGTCCGTCGTCGACGCGACCTTTGTGGTTCTGCGTGATCACCGGGAGCGAGCGCTTGGTCATGGCGAGGCGCGAGTCTCTCGCGATGGAGCACCGCGCGTCGAGGGGCCCAGGGCTCAGGCTCGCAGAACGCGCACCAGCGCGATGACCACGCAGGCCGCCACGAAGATCACCCACGCCGCGACGGGGACGCGCCGACGCCGCGCCGCGCGGTTCGACTCCGTGGGAGGGCTCTGCAGCGGCGTCCAGCGCACGGGTTCGAGGGCCACCTCGACGTGCTCGACCTCGCGGTCGTCGATCACCTCGATGGAGAGCGGCGCGACGGCCTCGGGCGGCACGGGAGTCGGGGTGGCGCCGACCTTTCGCTCCATCGGGAGCTCGCGCGTGACCGACTCGTCGGGGTCCGCCACGCGCTGCGCGGCCTTCGGAAAGAAGCGGCTCGCGGGCGCGTTGGGGTCGGGCGCCTCCATCGATACGCGCCGACGCTGCGGCACGAGCGGGATCGGTTCGAGCACCGACGCCTCGAGCATCTCGGTGACCGACGGGAGCTTCGGCTGCGGCGCGGCGACCTGCGGCGGCGGGCGATCGGAGCCGCCCGCCACACGACGCGGCGCGGCCCTCAACGCCGCGCGCTCGCGATCGAGCTTCTCGCGCGCCACCGCGGCGATCAGGGCGCCGACCTCGCGCGACGACGCGAGCGTGGGGCCGAACGCCTGCTCGATCGCGTCGGCGAAGGCCGCCGCCGTGGGGTAGCGATCGGCGGGGTCGTGCGCGAGCGCCTTCGCGCAGATCTCGTCGAGCACCGGCGGCGCGCCCTTGAGAAAGCCGCCGAGCGGACGGTACGGGGCCCGCGCGTTCTGCCGCGCGCGCTCGTAGGTCTCGCGCCCCGTGAAGAGGCGACGAAGCGTGAGAGTCTCCCAGAGCGTGACGCCCATCGCGAAGACGTCGGCGCGGCGATCGAGCTCCGTCGCCTCGAGCTGCTCGGGGGGCATGTACGACAGCTTGCCCTTGAGCATCCCGAGGGAGGTCGCGACGAGGCGGCCGCGCGCCCGCGCGACGCCGAAGTCGGTGAGCCTCGCGGTGCCGTCGACGCCGATGAGGATGTTCTGCGGGGTCACGTCGCGGTGGACGAGGCTGAGGGGCTCGCCGCGCTCGTCGCGGAGCTCGTGCGCAGCGTGGAGCCCCGAGAGCACGTCGATCGCGATGCGCAGCGCGATGGGGATCGGCACGCCCTTTCCGAGCGCCGTCGCCGTGGACTGCACCGCCGCGAGGGTGTCTCCCTCGACGTAGTCCATCACGTTGTAGAGCAGGCCGTCTTCCATCCCCACGTCGAGAATGCTCACGACGTTGGGGTGGAGGATGTTGGCCGCGACGCGCGCCTCGTGGAGGAACATGTCGACGAAGCCGCGATCTTCGGCCAGGTGGGGGTGGAGCACCTTCACGGCCGCGAGGCGCTCGAAGCCGCGGTCGTCGCGCATGCTCCCGACGGCGCGCGCGAGGTAGACGTTCGCCATGCCCCCCGCGCCGATGCGCTCGATGACCTCGTAGCGACCGACACGGAAAGGCAGCGACCGCCCGGCCACACGTCGCGCGTCTTGCTTGGGGCGTTCTGCGGTCATCGTGAAAGACGCCCACAACGGACGCGTCCTGCGTCTATCGTAACCGTTCTCGCGCGGTGCCGCGATGTCTCGCGGCGCCTCCCTCACGCGGAGCGCCGCGCGGGTCATGCGCCCCTCGTCCCGTCGACCTCGAGCATCATGAAGAGTCGTTCGACGTCGGGCGTCGCCACGAGGAGGGCCTCGACCTCGCCGTCGTGAAGGGCGCCGCCGTCGTACGCGCGCACCGTCACCCGACCGCCCTCGCGCGACACGGCGACGCGCACGGCGCCGGTGGTCGTCCACTGCGCGCGGTGGGCGAACGGACGCTCGTGCGGCCCCGGCGCGTCGTCGGGCAGCGCGGGCCGCGTCGCGCCCTCGGGCGGCTCGGTCAACGGCGGAACCGAGGGCGTGACCGCGAGCACGAGGCCCTCGAGCTTGTGCTCCTCCGTCGACCTGTCTTCGACGCGCGGGGGCTCCGGCGCAGACACCGGCGGCGCTTCCTTCGCGTGCGGAACCGTGAGCGGTCGCGGCGGCGTGGCGGTCCGCGGCATTGCGAGCGGCGTGAGGAACTTTCGATCGAAGCGGGGTCGATCGATGACCTCGTCGCGAGGCTCCTCCGCGCGCTTCTCGGCCGCGTCGTGCGCGGCCATCACGTCGATCTTCGAGGGCGCGTCGGAGGGCACCGTCACGCGCGTCGAGGCGTCTTCGACCGCGAGCCTCGCAGCCTCGGCCACCAGCGCCTCCGACGGGCTCGCGGGAGCCTCGGTAGGCACCCTGGGCGCGGGCCTCGACGAGTCGTCGCTCCGCGTGCTTCGAAGCGGCGGCCTCGCCGTCGCGGTTCGCAGCCCGGCAGGCGGACGACTCGAACGGTTTCGTCCCGTGATCGGCCGCGGCGGCGCGGTGCGCGGAACCGGCGGCGGCAGCGGAACGGACAGACGCTTCGCGGGCGCCTCGTCGACAGGCGCGGCGGCGACGGGCTCGGGCTCTCGGAGCTCTCGCGGCGCGGGCGCGGCGCTCGTCGCAACAGGCTTCACCGAAGCCGTTTCCTGTGACGCCGCGACGGGCGGAGGGTCCGACGTGACGGGCGGAGGCGCGGGGTTCGCGACGGGCGGAGGCGTGGGGCTCGCGACGAGCGGAGGCGCGGGGCTCGCGACGGGCGGAGGCGCGGGGCTCGCGACGGGTGGCGTCACGCTCGCGACCGGCGGAGGCGCGGGACTCACGACGGGCGCGGGCGCGTGAACAACGGGCGGAGGCACGGTCCCCGCGTTGGGCGAGGGCAGCGCGGTGACCGTCGCGGGCGGCGCCGCCGTCGAGGTCGCAGAGGGCTTCGCGCTCGGCGCGGGTGGCACCAGCGAGGCGATCGCGGCGGCGGACTTCGAGAGCTCCAGACCGCGCTCGTCGAGGCCCGCTTCGAAGGCCTCGTCGACGGCCTTCCGCAGCCATTTCATCGCCTCGGCCTGCTCTCCGCGGGACCACATCGAGGCGCCCACCTCGAGCGCGGTCACCACCGAGTCGGGATCAGCTTCGAGCGGTTCGGGATAGTCAGCCATGGCAGTGCTTCAAACGGTACTCTCGCGGCGTCCGTCGACGCACCTTCTCGGCGTCTTTCTGCGCCGCGCGCGTTGACAACGCTCGCGCGCGTCCGCGACACACATCCCTCGATGCGCGAAGCCTCCATAAAACGCGGCCCCCGCTACGCCACCGCAGCCGCCGCGCTCGTCGCGCTCGCGCCGACGGTCTACCTCGTCGTGCGCGGCATCGCCCATCGACGCGCGCCCGAACCCGACCCCACCGTGATGCTCTGGACCGAGCGCTCGACGCTCGTCGGCCGCGTCGCGGTGACGGGCTACGTCGTCTTCGCGCTCGTCGCCCTCGTCGCGCCCTGGCTCGCGCGCCGCCCCGCCGCCGCGGCGCGAGCCTTCGACGTGAGCGTCGCGGTGAGCCTCGTCGCGGCGCTCGTCGCGGGCTTCGTCCGATGAGGGCCACGGCGTGGATCGTCGTGTGCGCCTCGGCCTCTTCGCTCGCGGCGTCGCTGGGCGGAGCGCGCGTCGGCCCCGCGCGGGCTCGGTGGGCGGCCCTCGCGGTCTCGGTCGCGGGCGTCGCCGCGATCCTCGCGACGCGGCACGGGTGGGAGTTCGAAGTGCGCCGTCCGCTGTGGCTCCTCGACGCGGCGAAGGGGCGCTGGCTGGAGCGCGGCGTCGAGTGGTCGCTCTCGTCGCTCGCGCTCCTCGGCGCGGCGGGGCTGCGGGCCTTCGGTGAACCGATGACGGGGCGCGCGTGGTGGGCCTCGTCGGCGCTCGCAGCCGCCGCGCTCGGGGCGCTGGCGTGGGCCTCGTCGTGACGGCTACGACGCTTCGGCGATGGGCTTCGCGGCGGGCGCGACGGCCCTGACCGCGTCGCGGAGCTTCGCGTAGAGGGCGGGGTTCGACAGGAGGGCCTCGCGGCACTTCTCGCGGCCGTTGCCGACGTGCGCGCCCGCGAAGGTGAGGTGCGAGCCCGAGCGCTCGAGCACGCCGCGGTCGACGCCCGCGTCGAGCACCTCGGAGACCGCGTCGATGCCCGCGCCGTAGCGCACGTCGAACTCGGCCTCGCGGAAGGGCGGCGCGAGCTTGTTCTTCACGACCTTCACGCGCGTGCGGCTGCCCTGCACCTCGTCGCCCGACTTGAGCGCGCCGACGCGGCGCACGTCGAGGCGCATCGAGGCGTAGAACTTCAGCGCGTTGCCCCCGGTGGTGGTCTCGGGGTTGCCGAACATCACCCCGATCTTCATGCGGAGCTGGTTGATGAACATCACGCACGCGCCGTTGCGGTGCGCCGCCGCCGTGAGCTTGCGGAGCGCCTGCGACATGAGCCGCGCCTGGAGGCCCGGGAGCTGGTCGCCCATGTCTCCGTCGAGCTCGGCCTTCGGGACGAGCGCCGCCACGGAGTCGACGACGATGAGGTCGACGGCGCCCGAGCGGATGAGCGCGTCGGCGATCTCGAGGGCCTGCTCGCCCGTGTCGGGCTGCGAGATGAGGAGCTCCGCGAGGTTGACGCCGAGGGCCTTGGCGTACGCGGTGTCGAGCGCGTGCTCGGCGTCGATGAAGGCCGCCACGCCGCCCATGCGCTGCACCTCGGCGATCGCGTGGAGGGTGAGCGTGGTCTTGCCCGAGCTCTCGGGGCCGTAGACCTCGACGATGCGCCCGCGGGGGTAGCCTCCGATGCCCAGGGCGGCGTCGAGGGAGAGCGACCCGCTGGGGATCACGGCCTGCGGCTCGCGCTCGCCCTCGTCGCCGAGGGTCATGATGGTGCCCTTGCCGAACTGCTTCTCGAGCGCGTTGATGGCCGTGCGAACCGTGCGGAACTTCTCGGTGATGTTCATGGCGTTGGTCTCTCTCTCCGTGAGGTCGGTCACTCGGGCGGCGCCGGTCTTCGGCGCGCCACTGACGGAGCCTCGGGTGTAGGCGCCGTACCATCGCGTGAAACACCTTGTTTCCAGGCACTTCACAAAGCAGGGTAGCGGAAAGGGTGAGGAGGGTGGCGAGGGTGGCGGGCCCGCCACCCCGGGCGCGCGAAGACGGTTCGTGCGCGCCCGCGGAGGCGGAGGTGGTGTATAGACCTCGCTCGACGCAAATGGCCGAAACGAAGTCGGATCCTCATCGTCGACGACGAGGCGAACGCGCGCGCGGCGCTCTCAGGAGATCCTCGTGAGAGGAGGCTACGGACGCCGAGACCGCCGCCGATGGCTTCAAGGCGCTCGGCAAGATCGGGTCGTTCTCGCCCGATCTCATCCTCCTGGACCTCAAGATGCCTGGCCCTCGACGGGATCGAATGCTTGAAGGCCCGCGCGGCGTCGCCCACCACCGTGGTCGTGGTGATGACCGCCTTCGGCACCATCGACTCCGCCGTCGAGGCCATCAAGGCCGGCGCCGAGAACTACCTCACCAAGCCCCTCGACCCGGTGACCCTCGTCGCCGTCGTCGAGCGCGCGATGGAGAAATCGAAGCTCCTCGAAGAGACCGCGCTCCTGCGGGAAGCGGCTGCGCGGTACAACGCCTTCAGGCGCATCGGCGAGCGTCGATGAAGGCCCTCCTCGACACGGTGGCGCAGGTCGGCGTGAGCCGGTCGAGCGTGCTCATCGTGGGCGAGTCGGGCACGGGCAAGGAGCTCATCGCCGCGGCCCTCCATCGCTCGTCTCCGCGCGCGCCGCAGCCCTTCGTGCGGCTCAACTGCGCAGCCCTCGCGGAATCGCTGCTCGAGAGCGGGCTCTTCGGTCACGGCGGCGCCTTCACGGGCGCCATCGGGCGGCGCGAGGGCGCTTCCGTCGAGCCCGACGGAGGGACGCTCTTTCTCGACGAGGTGAGCGAGATCCCGCTAGCCACGCAGGTGAAGCTCCTGCGCTTTTCTTCAAGGAGCGCGAGTTCGAGCGCGTCGGCGGCAACGAGACCCTCAAGGTCGACGTGCGCATCCTCGCAGCCACAACGCATCGACCTCGAGCGCGCGTCCATCGCCGATCGTTCCGCGGAGCCTCTTCCTCCGCCTCAACGTCATCCGTCTGGAGATTCCCTCGCTGCGTCAGCGGCGGAGCGACATCCGCTGCTCGCGGGCTTCTTTCCTCAAGCGCTACAGCCAGGAGAACGCTTGCCGACCTCGCCGACCTGCCGAAGACGCCCTCCAGCGGCTGATGGTGGCCGGGCAACGTGCGCGAGCTCGAAAACGCGCACCATCGAGCGCGGCGTGGTGCTCGCCCGCGCGAACTACGTCGAGGCCGACAACCTCCCGCCGGCCCTCGCCCCCTCGCCCTCGCAGCGAGGCGCCGCGACGCGGTGACGCCTGTGCCGGGAGCACCATCACGAGACCTCGAACGCCACGCCATTCTCGAGACGCTCAAGGCCATGAGCGGGAGCACTTCAGAAGCCGCGCGCATCCTCGGGATCTCGCCGCGCAAGATCCGGGTACAAGCTCGAGTACCCGGGAGAGCGGGCGGATCGACGGCCCCACAGCCGCCGGACGACCGGTGATGTCTTCAAGTGAGCGCGCGGGCGCCGCGGTCGGTGTTGCTGAATGCCGGGAACAGGCACGGGCGAGAGCTGCAGGCGCTCGGCGACGCTGCCGAGAAAATTGAGCCGGTCGAGGCCCCTGCGCGCCTCGCTGGCCGCGACGATCACGTCGCCGCCCTTGTGCACGTACGAGATGAGCTCCTCGGCAGCGCGGCCGCGCACGACGCCGTAGTCGACGTGGGCGTGGTGGTCGCGCGGCCGGGCGCTGATCTGCTGGAGGCGCTCCTCGATGTGGAGCATGGCGTCGTTGTCGCCGCCGGGCGACGCGCGGTGGGCCTCGTCCGTGGCCTCGGGGAGCACGTGCACGAGGATGGTGGTGCCGTGCGTGGACTTCGCGAGGTTGATCGCCACGCCGACCGCGCGATCGGTCTTCGGGGTGAAATCGATGCCGACGATGACTTTCTTGAACACGTTCGTTCCTCCCGTCGAAGGAATTCCGTTGGGCGGCGGTACTTCCCACAATCGCCCGCCGTTGGCGATGGTCGAGCGTCAGCGCGCTGCGGGATCTTCGGGATCACTCTTCGGGGGCGGCTGAGACGAGGCGCTTGGGGTCGCGCGCTCCGCATCCTCTCGGAGCTTGTCTGCGGGCGCGCGGCGAAGGTCGCGACCTCGCGGCTCCTCTCCGACAGCCACTTCGCCCTCGCGACCGAGGCGCGCGAGGGCGCCTTCGGCCTCTTCGAGCGAACGGCTCACCTGCGGCTCGACCTGGCTCGCGACCTTGCGCGCCGCGGCAGAAGTGGGTGGGCCTCGGCTCATCGATGCCGTTGCGCTCGGCCGGGACTTTGGGATCTTCAGGGGTGGTCATCTGCGTGTCTCCGTGTGGCCTCCACGCGAGGCGTGCACGACCTGCTGCACGACGCGGCGAAGGGACTGTGAAGGGATTTGTGGCCGTTCGGGAGGTCGAGAGGTTGTAGGTCGCGATGTCGTCGGCGTTGTTCTCCAGGTGCCGACTCGATGAGGGCGCGACGCACTGAATCGCCGCGGGGTTGACCCGTCAGCGTGGCTCACGGCGCCGGTGCTGTCGCGCACCGGAACTGCACGCGCGTCGCGGGTGACCGCGAACAGCCCCGCAGACACTCGAGGAGCCGCGCGCGCGGCGAAGCCGCCCTCGATGGCCTCGGCGTTGAGCCGCGCGGGCGCTTGAAGGCCATCGACGCCGCCCGACGACAGGCGCCCGAGCCGTTGTTCGCCGTGGCCGTGGCGGTCTGCGTGTCGCCGTTTCTCACGCGCGTCCACGGCGTTTCAGGCTGATCAGGGCGGCGCGGGGTGCGCGGCGATCTCGTCGAGCACGCGACGCTCTGCGGGGCCTCCCATCGCGCCGACGGCGAGCACGGCCTGTTCGAGCGCGGCGTCGAGCGGGTCTTGTTCGCCGACGTGGCGATCGTCGATGAGCTCTCCGCCACCCACGGGTGGGAGCATCCCGGTGTCGGCGTGGTAGAGCCGCAGGAAGTCGACGAGGGGCGCGACCGCGGCGGTGTCACCGAGCTCCCGCAGCGCCGCGACGACCTGGGGCAGATCCGCGGACGGGGTCGCCGGGTCTTGAAGGTGCGCGATGAGCGCGGGAACAGCCCTGCGCTCATGCGCCGCAGCGACACCGCGCGCGAGGAGCCCCACGGGCGGCACGGCCACGTCGCGGACGTAGTCTTGATGGACCGCCAGCGCTTCGAGCATCGCCTCGGCGCCGTTGGTGCGGTGCGTGATCGCCTCGCCCGCAGCGGCGCGGAGCTCCTGCGGATACTGCCGGTGCGTGAGCACGGCGACCAGGGCGTGCGTGGCCTCGGCCGCGTCGATCTCGATGAGCGTGCGCACGGCGAAGAGCTGCGCGGGCATGAGCCGCGTGTCGGTCCCCCCCGCCGCGAGGAGCAGGTCTTCGACGAGGGAGCGCGCGGGTTCACCCGCCGCCCCGCCGCTCGGCGCGAAGTCCGCCGGGACGCGGATCACCGCCTGCGCGGTCGGCGTGTTGAGCTCGGCGCGCCACTGGACTCTCCCCGTGTTCGCGTCGATGAAGCTCGCGTGTCCGCCGTCGTCGATCACCGTGACGCCGCCGCGCGAGACCTCGAGGCCCGCGATGTCCGCGGGGCTCACGAGCGCCCACTTCACCGCGCTCGACTGCGCGTCGATCGCGAACACGTCACGGTGAAAGACCGAGTACACCGAGTTGTTGAGCAGCGTCACGCCGGGCGCCACACCGTCGGGTCGCCACGCGAGGCGCACGCGCTCCCTCGCGTCGAGGCCCGCGTTGAGCGTCACGTAGGGGTCGTTCATGAAGGGCGGATCGCCGGGCAATCCCGGCCGTGAGAACGCGAAGCGCTGCGCGTTGGCCGAGCGTCCGTCGGCGAGCTCGGGCCCGAAGCGATAGAGGGCGCGCGCGCCGATCCAGACCGTGGGGCCCTCGCGCCGCGCGAAGCCGAAGGTGTCGTCGCGCGAGCGAACGCGCGCGATCTCGTCGCCGCTCGCGGCGTCGAAGACCGAGAGGTTCTGTCCGTCCCACGGAACGTAGAGGTCTCGCGCGACGAGCACCGGGACACCGAACGCGTGCGACTCGGGGCGCTGCACGATCGAGGACCCCGACGCCGCGTCGACCACGAGGAGCGCGCCGCTGCGACGCGTGACGCCCGCGCCGCCGAGGGTGATCGCGACGCGTCCTTCGTCTTGCGACGCGCCCACGAGCGAGTAGCCGCGGTCGGGCACGCGCCAGTGCTCACGGCCGTCGAAGCCCCACGCGATGATCGAGCCGGGCTCGCGCGCGAGCACGAGGTCGCCCGCGATCACGGGGCGTCCGGTGATGGCCGCGCCGACCTGACCGAGCCGAACACCCTCGGGCAGGCTGAACACCGTGAAGCCCCGCGCGGGCGCGGGCGGAACGATCACCGCCACGGCGGGTCCCTCGGCGGATCCGTTGCTCGCGCGGGCGACGATGGCCGAGAGATCCGCCGACGAGGAGGGCGCGTAGGCGAGGCCGAAGGCGCCGTGCGTTCCCGCACTGCACGCGACCAGCGACGCGAGCGCGGCGATGGAGATGAAGCCCCTCATGACCCGCCTCCCGGCTCTTGAATGCGCTGCGCGTTGGCGCGCGCGAGGTCGACCCACCGCGCGGGGCGACCGTGGTGATTCGTCGCCGCGCGCAGGAGGAACTCCCTCGCCTCGCCCGTCGCGAGGCTGCCCACGGTGTTCACCACGCGCTCCTTCACGCTGTCGGGGATGTTGTCGCGCTCCAGCGCGATCTCGAAGGCCTCGGTGAGCGACTGCAGCGGCGCGCGTCGCAGATATCCGAGGAGCCGCTCGATGTCGTCGGCGCTCGATAGACGCGCGATCGAGTGCGCGCACCCGCGGATGAGCGGCGTGCCCTCGGAGTGGAGCGAGGTGCCGAGCTCGCGGTCGAGCGCGGTCCAGAGCGATCCGAGGGCGGCGCGATCACCCATGTCTCCCAGGGCCATCGCAGCGTCGCCGCGCACCTCGACGTCGGGGTCTCCGACGCGGGTCTCGACCGCGCGCGCGAGCGACGAGCCTCCGATGGCCACCGCCGCCGCGATCGCGTGACGACGAAGACCCGGCCTGCGGTGCGAGAGAAAGCGCTGAACGGCGAGCGCCCCCTCGGGGCGCGCGAGGGCCGCGAGCGCGTGCAGTCCGTAGGCTGCGACGTGGGGCTCGACGCCGTGGAGCAGGGCCGCGGAGATGTTCCTCGCGGCGGCCGCGGGCTCACCCGCAGCGGCCTGCTGCATGCGCTGCAGGAGCGCGTCGGAGTCGTTCATGTTCCACCACGCGGGCACGCCGGCGTTGGGCGCGTCGTGCTCGTGGGTGACCTGCTGCGCCGCGGCGACGGGCGCGAACGCCAGCGTCGCCAGGACGATCAACCCGACACATGGGGCCCGCATGGGCGCGACGATACACCATCCCGCGGGGGGCGAAACGCCCTTCTGCGCAGGGGTTTGCGCGAGGTCACTCCTTGCGTCGCGGCGCACCGGGCGGCGGAGGCACGTCGCCGCCCGAGGGGACGAAGGTCAACGCAGCGAGGGCGTCGAGCGAGGGCGCGTCGTCGGAGTCCGAGAGGCTCACCTCGACGTCACCCGCATCGACCTCCTCGGCGTCCGAGACGCTCAGCTCGTCGAGGGCGTCGAAGGGAGAGGGTGCAGGCGGTGCAGACGCCTGGGGCTCCGCAGGAGGCGCAGGGGGCGCCGACATCCGCGGCAGCGGCGGCGGGAACGACGGCGACGGATCAGGCTGCGCAGCCGCGGCGACGGGCGCGATGGGCGCAGGCGCGGCGGGCCACACGGGGCGAACCTCTTCGGCATCGGCGACGAACTCCGCCGACACCTCGGGCGCGTCGAGGAAGCTCTGCCCCGCAGGGTTCGCCTCGCTCACGCTGGGGAACGAAGGCGGCGAGGGCATCCGCGGCGGAGACACCTGCGCGAGCGCGGCCCCGAGGTTCGCAGGCGGCGGCACCGTCGGCGTCTCGGCGACATCCTCGTGGAAGCGAAGCGGCGGGGCCTCGGCGCTCGCATCACCGAACGACGACGCGCCGAAGAGCGGCTGCGCGGCGGGCGCGACCGGCATCGCAGGAGGCGCCTCGTACGCGGGCTGCTGCGCGTACTCGGGCTGCGCCGGATACTGCGGCGGCGCGACGAACTCGGCCTGCGCCGGGTACTGCGGCTGCGCTTCGTACTGCGGCTGGGCTTCGTACTGCGGCTGCGCTTCGTACTGCGGCGCGGCCTCGTACTGCGGCTGCGCCTCGTAGGTCTGCGCGACCTCGTACGAGGGCGCGGCGTCGAACATCACCGTGGGCGGATCGTCGGCGGGGATGTTCCCTCGCTGCGTGACGGAGCCCTGCTCCTCCTCGGGCGCCGACGGGACCACGGGCGTCGTCGTCGCGGGCTCCGCGGGAGCCTCCTCGAAGGCCATGAGGTCGGCCTCGATGATCGTGGGCCTGCGCTCCAGGCGTTCGAGCGCGGCCTTCGCCTCCTCGTCGCCGGGGGCCATCTTCAGCACGCGGCGCCAGATGTCGCGCGCTTCGAAGACGTTCTTGATCCGCGTCTCCCAGATCACCGCCATGCGACGCATCACCGCCGCGCGGTCTCCGCCCGCGTCGATCTCACGCTCGAGCGCCATGAGCAGCGGCTGCCAGCGCTCGTGACGCTCCAGCAATGACTGGAGCGCGCGCAGCACGTCGATGTCCTTGGGGGCGAGCTCGGCGAGCCGCTGGTACGCCTCGATGGCCTCCTCGACGCGACCGAGACGGTCGGCCAGGAGCGACGCGCGACGCCCCGTGTACGTGCGCGCGGTGCGAGCCTCGTAGGCCTCGTCGATCACCTTGCGGTAGAGGGTCACCACCTCGCCGAGACGGTCCGCGCGACCCGCGGCGTCTTCGAGCGCAGCGGCGCCGCGGACGTCATCGGGCCACACCGAGACCGCGCGGGTGTAGAGCCCGAGCGCGTGATCGAGGAGCGCGAGCTCCTGCTCACACAGCGCGCCGGCGCGACGGAGCAGCACGGCGCCCACGCGGGGGTTGTCTTCGACGGCGTCTTCCGCGAGGCGCGCGTAGCGCTCGACGAGGCCCGAGACCATGCCCGCGTCGGCGCGACGCTGGTCGGCCTGGATGCAGGCGTTCTCGACGCGCGCGAGCATCTCCTCGTCGGGCTCCTTGCGGCCCACGGCCTGACCGATGGCCTGCTCGACGTACTGAAAGGCCGTCTCGCGGTCACCGAGCGAGCCGCCCGCGGTCTCGGCCGCGCGGAGCGTCACGCCGAAGCGCTCGGAGTCCGACTGCGCCGCCTTCTTGCGGCGATCGAAGGCCACGAAGAGGTCCGCGTGGCGCTTCGCGTTGGGCACCAGCCGCACCACCGCGTCGAGGATCTCGTCGTCGGCAGGCGCCTTCGCGAGCGCCGCGAGCGCGAACTCGAAGGCCTGCGCCCGGCCGCCGCTGCCCTCGATGGCGTTGAGGCCGCGCATCGAGAGCTCGTGCGCGAGCGTCGGATCGGTGCACCCGTCGAGCGCGGCTTTGTACGCCTCGGCCACGCGCTGCGGGCGCTTGACCTTCGAAGCGAGCGCGTCGATGTGCGTGAGGTCCTCGGCGTCGACCTTGGCCACCGCGGCGCTCACCCACGCTTCGAAGGCCCCCTCCGGGTCACCGAGGAAGGTCTCCTTGCGCCGCGCCACCTCGCGCCAGAGCATCGAGCGCCCTTCGCGGTCGCTCACGCGGTTCGAGAGCTCCGAGAGGATCGGCACGAGCGCCGCGTGGAGGTCACGCTTGTTCGACAGGTCGAGCATCATCTCGATGCACGCGACGTCGCCGCTCTTCACGGGCGCGATGAGCACCTCCCAGGCGCGGTGCGCGTCGTCGAGCTTCTCATCCGAGAGGTGCGCGATGCGCTGCGCGAGCTTCGAGATCTCCTCGTCGTCGCCCTCGATCTCGATGAGCTGATCGAGGTAGCCCACGGCCTCGCGGTAGCGCCCCTCGGCCTCGCACATGTCCGCGAGGCGCTGGATCACACCGAGGTCGCCCTGATCGGCGCGGTGCTGGATCTCGAGCGCCTTGATGATCGCCTCGGGCGTCTTGACCTCGCGCTCGACCATCGTCACGAGTCGCGAGGCGTGATCGGCGCGACGCTCGTCGTCCTCTTCGGGCGTGAGGTCGACCTGACGCTCGATGGCCTCCGACGCCACGTCCCAGCGACGCGCTTCGAGGGCCATCTTCTCGAGGAGCTCCCAGGTCTCGGCGTGATCGGCGCCGTGCTCTCGCGCGGCCGCGGCGAGGGCGTCGACGGCCTCGTCGACCCGACCGAGCTCCGTCGCGAGGAGCTGCGCGCGACGCTTGAGGATCTCGCGCTTCGCCTCGCGATCCTTCGCGGCGGCGGCGGCTTCGATGAAGAGCCCCGCGAGCGCCTCGTTGTCGCCCTTGAGCTCGGCGATGCCCATGAGCGCTTCGAGCGCCTCGGAGTCATCTCCGAGCGCGGCGCGCATCGAGACCTCGCGAAGCTCACGCCACACGCCCGACGCGGCCACGGCGTCCGAGAGTCCGACGACCCTCGCCGCGCGGCGCAGGAGCTCGACCTTCGCCTCTCCATCCGGCAGTCGCGCGGTGCGCTCACGCACGAACGCGAGGAGCCGCTCACGCTGCCCCGACGCTTCGAGCGCGTTCATCAGGGCGCCCGCGAGCGAGTCGTCATCGGGCGCCATCTTCACGGCGCGCTCGGCCTCTTCGAGCGCGGTGGCGGTGTCGCCCATCGCCCGCGCGGCGTCGGCGGCCCTCGCATGGAGCGCGGCCCTCGCGGGACCTTCAGGCAGCGCCTCGGCGCGGTTGACGAGCGTCGCGTAGAGCTCTGCGTTCTGTCCCGCGCGCGAGAGGAGCCGTTCGAGCGTGGCCCAGCCTTCGGGGTACTCGGGGTTGCGACCCACGACCTCGCGCCACGCCTCGATGGCCTCGGGGAGCTGCCCCGCCTCTTCGCGCGCCGCGCCGAGCTCGGCCTGACGCTGCGTGATGTTCTCTTCGGTCGCGACGTCGACGCGCGCGCGCATCACATCGGCCGCGCCCGCGGGGTCACCCGAGTCGCGGCGGGCGCGCGCGAGCTTCAGCGCGACGGCGTCATCGTCGGGCGTGAGGTCCCACACCATCGCGAGGATGAGCGCCTCGCTCGACGGATCCTCGCGGCGCTCGCGGTGAACCTCGGCGAGCTTGAGCAGCGTGTCGCGCCGCTCCGTCGCATCGGGAACGAGGTCGGCGCACTGGCCGAGCACGTCGGCGTAGGCCTCCCACTGGCCGCTGCGTTCGAAGAGGGCCCCGAGGGCGCGCAGCGCGTCGAGGTCCGTGGGGATCGTCTCGACGACCTCGCGCCACGCCTCGATGGCCGACTCGACGTCGTTGAGGTTCTCGGCGTTGACCTTGCCGAGCTCGCGCAGCTTCGGGATGCGCACGTCGGGCGGGCATCCCGGCGAGCGCACCGCGTTGGCGATGAGGTCGCGCAGCTCTTCGAACTGCCCCTTCGCGCGGAGGTCGTCTTCGACGAGGGTGAGCGCGTCGGTGTCCGCGGGCGACTGCGCCAGCACGGCGCGCATCGTCGCGAGCATCGAGGCCCTGTCGCCGTGGGCTCCCTGGAGCACGGCGAGATCTTTCATGTCTTGCAGGCGCTGCTCGTCGCTCGACGAGGGCGCGAGCTGATCGATGAGGGCCGCGAGGTCCTGCACGCGGCCCGCCTGGCGGTAGAGCGCCGCGAGCTGGCGCGCGAGCGAGGGGTCGTCGTTGATGAGCGGTTCGAGGCAGGTGATGGCGTCGTCGACCTGACCGACGGCGGCGTACATCTCCGCGAGGCTGCGGCGGATCGACGGCGTGTACGGGCTCGTGGGGTTCGTCGTGACGAAGGCGATCTGTCGTACGGCGAGGTCTTCGCCGCGGCCCGCGTTCGTGTAGGCCTCGTGAACGACCTGATAGGCCATTTCATCGCCGGGGTATGTGTCGAGCGCGATCTCGGCGAAGGCGAGCCCGTGCTCGGGGCCCATCGCTTGCGAGAGCGCGCCGAGCAGCGAGGCCGCGCGCGGCGCGTCGTCGGGCTGCGCCTGCGGAGACTGCGACCGCGCGATGAGCGCCTCGGAGAGGTCGCGCATCACGTCCCAGTCGTCGGGCGAGAGCGAGTAGAGCTCTTCGAGGCACGCGATGCGACGGCCCGTGTCGTTGGCCTGCGCGTAGATGCCCGCGGCCTCGCGCAGCCTCGGGAGCCTCAAGAGCGGGTCGGAGATCGCGTTGAGGACGCGCTCCAGCAGCGGCGACGCGGCGCGGAGGTTCCCGATCTGGACGTAGATCTGGTAGCAGGCTTCGAGCGCGGGGAGCAGCGACGGATCGAGCTCGAACGCGCGCTTGTAGCAGGCCACCGCTTTGTCCGGTCGACCTACGTTCTTCGCCCAGATCTCGCCTGCCCGGTAGAAGAGATCCGCGGAAGACGCGGGGTCCGGGCGTCTCCCTGCGATCTGCTCGGCGAGCGTCGCGAGCTGTTGAAACTCCCCTCTCGACGCATAGTAGTCCCAGAGGAACGCGAGCGACTCGGCGTCATCGGGGTTGGCGCGCAGACGCTCGTAGTAGGCGTAGATCGTTGGGTCCATCGCGAGCGGCGCGACGGTATCACGCTGCGACCCGGCCGGAACAACTCCCGTCGAGCCTTCGAAGTGTTACCGGAACACGGCGCTCGACCGGCCTCTGCGGGTGCCTCGGGGCCTTCGCACCGCGAGCCTGCGGGGCCTCTCCCTCGGACTCGGATCCGCTTCGGGCGCGCGTCGCGCGTGCAGCACCGACTCGCTCCGAACGCTCGCTTCTGCGGCTCCTGCGACGGCTTCGACGGGGAGCAACATCGCAGCGTCGGCGTCGCGGAGCGTGCGAGACCACGCCCGGGTCATCCTCCGATCGCCTCCTCCGTCGCGGGGCATGAGCCCTGCGCTGACGTGTACGGCGGGCGCATCGGGCGAGGCCCTGTGTGAATTGACCGTCCACAGCGGGAGGTATCCCGCCGACGCGACGGCGAGGCGCTCACCCCTGCGTTCGAAGCGCAGCACGGCGAGCAGGCCCGCGCGGGTCCTCGCGTCGAGCGACACGTGGGGATGCCTGAGGTCTTCGAGGAGCGCTGCCTCGGCGTTGGCGCCCTGATTCGAAACCAGGTTGCCGAGCGAGTAGTAGAGCGGAACGAGCCTGCCCCCCGCGTCGATCCACTCGGCGCGCAGCGGGACGTGGGGGTGGTGACCGATCACCGCGTCTGCGCCGGCCTCGGCGACGCGACGAAAGAACGCGCGCTCCACGGGCGCGACGCGGTCCTGATACTCGCTGCCTGCGTGGAGCGAGACCATCACCGCGCCGCAGCGCGCACGGGCCTCTCGCACGGCGCGAAGGAAGCGCTCCTCCTCGGCGGGGACCTCGGGCCTCGCGATGGCGACACGCGCGCGATCGGGTCCGGGGATCTCCATGTCGAAGTTGAGGAGGCGCGTCGCGGCGAGCACGCAGAGCGTCGAGCCCGCGAGCGGAAACACCTGCGGCGTGAGGGGATCCTCGCCCGCGAGCGCGGCGCCCACGGGGGTGACGTGACGGCTACGAAGCGCGCGCACGGTCTCGTCGACGCCCGCGACGCCCTGATCGAAGACGTGGTTGTTGGCCGACGACACCGCGTCGACGCCCGCCACGGTGAGCGCGTCGAGGAACGCGGGATGCACGTTGAAGCGCATCTGCTCGCGCGACACGGGACGCGACGCGGCCACCGGGGTCTCGAGGTTCACGAGCGCGAGGTCCGCCGCGCGCAGCACCGGCGCGACGGGCGCGAGGAGCGCGAAGGTCCCGTAGGCATCGACCGCATCGAGCACCTCGGCGTGCGGAACGAGGTCTCCCGCGAAGACCACCGTCGCGGCGGTCGGCGGCTCCTCCGCGGAGGCAGCGGGGAGCTCCCGCACGGACTCGGTGACGATGGGCGCGGTGAGCGCGGCGCTGATTGCGGTCGCGCGAA
Organism: Polyangiales bacterium; assembly: GCA_046351535.1. Lineage (GTDB taxonomy): Bacteria > Myxococcota_A > Polyangia > Polyangiales > CAISKJ01. Next base: position 42,699 of record JAXLYG010000023.1, read on the forward strand.
CGGCCACCGACGGACGCGGATCCGCGTACGCGGACGACGCGCCGAGGAGCGCGCACACGAGCGAGAGGAGGGTGGTCGAGCGGCCCACGTCGTCGCCGGTATCACGGCGCGAAGTGGAAGGTGAAATTCAGTGCTGACCGGTGAGGACCTGCGCGGGCGCGGTGAGGATCTGCGTGGGGTTGGCGCCCTGCACGCCGGGGATCGGGAGCCCCTGCCCTCCCCCGTTGTTGAGACCGGGAACGGGCACCGGGAAGGTGTTCTGCGACGACTGCCCGCCCGCGATGCCGGGGATGGGCACGCCGGGGATCGGTCCCGCGCTCGCGCCGTTGTTCATGCCGGGGATCGCAGGCGTCGGGATCGCCGGAGGACGCCCCGTGCCCGACTGGAACCACGACTGCCCCATCGAGCGCGCGCCCGCATAGACAGCCTGTGCGGCGGCCATGCAGGGCGTCTCGAGGAGCCCGCGATGCTCCGAGCGACAGATCGCGTTGAGGTCTTCGTGGAGGCGGTCGTCGATGCGCGTGCGACGGCCCTCGGTGCGGTCGAGGGCGAGGCCGGTGCCGCCATAGTTCCGGTAGCCGAAATCGTGGCGGTTGCAGGCGCGGTTGAAGCTCTCGCGGAACGGCCCGCTGATCTCCCCGAAGGAGCACCCGTCGGCCGACCAGTCGAAGGGCGGCGGATGGAGCGCGCGCATGTTCTGAAAGGTCTCGAGCGGGAGGTTCATGTACCCGTCGGCGGTCATCACGAGGAGCTGCCTCGGCGCATTGGCCGGGAGCGGCGTTCCGAGCGCGGTTCCGCGCGAGCGCGTGGCGCGACCGCGGGAGCGACCCGACGAGGCCGTGGCGGGGCTGTTGCCGAGCGCGCCGTTCATCACGTTGGTGGCCGCCCCGACCATCTGATCGATGGGGACGTTCTGCGCAGAGACCGTGGGCGAGAGGGCCGCGACGGCGACCCCGAGCGTGAAGGCCGTGACGTACGTTCGCATGGCGGGCAACGGTGCTCGAAAGAGGGGCGCCGTGCAACCCTCTCCCCGTCCCTCTCCCGCGAAGCGGGAGAGGGTGCCCGTTGGTAGCTGCCATGCCCTCACCCCGCCCTCTCCCGCCAGAGGCGGGAGAGGGAGTCCGCGAGGCGACCCCGTCGCGCAGCGCCACGCAGGAAGCCTGGCACCGCGTCACCGTGTCGCGCGACGCGCCTGTCACAGCCCCACGCGCGAAGCGAACGCGCGACACGGCGGCGCGGCAACGAGCGCGCGGTCATCGCCCTCCGCCATCGCCGCGCTGTCTGTCATCGCCCTCCGCCCGTCGCCGCGTCTCGTCGCGTGACGTCTCCCTCTCCCGCCAGAGGAGTCTGACCGCCATTGGGGAGTTGACGGCGCCAGACGCTTCCCGTCGCGCCTGGGGTTCGGCCCGCGTGAGAGGGACGCGCGTGACGCGCCCAGGGCTCGCCCCCCGAGGGATGTACGCGATCGGGGGGCTCGGCCTGGGCTTCATCAAGGCACGGATCACCGGTCTTCGACCGGTTCAGAAGGCATGGCGAGGCTCTCTCTGCTGAACCCTCGAAGAGGGTGATCCGTGCCTCGTCATAGCCCTGGCTGAGCCCCCGATCGTGTACATCCCTTGGGGGGCGAACCCTGGGCGCGTCACGCGCGTATCTCCCTGGGCGCGTCACGCGCGTATCTCCCTGGGCGCGTCACGCGCGTATCTCCCTGGGCGCGTCACGCGCGTCCCTCTCACGCGGGCCGAACCCCAGGCGCGACGGGAAGCGTCTGGCGCCGTCAACTCCCCAATGGCGGTCAGACTCCTCTGGCGGGAGAGGGCGGGGTGAGGGCATGCCAGCTACCAACGGGCACCCGACTCCCGCTTCGCGGGAGAGGGACGGGGTGAGGGTCAGTGGTTGTCAGTCCCGGTCTTCGCGGGCGCGTGGGCGTCGTTGGCGGGCGCGCTGACCTTCATCTCGGCGCGGACCTTCGAGGCCCTCGCGAGGCCCTGTGCGACGGAGGCGCCGTGCGCTTCGACGTAGTCCCGCACGCCGCCGTAGCTCTCGGCGGGAATGCGTCCCCGCTCGATCCTGCGGGTGACCTCCTCGTAGGCTTCGCGGAGCATGGCGTCGGCCTTCGGCTCGATCACGGCGCGGCGGGCCTCGACGTATTGCCGCAGCGCTTCGAGGCGCGCGAGAAAGCTCCAGATCGCATCGAGCTCGTTGGCGACGGCGCCGCACCGCTGTTGAGAGGGCGCGAGATCGCCGAGGTCTTCGCCGTTCACCTCGATCTCGCGCAGCCCGCGGAGGCACTCCGCGCGATTGCCCTCGGCGATGCGCCACTTGCTGTCGCCCGCGGCTTCGAGCACCTCCTTGCGATCACCAGGGACCACGGGCAGTTGCGCCACGCTCATCGACTGCCCACCGAACACGATCACGCCGTTGATCGGCGTCTGCAACGTCGTCGCCATCGGACACTCCGCGAGCGAACCGCCGCCGTCGAACGCACCGCGCGCCCTCCTCCGCAGTCACTCACAAGAGGCGGGAACGGCCACGTCTCGGAGTTCTTGAACGCTTTTTGAATTTTTCTCTCCGTCCCTCCCATGCGTCATGAGGATGCGCGCTCGACGCGGCGCGTCTCTCCGAAGATGTGATTTTTCGTGTGAGGTCACGAAGGAACGAAGCATCGGGTACCTCTCCCCCGCGTCGCGCGTCTGCGAAGCGATGCCGGTCACGTCCGCCGCGCGCGTCTTCGAAGCGCCGCGTTGGGGAACTCCGGGAGCACCGCACCATCCCGCGCGACCGCGCGCACGATCCAGAGAACCCCGGCGAGGAGCACGGCCCGGCCGGAGCGTTCCTTCAGCTCCCTCCACGAGATGGCATCGTGGTCGAAGCCGGGGTAGGTCACGCAGAACGAGGGGAGGCTCGCGTCGTCGACGGTGACGCCCACCGTGGCCTCGCTGTCGGAGAACGCCAGCACGAGCGTGTCGCCCTGGATCTCCCCACGCACCGCGTCACCGCAGACGGCCCTGATCTCCGCGAGGACCTCAGCGAGCATTCCCGCCTCCGCTGCATTCACGGCCCGCGGTCCCACGCGGGTCGCGGTGTCGAGCCGAGCACGATCGCGCGGCGATCGCGTCGCGGTTCACTCGGGGTGGTACACATATCGGGCGTAGCGCTCCGCATAGAACGCCTCGAGCGACAGGCGCGATTCGAACAGCTCCGACCAGAGCTCGTAGCCATCGACGAGGGGCGCTCCGTCCTGCTCATAGCCGATTCGCTCGGGGTGGATGGCGAGGTCGCGATCCTTCGCATAGTCGAGCGACTCGGCCCTGGCCTTCTCATGGGCCTCGGTCCAGTCTCGCGCGTTGAAGGAGACGACGCGCTCCTCGAAAACGTTGGTTCCGCACTCTTGGTCACGCCGAAGTGGTAGACGGTTCGGATGGCGTACCAGGGCATCGGGGTCACCCCTGTACGGCATCCTTGAGCGTCCGGGCGAGCGCCATCACCTCCTCGGCGGGGCACGCGCGCACGAAGACCTGCACCCACGCCGGTAGCATCACGCAGTGTGAGGCATAGAACAGCCTCTCGTCTCGCATCGGGCGTCCGGCGAACACGAAGTCGATGCCGTCGGTCTCGTCGAGTCGCAGGTCGAGCGACGTACCGGCTTCCCGCTCCAGACGCGCCTGCTCGTCGATCAGGGGGCGCAGCTTGCGCTTCACCATCAGCACGGTGTCACTCCCCGAGAAGAGCCTCGCGTCGGCCTTGACCTCGAGCAACCGGGGACCTTGCAAGTCGGCCAGCGTCTTCGCCTGCATGTTGATCCGGAACACCTCGAAGATGACGTGCGGCCCATGCTCCCTGAGCATCTCGTCCTCTCTCTTGAAGTGTGCCTCGACGGCGTCGTGCCCCTCGATCGTCGTGCCATCGACGACGTTCACGACTCGGACATTGTCGTAGCGCGTGTCGGTCTCTTTCATCGGTTGCACACGTCGCGCAGCCGTCGTCGATCTGGCGCTGCCGATGGTAGGTCTCTGGAGCGCTCCTCGCTCACACCCGACGCGCACGCCCCGCGACGCGCCCCAGGAACGGCGCCACATGCGCCCATGCCTCTCGCGGCCGCGCTTGCAGGAGGAGGTGCGGCGCATCAACCAGCGCGAACGCAGCGTCCGGTCTCACCGCGCGCATGCGTTCGGCGCTTCGGGCGCTCACGAGTCGATCTCGCCCCGCGTTCAGGCACAACACAGGACAGCTCAGTTGCTGGAACTCCCGTGCGACATTCACCCGGGAGACCGAGGCGACGCGCTCCGCGATGACCTCACCGCGCACACCGAGCATCGCACGTCGAACGGTTGCCGCGAGCGCAGCGTCGCCGCCGGTCAGGAACACGCCCAACAGGAACTCGGGCGGCGGTCGGCTCCACATCTGCGAGGGAACGAGCCGGGAGAGCGCAGAGAGCGGACCGGACAACGGAGGCTCGATGAAGGTGGTGCTGAGCACGACACCCACCACCCGAACGCTCCGAGCCGCGAGAAGGATCGCGAGCGGTCCAGAGAACGACTCCGCCACGAGCACCACGTCGCCGTCTGGCAGACTGGCCTGCACCCGTTCCGCGAGCTCGGGATAGCGCTGCGCGCCGTCGTCAGGGAGCCGCAATCGCGCAACTGCGAGCCCCGGTGGCGCGGCTGCGATGAAGGGCGCGAACAGATCCCCCGTTCCGTCGAGACCGGGAAGCAACACCGTGGTGGTCTGGCTCACGTCGCGGTCTCCGGGTCAGCGCGCGGCCGAAGCGTGCCCGCATGAACCGCCCTCGACACGCGACGTGTGAGCCCCTCGCCCGTCTGGAACCGTCGCGCTACTCAAGCTTCGCAAGCTCCTCCAGCAAGCACGCCTGAAGCTCTTCCCCCAGTTGAAAGAAACCGTCCGCCGACAAGATCACGTGTCGCGGGCTGGCCCGGTAGGAGCCAGGAAGAAGCTGTCCACCCCTGACCTCGAACCCGCCCACGATGTCCTCAGGCGGCACGGCGCCGTTCGGCGTTCGAGTCCGCTGGTCGATGACGTAGAGCCAGCCATCACCCTGTCGCCGGGCCGCCGCGACAAGGCCCGAAGCGCCCGGCCCACGACGGGCGATCACGTCGTGCATGAAGTCTACGAACACGCGGTTCCTCGCGAAGATCGCCGGGGTGATGTCCTCCCCGGGCTTCGGGGGCCGGAGCAGAACGCCGACGATCGCCTCGGGCGCAAGCCCGCGCGCGAACACATGTTCGCCAGGCAGACAGCTTACATAGTGCTTGATCCCCTCGGGCGTATTGGACTCGTAGATGCTCATTGAAAACTCAGCCATCGCACCCCGCTCCTCGCGCTCAACCGCCTGCCACGACTGCCCCAGAGAGATCGACGGTATCATGGGCGCTCGTCGCCCGCCCCGCCAGCCGCGCCTCGCGCGAAATCGGGGGCGTCACGGTCACCACCCGAGCTGCCATGTCGGTCTCCTACCTCAGTTCATACGGAATGGCGAGCGCGGCCGGTGTCCGCACACCCGAAACACACGCCCGTCCGATCAAGCCCCCGTCGCGACACCGTTCATGCGGAGCAGCGGTCGGAGACCGTACTCATCTACGGTGCTCCGACAGAACGCAGATTGGAAGCGCGGATCCTGCACCGACTCGTAGACCGGCCGCCCTCCCGCCTCGTAGCCGACGACGCGCCCATGAACGACACAGGCGAGCGGAAACGCGCCCGCGAGCCGCACCGTCGCCGAGGGACTGAACGGGTGAGGCGTGTCTCCGCGGGTCGAGGCCACAGGACCGAGCTCCACCACGAGCTCGGCGCGAAGACCGTTGGCCGCGAACACGAACTGAAACGCGCGAACGGGCCGCGCCACGCCGCCGAGTCCCACCGGATACACGACGCGGCTGACGGTCTCCTCCGCGGGAATCTCGACGCGCACGCCCGCAAGAAGGAGCTGCGATCGGTCGGGCGTCAGGTCGATCGTCCAGTCGAGCAGCTCGATCTCGTCGCCCCCGGGACGACCCACCGACTGAAAGCTGTAGGTGAGTCCGCGGCCCTCCTCGACGACGAAGCCACCGTGGAGCGCGAAGGTTCCAGTCGCATCGGTCACCGCGCCGGTCACGGGTGCAGGCGTGAGGTCGGGCATGAAGCCGGGTACGTGCGTCCCGCCCGCGTCGCACGCGACGAGGAGGGCGAAGGTCACGAGATTGAGCGCGACGCGATCGGGCATACGGTCACTTCGTGGACCTCGACGATACACCGACGGCCCGCCTCTCACGCGCGATCCCTGCTAACCCTCCAGTAACGTCAGTCCGCCGCCGATCACCGTCGCTCGTCGTCGTTGCCGAACGGCTGGCCGATGTGCCGCCGCAGCGGGTGGAGCGGGTTGGCAATGCGTGAGGTGGGGGCGGACGGCACCATCGGCTTGTTCGGCAAGCCTGACTCGGCGACGAACCTAACCGTTGCGATCACGTGCTGCCCCTCCGAGACCGTTGTGCCTTGGTTCGTTGCATCCATCCTCGGGGCGCATTCTCTCCCAATTTCGCTCTTATGGATCAACTCTCTTCGTCCGCAGTTCGCTTGGGCTTCGATCCACGCCCTTCACTCACCGTCCGTACAGATGCGGCGCCCGCTTCAGCCTCCACCGTCGGCAGCCCGATGTACTTACCCTGAAGCGCGACATGCACTCCGTCCGCGCGGTAGTCCGTGAGGATCACCTCCACAGTGGATGATAACCGCGAGTAGGTGAGTGATCTGTAGCTCTGCCTAATGGGGGCTATGCCCTCGAGCTCGGGTTGCTCGACCGTGACTCCGTGGGGGTCGTCGCGATCGGGCACCCCGAGGACGCGAAACGCATCCTCCACCGACTTGATCCCGGCAAGCAGTCGGTCGAGCCGCTGCCGCTCCTCCGGGGAGATGACGGCAAACAGCAGGTGTCGCTTCGACTCGGGAGCCGCGCCGCCGCAGAATGGGCAGTGGTAGATCCGCAGCGACGCGTTGCCGACCTCGCACGTACCGTCGCTGCTAGGGTCGGGGTACACGAAGTTGTACTCGTTCAGTTTCGGGTCGAAGACGATCGGCGATTGCGGATCGTCGGCAGCGCGCTCCAGATAGTGGCAGGCGCACGACTGCTCAGTCACGGAAGCAAAGGTCGGCTTCGCCATTGGATCACCTCCACCAACACCGCCGAACGGCCGAGACGGGCCTCGCCAGCGCGATTGCTTGGAGGCCGAACGGCTGGCCGATGTGCCGCCGCCCCGAGGGCCGTGCGGGCTCCGCAAGGGCAGCGGTGGCGGTCGGCACCATCGGCTTGTTGGGCATCCCGCTCGTGCTCGCATCACACGCGTCCGACGCTCTCTGCCGCCTCCTGCTCGTAGCTTTGTTCATCTACCTCTCCGTAGCTGCACCGCCGTGCCCGTCGGCCAACGCCTGCCGCTCCCTAGCGGGCCGTCGGAGCGGAGGCACATCGAACGGCAGCAAAAGAATCACGCTTCGGAGAAATCCAGGTTCATTGGGGCGGACTTGATTGAGTACATCGACTGCATGTTGGTGGCGGGCACCGAATCATCGACAGCCTCGAAGCGCACGTCCGCCCAGAAGAGCTCGCCGCTCCCCGTGAGAATATTCGAGATGAAGATCGCGTTGGCCTCCTCGGGGACGTCGAGCACGCACGCGTAGTGAGTCCATTCTGTAGTTCCGGAGACAGCTGGACGCGTCTCCATATTGTCGAACGCTAGAGTTCGTCGTGAGCCGTCCGACTCAGCGCCATCGATGCGGAAGCAAATCGCGGCGCGGCCGGTTACATCTACCGTGCGTAGAGCAGCCGAGAGCCGGACGCGCCTCCCACGATATGGATCGGGCTTGAATACCTGAAACATTGCGCCGAAGCCATCGGCCCCATCAGCCGAACGCCACATCCGAACAACGGGCTTTCCGCTGTGCACCTCAGAACTGACCTCAGCCGAATACGCGTCGCTCCTTGAACCCGTAATGCCCCAGTCCTTCACCGCACAGGTGCCCATCGGAGTGCCTCCTTCTCGACCGTAGAGGAAATTCGGTGCTTTCGCAGGCTGCCCAACGGCTGGCCGATGTGGCGCCGCCCCGAGTCAGGTGAGTAGTTCGCGAGTTGAGTGGGTGCGGTCGCCACCATCGGCTTGTTCGGCCCGGCGGGTCCAGTGGGCTGATCCACGGGGGCCACAGCCAACCGCTCCGTCGCTCGGAGTCCGTTGCCCGTCGCTCGCCTCGTGAGTCCCGCCACCGTCACCCTTGCTTTTTGTCGTTCAACACCCATTGCCGCCAACTCGTCAAGAGCTTTCCGACCGCGTCGACGCCATGACCAGCGAGTTTCTAGCCTGTGAGGGGAGATCGCGGGCGTGGATGGACAGGCGCGTCGGGCGCCCGCTCCGCGCCTCGGAAACTCTGGTCTACGGACCAATGCACCGGCACCGCGGCATCAGATCAAACCCTCCCGACTACACCTCCCCGTGTCCGAATCTCCTTACCGACTATCGAGCTGTGCACGCCCTTCCCGAGACGATGGCACCAGAATCCGAAATCACCGCAGCGGTATTACAATGATACTGACTTGTGAGTCTTCTTGAACAGTACGTCGACTCATCGCACGCGAGTGCGCAGACACGTGACGTCGTATCCACCAAACAAACCACGCCGACTCCACCGCAATCGAAAATATTTTCGCAGTATTTCGTGCACACTCCTTGCGGAAACTGAGCGCTTCGCAGGCAAAATGTGCTTGGTGGGCAATCCGCGTTGAGTGAACACGGGGCCGAAATTGGCGAATATTCCTCTGTGGCCCCACCACACCCTCCACCCTCCCATGCTGACGCGACAGCAAGAATTACCCCCACCTTCACGGAGTTCACGGGCTCAACTCCCTACGTCGCCGCCGACCACCGCCGCCGAAGCTGCCGAACGACTGGCCGGTCTGCCGCCGCAGCGAGCCAGGCGCGTAGTTGTTGAGTGAAGTGCAAGCGGTCGGCAGCACCGGCTTGTTCGGCATTGTGTTCATCAATTTCGGAGGTCTTCCTCAGTCAAAATATCCCGCCGCCGCAGAGCACGAGACCACGGCCGTCGGCCAATGGCAACAGTGTCGGCGCGAAATACCGAGCCTGCCACTGGGGCGCTTCGGTAGTCTGCCGCGCGCTGTTCGCTGACGAGATCTCGTACGCGACCACTCCGCCTGTGATCCAGCCGATCGCGGTCGTGACCATGGGAACGACCGAGAGATCATTATCCGCGAGTTGGAACGGAACACCTACCAGGTAGCCCGCGAACCCGCCTGCCCAGCCGCCGAGCATGGTCCACCCATAGCCGCCGCCTCCCCCCATCGCATTGCCGGTGAGCGTGATGCCTCCCGGAACCGCGAACCACGTTCCGACGGCGCCTACCACGATGATCGAGATTGTACCGGCGCTCGAACTGCCTTCGAAGCCCGCCAGCGCGAGGCCGTAGGTCAAGCCGAAACCGAGCGCGAAGGCCGCGCTCCCTCCGCCAACTTCCACGAGCACGCGCCCCGTACTGATAGGACTGATCGGGTGCCCCTGAGCCCACACGTCCGAGGCGCTCATGCACACGGCAAGCGAGAGCGGAACAGACCCGGCGATTCGCCAACTCACGGGTATGTAGCGCGCAGGCGCCCTGACAGATATGGCATTCGGCTCACGAGCGCTTGGAGGTGAAGGTCTCGGTCTGGCCCCAATCGACGGCGAGCACTACTGTTCTTGGTAGGTCGCTTGCCCCTATACGCCGCATCTCTCGGCTCACCTAGTGCTCCTCGTTGACCGCCGCTCATCGCGGCTGCCGAACATCTCATTCACCCGCAGGACGATAACACGCATACGCGCGTCGCGTCCGAACACCTGTCTGCACGCGACGTCCGAACACCCATACGCGCGTCGCACGGTAACACCCTTCTGCATGCCGCAACAGAGAAACGTCCCGCCCGCCGCGTCCGCTCCCTCCCCGCCCCTACATCCCCCTACCCCACGCGACACACACTCCCTCCGTCCGCCACGCCCGCACGCTCCCCTTCACTGAACAACACCCTCTCCGACACTGTGCAACACTCTCCCGGATACTCTGTGACACTATATTTCATGCGTGTCACACTCGCCCTCCCTTGAAGATCTCCGACACTCTCCCCGTGACACTACAACTCTCTCCGAGAAGATCTCCCACTCTCTCCTGGTGACACTACAACTCTCTCCCGCGACATCTCCCAGTCTCTCCCCAAACGACTCGCGCCGCTCCCCTCCCCCCGCGACCTCGCGCCGCTGGACCGGTCGCGACCCACGTCCGGGTCTTGTCGCCTGCTCTCGCGAGGGCTGTATCAGCTAGGCAACGCTCAGCCATCGCCCCGCTCCGGAGCTTCGGGGAGCTGTCAGCAACACCCCCCGTTCGCCGGAGCGAGACGTCGTCAGTGACCATCCTTCACGCGCGGCCACAGCGCGGCCACGGAGGCGCTCCCGCGGACCGGAGCGCCCCCTGTGGGCCCGGCGTCAGCGGTCAGCGGTCGGCCGAGGCGTCGGTGCTCGCGTCGGCACCACCGTCCGCCGCGGCGCACACGCTCGCGGGGATCATCCGGCGCACGGGCGGGAGCGCGCGGAGGTACCGCGCGACCAGCGTCGCATCGGCCACGGACATCATGCGGTAGCGCGGCATGGTCGGGCACAGCACGCGACCGCCGGCGCCGACGCCCATGAGAATCGCGGCCACGATGTCGGCCTCGCTGCGGTCTCCGAGGCCGGTCATGTCAGGCGTGAGATTCGATCCGTAGGCCGTGGTCATCGGGCGCGGATCCGTCTGCCCCGAGAGCACGCCGTCGGCGGCGTTGGTCGATTGATGGCAGTTGCGGCACCCCGAGCGGGCGACCACCGCCTGCCCCGGATCGACGGCCGCGCCGTCGGACGCGTCGGAGGTCGCATCGGTCGCGACCGGCGTGTCGGACGTCACGTCGCTCGCGGACGGAACGTCGGCGGGGGTCGCCGGGTCGCTGCTGCACCCGGTCATCGAAGCGAATACGAACGGAACACTGGCCGCAGCCATCTGGATCACCCTACGAATCGTCATCATCTCGAGAATCCCTCCGAAGTGGTCATGTGCGAGGAAACCGGGCGCGCCGTCGCGGCCTCCTCGGATACCCCTCGCGGTCACATGACCGAACGAACGAGCGCAACCCTACCTTCAGGCGGGTCGCGCCGACGATGACATTCGGACCTCATCCCGATATCACCCCAACATCACACACCTGTTCAGACATGGGACGCTTGTTATTCCGCGTTCCATTGCCTACAGCGTGAGGGGTGTGTCTGTGAGTGCGGACAGAGCCTGTCGCTACCGGAACACTTCGGCCAGCGGGATCACCCGCACATCCTCGGCCCGCACGGGGAGCTGATACGCGGCGATCTCGGCGTCTTCGCGCGTGACCTCCGCGGGCTTCGGCGTGTCGTATGTGATCGGCGACGGCGCGTTCGCACCGATGGCCTGGGCGAGTTCCTGCGCGTTGGGCGCGATGATCGCGACCCAGAGGTCCTGCGCGGTGAGGTGTTGCCGCGCGGCGGCGCGTACGGTCTCGACCGTCAACCCGCTCAGGCCCTCGCGCGTGCGGGTCACCCAGGAGCCCTGGGCGTTTCCGGTGAACACGTCGTCGATGGCGTACCCGAGCCTCGCGCTCTCGGTCTGCGCGTAGAGCCCCACGTAGCCGTCGAGAAAGCCCCTCACCCGCGTGAGGTCTCCTTCGGGGACGCCGTCGTGAATCACACGGTCGAGCGCCCGCACCGCGGCCCGCAGCGCGAAATGCGCCGACCTCGCAGGAACGGGCCTGATCCACACCGACGTGTACTGCTGCCTTCGAACGATGTTCGATCGGGGGAAGCGCGTCCCGTCCTCCTGATCGAAGTGCTCCGCGTAGGCGTAGTCGCCGTAGTTGAGACCGCGCGCTTCACGGATGGTCTGATAGAGCACGCCCACGCTCTGGCGGTGCAGCCCGAGGTAGTTCGTCGCGAACTGAACCGCGCCGAAGTCGGGATCGCGACGGGTCACCGTGGCGGGCGTTCCGATTGAAATCGCCGTGCTCGACGACGCGGGCTTGTCGACGATCACCACGTGCATCCCGTGAGGACGCTCCACCGCCGTCAGCGCAGGACGCTCGCCGCACTGCGCCGGGAGCGTCGAGAGGTCTCCGCGGATCGTGTCGAGGAGGGCCGTGGGGTAGCTCCCTGCGACGCCGAAGGTCACACCCGCCACGCAGACCACGCGGGCGTAGTGGGCGCGCAGCTCGTCGAGGGTGATCGCTTCGAGGCCGCGCTCGGTCCCCACGGGGGGATGGCCGTACGGGTGCCCCTGGTAGATCACCGACTGGAGCACCTCCTTTCCGAGCGTCTCGTCGCTCGAACCGCGGAGGTCGAGGCGCAGGTCCGCGAGGCTCTGCGTCTTCACACGGCGGAAGTCCTCGTCGGCGAAGCGCGGCGCCAGAAGTACATCACGCAGCAACGGATAGAAGACCTGGACGTGATCGCGATGGGCCTCTCCCGTGATCACCACGTGGTCGCGATCGATCTGGTAGTGGATCGTCGCGGCCATCGGAAAGAGCCGCCGCGTGAGCTGTTCGAAGCTCAGCGCGCGGGTGCCGCCCTCGACCATGAGCCGGGTCATCAGCCGGGTCATTCCCTCGCGGCCCGTGGGGTCGTCGGCGCTCCCCACGTCGAGCACCACGCGGAAGGTCACCCGCGTCGACGCCTCGTTGCGAAGCTCCACGATCCTCACCGGGGGACGCGTCGGCGCCGCGACGGCCTCGACCTGTTGGTTCCTCGGCTCGGGGTTCGTCCTCGGCGTCGGGTCTGTCATCACGGGCCTCGCGCTCGCGCACGACACCGCGAGTCCGAGCACCGCGCACTTCATGAAGTCGTTACGGATCTTCACGGCGTCCTCCGGATGCGGGGCGCGGGGCGGTTGGGGCCTGCGTGAACAGCTCCGGCGGGTGCGCTCGCGGCGGGCGAGAGCGTCACCACGTCGCGTCGAGCCTCGGTGAGAAAGGTCCTCGCCACGCGGGCCACGTCGTCGGCCGTCACGTTCGAGAGGCGGTCGTGGTAGCGCTGATAGGTCATCACCTCGCCCGTGAGCGCCATGTACCGCGCGACCGTGTGCGCCGCGTCGAAGGGCGTCTGCACCGAGAGCGGGAGCCGATAGCGCAGGTGCGAGATCACGTCGGCGATGCGCTCGGCGGGGACCTCTCCGCGACCGATGCGCGCGAGCTCGGCGGTCACCGCGGCGGAGACCTCGTCGTGGGTGATGTGCTCGCCGAGCGTGGCTTCGACCACGAAGAGACCGGGGTCACGGTGAAACTCTCCGGGCCAGCTCTCGAGGCCCAGGAGCTTCGACTCTCGCACCACGAGCTGCTGATAGAGGTCCGACGATTCGCTGAAGGCCAGCGCGTGAACGACCTCGAGGGCCGCCGTGTCGGCGCTGTCGAGCGAGAAGCCCGGGACGCGATACCCGAGGAGCATCCTCGGCGGAGAGGTTCCCTCCCAGGCGAGGGCGCGCGCGCGGGGCGCCGACTGCTGCGGCTCGGGGGGAATGACCGGCGTGGCGCGATGGGAGTTCCACGGGCCATAGTGCTCCGTCGCGAGTGCGACGAGGCGGGCGCGGTCGACGTCACCCGCGACGATCACGGCGCAGTTGTCGGGTGTGTAGAAGCGCCGAAAGAACTGCTGCGAGTACGCGTAGTAGCGCGGCATCGCCTGGATGTCCGCGAGGTAGCCCATGGTCGTGTGACCGTAGGTGTGGCGCGTGAAGGCCAGCTCGCTCAGCGTCTCCCACATCTGGTGAACGGGCGAGGCCGCGTTCTTGTTGTACTCGCCGAAGACCGCGCGGGTCTCGGTCTGAAAGTCCTGCTGCGCATAGTAGAGACTTCGAAAGCGATCGGCCTCGACGGGGACGAGCTCCGCGAGCGACGCCGACGGCATGGTCACCGTGTAGAGGGTGTAGTCCTCGGTGGTGTAGGCGTTGTTGTCGGCGCCCATGTGCTGCATCCGGTGCTCGTACTCGCGCGCCGGGAGCTGCCGCGTCCCTCGGAACATCATGTGTTCGAAGAGGTGCGCGAAGCCCGAGTGACCGGCCTCGACCTCGTCGCGCGACCCCGTCCGCACGAGGGTGAAATACGCCACGATCCCAGGCGCGTCGTAGGGAACGGTCACCACCGTGAGCCCGTTGGGCAGACGATCGACCGTGGGCTCGTGGGGGAGCACCTGAGCGCTCCCTTCGCGCGCGACGGAGAGGCCGAGCGCGAGTGCCGCGACGCCGACCGCGACGCGGAGACGTGTGTGCTTCGAGTGAACCATTGGAGGTGCGCGAGGGTATAACCCCGCCGCTCCGCCCAAGGGAACGGCCTTCGCGCGCGGCCCTCGACGCGCCTCCGCCGCGGTGCGATCGTCAAGCTTCCAGCGATCCCAAGGAGCGCCCCGTGAAGCGATGGATCCGCGTGTTCGCGCCGCTCGCCGTCGTGCTCTCGGTGAACCTCTTCGCCGCGTACGGCGACAACTGGCGCGTCGCGTGGCAACGGATCGCCCACGGCTGCGGCGACTGGGGCAGCGCGGTCTTCGCCGTCACCGCGCTCGGGGTCGCGCTCCTCGGCCTCGCGAGCGCCACGGGACCGCGCGCCTGGGTGGTGCTCATCCCGACGCTTCCACCGTTCACCGCGGCGTTGGGCGTGGCCGTGCAGCTCCGCGCGCTTCGTCCCGCGATCATCGAGCGGGCGAGCTACGGGAGCGACGCATTCGGCGCTCCGTCGAGCCTCTCGCCGGACCTGATCCGCACGTGGGCGTCGGACCACGGGATGTTGCGCGCCCTCGCCGCGCAGCAGGGCCTCGCCCTCGCGCTCGCCACGCTCCTCGTCGCGTGGCGCTGGTCTCCGTGGCCGCGGGAACGACGCGCTCCGATCGCGCTCGCGATGATTCCGCTCGGACTCGCGACGCTCGCGCTCTGGGGGCCCGTGACCGCCATCAGCACGCCCTCGATGGACGTGAGCGCGCTGATGCTGCTCCTCGTGGCGCTCGCGATCCTCGCGCCTGCGACCCTCGCGACCTCGTTCCGGGGCGCCGCGCCCGACGGCGCCGAGACGCCTCCCTCGACACCCTATCGCGCGCCCCTCGATGCGCCCTACGAAGCCCCGAGCGTCGATGCTCCCTCGATCGCGGTGATGGTCTCGCTCGTGATGCCGTGGCTCGCGCGCGGACTCCTCCGCGGAACCGTCGCGATGCACGCGGCGTGGTGGCCCTTCTCCGTGGATCCCTTCGCGGTCACCGCCCCGAGCCTCAACCTCGCGCTCCTCGCGTTCGCGTCACGTTGGGATCGCTACGTCCTCACGCTCGGCGTGACCCTCGCGCTCGTCGCGCTCGTGCGCGGCGCCGATCGTCGGGGGCTTCGAATGTGGGCCGTCGCCGTCGCGCTCCTCCTCGCGGGAGACATCACCGGCGCGCGCTCGCTCCGCGCGATCCGCGACACGATGCTGCGCGCGCGTCATCCCCACGTGTGGCTCGCGACGCCGGGCGCCGCGTGGCTCGAACGCATGCCCGACCTCTCGCACCCGCCCACCGAAGAGCTCATCTGGCGCGCGTCGGGCGAGGTCGCCGCGGTGCCTCCGCCGTCGAGGAGCGCGTCGTGGCACGCGGGTCCGCTGGTTCATGTCGATCCCGCGATGACGGCGCGCGTGTGGAGGGCGCAGCTCCGACGCTGGCGCGCGACCTCACCCGACGGCGTGCTCACGCTGAGCGGGGGCTGCCCGCCCGATCCGCGGTCGTGGCTCTCGGACTCGCGGCAGGAGGTCGACCTCTCGAACACCCCTGGAATCACCGAGTGTCACACGGTGGCCGAGGTGGCGCCTCTCGACGGCGCCGTCACCGACACGCTGCGTGTGATGAGCGCGTCACGCGCGACGCTCCTCGACGCGCGCGGAGAGACGCACGAGATCGACCTCCGCACCTGGCGCCCGGGGCCCGAGACGCAGTCGATCACGGTGATCGCAGGCGACGACACGGTGCGCGCGAGCGTGGTCGTCAACGCCGCGCGTCGGCTCTACGACGGACGGCGTCGCGTGCTGTTCGGGTAGCCCTCCCCCGGTCCCTCCCCCGCGAAGGGGGAGAGGGACGGGGTGAGGGCTTCACAACTCGCGCATCCCGCCGCACAACCCGTCCGCGAGGCACGCGCGAAATCGCCGTGTTTCCCAGCGGTATGCGCGCTGCAAACGCATCGCGGAGAGGTGATCTGTGACCTTTCCGCTCGCGTCCGCATCAAGCTCGACTCCCGCGCGTTCTGCCACCGCGCGCACCGGCGCGCTCCCCTGGATCGCGGGGCTGCTCGTGACCGTCGGCGTCGTGGCGGCGATCAGCCGCTACCTGCTCCCGCACGCGCTCCACCAGTCGATCACGGCGCCGCTCTATGGGAGCTACGCCCCCGAGCAGCTCCCCGTGCTCGCGCGGCACCCGGTTTCTGAGGCGCTCCATCGCCTCGGCGGGGCGCTCTACCTGCTCCTCGGAGTGATGCAGTTCAACCCGTCGCTCCGCGCGCGTCGACCGACGCTCCACCGCTGGTCGGGCAGGGTCTTCGTGGCGCTCTCGATCGTGGCCGCGGTGTCGGGCGCCTACATGGCCCTCGCGTTCGGCTACGAGCCCGGCGAGCGCGCGCCGAGCGTGCTCTTCGCCGCCGTGATGATCGTGTCGGCGCTGATGGCCGTGTACGAGATCCGCCGCGGACGCGTCGAGGCGCACCGCGCGTGGGTCACCCGCTGCTTCGCCGTGGGCCTCGGGATCGCGACGATTCGCGTGATGGCGGTGATCGCGCTCCACACGACGCCGTGGACGACGCGTCAGCTCATCACGCCCATCTTCTGGATCGGCTGGACGCTTACCCTCGCGATCGCCGAGCTCCTCATTCGGAGTCGGAGGCGCTCCGCTCAGTGAGCGGCGCGGGGGGCGCGGAGGTCGAAGCGGATCGTGACCTCGTCGCGAATGAGGTTGTCGGGCATCCCGGGGTACACGAGCCCGAAGTCCCGGCGGTTGATGACGAACTCGCTCCGCGCGGTGACCTCCGACGCGCCCACCGCGATGGTCGCGGGGAAGGTGATCGACCGCGACTGACCGTGCAGCGAGAGCGTTCCGGTGACCGTGTGGGTCGCGCCGTTGGAGCCGCCCACACTCGATCGCCGTCGACTCGAAGGTCGCGCGGGGAAAGCGCGCCACGTCGAAGAAGTCGGCCGACTTGAGGTGGTTGGTGAGTCGATCCCGGTCGGTGCTCACCGAGGCCGTCTCGATGGTCACCGAGATGCGGCTGTTCTCGGGGTGCGCCGCGTCGAGGTCGATGGCGCCGTTGAACGCGCCGAAGGTGCCGTTGTGGCTCCCGGTGACCTTGGCCCCGGTGAACCCGAGGCTCGACGTGGGGGGCGCGAAGACGAGGTGCTCGCTCCCCGCTGCGGGAGCGCTCGGTGCAGCCGTCGTCGCCGCGGTGGAAGTCGCGCGCGGGACGCCCGCGTTGGGATCCTTGCAGGCCGCGAGCGCGAGGATCGGGAGCGAGAGGAGCAGTGTGGCGTGGTGGCGCATGGGCGTTGCGATCGTCTCTTCGTTGGGGTGGTGCTGCGCGCGACGACGAATCATCGCCGCGTGGATGGGGTAGAGCCGCGAGCGGTGCATCGCAATGTGCGATCGAGGCAACGCGCCGTTGCGGAGGGCGCTCAGCCGAAGGTCCAGCTCCGCTCGACCCAGCGGTCTCCGACGAAATAGAACTCTCGCGCGCGGTGTTCGAAGAGCACCGTGGCGGTGATCGTCTGCGCGCCCGCGTGGAGCACCTCCGACGCGTACTTCACGAACCCGACGCCGTACTCGGGGTGCGCGACGACGACGCCGCCTCGGGTGCGCGGCGAGAGCGCGTCGAGGGGCGTCGGTGAGGGACCGGCGTCCTTGACCTTGCGGCTCCATGCGCTGCGACGCGTCGAGGCGAGCTTCGCGGTGAGCTTCTCGAAGGGGACGCGCTTCTCCTTTCGCAGCGCGGCGAGGTCGTACTCGTGCGCGTCGTGGGCGTGCAGCACGAGCAGGGCGTCGCGCGACCTCACCCACACGGGCTTCGGCGTGAAGAGCGGCATCGTCGGGCTCAGGCGCATGGCCTTGAGGTCGAGGGCGATGACCTCGCGCTCCTTCGGAAACACCCAGTGCACGGTCTCGTCGCAGAGCAGGAACCACGTCGCATCAGGGCCGGGCGCGGCGGAGCGAACGGGGTGAGAGCCCGGCGAGATCTCCGTGTGATGGCCGTCGCGGTCGAGCGTGAGAAAGTGATCGTGCACGACCGCGAGCGCGCGTCCCGCGTCGTCGATGGCGCCGTGACGCCCCTCACGGAGCGACTCCCACGAGGCGAAGAGTCGGTCGAGCGAGAGCGGCGTCACGCCGTCGCGTCCCGCGCGATGGAGCCGCTCGAACCAGATCACGAGCGCCTCGTCGTCGGGCAGCGGAATCACATCGACGCGGTCCAACGGACGCGGCACCGCGTACCGACGCCCGCCCGACTCGATCACCGCGGGGGCCTCTGGAACAGGGAGTTCGAGCGGCGTCACGGCGCCGTCCTCTGCCCACCACGAGGGTCTGCGTGAGGGGTCCTTGAGGTCGATCGCGGGCACCACCATCACGCGTTCACCGACGGCGAAGACCGAGGTGAGCGAGGTCCACGGCGCGTTGAACGGCAGCGCCTTCACGCGCGCGGCGTCGAGGTCGATCTCGTAGAGCTTGTAGGGGTTGTCGTGGTGGTGCCGCGCGACGGCGAAGACCCTTCCGCTGCGCGTTCGCGCCACGCTCGACGCGAAGAAGCCGGGGATCGACTTCACGGTCATGGGCCACGCGCCGAGGTCGAGCGCGTAGCTCACGTCGGGCATCGAGGCCGAGAGAAAGACCGTGTCGCCCCACGCGATTCCGAGGTCGCTGCTGGTGGGGAGCTTCGCCGTGCGCGCGGGGGTGATCGCCATCGTGGCGCCGACGGTATCGCAGCCTCGCGCCGCGGATGGAGCACGATCGCACCCACGCATTTTGAGCCCCCCGGCGACCTCCGATACCATGCGCGCCATGAACTCGCTTCGATTCGCCCTCGTCGCCTCGGCGCTCACCCTCGCGGCGTGCGCGCCGAAATCGACCTCGGGAAACGTCTCGTTCAACGACGTGCACTCCACCGACGGAGACCCCGGCGATGTCGTCACCACCGACACGCCGACGCCGACGGACACCCCTACGCCCACCGACGTCACGACCGATGCGCCCGATCCGCAGGACGTCGTCACCCCCACCGACACACCGACCGACACGCCGCCGCCGCTCGACGCGCCCGTCGACGTGGTGACCGACGTCTCCGTCGACGCGGTGACCGACGCGCCCGCCGACGTTCCGACGGATGCGCGCCCGAGCTGTCGCAGCGACCGCGAGTGCGCGGCGAGCTCCCAGGTCTGCGACCTCTCACAGTCGCGCTGCGTCGACTGCGTGCGCGACGCCGACTGCCTCACGGCCGGCACGCGGTGCCTCTCGAACCGCTGCGTGACGCCCGTGATGTGCACGAGCTCCCGCATGTGTCCCGGCCAGGTCTGCGACACGACGCGGAGCCTCTGCGTCGACTGCGTGGCCGACGTCGACTGCGCGCCCACCGAGATGTGCCGCGCCAGCGCGTGCGTGCTGCGTCCTCCGACCTGCGCGTCGGACGCCGAGTGCGCAGCGCCGACGCCGCGCTGCAACCCCACGTCACACGCCTGCGTGGCCTGCAACGTCAACGCAGACTGCGGCCCGTCGAGGGCCTGCACCGCGGATCACGTCTGCGTCTCGACGGCGTGCACCCCCGGCGCGACGGACTGCTTCGACTCCCGCACGCGTCGCGTCTGCGCGGCCGACGGGATGTCGTCGATGAACACCCCCTGCCCCGACGCGACCGGAGGCACCGGCGCATGCGCCGCGGGCGCCTGCACGATCACCTGCGCCGCGGGCCTCGCCAACTGCGACGGGATGGCGGCCAACGGCTGCGAGACCTCGCTCAACTCGAACCCGCTCAACTGCGGCGCGTGCGGAAACCGCTGCGCCGCCGTGGGCGACAGCTCGACCCCCGTGTGCACCGCGGGCCGTTGCAGCCTCGCGTGCGCGGCCGGTCGCGGAGACTGCGACGGCGTCGTTTCGAACGGCTGCGAGACCGACCTGCTCACGTCGAACACCAACTGCGGACGCTGCGGAAATACGTGTTCCACGGGCGCGTGCAGCGCCGGCGCGTGCCCGCGCATCCTGCGGACCTTCACGGGCCCCACGGGCATCGGCACCAACTGCCTCGCCCCCAACGACGACGGGTCGTGGGCGGGCGCCGGGGTGATGACCGGCGCGGGTGTGCCCATCGACATCACGCCCGCGTTCGCGATGGGGCTCCAGTACTTCGGCGCCAACTACCGGGCGATGTACGTGAACAACAACGGCAACATCACGTTCCGCGGCGCGCTCGGGACGTACACGCCGGCGCCCTTCCCCGTGGCGATGCAGCCGATGACCGCGCCGTGGTGGGGCGACGTCGACACGCGCGGCGTCGGCCAGCCCATGCGCAACAACGTGTGCTTCGTGGTCGAGCCCTCGCGGGTCATCGTGACGTGGGATCGCGTGGGGTACTTCTCGTCGCACGACGATCGGCAGAACACCTTTCAGCTCCTCCTCTCGACGCGCGCGGGCCTCGCGGCGGGCGACTTCGACGTGGAGTTCCGCTACGAGCGCTGCGAGTGGACGACGGGCGACGCCTCGGGCGGCGCGGGCGGCTTCGGCGGAACCCCCGCGCAGGTCGGCTTCGACGCGGGTGACATGCGCACCTACTTCTCGCTCCCGATGTCACGCACGATGGCGATCCTCGACGTGTGCACGTCGTCGAACGTCGGCACGCCCGGCATCTGGCGCTTCCAGGTCCGCGGCAGCGTGATCACCCCCGGCCTCTGACCCGCAGCGAGCGGCGCGTTCACGCCCGCTCCGTCCCATTCCCCCCAATCACCGCTTCGTCCGACCGGCACCGTGCGTGTCGGCGACGCACGCGTCGGAATCGTCCCTCCGTCTGCCCTGAATGTCATAGCCGCGGGTCGCACCACAGAGTCCGACCGCGCCCGACGGGAACACAGGGCGGGCATTCGGAGCGTGACGTCCGTCGCGCCTCCGTCGCGGTCTCCCATTCACTCGCTGACGAAAGGAGATCGTGCGATGACCTCGCGCTGTTTCGTCGCGTGCGCGTTCGCGTGCGCGTGCTCTCTCGCGCTCTGGGGCTGCGGCGCCGACACCCTCACGGGCCCCGCGCCGAGCGCTTCACACCACGGAGGCCCCGAGATCGGTGAGGTCGAGTCGTTCCAGGGCTCGCTCGGTCGCTACACGTTCTCCGCGCCGAACGCGGAGGTGCGCGTCGAGAGCTCGCCCTACGACGCGAACGTGCGCATCGACGCGGTGAGCGTCGCGCCCACCCTCTGGACGATGATCTCCGTCACGCTCACGGGCCTCGGCGGGCTCGGCAACCGACAGATCGCGCCGGGCGCGCACCTCTCGACGACGCGTCCCGGTGAGGTCACCCTGAGCGCCCTCGGCTGCACGGGAGAGCGCCGCGACGTGTTGAACTTCGACACCACGGCGGACCGCGTCGACGTCGATGTCTTCCACGGCTCGCGGCCCGACCGCATCCGCATGGTGGTCACCGCGTGGTTCACGTATCAGGGGAGATCGCAGGGCGTGCGAGGGGCCTTCGAGTACGACGCGCGCTGAGCTCGACGGAGGGCGACGCGCGTCGCACGAAGGGACGCTTCAGGGGGTCAGTTCCAGGTCTCGGCGCCGTGGCAGGCGGGGTCGCAGGTGAGTCGACCCGTGGGGGTGTACGTGCCGCCGCGACGGAGCGAGACCTCCTTGAGCCCGTTCACGTGGAGGTTCAGCCCGATGATGGTGTTCGTCGCGCTGACCACCGTGTTGTGGCACTCGTTGCACGCGATGTGCTGCGAGATGACGTGACGGCGGTGCTGGCCTGACATCGTCCACGAGGCCGTGGGCGTGGTCGCGTCGTTGTGGCACGACGCGCAGGTGAGCGTCGCGGGCGTTCCCCACACGATGGCGCCGTTCGAGGCCCTGCCGTTGCCGTGGCAGTACGAGCTCGCGCAGCGGCCCGTCGCGAGGTCATAGCTGCCCGTGGGGTTGAGCGAGTCGAAGACCACCTCGGCGCGTCCGTCGCCGTCGATGTGTCCGGCGGAGAGCGCGTTGGCGGGCGTCGTGTGGCAGCGCGTGCAGTTCCACGCGAGGTGCGTCGCGGTGTTCTGCACGTGCGAGGTGTGAGCGCCGACGGCCAGCGTGGTGCGCGCGGTCTCGTTGCGGATGCCCACGGGCGGCGCGCCGGTCATGTTGTCGGTGCCGCCGTGACAGAGCGTGCAGCTCGTCTGCCAGCCCGCGGTGTGACACGACGAGCTCGAGCACGAGACGCGCGAGCCTCCGCCGTCGAGGGCGGCGCCGTGGCACTCCTGGCACTGGGTGATGCCCGTGGTGTTCACCGCGACGCCGTGCGGAGCACCGCGCCAGCCGGTGCTGTGAACGAGGTTCGACTCGACGATGCCGTTGATGTGCAGCGACGGCGCGGTGAAGACGCGCCCCGGACCGATCACGGCGCTGTGACACACCTCGCAGCGCGTGAGCGCGTAGTGGGTGCCTCCGGGGGGAAGTCCGTGACACGTCCCGCACGCGACCTGCGTCCCGTCGACGCGCGTCCATGTGGGCGTGGTGACGGTGCCGCCGGGCTGGAGCGTCGTGCCGTGGCAGTAGGTGTTGGCGCAGGTGGTCCCGTTCCACGCTGGCGTGGCGCGGTCGGCGGCGGCGAGCGTGCCCCAGGTGAGCTCCGCGGGACGCGCGGTGTCGAGGTGTCCGGGCGCGGTCACGCGCGACGGAACGACGTGGCACTCGGTGCAGTTGATGGGCGCCCTCCACGTCGACGCGTTGAGGTGGTTGCGATGCGCGCCCACGGAGCGGAGGGTGGTCGCGGTGCCGCCCGAGGTGTCCCTCGGCGGCGCGGGATTTCCAGGGCTCCCGTGACAGGAGTCACACGCTGCGGCGGTCACGTCGACGACGCCGTTGATGTGTCGCGCGGCGTTGATGATGACGCGTCCGGGGCCCACCACGTCGCCGTGACACGCCTCGCAGCGATCGTTCATCGGGTGCGTTCCCCCGGGCGGAAGTCCGTGGCACGTCCCGCACGCGGCCTGCGTCCCGTCGACGCGCGCCCACGTGGGGTTGGTGTTCGTTCCGCCGGTGAGAAGCGTCGCGCCGTGGCAGTAGGTGTTCGAACACGTCGTGCCGTTCCACACCGGCGTGGCGCGGTCGGTGGTGGCGAGCGTGCCCCAGGTGAGCTCCGCGGGGCGCGCGGTGTCGAGGTGTCCGGCGGAGGTCACGCGCGACGGAACGAGGTGGCACTCGGTACACGCGATGGGCGCCCTCCACGTCGACGCGTTGAGGTGGCTGCGGTGCGCGCCCACGGTGCGAAGGGTGGTCGCGGTGCCGCCCGAGAGGTCCGTCGGAGGCGCAGGGCTTCCACCGCCGCCGTGACAGGTCTCGCATCCGGGGAGCGTGACGTTGACCACGCCGTTGATGTGCAGCGAGGGCGCGACGAAGACGCCGCCAGGGCCGATCACGTCGCCGTGACACGCCTCGCAGCGGGTGTTCATGGGGTGTGATCCGCCGGGCGGAAGCCCGTGGCACGTCCCGCACGCGGCCTGCGTCCCGTCGACGCGCGCCCACGTGGGCGCCCTGTTGGTGCCGCCGGGGAGGAGCCCCGCGCCGTGGCAGTAGTTGTTCGTGCAGGTCGTCCCGTTGAACACGGGGGAGACGCCGCGCGTGGTGGCGCGCGCGCCCCAGGTGAGCTCCGCGGGGAGCGCCGTATCGATGTGCCCCGCGGCGGTCAGCGTCGAGGGGACGGTGTGGCAGTCCACGCACGCGATCCCGGCTCTCCAGGTCGACGCGTTGAGGTGACTCCGATGCGCGCCGACGCCGCGGAGGGTCGTGGCGGTGCCGCCCGTGGTGTCCCTCGGAGGCGCTGGATTTCCAGTGCTTCCGTGGCAGGTGTCGCAGGTCGGCGTGGTCACGTCGACGACGCCGTTGATGTGCCGCGCGGGGTTGGTGATGAGCATCCCCGCGCCGACGACGTCGCCGTGACAGAGCTCGCAGCGCGTCGATGTGGGGTGCGTGCCGCCGGGCGGCAGTCCGTGACAGGTGCCGCACGTCGCCTGCGACCCGTCGACGCGCGCCCAGATCGGCGTGGTGTTCGAACCGCCGGGGAGCAGCGTCGCGCCGTGGCAGTACGTGTTCGAACACGTCGTTCCGTTCCACACGGGGACGGCGCTGTCGGTGGTCGCGCGCGCGCCCCACGAGAGCTCCGCGGGCAGGGCCGTGTCGTTGTGTCCGGGCGATGCGACGGACCCGGGCACGAGGTGACAATCCGAGCACTCGATGGGCGCGCGCCACGTCGACGTGCGCAGGTGGTTGCGATGCGCGCCGACGCCTCGCAGGGTGGTCGCGGTGCCGCCCGTGGTGTCGCGCGGCGGAGACGGATCGCCCGCGCCGCCGTGACACCCGTCGCAGCCCGTGATGGCGACCTCGACCTGACCGTTGATGTGAAGCCTCGGGTTCACGAAGACGCGTCCGGGTCCGATGACCTCGCCGTGACAGGTCTCGCACTGATCGCCGACAGGGTGACGCCCGCCGGGAGGCAGGCCGTGACACGTCCCGCACGCGGCCTGGGAGCCGTCGACGCGGGACCACGTGGGCGCGGTGTTCGAACCGCCGGGGAGCAGTCCGCCGCCGTGGCACCAGGTGTTCGTGCAGGTCGTCCCGTTGAAGGTCGGGGTGACGCCGCGCGTGGTCGCGAGCGCGCTCCACGTAAGCTCCGCGGGCAGCGCGGTGTCGATGTGGCCCGCCGCGGTGATGCTCGACGGAACCGTGTGGCAGTCGTTGCACGCGATGTCGCGATGCGTGGTGCTCGGCGCGAGGTGGCTGCGATGGGCGCCGACCCCGCGGAGGGTCGTCGCGGTGCCGCCCGCGGTGTCTCTCGGAGGCGCGGGATTGCCCGCTCCGCCGTGGCAGACGTCGCAGCCCGAGATGCTGAGGTCGACGTGACCGTTGATGTGGAGCCGCGGGTTCACGAAGGTCATGCCGGGTCCGATGACGTCGGCGTGACAGGTCTCGCACTGCATGTTGTTGGGGTGACCGCCGCCGGGCGGGAGTCCGTGACACGTGCCGCAGGTCGCCTGCGAGGTGCCGTCGGCGTTGGCCCACGTGGGCGTCGTGTTGGTGCCTCCGGGGAGCAGCGTCGCGCCGTGGCAGTACACGTTCGTGCAGCGCGTCCCGTCGAACGCGGGCATCGCGCCGTCGGAGGTCGCGACGGCGCTCCAGGTGAGCTCCGCGGGCCTCGGCGAGTCGATGTGACCGGGATCGGTGAGGTCGGTGGGGACGCGGTGACAGTCGTCGCACTGCACCTCGCGGTGGTTCCTCCCTGCGCGCAGGTGGGCGCGGTGGGCGCCGACGCCACGCGCGGTGGTCACGCGCTCGGACATGAGACTCCTCGGCGGCGCGGGGCTCTCGTAGTCGCCGTGGCAGAGCGAGCACTCGCCGGGCGTCGTGTCGACGTCCATCCCCGCTTCGAGCGCTGCTTCGGGCGCCACGTCGGCGCTCGCGTCCATCTCCGCGTCGAGCACCTCGACGTCCATCGCGGTGACGTCGAGCGCGGTGGCATCTCCGTCGTCTGCGTCCGCGATCTCCGCGGCGGCGTCGACGAGCTCGTCGCCGGTATCGCTCGCTTGCACATCGTCGCGCGCGCTGTCGACGGCGACGTCGAGCGACGCGGTCACGTCTTCGCTGCGAACGTCCGCGGCGCTCACGTCGGGGCTCTGAGAGCCGCCCGATCCGGTGTCCGCGCACGACACCAGAAACGCTACCAGGAGCATCAACCACGCAGAGCGAGGCATGCGTCACCTCCGGCTCACGACGACCGCACGTCGTCACGTCGAGCTTCTGTGACACCTACTCCTCAGCGGAAAACCGGGGCATGAATTCTCGCGAAATTCTGCCTGCGTTCCGGGGTGTTGCGCAGCAGTCAGCACACATCCACCAGCGGAGAATGCACAGCGATCGTTTCGCCAGAACGCCGTGCATTGAAGCGTTTCCGAGCGTTGTGGCGCCCTGTCCGGATTGACTGTGAGAACGCTTCACAGCGCCGTGTCGCGGGGTCGATTGCCTCGTGGATCGAGCGCCGCAGCGTGCTCGATCAGCGCGTCTTGCGACGCGGCTTCGCGGGCTCACAGAACATGATCGCGGACCACGTCGCGTCGATCGCGCAGACCTTCGAATCGGTGCGTCCCATCGCGCGCCCGACCTCGAGCACCACCATCGACGAGAGGTCCGACAGCGCGTCCGACGACTTCTTCCGCCACGCGATCCAGACGGGCGCTTCGCCCGCGCTGGTGATGATCCGCTCGACGTCGCGTTCGAGGTCCTCCGACGCGCGCACGAACCAGATCACCAGATCGCCGACGCCGCGCTCCCGCAGCTTCACGCCCTCGGGGAGCTCGCCGAGCGCGTCTTCGAAGCCCGACGGCGCGTCGAGCATCACCACCGTGGCGCCGGGCTTGATCGCGAGCTTCTTCACGAGCGGCGTGTTCGAGGTCACCAGCGACTTGGGCACGTGAGGCTTCGCGAGCGGGTTCGCGAGGGTCGAACGCAGCGCGGCCTTCACCTTCGCCCAGGTGGTGTAGGTCGCGTCGGGGAGGAGCTTCTTCGCGCGCTCGATCTTCTCGGGTTCGCCGTCGACGAAGACGATGGCGACGTTGCGCCCCCACGCAGACTGACGGATCACGGCCGCGAGCTGCGTCCCGTTCGACGGCGCGCGTCCGAGGTTGATCACCAGCGCCTCGGGGTCGCCGTCGCGGACGACCTTGATCGACCCGGCGTACGCGTCGGTCTTCACCGCGTGCCCCGCCGCTCGCAGCGCCTCGGCGCGCGCGTCGACCTCGTCGGCGTTGAAGTTGAGCAGGTGCACTCTCGCCATGACGGAGCGAGTCGCTAACACACGGCGCAACCCCTCTGCCAGTTCGCGCGCCGCGGCATCCGTGCGACGATCGCCGCCCATGCGCTACGCCCTCCTCTCCGCCGCGCTCTGCGTCGCGTGCTCCGGCGATCCCGCGGCGGCTCCCTCCGACGCCGCGGTCGACAGGGCCGCCGACGCGCCCGTCGTCGACGTGCCGGGCCCCATGTGCCCCGCCCCCCTCGGCACGGCGCGCCCGCGCACCGTCGCCCCCACCGCGGGCCCCATGGACGACGCCCTTCGGATGAACCACATCCAGCTCAAGGCGACGCACAACAGCTATCACCTGCAGCCCACGCTCGACATCGCAGACTGGCGCTACAGCCACGCGCCGCTCGACGTGCAGCTCGATCAGCAGGGCGTCCGCGGCGTCGAGCTCGACCTCCACTGGAACATCCCGTGTGAGCGCTTCGAGGTCTATCACCTCGGCACCATCGACGACCTCACGACCTGCCGCGTCTTCACGACGTGCCTCGAGACGATCCGCGCGTGGAGCGACGCCCACCCCTCGCACCACCCGCTCTTCATCCACCTGGAGCCGAAGGACACCTTCGCCGTGAGCGCCAACGAGGCGCGCATCGCGTCGATGGAGCGCGAGATCCTGTCGGTGTTTCCGCGCGAGCTGATCGTGACGCCCGACGAGGTGAAGGGCGACGCCGCCACGGTGGCCGACGCCGTTCGCACGCGGGGATGGCCCACCCTGCGAGCCTCTCGCGGCCGCGTGCTGTTCTACATCGACCGCACCGACGCCTTCCGCGACGCGTACACGCACGGCGGCCACGACCTCAACGGGCGCGTGGCCTTCGTCGACTCCGAGATGACCGACCCCTTCGGCGCGATGCTCGTGCTCAACGATCCCTCACGCTCGGCTGACATCATGGCCGCGGTGCGCGCCAACTTCATCGTGCGGGTGTTCTCGTGGACGGCGCCCGGTCCCGACGACGCCCACACGCCGGCCCTCGCGCTCGCGACGGGCGCGCAGATCATCAGCACGGACTTTCCTGCGATGGCGCCCGGCGTGAGCGCGTGGGTCGACATCATGGGCGGCACGCCCTCTCGCTGCGACCCCGTGAACGCGCCCGCGGGATGCACCTCCGCGGCGATCGAGTCGCTCGCGCGCTGACCGCGAGGCTTTACCTTCGCGGCGGTGGGCGCCTATAGGTGACGCCGCCATGCGCAAGCTCAACTACACCCTCGTCGACGTGTTCACCGAGCGGCCCCTCGAAGGCAAGCCCCTCGCGGTCTTCACGCTCACGCAGCCCCTCGCCCCCGCACACATGCAGCGCATCGCGCGCGAGCTGAACCTCACCGAGACCGCGTTCGTGTGCCCCACGGCCGCGCGCTCGACGGCCTCGCTGCGCGCCTTCACGCCCTCGCGCGAGGTCCCCTTCGCGAGCCATACGCTCGTCGGGAGCGCGTACGTCATCGGCCGCTCGGCCCCCATCGGGCTGCTCCGCTTCGAAACCGGCATCGGCGTTGTGGATGTCATCATCGAGCGCGAGGGCGGCTTCGTCTCGCGCTGCGCGATCACGCAGCCCGTCCCGACCTGGCGCGACGCGGAGGTCGACCCTGCGCTGCTGCGAGACGCGCTCGGCGTCGAGGTGAAGGGCCCGCTCCGCGAGGGTGACAACGGTCGGAGATTTCTGCTCGTCCCCGTGGCCGACGTCGACGCGGTGAAGCCCGAGATGGGGCTGCTCGCGAAGCTCCCGTGGCCCGTGGCCGTGTACGAGCCGCCGCGCGAGCGCGCCGTGCGACAGCGGCTCTTCGCGCCCTCGGAGGGTGTCGCGGAAGATCCCGTCACGGGCTCGCTCACGGGCGTGGTGGGGCAGCGCCTCCTCCTCGACGGCCTCATCGAAGAGGGAGACCTCGTCGTCACGCAGGGCGCGCACGTCGGACGGCCCGGTCAGGTGTGGGCGTACATCACCCGCGCGCACGCGCCGAGGATCGGTGGCGCGTGCGCGTCGGTGGCGCGAGGGACGGTGGAGGTCCCGCTGGGGTAGCGGTGATGGATTACTGCTGCGCGAAGGCGTTCGTCGGCACGGGGAAGCGCCACAGCATGTCGTTCACGGCGACGCCCGCGCGGTTGACCCTGACGTTCTGCCAGGTCTCGACGCCCGATCCGTCTTCGCTCTGCATCGAGGCCCTGTTCTGGGCGTACTGGTCGATGAGGTACTGCGAGAGCTCGCCCGCGCGCACGGCGTTGTCGTGGTTGTGATCGGCCTCGCTCACGCCGCGCCGCAGGAAGTACGAGAGATACCCGCCGGCCTGAAAGCGCTGCGCGACGTTCGAGAGCACGTCCTCCTCGGAGGAGTACATCCCGAAGCGGTTGGGCGCGTCGTTGAAGGCCCGTTCGAAGCCGCCCGAGAAGCAGCTGTCGAGCGCGAGCATGTTCACGTCGGCGCGGATGTTGTCGAACATCGTCGCCATCTGGTGCGAGTCGATCTCGCCGTCGCGGAGCACGATGCTCTCGACGAAGCCGTCGGGGTCCGCGCGGCGGTCGCTCGACGGCCTGCGGTTGCCGTGGCCCGAGTGGAAGAACATGAACACGTCGTTCGGTCCGACGCGCCCTGCCATCTGCTGAAAGGCCTGCTGCACGGCGCCCGTGGTGGCCTCGGCGTCGGTGAGCACGATGAACTGCGCCGTGCCCGCGAGGTGCGCGTTGAGGTAGGCCTGCGCGAGCTGACGCGCGTCGTCGGCGCAGCCGAAGAGGTTGCCGCGGCCGCCGTAGTCGGTGATGCCCGTGAAGATGCCGTACATGTTGCCCGCGCCCTGACGGCCCGCGACGTTGCCCGTGGGGACGCCGTTCTGACCGACGCGCGGCGCCTCGGAGGTGCGCGCGGTGAGCGTGAAGGGCCCCGTCGCGCCCTGGCGGTACGACGACACCTCGACGCGGTACGTCCCCGCGGCGGGGAGCGTGACCTGGATGGTGCTGTTGGTGTCGGCCTGCGTGGTGTCGTCGTTGTTCCAGCGCTGGCCGCTCGGGGCGATGAGGGCGAGCGTGGTGTCGAAGGCCGACGACTCGAGGCGCAGGGTGACCATGGCCCCGGCCTGTCCTTCGAGGCGATAGGCGCGCACGTAGCGCCCGCCCGACGACGGATCACCGGGCGAGAGGTACTCGTTCACGGGCGTGTTGGCCGCGAGCGTTCCGCCTGCGCCCACCTGGGCGTCGGGCGTCGGGGTGTTGTTGTTGTTGCCCACCACGACCATCCCCTGCCCCGGCTCTCCCGCGGTGACCTGCACCGTGTAGGCGCCCGTCGCGCCAGGCTGGTACGAGGTCACCACCACGCGGTAGCGACCGTCGATGGGGGCCGTGAAATCGAGGCGAGAGTTGAGATCGCTCTGCGCGATGTCGTCGTTCTCCATCGCCTCACCCGCAGGCGGCACCACGCGGAGGAGCGTGTCGAAGGCCGAGCTCTGGAGCGACACGATCGCGCGCTGTCCGCGGCGCAGCGAGATCTGGTGCTCGCGTTCGAAGCGTCCCTCACGGTCGCGGTTTCCGTCGGGGCCGAGCGAGCCCTGAAAGGTCTGCGACGCGGGGTTCGTGTTCGCGGGCTGCGGCGCCACGTCGGGCTGCTCCCCGGGCTGCGGCTGCGCGACTGGAGGCTGTCCGCCGGGGCCCGGAATGGGCTGCATCGAGGGCATTCCGGGCTGCATCCCGGGCTGCATCGGGACGGGCTGCATCCCCGGCTGCGTGCCGGGCATGGGCTGCATCGACGGCATTCCGCCGGGCTGCGCGCCGGGCATCGGAATGGGCTGCATCGACGGCATCCCGGGCTGCGTGCCGGGCATGGGCTGCATCGAGGGCATCCCCGGCTGCGTGCCGGGCATGGGCTGCATCGAGGGCATTCCCCCGGGCTGCGCGCCGGGGGCGGGAATGGGCTGCATCGAGGGATAGGGCTGCATCCCTGCGCCGGGCATGGGCTGCATGCCGGGCTGCATCGGAACGGGCTGCATCCCCGGCGTCGGCGGGTTGATGGGGATCATCGTGCCCGCGGGATAGGGATTGTCAGGCTGTCCGTTGGGATACCACTCGGGGCGCACGCGGTTGCGCTCGTCGTCGTCGTTGGTCTTGTCGGCGGGAGGCTTCACGCG
This sequence comes from Polyangiales bacterium, assembly GCA_046351535.1. Taxonomy (GTDB): domain Bacteria; phylum Myxococcota_A; class Polyangia; order Polyangiales; genus CAISKJ01. The sequence goes on from JAXLYG010000023.1 coordinate 73,923, forward strand.
CCCCTCGGTCACGCCGATCGAGAGCGACACGCCCGCGCCTCCAGGCTGCTGCGCGCCGGGACGGAGCGCGTTGGGACCGGGCTGCACCGCGGGCGTGTTGCGCGGCTGGCGCTGCTCCGAGCGTCGACACGAGAGGCCGTGAGCGGAGAGCACGACGAGCGCGACGACGAGAGGACGAAGAGGCGTGTGGTTCATGTCGTTTCCTCGGCGCGATGATACGCGACCGGGGAGACGGTGTTGCACGGTGTTTGAGCGGGGTCGCGCTCAGCCCGCGCGGGGCGCGTTCATGAGCCGCGCGATGCGCTCTTCGAGGGGCGGGTGCGAGGCGAAGAGGCGCGCGATTCCGCCGCCGTGGATGCCGAACGCGGTCATCGACTCGGGGAGGTCGGCGCGCTCTTCGACGCTTCGAAGGGCCTGGAGCGCGCTCGCCATCGCGCGGGGGCTCGTGAGCGACGCACCGCCCGCGTCGGCCCTGAACTCCCGGTAGCGGCTGAACCACGCGACCACGAGCGACGCGCCGAGGCCGAGGAGAAGCTGCGTGACCATCACCACGAGCCCGTACGCGAGGCCCCCACGGTGGCTCCGCTCATCGCGCGAGATCGCGGCGTCGACCACGGAGCCGATCACCCGCGACAGGAAGATCACGAAGGTGTTGAGCACCCCCTGGAGGAGCGAGAGCGTCACCATGTCTCCGTTCGCCGCGTGCGACACCTCGTGGCCGAGCACCGCGGCCACCTCCTCGCGTCGCATCACGCGCAGGAGCCCGGTGCTCACGGCGACGAGCGAGCTGTTCGCGCTCCACCCCGTGGCGAAGGCGTTGGGGTCGGGCGAGTCGTAGATCCCCACCTCGGGCATCTCGATGCCCGCGCGCTGCGAGAGCCCGCGCACGGTCTCGACGAGCCAGTGCTCCGACTCGTTGCCCGCGCGCTCGATCACGCGCACGCCGAGGCTCCACTTCGCCATCGTCTTCGAGAGCAGGAGCGAGACGAAGGACCCGCCGAAGCCGAGCACGACGGAGTACGCGAAGAGGTTCGTCCACTGCCCCGACGGAACCACCCCTGACGCTTCGAGCCCGAAGAACACCACGCCGAGGAGCAGCGACACGGCGAGGTTCGTGACGATGAGCAACAGGATTCGCATGGCCCGGCAACGTGGATGCGCCGACCTGCGCGGTCAAGGGCTCGTCGGCGTCGCTACCCGAGCTGCGCGAGCCAGCGATCGAGCTCGCCGACGATCACGCGCGGGGCCTTTCGAAGCGCCGCGACGTCGCGCGAACCCGTGAGGAGCATGATGGCCTTGAGCTCCTGCTCGACCTCGTCGAGAAAGCGCTCGGCGCCTTCGCGACCGCCTGCGCGCAGGGCCTTGAGCGTGGGCCTCGCGATGCCGCACGCCGTCGCGCCGAGCGCGATGGCGCGGGCCACGTCGGTCCCCGACGCGACGCCGCCCGTGGCGATCACCGTGTCGAAGCCCAGCGGCGCCGAGAGCGCGACGCTCGCCCCCGTGGGAACGCCCCAGTCCCAGAGCGCCTCTCCGAGCCGCCGCGCGGCACCCTCTGCGCGGAGCGTCTCGACGCCCACCCACGAGGTGCCACCGGCACCCGACACGTCGAGGTGCTTCACGCCCGCCGCGCGGAGCTTTCTCGCCGCCGCGGGGCTGATCCCATTGCCCGTCTCCTTCGCGACGACGGGCACGCCGAGCTCGCTCGTAAGCCGCTCGAAGAGGGGAACGCCGTCGCGAAAATCTCGGTCTCCGCCGGGCTGAACGAGCTCCATCGCGGGGTTGAGGTGGACGCAGAGCGCGTCGGCGCCCACGTCGGTCGCGAGCGCGCGGAGGCTCTCGGTCGACATGGTCCGCGCCTGCACGAGCCCCACGTTGCCGAGGATGAGCGTCGTCGGAGCCGCCTCTCGAACGGCGTAGGTCCACGCCACGTCGGCGCTGCGGTGCATCGCGCGCTGGCTCCCGAGGCCGAAGCCGTAGCCCCTTCGCTCGGCCACCTCGGCGAGCACGCGGTTGACGTCGGCGGCCTCCCCCGTTCCGCCGGTCATGGCCGCGATGATGATGGGCGCGCGGAGCCTCTTGCCGAGGACGGTCACCGACGTGTCGACGTCGTCGAGGGAGAGCTCGGGCAACGCGTCGTGCACGAGCTTCACGCACTCGAGCAGCGTGGTCCGATCGCGGAAGCCCACCTCGCCCGTGGCGCAGAGCTCGAGGTGATCACGCTTGCGCTGCCCGATGTCGGTGCTCATGACCGACGGTCGCTACTACATCTCACGCGCGAGTGGAACCCGCCGCGCTCGCGACAGCGACGCTCGTTCAGTGATTGGCGAAGGGATCCGTCGGGTCGATGTTGGGGTGCGACGGGTCGTAGGTGCGCGACGGCGGATCGACGCGCGGCTGCGTCGGCGGCGGATCGACGCGCGGCTGCGTCGGCGGCGGATCGACGCGCGGCTGCGTCGGCGGCGGATCGACGCGCGGCTGCGTGGGCGGAGGCTCGACGCGCGGCTGTGCGATGGGAACATCGACGGTCGCCGCGTGCGCGCCGCGCGGCGTACGACCCGTCGGCGGATTGTTCGTGGGCGTCGTCGGCGGATTGGCGACGGGCGTCCCCGTGAGCCGCGCGAGCTGGCGGGTAATGCGCACGTCGTTGTCGGCGGAGAGCACCTCGCTCACGGTCTCGAAGCCCGGCGCCTCGATCTGGAGCTGGTGGCGGATGCCGTCCTTGGGGCGCACGACCTCGGCGCGCCCGCGCCCGATGACCACGCCATCGAGCTTGATCTCGGCCTCGCGGGGCTCGACATCGATCGCGAAGAGCACCTCGCGCTGACCGGGCTGCGGCGGAGGCGTCTGCGTCGTCGGGGTGTGATCGGTCGGCTGCTGCGGGGTGTTGCGCGCGCCGAGTCCCACATAGCCCGCGATGCCGAGCGCGACCACGACGGCGATGCCGCCGAGCACCGCGGGCACGGCGGAGCGCGACGCGGGCTGCACCACGACGGGAACCGGCACCACCATGCTCGCGGGCGTCGTCGCTTGCGGACTCCCCACGGCGTAGCCCTGCTGCGTGGGCTGCGCGGGCACGGCGGGCGTCGCGATGGCGGGCGTCTGCATCGGGCGCGCGACGGTGGCCGCGTTGGCGTCCGCGGGCGGCGGCCGCAGCGAGGCGTTGCGGAACGACGCGAGCGCCTCGCGCAGCGCGGCGATGGTGGGAAAGCGCTCCTCGGGCTTTCGCGCGAGCGTGCGGTGCACGATGGCGACGAAGCGCGGATCGAGGTCGGGACGGATCCGATCGAGGGGCTCGGGGTCCTGCGTGGCCTTGGCGACGATGAAGGCGTTGAGCGTCTCGGCGTCGTAGGGGTTACGCCCCGTGAGGGCCTCGTACATCGTCACGCCGACGGCGTACTGATCGGCGGCGCCGGTGACCGTGCGCGACGACATGATCTGCTCGGGCGCCATGTACGCGGGCGTGCCGAGGGCCATGTTGGCGCTCGTGAGCTGGACGTTCTCCTCCTGGCGCTTCGCGATGCCGAAGTCGACGATCTTGGGCGTCGGCTCGCCCTCGTCTTCGTGCACGAGGAAGATGTTCTCGGGCTTGATGTCGCGGTGAATGACCCCCCGCTCGTGGGCCATCGCGAGCGCGCGGAGCACCGGGTCGAGGATCGCCACGAGGCGCGGCACCGAGAGCTGCCCCTCGCGCTTGAGGAGGTGCCCGAGGTCTTCGCCCTTCAAGAGCTCCATGACCATGTAGGGCCGGTCGCCGTCGACGCCGTAGTCGGTGAGCTCGACGATGTTCTTGTGGTGCAGCTCCGCGGCGGCCTTCGCTTCTTGGAGAAAGCGCGCCACGAGCGACTCGTTGTGCACGACCTCGGGCTTGAGCACCTTGATGGCCACGTGCCTGCCGAGGATCTTGTGGCGGGCCTCGTAGACCGACCCCATGCCACCCTCGCCGATGAGGCGGACGATCTCATAGCGATCGCCGACGAGCGTCCCGGGTTCGAGGCCCGGCCTCGGGGGTGACGGCGGCGCTTCGGCCGAGGTGTTGCCTTCGTTCTGCGTGCTCAAGGGTGCAACCTGTGGGAGGGCGTCGAGAAATCCCCGTCACGCAGCGCGCGACGCGGAGGGTGGGATCCTACGTCAACACCGCGGCCACGCGCACGTTGGCTGCGACGAGGTGGCGGGCCGCCACCCCTCCGCCACCCCATCCGCCACCCTTTCCGCCACCCCCCTCTCTGACGAAACACTGGTTTCAAAGGCATTTCGAGCGACGGCACGGGGCGTGAGACCCGGTGTGTCCCCAACGGAGGACACGACATTGCTCGCCACCACGCATGCCAGCACGCTCATCGGTCTCGAGGCGCATCCCGTTCAGGTCGAGGTCGACGTCGCGCGCGGACTTCCCGCGTTCGACCTCGTGGGACTCGCCGAAGCCGCCGTGAAGGAATCACGCACGCGGGTCCGCGCCGCGCTCGAACAGTCAGGGTTCCCGTTTCCGCTACGGAGGGTGACGGTGAACCTCGCGCCCGCGGACCTGCGCAAGGCGGGCACGGGCTTCGACCTCGCCATCGCCATCGCCACGCTCGCCGCCGCGGGCGAGTGCGGCGTCGACCAGCTCGACGCGTGGCTCCTCCTCGGAGAGCTGTCGCTCACGGGCGGCCTCCGAGGCATCCGCGGCGTGCTCCCGCAGTGCCTCGCGGCGCGAGAGCGGGGCTTTCGCGGCGTCATCGTCGCGACGGAGAACGCCGCCGAGGCCGCGGTGGTGGAGAACATCGAGGTGCGCCACGCCGAAGGGCTCCGCGAGGTGTGCGAGTTCCTCTCGGGGCGCGGCGAGCTCCCCCTCGCGCCGCAGACGAAGGTCTCGCTCGACGACGCCGAGACTGACATGGGCGCGCGCATCGACCTCCGCGACGTGCGCGGTCAGGAGCAGGCCAAGCGCGCCTTCGAGATCGCCGCCGCGGGTGGCCACAACGTGCTCCTCGTGGGCCCACCCGGCGCGGGCAAGACGCTGCTCTCTCGCGCGCTGCCGGGGCTCCTCCCGCCGCTCTCGCTGCGCGAGGCGATGGAGGTCACCGCGGTTCACTCCGTCGCGGGGATGCTCCGTCCGCGCGTGGCGCTCTTGCGAGAGCGTCCGTATCGGGCGCCGCATCACACGGCGAGCGCGGTGGGACTCGTGGGCGGAGGCGATCCGCCGAGACCGGGCGAGATCGCGCTCGCGCACCACGGCGTGCTCTTTCTCGACGAGCTCCCCGAGTTCCCGAGGGAGAGCCTCGAAGCGCTGCGAGAGCCGCTCGAAGAGGGGCACGTCACGATCGTGCGAGCGCGCAACCGCGCGAGCTATCCCGCGCGCTTCACGCTCATCGCGGCGATGAACCCGTGCCCCTGCGGCTGGCACGGCGATCCCTCCGACCGCTGCCAGTGCCCCGAGGAGCGCGTGCGACGATATCGCGCGCGCGTCTCGGGACCGCTCCTCGACCGCATCGACCTCTACGTCGCGCTCCCTCCGTCGAACGTGGTCAACCTCGACGAGCCTCCGTCGGGCCCCACGAGCGCCGAGGTTCGCGCGCGCGTCGCGACGGCGCGTCTGCTCCAGGTCGCCCGCACGGGAGACACCAACGCGAGGCTCTCGGTGCGATCACTGCGCGAGGTCGTCGAGCTCGACGCCGTGGGTCAGCGCCTGCTCACGAACGCGGCCGATCGGTTGAGCCTCAGCGCTCGCGCGGTTCATCGCGTCTTGAAGGTCGCGCGCACGGTGGCCGACCTCGACGGCTCGGTGCGCGTCGAGGCCCACCACCTCGCGGAGGCCGTGGCCTACCGCGCGCCGACGGGGGTGTAGTTCGCATGGGCGCCGAGACGATCGCGGAGTTCGCGGTGGGGCTCTCCGAAGACGACGTGAGCACCCTCCGCGCGTGGCTCTCGACCTTCGGTGACGAGGCTGACGGAGACGAGGTGAAGGCGCGCGTGAAGCTGCTTCTTTCGCTGCGCGCGGAGCATCCGACGAGGCCGTCGCTCGATGCGATGCTCGACGAGCCGATGGCGCGCGCGGTGCTCAACGCGTCGATCGAGGGGAGACCTGGCGTGATGAAGCGCTACCGACGCTGGTGCGCGCGCGCACGGCGGGCTCGATCGCGCGACCGATAGCGCGCGGAGCGGGCGGCGGCGGCATCGGGGCGTTGGAGTGCGCATCCACCGTGCGCCCTATCCGACATCCTTCCACACGGCGTCGGCCATCTCGCCGAGCACCTCGTCGAGGTGGCCTTCGAACACCCGCTCTCATCGCCCGCGCGAAGCGTGATCGCGCCGTGGACGCCTACACGACGACGAGCGCGCCGTCTCCGTCGGACTCCTGCGAGCGGGCGGAGCCGTCGTCGCCGAAGGTGGTCCGCGTGGCGTGCCAGCGTACGGGCTTCGAGGCGTCGGCGCGGGGGCGCATCGCGACGCAGCGCGCGCGGTCGTCGTCACCGCGAAACACCTTGCGTACGGGCTCGTCAGCGCCCTCGACGGTGATCGTCACCTCGTCGGCGAGGGCCCCGCGCGAGCCCGGCGGCCCGTCGAGCAGCACGACCTCGAACGCCACCACGTCGCGGTCGACCTCGGGGAACACGAGCACCGTGCCCTCGACCTCGGCCCAGGCGCCCGCTTCGACCCTGCCGTCGCCCCACTCGCGCGTGACGCGGTAGCGCCAGTTCGATGTCGACGCGTCGAGACGTTGGAGCACCGCGCTCCGCAGCGCGCGATCGGCGCCCTCCCAACGCTCGACGCGCGCGTGGTTGAAGCCCGACGCGGGCTCCTCGCGGCGCATCTCGACGCCGATCGCGACCACGTCGTCGCCGTCGACCGGCACCAGCGTGATGCGCAGCGGGTCGCGCCACGGCGCGTCGAGGAGCACCACGTCGTCGTCGAGCGAGCGCGCCGCGTCGGTCCACGTGGGCTCGCCCTCGCGGCCGCGCCAGGTGACGGTGAGGCGCGCGTCGGCGGCGCGCTCGCGGGGATAGCGCAGCGTCACCTCGGCGCCAGGAGCGCGGAGCGTGAAGTCGCGATCGAGGCGCGACTCGCCCGCGCAGCGTACGCGCGCCTCGACGGCGCGCACCACCGACCAGTCGACGCGTCCCGCCACCAGCCGCCAGCGCGCGAGGGGGAGCACGTCTTCGATCGACGCGACCAGGAGCGCCCCGGAGCCACGCTGCCACTCGGACTGGCGCGGCCACGCGAGGTCGGCGCTCGTGACGGAGACCCTCCATCGAAAGCCGCGGTCTCCCGGCACGGCCACGGTGACCGCGCCTGCGCGCTCGGTCGGGGTGAGCATCGCTTCGTGGCGCGGCGGGGTGGCGTCGCCCTCGCGGTCCCACTCGACGGTGAGGGCCACTGCGCCGACGCCGAGCGCGCCGAGGTCATCGGTGATCTGGTACTCGAAGTCGGTGCGTTGAAAGAACACGTCTCGGTCGTCGAGCTCGCGCACGAGCCCGTGCGACGCGCCGGGGTCGACGCTTTCGAGGAGCGCCGCGGAGGCCGCGTGCCAGACCCGCATCGCCACGCGCTCGGTGAAGCGCCAGCGCGCGCGCTCTTCGAGGCCCTGGAGGTTCTGCCGCAGCGAGAAGCGAAGCGCTCCGTAGCCCGTGGGCGCCCCTCCGCCCACGGCCACCTCGGGCGGCGCGGGCATGGCTTCGAAGAACATGCGCACCATGTCTTCGCCGACGCGCCGCAGCGCCTCGGCGCGCGCCCCCTCGGCCTCGCCCCTGCCATCGACCACGCGCACGTGAAAGAGCTCCGTCGAGGCCATCTCGTCGAGGGTGGCCTGCACCTTCGCCTGCGCCCACTTCGACGTGAACGACGCCATCGCCGAGAGGCGCTCCCGCGCGCCGTGCAGGTCGACCTCGACCTCGATGCCGAGCGGCGCCGCGAGGCCGACGAACTCCAGCTCGTAGAGCAGCGCCCCGGGCAGCCCTCGCGCCTGGAGCATCGCGCGACAGAGGGACGCTCCCGCCTCGTCGAGCCGCGCGCTGAACACCGCGCCGAGGTCGCCCGTGAGCGAAGGCGTCGTCTCTGCGATGACCACCGGGGGAGGCCCATCGGGCGCGCCCGGCTCGGCGGCCTCGCGCCAGCCCACGACGCGCGCGTGCCCTCGGGTGAACCCGGGGGACAGCACCTGGGGCGAGGCGAGGCCGCGCGCGCGCAGAACGCCGCGAAGCGCTTCCACGGCTTCGGGGGAGAGCGAGAGCGCGCTCTCCATCTGGAGCCATCCCCCCGCGAGGCGAGGCCGCGACGCGCGGAACAGCACCAGCGAGGCGCGCGCACCGCCCCCTGCCGCGGGTCTCAGCGTCGGCACCGAGGGGAGCGCGTACCAGCGCGCGGGGTCCGCGTGGTCGGGCAGGAGTGTCGTTGAACCGACGGTGATCGTCGGAGCGCTCAGGTCGATCAAGGCAACACCGCTCCCATCTGCCTCGAGGCGCCGCGCGCAGACGTCGACGGTCTGGCGCGCAAAGCTACGCTTGCCAGAGGGGCGCGACCCGCGCAAGACTGCGCGTCACATCGCATCACCGCAGGGGAGTCACCGCCGATGCTGTTCGCGGATCCTGTCGCCACCGTACAGGGGCTGACCATCTTTCGGGATTGGTCTAACAAGGGCCAGTATTACTACCTCCCGCCGGAGGTGCCGCGCCTCGCGAAGGTGCCGGGCGACGAGCGTCGATACGCGCTGCGCCTCACGCTCTGGCGCCGCGACCTCAGCGAGACCGCGCCGCAAGGCATGGACGACGTGGGGGGCTTCCTCGACTTCGACGTCGACCTCGGCGTGTCGGACAAGACCATCGAGGCGGCGACGCGAGAGCTCGAGCAGAAGATGGGCGGCACCGTGGTGCTCGCGCAGGCGCCCTTCCTCGACGGCGAGGTCGACCTCACCATCCTCGGGCGCCGCAGCACCGACGAGGCGAGCGCCGACTCGCAGTTCGTACGCCGCGTGCTGGGCTCCTCGCGCCCGACGCTCTACGGCTCGCAGCGGGCGTCGTTCAGCGTGGTGCTCGACCGATCGGGCGCGGCCTTCATGCACGACGCGATCATGCAGGGCGGCGCGATGCACGCCATCGTGCGCTACCGCCTCAAGTACTCGGCCATCAGCCCGGCGTACGCCCTCCACGTGAAGATCCACCAGGAGAAGTGCCTCGAGCACCTCGCCTGGCGCCTCGGCCTCAGCGTGGGAACGGGGAGCGGCAACACGACGGCCGGAAGCACCCGCGACACCGCCGCGAGCACCAGCGCGCAGACCACCGGCGCGAACACCGCGTCGACGACCTCGGGCACCAACTCCAGCAACACGTCGAACAGCGCGCAGACCGGCAACACGTCGAGCACGGCCTTCATGGCGAAGGCCTCGCTCAGCCAGGTGATCGACGAGCTGAGGGAGAAGCGCGCCATCGAGATCAACGAGAGCGACTTCGTCGCCAGCGATCACCCGCAGACCGCGACCAACCAGGAGGCGATCAACACCATCATCGCGGGGCTCATGGGCTCCACGTGGTTCACGCCGTCGCTGACGCTCCCGTCTCAGCTCACCAACCTCACGAGCCAGCCCGCGGCGAACACGACGCCAACCAACACGCCGACCACCAACACGCCGAACAGCTCGACGACGACCAACACGCCGAACAGCTCCACGACGACCAACACGCCGAACAGCTCGACGACGACCCCCACCGATACGAAGACCACCACCGCCACCAGCACGAAGGACAGCTCGAGCAACCAGTCGAAGAACTCGCAGCTCACGGCGAGCGTCGAGTTCAACCTCGAGATGGTCAAGCAGACCGAGCTCAGGGACGCCGAGTACGACCTGCGTACGAACAAGGCGATGCCCCACGAGATCTTTCCGCAAGGCGAGATCGTGCTCGACGTGCCCCCGGACGAGGCCGCGACGTACGTGCTCCTGGCGGACCTGCGCGACGACTTCTTCCAGAAGGTGCGCGTCCACGCGTCGACGACCGCGCAGTGGGAGCGCGACGGCATCGAGGCCATTCGCATCGAGCTCCGGTACGGCCCGCGGCCCGACGGCTCCTTCGCCATCTACGACGAGATCAAGCTCGTGCGCGACGCGGTCACGGGCACCAAGGAGTTCTTCACGCTCCGCGACCGCGACAACGCCGACGGGCAGCCCCTGGTGCTCTGGTACGACTACCGCGTCACCACGCACTACCGCCCCGATGTGGCCCTCGGCGATCAGACCAGCGCCATCGTCAGCGTCGACGTGCCCGGCGCCACGCCCGACGGGTGGATCCGCGCCACCGCGCGCAACCTCGTGATCTCGCCGCGCGACGCGACGCCCGTACGCCCCGTGCGCCTCTCCGCGGGCCTGCTGCGCTTCGACCTCCTCGACGCCGTGCAGGTCGACGTGCGCTACGACACGTTCCATCAGACCTTCAGGCTGGTGGAGGGCAAGCACGACTATGACTTCGTGATCCGCCCTCGCCGCGGCGACCCGACGCCCGTCTTCGAAACGCGCGGCACGTTCATGTACAAAGACGGCGCGCGCGTCGAGCTCCAGCCGGCCACGTGGCGCCAGAACGAGGTCATCGTCGACGAGCTCCGCGAGCACGTCCTCCGGGTGCAGGTGATCGCCGCCGACCCCGAGAAGAAGTACGAGCGCATCCGCGTGTCGCTCCGCTACGAAGACGGCGAACACGTGGTCGAGCGCGACGTCGACCTCACGGAGGCGGCGCCCGTTCAGGACTGGTCGGTGCGCCTCGAGCACCCGACGAAGCGCGCGTACAAATACCGGGTCCTCTTGATCCCCAAGGGCGGCGTGCCCGTCGCCTCCGAGTGGAAGGACGGGACCGACACGCTCCTCGTCGTGGGCGTGCGCGCGATCGACGTCATCCCCATCACGGTGACGTACCTCGGGGAGTTCCCCGACCCCACGCTGCTCGCCCTCAAGATCGACCTCGAGTACCGCGACGACGCGAACAACATCTTGTGGTCGCGCGCCGAGCTCCTGCGCCAGAACACCCCGACATCGTTCGTCTGGCGCGTCCCCGTTCTCGACGTGAAGAAGCGCTCCTACCGCTGGCGCATCACGCCGTATCGCCCCGGCCGCGCGCCGCACGCCCAACCCTGGAACGAAGACGAGACCAGCCCCGATCTCGTGATCATGCCGCCCACCGACTGAACGCGTGGACGCGCTCCGCGACACGGTCTTCCACGTCGCGCTCCTCGCGGGCCTCGGGCGCTCGGCGCTCCCCCTCGCCACGGCCGTCGCCGATCGGGTGCGGGGGGTCTCCGCGCGCGGACGCTCGTGCCTCGACGTCGGCGAGGCGCTCCAGTTCACCTCCCTCGCCCCCTCCGCGGACGCTCTCGAAATAGGCTTTCGCGCGAGCGCAGACCGCACCCCGCCGCGCCCCGTCGAGCACGTCTTCACGGCCGCCCAGGCCGACGCGCTGCGCCCTCGCCTCGCAGCGCTCGCGGCCGCGGACGCGCCCTGGGAGCACCCGCTGGGCACGTGGCTCTTCACCGACGCCTCGGGCCTGCGCGCGTGCGTCGACGTGCGCGGCGGCGCCCCCCGCGACGCGCTCGTGCGGGCCCTCGGGGTCTCCGGCGCGCACGGCCGCGACGCATCGCGAGCCACGGAGAGCCTCCTCGGCGCCGCGCAGCCGTGGACGCTCTCGCTCCCCGCCGATCCCGAACCCTCCGCCACCCTCTACTGGCTCTTGCACCGCGACCGCGACCCTGCGCGCACCCTCGCCGACGCGGGCTTCGCCGACGCGTGGCGCGTGCTCGAACCGACGCTGCGCGCGCTCCTCGGGAGGGTGCCCGACGCGTGGGCGGGGCCGTGGGTGTTCGGGCTCCCGACGGGCGCGTCGTCCGACGTGCTCAGCCTCGCCTCGGCGGGCTGGTCGCTCCTGCCCGACGACGAACGCAAGCGAGCGCCCTGGCTCGAGGCGGTCGCCGCGGTGAACGGCGACGTCTCCCGCGCCGACGCGCTCTGGAGCCTGTTGGTGGGAGGCGCCCCGTCGTCACATCGCAGGGTCGGTCGCGCGGTGGAGCTCACGCTCACGCGTGAAGGCGCCGTACGGCTCCGCGCCTACTTCGTCCCGAGGCTCACGGAGCCTTCGCGGCCACCAGGATCTCTGGCGCCGACGACGTGACCGCGGCCGACGTCGCAGCGACGCCCTGCGGCGTGTAGCGAATCACCCGATAGCGGTACGCGAGCTTTCCGTCGGCGCCGATCGTGGCGAGCAGCCCGAGGGGCCCTCGTCGGCTCTCCGTGAAGAGCACCTGATCGATCACGGTGGCCTCGTCGTTCGCGTCGATGAGCTGAACGCGCACCGCGGCCACGCCTGCGTCCGCGAGGCGCGCGGGCGCGAGGAGCGTCGTCTGGATGCGACGCACGCGCTGGGCGCGGTCGGTCACCACGAGCACCGGGTCGCGCACCTCGGTCTCTTCCCCGAGGAACGGCATCCGGTCGCCGAGCGTCACCATCACCTCTGCCGTGAGCTTCGGAAACGCGAGCTCCGTCGAGCGCAGGCGCACGGTCCTCGGGCGCGCGTCGCCGGGGCTGAAGCTCTCGTCGCGCGCGCGCTCCCGGCCCGCGTCGCGCCAGCGGAGCGTCACCGCGGCGTCGACGAACTCGTCGGGGAGCAGCGGCACGAGCCGCAGGTCTCGCGCGCTGCGCCACGGGCCCGACACCACGCAGCTCGTCCCGTCGACGGGCTCCCACCCGTACGTGACGCGCGCGCCCGACGCGAGCGACCAGGTGCAGCGCGATTCAAAGGCCACCGTCGCATCCGGCGCGACGCGCAGGCTCCATGTGTCCGCCAGGTGATCCTTCGAGAGCCGCACCGTGGTGGAGAGGCGCCCGCGCGGCGTCGGTGACGGTGCGCAGCTCGACCGCGACCTCGGCGACCTCGGCGAGGTCGATCTCGCCGGCCATGACCCGCACGTCGACGCGGCGTACGAAGCGCGAGAGGCTGAGCGCCAGCACCCGCGTCGCGGTCACCTCCCACGGGCCTTCGACCTGCGCGCCCCGCCCGCGAGGGGGCCGTCGGGCGCGAACACCAGCCTCGCGCGGTAGCGGTACGAGCCCGCGTTCGGATCATCGAGCCACACGGAGAACGCCTGCGCGGCGCTCCTTTCGGGGGTGAACTCCAGGGTGCGCGTGACGGTGCCGTCGGGCGCGTCGGCCGGGTGCGTGAGGTCGACGAGCATCGAGCTCACGCCGAACGCGGCGAGGTCGCCCACGGGGCTCACCAGCACGTCGAGCCGCCGGAGAAAGTCTCCCCCGAGGGTGACGTCGCGGATGACCTTCGACGCATCGACGTCGGCGGTGAGCGCGTCGAGGAGGCCCTGCGGCGCGGCGATGCGCTTCTCGGCCGCGGTGACGGCGTAGTCCGCGACGAGGGTGCCCTCCTCCTCCTGGTGGAGCTCGCGGTACTGAAACCCCAATCGCAGCGAGAAGGGCATGCCGTTGCCCTGACCGCCTCCCCCCGCGGAGAACTGCTTGACGGTCTCGGGCGAGACCCCCGCGGCGCGCGAGACCTTGTCGACGAGCTCGGGGTTCTTGATCACCGACGCGAGCGAGTCGGCGCCGATGGCCTTCACCGCGTTGAGAATGGCCTCGCCCGTCGCCCGCTCACCGCCTTCGGGCGAGAGCGCGGGCGCGAAGAAGCGCTGGATGAGGTCCTGCTTGAACCACTCGAGCGCGGCGTCGGCCGACTGCCGCCACTCGGCCTCGTCGCTGAAGCGCGTGACCTCGACCTCGATGGCCCCGTCCTGCACGAGCTTCTGCACCGTCTTGCCGACGTCGACGTCGAGCGACCAACCCTGGTACGTCACGCCCGCGGCGAAGCCCGCCTTGAGGCTGTCGGAGATGCGCTTCTTGTCGGCGCGGACCTTCACGTCGAGGGCGGGCCGCAGCCCGGCGTATTCGAGCTCGTAGCGCACGCCGAGGGGCGTGGGCCCGGGCATGCGCAGGAGGGCCGCGCCCAGCGCCGCGGCCGCCTCGTCGGGGAGCGCGAGCGCGAAGAGGGCGCGCTCGGTGCCTTCGAGCGAAGGCGTGGTGTCGCCGAGGATCACTTCGAAGACCTCGGGCGCGCGGGGGGCAGGCTCGCCCGCGGCGGGGACGTGCGCGGCGACGGTGGCGAGCACGGCGCGCCCCGACGTGAAGACCACGGGCGAGAGCACGGGCTCGTCGACGCCTCGCTCCCGCAACGCGGCGCGCACGGCGTCGAGGGTCTCGCGTTCGACGGCGAGCTCCACCGTGAACGAGAGGAAGCCGCCGCCCATCCGCTGCGCGACGCCCGCGGCGAGGGGCTTCGACGGGTCCTCGCGGTAGCGCACGAACGACAGCTCGGGGCCGTCGGCGGTGCGCGCCACGCGCGGCGCCGCGGGCACGTAGTGAAAGTGGGACTTCGAAGCGTGGTCGCGGAACACGGCCACGCCCGCGATCACCTCGGGCGGCGGGTCGAGCAGGAGCACGCGGTCACCCCTCGACGCGCGCGGGGAGCACGAGGTAGCGGTCGGTGCTGGTGAAGGGACCGAGGCGGCGGTCGAAGCCGTCCTCGGAGACCCACGTCGCCTCCCAGCGGTAGCTGCGCTTGCGGAGGTCCTTGATGCGCACCTGCCAGACGAGCGGCTTGTCGGTCTGGTGGAGCTCGCCCGCGATGGTCTCGTGGATCTGGTTCGCGTCGTCGTCGTACGACAGGTTCACGCGCACGACCTCGATGCCCCGAGGGAGCGCGTCGGCGAGCGAGGCCTCCACCTCCAGCGACCGGAGGGCGAGCTCGCCCACCGGGAGGAAGCGCGCCTCGGCGTCGATCCAGCCCGTCTCGACGATGTCGTTGTCCTTCGTGACGAGGGTGACGCGATAGCGGTACCGCGGGCGCCTGGCGCCATCGACGGAGATCGACCACGGCTGGCGCGCGGCGAGGTTGGTCTCGTCGAAGAGCACGGCGCCCTCCTGACGCACGCGGGTGACCGGGTCGACGTACTCGAACTCGACGCCGACGCTCGAGAGTCGCGCGCGGTCGCCGACCACGTAGGTGGTCACCGTGAGGTTGTCGGGCTGCGGGTCGGTGACGGTGTAGTGCGTCACGTCGGAGTCGGGCGTGCGCACGTCGTCGAGCGAGAACCACCCCGTGTCGATGGACGCCCCGGCGGCGCGGTGATAGCGGAGGCGCAGCTCGACCTCGCCCTTGGCGTCGGGGCCCGTGCGCCAGCGCGCGGAGAATCGGCGCTGCGCGGCGGTGAGCACGCCGTCGCGCACCATCGAGAAGCCCCCGTCGGGCTCGGCGTAGCGCACGAGCGCGTGCACCGCGGGGTAGCGGTCCGTGGGAAAGCCCGCCACGAGCTCGACCTCGACGCCGTCGCTGCGAAACAGCGACCGCGGGTCGAGCATGAGGAGCGTCCCCTCGTGGTCGCGCCACCCCGAGTCGACGGAGGATGACGGCCCCGGCACGTCGTCGGGCTTGAACGTCGCGGTGAAGCGGTAGCGGAGCTTCGAGCGCGTCACGGGGTCGAGCCACGCGCGTCGGGTCTGCCGCGGCGCCACCTTGTCGAGCAGGAAGCTCCACGACTTCGACCCCGCCCCGGCGGCGCCATACTCGATATCGACGCCGATCGCCGCGATGCCGTCGGAATCCCACGCCGCGTTGGCCACGACTTCGAAGGGCACCACGGACCAGAAATCATCGCGCGCCTCGACGACCTTCGTGATGGCCTCGCGCTTCAACGCCGCGCCCGCCACCATCGTCGACATGTGCGCCTGCGGGTGGATGGTGCGCTCGACGGCGCGACGCACGGTCCAGTCGACGTGGAGCGTGCGGAGCTGCTCCTCGGTGTACTCCTTGTGCTGGTGCGAACAGCCGCCGAAGATGGCCATGAGGCCACCCTGCGCGATGTCGGTCATCGTGCGGCCGATGGTGTTGCCGATGCCGCCGCCCGCGGCGTCGGTCTTGTTGAGCGTGGTGGTGAAGAAGGTCTCGATGATGAACTTGCGCATGTCGGCCTCGACGGCCTTGCGCTCGTCTTCGAGGCCCTCGGCGCCGACGCCCTGAACGGTGGACACCACCTCCACGATCTTCTCGTCGAAGAGCTTGTCGACGGCCTTCTCGACCTCGTTGGTCGAGAAGATGAGGAAGCCCCAGCGCGACTTGTCGTAGTCGCTGATGTGCTCGTAGACCTTCTTCCAGTCGGCCTTCACCTCGACGCGAAACGCGGGCTGCATGCCCGCGAAGGTGAGGTCGTAGATGACGCCGATGGGGGTGAAGCCGTCGAACGCGCCGTAGAGCGCCTGCGCGCCCTTGCGCGAGAGCATGGCTTGAAAGATCGCGCGGTTGTCGCCGTAGAGCGACGGGCTCGTCGACGCGTACGCGCGCACGACGAACTCGGACGGCGCCTGCGGGTCGTGCTCGTGCCCGGGCTCGGGCGTGCGCGCGTCGAGCAGGAGCAGACGCACCGCGCCGCTGCGGTAGAGGAGCGGCGCGAGCTTCGGCTCCTCGTCGAGGTCGAGGTCGCGACGGAGCTGCGCGCGGGCCGCCTTGACGGCCTCCTCGGGGAACGACACGTCGACGTCGAACGAGAGGAAGGCGACGGCGTCTTCGGCGTCGGGCGCGAGGCGGTCGAGGTCTTCGCGCAGCACGAGGAGCTGGATGGCCGGGCGCCCCTCCGCGTCGAGCGCGAGGTGCGGTGTGTTGGGGAGGTAATAGAACTGCCGCGGGTCCGCCGAGTCGGGCAGGACACACATGTTGCCGTACTGGCGAAAGGGCTTGCCGAGGTCGAGCATCGTGGGGGCCTGGACCTGTCTCAGGGGTTGGGCGGCGCGGGGCGATACGCGGGCACGGGGATGCGGTCGCGGTCGGTGGTCACCGGCGGGGCGCTGATGGTGGTGTCATCGGGCAGGTGCCAGGTCACCTCGTAGGTGAAGAGCCGCGGCGCCGCGTCGTCGACGGGCATGAACCACTCCTGCGGCGTCTTCGAGGTGAAGATCAGCGTCTCGCTGCCGCGCACCCCGCGCTGCGCGTCGTTGTAGCGCACCAGCACCTCGACGAGCGGGGTCTTGTCGAAGTTCACGAGGTCGGGCCTGAACTGCGCCCCGACGCGCGGGATGTCGTAGCGCGGCACGACCAGCATCGGGTCGTCGGTGGTCTGCTCGGGGCGCGTCACCGCGGGGCCCGTCGTGGGGTAGTACGTGATCGCGTACGAGTACTTCCGTCGCGAGAGGTCGGCGATGCGCACGCTCCACGTGTCGACCTGGGTCTCCTTCTTGAGCGTGATGGAGTTCGTGGTGTGCACGTTCCCCGCGGCGTCGTCGTAGCGGAGGGCGACCTTGACGAGCGGGGTCTGGCTCCAGTCGACCGGGATGCCCGTCACGTTCACCTTGAGCCTCGGCGCGGTCTCCGTGGTCACCGCGAGGATCTTGTCACCCGTCAGGGTCTTCCACTCGGTCTGCCGCGCGTCGCCGCCGGTCTTGTAGATGGTGGTCACCTGGTACTGCCAGTCGCGCACGCTGGGGTCACGCAGCACCACCTTCCACTGCTTGAACTCGGCGTCGCTCTTGAGCAGGAGCTGCGCGTCGGTGAAGTAGTTGTGGGGCCCGTCGGCGTACTTCGCCGCCACGCCGAGCACCTGCACCTCGGTCCAGTCGACCGCCGGGAGCAGCGTCACGTCGAGCACGTCGACGAAGGGCGGGACGATGGGGAGCTTGCGCGAGGTCTCGGCGGTCCAGTCCGTCGAGAGCACGGCGCCGGTCTTGAGATAGAAGTCGACCTTGTACTGGTACGGCTTGTCCCAGGGCGCGTAGATCATGCGCGTCCAGGCGCCCGTGTTTCGATCCGCGTTGAGCACCACGTTGAACCCCTCGAGGGGCACGTTGCGGGCGCGGTCTTCGTACCGGAGCGACACGACGGCCAGGTTGAACACGTTGGCGAAGTCGACCCCCGCGGGCAGCACCTCGACGTCGATCTTGCCGGGCGTCTCCACGGAGATGTTGAGCGCGCGCGACGAGGTCTCCTGCCACGCCGAGGGCTCGCTCTGGCCGCGGCCCTTGAAGCCCACGCTCGTGCGGTAGCGGTACTTGCGCGAGCCGCTGAGGAGCGCGGGGTTCCACTTCTCCGGCTCGTGCTTCGAAGCCGAGAACGTGAGGGTCTGCGTCTTGGTCTGGTTCTGCCCCGAGGCGTCGCGGCCCTCGTAGAGGAGCTCGACCGAGACGAAATCCACGCCGTCCTCCCACGACGCGTAGGCCCTCACGCTCAGGTCGAGGGTCTTGAAGAAATCGTCCTCGAGGTTGATCTCTCGGACGAACTTCTTCATCACGTCCTTGCTGCGCCCTTCGAGGAAGGTCTGCATGGTCGCCTGCGGCGCGATGGTCCACTCGGTCGTCGGGTCGATCTCCGTCGTCTGTTCGAAGTCGAACATCTGCATCTCGGTCTCGCGCTTGAGCCGGTAGACGTCGTCCGTCGAGCTCGCCACGTCGTCGCCCTGGTCCTTGTCCTCCTTGGGCACCTTCACGGCGAAGCGGTCCTTGAGGAGCTCCGTCACGGAGGCCTGGGCCTGCTGCGTGAGCTGCCGGATCATGTCTGCGTCGGTGACGCCGCCCGCGTCGATGCGCACCTCGACCATGCCCGCGCTCATGGCCATCGTGAGCTTGCTCTCGATGGTGGTGTACTCGTCGGTGCCGCAGCCGTGGCCGTCGAAGTCGTGCACGAGCTCATGCATCGTGTGATAGAGCGACTGCGTGTGGACCTTCACGTAGGCGTGCGCCGGCGGGAGGCGCGCGAGCATGGTGAGCTCGTACTCCACCGAGAGCGGCGTGAGGTCGGTGGCGCCGCGGCCGTCGGTCTCCACGAGCGTGCGCTGCATGAAGGTCGCGCCCTCGGCCGTGAGGTCGAGGCTGAACGACGCGACGTTGTTGCCCAGCATCGACGCCCGGGTCTCGTTGTTCTTCGCGATCACCAGCGAGGGCGAGCTGGGCGCGCGCAGGGTGACCTTGCCCGACTTCCACAGCGGCTCACCGAGCACGACGGGCGGCGGCGCGGCGTCGCGGGGGATGACCACCGCGCCCGAGAGGGCCATCGTGATGCTCTCGCGAAAGTGCTGGTGCGAGGCCGCCGTGTTGGGGCGCGAGAGCGCGTCGCTGACGTTGGCGTCCTGCACGAAGGTGCGCGACGTCGGGGGCGGGTTGTTCTTGCGGCGCTCCCACTCGTCGTTGACCCATTTCTGGAGATCGGCGGTGATCTCTTCGCGGCGCTTGTCGGGCACGCGCAGCTCCGCGTCGAAGACCAGGTACCCGCCGCCGGCGCCCACCTCGGGGTGCGCCTCGCGCTCCTGATCCGAGAACGCGTACTTGATGAGAAGAAAGACCGGGTCGCCCTTGTCGTTCACGCGCACCGACGGAGAGGTCGGGATGACGTAGAAGCGCGCCAGGTCCTGGTCGTCTGAAAACACCGAGGCGTCGTTGTATTGCTTGAAGGCCGGGAGCTTGAGCATCGTGCCACCTCTCGTGTGCGTTGGCGTTCTTAGGTGTTGGAGTAGGGCTTGAGCACCACGCTGGGCAGATCGCTCGACTGCTCGGCGAGGGCCACGGGCGTGCCGTCCTTGAGGTAGTAGGTGACGGTGAACCTGAAGCGCCTGCGGCTCGTGTCCTTCACGTCGAACTTCCACACCTGCGAGCGGGCGTCGGCGGAGAGCGAGACCACATCGGAGACGTCGACGCCGTGCTCGGTGTCGACGTAGCGCACCGCGAGCTCGACGAGCGGCGTCACGGCCCAGTCGATGAACGCGCCGTTGACCCGCACCGAGATCGACCCGCTGGTCGCCACGTGGAGGGGCGGCAGCGGGAGCGCGTCGCGCGGGCCGTCGGCCTCGGGCGTCGTCACCGGATCGCCCCCGCGCTGCAGGTACGTGATGGAGTAGCGGTAGCTGTCATCCTCGCCCTCGGCGAGCGGCACCTCCCACTGCGCGCTCTGCGCCGACGTGAACGACAGGGTCTTCGTCACGGGGCCGCGTCGGCCGGCGTGCGTGAGCGTCACCGTGACCGTCGGGGTCACCTGGAAATCGATGAGGTTGGGCAGTACCAGCACCCGCAGCCGCGGCACCGAAAGCGCCACGATGGGGAGCACCTGGTCGCCCTCGGCCGTGATCCAACGGCTCACGTCGACGCGCCCGCCCGTCTTGTAGACCACCGTGGTCTGGTACTGGAACTTCCGCTCCGTGGGGTCGGTGAGCGGCACGGTCCAGTGGGCGCTGTCTTCAACCTTGGAGAAGTGAAAATCCCTGTCGATCACGCGCCCCGAAGGGCTCGTGTACTTCAGCGCGACGGTGGCGCTCGACACGTCGGCCCAGTCGCCGCCCATCACGAGCTCGACGTCGAGCATGTCGATGGGGGGCATCGGGATGGGGACGTAATCGGTGTTGAGGTCGAGCGCGGCGCCCTCCACCGTGCGCCCGTCGGTGAGGGCGTAGGTGGCCTGCACGCGCACGGGCTGGGTGACGGGCTTGTAGATCCAGCGCTCGATCTTCTGAGCGGGCCTGCCGCTGTCGAGCACGCGCGTCTCGGTGAAGGGCGCGACGCCCTTCGCGGCGTCGGCGTAGGACGCCGTCACGCTGATGGACTGCACGATGTCCCACTTGATGCCCGAGGCCGCGAGCTCGATCGAGAGGCGGCCCGTGTCGGCCACCGACACCGCGAGCTCGCCGCTGCCGCTGCGCTCGATCCAGCCGCCCCAGGGCGAGGCGCCGCCGTTGCCCTTGTAGCCCACGCGCGAGCGCCATCGGAACGTCTTCGACGTGCCGCGCAGGGGCGAGTCGAAGGTCTTCACCTCGCCCGACTTCGTGAACTGCTGCGACCACGGCGGCTCCGCGGCGAGGCGCGAGTCGTCGCCTGCGTAGCTGATCTCGACCTCGACCCACGCCACGGGCTGGCCGTCGAAGTCGCCGATGACCTTCACGGGCACCTGGAGGCGCGAGAAGAACGGATCGTCGAGGGGGAGCTGTCGCACGTGCAGGGCGATCTGCTCGGGCGTCATGCCCGTGAAGAAGGTCTCGAGGGTGGCTTGCGGCGCGATGGGCCACTCGAGCACGCGCGACTGATCGAGCGACACCTCGAGCTTCATCTTCGACGTGTTGACCTTCTTTCGCACCTGGTAGGTCTGATTGCGCGGCGGTGTCACGCGAGCCGACTGGAACCTGTCGTTCCAGTCGCCGCCGACGTCGGAGGTCGCGGCCGCGTAGGTGATCGACGAGCCCTGGAAGTTGACCCCGGTGCAGAGCGTCACGAGATAGCCGGGCCGCACGTCGAGGGAGGTCACGGCGTTCTTGAGGCCGATGCTCTCGAGGTCGGCGACGTCGCCGCGCAGCTCCGACGACCTGCCGCCGCGGTTCGCGTGCTCGTACAGCCGCGCAGCCCACGCGGGGTCGGGCCTGCTCGCGTCGTTGCCGGGCTCGTCGCTGCCGTCGTCCTCCGTGTCGGGGTCCTCCCCGGGCGCGGGCTTGAGGAAGGCGTCTTTGATCATCGTGTCGAACATGTCGAAGGCGAACTTGCGGAGCTTCTCGAGCGCCTCCTCGTTGAGCTTCGCGTCGCCCTGGTCGATCACCACCTTCACGATGCCCTGCTGCGCGAGCGTGGCGGCGTCGACGTTGTTCTCGCGCAAGGTCTCGCGGTACGTCAGCATGAAGCGCCGCGGCAGGAAGCGCAGCGGGCTCTGGGGCGAGCCGATCGTCTTGACCTTCTCGTACACGCGCGAGCTGTCGGCGCTCACGGTGATGTGCACCGAAGGGAGGCGCGCGAGGAACGCGAGGTCGTACACCACCTGGAGCACCGTCAGGTCGATCTTGTCGTCGCGGTTGCGCCCCACCATCACGTCTTGCATGAGCGTGGCGCCCCACGTCGACAGGTCGACGTTGAACACCGCGGCGTTGGCCGCGAGCGCCGAGGCGGGCCCCTCGGCGACGCGCGCCGTCACGATGCGCTGGTCCTGCATCGTGAGGAGCTTCACGACCCCCTTGCTCCACGTGGGTTGCGTGAGCACCGCTCTGGGAGGCGTCGCGCCTGCGAGCGCGGGGTCGCCCGCGTACTTCGGGTCTGCCTTGCGCGCGGCGAACTCGCGGTCGACGTCGGCCTGGAGCTCGGCGAGCGCCTTCGCCCGCTCGGCGTCGCTGAGGTCGAACTCGACGTCGAAGTTCATGTACCCGCCGCCCTGGGCTCGGCCGTCGGCGTCGGCGGGCTTGTCGAACGCGTATTTCGTCAGGAGAAATACGGGCTCGCCCTTGCTGTCACGCCGCACCCTCGGGGTGCTGGGGATCGCGTAGAACCGGTACCACAGCGCGTCGTCGCGATAGACGGTCACGTGGTCGATCTGCTTGTACTCGGGCACCAGAAGCATCGGCGTTCCTCCAGACGGTTGCTGCGCCTCGCGGCTATGACGGTTGCTCTTCTCTCGGCTCGGTGGCGGGGTCGATCTCGGCGCGCTCGCCGGTCACCGCTCGCCAGCGTCCCGCTCGCTGCACGGTGTCGGACACGCCGTCACCCGCCTCGACCCACTCGGCCTTCACTTCGAACGAGAGCGCTTCGAAGGGCGACGACCGCGTCACGCGCACGCGCCGCGCCTCTCCGCCGAGCAGGAGGAACACCTCGGGGACCCATCGGGCGCGCACGGTCGCGGCCACGTAGGGGTAGCGCTCCGAGGTCGCCGACGTCGCCCGCGCCACGATGAGCTCGCACGAGAGATCGCGCGCGAGGTCCTCCCAGCCGACGGTGATGGACGGCGGCGCGGGCCCGTCGCGCAGCACCCTCGCAGGCGCGTCGATCCCCGCGGGCGGAAGCGCCCTCACCACGCACCGGAGGGGCGCATCGGCGCTCAGCCCCGGCAGCGCGATGGATCCGCCGCGTGCGTCTGCGGTGCACACGCGCTGCGCGAGCAGATCGCCCTCGACCCCATCGTCGCCCGAAGGTGACCGCAGCGAGATCTCTACCGCCGAGGCCGCGCGCAACACCAGCGGGTCGACTTCGAAGGTCACCACGCGAAGCCCCAGCGCGGCCGCGTCGATCACGCTCACCAGCGAGGCAGGAACCTGCGCGGTCTGATAGGTCCCCGGCAGCGCCCCCGGCGCCTGCCCCGCGAGGAGCACCGTGCACCGCCGCAGGAGCGAGAACGCGATCATGCGGTTGTGCGCCACCGTGACGTCGGCCGCGCGGCGCTCGGCGTCGAGCGTCAGCGTGACGTTGCGCGCCGATCCCGACACGCTGGTGTAGCGGAAGCTCACGTCGACCTTGCGGAGCCCCTTCGAGGTCGAAGGGGAGCGCCGCGAGCGCCCGCAGCGGGATCGCGTCGAGCACGTCGGGCGTCGACTCGAGGACGAGGTATCGCGCGCGCGCGGCCGCGTCGGGGAGCGCCGAAAAGAAGCCCGACAGAGACCACACGCGCAGCACGTCACGCGAGCCGGGCCGCGGATCCGTGAGGTTGAAATCAATGGGCTCGGGAGGCGTCGCGGCCTCCGCGGGGAGCTGCATCCGAGGGAGCTGACCGGGCTCGCTGCCGGGGGTGACGACGACGCACGCCTCGAGGAGCCGCGCGGCCACCTCGTCGAGCACGCGCGCGCGATCGAGCGCGGCGGCGTCGCGCACCAGGGCGGTCACGCGCACGAGCTCGGGCGAGGCCGCGAGCGCGTCGCGCGCGGCAGAGAACAGCACGCCCCACGCGGCGGGCTCGGCGGGGGCGAACGTCCTGATGCGCTCGAGCGCCTTCGCGACCTCGACGCGCGCCACCGCGGGGAGCGGCGGGTGCACGCCCGTGAGCGTGTCCCACACGTCGACCTCGACGGCGCCCGTGGGGCTGTCGAGCATCGCGAAGAGCGCCTGAAAGAGCTCCGGTGAGAGCGAGAGCGACACGCGCGCGGCGAGGCCCGGCTGCCAGGGCGCGTCGACCCAGGGCGAGCACCGCAGCGCCTCGACCCCGCCGTCGACGGCAGGAAGCCGCACGCGCACCCGCGCACGACGCCGGCGCACCGACGCGGGCAGCACGGTGCGGCCCATCGTCGCCGCGGCGAGGCTCGCGTCCTCGACGGGCGCGTCGCGCAGGCCCACGGAGAGCCATCCCCCGGCCGAGGTGGTGTTGTGGTAGCGGAGCAGCACCACGTCGGCCTCTCCGTTCGCGCGCTCCGCGGGCGAGAGCGCCGTGCTCACGAGGTAGAGCAACGACGGGTCGGCGTGGTCGGGCGACAGCTCGGCGCCGTCGGCGAACTTCGTAGGCAGAGCGTCGACGCGCAGCACGGAAGCGCTCCTTCAGCCTCGCGGTGGGAGCGCGGTGGCGCCCACGGCCGGCGTGACGTCGATCGGCTGCGGGTCTGCGCCGTCGGGGGGAACGTCGAAGCTCATCCACCCGCTGCGAGCCCCCTCCCCGTCTGCGTGCACGTTGGTGACGCGGTACCGAACGGTGCCCGCCGCGGGGTTCTGCATCAGATCGTCGAGGAGCGGCCTGCGCAGGAGCACCGTCGCCACCGGGTTGTCGGGCGTGAGGGTCGCGCCGCCGAGGGCCTCGAACTCGACCTTCATCGAAGTGACCGGGGGCCTCGCGTCGGGGTCGAAGCTCCCGTCGACCGCCTGCGCCGTCACCTGCATCACGTTGCCCCCGAAGCCCTGGTTCACGAAGAGCATCCGCCACAGCGCCTCGAGCTGCGTGTCGGTGGGCTCGCCGCTCCAAACGACCTCGACGACGACGTCCGAGAGGGTGGGGTCGCCGCACGGCATCGGTCCGATCTGCGCGGACGACCCCGGCGCGAGCAGCACGCCTTGAGGAGCGAACTGATCGGGCTGGCGACCGTCGCCGTACGACAACACCACGCGCCCGATGCGAACGCTCATCTCGAGGGGATTGGTCACGCGCACCATCACCTGCGCGTCGGGGGTCATCGTGAGCCGCGCAGAGAAGTCGACGGAGTCGAGGCCCTCGAAGCCGCGGAGGTTGACCTCGACGGGCAGGCGCACCTCCAGGGGCGCGGTGAGGTGCACGTGGCCCACGATGCCGTTGCCGCGACGGAAGCGGTCGAACAGCGGCTGAAACTGGCTGTAGGGCATTTCGAGCGTGTCGCTCACGCCGTCGCGGATCGAGAGCGTGGGGCCGTCGGCGGTACGCTCCTCGTCTGCCCCCGACGCGCCCGCGAGCGGCAGGAGCCACCGGAGGCTCAGCGTCGCGGGAGGCGGTTCGAAGGGCACGAGGGTCACGTTCGCGGCCACCGCGTCGGGGCTGGTCACGCGGTACCGCTCGAGCGCGCGGTCGACGAGGCGCGCAAAGACCTGCGGCTCCACGCTCGGCGCCGTGTCCACCTGCATGTGCACCGACTGATCGGCCAGGTCGTCGCCGGTGACCGTCTGCTGAAAGGCCACCGCGAGGCCCGGGAGATAGGGCGCTCCGCCGTCGCGCTTCAACCGGAAGCTCGAGGGCAGGTAGTAGAACATGTACGGGTGGAGGCGGTCTTGCCAGAGCATCGGGTCGGAGGGTCGTCCCCCCACGAGCTCGAGCCCCGCGATCACGTCGGGCACCTCGGAGCCCGTCTGAAAGACGCCCGTGTTGTTCCGGTCGAAGCACAGGCCCACCCGCTGCTCGCAGCGCTGGTTGCGCGTGAGCGGGGCCGGGTCTCCGTGGGGATCACCGAACACGCGCGTCGGCATCCGAATCTTCGGCGGCATCGGTCGGTCGGGCTCGATCGTGATCGGCGCGGGAGGGTCATCGAGCGGAAACCGACGTGGCCCGATCAGCGGACGTCCGCGCGCGCGTGTGCCGCTCCAGGGCGCGAGCGCGATCGGCTCGGCCGCCTCGCCCGGCGGGCGCTTCGTGCCGCCGCCGACGACGTTGCCGCCCTTGGGCATGAAGCGAACGGGGCCGACGCGGGTGGGGAACCCGGGATGCGCCACGATGCCCTCGGGGCGAGGCGGATGCACGACCTCGGGCGTGACCATCGGCTTCGGAGGCGAAGGAGGCTTCGGAGGCGAAGGTGGCGTCGGGGGCGAAGGAGGCGTCGGGGACGGCGCGGTCGTGGGTCGCGTGGCGATGAACCGGGACCGCAGCACCGCGAGACGCTGGATGCGCGCGTCGTCCGCCGCGCGCGGGGAATCGGCCTCCCCGGCGTTGGGCGCTGCGGCGGCGGGAGGCGGGCGCTCGACGACCTGCCGGAGGTTCGGGTCGGCCAGCAAGCGTTGCTTGATGAGCGGCGTACGCAGGAGCACGGGAACGAAGCGGCGCACGGGCTCGGTCGAGGGCGGGTCGTCGACGACGATCTGGTTCCACGTGCGAACGGCGATCTCCGCGAGGGCGGTGAGCACGAGCTGAGACTGAAAGTCGACCTGGGAGAGCGCGGCCTTGAGGAGCCCCACCGCGGTGAGGTCATCGAGGTGCAGCTTGAGCTGTCGTCGCTGAGGCCCCACCACGTTCACCGCGGGAAACGCCATGCGAGAGAGGGTCCCGGTGACCTTCGGCGCCCCGGTGCTCTGCGACGTCACCGGGAGCACGTACTGAAGCTCCGCGGAGAGCGTGTGCTCCATCACGGCGAGCTCGCACCGCGCGAAGTCCGCCGTGAGCGTCGGCACGTCCCACGTCAGGTCGACGGTGAGCGTGCCGCCGCTGCCGTCGCGCGTGAGGGCCACGCCCGGCCCTTGATCGGTCGCGAGGCGATACTTCGGGAGATAGAGGAGCTTCTGATCGTCGGTGGCGACCGTGGGATAGAGCGCCGACGCCTGAAGCTCGCCGAGCACGAGCGGCAACGCGCCGATGCGCGCGGCGCTCGGCGGTCCCGCCGGGTTGATCCCTCCGTGTCGAGCGCGCGAGGCGAGCGCCTCTTTCATGAGAAGCGCGCGACCATCGGCGGTCGCGACGTAGTTCGGTGCCATCGTGTTGCCTCTTGGAGCGGTTAGAAGAGCTTGCTCGCGTCGATGCGGCCGAGTCCCCAGTCCTCGATGCGATCCTGGGCGCGCCGCGTGGTGGCGCCGGCCGTCTCGCCGAAGCGCGAGAGCACGCTCGCACGCGTGAGCGAGGGGTCCTTCTGGAGCATCACCGCCACGAGCCCCGTGACGTGCGGCGTCGCCTGGCTCGTGCCCGACATGTCGAGCAGCGCCAGCGGGGCCGCCGAGTTCGCACGCACCTTCACCGACGTGATCACGTCGCCCGGCGCGGCGACGTCGATCGCGCGACGGCCCGCCGCCGCGAGGATGGGCCCCGGCGACGAGAACGACGCGAGCTCACCGACCGCCGCGCCGCCGCTCGAGCGAGAGACGAACGCGGCCACAGTGATCGCGCCCTCGGACGCCGCGGGCGTGCCCGTCTTGTAGCCGTTGGTGTGCGAGAGCTGGAGCTGCGGGTTCGCGTAGACGAAGGGCGAGCCGTTCGTCCATCCGTGGAGCTTCACGTTGGACCGACCGCGGTTGGTGAACTCGACGTTCCACTGGGTCGAGGTGACGGGCGGCGGCGCGATGGGCGGCGTGGGCTTCTTCCACGAGACCTCGATGTTGCGTCGGCTGTTGGGGCGCAGGGGGCCGTTCTGGATCTGCACCGTGATCTTGTTCGCGCCGAGGGGCGGCGACGAAACCGCCGCGTGCGTCGGCTGCGGGGGCACCGCCACCGTCGAGAGCAACCCTCCGCCCGTCGCCGCCGTGACCTTCACGTCCACGAGGATCGCGTCGCCGTCGTCGCTGTACGCCCAGAAGCTCGCGGCGCCGCCCTGCGCGTCGCTGATCGACAGCGGCACCTGACGCGTGGCGCCGGAGGGGATGTCCTCGAACCAGTGGGTCGAGTGCGTGCGCGAGTTCCCCGCGGCGACGCAGATGATCCGCGCGCGCCGGGAGTCGGAGGCGTTGCCCGCGAGCTGGCTGTCGGTGACGAGCTCGGCGATCGCGCGGCAGAAGGGATCCGAGCCGTCGTGGGGGTGCACCTCCGCGCCGAGGCTGAGGTTCACCACGCACGGCAGCCCGAGCTCCGTCGCCTTCTGGAAGCAGTACCGCACGCCGTGGATGATGTTGTGAAAGCCGAAGGTGGTCGCCACCGAGACGATCTTCGCGCCCGGCGCCACGCCGCCCGGCCACGCGACGCCCGTCGAGGTGGTGAACGCGCGCCCCGCAGCGATCCCCGTGACGTGCGTCCCGTGGCCGCGCGCCCAGGGCGGCGCGTTCGCGATGAACACGCCGTCGATCTCCGCGCCCAGGTACTCGCGGCCGTAGTCGAGACCGTCGTACTGCGCCTTGTTCGCGGCGGCGGCGCGGGTCTTCGGGGCCTGCGACGTGGCGGCGCCCTGATCCCACACGGCGACGATGCGCCGGTTGCCCGCGGCGTCTTTGAACGCGGGGTGCGGGCCGTCGATCCCGTCGTCGACCACGCCGATGAGCACGCCCTGCCCCGCCGAGTCAGGCGCCACCGCGGCCTTCGCGTACATCCCCGCGGCGCCGTCGAGGTTCAGCGCCGCGCGCGATTGCACCATGGTGGGCTCCACCATGCGCGAGGGCTCGAAATCGCTCACGTCGGGTCGCGCCGCGACCAGCATCATCTGGTCGCGCGGCCCGTGAAACGTGCGATAGAGCCCGGTGCCCACGACGCGGACGTTCGGCGGCAGCGGAGGCGTCATCGGCCCCACCGCAGAGACCTTTCCGAGAAAGTGCACCTCCTCGCCGGGCGCGCCCGACGCGGCGCTCGCGCCGTCGACCGGGGGCGGCGGTGAAGGGGCCGCGGCGTCGAGCGGGGCGGCGTCCGAGAGCAGCGCGGCGGCGTAGGGAGAGAGCGCGGTCCTCGCGCCGTCGGGCACGGCGAGGCCCTCGCCCTGCTCCGCGTAGAAGAAGGCCACGTCGATGAAGGGATCACCCGCGGGCAGCGTGGTGACCACTGACTGGAGCACCGAGGGCGCGAATCGCGGCGTGGCCTTGTCGCCTTGATCGTCGAAGCGAAAGACCACCTCGCGAGAGCTGTTGGCCTTCGCCTGATCGCCGTCCCACAGGAGCTCGGGGAGGATGCACTGCGCGTAGATCCTCCCCTGCTGGACCTTGAGCTCCTGGAGGTTCTCCGTGAGGTACTCGGCGCTCGCCCCGTCGGGGAAGCCCTTCGCCGCGATGGTCCCCTTCGCGTAGTAGCCCCCGTCGGCCGCGCGGTACGTGAAGAAATAGCGCAGCACCTCGATGAACGCAGCGCGGTCGCTCGATGGCATCCCCGGCGGAACGGTGGTGATCTGATCGAGCTTGACCGCGAGGGCCGCGCGGGCCGCGGGCGCGAGCGCGCCGAGGGCCGTCGCCCACTTCTCGCCGTCGACCCAGCTCTTCATCACGCGCTTCATCGCGGCCGCGTCATCGGTCGCGATGTCCGCGCGCTCGGGGAGCCACACGAGCATGTCGGTCAGCGGGGTCGCGCCGATGTCGGTAGGAACCGCGAAGGTGCGCGCGGCGCCGGCGCCGCTCACGGTGACCTTCGTGCTCGACGCGCGGATCACGTACTTGGGCTGAAGGGTCTTGCCCGCGAAGGTGCGCTTCGCGTTCTTGTCGTTGAGCACGTACGCGCCCGCGTAGAGCGAGAGGCGCGCGTCCGCCGCGAGGTCCGGCTTGCCCGTCAGCTTGTCAGAAAACCATGCGAAGAACTCTCGCATGCAGAGCGAAAGGTCGGGGTGGATCACGAGAGCACCTCGGGCGCGAGCGGGTCGATCATCAGGGTCTCTTGCGTAAGGGTCACAGGCCCCACATGGACGTTGTGCGCGGGGTCGGATCCGATCCAGGTGAGCTCGGCGGTGTAGGCGTTGGCGCCGACGCGGCTCACGGGCACCCGCCATTCGAAGGTCTCGGCGCCGGTGACGAACACCTTCTCGATGCGGCTCTCAGCCCACGAGGGCGCGTCGGGGCAGGCGAGCTTGAGGCGCATCGCGCGCCACCCCGCGCTGCGGAGTTCACCGAGGAAGAACACCGAGACGTGCACGAAATCGGGCGCGACGTCGCCGAGGATGAGCGAGTGCTCGCCGCTCTCGACGGGCGGGTCTTCGCGCACCGAGCCGTTCTTGAGAAATCGGGTGACCTTCGCGCGCCAGCGCGGGGACTGGGCCTCGACGCGGCGGAACGAGTACGTCCCCGTCGCGCCGTTGCCCGTGAGGGTGATCGGCCGCGCGGTCGTGGGGTCGTTCGTGAAGACGCTCGCGCTGATGCGCGCGTAGCGGTCGAGCGGGTCCTGGAGCGTGAGGTCGAGCACGAAGGTGCGATCGAGGGGCTGGTTGAGCACCACGAGGCCGCCGCGCTTGCCGGTGACCACGACCACGTCCTCGTTGCCCGCCAGATCGCGGAAGCGCGCCGTCACCGTGTACACGCCCGCGCCGGGCGCGCTCGGCCGGATGGTCACCGACTGCCTCGCCGCGGCCTGCGTGAGGAGCTTCGTCGTCGCGTCGGACGCCGCGGGCGAAGGGTCTTTGTACTCCACCGCGGCGGTCACGCTCTGGATCGTGGCCCAGTCGACCGAGGCCAGCTGGAGGTCGAGGCGCATCATCGAGGAGACGTCCCGCGGATCGATGTCGAGGTTGCGCGTGGTGGTGCGCAGCCACGGGCCCTCCTCGTGCGAGGTCTTCAGCCCGATGGCGAAGTCGGGCTTGTGAAACACCACCACCTGGTACTCGAACCCGAGGTCGACCGTGCGATCGAGGAGGAAGCGGAACGACCCCTTGTCCCCCGCTTTTTCGAGGGCAAACTCGGCGGTGTCCTTCCAGCGCGTGCCGTCCTGGCGCTCGCCGTAGCGGAGCTTCACCACGAGCTTCGCGACGCCGAGCTGCTCGAGGTCGGCGCTCGTCGAGACGGTGCCCTCGATCGCTTGAAAGAACGGTGAGTTGAGGTCCGTCTCGATCACCCGCTCGGCGAGGGCCGTCGCGTTCTTCATGAGCCTGATCTGTCCCTGCGGGGCGATGGTGCGCGTAGTCGCCGAGATCTGCAGGAGGTTGAAGGTGATCTCCTGATCCTCGGTCTGCGACAGCTCACGCAACAGGAACGCGCCCTGCGGCCTGCCCGCGCGGTTCCACGCCTCGACGGCGCTCGGTGGCCTCTGCTCCTGCGCGGCGGGCGTCGCGGTCGTCGCGGTCGCCCTCGCCGTCGCCTCGTCGGCGCCGAAGCGGCCGGGGCGCGCGGCGGCGCCCTGCACGAGCGGAGGGCCCTGCGACGCGTCGCGGACGCCCGTCGTGGCCGCCTGCGCGACGGTCGTGAAGCCCTCGGTGTTGGCCTTGGCGTCCTGCGACGCGTCGTAGGCCGCGATGGCGCCGCGGTCTTGCGCGAGCACCGCGCCCGGGTTGAGCCCGGCCTTGAAGAACGCGCCAGCGGCGAGCTCGCGCGCCAGCTGCTCGAGGTGCTGGGCCTGCTCGGCGCGCTTCACCGGATCGGTCACGCCCTGGTAGTCGATCTCCTTGATGTCGATGAGGAGTCGCTTGCGCAGCGTCTCCATCTCGCGGTCGACGTCGGTCTTGAACCAGAGCGTGTTCATCTGCGCGCGGTTGTGCAGATACTGGTAGCTCTGGTGGTACTTGATCACGATCTTGGCGTGGTAGGCGGGCATGAGCCCGCGGTACGTGAGGTCGTACGCGACGACCACGGGCGAGGCGCCCGCGCGGAGCACGGCGTCTTTCATGGCCACCGCCCCCTGTCGCGTGAGCTGCGCCGAGAAGGCCGCGCGCTCTTCGCCATAGAGAGACGGCTTCGTCGCCCCGAGGACGGTCTCGACGAAGCGCGGCCCCTGCTGCTGAATGCCGTCTTGACTGCCTGACTGCGCGCCGAGCAGCGACACGCGCACGGTGCCCTGTTCGATGGGCACATGGGCCATCACGGCGTCGACGCCGAAGCGCGACGAGAGCTGCGACCTCACGCTCGCGACGGTCGTCGCAGGCACCCCGAGGTCGACGGTCATCGTCAGGAAGCCGCCGCCCTGCACCCCCTGAGCGCCGAGGTCCTCGCGGTACACGTGGAGGAGGAACATGGGCTGCCCCGCCTCCGTCGCGAGCTGCGGGGACTTGGGCAGGTAGTAGAAGAGCGCAGGGTCGTTGTAGTCGCGAAAGACGGTGAGCCCGTCGATCTCAAGCGATGCGTCGAGGTACAGCACGGTCGTGTCGATCTCCCACCCCAGGCACAGCGACAGCCTGGTCGTTCAATGCAGTTCCTATCACCACACGCGAGCGCGCGTAAACAGCGATCTCGTCGCTCCTTCGCGGACGCCTTCAATGAAGTGATTTCTCGCGCCGCGGTGCGCGCACCGCGACGGCGCGTCCTCTTCAGCCCGCACGCGAGACGCCGACACGAGGCGCTCGCTGCGACCGCTGCGCGAGGTCGTCGAGCGCTCGACGAGTCGCTCGTGCGCGAGGGCGCGGCGTGCGTGGTCGCGCGGGCTTTCGGGCGGCGACGCAACGGAATTCCAGACCCCGAACAGGTGATCGAGGAGGTTGCGGCAAAGGCTGTGGCGACGGGCAGAGACGGCGGGTATTTGGGGTGTGTGAGAGCTCGCTGGTCTCAACTGATGCGCTGGAGCATCCCGCGAGGCACGCCCGAGGAAGAGGAACACCGCGCGCGCGTCCTCGCCATCGTCATGTGGATGGGCGTCGTGTTCAGCGCGGCGTCGGCGGTGCAGGCGTGGCTCTCGTCGATCTGGCTTCTCTCGGCGCTCAACGCGCTCGACGCGGTCGTCGCGGCGGCGCTGCTCCTCCGGTACCGCAGCCTTTCGTGGGCGCACGCGGCGGGCTCCGTGCGGGTCTTTCTGCTCGCCTTCGTCGCGCCCCTCGCGCTCGGCACGCTCTCGACCACGCCGATGGAGCCGACGAACCTCGCCTACCTCCTGCTCCTGGCGCTCGTGTCCGCGGTGATATTCAGCCCGACGGAGACGCGGCGCTGGTTCCTCGCGATGATCCTCGTCGGCGCGTCGGTGATCGTCGCGGGGCACCTCGGGCTCGTGATGCCGCAGCGCGACCCCGCCCCGATGTTCACGCAGGTGACGAACTTCGCGGCGACGCTCGCGGCCTCGATGGCCCTCATGCAGGCGATGGCGACGGAGCGGGAGCGCTCCGCGGAGCGGTTTCGCCAGGCCGAGCGGGCCAAGAGCGCCTTCCTCGCCAACGTGGGCCACGAGATCCGCACGCCGCTCAACGGCGTCATCGGCATGACCGACGTGCTCTTGAACCACCCCCTCGACGCCGAGGCGCGCGAGATGGTCGGCGTCATCCGAACGAGCGGCACGATGCTCCACGCGCTCATCGACGACCTGCTCGACCTCTCGAAGCTCGAGGCGGGACGGCTCGAGGTCCACCCGGCGCCCGCGTCGCTCACGCAGCTCCTCGATGAGACCCGCGCGCTCTGGGCGCCCCTCGCGGCCGGCAAGCACCTCGCGCTCACCGTCGAGCGCGCGCCCGACGCGCCCGACGCGGTCCTCGTCGACGCCCTGCGCGTGCGGCAGATCCTCAACAACCTCATCAGCAACGCGGTGAAGTTCACGGACGCGGGCGGCATCGAGGTCCGCGTCGACGCCCGCGCACACACCCTCGCCTTCTCCGTGCGCGACACGGGCATCGGAATCGCCCCCGAGCAGCAGGCGCAGCTCTTCAACCGCTTCGTTCGCGCCGACGTCGCGCGCGTGCGCAACCAGCCCGGCACCGGTCTCGGCCTCTCGCTCTCGCGTCACCTCGCAGAGCTCATGGGCGGATCTCTCACCCTCGAGTCCGCGCCCGGCGCGGGGAGCACCTTCACCTGCACGCTCCCCTTCGAAGAGGCGCCGCTCCCCGTCGCGGAGCCCGTCGAGCCGCCCACGCTGCGGCAGGGGCTCAAGGTGCTCGTCGTCGACGACAACCCCGTCAACCGCCTCGTCGCGCAGCGCCTCTTGCAGAAGACCGGATGCGCCGTGACCACCGCCAACGACGGCACGGCGGCCATCTCGGCCTGCGAGGGCGACGCCTTCGACGTCGTGCTGATGGACGTGCACATGCCCGAGATGGACGGCCTCGAGGTGACGCGCCGACTCCGCGCGCGACAGGGCCGCGAGTACATCATCGGGCTCTCGGCCTCGGCCGATCGCGGCGACGTCGAGGCGTGCCGCGACGCAGGGATGAACGACTTCCTCGCGAAGCCCATCACGGCCGTGCGCCTCGTCGCCGCGCTCCGACGCTGCTGATCGCCGTCGTCGAAACCCCTTCGCAGCCCGCGATGCGCCGCGCGCAACAGGGAATCACCGCCCCGACTTGACCCCCGTCAACACGGTCCCCTGGATCTCCGCGCGCCGCGGCCCCTACGTGGTGCCTTCTGTGAAACGCCCTGGCAGCTCTCTCGTCCTCGCGGCGCTCCTGGCCTCTGCGATCTCCGGATGCGGCGACTCCACCACCACGCCGCCCCCCGTCGACGCCACGCTCGACACGGCCGCCGACGCGACCACGGACGTTCCCCTCGACCTCGCGGTGACCTGCGACGTCGAGCTGCCCGCCGACGCGTCGACGGTGGCCCCCACCTTCGCCAACGTGCGGACCTTCTTCATGCGCCGCTGCGCCGCGGGATCGGCGTGTCACGGCAACGGCGGACAGGGCGACCTCACGCTCCTCGGCCCCGCGCTCTACGACGACCTCGTGCGACACCCCTCCGCGGCCTTCCCCGCGCTCCCGAGGGTCGAGCCGGGCAACCTCGATCGCAGCTTCCTCTGGCTCAAGGTCAGCGGGTGCTTCACGCAGCTCCCCGGATGCCGCAACCCCGGCGGGACCTGCGGTGACCCCATGCCCACGCTCTCGCCCATTTCCGAAGGCTTCGCGCTCTCCGAAGCCGCCGTGATGCGCGCGTGGATCGCCGCCGGCGCCCCGCCCTGATCGCTCCCCACCACCGACAAGAGAAGTGTCTTGACCTCCATCAACTCAAGCGATGTTCGCGCGTTTACGGTCCGCCGCATGGACCGCTCTTTTCTCCTCTTCACGTGCCTCCTCCTGGCCGCGTGCTCGGAGTCGCCGGGCTCGACACCCGCCGACGCAACGAGCGACGCCGACGCGACGCCCCCGACCGACACGCCGCGCGACACCGCCACCGACACGCCCGTCGATCAGCCCCCCGCGGACGTCCCCTTGGGCTCGACCTGGTGCACCACGGGAAGGACCGTCACGCAGGCGAGGCTCCCGTCCGGCTACTGCGCGAAGCTCTTCGTCGGATCGCCCGACACCTCCGTCGCGCACTCCCCCGTGATGGAGCCGCGCGTCATGGTCTTCGCCCCCAACGGCGACCTCTTCGTGAGCGCCCCCGCGACCCCCACGCCGGGCGGCGCGAGCGGCGGCCCCGGGTCGATCCTCGTGCTCACGGACGACAACCTCGACGGCACCGCGGAGGTGCACACCTTCCTCTCGGGCCTGCCCGACGTGCACGGCATCGCCTTCGGTCCCGACGCGCTCTACTACACCGTGACGGGCCGGGTGTTTCGCATCGGATACACCGCCGGTCAGCGCGCCGCGACGGGCACCGCGCAGATGGTCGGCACCCTCCCTCGCCCGGGCCGATGGACCCACGGCCTCGCGCGCTCCGCGGGCGGAACGCTCTACGCTTCGAACGGCGTCATCGCGGCCGCGTGTCCGTCGACGGAGGTGGGCTACATCGCGTCGGTCACGCCCACGGCCACCACGACGCTCGCCGTGGGGCTGCGCAACCCGATGTCGCTGCGCTGCCATCCCACCGCGGAGCTCTGCATGGCGGCGGAGATGGGCGACGACGGCGGCGCCTCGTACGGCGCGCGCGAGAAGCTCCTCACGATCCGCTCGGGGACGGACTACGGCTTCCCCTGCTGCGCGGGACCGAACCTCCCGGTCATGGGCGGGCCCTCGTGCGCGAGCATCACGCAAGAGGAGGTGGTCATCCCCCTCGGCAACTCGCCCTTCGGCTTCGACTGGGAGCGCGGGCGGTGGGCGGGCGCGATGAACGGCGTCCTCTGCATCGCGCAGCACGGGAGCTTCTACTCGTCGCCGCCGTGGGTCGGCGAAGGCGTCTACTGCACGCCGACCAACCCCACGACGCACGTCCCCACCGACGCGTTCACCATGTTCTTCGGCGGCTTCAGCCCTTCGAATCAGCCCGCGGGCACGATGCTCCGCCCCGCCGACGTCGCCTTCGCCCCCGACGGACGCATGTTCGTCGCCGACGACATCGCCAACGCCGTCTACTGGGTCGCGCCCGAGACCCTCGCGCGCCCCACGCGCTGAGACCCTGCGCCGCCACACGGAGCCGCTCACCCCATGAACGCTCGTCGCGCTACGCCTTCGCTCCTCCTCGTCGCGTGCCTCTTCGGCTGCTCGACGTCCTCGTCGACGCCCGACGCGACCGCGCCCGACGTCGTCAACGACACCGCGAGCGACAACACGCCCGCGGACCTCCCCGTCACCGACGGGTCCGCCGACGTCGCGACCGACACGGCCTCCGACGCGCAAGACGCCGCGGCCGACGCGCCGGACGCTCCCGTAGTGACCTTCTCGGCGATGACCACGATCACGGCGATCAACCAGAACTGCATGCCCGCGGTTCCGCGCGATCCCCTGTCGATCATGGGATCGATCGCGCTCACCAACACGGGGACCGTGCCCATCGGCCCGATCACGCTCACCACCGGGCTCGTCGTGCGCCTCCTCGGCGGAGACACCCTCGCCACCTTCGGCGTCACGCCCGCCACGCTCGCCGCCGTCGCGCCGAGGCAGACGGGCACCGTGACCTTCACGAAGGCCGCAGACACCCTCGGCAACGACGCGGGCACCGCGGGCTGCGAGATCGTCCCGTGCGGAACGCCCGTGCGCATCTCGATCCCGCTGAGCGGTACGAACGTGCCCGACGGAACGCGCGCGGCCTCGGAGCCCATGACCATCCCCTGCACGCACTGACACCGCGGTGGTTGCAATCGCGGAGCGTTCGGTGCAGAAGCACCGCCCCCGATGATCACCCTCGAGAACCTCACCAAGCGCTACGGTCCCAAGATCCTCTTCGAAGACGTCTCGATGACCTTCGACCCGGGGAAGCGCTACGCGCTCGTCGGCGCCAACGGCGCTGGCAAATCCACGCTGCTCAAGGTGATCTCCGGCGAGGAGGAGTCGGACAAGGGGTCCGTGAAGATCCCCTCGCGGCTCAAGGTCGGCGTGCTCCGTCAGGACCACTTTCACTACGACAACTGCCGCATCCTCGACACCGTGCTCATGGGCAACCGCGCCCTCTGGGACGCGATGCACGAGAAGGAGGAGAAGCTCATCGTCGGCGACATGACCGACGAGGTGGGCATGCGCCTCGCCGAGCTCGAATGCACCATCGCGGAGGAAGACGGCTACACCGCCGAGGCCCGCGCCGCGGAGATCCTCAAGGGTCTCGGCATCGCCACCGAGCGCCACGCGGAGCCGCTCAAGAGCCTCGCGGGCGGCTACAAGCTCCGGGTGCTCCTCGCGCAGACGCTCTTCGCGGGCGCCGACGTGCTGCTCCTCGACGAGCCCACCAACCACCTCGACCTCGACTCGATCCGCTGGCTCGAGTCGTACCTCACCAACGATTTCCGAGGGACGCTCGTGGTGGTCTCGCACGACCGCCACTTCATGAACGCCATCGCCACGCACGTGGCCGACGTCGACTTCATGACCGTCACGGTCTTCACCGGCGACTACACCAGCTTCGTGGAGCAGAAGACCACGGGCAAGCGCCAGGGCGAGGCCGACATCGCGCAGAAGAAGAAGCGCATCGCCGAGCTCAAGGAGTTCGTCGCCCGCTTCGGCGCGAGCGCCAACCGATCGAGCCAGGCCCAGTCGCGCGTGAAGGAGATCGAGAAGCTCGAAGCCTCGATGGTCGTGCGTCGGTCGAGCGTGGTGCGCCCCTACGTGAAGTTCGAAACGACGCGCCCCTCGGGCCGCGACGTGCTCCGCGCCGACGGGCTCTCGAAAGCTTTCGGATCGAAGAAGGTCTTCACCGACTTTCACCTCTCGATGATGCGCGGCGAGCGCCTCGCGGTGATCGGACCGAGCGGCATCGGCAAGTCGACGCTGCTCAAGATGCTCGTGGGCGAGTACACCCCCGACGCGGGAACCGTCGTGTGGGGCCACGAGACCTCCGTCGGCTACTTCGCGCAGGACCACCACGAGGCCCTCGAAGAGGGCTTCACCGCGTACGACTGGCTCCGCCGCTTCGACGAGACGGCCACCATCGAGCAGGTGCGCTCGGTGCTCGGCAAGCTGCTCTTCAGCGGCGAGGCGGGGCTCAAGAAGACCGAGAACCTCTCGGGCGGAGAGGCCGCGCGGCTCGTGCTCGCGAAGCTCATGCTCCAGAAGAACAACGTGCTCCTGCTCGACGAGCCCACCAACCACCTCGACGTCGAGAGCATCGACGCGCTCCTCGAAGCACTCGTGGCCTTCCCCGGCACGATCATCGTGACGAGCCACGACCGGCACTTCGTGAGCCGCCTCGGCACGCGCGTCCTCGAGCTCTCGGACAAGGGCCCGCAGCTCTTCAACGGGACCTACGAGGAGTTCCTCTCGGCCCGCGGCACCGAGTATCTGCGCAAGGGCTGAGCGCCCCACTCATACCCCCGTCCCATCAGACCTGGACGTTTGCGTCGTTGCGCCGTCGGTTCGGCGTGGGAGGTCGAGGTGGGGTCTGGCAGCGCCGATGGGCCGTCGGTTCGGCGTGGGAGGTCGAGGTGGGGTCTGGCGGCGTCGATGGCGAAGCACCAGTGGCGGAAGCTCGATGCGGGGCCGGGGTTCGGCGTGAGAGGTCGATGAGAGACTGGCTGTGCCGATGGCGAAGCGCCAGTGGAGGATGCTCGATGCGCCTCACCCCGGGCAACTGAAGGTGGTCACTCTCGCTTCGCGAGAGTTGCACGACGCGCAGAACGAACAGTCGCTGGTGTGGGCCGAAGCGATGCGGTTCACGAGCGCGAAACGATCGCAAGCAGAACGCCTGCAACTCCCGAAGGGAGTGACCACCTTCAGTTGCCCGGGGTGAGGCGCATCGAGCATCCTCCACTGGCGCTTCGCCATCGACACAGCCAGTCTCTCATCGACCTCTCACGCCGAACCCCGGCCCCGCATCGAGCATCCTCCACGGGCGCTTCGCCATCGGCGCTGCCACTCCCCACATCGACCTCCCACGCCGAACCGACGGCGCAACGACGCAAACGTCCAGGTCTGATGGGACGGTGGTATCACACGCAACTCCCCCGCCCTGCGATATCGTCGCGCGTGATGCGCCGCGCAACGTCGTCCGGGGTCTCCGCGCTCGCCCTCGCGCTCTCCTTCGCGGGCGGAGCGAGCGCCAACAGCATGGTCACGCACGTGTGGGTCGCCGAGCAGGCGATCGAGCGCGTCGAAGCCGCTCCGCTGCGAGACATCGTGCGCGATCCGTCGCTGCGCGCGGTGATCCAGAACGGCGCGATCTACCCCGACTCGGGCTACTCGGTGCACGCCGACTACGGCGAGTGGGCGCACTGGGAGAGCTTCATCGAGCCCTACCTCCAGTGGATCCGCGCGCGCTACGCCGCCGAGGGGTACCGCTCGCCCGACGCGCGGCGCCACGTGGCCTTTCTCATGGGCAACGCCGCCCACTCGATGACCGACCAGACCTTCGACCAGTACTTCGTCGAGCGCGTGCGACAGCACGATCACACCGACGCCAACGACCTCGACATCGGCTCCGACACCTGGCTCATCATCGAGCACGGCGTCACGAGCGGCGCCGACGGCGCGTTCTGGTTCGACGAGATGCCCGCCATCCACGAGGCCGTGCACGGCCCGATGGTGACGCCCGCGATGCTCCGTCAGGCCGCAGGGCTCACCGCGGGGGCGACGAACTTTCTCCCGCGCATCGCGCACACGCTCTACGCGCTTCGCTGGCGGCAGATGCCGTGGGCCGGTTCGCACTACTGGGACCCCGCGACGCCCGGCTCGTATCCGCACCTCGTGAGCACCACGGCGGCGTACTGGGATTTTCTCTGGATGCGCCTTCAGAACGCGGCTCCCGCCGATGCGGCGCCGCTCTATTCGTGGCCCGCGCCGGGGCAGACGAACTTTCCCGTCGACCACGCCGACATCGAGAGCCGCATCGTGGTGACCACCGCGTGGGGGCTCGACAACGCGACCGTCAACGCCTCGACCGTGCGCGTGCTCGGCCCCGACGGCGTCGCCCTCGACGCGCGCGTCTCCCGCTACGGCGACGAGGGAAACACCCTCATGGTGCGCACCACCGCGGACCTCGCGTTCAACACCGCGTACCGCGTCGAGCTCTCGGGCACGATCCGCGCGCTCGCGGGACCCGCCATCGGCCACGCGCTCACGATCCCCTTTCGAACGCGCTGTGCGCCCGATCACCTCGGCGACTGTCCTGCCCTCCCGGTAGCCCTCCCGACGCTCGCGGATCCGCCTGTGAGCGATCCGCAGCCCCCCTCGGGCGTCGACGCGGGTGTCGGCCCGATCACGATGGTCGACGACGCGGGGCGACCGACGAAGGTGCCCATGTCGCGCCCCATCGCAGCGAGCGAAGGCGGCTGCAACACGCGCGTCGGAAGGCGAGGAGACCTCGGCTTCGCAGCGCTTCTCGCGCTCTCGGTGGCCGCGCTTCGTCGACGGAGACGCTGACCGCACGCGTGTCGCACGTCGACGATAACTGTCGACTCGATGCGACACGCGCGACGCCGAAACCGCGCCACACGCGGGGCGAACCGCCGTGGCATCGAGCCTGCAAAAGTGTCCCTCGCTCGCCGACGTGGCGACGAGGAGCCGGAGTGACCATGAAGCAGTTGTTCGTGAGCGCGCTGATCGCGGGGTCGATGCTGGGTGGCTGTGTCGTTCGCGCGCGTCACCCCGGGGTCGTGGTGCGGCCTGCGCCGGTGGTGGTGATGCGTCCCGCGCCCGTGGTCGTCGCGCAGCCCGTGATGCAGCCTACGACCGTCGTCGTCGCGCAGTAGGCCAGACGCTTGGAGGACACGCCGCGCTGCCGTGCGAGCGCGTGCGCGCTCAAGCCGGAAGCGCGCCACTCATCGAGTGCCGCGCGGGCTTCGATCTCGGTGCACTGCTTCCATCGTCGCTTCTGGGTCCGTCGGGTCATCGTTGCCTCCGAACGCCCGCATACGACGGGCGGCGGAAGCTCAACAGACGGCGATCACGGAGGGGCTGCGTCGCGCACGCGACGACGAAGAGAGACGCCCGCGACGCGCTCAACGAATGCGTTCCCCGATCGATGTCATCGCGCCACGGAAGCTGCCCGCGCAGATCGAGGACACGATGCCGTTGTGGCAGGGGTGCCCCGCGCAGAGCGCTGACTCGTCGAAGCGTCGGGCGACCTCGACGAGGCGTCGGGCGGGCCACGCAGCGTATTGCCTGCCCACGTCGCACGAATCCGCCATCCGAGACCCCTCGCCGCGGCACGCTGGAACCACTCGGAGCGCGGGGCATTGCGGATCTGGGTTGGCTTGCCGCATGGAGATGGGCCCTTCACGGCTCGTCGTCGTGATCGCGGTCGCGCTCCTGCGTCGACAAAAGTCATCGGGCGAGGCGGGATCCGGCGCTCCGAGCAGCGCGTCCCAGTCCGTCGAAGCTCCGTTGCCGGTGCCTCTTGTGGGCATCTCGAGCGGAACGCCTGTGATGGCAGCAAACATCACACGCTCCGGGTGCCCCGGCTTGAGCCCGGGGAAACCGCGCCCCGGCTGGCGCGGATCCACATAGCGATCGAGCGGCCACGTCGGGTCCTGAGCGCTGCAGGGTTGGTCGAGATAGAACCGCAGGTTGATGTCTGACCCAGCCCAGGCTGAAGAAGTTGCGTCGAAGACGTCCGTTGCATCTACGCACGTCGAGGAGCCCCTCTCGGCGTAGGAACAATCCCGGACCGATCCGTCGTCCTCGTCGGAGAGCACCAGGATCGCGAGTTGCGCATCCTCGCGTAGAAAGCCGGCGTTGGGGCCGTCGTTGTCGGGCCGGTTATCCGCGCGCCGCCAGACGACGGCGCGGTAGGCCGCTTCGAGCGGTTGCTCAATTCCGCAACCGAACGAGGAGAGGGCGACGTTGCAAAGCACGTCGTGAGCGACAGGTGCCACGACCCGATCCGGCGCGAACGCGAGGAACGGAGGGAACGTCGCGCAGTCGGAGGGGCGCAGCCCCGATGCCCCCGTCGACCCTCTGCTCGATGATGCCGGACCGTAGCGCAAAGGGTTCAAGAATCCATCGTCCCCGCGTGCAGGGCAGTCGACTAACACCCCATCCTTCGACCCGAGATCCGTCGAGACGACCCCGATATGGAGGTCCCGGATCGCGGGGTAATCAGGTCGCCCATCCCCGTTGGAATCTGGGGGGTTGGCGAGCACGTCGAGGAATGAGTCGAACTGCTCGGCCAGGAGCGCCTGATTTCTAGCCATGCTTCCAGAGTCATCGATGACCAGGAGCAGATCGAGGGACGAGGCGGGCGAGGTCCGCACGTCAGCGATCGAGGGACCGCCATCGACACCGACAGCGGTCGAGCCACCACAGGAGACGAGCGCAAATAAGGCCCCCAGAAATATCCTCATCGACCGAATTTCCTATACCATCGATCGAACCAACTCGAACTAAATACCCGTTGCATGGCGAACATTATACCCGATACCCGCCAACATTGTTGCACCGTCCTCGTTAAAAATCGCAGGACGGTAGGTTGAGTCATTCCACAAAATCCCAACCGGATGGGTATTGAAGCCAACCCGAACATCGGGATTTCCCTGAATTTGAGCAGCGAGTCGGAAACTCGCGTTTTGGGTGACAAAGTGAAACTCCGAGGCGCTGTCACCGCCCTTCCCCTTGAAGAGCAAGAAATCATTCGAACTGCCGCTCCTGCCGCTCGTCACGACGGTCCTCGTATGTTCCACCCAGGATCCGTAGGTAGAAGCATCAAGAATCTCGACATGGAAACCAGCTCCGATCATCATTGACGAGAAGTCCTGATTGTAGATGCACCACCGAGAAATATCCTCATTGTACCAAACCCCAATGGGGCGATTCATCAACAAGCGATTCGTAACATACGGAGTGACGAAGAACACAGCCTGAGGATGGCCATTCAGATACCGATAATCGAGAATGGTGAGATTCGAAACAGTGTTCGAACTGCTCGCATAGTGCGCAAATCCCCCGACCCATCGCTGATTCCAAGCCGAAACATCGAAGGTGGCACCAAGGGGTATCGGAGCACCATCAATATTCGTAATTGCCCACTTTGCGGAACCAGGTTTTTCATATGTAACCCCAATAAAATGAGGATTAGAAACGCCAGGAACCCCGGCGTATGGATTGAAAAAATGTGTCACGGTGAGGAGGGCGCGCGAATTGCGGTTGAGTATGGGGTGATCGAGAAACGTAAGGTTCGCGTCCGCATTCTCACGCGTCACAACATGTCGGAACGTATGGTTGATTGGAGGCATTCGAGTTCGACCTATCTAGACGGTGGATTCCAGAAATCATCCCATGGAGGTGGCATCAGATAAATACTGCGGAGTTCGCCCACCTTCCCGCTAACACATGTTGCGCACTTGGAATTGGGCGTAGTGGCTCCGACTGGATCCGCGAAGCGTGCGTGTTTCTCTGGTGCTGCGACTCGCCGCAATGGATTTTGTGTCGATGTCAGCACTTCGTGTACCAACAACGGCGTGCTATCCCACGTTAACGCGATCCCTTGTCGACGGCTGAGAACATCTAACGAAGCGGACCACCCACCAACCGACTTCCCATCGGCATTTCCCAGAACGGAGCCGTTCTTCTCCTGCCAACTCTTGAGCATGTCCTTCATCGAACGTCCCTTCGAACTACTCGGTCGAATGGATGGTGAGGTGCCCTATGGCTATCACACAGTCACCGGATGTAGTTCTGAAACAGGGCAAGCGACTCTTCGACCTCGTGAGGCACACGTGGACTTCCGGTGCAAGGGTACAACTCATAACCTCTTCGGGGGAGAACTGCCGCTATCGCGAAGATACAATGCACGGGCCCCGGCTCATAACTGTCAGGACGGACTCGGCGCAGCCCAGTCGACTCAATGCGATGCAGTAGAGCCACAGCATCCTCGGAGGTATGGTGTCCCACGGGTACTCCGACCCACCCTCCATCAACCATCAACTCGCGAAACCAAACCGTACCGTCCTCTCTCACCGAAGTTCGAATCTCCCGAGCTCCGAACGGGCAGGTGTGAGACACCACCACAGGGGACTGATTATCGGCATCTGGCAGAGCAGCGACATCTGCGTCGTGGCGCGCGACGTCTGGAACTGGAGACGCGGCGCGCGTTCTGGCACAACTGAAGAGCAATGAAATCCAAACGAACATCGCAACATTAGGCGCCTGGATTCTAGATAAAATCAGCCTGAACTCGGAACTCATTTTCAACGACATGTTGACTAGTGGTGGATTCGGAGAACGCTCGGTCTCGGACGGCTGGACGGGGCGGAATCCTGCGGCGCGTTGAGGCACGCGCTAATCACCCTGGAGGCCATCTGTGCCGTCTGAGTCAGCGCCAGATACACGGCGTCTTCCGTCCCCGTTAATCCATACAAAAACAGTAAGAACAGCCCGTACGACACCGCGACAGAGTAACCTTCAAGCACGCATGGTCCCCTGTTCTGCGGCCACGATCTCCCCGTTGCTTCAGCGCACAACATCGCGAGATCATCAAGCGTGGCGGCAGCGTCCAAAGCAGGAAACAGGGATGCAGGAACGCCATACCTCCTAGCTTCCTCGATAGCTTGGGCCCTGCAGAGACGTCTGACTTCCGCGCGTCCAAGGGCCTGCAACTCCTGCGTACGTTCTCCCCACTGTTGAATGCAATGTTGGTGCGCGTTAT
Source organism: Polyangiales bacterium (assembly GCA_046351535.1). GTDB lineage: Bacteria > Myxococcota_A > Polyangia > Polyangiales > CAISKJ01. Next base: position 118,687 of record JAXLYG010000023.1, read on the forward strand.
AGGCGTCGGCGCAATCGTCAGGGCTGCAGTGTGCATACGCTTCACCGAGCGCGACACACGGATCAGGATTGTCGATTCGGTCGCACTGACGATACCACGACGCAAAACCAAGCCACGTCCCGTTACCCTCGAGTCCGTCAAAGATAAGATTCCAGACATCGTCAGCGGCCGCAGTAATTGCTCCGCAGGTGTCGCTCCCATCATAACTGATACCGTGACCGATTCTATCCCATACGCTTGTTCCTCCCGCGGAACCCTCGGCATTGGTAACGGATTCGATCAACTTGACTGCAATCATTCTCTCGCGATCCGGCAGGTGAGATGTGTAGTTGCCGACACGAGCAAGCTTGCTTACAAGCGTATTTGTAGCCGTGTGCCCGATGGTATTGCTCCACACCATGGAGAGAATCTGCTCATTGTCCTGCAGTCTGGCTGTCAAATCGTGTTTGCTATCGAGCAGAACGGCGAAGTCGAGGGCCTGATTCCTTCGCACCGGAGGCGTGTTGCTATCAGTGCGACGAGAGCCACAGTCGCCACCGCAGGAACATCCCTTGTTTGCCTTGATGGAATCCACAAGCGAATTGGCCCCACGCGTAGTTGTTGCGTTTGAATCGCAGAAGAACTTCCTTCTTTCAGTTGTTGCGGATGATCCCCTTGCTGTTGATTGTTCAGCCTCGACCGCGAGAGCTGTCTTCAGAGAGCGCTTGACGATATCGGTTGAACCCGTTCCCTCTCTCTCCGACTTCTCCGTCGCGTCTCGATGAATCAGACTGTTTCTCTCCTGCCAGCTCTTCAGCATGTCCTTCATCGCACGCCTCCATCGAACACACGTCCGACAGCATTTGCCTGCGCTTCGAACACCAGACCCCTTACCCGCAGCAGATCCGAGACACGCATCTCGACAGATGGGGCAGTGTCATCCCAGGACAGATATCCCCTGCCCCGATCGGCGCGGTCGAAGTCGACGCGCAAGCGGTCTCTCTGGGCAGCCGTCGCACTCCACGAGGCGATGTAGTGCGTCGGCGGAGTCCCCGGCGGTGAGCCAGCGGGCACCAGTCCCACGGCGAAGGTCCTACCCCCCGCGCCGGGAACCGCGGCCTCCGCGCTTCGATTCGCCGCGTCGCGATCGGTGGCCGACACGATGAGAATGACCCGCTGGTCGTATCGCTCGCTCATGACACCGTGATCCCGAAGTAGCCGCCGAGCCAGCGTTCGAGGAGCGAGCGCTCCGAAGAGGAGAGCGCCCGGTCGTAGACCATCGCCATCGCCACCTTCACGGAGGCTGCGTAGCTTACGCCGTCGGATGCAGCTCCGATCGCGAAGGGGTAGTTGTTCGATCCGTTGTTGATGTTCACCCCCGACCAGTCGGTCGGAGCGCTCGTGTAGGTCAACGTGGCGCCGTCTTTGAACATTACCGGGCGAGCGGGCGGATCGTAGACCACGGAGGTGATGAGGAACGGCGTGTTGGCGTCGTTCGTGTAGCAGTCGCCCTTGTCTGTGCTCGGCCCGGCGAAGTTGCCGACCGCGAGGTGCGTCCCCGCCGCGTCCCACATGATGGCGATATCTTTGTAGGACGCCGCCTGTCCGAAGGCGAGGACGTCTTTGTAGGCTCCCGTAGTCCCTCGCAGCACGACGGCGACGAGGGTCATCGGGCTGTTGGCGGCGATCCCCGAGGTGCCCACGAGGGAGTCGTCGACGCCATCAAAGACGCCGACGGAGCGGTCGTTGAAGGCGTTGAGGCTGAACGTAGGCTTGGCTGACCCGCTGCTCTGCGTCGCGTCGTGAAGGTGGCCCGAGCGATCGGGGACCGACGCGATCGGGGTCGTGTCGGGGAGCCCCAGGGTGGTGAAGTCCCACCACCCGACGAGGCCAGAGATCGAGGCGGGGGAGAAGACGGGAGGCGAATGGCCTCGCGCGCGATCCCGCCCTCTCGTACGTCCTACGTGCATCGTCGTCTACTCTCCGGGTGGCGTGCGCGATGGTAACAGCGCCGCACGCGTTTGTCCTATTGGTGGTCTCGTCGAAATGGCGTGGCCCTAGCCGTTAGAGCGTCCGCACACGTAGAGCCGAAATGCGATCGACGAGATCCCCGAGGACGGCAGCTTGATCACCAGTCGACTGGTCGCGTGTCTTCCGCGATCAGGGTCCCACCTTGCTCCCTACTCGCTCGCGGCTTGTCCTGAATGGGATCGTACCGTGTCACCAGGAGGGCAAGACCGCTTTGGCCTGAGGCTGCAACCCCTCCCACGACAGGGTCCGACCCCTCCCGCGACAGGGTGCTACCCCTTCCGCGATAGGGTCGTACAGTCACAGTGGAAACGTCTGGACAACTTCTTCGGCACCGGGTCGTCCATGACCCTCTCGGCGCTCTCGAAGAAAAGATGTGAGATCGCTTCAGGACGCCCGCGACACGACCGTTGTACCCGGTGATGAATCCGAAGAGCCCCGGCAGGGGTGAACCTGCCAAAGAGCCGATCGACGGAACGCCGTCGGTGCGTCCGCCGCCCCTCGGGTCGGCGACGGTCCTGCGCAGCGCGGATCACGTCCGCGTGCCGCAATATCCTACGCAGAGCGTGGCCCAGCCCCAGGCCATCATCTCGGAGGACGTGCTCCGCCAACTGGGTGTCGCGCGGACGCGCACGCTCACCGCTGACGAGGCCCGCGCGCTCGTCAAGGTCCCCTCGGACCTCTCGCTCGTCATGCCCGAGCTCATCACCCTCCTCCGTCAAGAGCCGGGGCTATTCTCGACCGGAACGGTCACGCCCGAGCTCATCGAGCAGACCCTCTCCCGTGTGGAGTTCCTCGCGCCCCGCGCTGCGGCGGTCTCCGAGGTCTCGAAGATGCTCGACGACCAGCTCTCGGTGGCGTCGAGCGACCTCGGCGACCTCGCCTTCCGCGTGCGAAGGCGGGTGTACTCCCAGTCCGACGAAGATCCGAGCATCCTCGACCGCTGGGAGAAGGTGCTGCGCTACCTCGACCGCCTCGTCCCCGGTCCGAAGAATCCCCACAAGAAGGAAGATCCCCCCGCTCCGAAGTGAGCGCCGGCTTCGCGCCTCACTCCGCGAACTGCACGACGCACGGCGCTCTACCGCGCGTCGAGCAGTTCGCGGAGCTGACGGAGCCGCGTGCGCGCCCGCGGACGTGTGGCACCCTCCGCGCGATGGCCGACGCGAAGCCGAAGGGCCTCCTCCGCGCGCTGTGGATCTACGTGTTTCCGCTCGTGGCGCCGTGGGTGATTCTGCTCGCCGTGAACGCGATGCCGCCCGCCGTGCCCCTCGCGCGAACGAGCATTCCCCACGAGCGTTGGCAGCCCGACCGCTGCACCTGGGACTGCCACAACCGCGGCTGCCGCCACACGCCGAAGCTCCCCGCGATCCTCACGGGTGACCGCTCCATCTTCGGCGCGACGATCCGCGGGCTCTACCTCTTCGGCAGCCTCTTCTCGCGCAACCGCTTCATCGGCTACGGCATCGCGAACATCGTCTTCTTCTGCCTCGCGTGGCCCGCGCTCATGTACTGGCTCTGGGTGCGCGCGTGGACGCAGGCCGAGACGCTCCGCGCCCTCCGCGCTTCGAAGCGCGCGCTCGCTGCGAAGAACGGAGCCGCGTGATGCAGCACCTCGGAACGGCCGTGTACGCGGCCTGCGTCGACTTCATGATCCGCACGGCCAACATGCTCGGCGTGACCTACCGCGACACCAACGCGGGGATGTTCTTCGTCCTGTGGCCCGCGGTGACGGTGATCCTCGCGGTGATCGTCGTCTGGCAGCGCATCGCGATTCGAAGGCTCTCGCGCGAACGGTGAAGGGCGGCCACAGCGACGCGCGCCCGGTCTATCCTCGCGCGCGATGGACGCCTCCGCGAAGTTCTCGCTCCTCTGTCGCTGCGGCGCGCAGGTGAAGTTCACCGACGCCACGCGCGGTCACGTCATCGCGTGTCAGTGCGGCAGGCTCTATCGCATCCCGCACCGCGCCAACGGCTTCAACCGCACGATCGGCCGGATGAAGTGGGCGCTGCGATGGCTCATCTCGTGGAGCCCGCGCCCGTCGCGCGACAACCCCGTGGTGCCCTATCGCGAGGGTGCTCCGGCCGCCGCGTGTCCGCGCTGCGCGGCGGTGCCTACGGGCGATCCCGTGTGGCAGTGCGAGTTCTGCCACTGCGTGTGGAACACCTTCAAGACGGGTGGTCGCTGCCCCGGCTGCGATTTCGTGTACCCGGCGACGTACTGCCTCGCGTGCAAGGCGACGTCACGTCACAGCGACTGGTATCGCCCCGCGCCGCGCCTGCCCTGACGCTTCCGACGCCGGATGGCGATGCCCGCGAGCGTCACGAACATCAGCGGGAGCGTGCTCGGGGGCTGCTTCACGGCCGCGCTTCGACAGCCGCATCCGGGCTCGTCGACCGCGTCGATCGGCGGCATCTCCGCGCGCGCCGCGTCGCCGAACTCGGGGAGTTCCTCGGTCGGTCCAGCGTCGTCGGCGAGCTCATCGGAGACGTCGTCTGCGGGCTCTTCGATCGCGTCATCGCTCGCGTCTTCACGCGCGCCGAGGTCATCGATGAGAGCGCCCGCGTCGGGCTGCGACGTGTCACTCGCGATGTCGAGGAGGGTTCGATCGCTCGCGATGTCTGTAAGCGCGCGATCGCTCGCGATGTCACCGAGCGCACGGTCGCTCGCGACGTCGGCGAGCACGCGGTCGATCGCGAGGTCGTTCGTCACGTCGCGCGCCACGTCGGAGACGGCGTCACGAGGGCCCGAGTCGATCGCGGCATCGCGCGGTCCGGCGTCGGGTACGCCCGCGTCGACGGGGGTGATCGCGACGCAGCTCCCCGGCGTGCGAGGACGTCCGCTCGCGCTCCCCGCGAAGATGCCCCAGTGGTTGGCCACGACGCGCTCGCCCGTCGCGTCACTCGGGTGATTGAGCACGCCGCGGCCGCGCTGCCAGAGCGTCGTCGAGCCGCCGCCGTCGAGGTTGAACGCCTGCCACGCGCCGAGGAGCTCCATCAGCCGCGCCTCTTCGGTGCCGTACATCCCGGCGCTCGTCGAGGAGCGTCCGTCGACCGTGAGGAGGATGAACGTGCGTCGATCGCGCGTGAGCCCCATCGCCGTCCGCGGGTTGCGCGCGCGCATGTCCGTTCGATCGGGGAAGCACGACGACGCCGTGGGAGTCGTGCAGGTCACCCTGTGCCCCTCGGTGATGAGCTCGGGAAAGCCGCTCACGAGCGCCGTGAGACCGCGCGGAACGGCCGTCGTCACCGTCGTCGGCATCCATCCCGCGGTGACGCCGAGCGAGGCCGCGTGCTGCTTCACGAGCTCGGTGTGGGAGAACTCCACCGTGCGCGCGCCGAAGGCGATCCAGCCGTAGCGTCGGTAGTACCACTCGCCCGCCACCGCGGGATCGATGCCGGTCTGCCGCACGGGCCACGCGACGCCGTTGCCGATCGCGTAGCCGTAGACGCGCGGTCCCGAGACGAAGAAGTCACCGTTGGTCGCGTCGGCGGCTCGCCCACGCGCTCGGCGGAGCGCCGTCGGCGCGCGCGTCGCGGTGACGTGCACGTAGTCGGCGCAGAGCGAGATGATGGCCGCGCGAAAGTCCGGCGGGGCCGCTCGTGCGCCCCTCGATGATGCGCACACCAGGGTAGGGCGTGGTCTCTCGACGCGAGGTGATCGTCTGCGCGTGAACCGCAGGCGCGGCCACGCAGAACGCGGCGCAGAGGGCGAGCGAGGAGCGCTCATGACGGGGTGATGGAGGTTCTATCAGCACGCGCATCGCTCGTCGCCCGGCTCGTCGCCCAGCTCGTCGCCCAGGGTTCGCCCCGGGAGTTACGAGAGAGGGGCTCAGCCCGGGCTCCGCATCAAGGCACGGATCACCGTCTTCGACGGGTTCCGGAGAGGGCTCCGCACGGCTTTCTGAACCCGTCGAAGACGGGTGATCCGTGCAGGCCATAGCCCAGGCTGAGCCCTCTCTCGTAACTCCCTTGGGGCGAACCCTGGGCGACGAGCTGGCCGCGTCATCGCGCGCGTCGCTGGCCGCGTCATCGGGCGCGTTGCTGGCCGCGTCATCGCGCGCGTCGCTGGCCGCGTCATCGGGCGCGTTGTTGGCCGCGTCATCGGGCGCGTTGCTGGGCGCGTTCCTGAGCGCCCAACTGTGAGCGACGCGCCTCGTTCCGCTTGAGGCCCCGGACTCAAGGCACGTACGTGCGGCAGCTCCGGGCGCCTGCGTCGGTGGCCTCGCAGCGCACGGCGATGGTGCCGCCGTCGGTGACGCTGCGTCCGTCCTGCGCGGCGCGTCCCTCCATTACGGCGCACCCGAGGGCGCAGCTCGTACGCGCGATGTCTTCGCAGCGCGTGACGGCCGCGAGGTTCGAGACCGACACGCCGCTCACGGGCTGCTGACCGCAGTAGCACCCGGCGGCGTACATCGCGCAGTCGGAGTCCGTGGTGCAAGCCGAGTAGTCGAGCGGAGGCAGCGGGCAGTTGGTCGGCGCGTCGCCCGTGTCGGTCGAGACGTCGGGCGCGTCACCCCGCACGTCGATGGGCTCGGCGCGGTCTTGCGTGGCGTCCGTCGCGGGGACGTCGCTCCCTCCGTCGCCCGCGCCGCACGCGCCCCTCGAGGCCCACGGAATCGCCGGAGGCCACTGTCCTCCGCCCATGTGCGTCACACCGTCGCAGCCGCAGAACGTGATCACGACGGCGTCGCCCGAGGTGTCCGCCACGCACGACGCCGCGGTCCCGCAGCCCGACGGATACCCGAGCACCTGCCCCGCGGGGCACTGCCCCGGCGTCGGCGTCGTCGTGGAGGAACACGCGAGGAGAACAAACGGAATCAACGCGGAGAGCGACTTCATGACGCCCCGATCGAGCAACGCGCGGACCACACGCGGGGCCGTGCGTTTCCGCGGGTTTCGACGCGTCCGTCGGGCGACGCGCGACGCGCCCCGCGGTGCGATCGGCACACGGTGGCACGAGGCCGCGCGTTCGCTCGACGCTGGCAACAACCGCGACGGCAGCGGTATACGCCCGCGCGATGACCGAGAAGACCGAACCGAAGCCCTCGCTCGACGCCCTCCTTCGCCCGCGCTCCGTGGCCGTCATCGGCGCCTCGCGCAACCGCGGAACGATCGCCGCCGAGGTGTTCCACAACCTCCTCGCGGGAGGCTTTCAGGGCGCGGTGTACCCCGTGAATCCGCGCGCGGCGGTGATCCAGTCGGTGCGCGCGTACCCCTCCATCGAAGAGGTCCCCGACGCGGTGGATCTCGCCGTGATCGTGGTGCCCGCCGCGGCCGTCCCCGACGCGGTCGAAGCCTGCGGACGCAAGGGCGTACGCGCCATCGTGGTCATCACCGCGGGCTTCGCCGAGACGGGCCCCGAGGGCCGCGCGCTTCAAGCTCGCGTGGTCGAGACCGTGCGGCGCTACGGGATGCGCATGGTGGGCCCCAACTGCCTCGGCGTCGTGAACGCCGACCCCGCGGTGTCGCTCAACGCGACCTTCGCCACGGCGCTGCCGCCCTTCGGCAACGTGGCCTTCTCATCGCAGTCGGGCGCGCTCGGCCTCGCGATCCTCGACCACGCGCGCGAGCTCGGCGTCGGCGTCTCGCAGTTCGTGAGCGTGGGCAACAAGGCCGACGTCTCGGGCAACGACCTCATCGCGCACTGGGCCGACGATCCGGCCACGCGCGTGATCCTCCTCTACCTCGAGAACCTCGGAAACCCGCGACGCTTCATGGACCTCGCGCGTCGCGTCTCGCGCACGCGCCCCATCGTCGTCGTGAAGGCCGGACGCACCGAGGCCGGCGCGCGCGCCGCGAGCTCTCACACGGGCTCGCTCGCGGGTCTCGACGTCGCCGTCGACGCGCTGCTCGGTCAGGCGGGCGTGATCCGCACCGACACCATCGACGAGCTCTTCGACGTGGCGATGCTCCTCGCGAACCAGCCCGTCCCCCGCGGGCGGCGCGTGGCGATCCTCACCAACGCGGGAGGCCCCGGGATCATGGCGAGCGACGCGTGCGAGAGCCGCGGCCTCGAGGTCGTGAAGCTCAGCGACGAGACGCAGCGCGCGCTCCTCCCGCTCGTGCCCGCCGAGGCGTCGGTGCGCAACCCCGTCGACATGATCGCGAGCGCCTCGGCGACGGCCTACGAGCGCTGTCTGCGCGTGCTCCTCGACGCGCCCGAGGTCGACATGGTGCTCGTGGTCTTCGTCACGCCCATCGTGACCGACGCGGGCGACGTGGCGAACGCCATCCTCGCGGGCGCGAAGGGAAGTTCCAAGACCGTCGCGACCTGCTTCATGGGCCGTCGCGGCGTGCCCGAAGCCGTGCGCTCGCTGCGCGATGGACGCTATCCGTCGTACGCGTTCCCCGAGTCGGCCGCCGCGGCGCTCGCGAGGGCCGCGCGTTACGGTCGCTGGCTCGCGACGCCCGACGGCGAGGTCCCGGCGCTCGCCGCGATCGACACGGAGCGCGCGAAGAGGGCCCTCGCGTCGTCGCCCACATCGCGCTGGCTCACGCCCGAAGAGGTGCGCGAGGTGCTCGGCGCATACGGCATTCGAACGCCGCGCGAGACGGTGACCACGACGGTCGACGAGGCCATCGCCGCGGCCGACGCGCTCGACGCGCCCGTGGCGCTGAAGCTCATCTCCGACACGATCACGCACAAGAGCGACGTGGGCGGCGTGGCGCTCGGTCTCCGCGGCGGAGCGTCCGTTCGCGCGGCCTGGGAGGCCATGACGCGACGCCTCGAAGCGCTCGGGCGCCTCGATGAGATGCGCGGCGCGCTCGTGCAGGAGATGGCCCCCGCGGGCGTCGAGACCTTCGTGGGCGCGACGCGCGACGCGGTGTTCGGTCCGCTCGTGGGCTTCGGCCTCGGCGGCGTGCAGGTCGAGCTCTGGAAGGACGTCGTCTTCCGCGTCTCGCCCCTTCGCGACCGCGACGCCGCAGAGATGCTCGATCAGATCAAGGCGAAGGCCCTCCTCGAAGGCTTCCGCGGTTCAGCCCCCGTCGATCGCGCGGCGCTCATCGACGTGATCCTGCGCGTGAGCCGGCTCGTCGAGGAGCTCCACGAGGTCGTCGAGATCGACCTCAACCCCGTCGTCGCGCTGCCTCGCGGCGCCGTCGTCGTCGACGCGCGAATCCGCATCGTGCGGTAGTCTCCGCGCCATGCTCACCCCCTTCGCAGACGAGCTCTGGATCGACACGCGCGAGGGCAAGTTCCTCGGCGTCGAGACGGGCACGCGCATGACCGTGATCCGACTCACGGGCGGCGGACTCTTCGTGCACTCCCCGGTCGCCCTCGACGACGACACGCGACGCGCCGTCGACGCGCTCGGCGAGGTGCGCGCGGTCGTGGCGCCGAGCCTCTTTCACCACCTCTACGTGGGCCAGTGGATGCGCGCGTACCCGAAGGCCGTCTTCGCGGCCTGTCCGGGCCTCGAGTGGAAGCGCCCCGACCTCGCGTTCACCTGCGTGCTCGCCGACGAGCCGCTCCCCGTCTGGGAGGCTGAGATCGAGCAGGTGTACTTCTCGTCGCGCCGCGAGAACGAGGTGGTGTTCTTTCACCGCAGGAGCCGCACGATGGTGTGCTCCGACGCGCTGCTCAACCTCTCGACGCACCGCTCGCTCGTGACGCGCGCCGTGGCGGCCTTCGCGCGCAACACCGCGCCGGGCTTCGGCTGGCCCGAGCGCCTCATGGTGCGAGACCGCCGCGTCGCGCGACGCCAGGTCGACCGCATCCTCGCGTGGGACATCGACAAGATCGTGCTCGCCCACGGCGACCTCGTGGAGCGCGACGGCCGCGAGACCGTGCGACGCGCCTACGCGTGGGTCTGAGCGATCACGTCACGCCGTGACCGGGAGCCGCCTCCGTCCGCCGCGCGCGGCCGTCTCGGCGACGAGCGCCGCGGCGACCTCTGCGACCGCGGGGAGGAGGCGCGCCTCGGGGTCCGTGGCGAGTCGCGCGGCGTAGACCGAGATCCAGCGGGCCGTGTGCGACACGGCGAAGTCTGCCGCATCGACGACGGCGAGACGCTGCGCTTCGAAGTCACCGCGATCGAGCGCGGCGACCTCACGCGCGGCGAGCTCCGCCAGAAACGCGAGCTCGCACCCCAGGTGATCGGGGAGCTCGGGCGCATCGAGGGCGAAGCCCGCGACGGCGTACGCGCGCTTCACGGCGTCGCTCGACGCGCCCAGGAGGAGCCCTCCGACGACGCCCTCGTCGAGCTCCCGCGCGTCGCAGTAGACCGACTCGAAGGGCGGCTTGTAGCGAGGGCCCGGGATGGCCACGAGGTCGAAGAACTCGCGTCGCGTCTCGTCACCGAAGCGCAGCGCGGCGATCGCCGAGAGCGGCGCGGCGACGCGATCACCGAGGAACTCCACGAGCACGTCTCTCGCGTCGGGGTCTTGAAGCGCCGCGACGACGGAGGCTTCGGGCGCGGCGAGAAAGAGCCCCGAGAGGAGCTTGTAGAGGTCACGACGAAGCGCCGCGACGGAGGCTTCTTCGGTGGGGTCGCGCGACGAGGCTTCGGTCACGGACGAATGAATCGGATCGAGGGGTTGGTGAGCGCGGGGTCCGCGAAGCCCGTGGGCGGCTCCGACGAGCCCGGGGTGAAGTCTCGCGTGAACTGGAGCGCGCCCGTGGGGCACGTCGAGACGCACGCGGGCGCGAGGTTCTCGGCGAGGCGATGCGCGCAGCCGGTACACTTCTCGACCTTGCCCGAGAGGTCGTTGAACTGCACCGAGCCGTAGGGGCACGCCCACTCGCAGTAGCGGCAGCCGATGCAGGTCGCGTTGTTGATCTGCACGAGGCCCGTGGCGGCGTCCTTGGTGATGGCCGCGACGGGGCACGCGGGCAGGCACGCGGGCGACGCGCAGTGGTTGCAGGCCGACGTGACGAACACCTTCGAGAGCGATGGAAAGGCGCCGCTCTCGACGGTGAGCACCGCGCGGTAGTTCACCTGGATGGGGTGCGTGTTGCGGAAGACGAGCGGCGAGGTCGCGGGCTCGGTGTTCATCTCCGACTTGCAGGCGACCGTGCAGGCGTTGCAGCCGACGCAGCGGCGGAGGTCTACGATCCAACCGAACTGAGCCATGGTGGTCCGTCCTCCTGATCAGCGCGTCACGACGGGCTCGATGCGAACCCAGGTGTCATTGAACGAAGCGCTCCCGCCGATGGGGTCCTGGAGCGTGACGTCTCCCGAGAAGTCGTCGAGGCGCATCACGGGGTTGGCCGTGATGCCCGCGCCGCGCGAGGGATCGAAGGCCGTCGCGCGTCCCGCGACGGTGTGCGCCTTCGCGCCGCCCTCCCAGTGACCGAAGCCGGTGGAGACGGCCACGACCCCGGGGCGCAGGCCCTTGATGACCTTCGCGAAGCCCACGACGCCGACGGGGTTCGACGCCGAGGTGATGCGCACGCGGTCGCCGGTCTCGACCCCCGCGGTGCGCGCGTCGGGCTCCGAGAGCTCGACGAAGTTCTTGGGCTGGATGCCCATGAGCCACGGGCTCGTGTGCGTTCGCGACTCGGCGTGCAGCGCGGGCGTGTACGTCACGAGCTGGAGCGGGAAGGCCGCGTCTCGCACGGGCGTCCCGTCGAGGTGGCGCTTCACGTCGTAGTGCGCGACGCCGCGGTACTTGCGACCCGTCACCGGGTTCACCGTCGTCGCGAGCTTCGGGACGTAGAAGTGCAGCACCGAGCCGTGCTTGTTGTTGAGCAGCGCGGCGTTGGTGGTGTCGTAGCCGCTGTTGAGCGCCGCGAAGGCGCCGCCGCGCGCCATGATGTCGCCCGCCGCGACGGTGGCGCCGTTGAGGGCCGTGCCCACGTTGCGCGCGAGGTTGGCGAACTGGTGGCGGTAGAAGTCCCACGCGCGGTCGAGGTTCACGCCCGCGCCGAGCGCGTTGGCGCCCACGCCGGGGAAGGTCGGCGAGATCGCCTTCGCGAGCCCGATGAGAATGTCACCGTGCATCTTCGTGTCGGGCAGGAGCGGCGTGTACGCGTTGCGCGCCGAGGGGTCGAAGCTCCAGCGCCCCGTGGCGCCCACGGTGGTGCCGTCGAAGGCGCCGACCACGGGCTGCTGAATGGGCGTCTGCTTCGTCGAGATGGCCGCGCTCTGCCCGGGGAATCCCCACGATTCCAGGTACGTCGCGTCGGGGAGCACGTAGTCGGCCCACGTCGCGACCTCGCCGAACACGGGGCTGATCGAGACGAGCAGCGGCAGCGCGGTCTCGTTCGAGACCGTGCGCTCCCACACCGACTTGCCGCCGGGGACCGCGTAGGGCCAGTCGGTCCACGCGGTGATGAGCGCCTTGATCGCGTACGGATACCCCTGCGCGATCGACGGGACGAGCTCCTGATAGTTGCCCTTCGCCGCGAAGGGGAACCACTGCCTCGGCGCCGGATAGCCTCGGAAATACGACTTGTCCGCGGTGTAGTCCGCGCCCGCGCGATCGATCCTCGGCCCCACGGGCGTCACGCCGCCGGTGACCGCGGCCGTGTTCACGCCGCCCGTCGCGTTGACCTCGGCCCAGCCTCCGCCGCCGCGCGAGAGACCGCCCGCGTAGTCGACGTTGCCGATCATCCAGTTGAGCGCCATCACCGCGAGCTGCGTGTACGTGCCGTTGGTGTGCTGCACGGCGCCGCGGTACGCCCACGCCGACGCGCGCCGCCCCGACGAGGTGAGCTCCGTCGCGAGCTGCGAGATCACCGCCGCGCTCACGCCCGCCGCCGTGGCGTACTGATCGAGCGTGTATTCGAAGACCGCCGCGCGGTAGATCGCGAAGGCCGACCTGCAACGGATGCCGTTGACGGTCACGTAGTCGGCGCCCGTGTCGACGGGCTCGAGGGTGCCCACGACGGCCGTCGCGGTGCCGCCCGTGGGCGCGTTGATCTGCACCTCGACGGGCACGCCATCGCTCGACCGGATGCACACGGGATGAGCGGGGTTGACCACGCCCGTGAGGCCCGCCTCGGCGGGCGCGAGGAGCTTGCCCTCGTTGGGGTGTCCCGCCTCGACGATGACGAGCCAGGTCGCGTCGGTGTAGCAGGGCTCGCTCGCCGCCGTGGCCGCGGCCTTGTTGGCGTTGCGGAGGAAGGCCACGTTGTGCCGCGCGCCAGCGATCATCGCGCGGGCGATGCCGAGCGCGAGGGCCGCGTCGCCGCCGGGCTTGATGGGCACCCAGAGGTCGGCCTTCGCGGCGCTGTTCGAGAAGCGCGGATCGACCACGACGATGCGGCCCATGCCGCCCGTGCGACGCGGGTCGCGCATGTCGGTGGTCTTGCGCGCGAGGGCGAGCATCGGCGGCGACGACTCGACGGGGTTGGCGCCGAAGACGAGCATGTAGGCGGCGCGGTCCATGTCGGTCTTGAGCTCGCTCAGACCGGGGGTCCCGTTGACGTGCTCGTAGGTCGCGAGCTGCGTCCCGACCTGCGCGCTGCCCTCGATGATCGAGGCGTCGTCGATGTCGTAGTTGGCGGTGCCGTAGCCCGACCTGAAGATCCGCTCGGCGAGGGATTTGTCGACGCCGCGGCCGGGGCAGTAGACGAGCCCGTTGGCGATCTTGCCGAGGTCGGCGTTGGCGGGGTCGATGTCTCGCGTCACGCGCTCGGCGAAGGGGATGAGCGCGTTGATGCGCGCGGCGATCTCGGTGAAGGCCTGGTCCCAGGTGATGACCTCCCAGCGCCCCGAGCCGCGCGCGCCGGCGCGGCGGAGCGGGTGCTGGATGCGGTACGGGTCATAGAGCGTCTGCACGCCGGCCTGGCCGCGGGGGCAGAGGCGCCCGAACTCGTTGCGAGAGTCCGTCGGCGTGCGCGTGAACGCGAGGCGCTCGTCGTCGCCGCGGTTGTTGGGGTGATACGGGTTGCCGTCGATCTTCACGACCTGACCCGCGCGGAGCTTCGCCTTGATGCCGCAGCGGCTCGGGCAGATGCGACAGGTCGAGTGGAGGTAGAGCACCTCGGCGTCGGAGCTCGGCGGATCGGGGTCGGCGAGCACCTCGCGCGCCTTGAGCACCACCGGCGTCGCGGCCGCGGCGGCGCAGAGGAGGCCCGCGGCCTTCATGAACTGTCTGCGGCTTACGCCGCCTTCCGGGGTGCCGGGGCCCGTGTTGTTCGATCCGTCCATCTCGATTGCTCCGTTACCCACTGTGCTCTCAAGGGAGGTAGTAGTCCCAGCGCCCGTCGCGGTGGCATCCCGCGCAGTACTGCGTCGGCACCTGTCGCCGCAGGCCCGCCGCCGAGTGATCGCCGCTGAAGTCGACGCCGCCGCGGTGGCAGAACGCACAGTCCTCGTTGCGGGGCGTGCCTCGCCAGGTGCCCAGGTAGGGCAGCATCCGGCGGTGGATCTCCTGCACCCTGGGGTCGAGGGTGGTGCGATTGAGGATGTCCTGGTGACAGTGGAGGCAGTTGGCGTTGTAGCGGGTCGACTCGGGGTTGTGGATCGCCGTGAGGTTCAGCAGCGACACGTCGAGGCTCGGATGACAGCTCTGGCAGACCGCGCGCGGATCGGGCCTGCCCGCGTCATCGAGGACGACCGCGTCGGGCGACACATCGGGCGTCGCGCCGTCGGGCGTGTCGGTGGGGGTCACCGCGTCGGCGGGCACATCGACCGATGAATCGAGACCGGGCCCCGCGGGCCCACGCGGACCGGGAGGTCCCGCAGGTCCGACCGGCCCCTCACACCCGGCGAACATCGCCACCGCCAGAGGGAGCACGAGAATGACAAACTCCCTCTTCGAGCAAGCACCGGGCATGGTCCTCGACCTCCGTCGCTGTTCCGCGTCTGCCAACGCAGAACGGTCGCGACAAAGCACGCACCATACCCGTCATCCCCCGATCCCCCGCCCGTTCCCCAACGGGCGAAAAGTCAGGGACTATGACCTTGCGCAGTCCGCGCGCACGCACCGCACGCACGCACAAGGCGCGCGAACGCGCTGCAACGATCGCGGGACAGTCCGCCACGTGGCGTGTTAGCGCTCTCGTTCACGAGGTGAATGAATGAGGTTCGATCCGTCACGCGCCCGTGAGCGCGTCGAGAAATTCTGGTCGCTCAACGCCGAGTTCGGCCTGGAGCACAACGCCTATCGCGTCTACCTGAACGAGATCGTGAGCGACCGCTACGTGCTCGTGAACGGGCTCCAGCTCCTGCGCGACGAGCTCCAGCTCGCGGGCGAGCGCGACCTCGGCGACGACGTGATCGCGTGCGGCGCCGACCTCTCGATCCCCAGCGTGATGACCACGCTGGCGCACACCAACTGCGGCGACCGCATCCACCAGGGCGAGGCGACGACCTCGTACGAGCAGGTCGTGGCGTCGCGCTTCGCCTGCATGTCCGAGATCGGCGAGCACAAGCTCGAGGCCTTCTCGCCCACGGGCGGCGGCACCGACGACGGCCACACGCTCGCGCACGTCACCGTGGCGCACGCCCTCGACGCGCCCATCCGCAAGCGGCTCTACGAGGGCAACGCGTCGACCTTCGTGCTCGTCAACATCGACCTCAAGACCCACGTGGGGCGCCTCGACGGCGAGAACGGCAAGCTCATCATCGGCCGCACGCAGGAGTCGAAGTGGCGCGAGCCCCGCACCGCGTGTGGCGCCGTCGTCGGGACCGTCAAGCACTACAACCCCGACAACGGCGTGCACCGGCGCATCCGCGAAGACCTCGGCGAGGCGAACTTCGAGCTCCTCTCGACGAAGGGCGTCCACAGCAAGGACGGCGTCGACATCACCGCCGCCGTGGCCGCGTCGATCGTCGCGATCCAGGGGATGCTCAACACCGCGAAGGCCCTCGAGACCGAGCTCGACGAGCGCGGCGTCGGGCACCTCACGGCCTCGACCACCGTGAACCGCCCCCACATGGACGACACGATCATCTACCTCGCGCGCGCCACCGTGTTCAACGGCGAGACCCGCGTGCAGGGCTTCGGCACCGACGCCTCGAAGTACTCGGGGCGCACCGTGGAGCACCGCGGCGACAAGCGCCTCCTGCTCCTCTACGACCGCCTCGACTCGGGTGAGCACGAGATCCGGTCGAGCACCTACGCGCCGCGTCCGGCCTGACGACGCCCCGGCTACGCGCCCCACGCGTCGCGCATCAGCACGCGCTCGAGCTTGGCCACGGCGGGCTCCAGCGACTCGGGGTCGAGGCCGCCGGAGCGCGCCACGGCGGTGAGCAGAAAGCGCTGCTCGCCCGCGCTGAAGATCCGGTGCGCGATCACGCGTCCGCCGAGGTCGAGCACGCGCACGCCGACGGGCGCGGGCTCGCCGTTCTCGACCACGCGATCGGCCACGATGAGGAGCTGCGACCAGACGCCCGCCAGCACGTCGGGTCGCTCGGAGCCGTCGCTCGCCGCCAGCGGCAGCCCCGAGTCATCGCTCAGCACCAGCGCGCTCAGGCTGCCCGCGGTCGCGATCGCGTTGAGGAGCCGCGGGAGCTCGTCGCGCGTCCCGCGGCCGAGGTCGATGTGCTGGATGGCCTGCGCCACGCGCTCTTTTTCGAGGAGCGGCGAGAGGATCCGCTCGACCTCGCGCAGGTCGCTGCGCCCCGTCTCTCGCACCTGCGCCACCGTCGCAGCGAGGCGCTTGAGCTCGCTCTGCGTCTGCGCGCTGAGCGCGTCGGAGCGCTTCACCTGCCCCATCGCGGCGTTGAGCTCGGCCTCGGCGAAGGCGAGCCTGTCGCGCAGCTCGCGCACCTGCTTGAGCTCGCCCTGCGCCTGCGCGTTGAGCGCGTCGGCCCGCTGGAGCTGCGTCCGCACCGACTCGAGCTCGGCCTCGGCCCGCGCGACGCGCTCTCGGAGCTCCTGCGCGCGATCGGCCTGCGACCGCGCGGCCTCGACCTCGGCCTCGGCCCGCGCGACGCGCTCTCGGAGCTCCTGCGCCTCGCGGCGCGCGCCGCCCTGCTCGGTCTCGAACTCTCGCGTGCGCCCGTGGACGCGCTCGAGCTCCGCCATCGCGAGCCCCGCGTTGACGGCCTCGCGCTTCGTGGCCTCCTGCGCCTCGGCGAGGGCGGCCTCGAGGCGCTGCGCGTCGGCGCGCGCGTGGCCCCGATCGGACTGGGCTGCCGAGAGCTCGGCGCGTAGCGCGTCGCGGGCCTCGAGGGCGCGACGGACGCCGACCATGTAACCGCCGAGCAGGAAGAGCCCGCACGCAAGCGCGACAAGAGTGAGTGAGAGAATCACGGGTCGACGACCTCCTCGGAGACACCTGCACAGGGCGCGACACCGCGCACGCGGACCTCGACCCGTCGAAGCGCGTCGGAGTCCTCCGCGCCCTCGACCTCCGCCGTGAACGCGCCCACGCCGCCGACGGTCACCTTCGTCGCGGGAACGCCCGCGCGACGGATCGAGACCGCCACCGCCGCCGCGCGACGGACGCTGAGCGCGTGGTTGTCACGGTCGGTCCCGAGGGGGTCGGCGTAGCCGAGCACGAGCACGTTCGCGCGAGGGTTTCGCGCGAGGTATTCCCGCAGCGGGACGAAGTGAACCGCGAGCCTCGGCGGCGTCGACCACGACCCTCGACGAAAGCGAATCGACCACCGCGGCGGACATCGCGGATCGATGGGCCCCGAAGGCGCCGCGTCCGCCGACGCTACGAACGCGTGCGCCGTCGCGGGCGCCTCAGCGACCGTCGCGCTCGCGCCACCCGCGTCGACCGTCGCCACCGCGGGCGCGCCCGGCGACGCGGCGTCGGGCGACGTCGACGGCGCCGGCGCGGCAGGCTCCGCGGTCGTCGGAGACGCGGGCGTCGGAGGCGCGGTCGTCGAAGACGCGATCGACGGCGCGGTCGTCGGTGGCGGCGCGACGGGCGCCGTGACGCGGAGCGCGGGCGGCGCGGGTTCGGCCCGTTGCGCGGCGGGAAACTGAAGCGCGCCGGTGACCGCGAGGCCCGTCGCCACGACGAAGATCGCGACGGTGACGCCGGGCGGCGTTCGCTCCCACGGGAGCGAGTGGTGGAGCGCGGCGGTCATGTTCCGAATCCCATCGTGCGGAGCCTCGCGAGGTTGGCCGTCAGGCTCGGCGACGCGCCCACGCGGCTCGCAGCCTCGAAGGCCTCGTAGGCGTCCTGGTAGCGTCGATCGAGGAGCGCCTCGACGCCCTTCGCGTAGAGCACTTCGAAGCTCAGCGAGCGCGTGGCCGAGGGCGGCGCCTGCTCGGGCGCGATGGCGCGCGGCGCGGGCGTGATGGGCCTGGACCCCGGCGTCTCTCGGAGCATCGGCCCGGGCTCGACGGTGCGCGGGGTGACGGGCTTCGGCGGCGCGGGCTCGGACTGAATCGGATACGGCATCGGACGCGCGGGCGTCGGGCGCGAGGGCGCCGGCCTCGACTGCGGGGGCCGCGAACCGACCACGCGACCGAGCTCCGCGAAGGCGAACTCCTCGCCCTCGCCCTGGACCTTGACCTCGTCTTGACGGCGGAGGCTGTCGAGGAGGAGCGCCTCGCAGCTCCCCGTGAGCGTGCGCGGGATCTCGACCCCCATGGGGTGGGCGCCGACGGTGACCCCGGTGGCCGCGACGAGCCGCGAGAAGGCCTCGACGCCCTGCCCGCCCTCGTCGCGCGCGTGCCACGCCTCGCCGCGGTGGATCACCACCTCGCCGAGCTGCTTGCCGTCGCGCGAGACGTCGAGCCGCACGGACCGTCGGCCCATGCTCGCGAGCTGGATGTAGTCCGCGAGGGTGAAGGGCGCGGCGACGTCGCGGAGCCCGAGCTGCTCGACGACGACCTCGCGGAGGTTGGCGAGCGCGACGGGCTTCTCGAGCACCACGATCCCGGGGCGCTGCGGCACCTTGAAGCGCCGCAGGTACGCCGACGCGATGACGATGGGGACGCGCGCGCCGATGCGGTCGAGCTCCGCGATGACCTCAAGGCCCGAGCGATCGGGGAGGTTCAGGTCGGTGATGAGGAGCTGCGGCACCGTCGCGCTGATGATGGCGTTGGCCTCGTCGACGGAGCCCGCCGCGAGCACCGACACACCGCTGAGCTTCGAGAGCCCGCGCACCATCGAGGCGCGCAGCATCGGCTCATCTTCGACGACGAGGACGGTGGGCATCAGCGTTTCACTCGGGGATCTCGATGGGGTCGGTCATGAGGTCGGTGCCGCAGGGCAGCGCGTCGGCCCAGTCGATGAAGCGCTTGACCAGCGCGCGCCCGCGGAACATCGCCCCGTGCTGCGGCGCGATGATCTCGATGTCGAGGCGACGGGCGGCCGCGGCCCAGCGCTTCATCGCAGCGTTGTTGGCCATGTACCGCCGGTGAAAACCCTCCATGAACTGGAGGTGCGCGTCGAAGTCGGCGACCTCGACGGCCTCGGTCCCCACGGAGGCCCCGAGGTCACCCGAGTAGAGGACCTTCGAAGTCGGGTCATAGACCTGGAAGTTGCCCGGCGAGTGGAGGAAGTGCGCGGGCAGGATGACGAGCTTCGCGCCGCCGAGCATGAGCACCATGCCCTTGTCGGGGATGGGCTTGAGGCGCTCGACCACGAGGTGATCGAGGCCGAAGTGGGGCACGAAGCGGGTCCACAGGGCCGAGATGTACGCGTCGGCGTCGGTGGTCATGAGCCAGCCGTTGGAGGCCGCCACGATGTCGGGGTCCTGATGCGAGAGGAAGATGTACTTCAGCTTCGCGCTCTGGAGCTGCTGGCTCGTGGCCGCGAGGACGCGCGAATAGACCTTGTGCCCGCCGGGGTCGAGGATCATCCCCTCGCTGCCGTGGATGATGAGGTGCTGGTTGGCCTGCACGGCCACGCCGCCCGCGCTGAAGT
The DNA here is from genome assembly GCA_046351535.1 of Polyangiales bacterium. Lineage (GTDB taxonomy): Bacteria > Myxococcota_A > Polyangia > Polyangiales > CAISKJ01. The sequence continues at coordinate 138,421 of JAXLYG010000023.1, forward strand.
CGGGCAGGAGGAGGTTGCGATGGGCTCCGCTGGCGTAGAGCGTGGTGACTTGATTCGACATGGTCGGTTGCCTCTTCGCCCTCTCTCAGAGCACCTTGCGGACGTCTTCGATGGCGCGCCGCACATCGAGGAACAGCAGGCCCAGCTTGGCGCTCTTGCTCGCGAGCGCGAGGAGCAGCGTGCCCGAGCTCGAGCTCATCATCACGGCGTAGCCCTCGGTGCCGCGGACGAGCACCTCCTGCACGTCGCCGCGCGAGAGCTCCGTCGCGGCGCGCGTGCCGAGCGAGAGGAGCGTCGCGCTCATGGCGCCGACGCGGGCCTCGTCGACGTGCTGCGGCAGCGCGCTCGCGATGATGAGCCCGTCCTCCGAGATGAGCGCGCAGGCCTCGACGTCGGGCGACGAGCTCTGCAGCGAGCGCAGGATCCGGTTCAGTTGATCGACTCTCGACATGACTTCAATCTCTCGGGGGAACGAGGGGAATTCGCACGAGCACGGTGGTCCCCACTCCCGGCTCACTGGTGATCGTAAGGCTGCCCTGACCTCGCTCGGCGAGCTGTCGGCAGATCGCGAGCCCGATCCCCGAGCCGTTGGGCTTGCTCGTGTAGAAGAGCTCGGTGCAGCGCTCGAGCTCGTCGGGCGACATCCCCCGCCCCGTGTCGAGCACCGAGAGTTCGAACGCGTCTTCCTTCACGCCCGCCGAGACCACGACCTGATCGCCGGGCCTGCACGCGTCGATGGCGTTCCGCACGAGGTTGAACACCACGCCCTTGACCGCGGCGCGGTCGAGCAGGAGCAGCGGCATCGCCTCGACGGCGATCCGGAGCGACACGCCCACGGCGCGCGCGCTCGACGCGAGCACCTTGCAGGCCTCCTCGACGGCGCTGTCGATGGCCTCGGGCGTGATGCCGTGCACGACCTGGTTGAGCCCGCCGATGCCCTGGAGCCCGAGCCCCAGCCGACGCAGCTCCCAGAGCACCGCGTGGAGGTCTTGCTGGAGCCCGTCGGGCGCCTCTTCGACCAGCACCTCGAGCGTGGTGGTCACCGCGGCGAGCGGGTTTCGAAGCTCGTGCAGCAGCGACGGGAGCACCTCTCCCACCACCGCGAGCTGAAGGAGCCTGTCGCGCTGCGTGCGGATCTCCTGCACGCCGTCGATCTGCTGATAGAGCACCGCGGTGAGGTCTTCGCCGTCGGCGCTCTTCCACCCCGACAGGGAGTACCCCAGGGTCCGCCGTCGGCCCGACGCCTCCGTGAGCGAGAGCTCGCCGCGCCGCTCGCGATTGCGAACGCCCTCGCGGAGCTGCTCCATCGGCGCGAGCAGCGCGCTCACGGGCATCCCTTCGAGCCCGTCGCCCGCGGGGCCGTGGAACGTGCTCGCGAAGCGATTCGCGTAGCGAACGATCCCGGCCGCGTCGACCACGACGACGCCCGCAGGCATGTGCTCCATCGCCTGTTGGGCGATCGGTGATGACCGGGTCTCCATCCGAGGTGTTCGCGGGTTGAACGCTCGAAGAAAAATCGCAGAGCGACGGTTTCTGCAACGCCTGTGCGCAGCGCCGATCCGCGCCGTGATCGAGCGATTCTTCGGACGTACCGGGGAATTCTCTCCGCGGGGGGTCATCGTTGACGAGGTGCCGACGAACGTCGTTCTCGCGCGCGAACCGGATGCGTCTGCGTCGAGGCTTCGATGTGCGCGCGTCGCAGGATCGCAGCGCGAGAACCCGCGAAAAGCGCGAGGACGAACCCCCGACGGCACGTCGCGAGCACCCACCGGGGTCATGTTGCCCGCACGCGAACCCGAGGCGACGGCGCTGCCTCCTGGCTGGCGTCGTCACGATGACCGCTGGAACGGCTTCGCCTTCGATCTCCCGCCCGCGTGGCGCGTGGTGATCGACGGGGCGAAGGTCTACGCCTTCGACGACGCCGACGACGCGGTGCTCTTCTGGCCCCGCGCCACGCACGGCGACGCGTCGCTCGCGTCGATCACCGACGACGTGGTGCGCGAGCTCGCCGCGGGAGACTCAACCTTCGAAGCCTGGGGCGCGCCCGCCGGAGGGCGCTCGCAGACCGTGATGTTCCGTCGCGCGAGCCGCGCGGGCGCGCCGCTTCGTGGCGTGTTGCGCGTCGAGCGTCACGGGCCCGAGGCCGTGCTGGTGCGTGGCTTTCAGACCCGCGCCGAGCGTCAGGCCGAGATGCGCCCCACGATCGAGCGCGTCGCGCGGAGCTTCACGCCGGTGCCCGCGCCGAGGCGACAGCGCACCGTCGACCCGAGCGAGGGCGCGTGGAGCGTCGAGCACCCCGAGGGGTGGCGCGTCACGGGCGGCGTCGACCGCGCGAGGGCGCAGGGCGGAGGCATCATCGTGTGGCGCGTCGAAGACCCGCGCAGCGGCGCGAGCGTGGGCAACGACGGCACGATCATCCCCATGCAGGAGCCCGCGATGGGCGGCTGGATGAGCGCCATGATGGGCTTCGCCGCGCCGGGGATGGGCTGGAACGCGCGCCCCTTCTGCGACGCCGCGACCTGCGCGCGCGAGGTGCTTCTGCCGCTCGTTCGACAGCAGCGGCCCGACATCGTGATCGAGCAGACCGCGACCGACGCCGAGGTCGAGCGCATCACCCGCGCGCAGATGGAGGAGCCCGCGCGCAGGCTCGGCGGCGTCGCGGAGGTGAGCACCTGCCTCGCCTACACGCGCTACACCGAGGGCGGCGTCGCGTGGCGCGAGTGCGCGATCGTCGTCGCGTGGCGCGTGGTCCCGTCGGGCTTTCACATGGGCGGACCGACGGCGCCCGCGGGGAGCTGGTTCATCTCCGTGGGGCCCGTGATGCGCGCGCCCGCGGCGCAGTTCGAAGCGACGCTCCCGATCCTCGCGGCCGTCGCGCGGTCGTTTCACGCCGACGCGGGGTGGGAGCACCGCGAGATGGATCGCGCGGGCCAGCGCATGGTCGCGGACCGCATGCGCGCCGAGGCCGAGCGCGCGAAGATCCTCCGCGACACGATGGACTACATCCACAAGGTCGACGCCGAGATCGTGGCGCACCGGCAGGCCACGAACGCCGAGATCAGCCGCATCGGATACAACACCGTGATGGGCAAGGAGGACGTGCTCGATTCCGACGGGTACTCCTACAAGGTCGACACGGGCTACGACACGTACTGGACGCGCGACGACCGCATCCTCGGGTCGAACTCCAGCGACCTCGACGCGCACCTCGAGAGCGACGGCTGGCACAAGATGAAGATCTTCTGACGGCCGCTCGAAATTCGCTGGAACTACCGCGCCGCGACGGTGATCGCGTGCACGCCCTCGCCGCCGCAGGGCACCTCGACGCGCCCCGTCGCGACGTCTCGCGTGACGGTCACGGCGCGACCGTCGCAGGTCACTTCGAAGGTCGCGGAGAAGTCCTCGGGCGCGGGGACGTAGAGCACGTTGGACGCGGTCACCGCGGGGTCTCCGCGGAGGTCCATCGTGAAGCGCCGCGCGGCGCGGTCGTAGCCGTAGCGCAGGGGTGTTCCGGCGACGGCCTCGGGGCGCACGCGCGCGATGCGGCGGCGCATCGAAGGGCGCAGCGTCCACGACGAGCCGGCGTGATCGTGGAGGCCCCAGGCGCCCTGGCTGCTCTCCTTCCACACCCAGAGCATCGCGCTCGCCATCGCGCGCTCCTGAAGCGTCTGTTGAGCGTCGTAGTAGGCGTCTGCGCGGATGCCGTTCGGGTCGTAGCCCCACTCGGTGATGAGCAGCGGCGTCGCCCACGCGCGGGCCTCGTCTCTCGCGCTCTCCGTCGCGGGCGCCAGCGACTCGACGGTGAAGGCCATGCGCTGCGCGTCGGTGGCCGTGAACGACAGCGGGTACACGTGCGGCGCATACACGCCGCCCGCCACGGGAAAGGGCGTCGCCGAGACCTCGGAGCGGTTGAAGAAGCCCCGCTGCGTCACGTCGGGTTCGAAGGCGATGAGGTGCCCCGGGTCGGCCTCTCGCATGGCCCGCGCGACGGCGACGTTCAGCCGCGTCACCTGCGCGTCGGTGCCGATGGGCTCGTTGTAGATCTCGTAGCCGAGCACCGTGGCGTCGCCCGCGAAGCGCCTCGCGACGTGCGCCGCGGCCGCGGTGAAGCGCGCCCTGAGCCGCTCTCCGTCGGCCCCGTCGCCGAAGAAGGTCTCGAACGCGCGCAGCACCTGCCGCGAGGTCCGCCGCGCGCCGAGGTCTCCGAGCGGCCCCCCGAGGAGCATCTCGGGCGCGGGAACGATCGCCCATCGCGGCGCGCCGTCTTCGCCGATCTCCTTGGAGTACGCGTCTTGATGGAGGTCGAGGAGCACGAGCACGCCCGCCTGACGACACAGCGCGACGACGGCCGCGACGCGATCGAGGTACGCGCCGTCGAAGCCTCCCGCCTCGGTGGGCTCGATGGCCGACCACTGAATGGGCAGACGGAGCGCGTTGAACCCGAGGGCCCGCATCGACCGCGCGTCGTCGAGGGTGAACGCGGGGATCTCTTCGAGCGGCGCGCGCCCCATGTCGAGCGCCACGTCGAAGACCCCGTCGACGCGCGCGTTGACGCCGAAGATCAGCGCCGTGCGCCCCTGCGCGTCGAGGAAGTGACCGCAGCGGGTCGAGAGCGGCGCGAAGGCGCCCGCGCGCTCGACGCAGGTCGGCGCGACGTCGGGGGCTACGTCAGCGCGCGCGTCGAGGGCCGCGTCCGGGGGAGCCGAAGCGTCGCCCGAGGGCGAAGGCGACGAGGTGCACGCGGCGACGAGGGCGAGCGGGAGGAGCGCGAGACGCATCAACCCGGTTGTCTCAGAACGCCGCCCCGGCGTCATCGGAGTACGATCGCCGCGCGACGCGACGTTGCCCGAGGCGCGACGACGTCACCGCGAGGGAGCCCCACCATGGCGCGCAACGGAACGCTGGTCACCGACGTCCCACCGTATCGACGTCTCGCGGCGATGCTCTTCACGCGCCGCAACGAGTCCGCGGTCTACTTCGAAGAGGCGATCGACGTCACCGACACGCTCCCGTGGATCGAGCGCTGGAACGCCGAGGGGCGCCCGCGCATGACGCTCTTCATCCTCTCGCTGCACGCGCTCGCGAAGACGCTGCACGCGCACCCGCGCATGAACCGCTTCATCGCCGCGGGGCGGCTCTACCAGCGCGACGGCGTGTGGCTGTCGTTCACGGCGAAGCGCTCGATGGAGCCCGCCGCGCCCCTCGTCGTGGTCAAGCGCCGCTTCGAAGCGAACGAGACGCTCGAAGACCTCGCGCGCTCGATGGACGCGCGGATCCGGGACGTGCGCGCGCACGGCGACAGCCACGCGGACCGCGAGTTCGATCTGCTCCTGAAGGTCCCGCACCCGATCCTGAGGAGGCTGCTGGCGCTGGCGCCGTGGGCCGACGCGATGGGGCTCCTCCCCTCGTCGTTCACGCGCAACGACCCCTTCTTCGCGAGCTGCTTCATCAGCAACCTCGGCAGCGTCGGGGGCAACGCGGCGTGGCACCACCTCTACGAGTACGGCGACATCCCCCTCTTCGGCATGCTCGGGCGCACGGCCGAGGAGGTCGTGGCGCGCGAGGGCAAGGCCGTCGTTCGGACCCTGGCGCGGGTGCGCTTCACCTTCGATGAGCGCATCGAAGACGGCTTCAACGCCGTGCGCGCGGTCACGTATTTCCGCTGGCTGATGGAGCGCCCCGAGCGGCTCGTCGAGGGCGGCGGGGCCCTCACGGACGGAGCGCCACCCGCGTCGAAAGGCTGAACCCGTCGCGCCCGAGGTCGTGGAACTCGGCCTCGAGCGCGGCGAAATCGACGACCATCACGCAGGGGTCGTGGGGGCGGTAGAGCGTCCCCGCGTTGAGCACCGTGAGGTGATCGAAGCGGCGGACCATGCGCGTGTGCGTGTGGCCGCCGAGCATCCAGCGCACGTCGCCCGCGCCGTGGAGGCGCCAGAGCGCGGTGTTGTTCTCGAGGCCGTAGCCGTAGTCGTCGGGCTTGAGGCAGGCCATGTCGTCGCGGCCGATGCCGTGGCAGAGCAGCGCGGGGCCCGCGTCGGTCTCGAAGGCCCACGTCTCGGGGAGCCCTGCCAGAAAGGCGTTGGCGCGCTCGGACACGGCTTCGAAGCGCGTCCACTCGGGCACGAAGCGCTCGCCGCCCGCGAGGAACCACCGCTCGTGGTTGCCCCGCACGCAGACGACCCCGCGCGCCTGGAGGAGCTCGCAGGTGCGCTCGGCGTCGCCGGGCCCGTCGACGATGTCGCCGACGCAGAGCACGGCGTCGAGCGACATCGCGTCGAAGTGGCGCAGCGCGAGGTCGAGGGAGGCGTCTTCGGTGTGGACGTCACCGATCACACCGACGCGACGGAGGGTTCTCTGTGACACGCGGGGAGCGTATCGGAGGGAGCGGAAGCGGCGCTATCCCCTCGCGTCGGCGAGGGCCTTGCGACGGATGGCGACCACGCGCTCGGACTCCTTGGGGTCGACCTCGCGCATGTGATCGACGGCCCAGGTGAAGGTGCCGACGCCCTGCGTGACCGTGCGGAGCTCGGTGGCGAGCTCGCGGAGCTCGGCCTGGGGAACGAGCGCCTGGACGACGTCCCAGCCCTTCGTCTGCGGGTGCTGGTCGAAGCCGAGGAGCTGACCGCCGCGGCGCCCCGTCACGATGCGCTGCACGCGCGGCGTGAACTCGCTCGGCGTCGTGACGTGGAGCGCGAGCACGGGCTCGAGGAGCACCGGGTCGGCCTTGGGCATCGCCTCGGTGAGCGCCACGCGCGTGGCCTGCTGAAAGGCCATGTCGGAGCTGTCGACGGCGTGGTAGCTGCCGTGCGTGAGGACGACCTTCACGTCGACCACGGGGTAGCCGAGGGGGCCCTGCTTGAAGTACTCGCGCGAGCCCTTCTCCACCGAGGAGAAGTACTGCTTGGGCACCGCGCCGCCGGTCACGGTCTCGTCGAAGGCGAAGCCCTCGCCGCGGCCCATGGGGACGATGTCGATGAACACGTCACCGAAGGCGCCGTGGCCGCCGCTCTGGTGCTTGAAGCGCCCGTGCTGCGAGACCTTCTTGCGCACGGTCTCGCGGTAGGGGACCTGCGGCGCCTCGGCGCGCACCTCGAGGCCGAAGCGGGCCTTGAGGCGGTCGAGGGCGAGGCGCAGGTGCTTGTCGCCCTGGCCCCAGAGGATGAGCTCGTGGGCCTCGGCGCTCTGCTCGACGCGGAGGCTCGGGTCTTCTTCGGTGATCTTGCCGAGGGCGCCCGAGAGCTTCACGTCGTCGCCCGCGCGCATGGGCTTGAGCGACAGCGCCACGAGGGGCTGCAGCGCGTCGACCCAGGGGAGCGCGACCATGTCCGACTCGCTCGCGCCCTGCCCCGTGTGGAGGGCGTCGAGGTGACCGAGCGCCACGACCTCGCCCGCGCCGGCCTTCTGCACCTTGATCTGCTTGGAGCCCAGGAGCTTGTAGAGGCCCGAGACGCGGTCCTTGCCGAGGGTCATCCCGTCGGTGACCTCGCCGCGCCAGACGCGCGCGTAGCTGAGCTTGCCGACGTGCTGTGCGTGGACGGTCTTGAAGCTCTGGACCAGCGTGTCGGCCACGGGGAGCGCGGCGCGAGAGGCCGACTCGTGGGCCTCGGGGGCCTCGTGGCGCAGGGCCTTGAGGAGGCGCCGCACGCCGTTGTCCTGCTCGGCGGAGCCGAAGAACACGTCGACGATGAGGTCCTGCTTGAGGTCGTTGCGGAGGCTCGCGTAGACCTCCTCCGGCGGCGGGTTCACGTCGTCGAGGAGCTCGGCGAGGAGGTGGTCGTCGAGGTCGGCGAGGTGCTCGAGCATCACGCGCCGCGCCTCGTGCTCCTCGGGCAGCACGGCCTCGGGGAGCTGCGCGATGGCGGCGTCTTCGTGGCCCTTGAAGCCGTACGCGCGCTCGCTCACGAGGTCGACGAAGCCCGTCACGTTCTGCCCGTCACGGAGCGGGAGCTCGCGCATGACGAGGGGCCGCGCGCTGAGCGCCTGGAGCGCCGAGAGCGTCTCCTTGAGCTTCACCGCGGAGCCCGGGACGTCGACCTTGTTCACGAACACCACGTGCGGGATCTTCCGCTCGTCGAGGAGGCTCAGCAGGGGCGAGACCGCCGCCGCGCGCGACGGGTCGGCGTCGACCACCACCACGGCCACGTCCGCCACGAGGAGCCCGTGCATCGACTCCTGCCAGAACTCCGAGGAGCCCGGGCAATCGATGAAGGTCCATCGCTCTCCCTCGTACTCCGCGCTCGCGACCGCGAGCTCGGCGCCGACGCCGCGGCTCTTCGCGTCCGAGGCAAGGTCACCGAGGGTGCTGTGGTCCTTCGCGCTGCCCTTCTTCGCGAGCGCGCCGCACGAGAGCAGCAGCGCCTCGAGCAGCGAGGTCTTTCCAGTCATCGACGGCCCCACCAGGGCCGCCACGCGCGGTGCGCGCAGGGTCTTTCCTTCCACGTCTTCCTCCAACGAAACGGACGTTTCGTGGGCGCGCTCCGCTGCAAGTACGGTGCGCACGCACTGCGGCCGTAGAAGCGCCCACATCGCCGCCCATCTCGCGCACATTCATCGCAGGCGTTCGTGCGGCGGGTCAAGCGGTGCGCGGCCCCCGCGAGGGTTTCCGTCTGCCCCAAGTGATCAATTGGTGCGAGGGAGCCTCGATCCCTCGATTGATCGTGTGATAGCCACGGAGGCCCACCCGCGCGTCGCCGCGCACGAGCCCGATGGCCAAGAGCACCTCCACCGCGCCGACGCCTTTCGACCTCGCGACCGACCCGCTTCGAATCGTCCGACTCGCGATCGACAACGCCAGCGAGGGGCTCTCGGTGACGACGCCCGACGGGGTGGTGATCTTCGCCAACGAGTCCGCCGCGAGCCTGCTCGGGCTCCCCCTCGACCAGATCGTCGGTCGCCACGTGTGGGACCTCGACCCGACCTACTCCTTCGAGCGCTGGTCGGCCACGCTCGCCGTGCTGCGCGCGCGGGGACGCTTCGAAGCCCGAGGCGCCCTCCTCCGCCCCGACGGCCACGAGGACATGCTCGAAGCGCTGGCCATCATGGTGCTCGACGAGGGCCGCGAGTTCGTCGTGACGCGGACCCGCGACGTCACCGCGGAGCACCTGCTCTCGATCGAGCGCCGCAAGAAGGACGAGCACGAGCGCGAGGAGGCCCTCCAGCGCGCGCGCCTCGAAGGCCTCGGTCATCGCATGAACGAGATCGAGCTCGTGCTCACCGAGGACGGCGCCGTCGTCGAGGCCAACGACCACGCCGTCACGGCCTACGGGCTCAGCCGCGACGAGCTCCGCACGCGCAACATCCGCGACCTGCGACCGCCGGACGGGCGGGGCAACGTGGGGGCCATGATGCAGCGCGCGATCTGCGAGGGCGGCCTGCGCTTTCGCGCGGAGCACCTCCGCAGCGACGGGACCGTGTTCCCCGTCGAGGTGAGCTCGCGGCCCTTCACGGTCAACGGCGCGCTCTACCTCCACAGCCTCGTGCGCGACCTCACCGAGGAGCTCCGCGTCGACGCCGACCGGCACCTCCTCGCGGGGCTCATCTCGAACATGCGCGACGCGGTGATCGTCACCGACGCGTCGCTGCGCATCACGCGCTTCGCGGGCGCCGCCGAGGCCATCTACGGCGTCCGCGAGTCCGACGTGGTCGGTCGCGAGCCGCTCGCGGGCATCGGCCTCGACGCCTCGGAGCCGTCGAGCGCCGACTTCATCGCGCGCATGCGCTCGGGCGAGAGCGCCCGCACGAGCCACACGCTCCGCCGCAGCGACGGCACCACGGTCGACCTCGACGTGATCGCGAGCCCCCTCCGAGACGCTGGCGGCGCGGTGACGGGCCACCTCCTCGTGAGCCGCGACGTGTCGGCGCAGAAGGCGCTCGAGCGCGAGCTCCGCGACGCGCTCCAGAGCGTGAAGACGCTGAGCGGGCTCGTGCCGATCTGCGCGTGGTGCAAGAAGATCCGCAACGACGAGGGCTACTGGGATCGCCTGGAGCACTACCTCAGCGAGCACACCGAGGCGCACTTCACCCACGGCATGTGCCCCGACTGCGCGAACAAGTGGCGTTGAGCCGCGCCGTCGCTCAGCCCGCGGTGCCCGTTCGCTCGTCGCTGCCGAGGAGGTCGTCGTTGCCCACGGCGTCGCCGATCTCTTCGGGTCGCTCGGTGTCGCGCGCGCCGGGCCCCTCGGACATGAGCGCGAGGCGGAGCGTGATCGCCGAGAGGGCCGCGCGCATCGCGCTGATCTCGCGCGCGGTCTCCTCCCAGCGGGCGTTGCTCGCGAGCTCCTGCGCGTCGTGCTGCGCGAGGCGTCGGCCCGTGGCGGCCTCGTCGCGCTGCCGCGGCGCCTGTCGCTCGGCGCGGGCGAGCTGCTTGCGCGCGCTGGCGGCGTCGGCGCGGGCCTGATCGGCCTCCTCGCGGCTGCGGCGCGCGTCCTCGTTCGCGCGACCGAGGAGCGAGCGGGCGCGCTCCTCGGACTCCTTGGTGCGTCGGAGGTCGTCGGTGAGCGCGCTCGCGAGGAGCCGGTAGCGCCCCGCGTCGTTGCGCGCCCGCGTGAGCTCCGCGGCGGCCTTCGAAGCGCCCTCCTTCGCGCGGTCGTGCTCCGTCGTGAGCCGCTCGACCTGCGCCTGGAGGCGCTCGCACTCGGCCCTCGCGCGATCGTCGACTGCCTGGAGCGACGCGTACGCCGCGCGCAGCGTCGAGAGCTCATCTTCGAGCTTCACGAGCTGGTCCCTGAGCTGCCCGTCGGGCGCCTCGGCGGTGTCTTTCTCTGTCACGGGCGCGTCGGTCTGCTTGCGGATCCGCGCCACCTCCGACTGGAGCGACATGCAGGTCTTCCGCGTGCGCTGGAGGGTCGTTCGCGTCTGCGTGAGCTCGATGTTGAGCCGCGTCGCCTCGACCTTCGCCTCCGCCGCGGAGCCGCGGAGCCACTCGGCCTCGGCGTGCGCGGTGGAGGCGACGGACCTCGCGTCGAAGGCGGACTTGCGCGCGCCTTCGAGCTCGATGCGCAGGGCCTCGCGCGCGCCCTGACCGCGCCACAGGCCGAAGAGGTAGCCCGCCAGGAGGGTCGACGTGACGGCGCCGACCACGAGCGCGACGGTGACGATCATGAGCGCGCTCCGCGGAGCTCGGAGGTCGGGTCGGCGGGCGCGAGGGCGCGGTGCTGCGGCGCGGGAGGGAGCCCCGCGGCCGTGATGCGCCGGATGGCGAGCACCGTGAAGCACACGCCGAGGGCGCAGAACACGAGGGCGAAGACCACGGGGAGCGACTCGCCGAGGGGGCGATCGGCGCCGGGCGCCGGGGCCGTCGAAGCGTCGCGCGAGGCGAACCACCGGGGCAAGGCGAGGCGTCGCGCTCTCTGCCCGCGGGGGCCCTTCGACGGCTCAGGGTTCACCTGCTCGCTCATCGTGTCGCTCTCTCTGTGGAGGGGAGTGAAGTGCTGTGTCCGCGCGCCTCCGCGGTCGGCGACCCCGACGGCGCTCTCACCAGTGCTCAACGGAGGAACGAGGAGAAAACACGAGTCGGAAACGACCCCCGAAGCGCGCGGGCGTCGGGGCCGTGGTCGGGCCGCGGTCAGGGGCGGCAGATGCGGCGGCGTACGCGCGACGCGAAGCCCGCCATTGTCTCGGCGTACGAGCTCGCGCAGATGGAGCCGAGGACGCCGTTGCCGTAGCGGTCGTCGAAGCGGCGGACGACCTGCGCGATGCGCCGCGAGGGCCACGCGAAGTACTGGTCGGTGGCGGAGCACGAGGTCGTCGGCGAGGAGCCCTGGCGGCGGCACGCGGGGACGACGCGCGTGGAGCACATGGGGTCCATGTTGCGCTGGCGCATCGAGACGGGGCCCTCGGCGCTCATGGCGACGTAGCCGTCGGAGCCGTCGGCGCTGCGTCCGAGGAGGGCGTCCCAGTCCGTCGATCCGTCGGCGCGTCGGGGCTGCGCGAGGGGAACGCCCGCGATGGCGCCCACCACGACGAGGTCGGGGCGGCCGGGCTTGAGCGAGGTGAAGCCTCGGGCGGGGCGCGCGGGATCCATGTAGCGGTCGAGGGACCACGTCGGGTCTTGCGGCCCGCCCGGCGTGTACATGTAGAACCGGAGGTTGAGGTCCGACGACGCCCAGCTCATCGAGAGGAAGTCGAAGACCGCGATCGCGTCGTTGCAGGGCTGCCCCGCCTCGGCGTAGCGGCAGTCGCGCGTGGAGCCGTCTTCTTCATCGGTGACGAAGAGCACGCCGAGCACGGCGTCGTTGCGCACGAAGCCCGCGTTGGGGTCGCGGTTGCCGACCTGCTCGCGGGGGTTGCGGATCACGAGCGCGCGGTACGCCGACTCGAGCTGCTGTTCGAGTCCGCAGCCTCCGATCGAGAGGTACGCGTTGCACACGAAGTCCTCGCGGAACGCCGCCGTGTCCGAGGTCGCCGACGTGTACGAGAGGAAGCTCGGGTACTGCGTGGGGTCCATCGTGCAGCGCGCGGGGCGACGTCCGTCGGGCGCCGTCGTCCACGGCTGGTGCGCGCGCAGCGCGAAGCCGTTGCGAATGGGGTTGAGCAGCCCGTCGTCGCCCGTGTCGCTGTTGGCGCACGAGGGCACGACGACGCCGGGCGTCCCGAGGTCCGCCGACACGACGCCGATGTGAACGTCTCGCAGCGGCGTGCTCGTCGCGTCGGCGCGAATGAGCCCGTCGAGGAGCGAGCCGAACTGGGCGGCGACGGTGGCCTGGTTCTCGGCCATCGAGTTCGAGTTGTCGATCACGAACAGGAGGTCGAGCGCGCCCGTGGGCGAGCAGCTCGAACCTCCATCGCTCGGCGGGAGATCGGGCGTGGGCACGTCGGGCGCGGGCACGTCGGGCGCGGGCACGTCGGGCGCGGGCGTGTCGCCGATGGGCAGGTCGGGTGCGGGCACATCGAGCGGCGCGTCACTCATCACGCGATCGAAGAGGGGCGCATCCGACACGGGCGTGTCCATCGCGGGCGTATCCGTCACGGGCGTGTCCGTCACGGGCGCATCCGTCACGGGCGTGTCCATCACGGGCGCGTCGGTGATGGGTGTGTCGGTGATGGGCGTGTCGGTGACGGGCGCGTCGGGGCCTGCGTCGGGGGTGGCGGTGACCGACGACGAACAGGCCGCGAGGCCGAGCAGCGCGAAGGCCGCGAGGCGCGAGGTGGAGCGCGTTGAGGAGGGCTGCATGCGAGAGATCTCCCAGTGGGGTCACGTTGTCGCAGAGCGCCCTCGCGGGTGTCCAGCAGCACGGAATCGGAACGCTCTCGCAGCCGCGGGACATGGGCGTCCGAGGGGGAAATCACCGTTGACTTTCGATGTATTCTGATGTAGGCGTCGCGCCCGTCGAGAGACAAGAATCGAGGACGACGATGCGCGCGATGAAGTGGGTGCTGGTGCTGTCGATGGCCGCGGGCTGCGGGCACGAGGCGCTCGACGAAGAGGGCGCGACGGTCTCCGCGGTCGAGTCGCCGACGCTGACGTTCAGGGCCGACTGGACCCGCAGCGTGACGGGCGAGCTCACGGCGGGGAGCTCGGTGCGCGTGGTGTATGACGCCGCGCGGCTGCCCCAGTGCCGCGGCGAGCAGAACGGGTATCAGCTCTGGTCGATCACGGGGTACTACCGGGTGAACGGCGGAGCGGCGCAGAGCTTCCCCGTGGCGCCCGCGTCGGTGCAGACGCCGACGCCCGCGGTGATCACGCTGCCCGACGTGCAGGGCACGCTGGAGATGTGGTTCCAGAACAACAACCGCTGGGGCTGCAACGCGTACGACTCGAACTACGGGGCGAACTACACCTTCCGCGTGGGCCCCAACGCGCGCGCGCCGGGCTGGATCGGCGACGGCGCCGTGGTGATCTCTCGCGCGACCTGCTCGGGCGGCTTCGCGTGCGACAGCGACCGCAGGCCCATCACCACCCCGTGGACCTACGAGACCTGGGCCCGTCAGCGCGCGGCCATCCGCACCGTCTCCTTCGACGTGTGGAAGCAGGGCGTGACCGACCGCGACAACCCCGACCTCTGGCGTCAGCTCGACGTGCAGATGCGCTACCGCTTCGGCACCTCGGGCGCCTTCGCGATGCGCTACGTGAGCTTCGAACGCCGCGTCGGCAACAACGCGCGCTACACCGTCGACCTCCGCGGCGTCGACCCGCTGCCCGACTTCCCCGCGCTCACGGCGTGCCCGAGCTTCGCGCTCACGGCCTCGCCCGACGGGACGCTCGTCTCCACGAGCTTCGAGTACTACTTCACCGTCAACGGCGTCGAGTACCGCCCCTCCCCCGGCGCGACCTTCAGGGCCACGTTCACCAACTACAAGACCCCGCTCCTCGCCACCTGCCTGCGCTGACCGGCGCCTGTCGACGACCGTCGACACCTGTCGCGCCGCGACCTCACCCCGTCGACCGCCGCGCCCCTGCGAACAAAGCGAATTCCGTCTGGCTGCGCGCGTGCATCGCCGCGCCCTGGCCGCGGTACGCTTGCCGCGTCCTCGCAGACGAGCGCTGCCCCCACCCCACACCCCGACGCCAGCCCCATGCGCAACCCCTCTGCCCTCGCGCTGACCCTCGCCCTCTTCGGCTGCGGCACCAGGAGCCCGACCACGCCCGACGCCGCCGCCGATCGACCGCAGGGCAGCGATGCACCCGCCGATGTCGTCGTCGACACACCCGTCGCGGATACGCCCATCGCGGATACGCCCGTCGCAGATATGCCCGTCACCGACGTGCCCATCGCAGATAGGCCCATCGCAGATGTGCCCGACGCTGCGGTGATTCCGGGGTCGTCGGTGACGTACACCGAGACGCGCGCCGCGTGTCGTGACCGCAATCCGCTGCGGAACGCGTACTTCGGCGACTTTCACGTGCACACGTCGCTCTCGTTCGACGCGTACGGGTGGGAGAACCGCAACGACCAGTCGGCCGCGTACCGCTTCGCGCGGGGAGAGACCATCCGGCTCGCGCCCCTCGGCCCCGACGGTCAGGGCACGCGCCCCGTACGGCTGGAGCGTCCGCTCGACTTCACCGCGGTCACCGATCACTCGGAGTTCCTCGGCGAGGTGAGCATCTGCAACGACCCCACGGCCACGGGCTACGACTCGACGATCTGCCGCGGCTTCCGCTCGGGGGGAATGATCGGCTTCGCGGAGTTCGGCCTCCAGCTCGCGCGCACCGACCCCTCGCGATACCCCTTCTGCGGCGCGGCGGGCGCCAACTGCCTCGCCGCCGAGGGGCGCGTGTGGCGCAACGTCCAGAGCGCCGCCGAGGGCGCGTACGACCGCACCGCCGACTGCCGCTTCACGTCCTTCGTGGCCTACGAGTGGACGGGCACCACGGGCGGCGCGACGCTCCACCGCAACGTGATCTTTCGCAACGGCCAGGTGCCCGCGCGGCCCATCACGTACATCGACGAGCCCACGGCGCCGGGCCTCTGGGCCACGCTCCGCCAGCGCTGCAACGCCTCGACGCCGGGCTGCGACGTGCTCGCGATCCCGCACAACTCGAACCTCTCGAACAACCGCGCCTTCGCCGTCGAGTACCCGTCGGGCTCCACGATGGAGCAGCAGCGCATGCTCGCTTCGCTGCGCGCCGACATGGAGCCCCTCGTCGAGATGGTGCAGCACAAGGGCGCGTCGGAGTGCAACCGGGCCTTCAGCGCCACCGACGAGGCCTGCGGCTTCGAGATGGCCAACGACGCCCCCATGTGCACCTCGATGCCGCCGGGGATGGGCGGCTGCGTCGGCCGCGGAGACTACGTGCGATACGCGCTCCAGACGGGACTCAGCGAGGAGCGGCGCCTCGGCGTCAACCCCCACCGCCTGGGCTTCATCGCGTCGACCGACACGCACAACTCCACGCCTGGCAACACCGCGGAGCAGAGCTTTCCCGGTCACGTCGGGACGCAGGACGACGCGCCCGACGAGCGGCTCACCGACTCGATCAAGGTCTTCAGCCCCGGCGGCCTCGTGGGCGTGTGGGCCATCGAGAACTCCCGCGACGCGATCTTCGACGCCCTCCGCCGCCGCGAGACCTTCGCCACCAGCGGCAACCGCATCCGCGTGCGCATGTTCGGGGGATGGACCTATCCCGCATCGATCTGTTCGGACCCCGAACTTGTTCGTCGCGGCTACACCGAAGGCGTCGCGCAGGGCGGGTCTCTCCCCGCTCGTTCGGGGACGAACAATCCCCGCTTCGTGGTGATGGCGACGGCCGACGCGACGCCGCTCCAGCGCGTCGAGATCATCAAGGTCTGGATCGACGCCGCGGGCGAGGCCCACGAGCGCGTGGTCACCGCCGCGGGCTCGGCCTCGAACGGCGCCTCGGTCGACACCAACACCTGCGCCACCACGCCGGGCGCCGGTCAGATGTCGCTCTGCGGCGTGTGGACCGACGACCAGTACAACCCCGCCGAGCGCGCGGCCTACTACGCCCGCGTCCTCGAGAACCCCACGTGCCGGTGGAGCACCTGGGCGTGCAACGCGCTCGCGGCGTCGAGCCGCCCCGCGGCCTGCACCGACGGGTCGATTCCCCGGAGCATCCAGGAGCGCGCGTGGAGCTCGCCGATCTACTCCTCGCCGACGCCCTGAATGACCCCGCGTACCCGCTGGTGGCGCGAGCCCGCGCTTCATTTCGTGCTCCTCGGCGCCGGGGTGTTCGCCCTCGACGCGTGGCGACGCCCGAGGGCCTCTCCGCGCGACGTCGAGGTCTCGGCCACCTACGTGACCGGCCTGCGCGAGGAGTACACGCGGCGCTACGGCCGCGCGCCGACGCGCGACGAGCTGCGCGCCGAGGTCGACCGCTTCGTCCGCGAGGAGGTGCTCTACCGCGAGGCCCTCGCGCTCGGCCTCGACCGCGGCGACCTCATCATCCGAAGGCGCCTCGTGCAGAAGATGGAGTTCTTTCTCGAAGACGTCGCGCCGCCGCGGAGCCCTTCAGACGAGACCCTCGGGGCCTATCTCGCAGCCCACGCCGACCGCTACGCGTCGCCGCCGAGGGTGAGCCTGCGCCACGTCTTCTTCGACCGCGGTCGACGCGGCGCGCGCCTCGACGCCGACGCCCGCGCGGCCCTCGCGGCGCTCCGTGGCGGGGCCGATGCAGCGACGCTCGGCGATCCCTTCGTGAGCGGGAGTTCCATCGTCGACGCGGAGGTGTCGCGCGTGGCGGGCGACTTCGGCGACGGCTTCGCGCGCGCCGTCGAGGGCCTCTCGACGGGGAGCTGGCAGGGGCCCGTGGCGTCGTCGTACGGGCTCCACCTGGTGCTCGTCACGGCGCGCGCTGCGGGGACGGCGCGGCGCCTCGACGAGGTGCGCGATCGGGTGATCTCAGACTGGCGCGTCGACGACCGCGAGCGGGCCAACCGCGAGGCGTACCGCCGCGTCGCCGAGACCTACCGCGTGCGCGTGGAGGGGCTGTGAGGGCGCGCGTCGCGGCGCTTCTTGCGGCGCTGATCGCGGCGCCCACGGTGGCGCGCGCGCACGGGTTCTCGCCCGCCTACCTCGAACTTCGTGAGCGCGCCGACGGCAGGGTCGAGGTGCTCTGGAAGGTCCCCCTCGCGGGCGAGGGCGGCGTCGAGGGGAGAGAGCCCGTGAGCGTGCGCCTCCCGCGCGCGTGCCGCGAGGTCGCGCGCAGGGAGCCCGCGAGCGTTCCGGGGGCCGTGATCGATCGCTACGCGGTCGACTGCGGACCGGGCGGAATCGGCGGCGCGACGGTCACCCTCGTGAGCCCCGAGGGACGCGGCTGCGACGTGATGGTCTCGCTGCGCTTCGCCTCGGGGCAGCGATACACCGGGCTCCTGCGCGCGGGCGCGGCCTCGCTGGAGCTTCCGCGGTCGACGGGCGGGTCCGCGTGGCGCGTGGCGAGGAGCTACCTCGGCGAGGGCGTGAAGCACATCGCGACGGGCGCCGATCACCTGCTCTTCGTGCTCGGGTTGCTGCTCCTCGTGCGAGGCGTCGGCGCGCTCATTCGAACGGTGACCGCGTTCACCGTGGGGCACAGCGTGACCCTCGCCCTCGCGACGCTCGGCGTCGTGCGGATGCCCTCGGCGCCCGTCGAGGCCGTCATCGCCCTCAGCATTCTTCTGCTGGCCGTCGAGCTCTCGCGCGAGGGTGACGGCGAGACCCTCACGCGGCGCGCTCCGTGGCTCGTGGCGGGCGGCTTCGGGCTGCTCCACGGCTTCGGCTTCGCGGGGGCGCTCATGGAGGCGGGGCTCCCGGCGCGGAACGTTCCCCTCGCGCTGCTGTTCTTCAACGTGGGCGTCGAGCTCGGGCAGGTGGTCTTCGTGGCCTTCGCGCTCGCCGCGCTCGCCGCCGTGAAGCGCCTCTCGCGCGATCGTTCGGACACCGTACGATCGGCGCTCACCTACGGCATCGGCGCGGCGTCGACCTACTGGTTTCTCATGCGATTCGCTGTCGTCGCAGGATGGTTCGAACCCTGAACGATCGGCGCGATCCGCCGCCTCACGCAGCGTCGCGCGGGATCGTCACGGTGAAGGTGCTCCCCGCCCCCGGCGCGCTCTGCACGCGGAGCTCGCCGCCGTGTTGCAGCACGATCTCTCGCGCGATGCTCATGCCGAGGCCGTGCCTCCACCCGCCCGACTGCGTGGGGCGCTGCCGCGCGGTCTCGCTGTCGAGCATGCGCGCGAGCTCGTCGACGGCGACCCCTTCGCCCGTGTCGACGATCGAGATCGAGAGCGCGCGCTCGTCGCACGCGGCGCCGAGCGTGACGCTGCCTCCCGCGGGCGTGTGACGGATCGCGTTCGAAACGATGTTCGCGAGCACGATGCTGATCTTCTCGACGTCGAGCTCGACGTCGGGCAGGGCGCCGGGCTCCGTGAGGTCGAGCGAGACGCCCTTGTCGCGCGCGATGGCGCGGTGCATCTCGATGGCCGAGAGGAGCAGGCGCCGCGGCTGCACGGCCGTGCGTCGGAGGTCGCCTGCCTCGGTCTCGATGCGCACGAGGTCGAGGAGCTCGTCGACGAGCGCGCGGAGGCGCTCGGTGTCGTCGCGCGCGGAGGTCACGATCTCGCGCTGCGTGTCGGTGAGCGCGCCCGCGGATGGTTCGAGGAGCAGGTGCGTCGCCATGCGCAGCGAGGTGAGCGGCGTCTTGAACTCGTGGCTCACGGTGGCGACCATGTCGCTCTTGAGCTCGTCGATGCGGCGAAGGCGCGTGACGTCTTGCGCCACCACCACGGCCCCGCGAAGCGTCGCGCCGTCGCCCCGCAGCGGCGCCGCGCGCACGAGGAAGTACCGATCGCCGCCGCGGTCGCGCCAGCGCATCGCCTCGGAGAGGTTGCGCGGCGTGACGGGGCGCCCCGCGGCGAGCACCTCGTCTCGGGCGCGCGCGAAGGCCTCGGGGAGCGAGGCGTCGCGTGAGGGGGCGCCCTCGGCGTCGGCGCGGAGTCCGAAGGTGCGCACGGCGGCCTCGTTGGCGAGGAGCACGGCGTCGCCCTCGCCGCACACGACCACGGGGTCGACGAGGCAGCGCACGGTGGCGTCGGCGAGGTCCTGCGCGGCGCGGAGCTCGCCGAGGGAGCTCGCGCGGTACGCCCGCAGCCGCGTGAGCATCTTCTGGAACGACTCGACGAGGGGCGCCAGCTCGCGCACCTCGGGGTCTTCGATCACCACGTCGAGCTCGCCGTCGCCGATGGCCTTCGCCGCGTCGGAGAGCGCGCGGATGGGCCGCACGATGCCCGAGGGGACGCGCCACGCGACCCACAGCGCGAGCGCGAGCGCCGCGGCCACGAGCGCGAGGGTCGTGAGCGTGCTCCGGCGCGCGAGGGCGCGGGCGTCGCGGTCGGCGGCCTCCATCGCGGCCTGGTTCATGTGTCGCACGGCGAGCACGGCCGCCTTCACGCCCGCGAAGCGCGGGAGGAGCTCGCGGAGGTAGGTCGCGCGGCGCCCCGGCTCGGGGCTCGCGAGCGCCTCGTCGACGGCCGTCACGTAGGCCCGATAGCGCGCTTCGAGCGCGTGCACGGCGGCGCCCTCGGCGGCCAGGGTGATGTTCGAAGCCTCGACGCGAAAGGCCGTCTGAAAGCGCGCGCGGTGCTGTTCGAGCATCGTCCGCGCGATGTCGTCGCGGCCCGTCGACGCGAGGAGCGCCGCGGAGTCGAGGCGCTCGAGGGCCTCGTTCATCGCGTCGCAGGCCACGACGGAGCGGTAGTTCTCGCGGAGGATCGTGTCGATGGCGCCGCCGAGGCGCGTGAGCGAGACCATCGCCGAGCCCGCCACGACGGCGAGCGCGACGGTGATCGCCGCGAGGGCGAAGGTGACGCGGGCGCGCAGCGAGCGTTGCATCGTCGTCGCCTCAGCGAAGGCCGTAGCGCTCGCGCTTGCGGTAGAGCGTCGAGGGGTCGATGCCGAGGGCCTTCGCCGCGGCGTCGAGGGAGGGCGTCCGCGCGAGCACGTCGGCGATGTGCCTGCGCTCGGCCGCTTCGAGGGAGTCGTCGTCGAGGGCCGCGGCCGCGGGCGCGCCGCCGCGAATCTCTTCGGGCAGGAGGTCGGGCGTGATCGTGTCGCTCTCGCAGAGGATCACCGCGCGCTCGATGACGTTCGCGAGCTCGCGCAGGTTGCCGGGCCAGCGGTACGCGCAGAGGGCCGCGCGCGTGGCGGGGGCGAGCGTGAGGGCGCCGCGGCGGTGCTGCGCGCCGAGGTCGGCCACGGCGGCGGCGCAGAGGTCGGCGAGGTCTTCGCGGCGCTCGCGCAGCGGAGGGAGCGTGGCGGACACGACGTCGAGCCTGAAATACAGGTCTTCGCGGAAGTTCCCCGCGGCGACGGAGGCCTTGAGGTCGCGGTGCGTGGCGGCGATCACGCGGGCGTCGAAGCGCCGCGGCTCGGAGTCTCCGACGCGCACGTACTCGTGCTCCTCGAGGAGCCGCAGGAGCTTGCCCTGCGCGTCGCGCGGGAGGTCGCCCACCTCGTCGAGGAAGAGGGTTCCGTTGCCCGCGGCCTCGACGTGTCCGACGCGTCCGCGGTCGGCGCCGGTGAAGGCCCCCTTCGCGTGTCCGAAGAGCTCGCTCTCGACGAGCGAGGCCGCGACGACGGCGCAGTTGAAGGTCACGAAGGGCCGGTCGCGGCGCGGCGAGAGCGCGTGGATGTGCCTCGCGAGGAAGCCCTTTCCCGTACCCGTCTCGCCGAGGAGGAGGATCGTCGCGTCGGTCATCGCGGCGCGCGTGGCGACGGCGAGGCACTGCTGCATGGCGGGGCTCCGCGTGTCGAAGCGCGCGCGCACGCCGCGGCCGCCCGCGCGCTTGAGCTCCGCCAGCTCGTGCTGGACGCGCGCCTGCGAGAGCACCTTCTCGACGGCGTGGAGCACCTGCGCCGGGGTGAAGGGCTTGGCGAGGTAGTCGACGGCGCCCGCGCGCATCGCGTCGACGGCGTTGTCGATCGTGGCGTACGCGGTCATCAAGATCACGGCCGTCGCGGGCGCGTCGTGGGCGAGCGCGCGCACCACGGCGAGGCCGTCGAGGCCCGGCATGCGCAAATCGACGAGGGCCACGTCGGGCGGCGCGCGCCGCGCGGCGGCGAGGCCCGCCTCGCCGTCGGGCGCGAGGGTAACGTGGTAGCCCGCGCCTTCGAGGCACACGCGGAGCATCATGCGGATGTTGGCCTCGTCGTCGACGACGAGCACGCGGCCGCTGGCGCTCATCGCGCGGCCTCGCGGGCGTCGAGGAGGGCCGCGGCGTCGAGGGGCGGATCGGCGGTGAGCGGTCCGTCGCCAAGGCGCGCGAGGAGCGGGCCGATGCGCTCGGGGCGGGCGTCGGTGAGGCACAGCGCGAAGGCCTCGGAGCCCCGCGCGCGGAGGTGCATCGCGGGCGGCGTGTTGAGGGAGAGCGAGGCGGTCATCACGGTGATCCTCGGTTCGTCGGAGGGCGCGTCGACGCGCCGATGGTGCTCCGAAACGTGCTGCGGCACATGGGAGAATCGCGCGTCGAGGGAATCGACGGGGCGCGCGCCCTCGTAGCGCGCGACGCGGGCGATGGCCTCGTGGAGGTCGATGCCGAGGTCGTCGTCGCGGCGCAGCGCGAGGGCGGCGCGGTAGCCGCGGAGGGCGTCGTCGTCGCGTCCTTCGAGCTCGGCGCGGAGGGCTTCGAGCGAGAGCACCTCGGCGTCGAGGGGGGCGCGGGCCCAGGCGCGCGCGAGGGGCGCCGCGGCGCGCGCGGGGGCGTTCTGCGAGAGGGCGACGGAGGCCGCGCGCACGGCCGCGGCGTGGTCGAGCGACGAGGTCTCACCGGGCGCGGCGCGGACGAGGGTGCGCGCCACGGCGTCGCGGAGCTCGGTGGGGGTGAAGGGCTTGGGGAGCGCCTCGTACACGCCGAGTCTCAGGAGCTCGACGAGCACCGGCGCCGTGAGCGTGGTGCCCGTCACGATCACCGCGACGCGGGGGAACTGCGTTCGAAGCAGGCGCACCTCCTGAAGCGGCGCGCCGTCGCCCGCGAGCTGATCGATCACCGCGAGTTCGAAGGCCTCGTCGTCGAGGAGCACGCGGGCGTGTCGAACGGAGGCGAACTCCTCGACGGTGTACCCCGCGGCCGTGAGGGCCCGGTCGAGCATGGTCCGCCCCGAGGCGTCGGGCTCCACGACGAGCAGACGGCGGGTCACGGCGACTCCGTGGTGCCGGGGTCGTCTTCGCGGGTGCCGACCACGAGCACGTCGACCTCGGGCGCCGTGCGCATGAAGCGATCGAGCACCGAGCCCAGGAGCCGGTCGCGCCACGCGGATCTGCGCGAGCGACCGAAGACCGCGTGGGTGATCCCGCGCTCACGGGCGAAGCGCGCGAGGGCCTCGGCCACGTCGCCGCCTTCGAGGCGAACGACCTCGGCGCCGAGCTCCTTCGCGAGCCGGATGTTCTCGGTGAGCGAGCGGAGGGCGGCGGTCTCGATGCGCTCGGGGGTCTCGTCGCGGGTGCGCACGTACACGACGAACCAGCGGCTGTTGAGCCCGCCCGCGAGGCGCGCGCCCTGACGGAGAAGCCTCCGCGTGGCGCTCGGGGCCGACGACATCGAGACCATGACGCGCTCGGCGTCGACGACGGAGAGCGGTCCGCGAGTCTCGTCGCGTCCGCGCGTGGCGTTGGCGCGCGCCCTCGCCCGCTGCTCGACGGCGTTGGCGACCTCGCGCAGCGCGAGCTGACGGAGCGCGGTGAGGTTGTCGGCGCGAAAGAAGCCCTGCAGCGCCCGCTCGACGCGCGCGGGGGGGTAGACCTTGCCCGCGCGGAGGCGCTCTTGAAGCTCGTCGGGCGCGAGGTCGACGACGACGATCTCGTCGGCGCGGTGAAGCACCCGGTCGGGCACGCGCTCTCGCACGTCGACGCCGGTGGCCCTCAGCACGAGGTCGTGGAGGCTCTCGAGGTGCTGCACGTTGAGGGCGGAGAGCACGCTGATGCCCGCGGTGAGGAGGGTCTCGACGTCCTGGTGGCGCTTCTCGTTGGTGCTGCCGGGCACGTTGGTGTGCGCGAGCTCGTCGACGACGGCCACGTCGGGCTTGCGCGCGAGCACGGCGGCGAGGTCCATCTCTTCGAGGGGTACGGCGCGGTACTCGAGGGTGCGTCGGGGGATGATCTCGAGGCCCTCGGTCTCGTCGACGGTCTCCTTGCGGCCGTGCGTCTCGACGAAGGCGCACACGACGTCGACGCCCTCGTCGCGGAGGCGCCGCGCGTCGCGCAGCATGGCGACGGTCTTTCCGACGCCCGCGGCCATGCCGAGAAAGACCTTGAGCCTCCCCTGCCTGGCCGTGCGGAGCCCGTCGAGAAACGAGTCGCCCATCGCGTCACGCGCTCTCTCGCAGGGGTCTCACCAGGGTCACGGTCGCCTCGCGCGAAGCCATCGCATCACGACGACGAGGGTCACGGCCACGAGCATCGCGGCCAGCGTGTCGACGCTCCCGATGATGCTCCGCGCGCGCAGCACGGTGTAGAGGTGCGCGGCGGTCGACGCGCCTGCGAGCAGCCACACGACCACCTCGTAGCGGGCGAGCGTGCGGTCCTCCTCCTCTTCGGGCGACTTTGGCTCCATGGGCTTCACGGGGAGGGTCGGGAGCACACCGGGTGCCGTCGGCCACGACCGCGCGATTCGGGGCCTGCGCGCGTCGCGGTCGTGCGAATTGCACGAAGTCCCACGGCGGTGACCGTGCGCCGCCGCACGGCGATCTGGGAGCGGGTCAGAACCACGCGGTCATTCCGAGGGTGAGGGTGTCTTGCGCGCGGGCGTTGGCGACGGGCGCGTGCGTCGTCGCGTCGTTCGAGACGGCGCCGCGAAAGTACGTGTCTCCGTCGGCCTGATCGTGGCGGTACTCGAGGCGCATCGAGACGTTGTCGTGGGGGCGCGCGTCGACGGTGAGGGTCTGCGAGCTCACCCAGGCCGAGGGCCAGAAGATCGACGACGCCGCGCCCGACGCGTTGCTCGGGACGCTCTCGTAGAAGGCGTCACCGCGCGCGGCGACGAAGAGCCACGGGCGCACCCTGACGCGCGCGTAGAGGGCCCCGGCGCCCCACCACGACACGCCGAAGGCGTTCGGTTCGAAGCCTCCGTTGGCGTGCGCGAGGAGCGACAGCCACGGCGTCGGATAGAGCGCCACGTAGGCGTCGAAGACGCTGCGCCACGGGGTCGAGCCCGCGCGCTCGGGGGCGCCCGCGGCGCGCTCGACGCCGCCGAAGTAGAGCGCGTGAACCGTGATCCGATCGGTCACGACGTAGTCGAGCGCGACGGAGACGGACTTCTCGTCGTTGTTGTCGACGACGCTGTTCCAGCCGTTGTAGCCCGCGAGCGAGAGGGTCGTGCGGTCGCCGAGGGGATACGAGAGCCGCGCGCCCGTGTGATAGAACGGGAGGCCGAAGAAGAGGTTCGAGCGCGACCAGTTCCACTGGTCCTTCACGGCCATCCCCTCGGGGCCGATGGGCGAGAGAAAGATCCCCGCTTCGACGAGGAGCCCCGCGCCCACGGGGGCACGCCACGCGACGGTGGCCTGCTGGATGAACTTCCACACGTTGCTGTTGCTCGCGCCCGCGCCGCTCGCCCCGGCGAACGAGGGCTCGCCGAGGTAGTACGACTCGGGCGTGTGCCCGAACTGCAGCGCGAGGTGCGCCGTGACGGGTCCGAGCGTCCCCGTGGCGTCGAGCACCACGTTCGAAAGCGTCACCGCGTTGTGTCGATTGTCGAAGCCGCGATAGTTCGTGATGCCGTTCGAGGGCGCGTTGAAATTCCACTGGTAGAAGGTCTCGACGTAGCCCGAGAGGGTGATGTCGGGTCGCGCGGCGCTGCGAGACGTCCCCTCCGACACGTTCGCGACGGGCGCCAGGGTGGGTGTCGCCGCGTCCGTGCTCTGCGCCGACGCCGCGCGCGCGCAGAGCGATCCGATCGTCGCGAGCGCGCTCGCGAGCCTCCGTGAAAGTCTCATCGGTGATCTCCGTGTTCGCGGTCGGCGGTCAGCGCCCCGCGCGGGCGTCGAGGTCGAGGTTGAGCGCGAGCACGTTCACGCGGGCCTCGCCGAAGAGCCCGAGCGTGCGACCTTCGGTGTGCTTCGCGACGAGCGCGCGCAGCGAGGCCTCGGACATCGCGCGGGCCCTCGCCACGCGAGGGACCTGCACCTCGGCCGCCGCGGGGGAGATGTGCGGATCGAGTCCGCTCGCGCTCTTCGTCACGAGGTCGACGGGGATCGTGCCCGTGACGCCCGTGGCGCGGAGCGCGGCGACGCGAGCCGAGACCTCGTCGGTGAGCGAGGGGTTGAGCGGCCCGTAGTTGCTGCCCGACGAGTACGTGACGCCCGTCGCGCCGTCGACCGTCGCGGCCGAGGGCCTCCCCCAGAAATACTCGGGGTGCGCCGACGGATCCGCGAAGGTCTGACCGATCAGCATCGAGCCGCGCACGCGGCCGTCGCGCGCGATCAGGCTCCCGTTGGCCTCGCGCGGAAACGCGGCCTGCGCCACGCCCGTGACGAATGCGGGATACGCCGCGCAGCAGAGCGCGAGGAGGAACGCGGTCACCACCAGACAGGGACGAATGAGCTTCATCGAAACACCAACCTCTCAAGCCAGTCCGAGCGCGCCGACGACCACGTCGATGGCCTTGATCGCGACGAAGGGCGCGACGACGCCACCCGCGCCGTAGACCACGAGGTTCCGCCGCAAGAGGGCCGCGGCGCCGAGGGGGCGATACGCGACGCCGCGCAGCGCCAGGGGGATCAGCGCCACGATCACGAGCGCGTTGAAGATCACCGCCGAGAGGATCGCGCTCTGCGGCGAGCCGAGGCGCATCACGTTGAGCGCCCAGAAGTGCGACGAGTGCGCGTCGCCGCGCGTCGTCTGAAAGGCCACGAGGCCCGTGAACATCGCGGGCAGGATCGAGAAGTACTTCGCGACGTCGTTGGAGACCGAGAAGGTCGTGAGCGCGCCGCGCGTCATCAGGAGCTGCTTGCCGATCTCGACGACCTCGATGAGCTTGGTCGGGTCGCTGTCGAGGTCGACCATGTTGCCGGCCTCCTTCGCGGCCTGCGTGCCGGTGTTCATCGCGACGCCCACGTCGGCGCGCGCGAGGGCCGGCGCGTCGTTGGTGCCGTCGCCCGTCATCGCGACGAGGCGCCCGCCCTCCTGCATCTTGTGGATGTAGGCCCGCATGGCCTCGGGGGTGGCCTCGGCGAGGTAGTCGTCGACGCCCGCCTCGGCGGCGATCGACTTCGCGGTGAGGGGGTTGTCGCCCGTCACCATCACGGTCTTGATGCCCATCGCGCGGAGGCGTTCGAAGCGCTCGCGCATGCCGGGCTTCACCGTGTCTTTGAGGTAGACCACGCCGAGGAGGCGCGGGCCGTCGGCCACGACGAGGGGCGTTCCGCCGACATTGGCGACGCGGTCGACGAGGCCCTGGAGGTCCGCGGGGATGTCGGCGTTGGCGCGTCCGCCGACGTGCGAGAGCACCGCGTCGCTGGCGCCCTTTCGAAGCACGCGGTCGCCCGCGTCGATGCCGCTCATGCGGGTGCGCGCGGTGAAGGGCACGAACACGCTGCCCGCAGGGAGCGACGGCGTCACGCCCATGCGCTCGGCGAGCGCGACGATGCTCCGCCCCTCGGGGGTCTCATCGGGGAGCGACGAGAGCGCCGCCACCGCCGCGAGCTCGCGCACCTCGACGCCCTTCACGGGGAGAAACTCCGCCGCCTGGCGGTTCCCGTAGGTGATGGTGCCGGTCTTGTCGAGCATGAGCACGTCGATGTCGCCCGCGGCCTCGACGGCGCGACCCGAGGTGGCGAGCACGTTGTGCTGCACGAGCCTGTCCATGCCCGCGATGCCGATGGCCGAGAGCAGGCCGCCGATGGTCGTGGGGATGAGGCACACGAGCAGCGCGACGAGGGCGCCCACGCCGAGCGATCCGCCGAAGAAGCGCGCGAGCGCGTCGAGCGTGACCGTCGCCACGAGGAAGATCAGCGTGAGGCCCGCGAGGAGGATCGTGAGGGCGATCTCGTTGGGCGTCTTCTGCCGCTCGGAGCCCTCGACGAGGGCGATCATCCGGTCGACGAAGCCGCCGCCGGGGTCCTGCATCACCTCGATCTTGAGCCAGTCGCTCGTGACGCGCGTGCCGCCGGTGACCGCGCTGCGATCGCCGCCGGCCTCGCGCACGACGGGTGCGCTCTCGCCCGTGATGGCGCTCTCGTCGACGGAGGCGATGCCCTCGATGATCTCTCCGTCGGCGGGGATGAGCCCTCCGGCGGCCACGTACACGACGTCGCCGCGCTTGAGGTCCGCGGCGCTCACCTCGCCGCCCGTCGTGGGGTCGGGGCCGGCCGCGAGCGGGGTCTCGTCGCCCGCGTGACGGATGCGCCGCGCGGTGGTGGTCGTGCGCATCTTGCGGAGCGTGGCGGCCTGGGCCTTTCCGCGTCCCTCGGCCATGGCCTCGGCGAAGTTGGCGAACAGCACCGTGAACCACAGCCACGCGATGAGCTGCGCGTTGAAGCGCACGTCGACGTGGGCGCCGCGCGCGAGGTCGTAGACGAAGAGCGTCGTGACGAGGAGGCTCCCCACCTCGACGACGAACATCACGGGGTTCTTCGCCATGACGCGGGGGTCGAGCTTTCGAAGCGCGTCGACGAGGGCGGAGCGGACGATCTTCGCGTCCCAGAGCGACGCGGAGCGGTGTACCGGATGGGTTGTCATGGGTGGTGCCTATGCGTGACCGAGCATGAAGTGCTCGACGATCGGACCGAGCGAGAGGGCCGGGAAGAAGGTCAGCGCGCCCACCACGACGACCACGCCGACGAAGAGCCCGACGAAGAGCGCGCCGTCGACGGGAAAGGTCCCGGGCCCCGCGGGCACGAGGCGCTTCTTCGCCATGTTCCCCGCGATGGCGAGGGCCGCGACGATGAGCGGAAAGCGCCCGACGAACATCCCGAGGGCGAGCGTGAGCGAGTAGAAGACCGGGTGCGCGTCGGAGTACGCCGTGAGCCCCGCGAAGGCGCTGCCGTTGTTGCCCGCCGCCGAGCTGAACGCGTAGAGCATCTCCGAGAGCCCGTGCGGGTGCGGGTGCCACGCGGGGCCCGGCGCGCCCTGCGACGCGACGTTCAAGACGCCCGCGCGCCCCGCCTCGGTGAGCGCCGCGACCGCCGTCAGCCCGAGGATCGCGAGCGCCGACACGAGGATGTAGATCGACGCGAAGCGCATGTCGCGGCTGTCGATCTTCTTGCCGAGGTACTCGGGCGTACGGCCCACCATGAGGCCCGCGAGAAAGACCGCGATGATCACGTACACGAGGGCGCCGTAGAGCCCCGCGCCGACGCCGCCGAAGACCACCTCGCCGAGCTGGATGTTGAGCATCGGGATGAGCCCGCCGAGGGGCGTGAAGCTGTCGTGCATCCCGTTGACCGCGCCGCACGACGCGTCGGTGGTGACCGCGGCGAACAGGGCCGTGTCGGCGATGCCGAAGCGCAGCTCCTTGCCCTCCATGTTGCCGCCGGGCGAGAGGGCGCTCGCGACCTGGTCGACGCCGAGGTGCGAGAGCAGGGGATTGCCCTGCTGTTCGAAGCGCGCGAGGAGGGCGATGCCCGCGATCGAGAGGATCGCCATCGCGACGAAGAGCGCGGCGCCGTGGCGTCGGTTCTTGAGCGTCTCGCCGAGCGTCACGCAGAGCGCCGCGGGGAGCGCGAAGATCGAGAAGACCTCGACGAGGTTCGTGAGCGGCGAGGGGTTCTCCCAGGGGTGCGCGCTGTTGGCGTTGAAGAAGCCGCCGCCGTTGGTGCCGAGCATCTTGATGGCCTCCTGCGAGGCCACGGGGCCGCGGACGATCGACTGCGCGGCGCCGTCGAGCGTGGTCCAGTGCGCGGCGCCCGCCCACGTCTGCACGACGCCCTGCGAGACCAGGAACACCGCGTAGACGACGCTGAGCGGCACGAGCACGTAGAGGTGCGCGCGCACGAGGTCGACCCAGAAGTTGCCGAGCTTGTCGGTCTCGCGGCGCGCGATTCCGCGCAGGAGCGCGATGGCGACGCAGAGCCCGACGGCCGCGGAGAAGAAGTTCTGCGACGTGAGCGCGACGGACTGCGACGCGAGGCTCATCGTCGTCTCGCCGCCGTAGCTCTGCCAGTTGGTGTTGGTCGTGAAGCTCGTCGCGGTGTTGAACGCCAGCCACGGCGCCACGGCCCCGAGGCGCGAGGGGTTCATCGGCAGCGCCGACTGCGCGCGCATCAACACGTAGGTGATGAGCTGCGTGAAGGCCGAGAAGCCGAGGAGCGCGAGGGCGTACTGCTTCCAGTCGTGCTCGTCGGCGGGGTCGATGCCCGCGGCGCGGTAGAGGGCGCGCTCGACGGGGCCAAAGAGGCGCGCGCCGAGGTGGCGCTCCCCCGCGAACACGCGGGCGATGTAGCGGCCGAGGGGCACCGCGACGGCGGCGAGGAGGGCGAAGTACACGGCGATGACGGCCCACATGCGCGGGGTCATGGTCAGAACCTCTCGGGTCGAGCGAGCACGTAGAACAGGTAGAGCGCGAGCCCCGCGGCGGTCGCGAGGCCGAGGATCACGTCGAGGCTCATGGCGGTCACATCCGGTCGAAGAGCGTCACGAGGCCCGCGGTCGCCGCGTAGAGGCACGCCGTGAGCGCGAGGATCAGCAGGTCGGTCATGCCCGCGCTCTCTCCACGCCTCGTGCCGAGACCTGGAATCACAGCGATTTCTGCGATCTCGCGGGCGCCTCGTGCAGCGCTGCACGATCGCCGCGAGGGCCCCTCGTGCGGGGTCGCACGGCCTCACGCGGCACGGCGCCCGCGCGTCTGACGTCGCCGCGGACGAGAACGCGCGCCTCGCGAGGGCAGAGCGCGGGTACACTCGCGGCCCCCATGGCACAGGTACGCGAACTCACGAACGCTCTCTGGAACGGCTCCCTCGACACGACGGACGCGCACCCCTTCACGGCCCTCGTGGGCCTCGAGGAGTACCGCCCCGGCCTCGCGTTCGTGTCGAGCCTGGCCAACGTCATCGCCGCGCGCACGGGCGAAGGCATCGTGCTCATCGACACGGGGAGCTTTCTCTCCGGCGAGATGATCCGCGCGCAGCTCCGCGAGTGGTCGACGGACGCGATTCACACGGCGGTGTACACGCACGGCCACGTCGATCACGCGACGGGCATCGGCGCCTTCGAAGCCGAGGAGAGGCCCGCGAACGCTGCGCCCATGCGCGTCGTGGCGCACCGCGCGGTCAACGCCCGCTTCGCGCGGTACAAGCGCACCGCGGGGTACAACGGCGCGATCAACGCGCGGCAGTTCCGCGCGGCGTTGGATTGGCCCACGGAGTACCGCGCGCCCGACGCGGTCTACGACGACCGCCTCGACCTCGACGTGGGCGGCGTGCGCTTCGAGCTCCACCACGCGCGCGGCGAGACCGACGACCACACGTGGCTCTGGATCCCCGAGCACCGCGCGGTCTGCACGGGCGACCTCTTCATCTGGGCCTCGCCCAACTGCGGCAATCCCCAGAAGGTGCAGCGCTTCGCGGGCGATCAGGCCGAGGCGCTCGACCGCATGGCCGCCCTCGACGGAGAGCTTCTCTTTCCCGGTCACGGCCCCGCGATCGAGGGCGCGGCGCGCGTGCGTGAGGCGCTCACGACGACGGCGGCGCTCTTGCGGTACCTCCACGACGAGACCGTGGCGCGCATGAACGAGGGCGCCTCGCTCGACGCGATCATCGCGAGCGTCAAGGCCCCGAAGGAGCTGCTCGAACGCCCCTGGCTGCGGCCCGTGTACGACGAGCCCGAGTTCGTGGTGCGCAACGTGTGGCGTCAGTACGGCGGCTGGTGGGACGGCGACGCCTCGCGGCTCAAGCCCGCGCGCGACGAGGCCCTCGCGAAGGAGATCGCGGCGCTCACGGGCGGCGCGTCGAAGCTCTCGTCGCGCGCAGCGGAGCTGTCGTCGCAGGGCGAGCACGCGCTCGCGTGTCACCTCGCGGAGTGGGCCGCGCGCGCCGCGCCCGAGGACGCAGACGTCGCCGCGACGCGGTCGGAGATCTACGCGCGCCGCGCGGAGTTCGAGACGAGCCTCATGGCGAAGGGTGTGTACTTCGACGCTTCGAACACGAAGCCGCGGTAGTCACGCGGTCTGAGCGCGGGTCATGGGGAGGCCGAGTCGGCCCACGGCCGCGGGCTCCATGAACACGCGGATCGCGGAGATCTCACCGAAGGCGTCGAGCTCGATGACGTGCACGCTGTGAGCGTGGAGCGTCTTCGGGTCGGCGCGGTCGGGCGCGTAGAGCGCCAAGGAGGGAGCCCCGTTCACCGAAGGGCCGTCGATCATGTCGAAGGGGACCTTCATCGCGAAGACGAAGCCCGAGAGGAAGCGCTCCACGGCCTCGCGACCGGCGTACCACGCGGGCGACGGAGGCATCGCGAGCGTCGCGTCGTCGCGCAGCGTCGAGGCGAGGAGCGTCGCGTCACCCGTTCTCCACGCGCGGGCGTAGCGGCTGAGCACGTCGGTGTCGGAGGGCTTCGGCGCGCGGGCGGACCTTCGCCACGAGGGCGCGCGCTCGTCGAGCGTGGCGCGGGCGCGCTGCGCGGCGCTGTTCACCGCGGCGACCGTGATGTCGAGCGCGTCGGCCACCTCGGCGGCGCTCCACCCGGCGACTTCGAGCAGGAGCAGGGCCGCGCGCTGCGTGCCGGGGAGGAGGTGAATCGCCGCGAGGAAGGCGATGGCGACGCTCTGCCTACGCGTGAGTCCCGCCTCGGGGCACTCGCCCGCGTCGAGGCTGCCCTCACACCATGCGGCATCGGGGAGCGCTTCGAGCCACACGGGGTCGAGGAGCGGATCGGTCGGCGGCGACGATGGATCGGCGGGGCCGCTGTCGTCGAGCGAGGGGTAGCGACGCGCGGGACGGTCGCCGAGGTGATCGAGGCACACCCTCGTCGCGATGGCGTAGAGCCACGACCGAAACGACGATCGCCCTTCGAACGATCCGACGTGGCGCCACGCGCGGAGGAGCGCCTCCTGCACGGCGTCTTCGGCCTCACCGGCCGCGCCGAGCATGCGGTAGCAGTGCGCGAGGAGCCGCTTGCGGTGGGGGTTCACGAGCGCGTCGAAGGCGCCGCGGTCCCCAGCTCGCACGGCCTCGATGAGAGACGCGTCCACGCCCTGTTCCATGGCTCACCGCGATACCACGAAAACGTGCCGCGGGAGGCATTCGTACGGGTCGTGACGATTCACCGATGAGTCTCCGCGGGCGGCGCGCCGGTCTCTGTGAATGTGAGGGCGACGCGACGGACGCGACGCCGCTCCTACGGAGGTCCAACGGTCATGGCGATTCCCGTCACTGCGCTCTTCGGTGCGATCCACGGTGTGCTCAACGTCGCGCTCGCGATCGGCGTCACGAGGGCCCGCGCCCAGTCGAACATCTTCCTCGGTACGGGCGACTCCGACGCGCTCCTGCTCGCCTCGCGGCGCCACGGGAACAACGCCGAGTACGTGCCCCTCGCCCTGCTGCTCCTCCTCGTGGCAGAGGTCGCGGGCGGCGGCGCGACGGTGCTCTACGCCCTCGGCGGCGCGCTCACGCTCGGGCGCATCCTGCACGCGATCGGCGTCGGCTCGAAGCCCTCTCCGCTGCGCGCGATCGGCGCGGTGCTGACGTGGCTCACCATCGTCGGCGCGGGCATCTACGGACTCATCGCCTCGATGCACTGACACGAGAGGACCACGCACCATGACGAGCTTCGGACGCAACATGAAGGTCGATGTCGACAACGCGCAGCGCGACGCCGTGCGGCGCTTCTGGGAGGAGGGCCTCGGCTGCAAGCGCCGCAGCCCCAAGGAGCAGTTCGACCTCTTCGACTTCGAAGACGGCGGCTGCCTCGGCGTCTTCTACGTCGAGGGCGGCGCGCTCGAACCCGCGCTCTGGGCGAAGACCGTGTGGCTCGAGTTCATCGTCGACGACCCCGCGGTCACCGCCGAACGGCTCCTGTCGCTCGGCGGAACGAGCGTGAAGGGCATGACGGAACACCCGTACGTCATGGCCCCCGGCGGCCCCATCTTCAGGCTCGCCCCCCGGGGCTGACCCCCGCTCCCCGCGTCGCGGACCGTGGAGTGACTCGCAACGACCGCGCGCGTCCCGTACGATCCGCGCCCTCGTCATGGCACCCCCTTCACTTCGGTCTCTCACTGCGGCGCTGCTCCTCGCGGCGTGTGGCACGTCGGAGCCCGTCGCCCCGCGCGACGCGGGCAACGACCTCGCCGACTCGCCCCCCACGTCTGATGTCACCGCCGACGCGGCCGACGTCACCGACGTCACCGACATCACCGATGTCCCGACGCGACGATTGCCCGTGATTGAAGGGCTCTCCGAGCTGCCCGACAGGAACCCCGACCCCCGCATCGTCGAGGTGAACCTCACCTCGGCGCCCGCGGTCGCGCACTGGCGCGAGGGCGTCGACTCCGACGTGCTCGCCTACAACGGGATGATCCCCGGGCCCATGATCCACGCGCGCGTCGGCGACCGGGTGATCGTCCACTTTCGCAACGAGATGGAGGACGACACCACCGTGCACTGGCACGGCCTGCGGATCTCGGACCTGATGGACGGCTCGCCCGCCCTTCAGGAGCCCGTGCGACCGGGCGGTGAGTTCACCTACGACTTCGTCGTCCCCGACGCGGCGACCTTCTGGTACCACTCGCACATCGGCACGGCCGAGCAGATCGAGCGGGGGCTCTACGGCGCGCTCGTCGTCCACGAGGCCGATCCGCCCGCGGTCGATCGCGAGCGCATCTTCGTGCTCGACGACGTGAAGCTCGCGTCGAGCGGACAGATCGCGCCGGCCCTCACGAGCGGCCCCGACATCGGCCGCGGACGCTACGGCAACGTGCTCCTCACCAACGGCCAGGCGACGCCCGTCACGGCCACGGCCGCCCGCAACGCCGTCGAGCGCTGGCGCATCGTGAGCGCAGCCAACGCGCGCTCCCTCCGCGTGCGCGTCGACGGCGCCGTGTGGAAGGTCGTCGGCACCGACGGGGGGCTTCTCCCGACGCCCTATGAAACAAGCGAGATCGTGGTGGGGCCCGGCCAGCGCTACGACCTCGAGGTGCGCATGGAAGACGGCTCCGCGAGCGCCGCCGAGCTCGTCACCACGGTGCTCACGGCGCTCTCTGACGGCGGCATCGCGGACCGCGACTACACCCTCGCCTCGGTCACCCTCGACGGAGAGGTCGCGCCCAGGCCCGCGTGGGTCGCGCCCGCGGTGACGCTCCCCAACGCGGCGCCCGCGATGGCGCAGGCGCTCAACTGGGCGCTCAGCGGTCGCGTCGTCGACGCCGGCGTGGAGTTCACCATCAACGGCGTCGCGGGCCTCGGCCACGGGAGTCACACGGCCACGCACGACTACATCGAGCGGGTGCCGCAGAACGCGCCCGTGCGCATCACGCTGCGGAGCGACGTGAGCCCCGAGCACCCCTTTCACCTCCACGGGCAGTTCTTTCAGATCGTGGCGCCGCAGTCGCGCGCGCGCCTCGAGCCGGGCTTGAAAGACGTGGTGCTGGTGCGCGGCGCCGAGCCCGTCACGATCCTCTCGTACTTCGAAAACCCCGGGCGCTGGATGGTCCACTGCCACATCTCGGAGCACGCCGAGCGCGGGATGATGAGCGAGATCATGGTGCTCCCCCCGTCGCCATGAGCATCGACCGAAGCATCGATGACGTGCTCCGTGACGCGGGCACGCCCGAGCGCGCCGAGCAGGAGAGGCGCTACCTCAAGAGCGAGCTCACCCACTACGGCGTGCCCGTTCCCGCGATCCGTCGCGCGGTGAAGGGCGCCCTCGCGGAGGCGCCCGACCTCACGCGGGTGGAGCTCGTGCGCGCCGTCGCGGCGCTGTGGTCTCAGCCCGTGCACGAGCGCCGCTCGGCGGCGATCGAGCTGCTGGTGCAGCGGGTGAGGCTCCTCGAAGACGGCGACCTCGCGCTCGTCGAGCGGCTCTTGCGAGACTCGAAGACGTGGGCCTACGTCGACGTGCTCTCGGCGCACGTGGCGGGCGCGCTCGTCGAGCGCTCGCCGAAGCTCAACGCGACGCTCGACCGCTGGGCCACGGACGAGAACTTCTGGCTCCGTCGCTCGGCGATGCTCGCGCTCCTCGTGCCGCTTCGAAAGGGCGGCGGAGACTTCGACCGCTTCGGTCGCTACGCCGACGCGATGCTCGACGAGAAGGAGTTCTTCATTCGCAAGGCCATCGGGTGGGTGCTCCGCGAGGTGGCGAAGAAGCGCCCCGCGCTCGTCGCGGCGTGGATGCTCCCGCGGGCGAAGCGGGCGTCGGGCCTGACCTTCCGCGAGGCGACGCGCGCCCTCCCCGACGCGCAGCGCGCGAAGCTGGAGCGGGCGAGAGACGCGAAATCCCGGTAGACGGGGGTTCGGCGCACCCCGGCGCGCGGCGCTCGCGAGGGGGCGAAGGCGCTCTGCGCTGGATCGGCGACGCGATTCGTCCGAGGATGCGCCCGCGACCCGCGAGCGGAGCGGAACCGGGAGTGTGCGCACGTGCGATCGGCGGAGACCGTCATCATCGGAGCTGGCGCAGCCGGGTCGGTGATCGCCGCACGCATGACCGAGCGCAGCGACCACGAGGTGCTCCTCCTCGAAGCGGGCGTCGACTATCCCTCGCCCGACGACCTCCCGAGCGACCTCCGCGACGGGACGCGCAACTCCACGAAGCTCCACGACTGGGGCTACAAGCACCGCGTGAACTCCGTGGCGGCGCTGCGCTTTCCGCTGCCGCGGGGGCGCGTCGTCGGGGGGTCGTCGGCGGTCAACACGTGCATCGCGCTGCGCGGCGTTCCCTCGGACTTCGACGAGTGGGCCGCGCTCGGCCTCGACGACTGGTCGTGGGCGCGGTGCCTCCCCGCGTTCAAGCGCCTCGAGCGCGACCTCGACCACCGCAACGAATGGCACGGCGCCGACGGCCCGATCCCCATTCGCCGTCACACGCGCGACGAGCTCGTGCCGTGGCAGGCCGCGTTCCTCGACGCGTGCGAGCGCATGGGCCTCCCGCGAACGGACGATTCGAATCACCCCGAGGCCACGGGCGCCGGCGCGCACCCGATGAACAAGATCGACGGAGAGCGCATGGGCGCCGCGCGCTGCTACCTCACGCCCGAGGTCCGCGCGAGGCCCAACCTGCGCATCCAGCCCGGCGCGCTCGTGCGCAGGGTCATCGCGCGCGGAGGCCGCGTGACGGGCGTCGAGTTCGAATCGCTCGGCGTGGTGCGCATGGTGGCCGCGAAGCGCGTGGTGCTCTGCGGCGGCGCCATCGCGACGCCGGGCGTGCTCCTGCGGTCGGGCATCGGACCGAAGGCGCGCGTCGAGGCCATCGGCGTGACGCCCCTGCTCGACGTCGCGAACGTGGGCGCGCGCCTCCTCGATCACCCCGGCGCGGCCTTCTTTCTGTGGCCGAAGCGCGGCGTGTGCGACGTGAAGCACCCGCTCATCCAGACGGCGTATCGCTTTCGATCGGAGCGCGGCGCGCACCTCAACGACCTCCAGGTGCAGCCGGGGTCGGCGGTGGTGCTCCCCTTCGCGTCGCTGCCCCTCGTCTCGATCATGTGTCACGTCGGCAAGCCGCGCGGACGCGGCTCGATCACCTACGCCACCGCGCGCGCCGACGAGCGCCCGATGATCGAGTCGCGGCTGCTCGATGACCCCTACGACCGCGCCCTCGCCGTCGAGGCCCTCTCGATGGCGTGGGCGATCTCGCAGACCGCGCCGATGAAGGACATGGCGAAGGTCGTGTGGCCTCCCCCGCGCGCGGTGGCCGACCGGGCCTCGCTCGACGGATGGATCCGGCGCGTGTGCGACTCGGGCTATCACGCGTGCGGGACGGTTCCGATGGGGCGACCGGGCGAAGGCGCCGTCGACGGACGCGGGCGCTTCGACGGCATCGAGGGGCTCATCGTCGCCGACGCGAGCCTCATGCCCACGGTGCCCACGGGGAACATCCACCTCCCCTCGCTGATGATCGGCGAGCGCTTCGGCGAGTGGCTCCGCGACGGCGCGCTCTGATCAGATGCAGTAGCTCCCCGAGCACCGCGCGGGCGCGACGCAGGTCCCGGCGCAGCAGAGCTGTCCTCGCGCGCCGCACGCGCGGCAGTAGCCCGCGGAGCAGGCGTTCCCCGCGGAGCAGGAGCTGCCCGGGCAGCAGGTCTGGTTCGCGAGCCCGCACACGCGGCAGAAGCCTGCGGAGCAGTAGTTCCCCGCGGAGCAAGAGCTCCCGGGGCAGCAGGTCTGGTTGGTGAGCCCGCACACGCGGCAGAAGCCCGCAGAGCAGTAGTTCCCCGCGGAGCAGGAGCTCCCCGGACAGCAGGTCTGGTTGGTGAGCCCGCACACGCGACAGAAGCCCGCGGAGCAGTAGTTCCCTGCCGAGCAGGAGCTCCCGGGGCAGCAGGTCTGGTTGGTGAGCCCGCACACGCGGCAGTAGCCCGCGGAGCAGTAGTTCCCCGCCTCGCAGACGCTGCCGGGGCAGCACACGGCGCTCGTCGATCCGCACGCGCGGCAGTAGCCCGCGGAGCAGTA
Source organism: Polyangiales bacterium (assembly GCA_046351535.1). Lineage (GTDB taxonomy): Bacteria > Myxococcota_A > Polyangia > Polyangiales > CAISKJ01. The sequence goes on from JAXLYG010000023.1 coordinate 176,383, forward strand.
GTTCCCTGCGCCGCAGACGCTGCCGGGGCAGCAAAGCTGGCTGGTGGTCCCGCACGCGCGACAGAGGCCGCCGGAGCAGTAGCTCCCCGCCGCGCAGACGCTCCCGGTGCAACACGTCTGGCCCGCGGAGCCGCAGGTGGTGCCCGTCACGCAGGTGCCCGAGAGGCAGCGGAGTCCCGTTCCGCAGATCGTGCCCGAGCAGCACGCGGCGCCGAGCGTCCCGCATGCCGTGGTCATCGTCACGCAGAGGCCCGACGCGCACATGAGCCCCGCGCCGCAGAGCGTCCCCGCGCAGCACGCGGCGCCGAGCGTCCCGCACGTGGTCGACGTCGTGGAGCACGTCCCCGACGAGCAGGTGAGGCCCGCGTTGCAGACCGATCCGCCGCAGCACGCCTGCCCCGCCATGCCGCACGGAGGCGGCGTGCACGCGCCCGCGGCGCACGTGAGCCCCGCGTTGCAGACGCTCCCCGAGCAGCACGGTTGACCGCTCGCGCCGCAGGTCACCGTCGACATGATGCAGCTCCCCGCGGAGCACTCGAGGCCCGTGTCGCAGAGGCGTCCGCCGCAGCACGTCTGACCGAGCATCCCGCACGCGGTCGAGGTGATGCAGCTCCCCGAGGAGCACTCGAGGCCCATGTCGCAGAGGCGTCCGCCGCAGCAGGTCTGACCGCGCATGCCGCACACGGTCGACGAGGCCACGCAGCGGTTGTCGACGCACGACGCGCCCGAGCCGCAGACGTTGCCCGCGCAGCACACCTGATCGACCATGCCGCAGGGCGGCGCCGCGCAGGTCCCCGCGGTGCAGAGGAGGTCGCGCTCGCAGCTATCGCCGCGGCAGCAGAGGGCGCCCATCCCCCCGCACGCGACGCACATCCCCATGCGGCACACGCCGCCCGAGTCGCACACGTCGCCGCAGCACGGCGCGCCCACGGGTCCGCACGCGACCATCGCGTCCATCGCGTCCATCGCGGGCGCGGTGTCGATGCTCACATCGGGAGGGCTCACCGCGTCGATCGACGCGTCGAGGTCGACATCGGCCGCGGGCGCGTCGTCGCCCAGATCCGAGACGTCGTCGGCGTCGGCGGCGTCGGCGGGGTCAGCGTCCGCGGTCAGCGCGTCGTCGGCGTCTTTCGCGTCGGGGCGATCGTCGTAGATCGTGAGGGCGTCGTCGAAGTCGACGGGGGGCGGGACGAACACCTCCGCGGCGCGCGCGCAGGCGAGCGTCGAGAAGCAGAGCAGCACCCACGCGATACGACGCATTCGAGCGCGATTCGAGCACCTCACGACGGCCCGTGTCCAGCGGCGCGCAGCGGAACGACCCGCGGGTCATCCCCCGACGCCGCCCGCCCCGTTGCCCTGAGAGTGACGCCCCTCGATCTGGCGGGTCGAGACGCGCGACCGTCGCGCCCATTCGTGCTCGGGACTCACCCCGCGAGCGACGGCGAGAATCCCTGAACACCCGTCGTTCAAGGGCAAATGCGAAGGTCGATCGACGCGCTTCCCCTCGCGGAGGGCGAGGTGATAGCGGTCAGTGACCCCATGCAACGACACGTCATGCTCCTCGCGGGCGCGCTCCTCGGCGCGTGTGACGCCGGCACGCAGCAGCCGACCTACAAGCCCGATGTCGACGCGTCGGTGCCCGTCGATGCGCCCGCGAGCGTCGACGTGCGACCCGCGAGCGACGTGAGCGCCACGGTCGATCGCCCCGTGGCGGTCGATCGACCGGCGGGCGACGTGACGACGCAGTCCGACGCGAGCGGCGACGTGAACAGCCGCTACGACGTGACGCCCGCGAGCGACGCGCCGACCTGCGACGCGGGCGGCGCGTGCGCCACGCGGCCCGAGGGGTGTGTCGCCACGGAGGTCTGCTACGACGGCCTCGACAACAACTGCGACACGCGCGTCGACGAGGGGTGTCCGTGCATCCCCGGCGCGGTGCAGCGGTGCTCGCTCGCGCCGCCCGGACACCGCGGCGTCGGAACGTGCAGCGACGGCAACCAGACCTGCGTGGGCACCGGAGAGTTCGGGTCGTGGAGCGCCTGCGTGGGCGCGATCTCTCCGTCGGCCGAGACGTGTGACGGCGCCGACAACGACTGCGACGGATGCCCCGACGACGGCCTCTGCTGCCGCCCCGCGGGGACGTGTCCTTCGGCGGGCGACCCGCGCGTGCCGACGGGGAGGCCCTTCGCGGCGTACTCGCTCCGCGGCTCGACCTTCTTCCCCGGGACCGCACGCGCGTGGCGCTGGCGCGTGGTGGGCGGCCCCTGCGATCAGCTCCTCTACGCGACGCGCTCGCGCGTGTCGTACCGCGTCGACGGCGCGAGCGCAGACCCGCGCGAGTCGAGCGCCGAGACGCTCTCGTTCACGCCGACGCTCTCGGGCGACTACACCGTCACGCTCACGGTCACCGCGGCCGACGGGTCGACCTTCGAATGCACCTTCGTGGTCTCGGTGCGCGCCCCGGGACTCCGCGTCGAGCTCTGCTGGGACCGCACCGGCAACCCCCGCGCGACCGATGGAACCGCGGGCGCCGACGTCGACCTCTGGGTGCGCCGCCCCGGCGCCGGCGGACCGTGGGCCTTCACCGTCTTCGACCCCGACGAGACCTGCGGCGCCTACAACTGCTTCAACCGCGACGCCGACATCCCGTCGATCTATCGCTCCGACCGCCCCGACTGGGGATACGCGCCCTCGACGGGCGGCGCGTGCCGCACGCCCGACGTCGGCGGGGTGTGCAAGAACCCGCGCCTCGACCTCGACAACAACGGCCTCAACGACGCGACGCACAGCGACACCGACCCCGAGAACATCAACGTCGACAGCCCCCGCGACGGAGACTCGTTCCGCGTCGGCGCCTACTACTGGCGGGGCTCCGTGGCGACGCAGCCGATGGTGAACATCTACTGCGGCGGCGCGCTCCGCGCGACCTTCGGCGGCGCGACGGTCGGCGGCACGCTCTACGGCTCGGCGCCCATCTCGGGCTTCACCACGGGCCGCGGCGGCTTCGACACGGCGTCGTCGTTCTGGCGCGTCGCCGACGTCACGATGCGCGACGCGGGCAACGCGTGCGACGTCACGCCGCTCGTGCTGAACGACGGCAGCCGCGCGGCCTGCGTGCAGACCGACACCGACCGCAGCTACAACGGCCGGTGCCAGCGTCGCTGATCAGACGCGACACGCGCTCACGGCCACGAGCGGGCGCGCTCCTCGACGACGCCCCATCGCAGCGCACGTTCCGCCTTGAAAATAGGGCTTTCGTGCGGTCCGTTGTGCGGCCCCCTCGCGTCGCTGCCCCCGACGACTGCGCGGCGGGGCGCGCTTCGTCGCGCGACGCGGCCGCCATTGACGCAGGCGCGGCGCCGGGGGAGCGTCGGCCCGTGCGAGTCGTGGCAGCGGTGTTCTTCGGCGCGATGATGTTCTTCCTCGCGGCGACGTCGTGCGGCGGGTTTCAGCGGTCGGGCTCGTCGACCTCGGTGCCGCCGTTGAGTCCGCGCGTCACGGTCTTCGGCGCGACCGTCGCGACTGCGACGCCGGTGCCGCGAGGAGAGGCCATCGAGGCGCCGCTCGCGTGCGGTCAGACGGGCTTCGCGGGCCCCTTCTGGCTCTCGTCGCGCGGTGAGCTTCTGGTGCTACGGGTGACGGTGCGGGGCGCCGAGACGGCCGAGACCTGCGCGCGCGCGACGTGGATCGACGCGAGCGGCGCGACGCTCGAAGAGGCCGGCGGCCTGGGGTGCAGCGTCAACGGGGCCGCGGCGTTCACGACGATCCAGCGGTTTCTCCCGCCGAAGGAGGGACCGGAGCGCGAGACCGCGGTGTTCCTCTCGGTGTCCGCGGCGCGCGCGCGCTGTCACGCCGCGACGATCACGCTCCACCGCCCCTGACCGGCGGCCGCTGGAGCGGAGGACGCGCCCCGCCCGGTCGCACCACGCCCCGGCCCCGCGCGACGGGCGGCGGCGGCGCGTTGGGATCGGGCTCGCCGCACGCGCGCACGGCCACGGCGGCGCGCTCCATGCCGATCGAGCGACGCAGCGCGGGCACGGCGGCGCGGAGGTAATCGCACGACTCGTAGACGGTGTTGACCCCCGCGTCCCAGAGGTCTGTCGCGTGGAGCTCGACGGAGTCGTCGTCGCGCACGACCACTTGAATCCCGGAGCCCTCGTAGGTGCCGGGGACGCCCACGCTCTGCGCCGCCTGCTCCGTCGCCGCGTCGTCGGCGACGAGGGGCGCGGCCACGGGGACCGCGGCGTCGACCTCTGCGATGTTCTCGGCCACGGCCGCGGCGTGGGCCACGGGGACGCTCGGATCACGCTGCGCAGGAGGGGTCACCATCGGTCGCTCGGGGCCTCGCCCCCCGCGGGGCTGCGAGGGCGCGTCGCGCTTGCACGCGACGAGCAGGAGGAGAGCTGCGATGGAGAACATCCGCGTCATCACCATGAAACCACCTCTCGATGCGCGACGCGGTCATCCTCTGCTGACGCCGCGCGAGTCGCCGGGAGGATACGTCGCGCGGAGAAGGAGAGTACAGCCTCGCCATGCGCGGAGGGCCCGCGGAGAAAACGCCCCTATCGTCGTATCGGGTCTCCGAGCGGCGCCGCGGGGCCCCACCGTTCGCGCTACGATCGCACGGTCGTGAGCGTGACGTCGGCCCCCTCCCCCATCGTGTGGCTCCTGCTCGTCGCGCTGGTGCTCGGCTGCGACGCGCTGGCGCGCTGGGCCGACGTGTACGCCGCGACGCTCGAAGGGTGGCGCGCGCGCTGGCGTCTTCGAAGCGTCCAGCGCTCCGATGCCGAGGCGCCCTACCGCAGCGCCGTGCACGGAGACTGGGAGGAGGTCTCCCCCGCGGGGATTCCGCGCCTCGTCTCGTGCGCGCTCCTCCCCGTCGTGGGCCTGACGCTGGCCTGGACGATCGCCGTGTTCCTCTCGTTCGGTGACCTCCTCGGCGTGATCGCGGGTCATCGAACCCTCGCCCGCACGCTCGCGGTGATCGTGTTCTGCGTGATCCGCGGCGGCCTCGGGTGGGCCGTCCTCGGCGCGGGCTACGCGCGCAACGTCCAGCCGATGGTGCTCTGCAGCATGGCGGCGTTGACGCTCGACGGGGCGCTGTCGCAGTTCGAGATCCCCTGCTCCGACGTGCGTGCGGAAGACGTTCGCATGGGCTACTGGGGCGCCGCGATCGACGCGCTCGCGCTGCTCGCGTTCGCGCTGAAGACGCTGCGCCCCCGCGGCACGACCGAGGTCGACCCCACCTCGCTCCCTCGCATGAACTGACCCCTCCCCCGAGCCCCGCGGGAAGGTCTCCTCCGCGCCGCGGGTTGCGCCCCTACGATGACCGCGACGGAGGCTCCCATGCTCGCGATCGCGCGCGCCGTGGCTCACACCTCGGGCGCGGCGGCGATGCGACGCGCGTGGCCCCTCGCGCTCGGCCTCGGCGTGGTGGGCGCGGTGCTCTTCGGCCCCAACGGACTCTCGGCGCGAGACCTCACGCTGCCCGCGCGTCACAGCCCGCTCCTCCGCGCGGTCCTGTGGAGCGCGTGGATGCTCGCGTCGTTGCCCTTCGCGCGCGCGCTCCTCGGCGACCGCTCGCTGCGCCTGGTGCTCTCGCAGCCCGTGTCTCGCCCGCGCCTCGCGGCGGTGCTCTCGGCCTGGCTCGTCGTGGGCCACGCGCCGTGGATCGCGTTTCGCGCGCGCGGCGAGGGCCTCCGCGACGCGCTCGCCTCGGCCCTCGTCGGCGTCGTGGGGGCTGGACTGGCCGCCCGCCCCCGCCGTCGCCCGCTGCGCCTCGCGTCGACGCTGCTTTCGCGGTGACGCTCGTGATGACGCCGGAGCCGTGGGCGCTCGCGGCCGTCGCGGCGCTCGTCGGGGCCGTGTTGATCCCCGCGGCGATGGCCGCGCTCGGCGCGCCGACGGCGCTCGAACGATCGACGAAATCGCTGCCAGAGAAGCCGTTTTCGGCGCTCGTCGCGGTGCACGCGAGGCTCCTCGCGCGCACGTCGTCGTGGCCGCTCGCGCGGCAGGCGGCGCTCGTCTGCGCGGGCGCGGCGCTCATCGTCCCGACGCTTCGAAACAACCCCCACGAGGCCACGGAGGCGCGCATCCGACTCGCGCTCGCGTGCGTCACGCTCCCGATGGCGACCTTCGGCGCGGCGCTCTCTGACGCCTTCGATCGCACCGACCGCGCGCTCCGCGCGAGGCTCACCGCAGAGGCCGTCGCGCCCTCGACGCGCGCGGGCGTGGCGCTGGCGGTGACCTGCCTCCCGACGGCGGCGATCGGGGCCTTGCTCGTGACCGTCGCGACGACGTATTCGGGCGCGCGTGACGCGCTCACGCTCGGGGCGTCGGCGTCGTTGTGGGGCGCGGGTCTCGCGGCCTCGTCGCTCGTCGCGTCGAGGCGCGTCGAGGGCGCCGACGTGTTGAAGGGCGCCGGCCGTACGGCGTTGGTGGTGGCGGCCGCGTTCGGACTCCTTCTGGGCGCGGGGCCGCTGGCGCTCGCCGCGCCGATGCTCGCGCTGATGTTCGCGGCGCGCGCCGAATTCGTGGAGGCTGCGCGATGCGCTTGAAGGTCACCGGGCTCGGGCTCTCGCTCGGCGGGCGACGCGTGCTCGACGGGGTCGACCTCGCGCTCGACGCGGGCGTCGTGGCGCTGCGCGGCGACAACGGGAGCGGCAAGACGACGCTCCTCAACGCGCTGGCGGGCCTTGTTTCATGGGACGACGGCGAGATCGAGATCGTCGGACGCTCGCTCGCACGCGACCGCGTCGCGCTCCGTTCGGTCGGTTGGGTGCCTGAGCGCAGCGACGCGCCCGACGCGCTCACGGGCCGCGAGGTGGTCGAACTCGTGGCCGCGCTGCGCAGCCGCGAAGCTGGCGAGGCCGAGATCGATCGCTTCGGGCTCCGCGACGTGTACGACGTGCGACGCGACGCGGTCTCGCTCGGTCAGCGCCGGCGCGCGGACCTCCTCGCGGCCTTCGTGGGATCGCCGCCGGTGCTCCTCCTCGACGAGCCCACCAACGGCCTCGACGCCGCGACGACGCGGTGGCTCGCGGAACGGCTTCGCGCGCACGCCGACGGCGGCGGACTCGCGCTCGTCGCCACGCACGACGCGGCCTTCGTCGAGGCCTGCGCCGACCGATCGCTCCGGATGCGCGCGGGGCGCGTCTCGTAGCGCGCCGCGAGGAGCGATATCATCGCGCGATGAGCGCCACCTGCCCCACCTGCGGACCTCGCCAGGACTCGGACCTCGAGCCGCTGCCCTTCAGACCTGCGTACTTCGCGCTGCTCAAGGACTGGCGCACCTGGGCCGCCGCGATCGCGATGATGGCGTTCAGCGGCCTGCTCGTGGGCGTGCTCCGCCTGCCGAGCGCATCGGCGGGCGCGGGCGGAGGTGTAGCGATCGCGTTCTACATGATGTCTCGCCTGGGTCGCGTGAGGCGCTGCCGCACGTGCGGCGCGACGATTCAAGCCTGATGCGCTCACCCCTCGACGAGGGAACACAGTGGCGCTGGCCGCTCGCGCGGAGGCTTCACCCGGTGCCGGCGTCGCCCTCACAGGGCGCGTTCGGGGCCCTTCGCCGTCACGACGTTCACACGGGGGTCGACCTCTACGCGGAGCCCGGCGACGCGGTGTTCGCCGTCGAGGCGGGCGTCGTCGTGGCGATCGAAGAATTCACCGGCGCGCGCGCGGGTTCGCCGTGGTGGCACGACACGCTCGCGGTGCTGATCGAGGGCCCGAGCGGCGTGGTGCTCTACGGCGAGCTCGCCCCTGCGGTGGCCGTCGGCGCGCGCGTGGAGCGCGGCGACCTCGTGGGCCGCGTGCTCACAGTGCTCAAACACAACAAGGGGCTCCCGATGACGATGCTGCACCTCGAGCTCTACGAGCCGGGGACGCGCGCCTCGGTGTGGTGGCACCACGACGCGCCGAAACCCTCCGGGCTCCGAGATCCTTCGGACTCGCTCCGAGCGGCGACCGACGCGGACATGGAGCTTCGCGCGCCCGACCGGGTACGGTAGAACCGATCGGGTGACGACACCCCGCACGCGCTTCGCGACCGCTCTCTGTGCGCTGCTCTCGGCCTGCGGCGACGACGCGACGACGCCAACGCCTCCGACGCCGACGGTGACCCCGCCGACGGAGCAGCCGTCGCGGGTGAGCGTGCGCTTCGAGCTCTCGGGCGGATCGGGCTTCGCCGTGACGCGCGGCCGGTCGTGCAGGACCTTCGAAATCGAACGGGTCACCGACGGAGGCTTCGAACGGGTCCCCCTCGATCTGGGTGCGAGCTGCGTGTGCGAGTGCTCGCCGCCGGGCGCGCCCTCGTCGATCGAGCTCGCGCCGGTGAGCGTCGCGACGCGGGTGATCCCGTGGGACGGTCGGCAGATGGTGTCGGTGACGCGCACGATCGACTGCTCGACGCGGTCGTTCACGGTCCACGGACGGGCGACGGAGATCGTCGGCGCGCTCCAGCCCCTCCCCGCGGGGCGGTACCGGGTGAGCGTCGCGGTGGTCGACGCGGCGCCGAGCGGTTGCCAGAAGCTCATGGAGGGCTACTGGTGTCCGCCCTCGAACGCGACGGCGACGATCCCCGCGGGGTCCTACGCGCTGTGTCCCGGCAGGCGCGTGTCGACAGAGTTCGACCTGCCGAGCGAGGGCGCGGTCACGGTCCCCGTCGCGATCCGCTGAGGGGAGCGCGCCCTGTCGGTGACCAGGACTCGCGAGCGCGAGCCGTCACTGCGGACTTCGAAAAGCGAGAAGCCCCGCATGGC
>JAXLYG010000024.1:0-181541 GCA_046351535.1 Polyangiales bacterium
GCGGCGACTGGTTCGCTTGCGAGAGCACCGCGATGCCGGCCTGCGCGAGCACCTGGTTCTTCGACATCGCCGCGGTCTCCGACGCGATGTCGACGTCTTGAATGCGACTGAGCGACGCCGAGAGGTTCGACTGCATCGAGTCGAGGTTGCTCACGGTGTTGGTGAGGCGGTTGATGGCCGAGCCCCATCCCTCGCGCAGCGTGCTGAGCGACGCGATGGCGGTGTCGATGGTGCCGATGGCCGTGCGCGACGAGGCGACGGAGTTGACCGCGGAGCCCGTGAGGGTGAGGCCCGACACGTCGACGCCGCCGAAGCCGATGGACATGCGATCGGGCGCGGTGTTGTTGATGCCCACCTGGAAGGTGACGCTCGTCGACGCGCCCGAGAGGAGGTTGTGACCCGTGAAGGTCGTCACCTGCGCGATGCGGTCGATCTCGGCGAGGCTGGCCTGAAACTCCGTGTCGAGGTTCGTCGAGTCGCTGGTGCCGAGCGTCCCGTTGGCGCCCTGCACGGCGAGCTCGCGGAGGCGCGTGAGGATCTCGTGGATCTGGCTCGCGGCGCCGTCGGCCGTCTGCGACATCGAGATGCCGTCGCTGGCGTTGCGCTGCGCGACCGCGAGCGAGCGGAGCTGCGCGTTCATCGACTTGCTGATGCCGAGGCCCGCTGCGTCGTCCGCGGCGCTGTTGATGCGATAGCCACTGGAGAGCTTCGCGAAGTTTGACGAGAGCGCGTGCTGTGACTTCGTGACGTTGTTCTGCGCGACCATCGAGGCGACGTTGGTTTGGATGAAGAGCGACATCGTGGGTCTCCGTTGCCCTGCGGGTTTCGAGGTGCCTTGCGCTCACCTATGCGACCGACGGGCCAGCCGCGAAAACGCAAGAACAAGCGCCTCTGCGCGGGGAATTGAGCGCGCGGTCGAGCGCGCCGCGCGACGGCGCGAGTGTCAACGCGTTGGCGCGAGGAGCATCGAATTGACACTCGCCTCGACGCGCCCCCCGGCGCCGTGGAACTCCCGCCAGAGACCGCGCTCGTGCGAGGACAGGGTTGCCCCGCGGCGTCGGCGCGCGCTGCCGCTTGTTGCGCGTTCATCGCAGAAGTCGTCGACGCCCTTCTCTCGTCGGCGATCGGGCGCTACGACTCCGCGCGATGCACGCTGACGACAAGGTCCCGGTTCGTCTCGGTGAGGTCGCGCGGACGCTGCTCGTCCCGCTCTGGGCGCGCGCCGCGGAGAGCCGTCGCGACGCGCGCCTCCTCGACGACCCGAAGGCCGTCTCCATCGCCGCGTCGCTCGACTTCGACTTCGACGTGCTTCGCAACGCGCAGGCCAGCCAGCTCGGGTGCTGCGTGCGCGCGGCCCTCGTCGACGCGTGGGTCCGAGACTTTCTCGCGCGCCACCCCGAGGGCACGGTCGTCGAGCTCGGCGTCGGCCTCAACAGCCGCTTCGAACGCCTCGACAACGCGCGCGCGCGCTGGATCGAGGTCGACCTCCCCGAGGTGGCCGCGCTGCGCGCGCGATTCTTCGAAGCGCACCCGCGGCGGCGCCTCGTGGGCGCGTCGATCACCGACCGCGAGGCCGTCGACGCGCTGCGCGGGGCCTCGTCGGCGCCGTGCCTCGTCGTGAGCGAGGGCGTGCTCGTGTACCTCCGCGGCGACGAGGTGCAGACCCTCTTCGCGCGGCTCCGCGCGGCGCTCCCCGGCGCGGCCTTCGTGTTCGACGCGATGACCGCGCCGGTGGTGAGGCTCCAGGGGGCGCACGACGCCATGCGACACTTCGACGCGCGCTTCACCTGGGCGCTGTCGAGCCCGCGCGACGTCGAGCGCTTCGCCGAGGGCGTCTCCGTCGAGCGCACGCAGAGCTTCTACGAGCTCCTCTACGCGCACCCGAGGCGGCTGCCGCGGTGGATGCGCGTCGCGGGGCCCGTGGTGTCGCGCGCGTGGCCCGGCGTGCGCGGGTGCTACACGATCAACCTCGCGCGCCTCGGGGCCGGCGCCTGCGGCCCCTGACGCGGGGCCGTCGTCGGCGCTCACTCCGCGGGCAGGTGGTTCATCTCGCGGATCACCTCGTCGGGGTCGCGCGGGCTCGGCGTGATGACGTCGCCGTCGCGCACGCGCCGCAGTCCGTCGATGAGCACCCGGTCGCCCGCGCGCAGCCCGCTCCGCACGACGTACTGCTGCGGCAGCTCGGCGCCGAGGGTGATCTCTCGCGCGCGCACGACGTCGTTCGCCTCGAGCACGAACACGAAGACCTTGTCGAGCACGGTGTAGGTCGCGATCTGCGGGACGAGCAGCGCCCCCGCGAGGCGCGTCGACATGAGGATCTCGCCCGTCTCGCCGTGGCGGAGCAGCCCCTCGGGGTTCGCGAAGACCGCGCGGAACGCGATGGTGCCCGTCTCGTTGTTGAAGTCGGCCTCGATCGTCTGGATCGTGCCCTGCTGCGCGAAGATCTCGTTGTTGGCCATGCGCAGGCGCACGGGCACCGGCTCGCCGATGCGGTGCGTGCGGCGATACTCGAGGTACTCGGGCTCGCTCACGCTGGAAGTACACCCACATCTGGCTGTTGTCGGCGAGCACGGTGAGGAGGTCGCCCTCCTCGACGAGGCTCCCGCGGCGCACCATCAGGCGCCCGACGATGCCGTCGAAGGGCGCGTCGAGGCGTGAGAAGCGCAGGTGCGCCTGGGCGAGGGCGCGCTCCGCGGAGGCGCGGTTCAGGTTGGCTCGCGCGAGGGCCAGCTCGTTCGGCGACACGACGTTGCCGCCGCAGCGCAGCGCGTGGTCTGGAACTCGACCTGCGCGTGCTGCACCTCCGCCGTGCTCCGCGCGAGCTCGGCCTGGTAGACCACCGGGGTGATCTGAAAGAGCGGGTGTCCGGCGCGGACGAGCTGGCCCTCGTCGATGTAGATGTTCTGCAGGTAGCCCCGCTCCAGCGCGCGCACCTCGATGTGCTGGATCGCGCGGATCTGGCAGACGTAGTTGCGCGTGATCTCGGTGTCTCGCTGCACCACCGTGGTGACCGCGAAGCGCGGCCGCCCCTCGAGGCGTGGTGCTGCTCGTGGTGGCACCCGCCCGCGGCGCCGAGCGCGAGCATCGCGGCGACGCTCCATCTCATTGCGCGCCGCTTCATCGCGCGCCTCCCGCGCTCGGGGGCTGCGCGCCGGGAGCGTCCGCGGCGCGGGCCGGGCCCTGACGCCAGCCGCCGCCGAGGGCCTGGTAGAGCGTCACCACGGCGGTGAGCTGCCGCTGCCTCGTCTCGATCAGGTCCATCTGCGCCTCCAGCGAGTCGCGGCGTGTCGTGAGCACTTCGAGGTAGTCCGCGCGGGCGGAGTTGAAGAGCTGCGTCGAGGTCTCGACGGCGTCGGTGAGCGTCTCGACCTGTCGCCGTCGGAGGTCGTAGCTCTGCGAGAGGTTGCGCAGCATGTTGAGGCCCGTGTTGACCTCGAGGTACGCGGTGAGAATCGCGCGCTCGTAGTTGACCACGGCCTGCATCTGCCGCGAGTTCGCGGAGAAGTACTGCGCCGTGATCCCGGTGCGGTTGAGCAGCGGGCCCATGATGTTGGCGAAGAGGTTGTAGAGAATGGAGTCGGGCGTGGTGACGAGGCGCGTGATGTCATACGACTGCACGCCGACGCCCGCGTCGAGGCGCAGCGCGGGGTAGAAGCGCGCGCGCGCCGAGGCCACGTCGAGCTCGGCGGCGCGGAGCTCGAGCTCGGCGCGGCGGACGTCGGGGCGATTCTCGAGGAGGTCCGCCGGGGAGCCCGTGTGGAGCGTCGGCGGCGTGAGGGTGAGAAAGTCCCCCGACTCGCGCGCGATGCGCTGCGGAAAGCGACCGAGCAGGAAGTTGATGCGGTTCTCGACCTCGACGATGCGCTGCGCGATGTCGTACTGGCTGCTCTGAAAGCCCTGGAGCTGCGCTTCGAAGCGCCGCACGGCGAGCATCGTGACGCGCGCCGCCTGCTGCTGGAGGCGAACCATCTCGAGCGCGCTCTGCTGGAGCTGAATGTTGCTCCGCACGATCTCGAGGCGACGGTCGAGCGCGAGGAGTTCGTAGTAGCTGCTGGCGATCTCGGCGACGAGGCGCGTGATGACGAAGTTCCGCCCCTCCTGGCTCGCGAGGTACCGGAACTGCGCGGCGCCCGCCGCGTTGCGCAGGCGCCCGAAGACGTCGACCTCCCACTGCGCGTAGAGCCCGAGGGAGTCCCCCTGGAGGTCTGGCGCGACGCCGGTGTGCTCGTCGGCCTGCCCCTGGCTCGTGAAGCGCCCCACGCGCTCGACGCCTGCGCCCGCTGCGAACGCGAGGCTCGGCATGTACTCGCCGCGCCGCGCCATCACCTCGTTGTTGAGCACGAGGATCTCCTGCACGGTGATGTTCAGCTCCTGGTTGTTCTGCAGCGCGACGTCGAGGAGCGCGACGAGGTGCGGGTCGGGGAAGAAGGTCCTCCAGTCGATGCGCGCCGAGTTGACCGCGTCGGCTTCGAAGCCGAAGGAGTCGGGCACCGCGCGACGGGGCGCGCGCGCGGCGCCGCCGTGGTCGGGATGCACCCGCGAGCGCCACCGCGACGGCGAGCGAGAGCCGGGGCGCGCGCGCCGTGGGAGCGAGGCGCGGCGCTACGCATCGGTCTCACCGTCTCCGGCGACGGGCGCGTCTCCGTGCGAGTTCGCGCCGGGCTGCGGCGCGGCGGTCTCCGCGATGCCGGTGTCGCCACCCCGGTCCCCGCGAGCCCCGTCTCCGCGGCGTCGCGCTCCGCCGCGTCGACCTGTGTGAGCTCGACCTGCGACTCGCGAGGGAGCTTCCACCGCGCCATGCGACGACGCGGCTGCGAGTGGTCGTCGCGCCGCGCGGGCTCGGTGAACTCGTTGCCCTCGGTGACGGGGAGCTCCTCCTCCTGTCGGATGAGCGAGCGCCCCTCGGCGAGGGTGCCGAAGATGTAATAGAGCCCCGGGATGACGGCGACGCCGAAGACGGTGCCGAAGAGCATCCCGCCGAGCGCCGCCGTGCCGATGGTGCGGTTGCCCACGGCCCCGGGGCCCGTCGCGCGCACGAGCGGAATGAGGCCCGCGATGAACGCGAAGGAGGTCATCAAGATGGGCCTGAAGCGCGCCCGCGCGCCCTCGATGGCGGCGTCGCGGATCGAGAGCCCGCCGTGGTGCCGCTGCACCGCGTACTCGACGATGAGCACGGCGTTCTTGCCGAGCAGGCCGACGAGCATCACGAGCGCGACCTGCGCGTAGATGTCGTTCGCGAGGCCGAGGGCGCGCAGCAGCAGGAACGACCCGAAGATCCCCATGGGCAGCGAGAGCAGCACCGACAGCGGGATGATGAAGCTCTCGTACTGCGCCGCGAGCACGAGGTACACGAACGCCACGACGATCACGAAGATGTAGATCGCCTCGTTGCCGCGCCGCGCCTCGTCGAACGACAGCCCCTCCCACGCGATGTCGTAGCCGCGCGGCAGCGTCTGGCGCGCGACCTCGCGGATGGCGCGGATCGCGTCGCCGCTCGTGTAGCCCGGCGCGGGCACGCCGCGGATGGCCGACGAGTTGTAGAGGTTGTAGCGCGTGATCTCGTTGGGCCCGTGCGTCTCGCGCATCGTCATGAACGCGGAGTACGGGACCATCTCGTCGCGGCTGTTCTTGACGAAGAGGTTCAAGATGTCCGACGGGAGGCGTCGGTACTGCGGCAGCGCCTGGACGTAGACCTTGTAGAAGCGCCCGAAGCGGATGAAGCCCTGCTCGTAGGTGCTGCCGATGAGGATGTCGAGGTTGTCGAGCGCCGCGCGGATCGAGACGCCCTTCTGCATCGCGAGCTCGTTGTCGATGACGAGCTCGTACTGCGGGTAGTTGGCCGCGAAGAAGGTGAAGAGCCCCGCGAGCTCGGGGCGCCGCTCGAGGTGCTGCATGAACTCGCGGTTCACGCGGTCGAACTCGTTGTAGTCGGTGGTCTCGCTGAGATCGAGGAGGCGCAGCGCGAAGCCGTCGGCCGCGCCGAAGCCGGCACCGACGGCGGTTCGAAGAACTCGACGCGCGCGCCGATGTCGCGCGAGCGCACCTCGAGCTCCTCGATGACCTGGCGCACCGAGTGGCGGCGCTGCGACCACGGCCGGAGGTTGATGAGGCACGTCCCGGCGTTCGAGCCGCGGCCCTCGTGAGGATCTCGTAGCCGCGAGCGACGACACGGACTCGACGCCCTCGACGTGGCGGGCGACCTCTTGGAGGTCGCGCGAGACCTGGTTGGTGCGCTCGAGCGTCGCGCCGGGCGGCGTCTGGATGATCGCGTAGATCTGCCCCTGATCCTCGTTGGGGACGAAGCCCGCGGGCAGACCCCGGTTGACCTGAAAGATCCCGAAGCCGAAGAGCGCCAGGATGAGGAACGTGACCACGCGGCGGTTCACGAAGACCTCGAGGAAGCGCACGTAGCGGCTCGTCGCGCGGTCGAAGGCCCGGTTGAAGAGGTCGAAGAAGAGCGTGATGGGCGTGCGGCGCTTGTGCGCGCCGTGCTCGTGCTTCTTCAGGATGATCGCGCAGAGCACGGGCGTGAGCGTGAGCGCCACGACGCCCGACAGGACGATCGACGACGCCATGGTGATCGAGAACTGGCGGTAGAAGACGCCCACGGGGCCCGTCATGAAGGCGACGGGCACGAAGACCGCGGCCATGAGGAGCGTGATGGCGATGATGGCGCCGCTGATCTCGCCGATGACCTGCTTCACGGCCTCGTAGGGCGTGAGGCTCGGGGCCTCGGCCATCTTCGCGTGCACGGCCTCGACGACGACGATCGCGTCGTCGACCACGATGCCGATGGCGAGCACGAGGGCGAAGAGCGTGATGAGGTTGATCGTGAGGTCGAAGACCTGCATGAAGATGAACGACCCGATGAGCGAGACCGGCACCGCGAGGGTCGGGACGAGCGTCGAGCGCCAGTCGCCGAGGAAGACGAACACCACGAGGGCCACGAGGGCGAAGGCCTCGAGCAGCGTGTGGAGCACCTTCTCGATCGACGCGTCGAGGAACTGCGACACGTCGTAGTTCACCGAGTAGTGCATGCGCGGCGGGAAGCGCGTGCGCTGGAGCTGCTCGAGGAGCCCGCGCACCTCGGCGATGACCTCGCGGGCGTTGGTGCCCGGGCTCTGCTTGAGGACGATGGCCGCGGAGGGGTGGCCGTCGAGGTTCGAGTAGATGTCGAAGAACTCGCTCCCGAGGCGCACGTCGGCGACGTCGCGCAGTCGGAGGATCTCGCCGTTGGTCGTCGCGCGGATGACGATGTTCGCGTACTGCTCGGCCTGGTCGTAGCGCCCCTGGTAGACGAGCACGTACTCGAGCGACTGCGACGCCATGCCCGTCGCGCTGCCGGTGCGACCGGGGCGGCCGATGACGCTCTGGTCGGCGATGGCCCGCATCACCTCCTCCGTCGAGACGTTGTAGGCGCGCATGCGGTCGGGCTTGAGCCACACGCGCATCGCGAAGGTCCGGTTGCCGAGGATCGTCGCGCGCCCCACGCCGGAGATGCGCTGGAGCTCGGGGATGAGGTTCACGCTCGCGAAGTTGTAGAGGTACGTCTCGTTCGCGTTGGGGTCCGTGCTGTAGAGGTTGACGTACATGAGCATGCTCGGCTGGAGGCGCGTCACGACGACGCCCTCGAGCCGCACGAGCTCGGGGATCTGGTTGATCGACTGGTCGACGCGGTTCTTCACGTTGACCACCGCGATGTCGGGGTCGATGCCGGGTTCGAAGACGACCTGGATGGTCGCCTCGCCCGCGCTCGTCGCGTCCGACACCATGTAGCGCATGCCCGGCACGCCGTTGATCGAGCGCTCGAGCGGGATCAGCGCGGCCTCGATGAGCACGCGTGCGCTCGCGCCGGGATAGGCCAGCGTGACGGTGACGAGCGGCGGCGCGATCTCCGGAAACTGAGAGACCGGGCGGCTTCGAATCGCGAGCGCTCCGAGAAAGATCAGCAGGAGCGACACGACGATCGCGAGCACCGGTCGATGGATGAAGCGCTTGATCATTCGGTCCGGTCCGTTGAAGGGAGGAGGAGGCGACGCGTCGCTCGCAGATCAAGGCACGTGCCGAACGCGAACACCGGTCGCGCGCGCGGCCCTTCGTGCGGAAGCCGCGTGAGGTGCGTGAAATCGACGTCATGCGCGAATGCGCGAGCGGCCCTTCTTGCCCCTGCGACGCGGCGCGCGCGCGCCGTGACCGGCCAGGAAAGCCGCGTGACCTCCGCCGCCCTCACGCGACACGCGCGCGAGTCTGGCGACCGCATCGTCGCGAGCGGGCGCGCGTCGCGTCGTGCGACAGCGCCGCGGCGAGGCGACGCGAGGCGCGCGCGTCTGCGGCGAGGGCGCCTGCGCGTCGTCGGTTGCGGTTGCGAACGCCGCGCGCGGCGGCGTAGGGTGCGCGGCCTCCGCGGAGGTGAAGCGCATGACGGTGATCTGGGTCGGCACCCGCAAGGGGGCGTTCAAGCTTGTTTCAGACGATCGCAAGGCGTGGCGGCTCGAAGGGCCGCACTTTCTCGGGCACATCGTCTACCACGTCGTGCGAGGGCCGACGGGCACGCTGCTGATGGCGACGCGCGCGGGGCACCTCGGGCCCGCGATGCACCGCTCGACGGACGGCGGCGCGACGTGGGTCGAGGTGTCGAAGCCGCCGATGTTCCCCGAGGGCGAGGCCCGCAAGCGCGCGGTCGATCATGTGTTCTGGCTCACGCCTGCGCCGTCGGTCGGCGAGGGCGTGTGGTACGCGGGCACGTCGCCCAAGGGCCTCTTCGTGAGCCGCGACGACGGCCTCTCGTGGGAGGGCGTCACGGGCTTCAACGACCACCCGCAGCAGATCGTCTGGATCGGCGGCGACCAGGATCAGACCCCCGACGGAGGCAAGCTCCACTCGATCCAGGTCGATCCCCGCGACGGGCGCAGGCTCATGTTCGGGCTCTCGGGCGGCGGCGTCTTCGTGAGCGACGACGGCGGCGCAGACTGGCGCCCGATGAACGCCGGCTGCCACACGGACTACGGCGAGTTCGGGCACGACCCGCACTGCCTCCAGCAGCACCCCGCGCACCCCGACCGCCTCTGGCTCCAGAGCCACTACGGCATCTATCGCATGGACCGCGCGTCGGGCGAGACCTGGGTCCGCGTGGGCGACAACATGCCGAAGGACGTGGGCGACATCGGCTTCCCGATGGTGATCGATCCCCACGACCCCGACCGCGCGTACGTCTTTCCGATGGACGGCACGTCGGTGTGGCCGCGCACGAGCCCCGGCGGTCGACCGGCCGTGTACGGCACGCGCGACGCGGGCGCGACGTGGCGTCGCCTCGACCGCGGCATGCCCTCGGAGCAGGCCTGGTGGACCGTGAAGCGTCAGGCCATGTGCGGCGACGGCGGAGCGCCCCTCGGCCTCTACCTCGGCACGACCTCGGGCGAGGTGTGGGCGAGCGCCGACGACGGCGAGACCTTCGCGTGCATCGCGCGGCACCTCCCGCACATCTACAGCGTCACCGCGGAGTGATCCCGTGCGGGTGCACATCCCCTCTCCGCTGCGGTCGTACACGCTCGGCGCGACGGAGGTCGACGCCGAGGGAGACTCCGTCGACGCGCTCCTCCTCGACCTCGATCGGCGCTTCCCCGGCCTGCGCTATCGCATGGTCGACGAGCAGCGGCGCATCCGTCCGCACATGCGCGTCTTCGTCAACGACGCGCAGACCTTCGCCCTCGACACGCCCCTCGCGCCCTCCGACCGCGTGCTCATCCTCGCGGCGCTGAGCGGCGGCTGACCGCCCGCTTCGAAGATCCCCCGAACTCCGCCTCCGTCACCTCGCCGCGTCGAGAACAGGAGAGTCGTCCATCGAGGCTGGACGGACGACCCTCGCCTGCGAGATGATCGCGCCCGTTGGGATCGACGAAGGGGGGAGCCGACTGAAACGCCCTTCGCCGCACGCCCCTTCGAGCGTTTCTTCCCTCGACCAGGACGCCCCGCGATGGCCGCCAGCCCAGAGTCCGAGGCTGAACACTATCTTCAGCCCTACCTCGACGCCTACTACGGGAGCCTCACCGAAGAGAACCTCGAGATCGGTCGCTTCCTCCACGACGTGACGCGGCCGAGGGTCCACGATCGACCCACGCGCGCGCTCGACGTCGGGTGCGGCTCCTCGATGCTCTACTGGGGCATGTTCATGCAGCCGTACGACGCGCACGACGGACTCGATGGCCTCCCGTCGAACCTCGACGCCGTGCGCGCCGAGATCGCGAAGGTCCGTCGCGGCGAGGTGCACGACCGCTACCTCGAGATCGGCCGTTGGTTCGGCGACGCGGGACCCGAGCGCCTCGTCGCCCTGTGCGACCGCGTGGGCCGCCTCGAAGCCGTCGACTTCGCGTCCCCGTGGCCCTTCGCCGCGGGCTCGATGGAGCTCGTCACGATGCTCTTCGCCGCGGAGTGCCTGCCGACCTTCGAAGCGCTCGGCGCGGCCCTCGCGGAGGCGCGTCGGGTGCTCAACGCCGACGGTCGCCTGGTGATCGTGTCGCTCTGCGAGACCACGAGCTGGAAGATCAACGACTACGTCGGCTCGTGCCTGCGCCTGACGGCCGACCTCCTCGGCGACGCCCTCACGCGCGCGGGCTTCGTCGACGTGCGCGCCGAGAGGCGCTCCGCCGAGACCGCCGCGGCGAAGGATCAGGGCTACCACTGGATGCTCTTCGCCACCGCCGACGCGCGCTGAGCCCATCGTGTCTGACTTCGACCCGCCCGCCTCCGACCGCGCCTTCGCCCCCGGACCCTTTCACGGCATGGGCTTCGAGGCCGCGTACGCGGGCGCGCCGAGCTTCTTGCGGCGCCGGTGGTCGAAGGCCCTCGATGGCGTCGACGTGGCGGTGGTCGGCGTCCCCCTCGATCTGGCGACGAGTCATCGACCGGGGGCTCGCCTCGGTCCTGCGGCCATTCGGGCGGCCTCGGCGCAGCTCGCCTGGGGCCCGCAGTGGCCGTGGGGCTTCGACCCCTTCGCGACGCTCGCCGTGGCCGACTGGGGCGACATCGCGTGGGACTTCGGTCGGCCCGAGACCATGCCCGACGCGATCACGCAGCAGGCGGTGACCATCGGGCGCGCGGTGCCGCGGGTGCTCGCGCTCGGGGGCGATCACTTCGTCACGCTGCCGCTCCTGCGCGCGCAGGCCGCGCTCGGGCGCACGCCGCTGTCGGTCGTTCACTTCGACGCCCACTGCGACACCTGGAAGACCGACCAGACGCCGGGACGGCCCGCCCGCATCGACCACGGCAGCTTCATGTGGCACGCCGTCGACGAGGGCCTCGTCGCGCCGGAGCGCTCGATCCAGGTGGGCCTCCGCACGCACGCCGACGAGACGCTGGGCTTTCATCAGCTCGACGCCGAGCAGCTCGACGCGCTGTCGCCCGACGTCGTCGCCGCGCGCATCTGCGAGGTCGTGGGCGCGCACCCGGTCTACCTCACCTTCGACATCGACTGCCTCGACCCCGCGTACGCGCCGGGCACCGGCACGCCCGTCGTGGGCGGTCCCACCACCGCGCGGATCCGCGCGATCCTCCGGCGCCTCGCGGGGATCCGTCTGATCGGGATGGACGTGGTCGAGGTGTCGCCGCCCTTCGACCACGCGCAGCTCACCTCGCTGGCCGCGGCCTCGATCGCCTTCGACCTGCTCTGCCTCGCCGCGCGGTCTCCCGCCGACGAGACCGCGGCGCGAGACCGCGACGCGGGGCGCTGAGCCCGGCGGCGCGAAGGCCGCTTCTACACCGTGTTCAGGGCCCTCTCTCGCTGCCCGTGAGAGGGCGCTTCAGCGCGTCGCGGGGGGAGAGCTGCTCGAAGGGAGGCGTACGCGGATCGTCGTGCCGCTCCGCACGACGCTCTCGACGCTGATCGCGCCGCCGAAGGCCTCGACGATGCTGTTGCTGATCGAGAGCCCGAGGCCCATGCCCCCGCCCGGCGACTTCGTGGTGAAGAAGGGATCGAACACGCGAGGGAGCGCCTCGGGCGCGATGCCCTCTCCCTCGTCGCGCACCTCGACGATCGCGTCGCCCGCCTCGTCGTTCGAGAGCGACAGCTCGATGGTGTGGTGGTCCGCGTCGCCTTCGGGCGTCGCCTGCGCGGCGTTGGCCAGGAGGTTCACGAACACCTGCGTCATGCGCGCGGGGTCGACGGTCACGTGCGGGGCGTCGCCGTAGCGCCGCACGAGGGTGGCGCGCTGCCGGAGCAGGTGCGAGGTGAGCTTGACCGCGGCCTCGAGCACGTCGCGCAGGTCGGTCTCCGCGCGGCGGCCGTCGCCGGGCCGCGCGAAGGTGCGGATGTCCTTCACGATGTCGCCGATGCGCACCGCCGCGCTGTGGGCGTCGACCAGCGTCGCGCGGAGGTCGGTGCGGCGCTCGGGCTCGTCGAGGATCTCGAGGCCGAACGCGACGCCCGCGACGACGCAGGTCAGCGGGTTGTTGATCTCGTGCGAGAGCCCCGCGGAGAGCGTCCCGAGCGAGGCGAGGCGCTCGGAGCGGGCGACGCGCTGCTCGAGCTCCCTGCGCTCGGTCACGTCGCGAAAGACGACCACGACGCCGAGGATCTGCCCCGACGGGTCGCAGATGGGCGCCGCGGAGTCGTCGACGAGCACGGTCGTGCCGTCGCGCCGTCGGAGGCGCACGGCGGAGGGCAGGTGCGAGACCGCGCGGTTCGAGAGCGCGCGGGTCGCCGGGCCCTCGATGGGGTTGTCGTGCGCGTCGATGAGCGGAAACACCTCGTCGGCGGGGCGTCCGAGCGCCTCGCCGGAGCGCCAGCCGGTGAGCTCCTCGGCGACGCGGTTGAGGAAGGTGACGTTGAGCCGCTCGTCGACCGCGAGCACGCCGTCGCCGACGGAGTTGAGCGTGGTGGCGAACCAGCGCTCCCGCGTGCGGAGGGTCTTCTCGACCTCGTGCTTGTGCAGCGCGAGCTCGACGGAGACGCGCAGGTCGCGCTCCGCGAAGGGCTTGAGCACGTAGCCGTAGGGCCGCGCCGCGCTCGCCCGCGAGAGCGTCGCCGTGTCGGAGTACGAGGTCAGAAAGACCGTGGGGATCTCGAGGCGGTCACGGATGATGCGCGCCGCGGTGACGCCGTCGATGGCGCCACGGAGCTTGATGTCCATGAGCACCAGCGCGGGCGAGAGCGACGAGGCGGCCTCGATCGCGCGGTCGCCGCTGTCGAGCACCGCGGGGACCTTGTAGCCGAGGCGCTTGAGGGTGCGCTCGAGGTCGTCGGCGATGATCGCCTCGTCCTCCACGACCAGGATGTTCGCGCCGATCATCGTCCCTCCTCGCGGTTGTCGATGGGGAACACCACGCGCACCGTCGCGCCCCCGTGGCTCTCGAAGGTGATCTTTCCGCTGAGCTGCCGCACCAGCGTCCGCACGAGGTGGAGGCCCAGCGAGCCCTCCCTCGGGCGATCGGGGAATCCGACGCCGTTGTCAGACACCTCGAACACGATGTCGTCGCCGTCGCACCCGGCGCTCACGACGACGCGCCGACCGTCGGCCGGGGCGTAGGTCCCCTCCTCGCCGAAGCCGTGCTTGACCGCGTTGGTCACGAGCTCGTTGAGCACGAGCCCGCAGGGGAGCGCCTGGTCGAGCGAGAGCCGCACCGACGAGACGCGCACTTCGAAGTGAACCTCGAGGGGTTCGAGGCGGCTCAGCGACTCGACGAGGGAGCGCGCGTAGCGCTCGAGGTCGAGGGGGCCGCTCTCCCGCGCGTCGTGGAGGTTGTCGTGGAGCAGCGCGATGGCGTGGACGCGCTGGCGGGCCTCTTCGAACGCGTCGCGCGCCTCGGGCGATTGCATGAGCTCGCCGTGCAGCTTCAAGAGGCTCGATATCACCTGGAGGTTGTTCTTCACGCGGTGATGGATCTCCTTGAGGAGGAGGTCCTTCTCGCGCGCCTTGCGGCGCTCGGTGATGTCTCGGATGGCGCTCGTGACGAGCACGCCCTGCTCCGTCTCGAGCGGGCTCAAGCTGATCTCGACGGGGAACTCCGTGCCGTCGCGCCGCAGCGCGTAGAGCTCGAGGCCCGAGCCCATCTCGCGCAGTCGCGAGTCGGCGAAGTAGCCCGCGCGGTGATGCGGGTGACGCCCCCTGAAGCGCGCGGGCACGAGCATCTCGACGGTCTGACCGATGAGGTCCGCGCGCTGATAGCCGAAGAGGCGTTCGGTCTGAGAGTTGACGAGCACCATCGTCCCGCTGCGATCGACGATGACCATGGCGTCGGGCGCCGCTTCGAGCAGCGCGCGAAACTGTGACTCGATCATTCGAGGTCTCCTCCTTCGCGTCACCGTGCCAGCAGCGCGGACCGGCTGTCGAGGGCCTCACACGAGAATGCGCGCCGACGACGCGAAGGCCCCACCGCGCGGCACTTGAATTCTCTTTTTTCAACCTGCTCGCGGGCGACGCCGACACGCCGCGGAGCCCTTTCTTTCGAGGCGATTGCGGTACGATGTGACGTGGCGATTCCCTCGACTCTGCCGACGCCGCCTCCGCGCAGCGTCCTCGTGATCGACGATGAGGACGACATCCGCGAGGGGCTCTGCGGCATCCTTCGGGACGAGGGTTCGACGCGGTCGGCGCGCGGGACGGCGAGGAGGGCGTCGCGCGCCCTCGAGCTGGGCGCCCGCTCGGCCTGTGTGACGTCAACATGCCCGGCCTCGACGGGCGCGGCGTGCTCGATCGGGTGCGCGCACGCCGCGACGGCGCACACGCCCTTCATCTTCCTGGAGCGTCATGGGCAGCGCGAAGGACATCCGCTGGGGGATGAACCTCGGCGCCGACGACTACCTCGCCAAGCCCGTCTCCTCCGACGAGCTCCTCACGGCGGTGTACGCGCGCCTGCGACGCCAGGGGCAACACCCGTCGCAGCCCGCGGCGCCCCACCACGAACAGCCTCCCGCGGCGCGCTTCGAGATCGGCCCCGGCGCCATCCTCGCGGGGCGCTACCGCGTCGAGGCGCACGCAGGCCGAGGGGGAATGGGCACCGTGTTCCGCGCGCGCGACCTCGTCGAGGGCGACGACGTGGCCGTGAAGCTCGTGCCCGCGGGGGGCCGCTTCGGGTCGCGCTCGCAGCGCGAGTGCGAGATCCTCGCGCGGCTCCAGCACCCGCGCGTCGTCCGCTTCCGCGACCAGGGCCTCGCGTCGAGCGAGCGGCGCTTCCTCGTGATGGACTGGCTCCCCGGCGTCGACCTCGCCGCGCGGATCCGCGAGCAACGGCTCACCGTCGCCGAGAGCCTCCGCGTCTTTCACCACGCCGCCGAGGCGCTCGCCGCGGTGCACGCGGCGGGCGTCGTCCACCGCGACGTCAAGCCGAGCAACCTCCTCCTCGTCGACGACGACATCGAGAAGGCCACGCTCATCGATTTCGGCATCGCGCGGGCGAACGACGCCGACCCCATCACCTTCGCCGGAGAGTTCCTCGGCACGCCGGGCTTCGTCGCGCCCGAGCAGGTCGGGGCCTCGCCCATGGACACGGGCCCGCGCAGCGACGTCTTCGGCCTCGCGTGCACCGTGTGGGCGTGCCTCACGGGCGTCTCGCCCTTCGCCGGGCCCAACCCGCTGGCGTCGCTCTTCGTGCTGCGCGAAGGACAGACCCTCTCGGTCCGCCAGGCCTGCCCCGAGGTCCCCGAGGCCGTCGACGCGCTGCTCGCGACGATGCTCGACCGCGACCCCGACCATCGGCTCCGCGACGGCGCCGCGGTGCTCCTCGCGCTGCGCGCCATCTACCACCTGCCGTCCGCGCCGGGCCGCGGATGAGCCTCTGGCGCGACCTCTCGGTCTCCAAGAAGCTCTACCTCGTCATCGGCGCGATGGGCGCGCTCATCGCGGGCGAGCTCGCGACGCTGCGCTTCGCCACGCGAACGCTCTCCGCGGCGCGGGCCTTCGTCGCGGGCGAGGGGATGTGGTCCAAGGCGCAGAAGGACGCCGCGCTGCGCCTCCAGCGGTACGCGCGCACCGGCGACGAGCGGGAGTACCAGTCGTTCCTCACGATGCTCCGCATCCCCGAGGGCGACCACATCGCGCGCACGGAGCTGTCGCGGCCCGTGTACCGCGAGGCCGTCGTGCGCAGGGGCTTCCTCCAGGGCGAGATCCCCGCCGAGGACATCGACGGGATGATCGACCTCCTGCGGCGCTTCCATCGGGTGAGCTACCTCGCGCGCGCCATCCGCGCGTGGGCCGAGGCCGACGACAAGCTCGCGGAGTTCCGCGCCGCCGCGGCGCAGCTTCACGGGCTCATCGCGTCGGGCCACGCGGACCCGCGCGCGCTCGACGAGGCCACGCGGCGCATCGACGGCCTCAACACCGCGCTCACCCGCGTCGAGGCCGAGTTCTCGCGCGCGCTCGGCGAGGGCTCGCGCTGGATGGAGCGCGTCGTCCTCACGATCCTCCTCGCGGTCGCGCTCCTCGTCGAGGGCATCGGGCTCACGCTGACCTTCCGCACCACGCGGGCCATCTCGCGCGGGCTCACCGAGGCGAGCGACGCGGCCGACGCGCTCGGCGAGGGACGCTTCGCGACGCGCATCCCCGTGCGCTCGCGCGACGAGCTCGGGCGCATGGCCGACGCGATCAACCGCATGGGCGCGCTCCTCGAGCGGTCGTACAGCGACCTCGAGGCGAGGGTGAAGGCGCGCACCGCGGCCCTCGAGGCCATGGCCGCCGAGAACGCGCGGCTCTACGAAGAGGCCCGCGAGGCCGTGCGGATGCGCGAGGAGTTCCTCTCCATCGCCTCGCACGAGCTGAAGACGCCCCTCGCCGCGCTCGCGCTCCAGATCGACCTCCTCACGCGGAACGTCGCGCGCGTCGTCCCCGAAGGCCCGGAGCGCGCGCGGCTGCAACCGCAGCTCGACGCGGCGGCGCGGCAGATCGCGCGCCTCGCGACGCTCGGGGGCGAGCTCGTCGACCTCACGGGCATCCGCCTCGGTCAGTTCACCCTGCGGCGATCGCCCCGCGATCCTCGCGGTGCTCCTCCGCGAGATCGTCGGACCTCTCACGCGAGGCGGCGCGCGGGCTGCAGCTCACCGTCGAGGCGCCCTCCCCGGTGCCCGGCGAGTTCGACCCCGCGCGCATCGGTCAGGTGCTGACCAACCTGCTCTCGAACGCCATCAAATACGGCCGTGGCAAGCCCGTGCGCGTCGCCGTCGAGCGCGGCGAGGCGCTGCGCGCGCTTCACCGTGAGCGACGAGGGCGTCGGCATCGCGCCGGCCGATCACGCGCGGGTCTTCTCGAACGCCTGGAGCGCCTGCGCACGACGGCGCGAGGCGCATCCGGCCTCGGCCTCGGGCCCTACATCACGCGGCAGATCGTTCTCCACGGCTCGATCGCGGTGCGCAGCGAGCTCGGCGCGGGCGCGTAAGCCGGCTCGTCGAGTTCCCGCCGGGCGCCTGAGCCCCGGTCGTCACCGCGTCGGCGGTCACAGTACACAGGCCGAGGGCAGCCCCAGAGCGCCGCACGCGTGCGTTCGCAGGCGCCGCAGTTGGCGCGATCCGACGCGAGGAGCCGACAGGTCCTGCAGTTGGTGTAGCCGACGTCGCAGGCCGTCGCGAGGCAGGCGCCCGTCGCGCACGAGGTCGTCGTGGCGTGGGCCGCGCTGCACGTCACGCCGCAGCGTCCGCAGTTGGTGCTCGTGGTGAGCGTGGGCCTCGCAGCCGTTGGTCAGCAGTTGCCGCCGGTGGTGCTCGCCGTAGCGCGCGTCGCGCTCGTAGCTTGCACGCGCCGCCGGTACACGCCGCGGTCCCGTGGGAGACCGCGTGGCGCTGCGCCGCAGGCGCCGCAGTTCGAGGTCGTGGTGAGCGGGGTCTCGCACCCGTCGGCGGGGCTCGCGTTGCAGTCGCCGAAGCCCGCGCTGCACGCGCCGCGCGCGCACGCGCCGCCCGCGCAGATCGCCGCGGCGTTGGCGAAGGCGCACGCGGCGCCGCAACGACCGCAGTTGGCCGTCGTCGAGAGGCTCGTCTCGCCGCCGGGCGAGGGCGTTGCAGTCGGCGAAGCCCGTCTCGTAGGCGCCCATGCGGCAGACGCTGCTCGCGCAGGTCGCCGCGGCGTGGGCGAAGCTGCACGGCCGCAGGCGCCGCAGTTCGCGACGGAGTCGCGAGCGTGGCCTCGCAGCCGTTCGTCATGACCCCGTCGCAGCCCCGAGGCCCGCGGCGCACGAGGTGGTCCGGCACGCGCCTGGCCACGCACGCGGCGGAGCCGCCCGCCGTCGAGCACGTTGCTGCACGCGGCGCAGTGGAGCGCGTTCGACTGCGTGTTCGCCTCGCAGCCGTCGGTGGGGTTCGCGTCGCAGTCCGCGAAGTTCGCCGCGCAGGCGCCGAGCGCGCAGGCGCGCCGACGCAGGCCGCGCTGGCGCTGGCGAAGGCGCACGCCCCCGCAGCGCCCGCAGTTCGACGTGGTGGTGAGGGAGGTCTCGCAGCCGTTGGCCGCGGCGCCGTCGCAGTCGGCGAAGCCCGCGCTGCACGCGCCCACGGCGCAGGCGCCGCTCACGCACACCGGCGTGGCGTTGGCGAGCGAGCACGCGCGGCCGCAGGCGCCGCAGCTCGCGGTCGTGTTGAGCCGGGTCTCGCAGCCGTTGGCGGCGGCGCCGTCGCAGTCGGCGTAGCCCGCGCCGCACGCGCCGAGGTTGCACACGCCCGCCGTGCAGGTCGCCGCCGCGTTCGGGAACGCGCACGCGCGGCCGCACGCGCCGCAGTCCGTCGCGGTCGTCGTCGCGGTCTCGCAGCCGTTGGTCGCCGTGGCGTCGCAGTCGGCGAAGCCCGCGGCGCAGACCCCGACGCGGCACACGCCCGCCGCGCACGTCGCCGTGGCATTGGGGAGCGCGCAGGAGCGTCCGCACGCGCCGCAGCTCGCCGGATCGCTCGCGAGGTCGGTCTCACAGCCGTCGGCGGGGTTCGCGTTGCAGTCCGCGAAGCCCGCCGCGCACGCGCCCATGCGGCACGCGCCGCCGACGCAGAGCGCCGTCGCGCGGGCGTACGCGCAGGCGTTGCCGCAGGCCGCGCAGTTGGCCGCCGAGGTCATGAGGTCGGTCTCGCAGCCGTTGGTCGAGGCCCCGTCGCAGTCGCCTCGCGAGGGCTCGCAGGTGCTCGCGCGGCAGGCGCCCGCCACGCAGGTCGCCGTCGCACCGGGAAAGCTGCACGCCGTCCCGCAGGCGCCGCAGTTCATGGGGTCGGTGCGCGTGTTCGACTCGCAGCCGTTCGAAGCGATCCCGTCGCAGTTCGCGTAGCCCGTCGCGCAGTCGCCGAGCGCGCACGCCCCCGCGGCGCAGTTCGCGGCGGCGTGCATGAACGCGCAGCTCACGCCGCAGGCGCCGCAGTTCGCCGTCGTGTCGAGGGGCGTCTCGCAGCCGTCGGCGGAGCTCCCGTTGCAGTCGCCGCGGCGCGCCGCGCAGGTCGTCGCGCCCGCCTCGCCGTCGCCGCGACCGTCGTCGGTGAGGGGCGCGTCGCGCGAGACCTCGGGCGCGTCGAGGCCGCCGTCGAGGTCCGCGTCGCGCGCGTCGGCGGCGTCCTCCGAGCGCGACGCGTCGCGCGTACGCAGGAGAGAGGCGTCGAAATCGATCGTGCACGCCGCGACGCCGAGCGTCGCGACGAGGAGCGCGAGGAGGGCGCGCGCGTCGGTCCAGCGGGGGATTCTCTCGTCCATCACGGTCGCTCCCTGATCGGCAAGAGAGGGGTCAGAAGGTCACGCGGAGCTGGGCGCCGCCGCCGTCTGCGCGAGGTAGGGCGCCCACCTCGACGCGCGTCGCGCGACGGTCGCGAAAGCGCGTCAGCGGGATCAGCACGATCGTCGCGATGCCCGTCAGCGCCGCGGCGCCGAAGAACACGTTCGTCGCGAGGCGGAACGACTCCCCGCGGTGGAGCAGGTCTTGAACGGCCGACGTGTTGAGCTCGTCGAGGTAGTGCTGCGAGACCTCGTCGCGCGTCGACGCGGTGAGCAGACCGAAGGTGACGCCGCCGAGGAGCATCACGCCCGTCGTGGCGAGGCCCGCGTAGAAGAACGTCGGCGGCAGCCCCGAGGGCGGAGGGCGGACGTCGGGCGTCGTCACCGCGAGGGCGGCCCGCGTCGCGGCGGCGTTCGCGGGCGCGAGCTGCGCGATGGGACGGGCGTTGCGGGCGACGGGCGCGAGGGTGACGACGCGCGTCTCGCCCGAGGCGACCATGAAGGTCTCGCGCGCCGGGTCGTGGTCGGGGGCGGTGGCCTCGACGGTGTGCCGGCCCGGTCCGATCGCGAGGGTCGCGTCGGGCGGCAATCGAACGACCTCGCCGTCGAGCGTGACCGTGGTGTTCGCGGGCACGACGACGCGCGCGTACGCGATGAAGGCGCGGAGCTCGCGGAGCGCGGTCTCGACCTGCGCGCGGCGATCGGCGGCGATGCCGGGTGACGCGCGGAGGTAGTCGTCGAGGGCGCGCGCCGCCTCGGGGTAGCGGTGGAGCGCCTGGTACGTGACGCCGAGGTTGTAGAGCACGCTCGGCCGCGCGTTGAGCGCGTACGAATGGAGAAACTCCGCGAGCGCGCCGTCGAAGTTCTGCTGACCGAAGAGCGTGAGGCCGCGATCGAAGTGGACCCGCGCGTCCCGCTCGGTCTCGGTCGCGGGCTGTGCATCTGCGACGGTGGAGCCGAGAAAAAGGGCGAGCGAGATCGCCACCGTGAATGATCGATGCACCGCTGTTGGATGCACCGAGTCGGGTCAGTAGTGCGTGTCGAGCGGAAGAGTTCGTGTCGCTTGTGACGTGGTCGCGCTTTGTCCCGAGGGGCGCGAGTCCGCCGTGCGCGCTGCGCGCGGTCTCGTCGACGGAGGCGCGGGGCGCGCGCGCGAAACGACGGAAGAAGGTCGGGCGGTCTCCGGCGCGGACGGCGCGGGCAACGGAGGCGTCTGCGCAGTCGGCGAAGGCGCGGGCGCGAGCACGACCGCGAGCGACTGCGTGTGATCGACCTGAAGCCGGTGTTCGAAGGGGAGGCGACCGGGCGCGGTCACCCGAAGCACGTGTGAGCTGCCCGCGATGAAGACGGGGCTGCGAGACGATGCGGGCGCGCCGTCGATCTCGATCGTCGCCTCGTCGGGGACGCCGACGAGGTCGAGGCGCACCTCGCGTGCGGTCGTGATCGCCGCGTCGCGCTGCGTGGAGGCGGTCTCCGGGTGGCGCAACGCGAGCCCGAGCGCGGTCACGGCGAGCAGGCCGAGCGAGGCCGCGGCGAAGGCTGCGAAGCGTCGCGGCGCGCGATGCTTGGGGCGCGCGAGCTCGATCACCTGCGACGACGTCGCCTCTCCCGCAGACGGCACGACCGCCTCACCGATCTGCACGTCGGTGACCGTGTGCGCAGGCTCGGGCTGCGGCGTGTTCGAGGGCGGCGACGGGGTGTTCCGCGGGGCATTCATGGGCGCGATCACGGCCGTCGCGCCGAAGGGCCGCAGCGCGTCGAGGAACTCCGCGGCCGACGCGAAGCGCTGATCAGCATCGACGGCGAGCGCCTTGAGAATCGCCGCCTCGAGCGCCTCGGGGATCGAGGGGTCGTGCTCGCGCGGACCCTTGAGGGGCGGCTGGCGATAGATGACCGCGAGAAAGATCTCGGCCTGGCTCTCGCCGCTGAAGGGCATGTTCCCCGTGATCATCTCGTAGAGCATGGCGCCCGCGGCGAAGAGGTCGGCGCGGTGGTCGACCTCGCGTCGCCCGAGGGCCTGCTCCGGGGCCATGTAGTAGGGCGTTCCGAGCGTGGTGCCGGTGCGCGTGAGGGCCTTGGGCTCGGCCCACGTGGCGCTTTGAAACTTCGAGATGCCGAAGTCGAGCAGCTTCACGAAGTCGACGATGCCCACCTTCGTCGTGAGGAACACGTTCTCGGGCTTGAGGTCGCGGTGCACGATGCCGCACGCGTGCGCCGCGGCGAGCGCCGAGAGCGTCTGCCCCATGATGGCCGCGGCCATCGGGATCGGGAGCTTGCCGAGCGCCGAGATGCGCGACGCGAGGCTCTCGCCGCGGAGCAGCTCCATCACCATGTAGTGGAGGCCGTTGTCCTCGCCGAAGTCGCTGACCTCGACGATGTTGTCGTGGCCGATCGAGACCGCGGCCCTCGCCTCGCGAACGAAGCGCTCGACGATCGCCGGGTTGGAGGCGTGCTCGGGCAGGAGGACCTTCACCGCGACGCGGCGGTGCACGGTGAGGTGCTCGGCCTCGTAGACGGCGCCCATTCCACCCTCTCCGAGGAGGCGAAGAATGCGGTACCGGGCGCCCAATACGGTGTTCTTGTCGAGCATGGCGGTGACCCTCCGCGAGGCGCCGTCGAGCGACCCATCGTCACGCGGCCACGTTATCACGCGCGATCTCCGCAGGTCGCACGGAGCGTCGCTCGCGGATGCTCCGTGATCTCGCGTGTGCTCGGCTCCGTCTCGGTTACCCTGCGCGCCGCAATGCCGCCGCGCGCCTCGCTGCTCCTGCTCCTCGTGCTCCTCGCGAGCTGCGCCTCGTCGCGCACGCCACCGCCGCGCGCGATCGTCGCAACCCCTCGCGCCCTACGCCCCGCCGCACCACCCACTCCGCCGCAACCTCCCGCTCCACCCGCGCCGCTCACCGGATTCGCAGCGCTCCCCGGTTGGCGCGCGGACTCGCTCTCCGACGCGCTCCCCGCGTGGCGACGCACCTGCGAGCGGCTCCTGCGCGCGCCCGACGATCGCCCCATCGGCCCCGACGGACTCCTCGGCGCGGCCTCCGACTGGAAGCCCGCGTGTCGCGCGATCCCTACGCCCGACGCGAATTCCGACGAGGCGCGCGCGTACTTCGAGCGCTGGTTCACGCCCGTTCCGGTGCGCGCAGGCGACAACGACCGCGGACTCTTCACGGGCTACTACGAGCCCGAGCTCCACGGATCTCGCACACGCAGCCGACGCTTCAACACCCCGCTCTACGCGCGTCCGTCGGACCTCGTCTCGTCGGGCTCGCGCAACGTGGGACGCCGCGTGCGAGGACGCCTCCGCCCCTACTGGACCCGCGCGCAGATCGCCGCGGGAGCGGTGCGACGAACGGCGCGTCCGCTGCTCTGGGTCGACGACGCGATCGACGCGTTCTTCCTCGAAATCCAGGGCTCAGGAAGGGTCGTGCTCGAAGACGGGAGCGTCGCTCAGATCAACTTCGACGTGAGCAACGGCCACCCCTACGTGGCCCTCGGTCGCGTGCTCATCGACCGCGGCGCGCTCCAACGCGGCTCGGTTTCGCTCCAGTCGATTCGCGCGTGGCTCGTCGCGCACCCCGCCGAGGCGCAGGCCGTGATGAACAGGAACCCCTCGTACGTGTTCTTTCACGAGAGCACGCAGGGCGCCACGGGCGCCGAGGGCGTGGTGCTCACCGCGGGTCGGAGCATGGCCGTCGACACGCGCTTCGTCCCGCTCGGAACGCCGCTCTTTCTCGACATCGAGGCGCTCGAAGGCGTCGGCGTGATTCAGCGCCTCGTCGTCGCGCAAGACACGGGCGGCGCGATCCGCGGCGCGGTGCGAGGCGACCTCTTCTGGGGCGCGGGCCCCGACGCCTACGACCGCGCAGGACGCATGCAGCACCACGGTCGCTACTGGATGCTCCTCCCGCAGCGCATCGCGGATCGGATGCACCTGCCGCAGTAGCAACCGTCGCCCCAACGCGGAGGTGCGCCTTCTGGTCTCGCGTTGCGCGCGTTGCGCGCGTTGCGCGCGGCTGCGTGCCGGGGTTCCGGAGGACCGTCACCCCGGACAAAGTCATGAGCGCCGCGCCGGACAGGTCCGGCGCTTTAGTCGGCGGAGCGAGCCGTTGGAGCGTCGGCTGTGCTTCGCAGTTCGTTGCCCTCGATCGCGCCTCGATCGCCTCGTCGCCCACAAGCGCCGGACCCTGTCCGGCGCGGCGCTCATGACTTTGTCCGGGGTGACGGTCCTCCGGAACCCCGGCGCTCACGCTCGCCGCGCTGCGCTTCACCCCTCGACCATCGCCCCTCGCGTGCGCATAGATGGCGCCGCGTCGCAGCGGCGCGACGCAGAAGGAATCAGCGATGCGATACAACGTTCTCGGTCGGACGGGGCTCTACGTGTCCGAGCTCTGCCTCGGCGCGATGACCTTCGGCGGAAAGGGCTTCTGGGAGGTCGTCGGCAAGCTCGGGTCACACGAGGCCGAAGGCATCGTCGGCGCGGCCCTCGACGCGGGCGTCAACTTCATCGACACCGCCGACGTGTACTCCGAAGGGGAGTCGGAGAAGCTCGTCGGCGCGGCGCTGAAATCGCTCGGACGTCCGCGCGAGCAGGTCGTCGTCGCCACGAAGGTCCGCGGCCGCGTGGGCCCTGGCGTCAATCAGGTCGGGCTCTCTCGCGCGCACATCCTCGCGAGCATCGACGGGAGCCTCCAGCGCCTCGGCCTCGACCACGTCGACCTCTATCAGATTCACGGCTTCGACCCGTCGACGCCCATCGAAGAGACCGTGCAGGCGCTCGACGCCGTCGTGCGTTCGGGCAAGGCGCGCTACGTGGGATTCAGCAACCTCCCCGCGTGGCTCGCCGCGAAGGCCGTCACCTACGCCGAGCAGAACCGCCTCGCGCGCTTCGAGAGCGGGCAGGTGTACTACTCCATCGCGGGACGCGACATCGAGCGCGAGATCGCGCCCTTCGCACAGTCCGAGCGCATCGCGATCCTGCCGTGGAGCCCCCTCGCGGGCGGTCTCCTCTCGGGCAAGTTCGACCCCACGAAGAAGGGCCCTGAGGGCGCGCGACGGAGCGCGTTCGACTTTCCGCCCGTGGAGATGGAGCGCCTCCCGCGCGTGCTCGCGGCGCTGCGCGAAGTGGCCGACGGTGCGGGCGTCTCGGTCGCGCGCGTGGCCCTCGCGTGGCAGCTCACGAAGCCCTTCGTCACGAGCGTCATCATCGGCGCGAAGAACCGCGAGCAGCTCGCCGACAACCTCGCGGCGACGACGCTCACGCTCTCGGCCGAGGCCGTGAAGCGCCTCGACGACGCGAGCGCGCTCCCGCCCGAGTACCCCGGCTGGATGGTCGGGTGGCAGAACCGCGACCCGCGCGGAACGCAGGGCTGACCACATTCACCGCGCGTCGCGAGCGACGTCGCGCGCGGCGCCTTTCAACGGTCACACGTCGATCGCGGTGACCGAGCCCACGCGCTTGCGCAGCTCGAACTTCTGGATCTTGCCCGTCGAGGTCTTGGGCAGCTCTCCGAACTCGACGGCGCGCGGAATCTTGAAGCCCGCGAGGAGCGTGCGGCAGTGCGCGATGATCTCCGCGGCGGTGACCGTGGCGCCGGGCTTGAGCTCGATGAACGCGCAGGGTGTCTCGCCCCAGCGCGGGTCGGGCTTCGCGACGACGGCGGCGACGAGCACCGCGGGGTGACGGTAGAGCGCGTCTTCGACCTCGACGCTCGAGATGTTCTCGCCGCCCGAGATGATGATGTCCTTGCTGCGATCCTTGATCTTCACGTAGCCGTCGGGGCCCACCACGCCGAGGTCGCCCGTGTGGAACCATCCCCCCGCGAAGGCCGCCCGCGTCGCGCTGGGGTTCTTCAGGTAGCCCTTCATCGTGATGGTCCCGCGGAACATGATCTCTCCGATGGTCTCTCCGTCGTGGGGAACGGGCGCCATCGTCGCGGGGTTGAGCACGGTGACCTCCTCTTGAAGGTGGTACCGCACGCCCTGTCGCGCGTTGAGCCGCGCGCGCTCGCCGATGGGCAGCTCGCGCCACGCGTCGTGCTTCGCGCACACGGCCGCGGGCCCGTAGACCTCGGTGAGTCCGTAGGTGTGCGTGAGGTCGAAGCCCATCGACTCGAGCCCCTCGATCATCGCCGCGGGCGGCGCAGCCCCCGCCACCATCGCGCGCACGCCGCGGGGAATGCCCAGCTTCATCGCGTCGGGCGCGGCGATGAGCGTGTTGTGAACGATGGGCGCGCCGCAGTAGTGCGTGACGCCGTGCGCGCGCATCGCTTCGAAGATGGCCGCGGGATCCACACGGCGCAGGCACACGTTCACGCCCGCGCGCGCCGCGATGGTCCACGGAAAGCACCACCCGTTGCAGTGAAAGAGCGGGAGCGTCCAGAGGTAGACCGGGTGCGCGGGCAGGTCCCACTCGAGCACGTTCGAGACGGCGTTCAGGTACGCGCCGCGGTGGTGATACACGACGCCCTTGGGGTTGCCCGTCGTGCCCGAGGTGTAGTTGAGGCAGATGGCGTCCCACTCGTCGTCGGGCGGCGCCCACGCGTACGCGGGGTCTCCCATCGCGAGAAGGGCTTCGTACTCGTAGGCGCCGACGCGCGCGCCGGGGCCCTCGTACACCGGGTCGTCGACGTCGATCACCAGGATGTCTCGCCCCAATGATCGCGCCGCGACGCGCGCCACCTCCGAGTACTCGCGGTCGACGAGGAGCACCTTCGACTCGCCGTGTTCGAGCATGAACGCGACGGACTCCGCGTCGAGCCGCGTGTTGATCGCGTGCAGCACCGCGCCGCTCATGGGGACGCCGAAGTGCGCCTCGATCATCGCGGGCGTGTTGGGCAGCAGCGCCGACACCGTGTCTCCTCGCGTGACCCCGAGCGACACGAGCGCGCTCGCGAGGCGCCGACAGCGCGCGTCGGTCTCCTTCCACGTCTGGCGAAGCGCGCCGTGCACGATGGCGACGCGGTCGGGGTACACCGCCGCCGCGCGCGTGAGAAAGGTCAGCGGTGTGAGCGCGACGTGGTTGGCGGGGTTCTTGTCGAGGCCGAGCGTGTAGATGGTGTCGAGCATGGCGCGATCGTACGGCGAGGTCGGCGCAGCGCGCGACGCCGTGCGAAGCGCGTCGATCGCGCGTGACGACTCCACCCGCGCACGCACGCGGGCGGAGCGATCACTCCGTCAGGGGCTGAATCAGTTGGTATCGAAGGCCGGCGAGGTCGTGCCGGTGGTCGACGCGGCCCGCACGCCGATGCGTCCCACCGCGCCGTCTGCGCTGCGCCCGCGGGCGCAGGTCGAGGTTCCGCCCACGCCGCCCGCGACGGTGATGCGCGCGGCGCCGAGCGCCGCCATGCCCTGCGACACGATGCGCACCGCGCCGCCCGCGCCGCCCGCGCCGTTCGCCATGCCGCAGCCGCCGCCGCCGCAGCCTCCCTGCGACGGAGCCTGTCCGGCCTCGCCGTTGGAGCTCACGGCGCCCGTGATCGCGAAGACCGCGCCGCGCATGAGCACGATGCCGCCGCCGTTGCCGCCGCGTCCGGGGTTGCCGCCGTCCTCGTCGGCGCCGCCTTCGCCGCCCGCGCCGCCGAAGAACACGCCCGCGGCGAGGTTCGCCGTGCCGACCACGCCGCCGCCCGCGCCGAAGCCCGAGCACGCCTCGCGGCACGCGCCGCAGTAGACGCCCGCGATGTCGCCGTTGCCGCCCACTGCGCCGTAGCCGCCGCCGCCCGCGGGGCCGTCGTCCTGACCCGCAGGTCCGCCGCCGCCGCCGGAGCCGTTGGCCGCGAGGTTCGCGGTGCCCACGCCGAGGTTGCCCTCGCCCTGAACGCCGCGCGCGCAGCGGTAGAGGCACGCGTGACCCGTGCCGCGGAAGCCGCGCGCCGACATCGTGACCGTCCCCGCCACGGTGACCGTGCCCGACGCGTCGAGCGCGAGGATGCCGCCCGTGTTGCCGTTCCACGCGGGGGCGGTGAGCGTTCCGCCCGCGGCGACGGTGACGTCGGTGAACTCCGCGACGACGACGATCTGCGCGCGGTGCGTCGCGTCGGTGAGGTACGCGCTCGCGAGCGGCGTCGTGAGGGTGACGGTGGTCCCCGACACCGAGGCGACGCGGTTGAACTCATAGACGCCCGCGCCGACGCCCTGCGACTGGTGCAGCACCACCGACTGACCCGCCGCGAAGGTGCCCATCACGTTCGAGAGCGTGACGGTCATCGAGCCCGCCGTGGCCGCGGCGCTCGCCGCGACGGTGTTGATCGTCGTGGTCGCCGTGACGTTGAGCGTGCCGCCCGACCCGTTGCCGAAGCCGCAGCGCCCGGCCACGCACGATCCGCCCGAGGGACAGGCGTTTCCGCACGCCCCGCAGTTGCGCGCGTCGGTCTGCGTGTTGATCTCGCAGCCGTCGGTCGCCATCGAGTTGCAGTCGGCGAAGCCCGTGTTGCACGCGCCCACCGCGCACGCGCCCGCGCGGCACGCCGCCGTCGCGTTGGCGACCGTGCAGCGCGCCGCGCAGGCGCCGCAGTTGGTGACGTCCGTCGACGTGTCGATCTCGCAGCCGTTGGCCGCCATGCGGTCGCAGTCGGCGAAGCTCGGGTCGCACACGAAGCTGCACACGCTCGCGACGCAGACCTCGCTCGCGTTGGCGCGCATCGGGCACACGGTCCCGCAGGCGCCGCAGTTCGACGGATCGCTGCGCGTCGAGACGCAGGCGCTCCCGCACGCGGTCTGTCCCGTCGCGCACGAGAGCGCGCAGACGCCGCCGGTGCAGACCTGCGACGCGGGGCAGGCGGTTCCGCACGCGCCGCAGTTGGCGCGGTCGGTCTGGAGGTCACGGCACGTCGAGCCGCACACGGTGAGCCCCGTGGCGCACGAGAGCACGCAGGCGCCGCCCACGCAGATCTGGCCCTCTGCGCAGGCCGTTCCGCACGCGCCGCAGTTGGCGCGGTCGGTCTGGAGGTCGTGGCAGGTCGCGCCGCACGCGGTCTGTCCCGTCGCGCACGACACGATGCACATGCCGCCCACGCAGACCTGACCCGCGCTGCAGACCGTGCCGCACGCGCCGCAGTTCGAGCGATCGGTCTGGAGGTCGCGGCACACGCCCATGCAGTCGGTCTGCCCCGTCGTGCACGAGAGCACGCAGCGCCCGGCGGTGCAGACCTGGCCCGCGCCGCAGGTGTTGCCGCAGATGCCGCAGTGCGCGCGGTCGGTCTGGAGATCACGGCACGAGCCGCCGCAGTCGGTCTGCCCCGTCGGGCAGCTCACGACGCACATGCCACCCGAACACACCTGCCCCGCGCCGCAGACGGCGCCGCACGCGCCGCAGTTGTTGCGATCGGTCTGGAGGTCGCGGCACGAGCCCGTGCAGTTGGTCGACCCCATCGCGCACGAGAGCACGCACATGCCCGCCGAGCACACCTGCCCTGCGCCGCAGGCGTTTCCGCACGCGCCGCAGTGCGCGCGATCGGTCTGAAGATCACGGCACGAGCCCGAGCAGTTCGAGAGGCCCGAGGCGCACGAGAGCACGCACATGCCCATCGAGCAGACCTGTCCGTCGGGGCAGGCGTTGCCGCACATGCCGCAGTTGGCGCGGTCGTTCTGGAGGTCGCGGCACGAGCCCGAGCACGACGACTGACCCGCGCCGCACGAGACCTGACAGCGGCCCGCGGTGCAGACCTGGCCTTCGGAGCAGGCGTTTCCGCACATGCCGCAGTTGGCGCGGTCGGTCTGGAGGTCGCGGCACGAGCCCATGCAGTCGGTCGATCCTGCGCCGCAGGAGACGACGCAGCGCGCGCCGTCGCAGACCTGTCCCGCGGGGCACACGTTGCCGCACGATCCGCAGTTGGCGCGGTCGGTCTGGAGGTCGGCGCAGTAGCCCGTTCCGCCGTCGGTCCCCGCGTCGGGGACGCCGAGGCACGCGGTGAAGCCCGACACGCAGGTGGTCACGCAGCGACCCGCGTCGCAGGTCTGTCCCGGCGCGCACGCGCGGCCGCAGGCGCCGCAGTTCGCGGGGTCGCGCCGGAGGTCTGCGCAGAACGATCCCTCGGACCCGGTGCAGGTCATGAGGAGCTCGGAGCACGTCGTGGTGCACATGCCGCCCGAGCAGACCTGACCCGCGGGGCACACGCGTCCGCACGCGCCGCAGTTCGTTCGATCGGTGTCGGTGAGCACGCAGATGGGACGCGTCGCGCCGCCATCCACGCCGCCGTCGCCGACGGGCGCGGGGCACGCGGTCTGCGCGCCCGCACACGCGGTCACGCAGGTCCCCGCGGTGCAGCGCTCGGTGTCGGCGCAGGTCCGTCCGCAGGCGCCGCAGTTGCCGGGGTCGACGGAGGTCGACACGCAGATGCCGCCGCACTCGGTCTGCCCGGGGCCGCAGCGAGAGACGTCCGCGGGGATGTCAGGCGGCGCGTCGATGCCGGTGTCCATCCCGATGTCGTTGTCGCCGAGGTCGTTCACCACCGTCGCGTCGGGAAAGCCTCCCACGACGGACCTCGTCGATTCGCTACAGCCGAAGAGCGCGGCGCCCATGAGCAGGGCCGCGGCGTAGAGCTTCCACGCGGACGTTCG
This sequence comes from Polyangiales bacterium, assembly GCA_046351535.1. GTDB lineage: Bacteria > Myxococcota_A > Polyangia > Polyangiales > CAISKJ01. The sequence continues at coordinate 30,216 of JAXLYG010000024.1, forward strand.
TCTCATCATCCACCTCGGAAAAGAGAAAGGGTTCGAGGCTCCCGGTCGAGGCCCATCACGCGCGCGAAGGACTCGGAAATCAAGCGTCGAGGTGGCGCTCGAAGTGCGGGACGACGCCCCGCGAGGGGAGGTAGAGTCGGTCGCGTGATGGAGACCAGACGCCCCCTCGGCGATCGATGCCGCGTGCTCACGATGGACGGCGGACCCTCGCCGCTGCTGAACATCCGCCTCATGCGCGAGATCGAGCGGCGCTGCCCCGGGTTCCTCGAGCGGACGGACATGTTCGCGGGGACCTCCGACGGCGCGCTCATGACGCTCTTTCTCGCGACGCGCCTCACGCGCAAGACCGCGAACGAGAGCGTCATGCAGATCTTCGATGACGCCGTGCGCTTCTCCAACGGAATCGTCAACGCCCTCGACGCCACCTGGGGCGGCATCGCGCGCCTCGTCTTCGGCTTCGCGGCCATGGACAGGGTCGAGAAGCTCGAACGGCTCCTCACGGAGAGCTACGGCGGGCTCTACATGAACGACCTCAACCGCCGCGCGATGGTCGTCTGCTTCGACGCGTTCAACTGGGAGCCCCGGTACTTTCGCAACTTCAGCCCCTTCTGCGAGCGGCGCACGACCGAAGACCCGCGCGGCCCCACGGCCGTGAGCGCGGCGCTCGCGAGCAGCGCGTTTCCGCTCTACCTCCCGCTGCACTTCGGGCCGGGGCAGCGCCACTACATCGACGGCGGCATCGTCGCCAACAACCCCACGATGTGCGCCCTCGTCAGCGCCGGAGAGCACCTCCGCACGGAGCACCACCGCACGGGGTCCGTGCGCCCGTGGCTCCACGAGCTCAGCATCCTCTCGATCGGCGCGAGCGAGAGCCACACCGAGCGACGCGCGACCGTGCGCCCGCCCGGCGAGTCCGCGAAGGACCACCTCAAGCCCCCGCCGCTCCCCGGGGCGCCCAACGCGACGGCGCGCGAGCTCCGCGAGAGCAAGGCGCGCATGCAGATCGAAGCGTGGCCCCAGAAGGACATCGACTGGGGCTGGTACCAGTGGCTCGCGAAGCGTCCGCTGCTGCTCATCAACACCATGCTCCAGGCGCCCTCGAACGCCGTGGTGCGCCAGTGCAACGACCTCCTCGGCGAGCAGCACCACCGCTTCGGCCCGTCGATGGGCGAGATCGGCGCGGGCCTCGGCATCATGATGGCGCCCTCCGCGCGCGTGATCGAGGGGCTCGACAAGGGCGCGCGCGAGATCATCGACGGCCCCAGCGAAGACCACGAACGCTTCGAAGACACCGTGCGCTGGATCGAGGAGAACTGGATGCGCGACCCGCCGCGACAGAGCGTGTAGGCCGGTCGCTCTCGAAGTCAGCGCGGTGCGCGATCACGAGTGGTTCATCCCGCCGCCAGACCGAACCTGGACTTCTGACCCGGTCGAATACCATCGGTACACCGAACCCGGACTTCGGCGATGACCGCGGCGCCGGAGGATGAAGAGGCCGTCTCGTATGCGCCACGCAGCGGCCTCGAGGCGCCGGATCGGCGCCGGGGTGCAGCGTCGCGCGCAGCACCTCGGCGTTCGGGTTCGCACGGAGCGCCGCGATCGCGTCTTCGAATCGTGCGCGGTCTCGCGTCGTGCGTCGTGGCGGCGCTCGCGGGGCCCCACGATGTCGACACCGCGCCGACGCGAGCGGAGCCTTCGAACGTCTGTACCGCCCCGCGCCCGTCCCCGTACCATCGGCGTCGGATGTCGCCGCCCCCTGCTGCGTATGCGCGTGACGCGGCGCGATCGACGCGGAGCCTCGTCCGCCGTCGTCGCGCCGCCGTCGCCACGCTGATCGTCGCGATCACGCTGGCGCCCCTGCGCGCGCCCGCCACCGTGGAGGAGCAGCGCGCGGCTGCCGCCGCCCGCGTCGTGCGCGGATCCCATCGAGGGCACCTGGCGCGCGCTCCGATACGCCGCGCGCCTGCGGACGTGGAACCTCCAGACGCTCTCGGTCCGTCGCGCCGCGCCCGGTGGGGGAGCGCTCGTCGGTCAGATCGTCGCGGAGTCGTGGACGGGCGACGCCGCGCAGACGTCGCCGCCTCGCTGCGGCCCCGCGGTGCGCCACTGGATCGTCGATCAGCCCGCGCAGGGGACCTGGGACGACCTCACGAAACGCGCGCAGTTCTGGGGCACCGCGTGGACCGTCCGGCAGGTCCTCTGCGAGCGGTGGGTGCGGTATGCGCCAGATCACTTCGCGGGCACCGTCGACCGCGAGATCGAGGAGTTTCAGGCCGTCAACAACGACGGCCGCTCCGCCGTGAACGAGCCCACGGTGTTCCGTCGGATCTCGTGCGGCGAGCTGCCGGCCCCGAGCCTCGCGGGCCCGACGGCGCCGTCGCCGCCCGGGCGCGCGCGTCGCTCGTGCCTCCCCTGGTGAGGGTGCGCGAGGCGCGCCGCGCGACGGCGACACGTGCGACGTCGCCTCAGCGCACGCTGAGGTATCCCAGGAGTCCGGTCGCGCGCTCGGCCGAGCCCGCGGTGAAGTAGAGGCGGCTCGCGTCGAAGCCGCCGCCGCGGCCGAAGGTGAGCGACCGCAGCCCCTCGATCGCGATGGGGCGGCGGCTCACGTCGGTGAGCGCGCCGTCGAAGACCGCGTTGAAGCGCCCCATGGTGGCGGCGACCTTGTACACGTTCACGCGCCCGTCGCCGTAGTTGCCCACGAGGAGGTGCCCCGCGATTTCGCCGAAGCCTTCGGGGGCGATCGCGACGCCCCACGGCGCGTCGAGCGCGCCGTCGTCGCGGAAGAGCGCGAGCGAGAAGAAGCCCGCCGACCCCGAGAAGAAGCCCGCGGACCCCGAGATGAAGCCCGCCTGAGCGCTCGCGTCGACGCACTTCGACGCTCCCTCCGTCGGCGCGTTCATGCACCATCGCGCCATGACCAGCGCGAAGACTCCGAAGGCAGCGGACGACGGCTTTGCCGGCGTCGCCCTCAAGCGGCTCAAGACGCTCGCGACGAAGCTCTCGAAGCTCAAGTCGAGCTACAACATCTCGCAAGCCGTTCGGGCAGTGGCGGGAGAAGACGCGGCGCCGCAGCCCGTGGTGCGCTTCCTCGTGACGAGCGGGCTCCTCGATCCGACTTCGAACGGGGCGCTCCTCGAGTACCTCCGGTGGTGCGACCTCGACGAGGCGGCCTCGATCGCGCTCGCAGAGGCGCTCGCGCGGCGCGACGAGGCGGGTGGCGACGTCGTGATCCGCACCTCGACGCACACGTGGCTCACCGGCTGGTCGCAGGAGCTCGACAGCGCCATCTACTGCGCGTATCCGCGCGCGCCCTCGGCCTTCGCGGAGCGCATGGGGCGCTACTCCGCCTCGACGCGTCGCGGCCTCGCGTTCGTCGCGCGTCGCCGGGGTGAGGCCATCGATCCCGTCGCCGCCGCCGAGGTCATCGAGGAGCTCGCGCGGCAGCAGGCCACGGGCTACGGGCTCACCACGAACGTCGCGTGTCCCTACGTCGACGACGCGGGCGTCGAGGTGCCGCTCGAAGCGCGCGACCTCGCGTCGCTGCGCACGCTCGCGCTCCGCTTCGGCGCGGCGCAAGACTGGGATCGCGCGCTCGCCGCCGCGACGCTCCGCAACGAATGGGGGCTCCTCGAAGAGGTCGCGAGCGCCGTGGAGCAGCTCCCGCTCGACGACATCACGCGCATGTTCGCCACGAGGACGAGCATGTTCGGCGACAGCTCCGAGGCCGACGCGCACATCGCCGAGATCATGGACCGCCGCACCGACACGCCCGACGCGCTGCTTGCGGAGCTCTCGACGGTCCCTGCCTCCGAGCACGCCGCCGCGAAGCTGCGCGCGGTGTACGCCGCCGCGGCCGAACGAAAGCGCCGTCGCGCGTAGCCGCTACCGAGGCAGGCGCTCGATCTCCATGACGTTCTCGGGCGCGTAGGTCCACGCCCGGATGGCCGCGTCGCGGATGCCGAGCTGACGGTTCGACGCGGTCACGTTGAGCCAGAACTCCGCGCGCTGCCACACCGTGCGAATGAGCCGCACGTGCTCGGGGTCGCCGACGATGGCCGCGTAGTCCGCGGGGTGGTCGGTGCGCGCCTTCTTCAGATAGAGCTCGACGTAGTACATCATGGTCAAGATGCCGTCGCGCGCGCTCGTGCTCGACCCCGCGCGCAGGCCGTCGCGGGTGCAGTAGCGCGCCGCGAGCGAGTGCGTGTACTGCACGTACTCGTCGAGCAGGGTGTTGAAGCCCTGCGCCCCCGACGAGCCCGTGAGGTAGACCTCGTCGTAGCTGTCGGCCGAGGGGTCGGCGTGCAGCGTGAGGATCTCGCTGCGGTTGAAGTTCGTGAGCCGACGCGTGCGGATCACGAGGTCGTCGCGCACGCGGTAGGGCCAGTCGGCGCGGATCATCGTGAGGTCCCAGATGTGCCCGCCCTCGTGCACGGCGACCTCGAACGAGTCGAGGATGTTCGAGAAGGCCCCGTGCTGACGGAACCACCCGCCGAGCTGCGCGTCGCTCTGCACGTCGATCACCGCGACGCCGATCGGGTAGCGGCGCTCCGCGATGCCGTGCGCGGCGGCGCGGATCCCCGCGGGCGAGTCGACGTAGGCCGCGGAGAGGTCGGCGAGGCTCGCGGTGTCGGCGCAGAGCGCCTCGGTGTACCCCGTCGCCCCATCCGCGGGCGTCGAGCCGTCGGTGGGCGTCGAGCCGTCGACCGGCGTGACGCCGCCGTCGTCGACGGGACCAGTGCCGGTGGGGTCGGCGCCGCAGGCGAGGGGGAGCGCGAAGACCAGGGCGAGCGCGGTGTGTCGAAGCATCGACGTCGGTTCCTCGTGGAGTTCGTTCGGGGCCGAACGATCGGCCGGTGAGGGGCGAGACGATACCGCAGGAGCCCGTCGCGTGCGGGCGTCGTGTCGCGGCGCTCGACGGCGCACCCCGAGGACGCCCGCCGTGACGACCGTCACGCTTCGTGACAGCAGCGACACCCCCCGTCGGCGCGCGTCGCGGCGGAATCTGCGCGCCCTCGCGCGTGGCACGATCGCTGCGAAGTCGCGGGGCGAAGAAAGGTACCGTCACCCGCATGGACACCTCCCCACCCGTCTCGACGACGCAGAGCCCCGGTCGGAGCGTCGCGTTGGGGCGACTCCACGCGCGCCGTCGCCCGTGGTGGATCCTCGCGGTCTTGCTGCTCGTCGCGGGCGTCGCCGCGGGCGTCGTCGTCGCGCGCCGACGGAGCGCCGCGCCCGCGCCGCGCTACCTCACGGGCACCGTCACCCGCGGCGACCTCGTCGAGACGATCCGCGCGACGGGCGCCGTGCAGCCCGTGCTCGAGGTGCAGGTCGGCGCACAGATCAGCGGCCGCGTCACCAACGTCGCCGTCGACTTCAACAGCCGCGTGCACCGCGGCGACCTCCTCGCCGAGATCGACGCCACGCCCTACCGCGCGCAGGCTGCGCAGGTGCGCGCGTCGCTGGCCTCCGCCCGCGCCGTGCTCGCGCAGCGCCGCGCCGACTTCACGCTCGCCGAGCGCAACCTCGCGCGCGCCAATGCGATGCGCGCCCAGGGCCTCAACGCGCCCGTCGACGTCGACACCGCGCTGGCGCAGCGAGACTCCGCGCGCGCCGCCGTGGGCGTCGCCGAGGCGCAGATCGCGCAGGCCACCGCGTCGCTCGACGTCGCGCAGACGAACCTCACGTACACGCGCATCCTCGCGCCCATCGACGGCATCGTGGCGACGCGCGCCGTCGACCCGGGGCAGACCGTGGCGGCGAGCCTCCAGACGCCGACGCTCTTCGTGATCGACAACGACCTCACGCGCATGCGCGTCATCGCCAACGTCGACGAGGCCAACATCGGCAAGCTCGCCGAGAACATGGACGCCGTCGCGCGCGTCGACGCCTTTCCCCGCGCCACGTTTCGCGGCACGGTGCGCGCGCTGCGCATCAACCCCACGACCACCAACGGCGTGGTGACCTACCAGGCCGTCATCGACGTCGACAACCCCCAGGCGCGGCTGCGCCCCGGAATGACCGCGACCATCACCGCCGTCACCGCCCGCCACGAGGGCGTGCTGCGCGTGCCCAACGCGGCCCTGCGCTATCGCCCGAGCGCGTCGTCCGCGCCCGGCGCCGACGGCGGCGTCGGGGCGTGGGCGGGCAACGGCGCGCGCGGCGGGGGCGCGCCCGGCGAAGACGGCGGCGTCGGCAACGGCACCGGGCGCCGCGGGCGAGGGGGCCCGGGCGGCCGCAACGGCGCGGGCGGCGGCGCGAACGGCGACGCGCCCGAGCGCGGCGGGATCTACGTGCTGCGCAACGGCGTCGCGACGCGGGTCTCGGTGATCGTCGGCCTCACCGACGGCGTGTACACCGAGGTCTCGGCGCCGGAGCTCGTCGAGGGCGCGCAGGTCGTCATCGACGAGACCGACGCCACGGCGCGCCCGGCCACCACGACGACCGCGCGGCCGCCGAGGATGTTCTGATGGACGCCGCGGTGCCCGACGCGCCCGCGGAGAGCGCGGTCCTCTCGCTGCGCGACATCCGCAAGCAGTACGACTCGGGCGAGGTGTCGGTGCTCGCGCTCGGGGGCGTGTCCGTCGAGGTCCCGCGGGGGCAGTTCGTGGCCATCGTGGGCGCGTCGGGCTCGGGCAAGAGCACGCTGATGAACATCATCGGGTGCCTCGATCGACCGACGGGCGGGCGCTACCTCCTCGCGGGCCACGACGTGTCGGAGCTCGACGCCGACCAGCGCGCGATCGTTCGAAGCGAGCTCATCGGGTTCATCTTTCAGGGCTTCAACCTCCTGCCGCGTACGAGCGCGCTCGAGAACGTCGAGATGCCCCTGGCCTACCTCGGCGTCGCGGGCGACGAGCGCCGCGAGCGGGCCACGCGCGCGCTGGAGCTCGTGGGCCTCGGCGAGCGCCTCCACAACACCCCGTCGCAGCTCTCGGGGGGCCAGCAGCAGCGCGTGGCGATCGCGCGCGCCCTCGTGACCGAGCCCGAGGTGCTCCTCGCCGACGAGCCCACGGGCAACCTCGACTCGCGCACCACCGACGAGGTGCTCGCGATGCTCCAGTGGCTCAACCGCGAGCGGGGACTCACCATCGTGATGGTCACCCACGAGGCCGACGTGGCGCACTGCGCCTCGCGCGTGGTGACCGTGAAAGACGGGCTGATCCTCTCCGATGAGCCCGTCGCCGCGCCGCGCCGCGCCGTGGCCCCCGCGGGCGCCGAGCCGTGGAAGGTCGCGCAGGTCGGCGCCCCCCGCGTCGCGCATGACCCGAGCGCGAAGGCCGCGCCCGGTGGCCTCGCGTGGTTCATGGCCCTCGCCTCGCGCTGCGGTCGCTCGTGCGCGCGAAGCTCCGCGCGTCGCTCACGGCGCTCGGCATCATGATCGGCATCGCCGCGGTGGTGACCACCAACGCCCTCGGCGTGGGCGCGCAGCAGCGCATGCAGGCGCAGATGACCTCGCTCGGGGTGAACCTCCTCGTGGTGATGCCCGGCGGCGCGCGCACGGCCGGGGCGCGCGGCGCGCAGGGCACGGGCGTGTCGCTCACCGACGGCGACGCCGACGCGATCGCGAGCGAGGTGCCCACGGTGGCGCGCGTGGCGCCGACGGTGGGCTCGAGCGCGCAGGTGGTGGCCGGCGAGCGCAACGTCTCGACGCGCGTCACGGGCAGCACGGCGGACTTCTTCGCCGTGCGGAGCTGGTCCGTCGCGCTCGGCGCGCTGTGGGGCCCCGACGAGGTGCGCACCTCGGCGGCCGTCTGCGCCATCGGAGAGACCGTGCGCCAGGGGCTCTTCGGCGGCGCCGACCCCGTCGGTCAGGAGATCCGCGTCGGGAGGCTCCCGTGCACCGTCGTGGCCGTGCTCGCGCGCAAGGGGCAGTCGGGCTTCGGGCAGGACAACGACGACACCATCGTGATGCCCATCAGCACCTTCCGCGCGGGCATCGGGCGGCAGCCCAACGGGCAGGTGAACGCGATCATGGTGACGGCGCTCGGCCCCGACGTGGTGCACCGCGCGCAAGACGCGATCACCTCGCTCCTGCGCCAGCGCCATCGCATCCGACCCAACGCCGAGGACAACTTCTCGGTGAGCAACCTCTCGGACCTCACGAGCGCGTTCAACGAGCAGACGGCGATCGTGTCGGCGCTCCTGATGGTCGTGGCCTCGATCTCGCTGCTCGTGGGCGGCATCGGCGTCATGAACATCATGCTCGTGTCGGTCACCGAGCGGACGCGCGAGATCGGCATCCGCCTCGCCATCGGCGCGCGGGCCAACGACATCCTCGCGCAGTTTCTCATCGAGGCCGTGACGCTGGCCGCGATCGGCGGCGTGGCGGGCCTCGCGGCGGGCGTCGGCGCGAGCCTCATCGTGGGCAGGCTCACGGACTTCAGCGTCGGCTTTCAGCCTGGAATCGCGGCGTTCTCGATGGTCGTCTCGGGCGGCATCGGCGTGATCTTCGGGTACTTTCCCGCGCGCAGCGCCGCGCGCCTCGACCCCATCGTCGCCCTCCGTCGGGAGTGACCCGCGCGGCCGTTGCGATACGATCGCGCGCGATGCGTCGTGCGCTCCGTCCGATCTCGCGCGTCCTCGCCCTCCTCGCCCTCGGGTGTCTCGGCGCGTGCTCGGGCGTCGATGATCCCGCGGCCTCCGTCGACGCCGGCGAAACCGACCGCGCGCCGACCTCCGACGCCCTCGACGCGACGCCTCCCACCGACGACGTGATCGCCGTCGATGACACCGCGACGTCGCCTGCCGACGCCGCGCGCGACGTGACGCCGCCGCGCGACGTGGTGTCGCCCTCCGACGCGCCCGCGCCGGGTGACGCGAGCGCGTCGCTCACCGTGCGAATCACCGCGCCCGCGAACGGCGCGACGGTGTCGGGGGTGGTGTCGTTCACGGCCGCGGCGACGGCGAGCGCGGGCGTGGCGCGCGTGGTCTTCTACAGCCAGGGCGGCGGCTACAGGATCGGCGAAGACGCCACCGCGCCCTACGCGATCGACTGGTACACGGCGGGCTTCGTGCCTGATGGGGCGCAGCGGCTCCGCGCCGTCGCGATCGACACCGCCGGGCGTCAGGCGATGCACGAGGTCGACGTGCAGGTGCGCAACACGCCGACGACGACGCTGCCCGCGGCCGAGGTCACGCGGCTCACGGCGTGGTTCGAAGCGCGGCGCGGCGCGCGCTACATGGAGTCGAACTGTCAGGCCACGACCTACCCGGGGTGGACGGGCGTCCCGCTCAAGCTCTGCCGCTATCGGGTGTCCGACGTGTACAGCGGAGGGACGCGCCAGGCCGAGGTGATCCTCGCCGACGCCGAGCCCGCGCAGCTCGCGCGATGGGTCGTGCAGGCCGCGATGGAGCGGCGCGGCCGCGTGCTGCGCAGCGACACCGACGCGATCTGCGATGACATCATCGGGCAGAGCGGCGCGCAGTTTCCCGTGGCGGGCGTGGTGTACGAGGACATGGACGGCACGGGGCAGCGCATCTACCCCTTTCGCAACGGCGTCACGGTGCGCATCGAGGGGCTCCCGTACGCGACGCGTGAGCAGCCCACGGCGACGCAGATGGCGGCCTATCGCACGGGCCCCATCGCCTTCGTCGGTCGTTACGGTCGCATCGCGGGCACGCTCCCCGACGCGTGGACCGCGCTCACGGGCGAGGCCGTCCCCGCGGATCGCGCGACGTGGCCCGACATCGTGGGGCGCGCGTATCGCGAGGCGTGGGGGCAGGATCGCAACGCGCTCATCGTGGCGTGGGCGCGGGCGAACCTCTGAGCGACCCCGGTCACGCGCTCGCGGCGAGGAGCTCGTCGATGCAGGTCAAGAGGTCGTCGGGGCGAAAGGGCTTGCTGAGCAGCGCGTAGCCGCGCGCCCGGAGCTCGTCGGGGTTGCTCTTGTCGTCGAGGTAGCCGCTCATGAGGAGCACGGGCATCGCGGGGCGGCGCGCGCGGATCTCGTTGGCGAACTCGACGCCGTTGCCATCGGGGAGGATGACGTCGGAGACCAGCGCGTCGAAGGCGTCGAGGCCGTCGCCGTCGGCGAGCGCGCGGGCCTCGGCGACGGTGTGCGCCTCCCAGGGGCGGTGGCCGGCCTTCGTGAGAAAGCGCGCGACGTTGTGGGCGAGCGAGTGGTCGTCGTCGATGACGAGCAGCCGGGCGATCGCGCGGGGCCTCGGCGCGGCGCTCTGGCGACGGGTGTCGTTCGCGGGCTGCGACGCGCGCGGGAGCCACACCTTGAAGGTCGAGCCCTGACCGGGCGCGCTCTCGACCTCGATGCGACCGCGCGCCGCCTGCACGACGCCGTACACCACCGCGAGGCCGAGCCCCGTGCCGCGGTCGGGCGTCTTCGTGGTGAAGAAGGGCTCGAAGACGCGCGCCCGCGTCGTCGCGCTCATGCCGTGGCCCGAGTCTCTGACCGAGAGGCACACGCCCTCGCCGCCGTCGGGCGCAAGCGGGCTCCCCGCGGGCTCGTGCGTGACCCGGACGGTGATCTCGCCGCCCTCGGGCGTCGCGTCGCGCGCGTTCTGGACGAGGTTCATGAGGGCCTGTTCGAGCGAGCCCGCGTCGGCCATCACCAGCCACGGATCCTCGACGAGCTCGAGGCGGAGCGTGACGCCGTCGCCGACGATGCGGGTGAGCGACTTCTCCATGTTGCCCACGAGGGTCGCGAGGGCGAGGGGGCGCGGCGACGACACCTGCCGACGACCGAACATCAGCAGCTCTCGCGTGAGGCGCTTGCCGCGCTCGCAGGCGTGGTCGATCTCGTCGAGGTCGGGCTGCGCGTCGGGGTCGGTGAGCTTCTCGCGCAGCAGCGACGAGGTCATCACGACGGCCGTGAGGATGTTGTTGAACCCGTGGGCGACGCTGCCCGAGAGCTGCCCGAGCGCTTCGAGACGGTGCGCGCGGAGAAAGCGCGCGTGCTCCACCAGGCGGGCCGCCTCGGCCTCGCGCCGGGCGATCACGGCGCCGAGGGCGTTGGCCACGGGCCGCAGCCTCATGCCGAGCTCCGCCGTCGTCGCGTCGGCGCGGCCCGGCTCGACGCAGAGCGCGCCGTAGAGGTGGTCGCGGTCGGCGATGGGGAGCGCGAGGGAGTCGCGGAGCCCGCAGGCGTTCGCGCGCTCGCAGCCCACGCACTCGGCGCCCTCGCGGAGCATGCGCCCGCGCCACACGCTCGCGTCGCAGGTCTCTCCGAAGGTAGGCTCGGCGAGGCCTTCGCGCGTCCGTCGGAGCACGCGCCGCAGGTCGCCGGTCACGGGGTCGAAGAGGGTGATCATCGCGCCGCGCGTGTGCTCGGTGTCGTTGACGAGCACCTCGAGGGCGCGCGCCGCGGTCGTCTCGATGGGGTCGTCGCCGAGCGCGCTGCGCAGCACGAGGCGCACGCAGTCGCGCACGGTCGCGTCGAAGCGCTCGTTCGCGCGGACGCGGACGTTCTCGAACGCGGCCGACACGCCCGCCGCGAAGCCCTGCAAGACGGGGAGGTCCGACGCGATGAGGGTCGGTCCGCCCGCGTTGAGCACGCCGACCACGCGCCCCTGGCGGAGCAGCGGCGCGAGCACCGTCGACGATCCGATCACCGTCCGTCGCAGGAGCCCGAGGTAGGGCAGCGCCGACTCGGGGACGAGGTCGTCGAGCAGCCCCGAGGCGTCTTCGATGAACGCCGCCTCGCCGGTGCGCAGCACGGCGCCGAACGCGCGGACGCGCGACGCGTCGACCTGAAGGCCGCGCGCCGTGAGCCCCGAGAGGCGCTCGAGCTGCTCGACGATCGGGTGCCCGAACGACAGGGCTCGCACGGTCAGCGTCATCGAGTCGCCCTCGCGGAGCAGGATCGCGCCGCGCAGACCGAGGGCCCGCAGCGCGTCGAGGGTGCGCTCGAAGAACTCCGACTCTCGCTCGATCCCCAGCGAGAGGAGAGAGACGACCCGCCGAAGCGTTGCCAGCGGGTCAAGACCAGAACGCGAGGCCATCATCACCCGGTGCATCCCCCGGGGAAAGCAGGATGTAGGCCGCGGGTAAACCCGTATTGTTTATCGGGGTCTAACAGGGAAATGGCTCTGCACGCAGCGCGCACGAAGTCAGTTCGTGCACGTTGGTGCATGCCTTGACGGTGTGTGGCGAAAACATGGCGGTCCCCGAAGGGACCCGGGGCGTCAGGGCAGGAGCGGGCGGTTGAGCTCGGTGCGCCAGGTCGACGGGTCGGGGTTCGACTCGGGGCCCCTGGCGTAGGTCTCCCAGAGCCACGGCGCGTGCGCGAGGCCCTCTGCGGCGATCCACTTCATGAGCGCGCCCCACGCCTCGGGCAGTTGCTCATACCCGCCGTGGAGCACCGTGCGGGCGACGCGAACCGCGGGGCGCTCGCCGTTCTCGACGCGGCCGACGGCGGTGATGGGGCGCGCCACGGGGACGGCGAGGTCGAAGTCGAAGGCCTCGTCGGTGATCTTGTGGTGCAGCGCGAAGGGAGGGCCCGCGGGCGACACGCCCTGCGACGCGAGCGCGCCGAAGAGCTCGCCGAAGGCCGGGCCCATCACGGTCTTCATCTCCGACCGCGGGGTGACGATGTGAATCTTCGCCGTGTGTACGGCCTCGGTCTGCGCGATCTCGGGCGGGTCGATCATCGGGGGGAGCGCTCCATTCTGTGGTCGAGCGGCGGAGCATCGCAGGCCGACGCGCGGTCGTGAAGTTCGCGACGCCTCGCGCTCAGCCGTGACCCTCGACCGTCGCGCCGCCGGCGTGCAGCGAGGCCAGAAAGCCGTCGGAGTTCGCGGGCGAGAGGAACAGCCGCTCGGCGCCCTCGACGAGCACGCCCGCGTCGAGGTCCGTCGCGTAGACCCGCGTGGGCTCTCCGTCGATGGCGAAGCGGCCGGTGTAGTACCCGCGGATCGCCGTGCCCATGACCCGTCGCTTCGAGGTCGGGCGGCAGACGCGCGCCCGCGCGCCGTCGAGGGAGAGCGTGCGACGACCGAAGATCGTGCGGACGCGGAGCTCGCCGTCTTCGATCACGTAGCGCATGCGACCGGGCCCGAAGACCAGCGCGGCGGTGGTCACCAGGGCGCTCACGAGGGCGAGCGCGAGCGAGGCCACGACGATCTCGGCGACGGGGCTCTTGTTCGCGGGCGGGAGGCTCACGCGCGTCGGCGCCGCGCGCGCGAGCGTCTCTCGAAACGCGGCGATGTCGGGCGGGCTGATGAGCAGGGGCTCGCGCGTGCCTCGCACGTCGAGCATGAGCACGTCGCGGCGACAGTCCGTGGCCTGCCACACGGTGCCGAGGTCGGGGTAGGCGAAGCGCCCCGCGCAGAAGCCCGGGAGGTACGTGCCCATCGTTCGCCGCCCGCCGTGGAGCGTCACCGCGCGGGCGCTCGTGACGTCGCGCAGCGCGACGCTGCGGTCGCCGATGATGAAGTCGCCGGTGACCACGCGCAGCGTCCCCTGCGAGACGGTGTACGAGACCGCGAAGCCCGAGCGCGCGAAGCCGACGGCCAGCGCGAGCGGCACCGTGAGGAGCGCCAGGATCACGACGCTCACCGCGATGCGAGCCGCCGCGGGCGCGTGGCGCGGACGAAACTCTCTCATCCCTCGATTCTCGCACGCTCCGCGCGCGGCGGCGGACCGGGCTCGCGCGAGGGCCGCCGGAGTGAGAGCCTCCGACGGGTGATGCCACGCACCGCTCGCCTCCTCGCGCGCCTCGCCGCGCTCTCCCTCGTCGTCGGCTGCGGTCGCAGCGCCGAGCAATACTGCCGTCAGGCCGTCGAGGAGCGCACGCGCAACAGCCCCACGCACCGCTTCCCCGCGGAGGAGTTTCTGCGCGTGTGCCGCACGCTCCCCGCCGCCCACGCGCAGTGCACCGTCCCCTCGTACGCGGGGAGCTACGCCGTGCAGAGCGAGCGCGGCTGCGTCGAGGCGTACCGCAACCCGAACTTTCCCCGCGACCTGCTCCTCCGCAACTGATCGACGCGCCCTCTGCTGCCCGCCAGAGGATCTTCGTTGAGAAGGCCGCACGGCTGTACCAGTGTCCGCGCCCATGCGTCTGATCGCGCTCGCGCTGCTCCTCGCCTCCTGCGCCTCGCCCGCTGCGTCGGGTGATGCGTCCGTCGATGTCACCTCGCTCGATCGCGGCGCGGTCGACGCCTCCCTCGACGTGTCCGCGGGCGATTCCACCGCGGCGCCGGCGTGCGCGGCGTGTGCGGGCTACGCGCTCGAAGCGGGCAACCCGCGCGTCGCGAGCGCCGACCTCGACGAGCTCTCGGGCATCGTCGAGAGCCGCCGCACCCCCGGGGTGTTCTTCACGCACAACGACTCGGGCGACACCGCGCGCTTCTTCGCGATCGACGCGCGCGGCCGGCTGCTCGCGGAGTACGCCCTCGTCGGCGCCACCGCCGTCGACTGGGAGGACGTCGCCTCCGCCCCCTGCGGCGCGGAGCAGTGCCTCTACTTCGCGGACATGGGCGACAACAACCTCGCGCGCTCGGACTACGCCGTCTATCGCGTGCGTGAGCCCGAGGTCCCCGCGTCGCCGCCCGCGACCGTGCGGCCCGTCGTCGTGCCGTGGGAGCGGCTCCCCTTTCGCTACCCCGACGGCGTGCACAACGCCGAGACGCTGCTCGCGCACGCGGCGACGGGCGACCTCTACGTGGTCACGAAGGTCGAGACCGGGTCGAGCGGCGTGTACCGCTTTCCCGCGGCGTCACAGGGGATGACCGAGACCACCCTCACGCGCGTCGCGACGCTCGACCTCCCCGCGTCGGGCGCCGTGCTCGTCACGGGCGGATCGCTCCACCCCTGCGAGCCCAGGCTGCTCCTTCGCACCTACGTGAAGCTCTTCGAGTATGTGCTCCCCGAGGGGCGTCCCTTCGAAGCGATCTTCACGGCGACGGCGCGCGAGATGCCCTTTCGGGCGGAGCGTCAGGGCGAGGCCGTGGGGTGGCGAACGAACGGTCGCGGATACGTCACCGTAAGCGAAGGCAACGGACCGTCGCTCAACCTGTTCGGTTGCGAACAACCGTGAACCGGGGGCGCCTCTCGACGGGGCGCGTCACAGCGTGAAGGTGTACCGGAGATCGAGCGCGAGCGACCACCAGGTGTTGTCGGCGAGGCCGTACTCGACGCTGCCGGGGTCGACGCCGGGCGGCGCGCCCGTCCCGCTGCACGGGTGCGAGGCGGTGGTCCCTGCCTGCACGTCGAAGCAGCGCTCCCAGGTGATCCACCGCGACAGCGCGGCCGAGGCGCCGAGGGCGAGGCGAGGGGCGACGTTGACGTCGAAGCCGAGGGTCAACGGGAGCGCCACCGCGCGCTCCGAGATGGAGGTGGCCGTGGAGCCGACGTCGTCGAAGCGCGTCGAGGTCGACGTGTTGAAGCGCGCGAGCACGTCGACGCCGACGCCGAGCCACGGGTCGACCGCACCCGCCGACGCGCTCGGAAAGATGTACCAGCGCGCGTAGAGGCCGAGCGTCCATGCGCTGAAGGTGAGGGTGCTCGACGCGCTTCGAAGGAGCTGCCACGCGCCCCGCGCGCCGACGCTGAAGCGGTCGGTGAAGCGCCACCCCACGGCGCCGTCGAGCGCGAGCGAGCCTGAGAACGCGTCCTCGGTGCGGACCGCGGTGCCCGCGGGATAGCGTCGCGTCGTCCACGCTGACTGGTCGGTCACGTCGAACGATCCGTAGCCGACGCGGAGCGCGACCTCGAGGCCCCTCGGCAACGGCGGCGGAGGCGGCGCATCGGGCGGCGTCGGCGCGATCGAGGTGACGCCTCGCGCCGACGGATCAACGCGCGGCACGAGGATCACCGCGGGCTCCGCGGAGGGCGTCGGCGTGGGCCTCGGAGGGGAGGGCGTCGCCGGAGCATCGGGCTGTCGCGCGAGCTGTTGCAGGGAGAGTGAGAGCGTGAGCGAGAGCGTGTCGAGGAGGTCGGCGCACGAGCGCACGCCGTCGAAGACGCGGCGGCCGGTCGGTTCTCCGTCGCCTTCGCGGAAGGTCATCGCGCCGCGAAAGCCCTCGCCCGCGCGCTCGACGGTGACGCTCACGACGAGCCGCGCATCGGGGCGCGTGGGGTCCTCGCCGAGCCGCGCGGCGAGGCGGTCTCGAAGCGAGCGCTCGCTCGGACACTGCGCACCCTCGGGCGCGTGATACGCGATGCGAAACGGACGCGGCGAGGTCGACTGGGCCCGCGCGGCGCGCGAGGCCGTGACGAGGGCGATGACGATCGCGGCGGTGCGGCGTCTCACGGCGATCACAGCGGCAGCGTAGATCGGGCGTGGAGCGACACGGCGAAGGAGAGGGTGAGCGGCGGGACGACGCCGAACTCTTCGATGGAGGGCGCCTCGCGCGCGCAGGCGCGAGATGATCCCGACGCGGTCTCGACGGTGTTGCAGACGTCGACGGTGCGCCAGACGGACGTCGAGAACGAGACGCCCACGGCGAGGCGCTCCGAGAGCCGACGGTCGAGTCCGAGCCGGAGCGAGGCCGCGACCGAGCGGCCCTCCGAGGCTCGCGGCGTGCTCCCTGAAAACGTCCCGCCCGGCGGCGTCGTCGTGCCGAGCGTGCGCGCGATCGGGATGAGCTCCAACGCGAACCACGGGTCCCACCCGGGGCGCTCGGGGTGGGGCGCGACGTGTACGCGCAGGTAGATCCCCGCGAGCAGGGTCGTCGCGTCGTCCGCACCGTTCCGTGAATCCCCGAGAAAATGACCTTGCAGGAGCGCTCCGAACGCGACGCGGCACGCGACGCGAAAGCCCAGGTGAGACTCCGCCACGAGCGCGAGCGGTCCGTTCATCGGCGGGAGCCCGCCGGGGATCAGCGTGGCGCCGAGTGCTGCGCTCGCCTCGACGCCTCGCACGCGCGTGGCGTCTTGCGCGCTCGCGGAGCGCGCGGAGAGCGAGAGCGCGAGGAGTGTCGACGCGACGATCGGGGCCGTGCGGCGTGGCGTGAGCGCGTGTGACATTCGTCGGAGCCGGGCGTGCGCGGTGGAGGGCCTGGCGAGCATAGGGCTTCCTCGTTCGCGCGCGTCCATCAGAACGTCCCCGCGACGCCGAGCGTGGCGCCGTGCTCCGAGGCGGCGATGACGGGGGTCAGCGTGACGGCGCTCCGGCGGGGCTCGTTGCCGCCGCCGAAGTACCAGCCCACGAACGTTCCCGCGAGGCCGCCGAGCGCGGCGAGGCCGAGGCCCGTGCGGAACGCCTTCGACTCGTGGGAGGTGGGCCGCGAATCTCGCAGCGTCCCGCCCCAGGGGAGCTGCAGGGGGCGGTCATCGAACTCGCGCTCGCGCGCGGTGCTCGCGGCGATGATGAGCCCCGGCGTCGCGCCCACGACGGAGCCGAGGAGCGCCCACCCGAGGGGCGTCTGACGCCCGCGGATCCATGAGTTCGCGACGACGCCGAAGGGGAACCCGATCACGGCGCCTCCGATCGCGCTCCACTCGATCCATTGCGCGCGAGCGTTCGTGCCGGGCTCGATGGCCGCGGTGGTCGAGAGGCCCGCGATGGCGGCGCCCGCGCCCGCGGAGGCGAATCCGAGGAGCAGCGTCGCCAGGGTGGCGCCGTAGCTGAGCCTCGGCGGCGCGGACGACTGCGCGTGCGCGGGCGCCGCGTAGCCGGAGACGAGCGCCGCGGCGAGGAGCGATGCGGAGAGCGTGCGTGTGAGGTCGGGCATGACAGTCGGTGCTTGTCGGCAGTGCGCCACCGCGCTCACGAAATCGTGCGTCGCTTCGTCCGCGCGCGCTTCGCGCCGGCCCTCGGAGAATGTGTGCCCCGCGGCACTTTTTCTTTGAGTGACGCGACGCCCTCTCTACAAACACCCGGGTGATGGGATCGCTTCACGACCTCTCGCGCTCGGGCGCGTCTGTCATCGCCGCGTGCGTCACCGCGCTCCTCCCGCGCGTTGCGTCGGCGCAGGACTCACCGACCCTCCGGGGCTTCGAACTCTCGACGAGCGTGGGCGACGCGCGCTTTCTCTCCGACGCGCCGGGGCCCTACAAAGACGGGAGCGGCGCGCTCGCGCTCGACGCGCACCTGGGCTTTCGCGTCTCGCGTCGCACGGCCTTCGGCCTCCACCTCGCGGGGAACTTTCTCGCGACCTCGCGCGACAATCCCGACACCGACGCGACGGGGCTCGCCGCGGGCCTCTACCTCCGCTTCTACGTCGCACCCCACCCCGAGCGCCTCGGGTGGGACCCGTGGATCGGCCTCGATTTCGACATCATCGCGCGCATCCGGGCCTACGACGACGTGCCGCAGCGGAGCCTCCTCACGTACGAGACCGTCGCGAAGGGGAGCGCCGCGACGCTGCGCGTGGGCCTCGATTATCGGATCTCCGATCGCCTCGCGGTGGGCGCGCACGCCGCGATCCGCGCGTGGCTCGGCGACGACATCTGCGCCACGTCGACCACCGCGACGGAGACCTACCGCTACTGCTTTCACGACGCGCCCAACTGGGACTACTACGACGACCTGCCCACCGCGGCCGTGTCGTGGGCCCTCGCGCTCAACGTCCGTTACCTCCTCCCGCGGTGACGACGATGCGTGCTGCGCTGCCCCGCTTCGTCCTCTTCGTAGGGTTTACGCTCGCGAGCGCGTCGTCGTACGCGCAACCCCGGAGCGAGGGCTTTCGACTCGAATACCGCGCGCCCTCGAACGACGGGTGCCCGACCGAGAGCGCCTTCCGTCAGCGCCTCGCGTCGCGCCTCGGTGAAGACCCCGTGCGCGCGTCGGCCGACCGCGTCGTGCGCGTCGAGATCACACGCGAGGGAGCCCTTCGCCGCGCCTCGCTCTCGCTCCTCGCACGCAGCGGTGAGTCCCTCGGCGGGCGCTCCTTCGCGCCCGCACGGACCTCGTGTCGCGAGCTCGTCGACGCCGTCGCGCTCTCGCTCACGCTCACGCTTCAGGAGCTCGCGCGACAGCCCGCGACCCCCGCGACGCCCGTCGCACCGACGCCCGCGCCGACGCCTGCGCCCACGCCCTCCGAGGAGCCCGCGGTGATCCTCGTGCCGCGCGTCGATCCGTCGGCGCGAGGCGTCACCTCGATCGCGCCGACGCCGCCCGACCCGCCGCCTCCGCCGCCGACGCCGCGGGGGCTCGAGTTCGGCGTGCGCATGGGCTACGGGTCGTTCACGGTCACCGACCAGAACGCGTGGTCGAGGCTCGAAAACCCGGGCCGGGGTGGGGTCTACTACCAGACGGGCGAGTGGTTCGAGGGCTCCTTCGGCTTCGACGCGAGCGTCGGGTGGCGCTTCGCGCCGCACTTCAGCGTCGGCGCGCGCGGCGGGTATCAGCTCCTTCGCAGCGGCGAAGACCGCGACGACCTCAGCGCGTGGACCCTCGGCGTCTACGGTCGCTGGTACGTGTTCCCCGGCATCGCGCGGGGCGACATCGACCCGTGGTTCGGCCTGGGCATCGACGCGCTCGCGCGCTTCACGTCGGTCACGGCCGCCTCCCCGACGTCGAGCGCCATCGGAGACGTCACCCTCTCGACGCATGCCGTGGCGCTGCCCATGTCGCTCGGCGTCGACGTGCACGTCACCGACCGCGTGGCCCTCGGCGTCTCGGGCACGCTCTCGTGGTGGATCTCGTACGAGCAGTGCGTCGACGGCAGGGTCTCGACCGTCGCGACGTCGCCCTGCTCGAAGCGAGGCGACTTTCCGACGGGCATCGCGACCGACGCGCCCGTCCATCGCCTCCTCGACAACACGCTGTGGTCGGTGTCGCTCGACCTCCGCTACACGCTCCCGCTCTGATCGTTCGTCTCCGAACGATCGCGCGATGTGCCTTGTGAACAGCCCGTTTCAGACGCGCTCGCGCCCGACGCGCGAGGTGCGATACAAGCTCCCTTCGTGACCCGAGGCCGCGCCATGGTGACGCTGAGAGGGGCCGTGCTCGCCGGCGTGGCGCTCGCGGCGCGCGTCGCGGGCGCGCAGGAGGCGCCGCGCCCTCGGGCCCGCCTCGACTGGCAGGTCGTCGACCCAGCGTGCCCCGACGCCGACGCGTTTCGAAGCGCCCTCGCGGCGCGCCTCGGCTACGACCCCTTCGATCCCGCGTCTCGCAACGTGCTCTCCGTCTCGGTGCGGACGCAGGGCGCGCGGCGGGTGCTGCGCGTGACCGTACGTGACGCGCGCGATCGGCTCCTCGGAGAGCGCTCGTTCACGGGACGCTCGTGCGCGGACCTGCAAGCGTCGGCGACGCTCGCGCTCCAGATCGCGTTCGACCCCGAGGGAGACCTCGCGCAGCAGCTCCCGCCACCGCCTCCACCGCCACCGCCTCCACCGCCACCGCCACCGCCTCCACCCCCTCCACCACCGCCACCGCCGCCCGCGGTCGCCGCATCGACGCGTCGAGGCGGCGAGACGCGCGCGGTCGCACCGCCCGTCGAGGTCGAGCGCGTGTTCGGGGTCGAGCTCGCGGCGCGCTTCGGATACAGCGCGTTTCAAGGCACCGAGGCGAGCGCGTGGGTGAGCACGTTCCCCGCGGGAAACCCGTTGCAGGGGCTCGGCGCGGGGCCCTCGTTCGACGCCGCCGCGGGCATTCGCCTGCATCCGCGGCTCTCGCTCGGCCTCACGGGCGCCTACGCCTCCATCTCGCCGCAACGCGACGGAGACCGCGCCTCGACGTGGTCGCTCGGGGCCTACGCGCGCATCTACCTCTCGCCGGGGCTTCACGCGGGGGCGATCGATCCGTGGGTGGGGATCGGCGTCGGCTTCGTCGCGCACTTCGACGCGACGCGACGCGTGATGACCACCTCGACCGCGACGACCGAGTACAGCTTCTCGTATGGGGCGCTGACGCTGCCGCTCTCCGCGGGCTTCGACATCCACGTGGCGCGGCGACTGGCGCTTGGGCTGTGGGCCTCGGCGACGGTGTGGTTCCCCAACGAGCTGTGCACGAACTCGTTCGCGGGGAGCGTCTGCTTCGTGCAGGCGGAGTCGATCGGGCTCCCCGTGCGCTTCGAACCCAACGTCGCGTGGCAGGCGGGCGCCTCGGTCCGCTACACCATCGGCTGGTAGCGCGGCGAAGGAGCCCTTCGAAGGTCAGCGCGCGTTCGCGGCGCGATCGACGGAGGCCCCGAGCATGCTGTCGGGGTGACGACGGTGAAAGTCCGCGGCGCGCACGCGCGCCTCGTCGCCGCGGCCCAGACCCGCGAGGGCGCGCACCCACAGGCTGTCGCGCTCCTCCGAGAGCGCCCCGTGAGGAAAGCGTCGCGCGTGCGCCTGCACGGCCGAGAGCGCGGCCGCGTAGTTCGATCGCAGCATCGCGCTGCTCGCCTGCTCGACGAGCTGCCGCTCGGCCGAGAGGTCCGCCGTCGGATCGCTCGCCGCGACGCGCTGGACCCGTGGCACCGCCGCGTCGGGCGCCGCCGCGGGGACCTCGCGGATCACCTCGCGCACGACCTCACGCACCACCTCGCGCGTCGGCCCGGGCACCTCGACGCGACGCTCGACCACGACGCGCGTCGGCGCGCGGAGCGTCCACATCGCGCCGCCGCCCGCGAGCGCGCCCGCGGCGAAGGCGCCGGCGAGCATCCACGACGAGGCCGCGCGCGTGGCAGAGGTCGCTGCGGCCGTCGGGGTTTCGGTGCTCCCCCGGGGCCCCGCTCCGCGGTCTCCGCCGTCGCCTCCGTCGCCGCCGCCGTGGGCCGAGTCGAGCACGCGGGCGAGCACGCGCTCGGCGCGCTCGGGGGAGGGCAACGGTCGCTCGCGCTCGTTGTCGAGGAGCGCGCGCACGTCATCGGGGAGCTCGACGGGATCGTTGTCGCTCACCGCTCACCTCGCTTGAGTCGCAGGCGTTTCACGGCGGCGGTGAAGTCCTTGCGGGCGTGCCACAGCCGACTCGACACGGTGCCCACGGGGATGCCGAGCGTCGAGGCCACGTCGCCCTGCGCGGTTCCGTCGATGTCGACCATGACGAAGACCGCGCGGTGGTCGAGGTCGAGGGCGTCGAGCGCTTCGAGCACGAGGGCGCGGTCGCGGTCGGCGTCGAGGCGCGCGGCCATGTCGGGGGCCGAGTCGCGGATCTCCGCGGGCTCATCGAGCACCACGCGGCGTGACCATCCCGCGCGTCGGTGGTTCGCCGCGACGCGGAACGCGAAGCCGAAGAGCCACGGGCGGATGGGGCGCGCGGGGTCGTACTGCTTCCACGCGCGATAGACGGCGAGAAAGACCTCGTGCGCCACGTCGTCGAGGTCGCGCGAGGCCACCCCGAGGCGCCGCAGCGAGTGGGTCACGTAGCCGAACTCCCCGCGAAAGAGCGCGCTGAACGCCCGATCGTCGGCGGCCGTCATCGTCGACGCGGGGGCGCGCTTCTCGTCTGGGGTGTCGGTGCGCGGCCCGTCCATCGCGAACTCAGACCGCGACGCGTAGCAGAGCGCGCGGGGCAGCGTCCAGTCGCTCTCGCGCGGCGGCGAGCGGAGGACGGGGCGCATCGCGCGGCGGGCGTGGTCGCAGGCGGCGGACATCGCGGGGGCTCCGCGCTGGGATTGTGCGCAGCGCGTCGAGTCGCTCACGGAATCGACGCGTCGTGTGCGAGGCTCCGCCCGCTCGATGACCGACCTCGCGACCGCCGTCTGCTCGATCACGCCCACGCAGCGCCGCAGGTTCTTCTGGGCCGCCTGGTGGACGGGCGCCCCCGCGCACAGCCCCTTTCGCAAGCCCGACGCCTCGAACGGCGGCGCGCGCACCTTCGAAGAGGCGCTCGACGAGGCGCAGCGCGTCGCGGGTCGTCACCTCGTGGTCATCGAGCCCTACTGGGCCCGCGCGTGGAGCCGCGTGCTGCGCGGCGAAAAGCCGCCGCCCTTGCCGACGCAGAGCGCCGCGAAGCCCGAGCGCTCGCAGTCCGCGGCGGCCGCGCAGCGGTTGTCGTCGTGGGCGGTGCTCGGGCTCGACGCGGGCGCGTCGCTCGACGACGTGAAGCTCGCGTTTCGAAAGCGCGCGTTCGAGACCCACCCCGACCGCGGCGGTGATCCGGCGGCGTTTCGAGAGGTGCGTCGCGCCTACGAGCGGCTGGTTTCGAAGCTCTCCAGAGGCTCGGGCGGCTGACCCGCCTCGTTCGCGCGTCGATCGGCGCGTTCGAGCAACGCGACGATGTGCGGCGCGAGGACGTACCCGCGGAGCTGCGCGCGCGGCATCTGCGACGCGCCGGCGATCTGCTTCAGGCACCGGGCGGCGCCGCATCCGCACGCGAAGGGGCACGACATCACCCACTCCGTCGAGGGGTAGAAGAACGTGAGCTCCTCGCCTTCGGCGATGGGACGCAGCGCGCGAAGCTCCATGCGCGCGACGTCGAACTGCACGTTGGGATCGCACGAGTGGTTCACGAGCGAGAGCGCCACGGGGTCGAGCTCGATGTGCCGATGCTCGCCGACCTGAAGCGTCAGCCGGTGCGGGTGATCGTGAACGGCGCTCGCCACGAAGGCGGCCAGCGGCGCCGCGGCGTCGAAGGCCCTGCGCGCGCGGAGGCAGCGTCCGCCGTCCTGGTCGCTCGCCGCGGCTTCGAGGTCGAGTGAACGCCGGGAGTCCGCCGCTGCGTCGGTGCCCATCGGAGGCCGCGACCCTCCTACGTCCCGCCGCGCGAATCAAGCGGCGGGCGCCGCGCGCGTCGAGGCCGCGATCAGAACGAGACTTCGAAGAGGGCCTCGCGCTGCGAGGGGACCGTGGCCACGCCGTAGTAGTCGTCGCCCACCGGCGCGCCCGACCCGCTCAGGGCCTCGACGGTGACCGAGTACATCCCCGCGGTGAGCCCCTCGAAGCGGCGCTCGCCCGCGGCGCAGGGGAGGGTCACCGGCCCGTCGAGGCCGGTCTCGATGCGAACGCTCGCGATGCCGCGCGCCGCGCAGGTGGCGGCCACGTCGGCGCCCGCGTCGGCGAAGTTCCATCGCACCACCAGCGTGCCGGGGGCGACGTAGACGCCGGTCGCCGCGTCGCGCTCGTCCGACGACGCGTCGTCGGGGGTCGCGTGGATCACCGCGGCGCCGTCGGCGAGCTCTGCGCGCGGGTCGTCGGGCGCGCAGGCCGGGAGCGAGAGCGAGGCGAGGATCGCGAAGGCCGACGAGGCGAGGAGGGTGCGGTTCAGCATGTCGGAGGCTCCTTGTTGAGGTGATGCCAGACGGAATCGCACGGCGCGTGCCGCCGCGACGGCGCCGCGCGGAGCCCTCGAAAAGCCATGAACTACCGATGATTCCGGGGGTGCGCGGGGCGTCGGACCCTCCGTCGGACCCTCCGATGAACCCTCCGATCGGAGGGTTCGCGACGCGGTCGGCGGTGGCGAAGACCGCGTGAGAGGCTGTAGCGTCGCGTGCGTCGCGCGCCTCATTCGCAGCGGCGGACCTTGCGATCGAAATGGCTCCGATTCCGCCCGAGATCGAACGACGCGTAGGCACCGTGATCGCCGGGCGCTACACGCTTCTGCGCGTGCTCGGCGTCGGCGGCATGGGCGCGGTCTTCGAAGCCGAGCAGAGCCTGCTCGCGCGGCGTGTCGCGCTGAAGGTGATGCTCCGAGAGACCGAGCTCGGCTCCGTCGCCGCGGAGCGCTTTCTCCAAGAGGCCCAGGCCGCGGCCCGTGTCGTGCACCCCAACGTCGTCGCGGTGCTCGACGTGGGTCACGACGCGATGAACCAGACGCTCTCCCTCGTTCACGAGTACCTCACGGGCGTCGACCTCCGACAGCGCCTGACCGACGGACCCCTCGCGCCGCGCGAGGCCCTCGAGCTGCTCGTGCCCGTGATCGCCGCGCTCGCGGCCCTGCACCGCCGCGGGATCGTGCACCGCGACATCAAGCCCGAGAACATCTTCTTCGCGGAGACCGACGGGCGCGTGATCGTGCCGAAGCTCATCGACTTCGGCGTCTCGAAGCTCCTCGACGAGCCCGGCGAGCCGCGCTCGCTCACGCGCACCGGCCACCTCGTCGGGACGCCGCAGTACATGTCTCCCGAGCAGGCGCGCGGCGAGCGGCGCATCGACGCGGCCACCGACGTGTGGGCCATCGGCGTCGTGCTCTATGAGGCGCTCTCGGGGCGGTGTCCCTTCGTCGCCGACAACTACAACGCGCTCATGCTCGCGATCCTCACCGAGGAGCCTCCGCGCCTCGACGCGCTCGCGCCCGCCGTGCCCGCCTCGCTCGCGCAGGTGATCCACGGCGCCCTCGCGCGCGATCGAGCCTCGCGCCCCGCGGCGGCCGACCTCCTCGCGTCGCTGCTCGCGTGCGAGGGCGTTTCGACGGAGGCGTGGCGCGCCCGACTCGCGGCCACCTACGAGAGCGTCGCCGCGAGGTCCGAGCCTCCCGCCGTGACGCCCTCGGATCCGCTGAGCGCGCCCACGATGGACCCGGCGGCGCCGTCGTCGACTCCGTCGCCCGCACCGGCGGACCTCATGGGCGTCGCGTCGACGCTCGGGGCGCGGCCTCCCTTCGCCGCGGGCGCCGTGGCGCGACGCGAGACCGTGTCGCGCAGGATCCTGCTGGGTGCCGTCTCGTTCGCGATCGTCACGCTGGGCGCGATCGGCTGGCGCGCGAGCTCGCACCGCGCGAGCGCCGTCACGCCGGTGCGCGAGGTGCCGCGCGCGCCGCTCACCGTCATCGACGCAGCGTCCGAGGAGGCCCCCACGGGTGACGCCCTGACGCTCGACGCGACCACCGCGAGCGCCGCTGCGAGCGCCGCTGCGCGCGACGCGGGCGACGACCTCGACGCGGGCGCATCGCCGAGCGCGGTCCGCGAACGACCCGACGCCCGGACGCGCGCGCTGCCCCGCCCGAGGCCCCGCCCCACGAACGGAATCCCGATCATCTAGCGCCCTGCGCGAGGCGGACGAAGACCATGAGAACGCGACGCTCCGCGGCCCTGACGGGCCTCCTGACGCTCCTGTTGGCCGTGACGCCCTCGGCGGTGCGCGCGCAGCAGGTCGACGCTGACGCCCTCATCACGCGCGGAAACGCCCTGCGCCGCGCGGGGCGCGACGACGAGGCCCTCGCGCTCTACCGCCAGGCGTGGGAGCGCGCGCGCTCGCCCTACGCGCGCGCCGAGGTCGCGCTCGCCGAGGCCGCGACGGGGCGCTGGCTCGAAGCCGCCGAGGACCTCGACGCCGCGCTCGCCGCGCCCGACGCCTGGGTGACGCGCCACCGCGCCGTGCTCGAAGCCGTGCGGACCACGATCGCGCAGCACCTCGGCGCGCTGGAGCTGACCTGCGACGTCGACGGCGCCGCGGTCGACATCAACGACCGCGCGGTCGGCGTCACGCCGCTCCGAAGCCCGCTTCGAATCGCGGAGGGCGAGGCCACGCTCGTCGTCCGCGCCGACGGTCGCCCCATCGTGACGCGGAGGCTCACCATCGTCGCGGGGAGCACGTCGCGCGAGTCGGTCACCGTTCCGCCCGCGGCGGTCGCGGGACCCACGGCGCCCGCGAACGCCGCGTCGCGCGAGCCCTCCGTCGAAGCGCCGCGCGCCCAGCTCACGCCGAGGGCGCGCCGTCCGCGCGTGGTGATCCCCATCACCGACGACGAGCGGACGGCGACGCCTCCGCCAGACGACGCGGCGCCGAGGCTACAGACCGTGTTCGGGTGGACCGCCGCCGCCCTCGCGGGCGTGTCGCTCTCGATCGGGCTCGGCGGGCTGGTCGCGCAGCGCGACGGACGCGCGCGCCTCCCCGCGTACAACGGCTGCTTCGACGAGACCTCGTGCCTCGACCTCTGCATGCGCGTCGAGAGCTGCCGCGCGCGCTACGAGAGCGAGGAGCGCTGGCGCGCCGTGGCGTGGGCGGGCTTCGTCGTGGGCGGCGCCCTCTCGGCCGCGGCGATCGCCCTGCTCGTCACCGCGCGGGGAGACAGCGCGCCGGCCCCGCATGCGCGCGCGACCTGCGGCCTCTCGCTCACCTCGCCCTCGGTCACCTGCGCGGTTCGGTTCTAGGAGCGACGCATGCGAAACACCCTTCTCTTCATGGGCCTCCTCGCGATCGCGTCGTGCGCGGTCGGCGGCTGCGCGCCGGTATGTTTCGAGGGCCTCAACTGCCCCTGCGACCAGGTCGGCCAGTCGTGTACGGGCCAGTGCATCGACCCGCTGACCGCGTGCGACGGTCGCTGCGTCGACCTTCGAAGCGATCGCTTCAACTGCGGCGGGTGCCGCGTCGCGTGCCCCGCCGAGGCCGTCTGCGGAGGCGGCGCGTGCGAGTGCCCCGACGGCCGGACGGCGTGCGGCGCGGCCTGCGTCGACACTCGCACCGACGCGAACAACTGCGGCGCCTGCGGGCGCGCGTGCGGCGCGGGCGGGCGGTGCGTCGGCGGCGCCTGCGCGTGCGCCCCGCCGACGAGCGCGTGCGGCGGCGTCTGCACCGACGTGACGAGCGACCACGCGAACTGCGGCGCGTGCGGACGCGCGTGCCTGACGGTGCAGGTCTGCGCCGCGAGCACGTGCGTGTGCCCCGACGGTCGGATGGCGTGCGGCGCGGCCTGCGTCGACACCCGCACCGACGCGAACAACTGCGGCGCCTGCGGGCGCGTGTGCGGCGGTGACACGCAGTGCGCCGACGGCGTCTGCGCGTGCCCGTTCAACCTCACCGTGACGCCCGACCAGCGCTGCGTCGACACGCGCTCCGACGCGGCGAACTGCGGGGCCGTGGGCAACCGATGCGCGGCGCCGCTCGTCTGCGTCGACGGGCGCTGCGCGTGCCCCGACGGCGGCGTGTCCGACGGGGCGGGCGGGTGCGTGGCGATCCGCACCGACGTGTTCAACTGCGGCGCGCTCGGCAACCGCTGCGTCGTGGGGCAGGCGTGTGAGGCGGGGCGATGCCGCTGCTTCGCCGGGCTCCTCGAGACGCCCGGCGCCTGCGTCGCGACGGGCCACGACGCGCTCAACTGCGGCCGCCTGGGCAACGCGTGCTCCGTCGATCAGGTGTGCCTCGACGGGCTCTGCGTGGCGCCGTCGATGTGCACGGCCACGCGCTGCAACGGCGGGTGCACCGACCCGCTGAGGGACCCGTTCAACTGCGGCACCTGCGGCCACGCGTGCGTGCTCGGCGAGGTGTGCGTGCGCGGGATGTGCCTCGCGTTTCGCGGCGATCCCCGCTGCGCCAACGCGCCGTCGGCGAGCTCGGAGTACTGCGACACCGCCACGCGCATCGGCCGCTGCTGCGGCGGTGGCGCCTCGGGCAACCCCGCGATCTGCGTGCCCGACGGGCGTTCGAACTGCCCCTGGTGAGCCCTCGGGGGTGTCGACATGGTCTCGGCACCATCGCGTCCGATCCGCGTCGTCGGTCGGCGTCGCGCCGGGCTCGCGGCGCTTCGCGAAACGCCCGAGACGACACGTCAACCCGCGCTCAGACCATCCCGAGCTCGCGCATGCGAAGCGTGAGGGCGCGCGTCGAGACCTCGAGCGCCGCGGACATCTTGTCGAGGTCTCCGCCGCAGGCGTCACGGCACCGCGTGAGCTCGTCGCGCGAGAGCTCGTGGGCCTTGCGGAGCAGCGGGCACCGGTCGATGAGGAGGTAGAGCGTGCTGACCGCGACACCGAGCGCGCGCGCCGTCGGCTCACGCCGCCAGCTGTTCGCGCGCAGCGCCGCGACGAGGGCCGCGTCGTCGATCTCCGAGGGCTTGCGGCGCGCGGGGTGAACCTCGGGCGGAGCGGGCGCCGTGGCGGCGGGCGCGGCGAGCAGGCGCTCGACGGAGGGGCCGAGCCGGAGCTGCGCCTCTCCGCGGCTGCCGATCACGAGCTGGCGCACGACGTTTCGAAGCTGACGCACGTTGCCCGGCCACGCGTAGCGCGCGAGCGAGGCGACCAGCGCGGCGGGCACGAAGGGCTTCGCCGCGGCGGGTGAGGCGTCGAGCTTCGCGCCTTCGCCGAGCGCGTCGAGCTCGGCGCGGAGAAAGTGGACGAAGAGGCGCCCGATGTCGTCGCGCCGCGCCCTGAGCGGCGGCAGCGACACTTCGAAGCCCGCGAGGCGATGCAGGAGCGCCGCGCCGAAGCGTCCCCCCCGCACGGCGCCTTCGAGGTCGGCGTCGGTGGCGGCCACGACGCGCACGTCGACCTTGCGCGACGCGGCGGCGCCCACGGGCTGCACCTCGCCGGTCTCGAGCGCCCTCAGGAGCATCGGTTGAACGACCGCGGGCGCGTCGCCGATCTCGTCGAGAAAGAGCGTCCCCCCGTGGGCGCGCGCGAAGTACCCCGGCGCGTCTCGCACGGCGCCGGTGAAGGCTCCGCGCGCGTGACCGAAGAGCTCCGCGGCGGCGACGGTCTCGGGCACCGTGGCCATGTTCACGCTCACACAGGGCCCGCTCGCGCGCGGCGACGACGCGTGGATGGCCTGCGCGACGAGCTCCTTGCCCGTGCCCGTCTCGCCGCGCACGAGCACGGGCACGCCGAGGTCGGCCACGCGTGAGATCTCACCGCGCACGCGCTCGATCGCGTCGTTCTCGCCGACGAGCCCGTGGCGCGCCTCGGGCGCCCGCGACCACCGCGACGACCGATGGAGCAGCAATGCGACGCGCCCGCCGAGCTCGATCACCGCGCCCTCGTCGAGCGCGGCCTCGGGGAGCTCGAAGGTCCCGCGGGTCACGGGGGTGCCGTTGATGGCGAGCGCGCTCCCGCCGGGCTCGACCACGACGACGACGCGCCCGTCGACGCGGCTGAACGACACGACGCGGCGGCTGAGAAAGGGGTCTGCGAGGCTCGCTCCGCCGGTCGCGCCGCGGGGCCCGAAGCGAAGCTCTGCGCGCGAGAGGGCGACGAAGCGCCCGCGGTCGAGCGCGTCGAGCGCGGCGGCCTCGCCCACGCGTCGCGCGTCGGGGTGCGCGAGGATGGTGAGCAGCGTGACCGGCGCGTCGCCCTGCGCGGGGGCCTCCACGTCGGGGTCGAGCGTCGTGTTCGAGAGCGACGCCGGAGGGGCGTCGGAGCGGGTCACCATCGGGGCCGCGCGATGCTACCGCGCCTTCGCGTCGCGCGACGCGTCGTCGTCGAGCGTGGCGCCCACTTCGATTATCCTCGCGCCCCGTGAGCACGAGAGAAGCTGACCCCCGCTCGCTCGAAGAACTCCTCGCCGCGATCGCCGCAGAGCCCGACCCGACGCGAGCCGGGGAGGCCGCGCGCGCCGCGATCGTCCGCGCGGGATTCGAGACGCGATGGAAGACCTGGGAGGAGCTCGCGCTCCTTGAAGCGCTCGACGACGATCAGCGCCGCGTCGCGGAAGCGATCGGGCGACGCAGAGACCTCGCCGTCGGCGGCTTCGGAATGCCCTCGACGCCGCGGTTCCTCCGACGCTGGCTCGGGCTCGATCCTCCCGGCGCGCTCGAACGACGCATCCCCTGGGAGCACGAGGGACGCGCCGTCGAGTGGCCCGTCTGGTACGCGTGGAAGAGCGCGCCCGACGAGGCGCTCGAGGCGGGTCAGGGCATCCCCGAGGCGCTCCTCGAACGGCTCACGCCCGCCGAGGTGATCGAGGCCGCGGGCGAGGCCTCGCTGGAGCACTACGGCATCGAGACGCCCTACTCCCACCGCGTCGACGCCGTGCTGGGCGAGCACGCCGCCGAGGCCGCGGGCTGGGCGCGAGGCTTCGCCGAGACGCTCGCGTCGCTCCGCAACCCCGACGCGCCTCGCGCGAGAGAGGACAGCGGCTACCTCCACCTCGGCATCTACCAGTGGGACGCGCTCGGCGTGCTGGCGCTCGTTCCGCTGGCGCGCGCGGGCGTCGAGATCGACCCGAAGCTCGACATCATCGTTCCGTTCGCGGCGTCGACGGAGCGCGTCCGCGAGGTGCTCTCGGCGCTCCCGCCCGAGCGTCGAGAGGCGGCGGTCTATCGTCGGTTGATGACCGACTGGGGCCCGTCGGGCGTGCTCGCGCTCAACGGCTTCGTCAACGGCATCGTGCTGCTCGACCTCGTCCCCTCCGAGCGCATCACGCGGATTCTGCTCGGCAAGCTCCGCAACAACCGCGGGTACTTCAAGCGCAGCCGTGATCGCCACATGGCCCACATCGAAGCGCTCGCTGCGACGGAGCCCGGCGTCGC
Source organism: Polyangiales bacterium (assembly GCA_046351535.1). Classification (GTDB taxonomy): domain Bacteria; phylum Myxococcota_A; class Polyangia; order Polyangiales; genus CAISKJ01. Next base: position 61,163 of record JAXLYG010000024.1, read on the forward strand.
CGAAGCCCTCAAACGCCGCCCCGCGGCCAGGGCCTCCGCGGCGAAGAAGTCTCCCGCCGTGAAGACGCCGGGGCCGCGAAAAGCGCCCGCCGCGAAGAAGTCTCCCGCCGCGAAGAAGTCTCCCGCCGCGAAGAAGAAGCCCTCGCGCGCGAAGTAGCGCTCGCTCAGTGCGCGCGGCCGAGGCGCGTCGACATCGTGGCGCGTCCGCCCGTGGCGCGCTCGAAGGAGTGCAGCGTCGCGTGGGGCGTGTCGCCGCCGACGATGGAGGCCCAGCGCTCCAGCGCGTCCATGCGCTGCGCGGTGACGGGCGCGGCGGAGAACACCACGAAGGCCCCGCGGAAGGCGCGCTCCTCGGGCGTGGCGGGCGCGCGCTCGCCGTGGACGCGCACGATGTCGTCGATGGAGACCTGGTGCGTCCCGGTGATCTCGAAGGTCATGCGGTGCGTCGTCGCGTCGTTCGAGACGAAGTGCGCGCCTTCGAGCACGAGGAAGGGTCCGCCCACCTCGGCGCGCGGAATGAGCCCCATGAGATACTGCTCGATCGGCGCGTAGGGGCGGCTGTCGCCGCCGTTGGCGTTGGGGCCGAAGGTGGCGACGGTGACCCGCGTGACGCCGTCGGGGTCGGGCATGCAGCCCGGCGGAGACGACCCCGCGGGCACGTTGCAGCGCAGGGTCGAGAGGTCGAAGCCGCCGTGCTGACCGTTGACGCTCGCGACGCCCCAGTGCGCGCCGAAGGACTGGTCGCGGTCGCGCCCGAAGCCGAAGGTCGAGCTCAGGAACATCGACCAGTAGTGCAGCGTCTCGTGGAGCGTCGGGCCGTTGCCCACGGTGCTGAAGTTCACGCCGATCGAGCCGCGCAGGTGCGTCGCCGACGCGGGGTACATCGCGTTCATCGTCGCGCGCGTGATGCCCGTGCCGGGGATCACCGGGCGGCGCACGGGCGTGAAGCGCGCGGCCGTGGTGGCGCCGTCGACGGGGCCGTCGGTGAAGACGTAGAGAAAGTCGTACTCGTCGCCGAAGTGGTCGAAGAAGACCTGCGCCGAGCGGTAGAGCTCGGGCGACTGTCCGCCGATGTAGCGCACGATCTCGCTCGCGGCGTCGGCGTCGACGATGTTCACCGCGTGCGCGCGGAGCTGGAGGCCCGGGGGCACGGGCGCGTCGTCGAGCGTGTCGGTGACGGCGTCGGTGACCGCGGGCGTGTCGGAGGTCGACGCGTCCTGCGTGGGGGAGGGGGCCTGCGGGTCGTCACCGCAGCCGCCGAGGAGCGCGAGGAGCGCGAGGGCGCGGACGTCGTGGGTTCGCATCGGTGCTCTGGTGTGTACCCGACAACGGGCCCCGGCGACGAGCCGCTTCGCGCGCGCGAGGCCCGCGGACGTCTGCGCACCACGGCGCGATTCCCCCCTGTAGGATGCGGCCGTGAGCATCTCGCGGCGCACCCTCCTCTCGGCGCTCCCTGCGCTCGTTCTCGCGCCGGCGATGGCCCGCGCGCAGCGCGCACCGCGCACCGCCCTCGTGATCGGCGCGGGCGCGGCGGGCCTCGCGGCGGCGGGTAGGCTCCAGGCCGCGGGGGTGCGCGTGACCGTGCTCGAGGCCCGCGATCGACTCGGCGGGCGCATCTGGACCGACCGCAGCCTGGGCATCCCCATCGACCTCGGCGCCGCGTGGATCGAGGGCGATCGCGGCCCCGCCATGCGCCTCGCGCGCGAGTACGGCCTCGCCACCGACGTGAGCGACTGGACCGACGAAGACCTCATCGACGCCGCGGGGAGGCTCGTCTCCGACATTCGCACCGCGCGCGCCACGCGCATGTGGCAGACGGTGATGCGCACGATCCAGCGGCGGGCCGCGACGGTCGACCGCGACGAGCCGCTCGCCATCGCGCTGCGCGCCGGGCTCGCGAGGGTGCGGCCGAGCGATCGCGCGCTCGTGAGCCACATCGCCGTGACCGAGATCGACGAGGACCTCGGCGAGTCTCCCGAGCGCCTCTCGCTCACCGCGTTCGAACAGGAGGAGGCCTTCGGCGGCGAAGACCGGGTGCTCCCCGGCGGCTACGTGGGCCTCGTCGACGGGCTGGCGCGGGGCCTCGACCTGCGCACCGGACACACGGTGCAGCGGGTGATCCGCGAGTCTCGCGGCGTGCGCGTCGAGTGCGACCGGGGGAGCTTCACCGCGGATCAGTGCGTGGTGACGCTCCCGCTGGCGATCCTCCGCGCGGGGCGCGTGACCTTCGATCCGCCGCTGCCCGCGTCGCACCGCGAGGTCATCGAGGCGCTCGGGGTGGGGCTCCTCGAGAAGGTCGCGCTGCGCTTCGATCGCCCCTTCTGGCCGAGGGAGCGGCACTTCTTCGGGCGCGTGCCGCCGACGCCCGACGGCCTGCGCACGTGGCTCAACGCGTGGCGCTGGTCGGACGCGCCGGTGCTCGTGGGGATCCTCGGCGCAGACGCCGCGCGCGGCCTCGCGAGGCGCTCGGAGCCCGAGGTCATCGCCCTCGCGATGGAGTCCCTCCGCGCCATGTTCGGCGCCTCGGTCACCGAGCCCGCGCGGTCCATCGTCACGCGCTGGAACGACGACCCCTTCAGCCTCGGCGCCTACTCCTGCGTGCCCGTCGGGGCCTCCCACACCATGCGCGAGCGCCTCGCGGAGCCCATCGACGGCGCGCTCCACCTCGCGGGCGAGGCCACGCACGCGCAGTACCCCGCGACGGTGCACGGCGCCCTGCTCTCGGGCTGGCGCGCCGCGGACCGCGTGCTCGCGCGCTGACCGCGGCGACCGTGGCGCGACGCACCGGTGGCTCCCTCGCGGTGTCGCCAAACGCCACGCGCGCCCCCGCGGAGACCCTCGTGAAATGGCTTGTTTTCAGCGGGGCACGCCGCGTGCGCTCCCGGCGCTCCACACCGTTCGTCCAAGGAGCACCGCGATGAAGACACACTCGGATCCCCCTTCGCTCACCAGCGTCAACGACCTCCGGCGCCGCGCGCGCGACCACGTCGAAGACGGCGCCATGGTGAAGGGCTACAAGGCCGACCGCAGCGCCGTGGTGCAGCTGCTCAACGCCGCGCTCGCGACGGAGCTCGTGTGCGTGCTTCGCTACAAGCGCCACTACTTCATGGCCCACGGGCTCGAGTCGTCGGCGATCTCCGAGGAGTTCCTCGCGCACGCCAACGAGGAGCAGGCGCACGCCGACGAGATCGCGCACCGCATCACGCAGCTCAACGGCGCGCCCGACTTCGACCCCGAGGGGATGCTCGCCCGCTCGCACTCGGAGTACGTCGCGGGCTCCACGCTCACCGAGATGATCCGCGAGGACCTCATCGCCGAGCGCATCGCCATCGAGTCGTACACCGAGATGATCCGCTACCTCGGCGACAAGGACCCGACCACGCGCCGCATGCTCGAAGGCATCCTCGCGAAGGAGGAGGAGCACGCCATGGACATGGCCGACCTCCTCGCGCGCCATGCCACGCGCCCCGCATCCACCTGAACGCGGAGCGTACACCGCTCGTCGCCGCGCTCGAACCCACCGAAGCCTTCGAAGTCGGCCGCCGCCCTTGTGGGCGCGGATCGCGCTCGATACCGTCTCACTCCGATGACGAACGCATCGGTCGTCGGGGATCGATCGTCGCGCTTCGCACACGCGACGGCAGACGCCGAGCTCTACTGCGAGCCCTCGGGCGAGGCGCTGCGGCTGCTGCGCTGGCTTCCGTCGCTCACCACGCCGGGCGATGGTCGCGGGTCGATGCCGTGGCGCGCGCTGCGGACCTTTCTCGTCGCGCCCTTCACGCAGCTCACCTTCGTGAGCTTCGACCTGCAGATGTTCCTCTTCGACATCTTTCACACCTCGCGGGCGGCGCGCGTGGGGCACTTCGCGGGCATGGTCGGCGTCAACCTCTTCGGCCTCGCCCTCGCGGTGCGCTGGAGCGGCTCTCCGCTCGGCGGCGCCGTCGTCGCCGCGGCGCTCCTCGCCTGGTACGCGGTCGTCGCGAGGGCCGCGCGCCTCGCGCTCTGGTGGGGCGTGATGGTCGCGGTGGTCTCCGCGCTCCTCGCCGCCGCGTGCGCGCTCGGCGCCGCCGCGACACCGCACGCGCTGGGCCTCGGCGTGGCGATCTCGGGCGCCGTGGTGAGCCTCTCGCACGCGTTCGAACCGCTCTTTCCGCCGCGCGCGGGTGATCCCCTCCGCTGGCTGCCCGTCGGCGCGTACGTCGTGGGCCCGACGGGGGCGCGCAACAGGGCGGGCGTCGTCGCGGTGCGCGCGCTGCGCGTCGCGTCGTTCATCGTCATCGGCTGGCTCGACGAGGTGTGGGCGTCGCCGCGGCTGCTCCCGTACAACGTCCTTCGGCTGATGCTCCGCGCGGGGTACGCGCAGGTGCTCCGCGAGACGCTCGACGATCGAGCCCGTCGCGCGTGGGCCTCGGGCAACCCCGCGCTCGATTTCGTCGGCGTGGGCGGAGGCACCTTCCTCGCGCCGTCGCAGCCCCACCTCTCTCCCACGATGATCGAGCGCGAGGACACATGGAAGCGCTGACCGAATGGGCCGCGCGCGCGGAGGAATGGCTCCAACGCGACCTCGCGCTGATGACCGACGACGACGGGTGGCGGCCGATCTCGGCGCCCGACGGCATCGGCCTCTGGCGTCGCGCGATGCCCGATGACGCCAACGACCTCTTCCGCTGGCGCCTCCCGGTGGTCCACGCGACGGCGGAGGTGGTCTTCGAAGGCTTCGTCCATCGCATCCTCGAGCACCACAAGGCGTGGACGCGCGAGTTCGTCGGCGGCCGCGTGGTCGAGACCCTCGCGCCGCACGCCCGCGTCCTCTACCAGCAGTTCGACCCGGGGATTCCAGGCATCTCGCAGCGAGACCTGTGCAGCGTCGAGGTGCTGCGCGACGTCGCGCCGGCGACGAAGCTCGCGAGCTTCCGCTCCGTCGACGCGCTCCCGCGAGCGCCGGGGTATGAGCGCATCGACTGGTGGGGCGCCGCGCTGTGCCGCACCCTCGACGACGGCAAGACGAGCGAGCTCACGTACCTCGACCGCGAGAATCAAGGCGGGCACTTTCCGTCGTGGCTCATGAACCTGACGATGCCGCGCTACCTCATCGTGCAGGCCCGCGCGGTGCGCGCGTTCTTCGCCGACGGCGGCCCCGCGTCGTTGCGAGCCTCGCGCGCGATGTGACGGTGAGGTCGGGGCTGACTCAGACCGGGGCGCGCGCGGGCGGTCTCGCGGCGACGCGGTCGCGCGTGGCGCGCTCCCACTCCGAGAGCGTGAGGCGGGTCATGTCGCGGTCGCGCACGACGGCGTTCTGCGCGAGGCGAAAGTACGGCGCGAGGGCCATCGCGCACGCGGCCTCGCCGGGCTTCACGGTCACCGCCGTCGCGCCCACGAAGATCTCGCGGTAGCGCACGCGCTGGTTCTCGCCGACGGCGAGCGCCGAGTGGGCCATCGCTTCGAGCACGGCCCCGCGCGAGTCTTCCCACGCGACGTCGCCGGGGAGAAAGCCGGGGTTCTCCATCATGAGGCACGCGTCGCGGCTGCGGTCTTCGGGGATGCCGAGCGCCATCGCGGCGTAGAGCACGCCGGGCTCGCGCGCGGTCTTCATCTTCATCGCCGCCGGAACGTGCGATCCCGGCATGAAGGGAAAGCGCTCGTCGTCGAGCGTGCCCATGAGGCGTTCGAAGGCGCCCGTGAGCGACGCGAGGTCGTAGAGGTCGGCGCGCTGATCGCCGCGCTGCACGGCGCCGAGGCGCGTGTGGCCCTCCTCCGGCGCGCAGAGGTCGTAGCCCCAGATTCGCCCTTGCGGACCGCAGAACGACGACACCGTGATGACGTTGAGCTGGCCCATGTTGGCGCCCGCGACCTCGGCCATGTCGAAGGCGTTGATCTCGTCGAGGAGCGTCGAGCCCGGGCACGCGAGGCCGCAGCGCACGAGGCCGATCTTGAGCGAGACGCCGAGGAGGTAGCCCGGCGCGTCGCACGCGAAGTAGCCCTCGCAGTGGTCGGCGAAGCGACCCGCGGCGACGGGCGCGGGCGGCAGCTCGCGGAGGTGCGCTGAGAGCGCGTCGGTCATCGTCTCGGCGGTGGTGACGGGGGCGCGTCCGTCGCGAGAGACCAGCCCGTGGCCGTGGCTCACCGGCGGGGGAAGTAGTCTTGACATGACCCCTCCCGGTGCACGTCGGCCGTCGCGCAGTGGATGCTCCCCCCGAACGAGTACGCGTTGCGGAAGGGGATCGGGATCACCTCGAAGCCGAGGCGCGAGAGCTGCTCGTTCTGGTAGACCTCGGTCTCTTCGACGATGACCGTCTTGGGGTCGACGGTGAGAAAGTTCATCGACAGCCAGATGCTGTAATAGCAGCGCGGCTGCGGCTTCTCGTGGGCGGGCTTGGCGGCCATGACCACCTCCCAGCCGTTGCGCTTGAAGAGGTCCTCCTTGCCGGGCTCCATCACGATGGGGCGGTCGGGGTTGGCCATCATGAGCCCCGGTCGCAGCGGCACGAGCGAGCAGTCGATGTGCACCGGGTCGGGGTCGTTGCGAAAGTTCACCCGATGAATCCGGTGCTCGGGAAAGTGCCTCCGCAGCCACTCGATGCCCTTGAGGTTCGTCGTGAAGCCGTGCTGCACGAAGATGTCTCGCCCGCAGCGCGTCGCGTCGGCGGCGTCGAAGAGCGGCTCGGCCTCGGTGGTCACGTAGTCGAGGTTGTCGGCCTTGTTGATGATGCGACCGAAGTCCGAGATGTTCGTGTCGTCGAAGTAGCCGGGCTTGTACGACGAGGGGCCGAGGCGGGGCTTGGGCGCCGCCGTGAGGCGCATGTTGGGGTCGGCGTCGAAGTACTCGAGCAGCAGCGGGCGATAGGCGAGGTATTCGAACCACCGCGCGCGGTACGACATCGTGGCCTCGACGATCTCGTTGCCGACCGTGAGCAGCACGTCGCGCGCGGGCATGCAGCCGATCATCGAGGGGTGCTGAAAGTCGGGCGTGACGACGGGCTGATCGAAGGCGATGGGCGTCGGGCGGTCGACGCGGACGCCGCGCCTTCGAAGCACCGCGGCGAGGTTGTCGAGCTCCTCGTTGGCGCGCGCGATGAGCTCGTCGGGCCACTGGCCCCGCAGGCCCGCCACGCCCGCCTCGGGCGGAAAGTCATACTCGATCGCGGGCTCCGAGACGGGGATGCACCCCTTGTCGGCGACGCCGACGATGATGTGACGGAGCGGGTCCCACTCGTTCCATGAGTTGACCACGGTGCGTTCATAGGGCGTAGAGCGCGTCATGCGTGCCTCTCGTGATGGTGTGTTCGCGTGCGTAGAGCGTCCGCGCGCAGGGCTGTGCGGCCCCGTTCGCGACGAGCGCGTCGGCGTGGTGAGCGCTGCGCGTTTCTTCGCCTGCGAGCGCGTCGCCGCTCAATGTCACGCGATATCACCGAAGCGCGGGTGGGCCGCGGCGGGTGACGCGCGCGCACCCTGATGTGGGTCTTTTGTTCGACGCGCCCGGGGCCGCTCGACGTACGATCGCGGCCCCGCATGGACCGCTCGGCGGCTGACAACGCGAGACCGCTCGACCCCGCGAGACACCGCGCAGAGAGCGCTGCCCGATGAGCGACGGGCGCGACGACGACCTCCTCGGCGAGACGCTGGCGGGGCGCTACGCCGTGCTCGCGCGCGTCGCTCGCGGGGGCTTCGGGGTGGTGTACCGCGGGCGTCACGTCGAGCTCGACGCGCCCGTCGCGATCAAGGTGCTCACGGCCACCGATCGCTACGCGGGCGAGGCGCGCGTCGAGTGGCTCGCGATGTTCCAGCGCGAGGCGCGGACCCTCGCGGCGCTCAACCACCCGGCGCTCGTCCGCGTGCTCGACTACGGGTCGATCGAGCGAAACGGTCGAACGCTCCCGTGGATGGCGCGCGAGTGGCTCGAAGGGATCACCCTCGAAGCCGATCTCGCGTCGCGCCGCGGCGAAGGGCGCTCCCCGCGCGAGGTGCTCGACCTCATGCGCCCCGCCTTCGACGCCCTCGATTGCGCGCACGAGGCGGGCGTGAGCCACCGCGACATCAAGCCCTCGAACCTCATGCTCGTCGCCGCGAAGCGCGGAGCTCGTCTCGCTACGGGTCATCGATTTCGGCGTCGCGAAGATCGACGACACCGATCGACCGCCCGAGAGCGGCGCCACGGGCACCGACGCCGCGCTCGTCGCGTTCAGCATCGCCTACGCCGCGCCCGAGCAGGTCACGCGAACCCGCACGGGCCCGTGGACCGACGTGCACGCGCTCGCGCTCGTCATCACCGAGGCGCTCCTCGGACGGCGCGCGTACGCCGACGAGCAGGGCGCCTCGCTCGTCGAGTCGGTGCTGCGCCCCGAGCGCCCGACCCCGGGCGGAGCGGCCTCGACGTGGGCCCGTGGGAGGCCGTCCTCGCGCGCGCGATGGAGCGCCTCCCGGCGTCGCGTCACGCCAACGCCGGAGCGCTCTGGTCGAACTCGAACGCAGCGTCGACGAGGCGCAAACGGCGTGGTCCGCGTCGCTGCGCCCGCGACGCGCACCCCCGGGGTCCGACGACGTGACCCTCGACGGAACGGCGCCGCCCGACCGTGCCTCGCGTCCCATCACCCTCGACGCGACGCCGCCGCGCGCCGACTCGACCGCGACGGCGGTGCTCGTGGCCTCGGTGCTCCCGCAACCGCGGCGCGTCCCGTGGGGCCTCGTGGTCGCGGCCGTGGCCGGTGGGCTCACGCTGCTCGCGCTGGCCTCGTCGAGCGATCACAGCGCGCAGGGCGCTCGCCGCGACGCGCACGCGCCCGCTCCGCGTGTCTCCGAACCGCAGCCTCCGTCGCCGTCGGCGCCTCCCGTCGTCGCGGCGCCTGCGGCGACGCCCTCGCCGCCCGGTCCGCAGCCTCCTGCGACCTCGACCGCTGCGCGCGCGGTCACGCCGAGAGCCATCGCGCGCAGGCCGATTCGAGTGCGAACGCAGGTCGACGCGGGCGCTGCCGCGGCCTCCCCTCGCGCCGAGCCCAGGCTGGTGCTCGAGTGATCGTGCGTCTCGCTCGCGTCGTCGCCGTCCTCGCGCTCGTCGCCTCGTCGCGCGTCGCGTCGGCGCAGTCGTCACCCGAGGAGGGCGCGCGCCGCGAGCTCCTCTCGCAGGCCGAGCAGGCCGCCGACGCGGGCGACCACGCGCGCGCGCTGGAGCTCGCGCGCCGCGCGGCCTCGATCCGTCCGTCGACCTCGCTCGTGGCCTTCTTCGCGCGGGAGCACCGCGCGCTCGATCAACGCGTCGAGGCGCTCGACGCCGCCGGTCAGTGCCTCCGTGAAGTCGCGGCCGACGCGGCGCTTCGCAACCGCGACACCATCCGTGAGGCCTGCGAGGCGGTGCGCGCCAGCGTCGAAGGGCGCGTCGGACGCCTCGCCGTCCACGTCGCCGGGGGCGCTCCACCGGGGCTCTCGGTGCGCGTCGGAGCGCGCGTGATCGTGCCCGCGCTCTACGGCGTCGCGTCGCCCGTGATGCCCGGCGCGATCGTCGTGAGGGCCGAGGCGCCCGGCTTCGAAGCGTTCACGCGAGAGCTCGTCGTGCGCGAGGGAGAGGTCGCCTCCGTCGACGTGACGCTCACGGCCGTCGCGCCCCCCGTCGCCCCGCCGGTCGCGCCCCCGGTCGCGCCCCTCGTCGCGGTGATCGTCGCGCCGCCGATCCTCGCGCCGCCCGCGGTGACGCAGCCTTCGCCGCGCGCGTCACCCGGCGCGGGCCCTTGGATTCTCGGAGGCGCCGCGATCGCGGGCGTTGGCGTCGCGGCGGTCTTCTATGGCCTCGCGATGGGGGCGCGCGCAGACCGTGACGCGCTGTGTCCGCAGCCCGAGCAGCGCTGTCCGTCGCAGGCCGACGTCGACGACGGTCGCTACGCCGACTGGCTCACGGGCACCAACGTGGCCCTCTCGGTCGGAGCCGCCGCCGCGGTCGGAGCCGCCGTGTGGATCGTCGCGTGGCGGCTCACGGGACACACGTCGAACGCGCCGCGCGCGAGCGCCCTCACACCGGGCCTCGCGATCTCGTTCTAGGGAGAGTCATCGGAGTGCGCGTCCACGGTCACCTCGGTCTCGTCTGCATCGCCCTCGCGCTCGGCTGCGCGCGCGACGACTGGAACCTCCGTCGACGTGACGCATCCCTCGCCGACGCCTCCGTCGCCGATGCCTCCCTCGCCGATGCCTCCGTCGCCGACGCGAAGGACGCTCCCTCGGACGCTTCGAACGACGTTCCCACGGACGCCGCCCCGCTTCGGCGCGTGCGACAGATCGTGAGCTCGGGGCACACGACCTTCGCGGTGCGCGATGACGGCGCGGTCTTCGCGGCGGGCCAGGGCGCAGGGGCGTTCGAAGGCGTCGAGGGCGCGCATCGCAACCTCTTCACGCGCGTCGTCGGGCTCGACGGCGTCGAGGAGGTCTCCGTCGCGTCGACCACCCCCCTCGTCCTCTGCGCGCGCCTCGGCGATGGAACGGTGCGCTGCAAGGACGGCAGCACCTCCCCCGTCCCCGTGCAGGGGATCTCCGACGCGCGTCGCATCGCGGGCCCCTGCGCGCTGCGCGCCGACGGCGGCGTCGCGTGCTGGACGCTCGGAGAGCTCCGCGCCGTCGACGTGACCTTCTCGCGCCGCGACGTGGTCGGCCTCGCGAGCAACGGCGCGTATCACTGCGCGCTGCGCGGCGACGGCACCGTGTGGTGCTGGGGCGCGGCGGGCGCGACGATCGACGTCCCCACGTCGACGCGAACGGTCGCGGCGCCCGAGCAGGTGATGGGGCTCACCCCCGCGTCGGCCATCGCCGTCGGACCTCGGAGCGCGTGCGCCGCGCTCACGGGGGAGGGGGGAGGGGTGCTCTGCTGGGGCCACCGCTCCGCGATCGACCTCGGCCTCGACGGGTCGTCGGCGCTGATCCCCGTGTCGCGCGCGGGGCGCGTACGAACCCTCACGGTGAACTCGGGCCTGCGCGACGACGGGCACGTCATCGTGTGGGGCACCGGCGCCACCGGAACGCGCGGCGACGGCTCGTACACGCCCACGCAATCGGCCGTCGTGGCCGCGCCCGAACTCACGGCGACCGCCCTCGCCGAGGGAGACGCCGACGACCACGTCTGCGCGGTCGACGCCGACGGTCAGGCGCGCTGCTGGGGCTCCGACGACAACGGTCAGCTCGCGCGCGGCGGAGGCGCGCAACGGTGGCCGCTCCCCGCCCTCCTTCACCCCGAAGACCCCGCCGACGCGACGCCGCTCGGAGGCGTCGAAGACCTGATGCAGTCGGCCTCGGCGAGCTGCGCGCTCCGCACGGTCGACGGCGCGCGAAGCCTCTGGTGCTGGGGCAGCCCCGAGCAGGGAACCCTCGGTGACGGCACCATCGCCACCGCGCCGCCGTGGCGCTTCACGCCCACGTTGATCCGCGGCCTCGGCGACGTGGCCTCCGTCGCGAGCGCCGGATCGACCACCGAGGGGACCTTCTGCGCCGCGATGCGCGACGGCTCCGCGCGCTGCTGGGGCCTCGGCGCGAGCGGGATGATCGGCGACGGCGCGGGCATCGAGCGCGCGCGTCCGACGGCGCCCGCGGGCCTCACCAACGTCGACCGCGTCGTGGTGGGCGCCTCGCACGCCTGCGCGATCCTCACCGACGCGACGGTCTCGTGCTGGGGGCGCGGCGGGTCGGGCGAGATCGGCGACGGCAGCACGGCCGACGCGCTGCGACCCGTCGCCGTGGCGGGTCTCACCGAAGTGCGCGACCTGGCCCTCGGCCCCGACGTCTCCGTGGCGCTTCGTGGCGACGGATCGATGTACCTCTGGGGCTCGTCGATGGGCGTGCTCTCGACCTCGCGGCTGAACCCCCGCCCCGTGCGACTCCCCGATCTCCTGGACGCGACGCAGATCATCGCGGTGACGCCGCACAACTGGCGACAGGTCTGCGCGCTCCAGTCGACGAGGCGCGTGAGCTGCCTCGGGCAGAACCTCGCGCGCGCCGACGCGTGGATCGACATGGGCCTCGAAGGCGTCACGCAGCTCGCGGGGAGCCCCGCGTCCGTCGGCTGCGCGCGCCACGACGACGGCACGGTCTCGTGCTGGGGACACAACCGCAACGCCTGCCTCGGCGACCCTTCGCTGCCCAACGTCGACGACTACATGGGACCGCAGCGCGTGCTCATGGCCGACGCCGTGACGCCCTTCGATCACGTCACGCGCGTGAGGCCCGGCATCGGGATGGTGTGCGCCGTCCGCGACGACGCGACGCTCTGGTGCTGGGGCGCGACGGGCAACGGGATGACCGCGCGGGGCTTCGCGCAGAAGTCCTCGACGCCGCGGCGAACGCTCGGGATGTGAGCGGCCCTCAGGGGGCTTCGACGATCGCCACGTCGGCGCCGTGCGCGAGGCGAATGCGCGTGCTGTTGTCGAGGCGTTCGAGGAGGGCGGCGCCGTCGACGTCGGCGCGCACGAGGTCCTTGCGCGTTCGAAAGAGCAGGGTGTTGAGCTCCACGCGACCGGCCTTTCCGTCGGGCCACACGCGGGGCAGGAGCACGTCGTCGGGGATGGGATCTCCCGCGGCGAAGGGCGCCGGGGGAAAGAGCAGCGTCGCGACGAGGTCGCAGCGCCGGTCCGCGAGCCAGAGCGTCCGCTCCCAGGCTCCGTAGCTCAGCGTGAGCCTCCCCCCCCGGGGTAGAAACTCCAGGCGCACGCGCCGCGGGAGCGAGTCTCCCTCCGAGGGCGCCGTCGCCGTCTCGGCAGACTCGGGCGCCGCGATGAGCCGCAGCTCCTGCCCGAGAAAGCGCACGACCGCGCCGGGCCGCACGGAGACCACCTCGGACTCCGCGAGGGTGGCGCCGTCGCACTCCACGCCCGACTGACCCGTCTCGAGCACGAGGGCGCGATGCACCGTCGTCAGGGTCAGCGTCGCCGGGGGCCACGAGGCGACCTGCAGGTCGTCGCGCGCGTCGCCTCCCACGCTGAACGGGCTGTGGGCGACCCTGAAGAACGCACCCCCCCGGGGCTCGATCCCCCACACGCACGACGGCTCCGCGGGCCTCGGCGCGGCGGCGCTCACCACGTGAAACGTGTGGCCCGAGAGGGTGATCGCGTCGCCGTGGCGCAGCGTCGCCGAGGCGCGCACGGGCGCGTCGTTCACGGTGACCGGCGCGCGACCGAGCACCATCATCTCGACGCCGTCTTCGATGGGGCGGAGCAGCAGGTGGTGGCGGCTCACGCGCGCGTCGGAGACGACCACCTCGCACTCGGCGCTGCGGCCCACGAGGAGCCCGCCCTGACGGATCAGCACGCGCCCGCCGTCGCCCTGGAGCCAGTGCTGCGTGCGGTTCGAAGGGTCAGCGAGCGGCACCACGACGCGCGTCATCACGCGGAACTCTGCACGCTCGCAGGGCGTTCGAGAACCCCCGCGCGCGGTCCGCTGGCGCGCTGCGGGGGGCTCATCGCGTCAACGATCGAGACCGTCGCAGACCGCCGCGGCGACATTCGAATCGCGACGCGGTGAATCTGGTATCGGGCCTCGCGGGCCGCGTGGTAGCGGCTTCGGCGCGACCTTCGACGGTGCGTGCCGGAGTGATCTGCAGTTCGGCGTTGCGCCTTCGCAGCGTTGCAGGAGGGTTCGCATGTCGACGCAGACCGAGCATGAAGTCGCAGTTTTCGAGCGCGAAGACGGTACCAAGTACATCCTCGTGTGGATCGACGCGGAGGACGTCGAGACCTTCGAGGGGACCTACACCGAGCGCGAGTGGCAGGAGTCGATCGAGGCGCACCCCTTCGTGGTGGAGCGCAACCTGCCCGTGGTGATCGCGTTCGAAGACGAAGACGGCGACCCCCGCCTCTTCGGACCCGCGGAGCTCGTCGACGAGGTGTCGTCGGACTTCGACTGGGACTCCATCAAGTGGGCCTACACGCTCACGCTCGACTGGGACTGAGCGACGGCTCCGCGCGCGGCGGGTGCTCGGGCGTCGCGTGACGCTGGGCGCCCACCGCCCGTCGCGGGGGATCGACCGGGGGCCGTGCGCGCGCTGGGGGCGTGCGTTACAGATGCGGCCCATGACCAATTTTCTCAGCCGTGACCTCCGCGCCGTCGGCAAGCGCGTGCACCGACTCGGCATCGCGTCGAACTACGGCATCGACGGGCGGGGCTTCGCGAAGGCCCTCGATCGCGGCGTGAACTACGTGTTCTGGACCTCGATGCGCTCCGGCGAGGTGACCCCCGTGCTCAAGGAGCGACTCGGCCGCGACCGCGCGTCGATGGTCGTCGCCACGGGGCCCAACGTGGGCTGGTTCGCGGGCAGCTACCGCCGCTACCTCGAGCGCTCCCTCAAGACGCTCGGCACGGACTACATCGACGTGTTCCAGATGAACTGGCTCGGCGTCGGCGCGGCCTACACCGACGGCGTGCTCGACGAGCTCCGTCGCCTCAAGGAGTCAGGCAAGGTCCGCGCGATCGGCGTCTCGATCCACGACCGACCGCGCGCGGGCAGGCTCGCCGAAGACTCGCCCATCGACCTCTTCATGATCCGCTACAACGCCGCGCACCCCGGCGCGGAGCGAGAGATCTTCCCCCACCTCGCGAAGCGTCAGCCCTCGGTGGTGGCGTACACCGCGACGGCCTGGCGCAAGCTCATGAAGCGCCCCTCGGGGTGGCAGGGACCGATCGCCACCGCGGGCGACTGCTACCGCTTCTGCCTCAGCTCCGACCACGTCGACGTGGTGCTCACCGGCCCCGCCAACGAGCAGCAGCTCGACGAGAACCTCGCCGCCGTCGAGAAGGGCCCCCTCTCGGCCGACGAGATGACCTGGATGCGCGACCTCGGCAAGGCCGCCCACGGCTGAACCCCCGCCGGGCGGCCTCGCGCGCGAGGCGCACCGTCAACGACGTGCCTGTGTGATGTCAGCGCGGTGGCGGCTACTGCGCCGAGGTCGCGAGGCGGATGACGTCTTCCCAGCGGTCGAGGCGGTGACGGATGCGCGGGTCGTCGTTGCGGCGGTTGTAGGGCTGCGTCCAGAGGACGCCCGCGCCGCCCGGGTGCTCGGTCTGCCACTCGATGACGTTCTCGGGCTTGTCGTCGACGAGCGCGCGGCCATAGAACGTGTACTTGGCGCGCGTGTGGACGATCTTCGCGCGGGGGATGCTGAAGTGCTCCGCGAGCCACGCGTCGCGCTCGTGGACCCACGTCTCGGCGCCGTGCAGGTAGCTCGTCACGATGTACACGTCGGCGGCCTCGCCGAGCGCGCGCATGCCCTCGACGGCCCCGGGGTAGGGGCGCAGCCGCGCGTGGAGTCCGGGCTTGCCGAGCTCGCGCCAGAACTCGTCGGCGCGGCCTTCGGGGATGAGCGGATCGACGGCCCAGTCCTCCATGTGCTCGACGGTGTACGCCGTGCCGAAGAGGCGGTTCATGAGTTCGAACAGCGGGGTCATCATGTCGGCGAGGACGCCGTCGACGTCCACGCCAACGCGGGGTTTCTTGTTCATCGGGGTGAACGTCTACTACAGGTCTCGCCCGCGCGTCGCGCCGCACCGACAGCCCGCGCCGATCGGCCGCGAACCCCCCTCCGCGTCGCTGACCTGTTCAGGGGAATCGCGTCGCGCCCCCGCGAGGCGCCCAATCACCGACGGGCGACAGGCGCCACGACGGAGGGTCACACTCCCATGACGAGGATGCACACGGTGAGGCTCGGAGTTCTCATGGCCGCGTTGGCGAGCGCGGGCTGCGGCGGCGTCGACGACGCCGCGACGGGGGCGCAGTCGGTCGACACGTCGCCGCTCGCGGCGCGCCCCACGTCGGCGGATTTCGGCGCCGTCGCGGTCGGTTCGACGGCCACGCGGACGGTCACGCTGACCAACACCGGGCGCGCGCCCGTCGACGTTCTCGACGTGACGTACGTCGCCACGTTTCCGCCGGACCCGTGCCGCGCGGTGGTGATCCAGCCGTGCATCCGTCCGGGCGAGAGCACGGCGCTCGTGGTGACCTGCGCGCCCACGTCGGCGACGCCCTTCGGCGGACGCGTCGCGGTCCGTTACCACAGCGGATCGGACGACGACGTGCTCTCGGTGTCGGTGTCGGGGTACGGCGCCGCGCGCTGAGCCTCAGCCCGCGGGCTTCGCGTCGTCGTACCAGCGGGCGAAGGCGCCGTCTTCGCGGGCCGCGTGCGCGCGCAGGAGGTCGAAGAACTCCTTCGCGCTCGCCTCGGGGAGCGCGCCGAGCTCGAGCGCCACGCCCAGCTCCGTGAGCAGCTCGCGGAAGCGCTTGTGCTCCGAGAGCAGCGCCTTGACCTCTCCGCCGTCGCCCACCGCGAAGCGGGGAAAGACCTCTCGCTCCTCGTAGTCGATGTGCTCCGAGAGCGTGCGTTCGAGCGTCGACCAGCCCTCATCGGCGATGGCCTTGCTGCCCGTGTCGAGCTGCGAGAGCACGGTCTCGAAGAGGTCTTCGAAGCGTCGGTGATCGTCGCGCATCGCGGCGAGCGAGCGCGTGTCGGTTGCGGGGTTCATGGTCGCGTCCTTTCGGGGCGCCTGCGGAGCCCTCGCGTCGACGCTGTCGTCGGCGACCACGGGCTCCGCTTCGAGGCGATCTCTGCCCCAGCGGTGAAAGCAATCTCGGAGCCCGCGCCCCGATCGCTCAGACGGCGCGATGACCGGCGCGGCGTTGACGCTGCGGCGAGGCGTTCTGGTCGTGCGTGGGGTGCGTGGCGCGCAGCGGCGTCGCGCTGTCAGAAGCGAACGGTCACGGGCGCGAAGCGCGTCATGGTCGTGCCGTCGCCGAGCTGGCCGACGTCGTTCTTGCCCCAGCAGAGCACGGCGCCGTCGCGGCGGAGCGCGCAGGTGTGGCCGCCCTCGACGGGCATGTCGTGGGGGCTGTGCGCGGTGAGCTGCGTCACGTCGCGCAGGCCCATCACGGGGGCGGGGGTGGCTTCGAAGGGAGAGGCCGCGCCGCGCCCGAGCTCGCCGAGGTCGTTCTTGCCCCAGCACGACACGGTGCTGTCGCCGAGCAGCACGCAGGTGTGGCGGTAGCCGACCTCGAGCTGCGTGACGCCCGTGACGCCCGCGATGGCCGTGGGCGTGGTGACCGCCGTGGGGGAGGGGGTCGACGCGAGCTCGCCGAGCGCGTTGTCGCCCCAGCAAGACACCGTCGCGTCGGCGCGGAGCGCGCAGCCGTGCCACACGCCGACGGCCACGCTCGTCGCGTTGGAGATCCCCGCCACGGCGGTGGGTGAGAAGTGGTCGGCCTCGTCGCCGGTGCCGAGGCGCCCGCGGAAGTTCCGACCCCAGCACACGATCTGCCCGCCCGTGCGGAGGGCGCAGCCGCTCTGCGCCGTCGTGAGGCGCGTCGCGTCGGTGATGCCCGGCACCGCGACGGGCGACGTGCGGTACGCGTCGGTGACCCCGAGGCCGAGCTGACCGTTGCTGTTGGTGCCCCAGCACGACACGGCCCCGCCGCGGCGCACCACGCAGAAGAAGCCCGCGCCGCCGTCGATCGACGTGGCGTCATCGAGGCCCGTCACGTCGCGCGCCGTGGTCGAGAGCGCGAGCTGCTCGGGGGTGCGCCCGACGCCGAGAACGCCCGAGATGTTGGCGCCCCAGCACGAGATCTGCCCCGAGCGTCGCCGCGCGCAGGCCGCGTTCGAGCCCGCCTCGACCTCCACCGCGTCGCACACGCCGAGCACCTCGACGGGCGTCGACGACGAGGTGGTGGTTCCGTTGCCGAGGGTTCCATAGGTGTTGGCGCCCCAGCAGAGCACCGACCCCGAGGCGCGTCGCGCGCACGAGTAGCTCGCCCCCGTGGTCACCTCGACGATCGCGCAACCGTCGCCCGTGCAGGGCGCGCAAGGCGTCGGAGGCACGTCGCTCACATCCGCGACGTCACCCGCGTCGCTCACGTCACTCACGTCACCCACGTCGCTCGCGTCGCTGACGTCACCCGCGTCGCTCACGTCGCTCGCGTCGCTGACATCGCTCGCGTCGGTCACGTCTCGCACGTCGCTCACGTCGCTCACGATGTCGGAGCCCGTGTCGGTCGGCGTCACCAGGTCGGGCGCCGCGTCACCCTGAGAGTTCGACGCCGTCGAGCAGCACCCCGCCGCCCCCATTGCCCCCGAAATCAGCACGAGCGGGATCCAGGTCTTCATCGCTTCTCCACCTCAACGGCCGAACCCCACGCGGGTGACCGATCAGGGCGTATGTTGTCGGCGCCCCACGCGGGATTCAACAGCTCGTTCCGGGCCCGCGCGACGCACGATGCGCAGGTCGCGCGGGGGCGTCGCTGATGTACCCTCCGCGCGATGGCACGCACCAACGCACGCTCCGCCGCGCCGCGCGGCCCGCTCGTCGACGCCGCGTGGCTCTCGGCGCACCTCGAAGACGACGGACTCCGCGTCATCGACCTCCGCTGGTATCTCTCGGGCAAGACGGGCCCGGCGGAGTACGCGAAGGGGCACATCCCCGGCGCCGTGTTCATCGACCTCGAGCACGCCCTCACGGGACGCGTGGGCCCCGGTCGTCACCCCATCCCGAGCCCCGCGCAGTTCGAACGCGCCATGCGCGCCGCGGGCGTGTCTCCGTCGACGCGCGTCGTGGTCTACGACGACGCAGGCGGGAGCATCGCCGCGCGCCTCTGGTGGCTCCTCACGGCCCACGGCCACGCGCGCGTCCACGTGCTCGACGGCGGGATTCAAGCGTGGACCGCCGCGGGCGGCGCCCTCTCGACGGAGCCTGTCACGGTGCCCCCGGGGTCCTTCGCCGCGAAGATCGACGTGATGCTCCCCGTGCTCGATCGTCATGCCGTCGAGGCCGTCCGCGAACGCACCGCGTGGACGCTCCTCGACGCCCGCGTGCCCGAGCGATACCGCGGCGAGCTGGAGCCCATCGACGCGCGACCGGGGCACATCCCCGGGGCCCTCAACGCGCCGTGGACCGACAACCTCGTCGACGGGCGCTTCGCCGACGCGAAGACCCTCCGCGCGCGCTACCGCAAGCTCGGCGTGCGACCCGGAACCACCGTGGTCTGCTACTGCGGCTCGGGCGTGACGGCGTGCCACGACATCCTCGCGCTCTCGCTCGCGCGCATCTCCGCCACGCGCGTGAAGCTCTACGAAGGGAGCTGGAGCGACTGGGCCCGCGACCCCGATCGCCCCGCCGCGCTCGGCGACGCGACCCCCGCGAAGTCCGCGAAGTCTTCGAAGCCTGCGAAGCCTGCGAAGCCCCCGAAGTCCGCGAAGCGTCCCGCGCGCTGACACCTCCGTGGCGACCGCGATCTGCATTCGGGGCGTGACCAAGCGCTACGGCGAGCACGCGGCCCTCGGGCCCATCGACCTCACCGTCGACGCCGCGAAGACCCTCTGCCTCCTCGGCCCGAGCGGCTGCGGAAAGTCGACGCTCCTCCGCGCCGTGATCGGCCTCGTGCGGCCCGACGCGGGCGAGGTGCGCCTCGGAGACACCGCCGTCACGCCCGAGACGGTGCGCGCGCTCCGTCAGCGCATGGGCTACGTGATTCAAGAGGGAGGTCTCTTTCCGCACCTCACGTCGCGCGAGAACGTGTCGCTCATGGCGCGTCACCTCGGGTGGGAGGGGGGGAGGGTCCGCGCGCGCGTCGCCGAGCTCGCGGCCCTCGTGCGCCTGCCCGAAGGACTCCTCGACCGTCACCCGCAGGCGCTCTCGGGCGGGCAGCGGCAGCGCGTGGGCCTCATGCGCGCGCTCATGCTCGACCCCGAGGTGGTGCTCCTCGACGAGCCCCTCGGGGCCCTCGACCCGATGGTGCGCGCCGACCTCCAGCGCGACCTGCGCGAGATCTTTCAGACGCTCAGGCGCACGGTGCTCATGGTGTCTCACGACCTGCGCGAGGCGCGCGTGCTCGCCGACGAGGTGTGCCTCCTGCGCGACGGACGCGTCGTTCAGCGCGGCACCGTCGACGCGCTCGAACACGCCCCCGAAGACGAGTTCGTGACGCGCTTCTTCGGAGCCTGGCGATGAGGCGCGTGGCGCTGCTCTTCATGGCGCTCCTCGCGTGGGGATGCGCGCGCCCCGACGCGACCGTGCGCGTGGGCTCGAAGTCCTTCGTCGAGGCCGTGCTCCTCGGCGAGATCGCCACGGGCGTCGCGCGTCACGCGGGCGCGCGCGCCGAGCATCGACGCGCCCTCGGCGGCACGCGCATCCTCTGGAACGCCCTCGTCGCCGGCGAGATCGACGTCTACCCCGAGTACACCGGCACCATCGCGTCGGAGCTCCTCGCGGGCCGCGGAATCAGCGCCCGCGACGGCGCCGCCATGCGACGGGCCCTCGCCGCGCAGGGCGTTCGAATGTCGGCGGACCTCGGCTTCGACGACACCTACGCGCTCGGCGTGCAGCGCGTCACGGCGGAGCGCCTCGGGCTCGCGCGCATCTCGGACCTCCGCGCGCACCCCGAACTCTCGCTGGGGCTCTCGCACGAGTTCCTTCAGCGCGCCGACGGGTGGCCGGGGCTTCGCGCGCGCTACGACCTGCCGCAGCGCGACGTGCGCGGGCTCCAGCACGAGCTCGCGTACCAGGCCCTCGCCTCGGGCGCCGTGGCCGCGACCGACGTGTACACCACCGACGCCGAGGTGCTCGCGCAGGACCTCCGCGTGCTCGACGACGACCTCGCGTACTTCCCACCCTACCGCGCCGTGTGGCTCTACCGCGCCGACCTCGCGCGCAGGGCCCCGGGGGTGGTGCGCGCGCTCGAAGGCGTGGCGGGGCGCATCCCCACGGCGGTGATGACCCGGATGAACGCCCGCGCCCGCGTCGAGCGCATCGCCGAGAGCGCCGTGGCCGACGGGTTTCTGCGCGACGTGATGGGCGTCGAGTCGCGGGCCCCCACGGAGTCTCGCGCCGCGCGCGTGTGGGCTCGCACGCAAGAGCACCTCGGCCTCGTCGGGCTCTCGCTCCTCGCCGCGGTGCTCGTGGCGATCCCCCTGGGGGTGCTCGCGGCGAAGCGTCGCGTGCTCGGCGCGGCGATCCTCGGGGGGGCGGGGCTCATGCAGACGATCCCGTCGCTCGCGCTGCTGGTGTTCATGATCCCGCTGCTCGGCATCGGCGCGAGGCCCGCGGTGGCGGCGCTCTTCGTCTACAGCATCCTCCCGGTGCTTCGAAACACCGCGCAGGGCATCACGGGCATCCACGCGTCGCTGCGCGAGTCGGCGGAGGCGCTCGGCCTGCCCCCGGGGGCGATGCTCTGGCGCGTGGAGCTTCCCCTCGCGATGCCCGCGATCCTCGCGGGGGTGAAGACCGCGGCGGTGATCAACGTGGGCACGGCGACGCTCGGCGCGCTCGTCGGCGCGGGCGGATACGGCGAGCCGATCCTCACGGGGATCCGCCTCGCGCACACCCCGACGATCCTCGAAGGGGCCGTTCCCGCGGCGCTGATGGCGCTCGCCGCGCAGGGCCTCTTCGCGCTCGTCGAGCGCCGCCTGGTGCGAGGGTCGTAGCGTCCGCGTGGCGGGGACCCTGCCGGGGGGTGCCCTCTCACGAAATGGCTATCTTGTCCGAGAAACGCGTTTTGTCCGACCGGTCGGACAGCGGGGGGAACACCCTCGATCGCCCTGGACAATTTCGACACCCTCACGGCACACACATGGGGGTGTTCTTCGAACTCTTCGACGCGTTCTCGCCGCGCGATCACTTCGGCCCCGTAGGGAGCGCGGTGGTGGCCTTCGGGCTCGTCCCCGGGGTGCTCGCGCTGCTCTTTCGATCGCTCGGTCACAGGGCGCACGAGCTCGCCCGGTGCCTCGCGCGATACGAGCCGCCGCGCGAAGACCTGCCGCTCGTGGAGGGGCACGTCTTGAAGGGCGACGACGCGAGCCCCGCCGCCGAGGTTCTGGTCACCGAAGAGCAGGAGACGCGGCACGGGAGGAGCGGCTCCCGCGCGGTCTGGGTGGAGCGAGCGAGCCGCGTGACGGCGCGTCCCTTCTCCGTGTGGTTGCCCGAAGGGCGCGCCTTGCGCGTGGAGCCCGGCGACGCGCCCCACCTCGACCGCCGCACGTGCACCAGGATCGACGCCGAGACGGTGACGACGCCGCCGAAGCGCACGCTGACCCTTCACCTCCGTCCGGGGACGCGCGTGTGCGTCCATGGTCGGCTCTCTGCGCTCGACGCCGCGCCGACGGGCGGGGACGGCGACCGCGACGCCACCCGAACGCTCGCGCTGCGACCGCCCGATGACGGCCCGCTCGAGATCCACGCGGAGTCGCCGGTTCCGATGCTGCGCGCGGAGCTCGATCGGGCGAGGTTCTGGCGGCTCCTGTGTCCCGCGGCCCTCGCGCTTGCAGAGCTCTTCGCGTTCTCGACCTTCATCGCGCAGGTCACGAAGGGCCGCACGCTCGACGCGACGGTGACCGGCGTCACGCGGCGCTACGAGCGCGGCTGGGTCGGCGGTCGCGGAGGAGGCCACGCCACCCGGACCCCCGTGACGGTCGTGTGCGCGGAGCCGCGCGACCGCGCCGCGGCGAGGGGCCTGGGCGAGGTGTGCACCCGCGTGGCGAACGACGACGTCATGCGCTTCTCGCGAGGCGCCTCCGTGCGCGTGCTCACCGTCGAGGGCTGGCCCGAGGCCAACCAGGTGGGCGAGCACGGGAGCGTCCACTGGCTCGTGGTGGCCTTCACCCTGGGCGCGTTGATGCTGTTCGTCACGAGCGCCCCGCAGGGCGTCGTGGCGCCCTGGCGCGTGCGCGAGACCGCCTGATCGCTCCTCGACGCGCGTCGACGCAGGCTGTGAGGTGGAGAGGGGAGGGGGAGGGGCGATCAGTCCTAGCTGGCGGCGTCGAGCGCGGGCATCCCCGCCTTCACCTTCGTTCGGATCTTCATGGTGAACACTCCTTTCGGCGGGGGAGCTTCGACCTGAACGCCCCGGTTCGCAAGCGCCGGCGGACCGCTCTCGATCGCGAGGCGGAGCGCCGCCCCCACGCGGCGCTATCGCGCGCGGAAGCGGAGCATCCCGACGACGTTGGTGCCCGAGGCGGGGTAGCCCGCGCCGTAGGGGGTGAAGGCGCCGTTCCAGACGTTCTCGACGGCGGCGCCCACGACGACCGAAGGCGTGACGGCGACGCCGCCGCGCAGCGTGAGCGAGGCCCACCCGTCGACCTGCGTGCAGGTCGCGGCGCCCCCGGGGCAGAGCCGCACGTCCTCGCGGTCCGACGTGGCGAGGCGCGTCTGGGGGAGACCCCCCGTGAGCACGACGTCGACCCACGCGCGCTCGCTGCGCCAGCCCACGGCGGCGCGTCCCGTCGCGGGGGGGAGCTTCGCCATGGGCTCCGTCACGCTGTTGCCCGCGTCGTCGGGGAAGGTCGCGTCGCCCTGCGTGTACATCGCCGCGACGGAGGCATAGAGCCCCGAGCGTGCCCGCCAGGTGAGGTCGAACTCGGCGCCCCACATCGTCGCGTCGCTCGCGTTCTGGCGCGTGTAGACCCGCCGTCCGTCGATCACGGTCATGCCGTCGAGCGACGAGGGGACGCGGACCACGAGCCCCGTGAGGGCCGAGCCGAAGACGAAGAGCGAGCCCGTCCAGCCGTCTCTCACGACGCGCGCGCCGACCTCCGCGGTCCACGAGCGCTCGGCGCCGAGGGCGGCGTTGGGCGCGTCGAAGGAGCGCGCCCCGGCGCCGAGGGCCTGAAAGTCGTCGAGGTTCGGCGCGCGAAAGCCCGTGAGGCCGTTGACCATCACGGCGACGCCTTCGCGCACGAGGTAGCGCGCGCCGATCGAGGCCACGGGCGCGACGAGGCGCTGATCCATCGCGGGGGCCGCGCCGTCGATGGGGGCGGTGGCGCGCACGACCGCGAGGCGCACGCCGACCTCCCCGAGAAAGCGCGCCCCCACGCGCTGCTGATACAGCCCGTAGAGTCCGCTCGACAGGTAGGTGCTGCCGCCGACGTAGCGCCCGCGGGCGGTCTCCGTGGGGCGCCCCGCGCGGGTCGTGTCGGTGCTGCTCTCGACGTCGTCGAGGGCGGCCTCGGCGCCCGCGGTGAAGCGCGCGTCGCGGTGGCGCGCTTCGAACTGCACCGACGCGACGCCGGTGAGCACCTGGTCGCGCTCGGTGTCGGTGCGTCCCTCGCGAAAGCGGTCTCGAAGCTCCGTGCGCACGATCGCGCCGAGGCGGGCGCTCAGCGCGAACGCGTCCGTGGCGTAGCGCCAGGTGACGTACGCGAGGTCGCGCTGCTGGAGCCTGAAGACCCTGACGTCGGAGGGGGTCGAGAGGTCGGGCCGCGGCGCGTCGGAGAGCGCGCTCGTGTGGAGCGCGACCCCGACGCGCTGACGATCGGTGAGGCGCGCCGTGGCGCGGACGCTGAGCGCGCGATCGCCGTAGCCCGTGTAGGGCTGCGCGCCGAGGTCGCCGCCCGCGACGAGCTGCCCGGTGAACCCGAGCGCGCCGCCGAGCACGAGCCCGAAGCGCCCGACCTCGCCCTCGACGAAGCCGTTGGTGACCGCGGAGCGCTCCGCCGACGCGCCGCGGAGCATCGCCTCGCCGCGCCACTGGAACGAGCCGTCGGCGCGCGGGATCGCGTCGATGGGGGTCACCTGCACGACGCCGCCGAGGGCGTCGGAGCCGTACATCACGCTGGCGGGGCCGCGCACCACCTCGACCCGCTGCACGATCGACGGGTCGATGAGGTTCAGCAGCGCGTTGCCGCCCACCTTGGTGAGCGAGTCGCTGAGCCGCAGGCCGTCGAAGAGCAGGAGCGCCCGCTGCCCCCCGAGGCCGCGGAGGAGCGGCGCCGCGGAGGCGCTCGTGGTCCGCTGGACGAACACCCCGGGGAGCTCGTCGAGGCGCTCGCCCACGTCGCGCGCGAGGGCGCGCCGGGCGCTCGCGGTCGTGTCCGCGGAGACCGCGCGGGGCGTGTCGAGGAGGGCCTCCTCACGGCGCGCGGGCGCGACGATGGTCACCTCGTCGCCGGGCTCGGCCGCGTCGCGTCGCGCGGCGGGCCTCGGCTGCGACGAGGCCGCGAGGGGCGCCGCGATCAGCGCGAGGGTCAGCGCCGCGCGCGCAGGGCCGCGGGCGCCGCGGGCGTTCGTCATCGGGCGACTCCCTCGTTGGGCGGGAACATCTGTCCCGCACGGGATCACAGCCGCGAGCGGGCGCAACGGGATTCGGCGCGTCCCTTCGCCGCATTTTCGCGCCTGCGCTCCGCGCGACGCGCTTCGGAGGACCCCACCCTGTCGGGGGGTGCCCTCTCACGAAATGGCTATTTTGTCCGAGAAACGTGTTTTGTCCGCCCGGTCGGACAACCCGAGGGCCGCGTCTCCTCAGGGCATCGTCCGGGGGACCTCGCCGACGGTCACGATGCCCCCGTCGCCGATGACCAGGTTGGTGCGTCGCGCGGCCCAGCGGGCGAAGTCTTCGGCCCCTTCGGGCGGCAGGGTGATCGAGAGCACCACGGGGAGCTCGGCGGGTAGCGCCACGACGAGCGCGTCGTCGCCCGCGTCGAGCGCGAGGTGACGGCCATCGAGCGCGTTCGCGCCCATCACGCCGAGCCTCGGGACCACCACCGCGGCCTCGCGCTGTCCGCGCTCGTAGAGGCTCACCGAGCCGTCGCGCGAGAGCCCGAGCGACGCGTCGCGCTCGATGGGAACGGCGTCGAAGCCCTCGCCGAGCCACCCCGTGTCGCAGCGCTCCTCGTCGCAGCGCGTGTACCAGAGCGCGCCGCGGTCGTCGCTCGCCACCATCGACGACGCGTCGATGAAGCGCAGCGACTCGACCCGCGCCGCGTGAAAGGCCGCCGGCGCGTTCGAGAGCGTCGTGACCCCCCGGGCCTCGACCACGCCGAGCCACGGACCCGCGGCCGCGAGCCGTCCGCCTCGCACCGCCAGCGCGCTCGCGCCGCGAAGCTCGCGAAAGGCCGCCGCGCGGATTTGCGCCCAGTCCGCGCCGCCCGGGGTCACGCGACGCCACACGGGGTCGCCGCCGCGCGCCACCGCCGCCACGCGCGCGCCGTCGTACGACACCGCCACCGCCGCGGGCGCGGCGCCGTCGAGCAGCGTCGCGCGGGTCACGCGCCGTGAGACGGCGTCGACGAGCACCGCCCGCCCGTCGCCGAGGCCGAGGAGCACGAAGCGCCCCGCGGCGCCGACGGCCACGGTGGTGGGTTCGGCCAGCGAGAAGGCCAGGGCGCCCGTGGCGAGGTCGACCACGCCGACGCCCACGCCGGGCGCGGCCACCGCCGCGCGCCCCTCGGGGAGGCTGAGCACGGTGGCGCGCGTCCATGCGCCCCCGGGGGGCACCACGGGCCCCGGCGCGAGCTCGCGCCACCGCGCCGAGCGCCCTCGAGCGAGAGGCGTCCAGAGGTGGAGCGTCGGCGACGCGTCGACGCGCAGGCGTCGCCCGCTGCTCGACGCCGACGGCGTGGGGGCCGCGGGCGCCGCGTCCCGCATCGACCGCGCGCGGGCTCGCGCTCACGCCGTCGGGGGCGACGAGGAGGGTCCCGCGGGCGCCGACGCGTCCGCGAGGCGAGGCGGGTCGAGCCGCGCTCCGCGTCCCAGCGCATGAGCTGCTGCGCGGCGTCGATCCAGAAGAGGGCGTCGCCCCCCGGCGCGAGCGCGACGGAGCGCACGCGCTGACGCGCCGCGATCCGCTCGATGAAGCCGCTGGTCACGTCGACGCGGTAGACCACGTCGCCGGCCGCGCAGGCCGCGAGCGAGCCGTCCTCGCGCAGCGCGACGTTCGAGGTGCAGGGGATCCTCGCGCTCACGCCGCGGTCGACGAGGCCGAGGGCGAGGGCGCGCATCGAGGCCGAGGCCCTCCCCCCCGCGCGGGCGGCGCTCACGAGCCACGCGAGGGCCGCGCTCGGGTCGTCGCGGCGGAGGGCGTGCGCGGCGGCGAAGGCCCGCTCGACGGCGTCGTTGCGCGCGGCCTCGGTGAGCGTCGCGAGGCGGTCGTACGCGGACTGCGCGCGCTCGGTGGCGTGACGCTCTCGCACCATCGCGCGCGCGGCCACGCCGCCGAGGGCGAGGGCGAGGGCCGAGAAGACGAGGGCGTTCCCGCGGCGACGGCGGCGCTCGCTCACCGACGACGCATCGGCGAAGGAACGCTCCGTGGGCGTCAGCACGTCGTCGTAGAGCTCGCGCCACCGCACGAGCTCTCGCAGGAGCGTCGCCCGCCAGAGGAGCTCGGCGCGGCGCCCGCCGCGCTCCCACTGCTTCGCGGCGGCGGAGAGCTGCTCGTGGAGGGCGCGGTCTTCGCGGCCCGCGTCGAGCCATTTTCGAAGCCGCTCCCAGGCGCGGGCGAGGGCCTCGTGCGAGACCGTCCAGGTGCCCGTCGAGGGGTCTCCCTCGCACTGAACGAGGCGCGCCTGCGCGTAGACCTCGAGGGCGCGCGCGACGGTCTCGGGTCGGCCTGCGACCCTCGCGTCGAGCTCCGCGCGGCTCGCGTAGCGGCGCGTCCCGTCGTTGGCGAAGAGGCGCGTGAAGACCGCCCGCGCGGCGTCGCGCTCCTCCGTCGAGAGGCCCTCGTACACGGCATCGGCGTGGGCTCCGAGCGCGCCCGCGACGCCGCCGATGGCCTCCCACCCCTCGCGCGTGAGGCGCTTCTTCGCGCGGTCGCGCCGGTCCCACCACGCCCTCAGCGCGAAGGCCACGAGGGGGAGCACCTCGGCCCCCCCTTCGGCCTCCGCGAGGATCTCGTCGACCACGGCGGGGTCTTCGATCGCGTGGCCCGCGGCGAGGCAGGGCTCGACGATGGCCGCGCGCAGCGTCGCGCCCCGCAGCGGTCGCACCAGCTCCGTCGCGCGTCCGAGCCGCGCGCCGAGGTCACCGAGGGCGCCGAGGCGATCGAAGAGGTCGCTGCGCGCCGTGGCGAGCACGCGCACACCCCGGGGGGCGAGATCGATGAGCCGCGTGAGGGCGGCGGCCACCGCGTCGCGCTCTTCGTGGGCCGCGACGGTCACGAGCTCCTCGAGCTGATCGACGAGGAGCAGCACGCCCTCGCCGTGTCGCGTGACGCCCTCACGCAGCGCGCGCGCGAGGCCGTCGGGGTGATCGCGGAGGTCGCGCGCGAGCGCGTCGGCGTCGAGCGCGAAGCAGGTCGCCACGGCGCCCGCGAAGGACGCGACGGGAGACCGCCCCGGCAGCACGCGCACCACGCGCCACGAGGGGTGCACCCCGAGGGCGCCGTCGATCACCCTCGGCGCGACGCCCGCGCGCGCGAGCGAGCTCTTGCCCGCGCCCGAGGGCCCGCGAGCACCACGACGGCCTCGGCGCGCAGGCGCTCGATCACGCGGCTCGACGTCGTCTTCGCGGCCGAAGAAGCGGTCGCGGTCGTGGGCGTCCATGGGGCGCAGCCCGGGGTACGGCGCGTCGGGCGGCGCGGCGCGCGCGGACACCTCGGCGCGCGCGACGCGGTCGAGCGCGGTGAGGAGCGCCTGCGCGCCCGAGAAGCGCGCGGTGCGGTCTTTCGCGAGGCACCGATCGATCACCTCGACGAGGCCCGTGGGGAGGTCCGCGCGCTGCGCGCCGACGGGCTCGCACACGACGTCGCTCATCACCTGAAACGCGACCTCGACGAGCGAGCGACCGACGTAGGGAGGCCGCCCCGTCGCGAGGTGATAGAGCGTCGCGCCGAGGGACCACACGTCGCTCGCGCCGTCGGCGCCCTCCATGCGCCAGACCTCGGGGGCCATGTAGAACGCCGTTCCCGTGGCGCCCGTGTCGCTGCCGCTCGTCGAGGGGGTCGAGCCGGGCCGCGTGGGCGCGACGCCCGCCGCGAGCGTGTCGTCGAGGTCGAGGCTCGGAGGAGAGACCGAAGCGGGGGCCGGAGGGGGTGCCGCCGACGCGGGGAGGGGTGTCTCGGTGGCGATCTTCGCGATGCCGAAGTCGAGGACCTTGAGGGTCCCCTCGTCGGTGACGAAGAGGTTCGAGGGCTTGATGTCGCGGTGCACGACGCCGCACGCGTGCGCCGCGGCGAGGCCCCGCGCGGTCTCGATCGCGACGGAGAGCAGCGCGTCCGGGGGGAGGGGGCCCTCGCGCTCGATGGTCACGTCGAGGGAGCGGCCGCGGAGGAGTTCCATCACGAGGAAGGGCGCCGCGTCGACGACGCCCGCGCGGAACACGGTCACCACGTTGGGGTGCGAGAGCCTCGCCATCGCGCGCGCCTCGCGGAGAAAGCGCTCGACGAGATCGGGCGTGAGGTCCGCGTCGGCGACGACCTTGAGCGCCACGTCGCGTTCGAGAAAGCGGTCGCGCGCGAGGTACACCACGCCCATCGCGCCGCGCCCGAGCTCGCGCACGATGTCGTAGCCGTCGATGCGAGGGGGGCCGCGCACGGCGCGGATCATAGTCCCTGCGCGCGTTTCCGAGCGCCGCGAGCCGCGGGGCGCGCGCAGCTTCTTTGACGCCACCTCGAGAGTGTTGGACCTACGCGCCCTCGGGCAGCGCGCGATCGGTTCGCGGTGAACCGCGCGCATCGCCCCGCACACCGACCGAGAGGAGACTCAACCCCGATGGCGCGCGTCAGCACCTATCTCAATTTCGCAGGCAACACCGAGGAGGCGTTCAACTACTACCGCGCCCTCTTCGGCACCGAGTTCTCCGGTCCCATCGCGCGCATGGGCGACGTGCCCCCGGGGCCCGGCGCGCCGCAGCTCAGCGACGCCGAGAAGAAGATGATCATGCACATGGAGCTGCCCATCCTCGCGGGCCACGTGCTCATGGGCACCGACATGGTCGAGTCGATGGGGCACAAGCTCCGCGTGGGCAACAACACCACGATCATGCTCGAACCCGACACGCGCGAAGAGGCCGACCGGCTCTACCGCGGGCTCTCCGAGGGCAGCACCGAGGGGATGCCCATGACCGACATGTTCTGGGGCGCCTACTGGGGCACGTGCCTCGATCGCTTCGGCATCCGCTGGATGTTCAACGTCAACAACCCCCGCTGAGTCCTGCGCGCGTTCGACGGCGGCGCGCGGCGAGCGACGCGAGCGCGAGGAGCGTGAGCGCGTACGAGCCGCGGGTGCTGCGACCCGGCGCGGCGCAGCCGCAGGCGCTGTCGTCGACGGGGGGGCGCGCGACGGATCCGTCGAGCGTCGTGCCCGCGTCGACGATGGGGTCTGCGCACGAGATCGCGCCGCCGTCGGGTCGCGTGCGCGCGCCGAAGTCGAGCGTCGATCCGTAGTTGCCGGTGTTCGCGTTGTCGTGGCGGAACGAGGGCCACTGCACGTTGCCCGCTTCCCTCCCGTGGGTGCGCCACGCGTAGAGGTAGCCCGTGCGCGTCGCGGTGGTGACCTCGAGCGTGCGGTCGGCGTCGCCGTCGAGGTCGCCCACGGCGGGTGACGAGATCATCCACTGGCCCGTGAAGCGCGGGAATCCCGGCGCCTCGCGGCCGCAGGCGTCGAAGGCGTGGAGGTAGTAGCCGCCCGTTCCGACGAGCGCCTCGGCGTAACCGTCGCCCGACACGTCGACGAGGGCGGGGTTCACGAAGATGCTGTAGTCCTCGACCACGCGGGGAAAGCCCGGCAGGGGGTCGCCGTAGAGCACGTCCCAGCCCCCGAGGAGGTGCTCGAAGGTGGTGCGTCGCGTGCCGCTGCTCACGCCGCCCGCGAGCGAGAGCGACGCGCCGGGGAGCACATACGAGATGCGTCCGTCGCCCGTGAGGTCGCCGAAGGAGCCGAGGCCGAACGCGGGCGTGACCCCGGGGAGGGGGGAGTGCGCCGTGCTGAACGGTCCGCGCGCGACGGTGTTGAGCGTCGACACCGTGGCGGGTTGAAAGCCCTCGGGCGCCGCTGCGTGCGGCGGCTGCGCGCCGATCACCACGGGCGGGACGAGCGTCCCGACGCCCGAGAAGACCATCTCGTCGCGGCCGTCGTGGTCGACGTCGGCGATGGGCGGCGCCGACGAGTAGCCCTCGCCGACGAGCGGGAGGATGTGCGCCGACGGAACGGGCACGGGCCAGTTGGTGTGATAGGGGCCCCCGGGGTGGAGGTTGCCGTCGCCGTGGACGAGGTACGCGGCGCCGAAGCCTTCGTTGTGCGCGAGCTTCTCGTTCGAGACGACGAGCAGGTCGGGGATGGCGTCGCCGTTGAAGTTGCCGACGCCGACGGGTCCCCACACGCGCCCGTGCTCGGTGCCCATGAGCGGATAGTGAATCTCGACGGGGAAGCCCGGGTGATCCGCGGCGGTCCGTCCGTCGATGGCGTAGACCTTTCCGTCGGAGCCGCCGACGATGATCTCGGGGTCGCCGTCGCGGTCGAGGTCGTAGGCGACGGCGGGCCCGAAGATGGCGCGGTCGAGGAGGCGATCGGTGCCCGTCGCGCTCGAAGGCACCGCCGGGAGCCTGCGCGGAAAGCCGTGTCCGTACGGCGTCCCGTCGTGGTTGAAGGCGTAGACGGTGCCGTGATAGCCGGGCACGACGAGCTCGGGCGTTCCGTCGACGTCGAGGTCGGTGATGGCGGGCGTTCCGATCACGGTCTCGTAGAGCGTGTCGGGGTTGATCGCGGGCGTCGCGCCCGAGTACGCGGGCGCGCCGCGGTAGCTCGGCGTGCGGTCGGGGTCGAAGCCGAGGTCGCGATCGGTGTGAACGGGAAAGCCCCTCACCTCTCTGCCGTCGGACCGGATCGCGTGAACGACGCCGCCCGAGTCGGCGATCACGATGTCGCGGTGACCGTCGCCGTCGAGGTCCGCGAGGTGCGGCGAGCTTTCGAAGGAGCTCTCGCTCTCGACGGGAAAGCCCGCCATGAGCCCCTCGTCGCGGTGGACGAAGAAGGTCCTGCGGGCCTCGCCCGTGACGTCACCGACGGGGGCGCCGTAGTGCGCCGTGGCGCGCACGCGGACCGTGATGGCGTAGCGGTACTCGACGGCGTTCACGTCGGGCCCCGCGTCGACGTTGTCGATGACCACATCGGCGAGGTCGAGCTCGGCGAGCGTGTCGGTCACCGCCGCCGTCGCGTCGGTGGCGCTTCGAAGCGTGGTCCAGCGGCCGTCGGCCACCTCGACGCCGCGGCCCCACTCGATCGTGTAGTCGAAGCGCGGTGCGCGGCGCGCGGCGATGCGGCCTTCGAGGCGGAGCCGTCGCGTCGGGGCGCGGTCTGCGAAGAGCGTGGTGAACCACCGCGGCGAGGTGATGTCGACCTCGGGCGGGAGGCGCCGGTCGCGCACGGCCTCGACGAGGCGACGCGCGTTGACCCTGCCGTAGCCGAAGCGCTGATCCCAGCCGGGGAGCGAGGGGTAGAGCGTGCTGTCCCAGTTGTTCGCCGTGGGGAGCGACTCGGGGATGTTGATGTCGTCGACGGTTCCGATGAGGAGCTGCCGCGCCTCTTCGGCCGAGAGGGGCGGCGAGAGCGAGGTCGCGAGGGCTTCGGCGTACATGAGCCCCGCGATGCCGCTGCTGCGCCCCACGGCGCCGCTCGAGCACGACGTGGCCGCCACCGAGAGCTGGAGCTGCGGCCCGTAGTTCGTGCAGTTGTTGAAGCCGAGGAAGCTCCGCGAGTGCTGCGCGTCGTCGCCTGTGTACATCACGGCGTGCGTGTAGATCGCGTGGTTCGCCGTGCCCGGCATGTTGGCGTGGTTGCTGTTGAGGTCCGACGCGCTGGCGATCACCACGACGTCGTGCGACCACGCGTAGTCCATCGCCTGCGCGGCGAAGCGCGGGAGGTTGAGCGCGCCGAGGGCCTCCTGCACCACGCGCACGCGGCCGTCGCCGTAGCGCGCGTCGGTGGCGTACACGACGGCCTGCGCGTAGTCGTTGGAGTCCGTCGTGAACGAGTCGCCGACGCGCAGCGGCACGAACATGCAGCGGGGGCAGTTGCCCGCGTCGCCGATGCCGTTGTTGGTCTCGGCGGTCGAGTCGTTGGCCTCGCCCGTTCCGTGGCCGTAGCGCACGTCGTCGTAGGGGTCGTTGTCGTCCTTGAAGAAGTCCCAGCCCGCGATGTCGTCGACGTAGCCGTTGCGGTCGTCGTCGGTGCCGTCAGAGAAGGCGCGGATGAGGTCACCCGCGTCGAAGAGGCCGTTGCGGTTGGGGTCGTCGGGCATCCCGTCGGCGCCGCGGCACATGCGCAGGGGGTGGGGGAGCGTCGCGCCGCCGCAGGGGACGCGCGGGTCGTTGAGGTAGTCGCCGACGTTGACCACGCCGTCGCCGTTGGCGTCGTACGAGGTCGCGCCGCGGGGCATCGGGAGCTCGCCCACGTTGAGCGCGGCCTTGAGCTGGAGGTCGCGCTCGTCCCACTTGATGCCCGAGTCGAGCACGGCGATGAGCACGCGGGGGTCGCCGATGGTGACCTGCCACGCGGAGTCGGTGTTGTTGCCCGATCCGAGGGCGAGCTCCTGCGTTCGAAAGCCCGTGAACATGCGGGCCGCGGAGGGGATCCACGAGTACATGTCCCACTGGCCGTCGTCGGTGGGGTTGCGCATCGCGAAGCCCGGGTCGTCGGGCCAGTACATCGGGTCTGAGAGCCCCTCGCGCGGCACCGTGGGGGGAGGGGGCCAGATCGCGCCCGCCTCGGAGCGGAGCGCGAGCGGCGCGGCGAGTGTGGCGAGCGCGAGGAGCAGCGCAGGGCGTCTCATGGTCGCGATCATAGATGGAGCGCGAAAGCGCTTGGATCGCGAATGTGATGCGGGCGAATCAGGTCGCGCGTGCGGCGGCCTGGCGGGCCTGGATGGCCGTGAGGGCGATCGTGAAGACGATGTCTTCGACGAGGCATCCCCGCGAGAGGTCGTTGACGGGGCGGTTGAGGCCCTGGAGGAGCGGCCCCATCGCGACGACCCCGGCGCTGCGCTGCACGGCTTTGTACGTGACGTTCCCGGTGTTGAGGTCGGGGAAGATGATCACGTTCGCGCGGCCCGCGACGGGCGACGTGGGGGCCTTGGCGCGCGCCACGTCGGGCATCACCGCGGCGTCGTACTGGAGGGGGCCGTCGAGCGTGAGGTCGGGCCTGCGCGCCTTCGCGATGGCCGTGGCCTGCACGACCTTCTCGACGTCTTCGCCCGCGCCCGAGGTGCCCGTCGAGTACGAGAGCATCGCGACGCGCGGCGCGATGCCGAAGGCCGCGGCGGTGTCGGCGCTCTGGATGGCGATCTCGGCGAGCTCCTCGGCGTTCGGGGTTGGAACCACGGCGCAGTCGCCGAACACGAGCACCTGATCGGGCAGGCACATGAAGAACACGCTCGACACGAGGGAGCACCCGGGCACCGTCTTGATGAGCTGAAGCGCCGGGCGGATCGTGTGCGCCGTGGTGTGGAGCGCGCCCGACACGAGCCCGTCGGCCTCGCCGAGCGCGACCATCATCGTGCCCACCATCACCGAGTCTTGAAGCTCGACCTCGGCGCGGTCGACGGTCATTCCGCGGGCCTTGCGGCGCTCGACGAGGGGGTCGATGTAGCGCGACGCGATGGAGGTCGGGTCGATGATCTCGACGGCGTCGGGGAGCTTCACGCCCTGGCGCTTCGCGGCCTCGCGCACCTCGGCGGGCGGCGCGAGGAGCACGCAGCGCGCGATGCCGCGCTCCTGCGCGATGGCCGCGGCGGCGATGGTGCGGGGCTCGGCGCCTTCGGGCAGCACGATGCGCTTGTTGGCCGCGCGCGCGTCTTCGACGAGGCGCTGACGGAAGGCGGGCGGCGAGAGCCTCCGCGCCCGGCGCGTCGAGACGAGGTTGGTGAGCCACGCGCCGTCGATGCGGTCGGCGACGACGTTCATCGCGAGCTCGACGCGCTCCCGGTCGTCGGCGGGGATCTGCCGGTCGACGGCGGCCACGCGCGAGGCGGTCTGGTAGCTCCCGTCGTCGACGGTGAGCACCGGGAGGCCCGTCTCGAACGCGGGCGCGCAGAGCTGCATCACGCGCTCGTTGGGCTCGACGCCGCCCGTGAGCACGAGGCCCGCGATGCGCATCCCGCCCATCACCGCGAGCGAGACCGCGAGGATGATGTCGTCGCGGTCGGCGGGCGTGATGATGAGCCGGTCGGGCGCGAAGACCTTGACCGAGTTGGGCACGGTCATCGCGCAGAGCCGCACGTCGCGGAA
Organism: Polyangiales bacterium; assembly: GCA_046351535.1. Lineage (GTDB taxonomy): Bacteria > Myxococcota_A > Polyangia > Polyangiales > CAISKJ01. The sequence continues at coordinate 96,090 of JAXLYG010000024.1, forward strand.
GCGCCGCTTGCGCATGTCGCCCTCGTGCAGCACGTGGGCGCCGACGGCGTCGACGAGGTCCTTCACGCGCAGCGCCGAGAGGTCGTCGCGGGCGGGCACCACGGCGATGGGGACGAGGCGCTCGGCCTTCGCCGCCGCGGACCACACCGCGAGGTCGCCGTCGTCGCTCGCGGGCACGCGGTTGAGGATGCAGTTGGCCTGACGCCCCTCGCCGAGGTCGCCGAAACCCCTCGCCGCGATGGAGATCGCGTCGGCGAGCTCCGCGGGGCCCTGGTCCGACGGAGCGCCCACGAGCACGAGCTCCGCGTCGAGGGCTTTCAACATCAGGGCGTTGACGCGCATCGAGTAGCCGACGCCCGACTCGGGGATGATCCCCTCGACGACGAGCACGTCGGCCCCTTCGGCGGCGCGGTTGCAGAGGGCCACGACGCGCTCGAGGAGCGTCTGGTCGTCGCCCGAGGCGAGCATGTCTTCGGCGACCTTGCGCGCGATGGGGTCGGGCGGCGTGAGGTGGCTCCCGAGCTTGACGAGCGCGACGCTGCGGTCTTCGGCGCGGTTCGAAATGGGCTTCACGAAGGCGACGCGCACGCCCTGACGATCGAGCGCGCGCACGAGCCCGAGGGCCGCGGTGGTGAGCCCGACGGAGCGACCCGAGGGGGCGATGAAGAGCGTTCTCATGGTGAGGACTTTCGTGCTTCGTGCGCGACGAGCTGCGCGGTGTCGAGGGCGATCATGAGCTCCTCGTTGGTGGGGACGACGAGGCACTGCGGGGCGACGCTCGCGGTGATGCGTCCGGATTGACCGCGCACGGCGGCGCGGTTGGCCTCGGCGTCGATGCGGAGCCCGAGGAAGCCCAGGTGCCCGATGACGGCCGCTCGCACGCGCGCGGAGTTCTCTCCGATGCCGCCCGTGAACACGATGGCGTCGAGGCGCTGGAGGCTCACCACGAGCCCCGCGAGGTGCCGCGCGAGGGTGAAGCAGAAGACGTCGATGGCGAGCGTGGCGCCCTCGTGCCCCTCGTCGGCGGCGGCTTCGAGCGAGCGGAGGTCGTTCGAGAGCCCCGAGAGCCCGAGGAGCCCGGAGCGCTTGTTGAGCGCGTCGAGCACGGCTTCGAAGGTCATGCCCGAGGCGCGCGCGACGTGGCCGATGATGGCGGGGTCGACGGAGCCCGAGCGCGTCCCCATGACGAGCCCTTCGAGGGGCGTGAGGCCCATCGTGGTGTCGACGCTGCGTCCGTTGAGCACGGCCGTCGCGGAGCAGCCGTTGCCGAGGTGCGCGGTGATGAGCGCGCCCTGGTCCGTCGCGAGTCCGAGCATCGCCTGCGCGCGCGCCGTGACGTAGCGGTGGCTGGTGCCGTGAAAGCCGTAGCGCCGCACGCCGTAGCGCTCGGCCCACTCGCGCGGCACGGGGTACGTGTACGCACGCGCGGGGATCGTCTGGTGAAAGGCCGTGTCGAACACGGCCACCTGGGGGAGCGCGGGGAGGAGCTCCTGCGCGATGCGGATCCCGACGAGGTTCGACGGGTTGTGCAGCGGCCCGAGGGGGACGCACGCCTCGATCTGCGCGACGACCTCGGGCGTGATGCGCGTCGACGCCGAGAAGCGCGCGCCGCCGTGCACGACGCGGTGACCGACGCCGCCGAGCTCCGCGACGAGCCCCCGCTCATTGAGGAGCGCCACGGCCGCGCGCAGGGCCTCGCCGTGGTCCGCGCCGGGGATGCGGATCGCCCCGCGCTCGTCGCCGCTGCGCCAGTCGAGGCTCGCGTCGGCGGTGCCGAGCCGCTGCGCGTTGCCAGAGAGCCGCTCGGTCCCGTCACGCGCGTCGAGCACGGCGAACTTCGCCGACGAGCTGCCGCAGTTGAGCACCAGGATGTTCACGGCGCACCCTCTACCGCTGCTCTATGTTGCACTGCAACATGAATGCGATGCCCTCACCCCGTCCCTCTCCCGCGAAGCGGAGAGGGTGCCTGTTGGTAGCTGGAATGCCCTCACCCCGCCCTCTCCCGCCAGAGGCGGAGAGGGGAGTCCGCGAAGCGCGCGTGCTTCGGGGTGGTCATCGCGTGAAGCGGTGAGGCGCCGCATGAACTCGCGCTGGCGGAGGCCATCAGGCGCCGCATGAACTCGCGCTGGCGGAGGCCATCCAGGCGCCGCATGAACTCGCGCTGGCTGAGGCCATCAGGCGCCGTATGAACTCGCGCTGACGAAGGCCATCAGGCGCCGTATGAACTCGCGCTGACGGAGGCCATCAGGCGCCGCATGAACTCGCGCTGACGAAGGCCAACAGGCGCCGCATGAACTCGCGCTGGCAGAAGCGATCAAGCGCTGCATGAACTCGCGCCGTCGTCGGAACGTTGCGCCGGACTCCCTCTCCCGCCTCTGGCGGGAGAGGGCGGGGTGAGGGCATTCCAGCCACCAACAGGCACCCTCTCCCGCTTCGCGGGAGAGGGACGGGGTGAGGGCCGCTTGGCGTTCGCGCGGAGATGAAGTATCGCCGTCGCCCCGATGGACAAGAACGCTTCGCTCCTTCTTCGTTTCGCGCTCGCGGTCGCGCTCATTCAGGCTTGCAGCGAGGGCAATCCGTCGACGCCCCCGGTCGATGAAGACGTGCCCGGTGACGTATCGACGACCGACGACGTCGAGATCCCCGTCGACACCAGCGCGAAGGACGTCGCCTCGAACGACGCGCCTGCCGACATCACCAGCGACACCGCAACGCCCGCCGACGCGACGCTCGATGTGGTCGGCGCCGACGCATCGCTCGACACCGCGCCCACCGACGCATCGCTCGACACGGCGCCCGCCGACGCGACGCTCGATGTGGTCGGCGCCGACGTGTCCCTCGACGTGCGGCCGGTCGATGTCACGACCGACGTCGCGCCGATCGACGTGACGCTCGACGTGTCCCCTGTCGACGCTGCGGTCGACGTTCGCCCCGCAGACGCGGCGACCGACGTCGTGTCGACGGATGTCGCGCGCGATGTGCCCTCCGACGGACCCGTCACGCCTGCGGGAGGCTTCTCCGCCGCGGGGAGCTGGCCCGTTCCCGCGAGCGGACTCTCGGACGGCTTCTACGCCTCGTCGGTGGCGACGGGGACGCGATGGTGGGCCCTGCTCGACATGGACGGCGACCACCTCCCCGACCTCGTGCAGACGGGCGACCCCGCGCGCTCGGGCGGCTACGTCTTCGGCGCGGGCACCGCGACGCCCTACTGGAAGGTCTTTCGCAACACCGGCGCGGGCTTCGCGCTCACCGCGATCAACTGGCCCGTGCCCGACATCGGCCTCAGCGACGGCCCCTACGCGACCTTCTCGGCGGCGGGCGTCCGCTGGTGGTCGACGCTCGACATGAACGGCGACGGACGCATCGACCTCGCGCAGACGGGCGATCCCGCGCGCACGGGCGGCTACGTGTTCGCGGGCGTGGGCGCCGCGCCGGGATCGTGGCGGGTGTTCCTCGGGCGCTGAGTCGAAGGCCTGCGAATCACGGGGCGTAGCGGCGCGAGAAGAGCTCGCGCCCGTCGCCGTTCACGACCGACACGGTCACCGCCCTCGCCGCAGGGTCGCAGCGGAACACGGTGTAGTTGCTCTCGGGGGTCTTGAACTCCCACTGGTCGCCGAGGAGCGAGGTGTAGAGCGGGTTCCCGGTGTTGCCTCCGGGCCCCATGAGCACCTCGCGCATGCGGCTGTACTCGCCCGACGACTCGACGCGCCCGACGCAGCCGAGGTGAAAGTCGCCCGAGAGCCACCACACGTCGGCGATCGCGTTTCGCGTGATGTGCGAGAGGATCTCGGTGCGCTGCGCGGCGTAGCCCTCCCACCGATCGGCGGCGCCGAAGTCGAAGAGGAGCGGGAAGTTCGCGATGGGCACCGAGTTCACGATGAGCTTGAACACGGCGCGCGAGGCGCTGAGACCGGCCTTGAGCCAGTCCATCTGCGCGCGTGAGATGTACTGCGCGTCGGGCCGCTGCCGCGACGACGGGAGGCGCTCCGAGCGGCAGTCGAGGATGAAGAGCTCGAGCGTGCGACCCCAGCGGAAGCTCCTCCAGATGCGATCGGGCGCCGCGGTGTTTCGCAGCTGCGGGTGGTGTTCGAAGTAGGCCGCGCGCGCGTTGGCGAGGGTCGTGGCCGAGGTGGTCTCGGGGTTGAAGTTGTTGTCGACCTCGTGGTCGTCCCAGGTGGCGAAGAGGCCCGTCGAGGCGAAGAGCGCGCGGAGCCCCTCCGACGTGAGGTTCTCGGCGTACTTCTCGCGGTAGTCGTCGAGCGAGCGCGCGCCGTCGCAGTACGTGAGGTCACCCGCGTGGACGAAGAACTCCAGGTCGCGCCCCGCCGCGTGGCGCATCGCGGGGAAGGGCCTTCCCCGCTGGTGCGTGCAGGACGTTCCCGCGAAGGTGACCACGGGCGTGGCGTCGTCGGCGGGCGCCGTGCGAAAGCGTCCGATGGTGCTGCGAGACACGTCGCGGTCTCCGTCGCGTCGCACGAAGGCGAAGCGGTACGCGGTCGCAGGGCGAAGGCCCGTCACGGTCGCGTGCACGAAGCCGCCGTCGGCGGGTGTTACCGCGCGCTCCGAGACCAGGCGATCCGCGCTGCCTTCGTACACGCGCAGTGAGAGGGTTCCCGCGGCGGCGAAGCGCGTCCAGAGCACGGCGGCGTCGGGTGTCATCTCGCCCGACATCACCGCGAGCGGAAAGGCCGAGAGGTCTTCGGTGAGGAGCGACGGTGAGGCGCCGACGTCGGAGATCGCGTCGACGGACGCATCGCGGAACGCATCGACCGCGGGCACATCATCGAGGGCGGGGAGGTCGTCGAGGGGCGGTCGCTCGTCGCTGAATCCGTCGCTCGAAGCGTCGAGCGCGTCGCCCGGGGGCACGTCGCCCGAGGACGCGTCGCCCGAGGGCACGTCACCCGTCTGCGCTGCGGGCGGGTCTGCGCCGCAGCCCGCGAGCGCGGCGGCGCCAGAGACGAGCAGGAAGCGTCGGCGGTCCATCGCTCAGACCACGTCGGGGCCGATGGACTCGAGGAGGCAGTCCGCGGGCGGTCCGAAGACGAGCGTGTAGACGAAGCCCGTGGGCCGATACATCGCGGGGAGCGGCGCGCCGTCGAGCGAGATGTCGTCGCCCTCGGCGGTCCAGCGGGCGCGCACGGCGTCGTTGTTGAGCGCGGCGCGCGAGAGGGCCGACCACCACGTCGCGGTGTCGTCGCTCACGGTGGTGACCCCGAGGATGTTCGCGAGGATGCGCCGCCGCGCCGCGCGGACCCACGGCTGGTCGAGCACGGCGACGTTGAGCTCGCCCTCGTAGAGCATGCCGCGGTTGTTCTTGTTGCAGCTCCCGACGGAGAGGAAGCGGTCGTCGACGATGAGGATCTTCGCGTGGGTGTCCATGTCGACGAAGCGCGACTCGGTCTCGTCGATGCCCCAGGTGACCTGCGTGTCGAACGCGCGGAGCTGAAGGAGCATGTAGCGCCCCGGGTAGCGCCCCGTGAACTGCATATGCGTGCGGTAGGTCCACGCGCAGCCGGGGTCGGTCCACTCGTTGATGGGCTTGGTGATGACCACGAGGCGCAGCGAGGGGACGGCGTCCATGCGGCGCAGGATGGCCTCGGTGAGCATCGGGATGCGGAAGTACTGATCTTCGATGTAGATGTAGTCGCGCGCCTCGGCGACGGCGTTGAACCACGACTCGGCGATGGCGTACTCGTCGAAGGGCGCGGGGAGCGTCGCGGTGACCTGCGCGGTGACACCGCCCGCGACGGGCGCGGCGGGCGTCGGGACGGTGTAGTCCGAGGCGTCTTCGGAGTAGCGCGCGTGCGTGTCGAGGAGGTAGCGCCAGCGGCGGTGGAAGAGGTCCTCCGCGTCGCGGACGATGGGGCCCTCGATGCGGACCATGTAGTCTTTTCGCGGACCGTTGTCGGGCTGCGCGGTGTGGTTGGCGACGGCCTGTCGCTGCGCGGTGGTCGACGCGAGGAGCATGCGGCGCGGCTCGAAGACGAGGTGCTGCGACGTGTCCCAGTCGACGCGGCGGAGGTTCATTCCGCCGATGAAGGCGACGCGGCCGTCGAGCACGGCGAACTTCTGGTGGTACGAGGCGAGGTCGATGCTCGCCATCGTGGGGAAGTCGCTGAGGTTGAGCGTTCGCGGCGCGATCTCGGAGTTGACCACCGAGTCGACGGCGAGGCTCGCGGACGACGCGCCGGGCACCTCGGCGCGCACGCGGTCGCCGAAGCGGAACGGCGGGACCTGCCAGTTGATGGTGCCGCGCGAGGGGTTGGCCTGGCCCATGTGTTCGAAGTTGTCGCCCGCGGTGGTGGCGTGGGCGCGCAGCGGCGCGTCCGTCGAGACCGTCGAGAGGGTGCCGTCCATCGAGAGGAACTGGCCCACCATCACGCGCTTTCGCGCGGGCGAGGCTTCGAGCACCGAGAGCACCGTGTTGGCCCTGCGCTGCGACTCGGTGGAGGTGACGTGCGTGGCCGCGTCGCGCGTGAGTTCGAAGTCCGACTCCCACCACCACGTCGCGACGTGCGCCGAGGTGCGGGCCGCGCGGAACTCGGTGTTCACGGCGGTCCACGCCTCCTCGCCGTCCATGAGGAGGCGGAGGTTGTTGCCGCGCCGCGCGGGCCTCCCCTGCGCGGAGAACCAGCTGTGCCGCAGCCCGAGGTAGAGCGTGTGCACCGCGACCGGGCGCCCGTCGACGGTGCGCGTGGTGTGCGAGAGCGCGAGGCCGTGTCCGGTGGAGGCGGCGCGCGCGGTGAGCCCGGTGGCCGAGGCGGTTCCGTCGAACGAGACGACGACGGAGAGGGTGCGGTGATCGGGCGCCGCGAGCGAGAGGTCGAGGGAGCCCGCGCGCGTCAGGTCGACGACGCGGATCCACGGCGACGCGCCGGTCGAAGCGGGCACGTCGACGCCGCCGCTGCGCACGGTGAGAGTGTGGCCGTCGGCAGGGAGCGGCTGCGCCCAGAGGTCGAGCGCGTGCACCTCGAGGATCGCCGTGGGCCCCGCAGGCACCGTCGCGTCGGGGACGTCGGCGGGCGGCACGTCGGTCGGCATCTGCACGTCGGTCGGCGTCTGCACATCGGTCGGCGTCTGCACATCGGCCGACGGGGTGTCCGCCGGGGTCTGCACATCGGCCGAAGGCGCATCGACGCGGGGCGCATCGACGCGGGGCGCGTCGACGGTCGGCGCATCGACGCGGGGCGTGTCGGTGAAGACGTCGACGCGAGGTGCATCGGTGGCGACGCGATCGACGGCGACGTCGGGCACGCTCGACGCGTCGGGTTCGGAGGTGGAGGTTCCGTCAGCACCGCAGCCAACGAGTACCGCGAGGAACGAGAGGGGGAGGAGCGCGCGCGTCGTGAGCACGGACGCGATGGGAATCGCGAGTCGGAGGCGTAGTCAAGGGAGGGCGACGGCAGCGCGATCGTTGACGACGTGTGCGTTGCGGAACGGGCCTTGTGTTCCCCGAGCAGCGGCTTTGGTGCGTCGCCGCTCATCGGGTGACTCCCGCCGCGATCATCGCAGCACGCGGCGATTCACTCCAGCGTGTGCGCGCTCCTCGTCGCCGGAGTTTCGCGGCGCGGGGGGCTATGCTCCCGCCGTGGACCCGCTGCTCCGCGCGCTGCTCTCGCTCTATCCGGCGCTCTCGCCGTGGGTCGAGGCGCATCCCGAGATCCCCGCGGCGGTGCTCGAAGCGGCCGAGCGTCACGACGTGCCCGGCGAGCTCCTCATGGCCGTCTGCTACACCGAGTCTCGCCTCGGGGCGGATGAGCGTACGCAGCTCACGTGCGGCGTGTACCGCGTCCCTCGCGCGCGACAGGCCGACGCCGCGGCGCACGCGCTCTCGCGATGGAGGACGCACTGCGGCTCGTGGCGGGGCGCGCTTCGGATGTTCCGCGGAGGACGTTGCGCGTCACCAGACCCGCGCGGATACGTGCCCCGCGTGCTGCGTCTCTCGGATCGCATTCGTGAGGGCGCCGAAGATCGCACGCGTCCTTCGCATCGGCGATCGCGTCAGGGCGCGGCGAGGTGAAGCGATCCGTCGGACGCGCAGGTCCATCGGAGCAGCGTGGTGCCCGAGACGCCCACGAGCGCCGAGCCCGCCCACACAAGCGCCACGGGCGGGTCTTCGACGTTCTCGGGGAGCGCGAGGCGGCGCGTGTCAGACCATCGCGCGAGGTCGAGCGAGGTGCCCGCGTGCGTGGGATCGAAGGTGATGCCCGCGGAGGGGCCGTGGTCCCATCGAACGCGCGCGACGGGGTGTCCGTCGACGCAGCGGAGCGGTGAGAGCGTGACGCCGGGGATGAGCTCGCCGCCGTAGCGGTCGTGCAGCGTGGCGGTGTGCGTTGACGGCGTCGGACCGCGGACGTACACGCCGTCGGCGCGCGTCGGGAGGTCCTGCGCGTCGTCGATGTAGGTGGCGCGCATCGCGAAGACGCCGTCGCCCCACGCGATCACCGGATCGCTGTAGTGCCAGAGCTCGCTCTCGATCGGCAGCGCCGCGGGCGCCGTCGCGCCGAACGCCGCGGTGTAGGTCAAAATCTTCGTTCCGACGTGGTCTTCGCGCACGGCGTAGGCGACGCCTCCGGGCACGCGCGCGAAGCCCTGCGGAACCCCGACGGGGCACAGCAGCGACTCCGACGAGACGCGCTTCTCGCCCGTGAGCTCGACGCGCGAGACGTTCCACCCCTCGCAGGGGACGCGCTCGGAGTGCTCCTCGCTCTCGCCGTGCACGCAGACCGAACGCGCGCCCGTCGACACCACCAGCGCGCCGCCGTCGTCGCGCACGAACACCCGCGCGATGGGCTCGGACCATACGTAGGGGAGCTCGGAGTCCGCCATGTACGAGAAGTTCGTCAGCGTCACGGGCGCGCCCACCTCGGCGAGCGTCGCGTCGCCGTGGAGCGCCGCCACGATGTGCTCCTCGCGCATCGACGTCTCCGCCGGACGGACCGTGTGCCACGCGATCCAGACGTGGCCGTTCGCGGCGTCGACGGACACCGCGCGCACGGGCCCCGTCGTGCGTCGAACGAGCTTCGGCGGCCCAACCGCAACGCCGTCACGGCCCATCACCGTCGCGACGATCTCGCTCGCGCGCTGCCCCGGATGATTCACCGCGCGCACCCACAACGCCCCCTCGGGCGCGGCCGCGAGCGCCCACGGATCGTCGGCGTTCACAGGCGAGACGCGCGCCGTCGTCGTGCGTCGCGCGACGCCCGCGTCGGGTCGAGGCGGCGGTCCGGGGGGAGGCGTCCAGCGCGGGACGACGTGCGGCGCTTCGGTGGGCGCCGCGTCTGCGATCGCGACGTCGGCGTGCGCATCGGCGTGCGTGTCGGCGTGCGTCGCGCGTGTCGGGCTCGCGTCGTGGGCGGGGGGAGGGGCCTTGCGGCACGAGAGCGCGACGAGCGCGACGCAGAGAGGGCGGAGGTGCATGGGCGATCTGCGCGACGTTCTACACCGGCGACGGTCGCCAGAGAGAGCGCCTGGTGCGCGCGCGTCGTTCGCTCAGACCCGCGGAAGCTCCGTGAGCATCGCGCGGGCGAGGGAGAGCGCGGTGGCCGGATCGGGCATCCCCGCGTCTCGGATGAGCGATGCGTCGATGGGCGCGGCGAGCTCAGCGAGGAGCCCCCCGGTCGCTGCGGCGCGCGCCTGTGCGACCGCGGCGCGGTCTTCGGGCGAGAGCACGCCGTCGAGCCACGCGGCGACGGACCACGAGAGCGCGCCGTGGCGGGTCTCGTCTTGCGCGATCACGTCCATCGCGCGGGCGATGTCGGCGTCGCGGGCGTTGGCGGCCTGCCACGTCGCGACGAGCGCGCCGAAGGTCTCGCGCACGCAGCCCTCGGTGGCGTTGTCGACGGCCATCTCGCGGAGCGATCTCACCGCACTCGACAGCTTCGGGAGCCTCGGCACCGCGGCGCCGCGCTGCTGCGCGAGGGCGCGCGTGTCTCTCGCGTGGCGGCGCTCGTCGTCGGCGGCGACGCGCGCGTCGTCGATGAGCGCCGTCGGCGCGCCGTACGCGGAGAGCTCGCGCGCGAGGCGTTCGAAGGCGACCACCGACGCGGCCTCGAGCTGCGCCACGGCGGCGAAGTAGAGGCCCACGGGGTCGTCGCCGGTGCAGGGCGCGGGCGCGAAGTCGTCGACGCGTCGACCCACGGCGCAGTAGGTACACTGGATGACCGTGGCGCTGGCGTCGACGGCTGACGGGTAGCAGCTCGCGAAGGAGCCTCCCATCGGGTTGCCCGCGCAGATGGTGTTGCAATCGAGCTCGCCGGTCGCGAGGCGAGGCGGGTCGTTGCAGGGGTAGGTGAAGTCCTGCGAGCAGGTCACGGTGGGCCCCGGCTGACGCGCGCAGTTGCCGCGGTCGGTCGGCTCCGTGCGGTCGGTGGGGGGCGCGTCTTGCGGGGGCGTCGCGTCGGGCGAGTCCGTCGGCGCGGCGTCGCCGCCGACGTGGATGATGGTGGTTCCACAGCCCGCGATGGGCATGGCGCTCGCGAGCACCAGTCGTTGAAAGAGGGAGCGGAATGCGGTCGCGCGGTCGTTCATGTCTCGTCCTTCCGCAAGGGCGGTGCCGTGTCGATTTTCCGGTGAAACAAGCTCGTTCAGTGAGTCGCGTTGTGCCAGCGCGCGGGGCTACGAGCCGCCGAGGCGCAGCACGCGGTCGGTGACGTAGTCCGCGATCCAGAGGCCGCCGCGGGCGTCGAAGGCGATGCCGTGGGGGCCGTTGAGTCCGCGGTAGAAGAGGGTCACGGTCCCGTCGTCGGCGAGGCGGAGGATGCGCCCGGCGCCGGTCGTTCCGCCGTCCCAGTTGGCGACGTAGGCGTTGCCCGACGCGTCGACGGCGATGCCGATGGGGCCCGAGAAGCCCGTGCTCGATCGCACGAGGCGCAGGCTCGAATCGTAGCGATGCACGAGCGCGCCGTCGTTGAGCGCGGTGCCGAAGTACTGCCCGACGATGAGCCTCCCCGTGAGGTCGAAGCGCATGTCGAGCGGCGCGTTGTAGCCCGAGATGACGCCGCGGGTGACCGCGCCCGTCGTCGACGCCACGCGGTCGACGGTGCTGCCGAACTCGTTCGACACGAGGTAGTTGCCGCTGACGTCGACGGTCACGCCCCAGGGACCCGAGAAGCCCGAGGCCACGGTGCTGCGCGCGCCCGCGCTCCCGTCGGGGTTCACGGTCACGCGCGTGAGGCGGTTGCCCGCGCGCTCGGCGACGAGGAGGTTGCCCGCGACGTCGAAGGTGATCTGCGCGGGCTCGGAGAAGCCCGTCGCCCACGTCGTCACGATGCCCGGCGTGACCGCGGGGTCGATGCGCACGATGGTCCCCGCGACGAGGGCGCTCACGAAGACGGCGCCGTCGGGCGCGACGGCGAGGCCCTGCGGCCCCCGGATGCCCGTCGCCATCACCGCGGGCGCGCCCGTCGGAATGGGCGGCGCCGGAGGGGTGTAGACCGCGCCGACGATGGTCGAGACGCAGGTCCCCGCGCCGCACGAGAGCCCGCTCGCGCAGGCGCGTCCGCAGCGTCCGCAGTTCGCGACGTCGACGGCCGTGCGCGTCTCGCAGCCGTCGGCCGCGATGCCGTTGCAGTCGTCGTAGCCCGCGGGGCACGCGGCGACGTCGTTCACCGAGCACACCACCGTGCCTGTGACGCTCCGCTCGCGCGAATTGTAGAGCACCGTGCAGGGCGCGCAGTCGCGGTTGGCGTAGCCGTCGCGGTCGTTGATGGGCACCGGGTCGTACACGCCGTCGAGGTTGCAGTTCTCGTGGATGTCGAGCGGCGCGAGGAAGGCCGGGCGGATCGACGCGTCGACCCAGTCCGTCGCGCTGCGGAGCCAGCCCGTGCGCGTCGCGAGCGCGGGGCACGTCGTGGTGGGGCCCGTGAAGTGGTTGGCCCAGTACCACGCGCCCGTCGACGAGAGCCGCCGCACCTGCCGTCGCAGCGCGTCGGCGTGGGCCTCGGAGCGCACTTCGAACGCGGTCGTCCCCGCGGGGCAGGCGCCGAGGATGTCGGCGACGGCGTTGGTCGCGCTGCGCCCGGTGACGAAGGTGTAGCCGCGCCCCGTCGACACGTCGCAGTACGCGGTCATCGGCGCGCCGCCCACGGGCGCGATCGTGTAGCTCCCGTCGACCGTCGTGGGGTCTCGTCGCAAGAGGGCCGCGCACGACACCGGCAGCGGCGGCAGGCACGCGCCGTCGACGCAGCGGAAGGTCGCCGCGCACGCGCGTCCGCACGCGCCGCAGTTCGCGACGTCGGTCGTGGTCGTCACCTCGCAGCCGTTGGCCGTGTTGCCGTCGCAGTCCGCGCGCCCCATCGCGCAGGTGACCACGCAGGCGCCGGCCTCGCAGCGCGTCGCCGAGGCGCCCGTCGTCATGCACGCGCGTCCGCACGCGCCGCAGTTCGAAGCCGCGGTGCGCGTGTCGACCTCGCAGCCGTTGGTCGCCATGCCGTCGCAGTCTGCGAAGCCTGTGACGCAGCGCGCGCCGCAGACCCCCGCGACGCAGGTGGGCGTCGCGCCCGCATGCGTCGGACAGGATACGTCACAGCGTCCGCAGTGGGTGAGGGCGGCGCTCCCGTCGACCTCGCAGCCGTTGGTGGGGTCGCCGTCGCAGTCGAGCGCCGCGCCCACGCAGGCCGCGACGGCGCAGCGTCCGGCGACGCAGGCCGACGTGGCGTTGGTGAGCGCGCAGCGGGTCGCGCAGGCGCCGCAGTTCGAGGCGTCGGTGGCGAGCGTCACCTCGCAACCGTTGGCGGCGTTGCCGTCGCAGTCGGCGAAGCCCGCGTCGCAGCGGAAGCCGCACGTCCCCGCGTCACAGGTGGCGACGGCGTGGGCGGGCGCGGGGCACGCGCGCATGCACGCGCCGCAGTGGGCGACGGTCGTCTGCGTGTCGGTCTCGCAGCCGTCCGACGCCGTGGCGTTGCAGTCGGCGAAGGGCGCGGTGCAGGTGCCGACGACGCACGCGCCAGCGCTGCACGCGGGGGCGGCGTGGGCGACGGAGCACCCCCTGTCGCAGGCGCCGCAGTGGGCGATGTTGGTCATCGCGTCGACGCAGGCGCCGCCGCAGCACGACTGTCCCGTGGGGCACGCGCGCGCGGCCGTGCAGCCCATCACGCAGCGCTGTCCGACGCAGAGGTTGCCCGGCGGACAGTGCTCATCGGTGAGGCACGCGACGCAGGCGCGCGTGGTCGTGTCGCAGCGGAGGCCCGCGCTCATCCCTCCGTCGGTGGAGGCCGCGGCGCAGCCCTCGTCGCTGCGGCATCCCGCGAGGCAGCGGTTCGACGCGGCGTCGCAGTGGCGGTCGGCGGGGCAGGTGTCGCGCGACGCGAGGCACTCGACGCAGCGCCCCGTGGCGACGTCGCAGATCGCGCCGCTCGCGTTGCCCACGCACATCGCGTCGGAGGAGCACCCCACCTCGACCTCGCTCGCGTCGAACGCGTCAGGCGCCGCGTCGAAGGTGTCGGCCGTGACGTCGGAGGCGACGTCGGGGGCGACGTCGGGCGTGACCGTGTGGTCGACCGCGGGCATGTCGGTCTCGGCGTCGGGTGACGACGCGTAGCCGCCCACGACCGGAGAGCCGGTGCAGGCCGTGAGGAACACCAGTGCGAGGAGGAGCGTCGACGCGACACGCATGAGCTGTTCACCTTCCGCTGCGAGGGGCGGTGGGCCGCGATCGTATCGCGTCGTGCCGAGAGAGTGCCCGTCGGTTCGACGGCGCCGTCGAGGGCGGAGCCGCGGCGCCTCCGTGATAGCTTCGCGCGATGCGAAGAAGGGCCCCCCGCGCGATCGCCGCGATCCTGACGATCCTCGTGCTGCTCGTCGTGGTCGCGCTCATCGCGTATCGACACCCGCTGCCCGCGACGCGCGGCGGTGACGGCGACGCCCTCGCGCGGCGCATGCTCGCGGCCGTCGACGCCGACGCGTGGGCCCGCACGGGCGCCGTCCGCTGGACCTTCTTCAACGGCGATCGCCACCTCTGGGACCGCACGCGCAACCTCGACCGCTTCGAACACGGCGACACCGTCACGTGGATCGACCTCTCGACCCGTCGCGGCGTCGCGCGACGCGGCGGCGCGAGGCTCACGGGCGAGGCGCTCGACCGCGCGCTCTCGTCGGCGTGGGCCCGCTGGTGCAACGACTCGTTCTGGCTCAACCCCGTGCCCAAGGCCTTCGACGACGGGGTCACGCGCGCCGTCGCGGTGAGCGACGAGGGCGGCGACGCGCTCCTGCTCAGCTACCGGTCGGGCGGCGTGACGCCGGGCGATCGCTACCTGTGGCTCCTCGACGCGAGCGGTCGGCCGCGCGCGTGGAGGATGTGGGTGAGCGTGCTTCCGGTGCCGGGCCTCGAAGCGTCGTGGGGCGGTTGGCAGCGGCTCTCGACGGGGGCGTGGGTGTCGACCGAGCACAGGCTCGCGGTGCTCACGCTCCGACTGCGAGACGTCGCCGGCGCGACGACGCTCGCGGAGCTCGTTCCGGGCGCGGATCCGTTCGAGGCGCTCCACGGCGCCGCGCGCTGACGGCGCGCCACACGTGTCTCGACGCGTACGCCACCATCACCGATCGTCGAATCTTCGTTCCGCGCTTCGTCGGCGCGAAGTCTGAAATGTGCGTCGACAGGGCGCGACATGGCGCGTCCGTGCGCGACTTCGGTCCCTCCATCGCGCCGCGCAAAGAGCGCGTCTCGCGCCGTGGCCGCATCCTCTGCATCTTCGCGGAATTCTCTTCCCATGTTCGCGGAGACGCGCCGATGATTCGCCGCATGGTGGGTGAGGGACACAACACGGCGTCGCGCTACGCGCGCAATTCGTAGGGAATGGACTCGAAGCAGCCACTACCTTCGACCCCACCCGCGGACTGCGGCGTGGGGCTTCAGCTCTGCGAATTCCTGTTCGAATCGCTCATGGGCGTGCTGCCCTTCGACCGCGTGGCGATCGTCGCGCTCGACGGCGACCGCGGCCTCGTGCAGCGGGCGGTGCGCGCGCGCGAGCCCGACCGGGTGATCCCCGTCGGGTACCAGGGCACGCTCGATCGGGGCACGCTGGCCGCGGTGCTCGCGAGCGGTCGCGCGCGCACCCTCAACGACCTCGCGGCCTACGCGCGCGGCTCCGACAGCGCGTCGCCGACGCAGCTCCTCCTTCGAGAGGGATACCTCGCGAGCCTCACGTGCCCCCTCGAACACGACGGCGAGGCCGTGGGCTTTCTGTTCTTCAACGCGCGCGCCGCCGACGTGTATCGCCCCGAGCACGAGGAGGTCGCGCAGCGCATCGCGCCCATCGTCGCGCACGTCATCGCGGCCTGCGCGGGCCTCGACGACGCCCTCTCGCTGAGCGCGCTCACCCGCGCCTTCGCCGCCATCGGCCGCGAGGCGAGGGCCGCCAGCGAGGAGGAGGTGCTCCTCGCGCGCGTGCTCGAACGGGTGCGTGAGGGCGTGGTGGTCGACGACGTCCTCGACCGCGTCTATGAGCACTTTCGCGCGCTCCTCCCCTACGACCGCATCGGGTACGCGGCGATCGAGGGCGACCGCGTCGTCGCGCGCTGGGCCCGGAGCCGCTTCGTCTCGCACCTCCCGCGGGGCTACTCGCAGCGCCTCGCGGCCACGTCGCTCCACGGCCTCATCGACGCGGGCACGCCGCGCATCCTCAACGACCTCGAGGCCTACGCCGCGCGCCACCCCTGGTCGACCTCGACGCGGCTCATCCTCGACGAGGGGCACCGCTCGAGCCTGACGTTCTTTCTCGGCACGCGAGAGTCGCCCCTGGGCTTTCTCTTCTTCGCCAGCGGCGCGAAGGACGCGTACCACAACACCCACGTCGCGCGCCTCCGGCGGCTCACCGCGCCGCTCTCCGCGGCCATCGAGAAGGCCGCGCTCTATGAGCAGCTCGCCATCGCCCGCGCGCGCGCCGAGGAGCTGCTCCACCTCCTCATGCCCCGCCCCATCGCGGCGCGGCCCCCAGGCCGGCGAGGTCGACCTCGCCGACGCCCGCGACGCCACCGTGCTCTTCGCCGACCTCGTGGCCTTCACCGAGTGGTCGTCGCAGCTGAGCCCCATCGAGCTGCTGCGCTGTCTGCGCTCGCTCTTCGCGCGCATCCACGACAGCGCCGTGCGCCGCGGCGTCGCGCGCATCCGCGTGGTGGGCGACGGCTACATGGCCGCCGCGGGCGCCGACGACGACGCGCCCGACCACGCGGGCAGGGTGGCCCTCCACGCGCTCGACGTCATCGACATCGTCGGAGAGACGCGCGCCCCCGACGGACGACCGCTCACGGTGCGGGTGGGCCTGCACAGCGCCGGTCATCGCGGGCGTGCTCGGCGACGAGGACCTCCACTACGACGTCTGGGGGCCGTCGGTGAGCATGGCCGCGCGCATGGAGTCGCACGGCGCGCCGGGGCGCGTGCAGGTGAGCGAGGAGACGGCGCGACGGCTCCGGGGGCGCTTCGCCCTCGAAGCGCGCGGAGAGATCCAGATCAAGGGGCTCGGAGGCAGGCAGACTTTCTGGCTGGGACAGCCTACGTCACGGGGGTGATGTCATGGGGGAGACGAACTCGTCCGTCGCGCGCGCGGCGCTCGAACGGAGCGGCGCGGGGCTCGGGCTCACGCGTCAGGAGTGGGACAACGTTCTGCTGTTCGCGAAATGGCGAACGATGGCGCCCGACGAGGTGCTCTTCGCGCAGGGGCGCCGGGAGACAGCCTCGCGCTCGTCGTCGTCGGCGAGTTCTCGGTGCGCGTGCGCTCCGGCGGCGGCGACCGCGAGATCATGCGCCTCGCGCCGGGGGACCTCATCGGCGAGATGGCCTGCATCGACCCGGGGCCGCGCTCGGCCACGGTGGTCGCGCTCACGCACGCGCAGCTCGTGACGCTCGATCGCACGGCCTTTCTCGTGATGATCGAGCACCTTCCGCGCGTCGCGTCGCGGATCACGAACCTCATCATCGACCGCGTGAACGCGCGGCTCTTCGAGATCGATCACCAGCTCGACGAGCGGATCGGCGCCACGACCGGGGAGCCCCCGCCGGCGCCTCCCGCGCGCGACGAGCACGCCCCCGTGACAGACAGCGCGTCGCCGCGGCTCTCGTGGTGGCGGTCGTTCCTCAACCGCGTGCAGGGGGCCGAATGATCGCCCGCGAGAAGCTCCGCGCCATCGGCGCCTTCGACGACTACAGCGACCAGGAGCTCGAGCTGCTCCTCATGGCGGGCGCCGCGCGGTCCTATGCGCCCGGTCACGACCTCTGCGTGCAGGGGGCGGTGGGCACCGAGTGCTTCATCGTGCTCGAAGGCGTCATCGAGGTCATCAAGTCGACCTCCGCGGGCGAGCGCTGCATCGCGACGGTCACCGCGGGCGCCATCGTCGGTCAGCTCGCGCTCGCGGGCCGCGGGCGCCGCACCGCGACGTTGCGCGCGGCGGAGCCCGTGAGCGTGCTCGTGATCGAGCGGGCCACGTACGAGCACCTCCTCGACGCGTGCAGCCCCGTGGCGCTGCGCTTTCAACAGCAGATCGCGGTCTCGTGCATCCGACAGCTCAGGGGCACCGTGGCGCGGCTCACGGAGGCGCTCGGCACCGGCGCGTCGCAGCGACCGGGCGACAGCGTTCCCCCGCCGTCGATGCCGTCGCGCGCGTCGTCGCGGCCGCCGCGTCCCTCACCGGGCGACGAGGTGAAGCGCTACCTCGACTCCACCGCGGAGGAGCTGCGCGTCACGCTCGACGACCCCGGCAGGGTGGCCTACGTCCGAGAGATCACTCCGAAGACGAAGGGCCCGAGGTAGCGCCCGGCGCCCCGTCGGGCCTTCAGGCGGGGCGTTCGAACGCGAGCCGCTGCGAAGGCCCGAAGCCCGCGCGGTAGAGGAACGACAGGAGGTCGAAGTTCTCTCGCGCGACCACCGTCTCGACGCGCTCGACGCGCAGCGCCGAGAGGTTCACGAGGAGCTGCGAGAGGAGCGCGGCGCCGACGCCACGACGCGCGAACGCGGGGTCGACGCCGATCGTGTCGAGCACCGCGACGGGCTCCGTGCGGCCGTAGTCGCCGAGGTCGGTGCGGGCCATCGCGTAGCCCGCGATCACGCCCTCGACGCGCGCCGAGAGCGAGACGCGCACCGCCGACGCCTCGAGCGCCTCGCGCAGCGCCGTGTCGAGGTACTCCGTGCGGTCGTAGCCCGTGAGGTGCCGGTCGATGCGCGCCACCGCCGACTCGTCGGCGGAGGTGAGCAGGCGCACGTCGACGCGGTCGCGCGCGAGCGACGCGTCGTCGTCGCGGTCGCGTTCGAACTGGCGCGCGGCGGAGGTCACGTCGCAGTCGATCACCTGGTGGCGCGAGTTCGACCCTCGGACGCGAAGAAGCGCAGGAGCTCGTGCGCCCGCCACGACGACTGCGTGCGCACGAGCGCGACGCCGTGCGCCTTCGCCCACGACCGCAGCGCGGCCATGAGCGCGCGACC
Organism: Polyangiales bacterium; assembly: GCA_046351535.1. GTDB lineage: Bacteria > Myxococcota_A > Polyangia > Polyangiales > CAISKJ01. Next base: position 114,503 of record JAXLYG010000024.1, read on the forward strand.
CACGCCGCGGCCTCGGAGGTCGCGACGCGCGCCGATCACCTCGAGGCGGAGCGAGGGCTCCGTGCGGCCGAACTCTCCGACGAGGCGCCGCGCGAGCACGTAGCCGCCGAGCGCGCCGTCGAGGTCCGCGGCGAACTGCACGTGGAGCTTCGGGTCGGCGATGGCAGCCCGGAGCCGACGTTCGAAGTAGTCGCGACGCGATCGGCCGACGATCGCAGCGTCGATGGCGACCACGGCGTCGAGGTCGGTGGGGGCGAGCGCGCGCACGGTCACTGCGTCGGACATGGGATGCGGTCTCCTTCGGCGGCGGACGATCGGGGCGCGCACACGATCCGGCAAGAGCCGAGCGCGCCGCAACAACAACCGACGCGTCAGGGCCCGCGGGCAGGCGCCACGACGCCCTGCGGGACGATCAGGCTGCGCGGGTGCGTCCGTGCGCGCTCACGCTCACGAGCGCCTCATGGTGGCACCCGTCGCGGCGGAGCCTCGCGAGCGATGCGTCGAGGCCGTCGCGGAGCACGTTGCCCGCGGCGTCGCGGCAGAACGGGCATCCGTGGAGGTCTCCCGCCGCGTCGACGAACACGCCGCCGCCCGCTCGGCAGTCCGCGTCGCGCGTGGCGGCGTCGGACTCCTCGATGATCGGCGCGCCGTCGGGCCACGCGGCGCGGGCGGCCTCTGCGAGCGAGGCCATCGCGGCGCGCTGTGCTGGGCCGAGCGCGACGTCTTCGTGCGCCCGCCGTCCGCGGGCTGAGGGTCGAGCAGTCGCACGAAGCTCGCGCCGTGCTTGCGCGCCACGCCCACCACGCGGAGCAGGTCCGTGGGGTTCGCGGTGGCGCGCGTGGCCGTGAAGCTCGCGCCCACGAGCAGCCCCTCGTCGCGCGTGAGGGTCATCGCTTCGAGGGCGTGGTCGAAGGTCCCCTCGACGCCGCGAAAGGCGTCGTGGCGCGTCGCGTCCCAGTGGTCGAGGCTGACCATCACGCCCGTGACGCCCGCGTCGGCGAGGCGTCGCGCGTGTTCGGCGGTCATCGGGGCGCCCGAGGTGAGCACCCACACGTCGGCCAGCGTCGAGGCGTCACGCGCGATGGCCTCGACCGCGTCGAGCCTGAGGAGCGGCTCGCCGCCCGTGAGTTCGAGGTGCGCGACGCCGCGATCGAGGAGCGCCGCGACCACCGCGCGGAGCGCTTCGATCGAGAGGGGATCAGACGGACCGCGCGACTCCCACGCCGAGCAGTGCTGACATCGGAGCGCGCATCGGCGGGTGACGGCCACGAGCGCCGTCGGGAGGTCGAAGCCCGCGCGATAGGGGCGCTGCTTGTTGAGCTCCACGCCGATGAAGCGATCGAAGGCGTGCGAGGGGAAGCCCGGCCTCGCCTGACGCCCGAAGACGCGGCCGCGGTGGAGCACCATGTGGTCTCCCCACGGGGCGACGCGGTGCGCGAGGTCCGTGACGTCCTTCGCGGCGCGGAGGGCCGTCACGGGGGCGTCGTAGGCGTCGAGCGCGCGACGGAGGAGGGTCGCCGTCATCGCTGCGCGCACGCGTCCGAGGCGCCACCCGCGGAGCTCGCCGTCGCGCTCGTTCGGGGCGTTGAAGACTGCGCGGTTCGGAGGGTTCATCGCGTCGGTTCCTGGGGTGTCGCGGTCGGGTGTTTCATTCGAAGCGCGTGCGGCGAACGGGCGCCGTCGCGAGGGGCGTGTCGGCCCATCGGGGTGTCCGTCGATGCCTCTGCATCATGCGTACCTCGCGCGAGGAGCGCGCCCCGCCCGTGATAGCGTCGCGCTCCGATGCCGTCGCCCGCCCGCCTCTCGCTGGTCATCCTGGCCGTCTACGACGTCACCCGCGCAGCGCGCTTCTACGACGAGGCCTTCGGGTGGTCCGTCGCGGTCGACGTCCCGGTCTACCGCGAGTTCGCGCTGCCCGACGGGATGCGCCTCGGGCTCTACCTCCGCGAGGCCTTCGTGAAGAACACCGCGCTGCCCGTGAGCCCTCGCGTCGCCGGGCACTCGACCTCGACGGAGCTCTACCTCTACGTCGACGACCTCGAGGCCTCCGTCGCGCGCCTCACCGCCATGGACGCGCGGTGCCTCTCACCCCTCGCAGAGCGCCCGTGGGGCGACGTCGCCGCGTACTTCGAAGACCCCGAAGGCAACGTCGTGGTCGTCGCGCGACCCGCGCGCTGACGCGTCGCGCTCGATGGAGACCGCGGCGATCGTGTAGCGTCGCGTACCATGTCTCGAAACGACGACGACCGCGTCGCGACGGTGTGGACCGAGCGGGTCCGGATCCGCGCGAGCGAGACCGACCCCACGCGGCGGGCGACGCCCCTCGCGCTCTGCGACATCATGCAGGAGGCCGCGGGCAACCACGCCTGGACGCTCGGCGTCGCCCTCGATCAGATCGTGGAGACCCACCGCGAGACGTGGATGCTCTACCGCCTCGCGCTGCGCCTCTACGACGCGCCGCGGTGGCGCGACGAGGTCATCGTCGAGACGTGGCCCTGCGGCGTCGAGCGCATCTACGCCGTGCGTGACTTTCGCCTCTCGACCCCCGAGGGCGCGGTGCTCGCGGAGGCGTCGACGACGTGGCTCGTGGTCGACCTCGAGAGCCGTCGGCCGTCGCGCGAACCGCGCACCCCCATCGGGTGGAGCGCCGATCGACCGCGCGCGCTCCCCGACGCGTTCCAGCGGAGGCTGCCGACGCTCGCCGCGGAGACGCACGCGAAGACCTTCGAGGTGCGCCGCGGAGACATCGACCTCAACGGTCACGTGAACCACGTCCACATGCTCGGGTGGGTGCTCGATGCGCTGCCCGATGTTCGATGTGAGGGCGCGCGGCTCGTGAGCCTCGACGCGGAGTTCGTGGCCGAAGCGCTCCCGGGAGAGGCCGTGCGTTCTGCGTGCGCGGCCGAGGGCGACGGCGCGACGTGGCTCCACGCGGTGGTCAGACCCGCTGACGGGAGGCTGCTGCTCAAGGCCCGAACGGGGTGGAGCTCGCTCGACGGCGCGCCCGATCGCGTCGGCTGACGCTTCGTCGGTCGTGGCGTATCGCCACGGTCCGTCCGAGGAATTCCGCGAGGCGGCGATCGTCGCGCGTCGGACGCGAATGGCGTGCGGCGTGCGCCTGCGGCTGCGTCGGATTTCTGACGCCGCGCGTGGGAGCGCCGACGTGTCAGAAGGGTTGGTCGAGATGGTTGACGCGCTCGGCAGGGGCGATGGCCTACTCTCCGTTTGAGGAGAACAGGCGAAGATGGCTGTGGGCGATGCTTCCACCAGGGCGACGGTGATGGAACGTCTCTCGTACTCACGCGAGCTCGTTCGCATGAACTTCGACGAGGCGATGCTTGCGCACGCCGAGTGGAAGCTGAAGCTGCACCTCTTCCTCCACGGAGAGGGCGCCCTCGACGCGGCCACGGTGTGCCGCGACGACGCGTGCAAGCTCGGCAAGTGGCTCTACTCCGAGGGGCTCCGCTATTCGAACGAGCCCGCGTACGCGGCGCTGCGCTCGCTGCACGCGCAGTTTCACCGCTGCGCCGCCGACGTCGTGGCCACCATCTGCGACGGCCGCAGGGCCGACGCCCGCGTGATGATCGAGCACGGCAGCGACTACGATCAGGTCTCGTCGCGAGTGTTCGAATCCATTGCGGAGATGAAGCGGCGCGTCGAGGAGAAGACCGGGCTCATCATGGGCAACGTGATGGTCGGGATCCTCGTGGTCGACGCCACGCTGATCGTGCAGTCGGGCTACTCGCAGCACTGCCACGCGCTCCTCGCGTCGAGCGTCGTCGCGGGGCGGCGCATCTGTGACCTCCTGGCCCTGTCGCCGCGCGAGTCGGCGACAGTTCGAACGTGGCATGGCGCAGCGTTCGAAGACGTTCTGCCGCCCGAGGTCTCGCTGGGAATGCTTCCCGCGGCGCGTCCGCGTCGCGCGGGCGATCGGCGTGACGGCCATGCCGATCCGCTCGACGGGCGATGAGGTCGACTACGTGCTCTTCACGCTGGAGGACGTGACCCGCCTCGCGTCGCTCGAGGCCGAGCGCGCCGAGGGCCTCGCGATGATCCGCGCGGTGCGCAACCGCCACGCCTTCGCGCAGTTCGCCCGCGAGTCGGAGCTACGCCTCGCGTCGCTCCTCGATGGGCCCTTCGACGAGGTCGCGGCGCGGCGCGAGGTGCACACGATCAAGGGCAACGCGGGGCTCTTCGAACTCCACGACCTCGCCCGTCACGCGAGCGCCGTCGAGGAGCGCGCGTCGCTCACGCGCGACGACCTCGAAGGGCTCGCGACGCTCCTCGGGGCGACGGTGCGGCGCTTCGAAGAGGCGCTCGGGTTCAGCGTCGTCGAGGAGGACGCCTCGGTGAGCGCCGTCGATCAGGCCACGCTCGGCGTCTATGAGCAGTGCTTCGCGCGCGCCGCGAGCGACGCCGAGCGCATCGAGCTCTTCGGCAGCCTCCTGCGTCGGCTGCGGATGCGAACGGTCCGCGCGATCATGGGGCCCGTCGAAGACCGCGTCGCGCTGCTCGCGGGGAGGCTCGAGAAGTCCGTCGACTGCGCCGTGATCGGCGACGGCGTGCTCGTGCACGAGCGCAATGTGGCGCCGATCCTACAGGCGCTCGCCAACGCGGTGCGAAACGCCGTCGACCACGGCATCGAGGCCCCCGACGAGCGCGTCTCGCTGCGCAAGTCTCCCGCCGGGCGCCTCGAGCTCCGCTTCGAGGCCACGCCCGAGGGCGCGCTCAGCCTCTCGCTCTCCGACGACGGCCGCGGCATCGACTACGCCGCGCTCGCGCGAAAGGCCGTCGCCCGGGGGCTCGTGACGCCCGTCGAGGCCGACGCCATGACCCCCGAGGAGGTCTCGGACCTGGTCTTCGTCGACGGCCTCTCGACCGCCGAGCGCGCCACCGAGGTCAGCGGTCGCGGCGTCGGGATGAGCGCGCTCCGCGAGGCCGCGCGACGCGTCGGCGGAGACGCGCGCGTGCTCTCTCAGTCCGGTCGAGGCACGACCGTGGCGATCGTGGTCCCCTCCGCCGCGGCGCCCGCGGAGCCCGCCCACGACGACGCCGCGAGCGGCCGCGGTCCGGCGTGATCCGCGACGACGCCGAGGTCGTCACGCTGCGCCCCGCGCGCCTCGTCCGCGCCTTCGCGGCCCTGATCGCGGCGCTCCACGCGCTCAACCTCGCGGCGCAGATCGAGCGGCTCCGCGGGAGCGGACGCTCGACCGCGTGGACCCGCTTCGTCGACGTCGACGTCGAGGCCAACCTCCCCACGTGGTGCTCGTCGGTGCTGCTCCTCACCTGCGCCGCGTCCGCGTGGCTGGCCTCGCACCGCGGCGCGCGTTCACGCCGCGGCTGGCGCGCGCTCGCGTTCGCGCTGGCGCTCCTCTCGGCCGATGAGGTGCTGTGCGTCCACGAGCGCGTCGCCGCGTGGCTGCTCGCGGGGCTCGCGGTCCGTCGCGTCGAGCCCGCGTGGCTCTGGGCGCTCGGGGGCGCCGTCGTCGCGGCCTTCGCGGCGTCGCTCGTGCCGTTCCTCCGGGCGCTCCCCGCGCGGCTCCGTCGCGACCTCGTGATCGCCGGCGCGGTCTTCGTGACAGGCGGACTCGGCTTCGAAGCGCTCGGCCAGCGGTACGCCGCGTCGCACGGCTGGCGCGACGCCACCTACGCGGCGCTCTCGGCCCTCGAAGAGCTGCTCGAAATGCTCGGCGCGCTGCTCTGTCTCCGCGCGATCACCGCGGACCTCACGGGGCCTGGCGGCACGCTCGAACTCAGGCTCGGCGCGCCCCGACGGGATCAGTGAGCGTCGTACCAGCGACGCGCGTCGGGCTCGCGCCACGGCGACGGGTTGAACACGTACGTGCGGGTCACGTTTCGAAGCGAGACCACGGGCTCCCCCACGGCCCACCCGACGCTCCCGCGACACGCGCGCGACGGCATCTCTCGCCGCGCGCGGAGCGCGTCGAGCACGGGCGCGCCGCCTCGCCCCATCGTGAACACCATCGGCACGACCTCGTCGACGGGCATCGCGGCGTCGTCGAGCCACGCGTCGCCCACGCACCACGACGCGAGGGCCGTCATCGAGAGCCACCGCGACGCGCCGAGCACCGCGCGCACCGAGGTCCACAGCGCGCGATACGCGTCGCGCTGCGAGCGGGGCGCGTCGTAGTCGATCTGAACGCCGCGCACGCCCTCACGCCGCGCGGCGCGGAGCACGACGTCGAGCACCGTCGCGCGCGCTTCGGCCGTGAGCGCCTGCCCGCGAGGACGCGACTGGACCCTCACGACGGCGATGCGCCACTGCGCGGGGCGGAGCAGCAGTGACTGTCGTCGAGGTGCGACGCGGGCGCCGGCGGGCGTCAGGTCGACGGTGGCTTCGAGCGAGGCGACGCCCACCGCGCCCGGGAGAAAGCGCAGGTCTTCGGGGCGCTCCCACGCCCAGAGGACCACCGACGGCGGCGGGTCTGCGAGGGCCGCGCGAGGCGCGAGCCAGAGGGCCATCGCGGCGATCGTGAGCCGCACGGGTCAGTACCAGTAGCGCGTGTCGCGCGCCTCGGCGCTCCGCGGAAAGTACCGGTGGAGCGCGGTGAACGCGGCCCTCGACGCCGCGTGGATCGCAGCGCCCGGCGGGCACCCGTTGTTGCGCGTCCCTCGCACGGCAGACGCGAGGAGCGCGGGCATCTCGGGGTCGCGGAGCGACAGCGGCGCGAGGCGCGACAGCTCGTTGGCGAGCCACGCGGCGCCTCCGCCGAGCGCGGACATTCTCTGTCTCTCCCGCGTGTGCGCGGCGCGCTCCGGGGGCGTGAGGAAGCGCGCGAACGACGTCGTCGGCGCGGTGGTCTCGCAGCGCGGCACCCAGCGGACGTTCGCGTCGAGCGCGGCGTCTCCCATCGCGGTGCCCGGGTCGACGTCGGCGCTGCCGTGCACGAGGATCCGCGCGAGCTCGAGGCGTCGCGCGTCGCGGGTCTCGGCCTCGGCGAGCGGGCGCAGCGCGCGCCGCGTGACCTCGGAGACCGACGGGAGGAGCGCCTTCACGGCCATCCGCGTGAGGTCGTCGTCGAGGAGCGTCGCGCGGAGCATCGCGGCCGCCACGAGGCGGTCGTGGATCGACGCGGGCAGCCCCGTCACCCTCGCCGCGCGAAAGAGCAACGCGAGCGGGATCTGTGACGTGATCACGACGGCGCCGAGGGGCGAGAGGTCGTCGGCCGTGCTCGTCGCCTCGTGCGCATCGGGCGCCGTGATGAAGCCTTCGGAGCCGTCCCAGCCCGCGGGCGCGCCGTGGGCGGCGGAGACGAAGCGCTCGATGTCGGGCGCACTCCCCGCGGCGAGCTCGCGGACGAGGTTGCGCGCCGTCGCGCCGTCTCCGTCGGTGAGCGTCGCCGCGAGCGCGATGGCCTCGTCGTAGACCGGGGTTCCGCGCGCCGAGAGCAGCCTCAAGCGGTGATAGCGGGCGCTCGCGTAGGCGGGGTCTTCACGCGGAACCGCTCGCGCGGCCTCGAGGATCGGCGTGAGCGACTCGTCCCTCGCGTCACCGGGCGCGATGAGGGCCGCGACGAGCCACACGTTGGCCCGGCTGCGACGGTAGTTCTCGATGGCGACGGAGCGCGGCGTCGAGTCGGCGGACGCGCGTCGCCCTTCGAGCGCGCCGATCCACGCGGTGAGGCGGTCTGCGTCGTTGGGCTGCCGCGCGAAGGGATCGGGCGAGGTGGCCTCGAGCACGCGGTCGTAGTCTCGAACGTCCTCCGCGAAGTGATCGTCGGCCGAGGCGAGCGCCACGCCGAGCTCGTGCGCGCGACCCGCGGGGTCGTGCTGCGCGCGGAGCCAGCCCCGGTACCGCGCGGTCATCTCTCGCACCCCCGTCGCGCGCGGGTCCGCGAGGAGCGCCTCGGCCTCTCGCAGCGCGCGTCCGAGCTCCGCGACGTCGGGCGTCTCGCGGCCGCGCTGCGCGGCGCGGGTGATCGTGCGAACGACGAGGTAGCGCGCGAGCTGCGACCAGGGCGACCCGGTGTCCGCAGCGATGGCGCGAAAGGCCCGCTCGGCGTCTTCGAAGCGCGCCGCGTAGAAGTGCGCCGCCGCGATCTGCCACGCGCGGTCGCGCCGCGCGGCCTCGGGGGCGTTCGGGCCGAGGGGGAGGGGCGTGCGATGGGTGTCGCCGCCGCAGTTCGAGAACACGGCGTCCTGCGCCTCGACCCACCCGCGGACCACGTCGCTGCGCGCGCCGTACTCCCGCTGCCGCGCGAGGAGCACCGCGCTCGCGGAGACGAAGGCGTCGCGCAGGCAGTTGGGCGTCCAGGCGCCTCGCGAGAGCCACTCGTTGACGATCTGCGGGCCGCGATCGCCGACCACCTCGGCGCGCGCGCGATACCAGTCGCTCACGTCGGGCTGGTAGCCGCCCTCGTCATCCGTTGAAGCCTCGACGGGCACGTTCGGATCGATCTCCAATGGCAGCGCGCCGGGGTGCGTCGCCCGGACGCGCGCGACCCAGCCCGCGTATTCGCCCTCGGTGAGCGGCGCGTTGGTGAGCGCGCGCCACGCGACCACGAGGTCGGCGCGGTGCCACCCCCGATCGGCCGGGATCACGCCGACGTGCCCTTCGCGCAGGCGCGAGAGCGGGAGGTCGGGGTTGTGACGGTTGATGTACGTGGGGCCCGAGTAGCTCCCGCCGCAGGCGCGCGCGGGGCGAGGGGGCGAGGTCACGATCAGGGCGAGGGCGCAGAGCGAGGCGCGGAGTGCGGTCTTCACGGCGGGGCTCTCTCTACGCAGCCTGCGTGCCGCGCGGAAGGGCCCTCGACGCAGCGTCCCCCGCGCGCCGCGCCGTGGGCGGCGGAACACGCGAGCGTGGCGCGAGATCCGCGATGCGGCCGCGGGGCGGCGAGGTTTAGACTCGCGCCACCATGCAGATCACGGAGGACGCTCGCATCCCCTTCTCTCGCGCGGTGGTCTTCGAGACGTATCGCGACCGCCTGCCCGAGCTGGTGCCGTACCTGCCCGACGTTCGCGGCATCACGGTGAGCGCGCGCCACGAGCGAGGCGACATCGTCGAGATGGTGAACGTGTGGCGAGGCGGCGGAGAGATCCCCGCCGCGGCGCGGGCCTTCATCTCCGAGTCGATGCTCACGTGGGACGACCTCGCGACCTGGGACGCGTCGGCGTGGACCTGCGCGTGGCGCGTCCGCACGCACGCCTTCACCGAGGCGGTCCGCTGCGAGGGGAGAAACACCTTCGTCGCCGACGGCGACGCGACGATCCTCCAGATCCGGGGCTCGCTCACCATCGACTCTTCGAAGCTCGCGGGCGTGCCCCGGCTCGTCGCGGGCTCCGTGAGCCGCACCGTCGAAGAGATCCTGATGAAGAAGGTCGCGCCAAACCTGGTTCAGGTGAGCGACGGCGTGCGGCGATATCTCGAAGCGAAGCGCTGAGCGCATAGAGACATTCCGCGTTCATTGGAGACAGAACGCGGAGAATTCGAAGGAGCACGCGCTCTCAGGCGGGTCGCGTCGATTTTTCTGGGGGTCGATCTGAAAAGTCTCGTTCTGGAGACATCTACCTTATGGTGATCCACGCGTGACGTTCGCCCCGTCGCGCGCGCCGCTCACCAGAGGGAGAAACCGGTGTCGCCATCTCAATCAGTGTCGCGGTTGAACGCGGGTCTGTCGGCTGCTCTCTTGTCACCACCCGCGCTGTGTCGAGAGGCGCGGGGATGTTGAGCGCCCGCAGCGCCATGCGCCTCGATTGTCACGAGCACGAGCGCCCGTACGCCGACCGCGACGGCTACGACGAGGAGTTCACGGGCGTGCGCGTGCCGCTCCCGAGGCTCACCGACGAAGCGATGCAGCGCGTGGCGCGGCGCATCGACGTGGACGCCTCGGAGGGCGACCACGTGCTGCACTATCACCACTACTCGGTGGTGATGAACCGCGTGAGGCGCTTCTGCTTCTTCGCCGCGTCGAACACGGCGCGCGAGCCGCGGCTGACGGGCACGCGGCCTCCTGCGCCGATCGACGCGCCGTGGGGCTTCGACCCCCGCATCGCGCGGTCGCACCAGGTCGGGCGCGACGAGCTCTACGGCCCCGCGGGCCTCGATGAGCGGCACGTCCACCTGCCCGATGACGGGCGATGGGGGGCGACCGACGAGGCGCGGCACCTCGCGTACGGCGACGCGTTTCACTTCACGAACGCGACGCCGCGCGTACGGCTCGACGGGTCGTCGGGCGACCTCGCGCGGGCCCGCGTCGAGCGGTACATCTCCGAGCAGGTGGGGAGCGTGCGGAGCTCGGTCTTCGCGGGCCCCGTGTTCGCGCCCGACGATCCCGCCGTCGAGGGCGTCGCGGTGCCGCAGCGCGCGTGGGAGATCGTCGTGGTCCGCGGGCGGACGCGGATCGGCGCCTGGGGCTTCGTGCTCGATGCGGGCGACGTGGTGCGGCGGCAGGTGAGCGTGGCGGCGATCGAGGGCATCACCGAGGTGCGCTTCGCCGACGTGGTGCGCGACGGCGACGCGCTGCGGAGCGACCCCGACGCGAGCGTCCCCATCGAGGCGCTCGCGTCGATCCGAGGGCTCCGGTAGCGCGGCTCAGAGCTGCGCGAAGCGCGCCTGGAAGAAGCGCAGGTGCTTGGGCTCGTAGACCATGCGGAGCCCGCGGATCTCGTTCCTTCGGGCGAAGAGCGAGGTCACGGCCTCGACGGTCACGTCGCAGTGGGCCTGCGTGTAGACCCTGCGCGGAAAGGTGAGGCGCACGAGCTCGAGCTTCGGGTGACGGTTGGCGCCCGAGGCGTCGCGGCCGGCCGAGACGATGCCGCGCTCCATCGCGCGCACGCCCGCTTCGAGGTAGAGCTCGCCCGCGAGCGCCTGCGCGGGGAAGGTCTCCTGCGGCAGGTGCGGCAGGAAGCGCTTCGCGTCGAGGAACACCGCGTGTCCGCCCGTCGGCTGCACGATCGGAACGCCCGCGGCGAGGAGCTGATCGGCGACGTAGGCCACCTGACCGATGCGCGCGCGGATGTGGTCTTCGACGATGGCCTCCTCGATGCCGACGGCCATGGCCTCCATGTCGCGACCCGCGAGGCCGCCGTAGGTGTGCAGCCCTTCGAAGAGCACCAGGAGGTTGCAGGCCTCGTCGTAGAGGCTCGGGTCGTTGAGCGCGAGGAAGCCGCCGATGTTCACCAGCAGGTCCTTCTTGCCGCTCATCGTGCAGCCGTCGGAGCAGTCGCAGAGGTCGCGGAGGATGTCCGCCACGGGGCGCCCGACGTGTCCCGGCTCGCGCTCTCGGATGAACCACGCGTTCTCGACGGCGCGCGTCGCGTCGAGGAAGATCCGCACGCCGCGCTTCTGGCAGAGCGCCCGCACGGCGCGGAGGTTCTCGAGCGCGATGGGCTGTCCGCCCGCCATGTTCACCGTGGCCGCGACGCACACGTAGGGGACCTTGTCGGCGCCCACTTCATTGAACACCCGCTCGAGCTTCGCGAGGTCGACGTTGCCCTTGAACGGGTGACGCGAGTCGGAGTCGTGCGCCTCGTCGATGATGATGTCGACGAAGGTCCCGCCGGCGAGCTCCTGGTGGGCGCGCGTGGTGGTGAAGTACATGTTGCCCGGCACCGTGTGGCCCGGTCGCACGAGCATCCGAGAGAGGATGTGCTCCGCGCCGCGTCCCTGGTGCGTGGGCACGACGTAGCGGTAGCCGTAGCGCCGGTGCACCGCGGCCTCCAGGCGGTAGAAGCTCTCGCTCCCCGCGTAGGCCTCGTCGCCGATCATCATGGCCGACCACTGCCGGTCGCTCATGGCGTTGGTGCCCGAGTCGGTCAGCAGGTCGATGTACACGTCGCGCGAGCGGAGGAGAAAGGTGTTCCACCCGGCCTCGTCGAGGGCCCGCTCCCGCTGCTCGCGCGTGGTCATGGTCAGCGGCTCGACCATCTTGATCTTGAAGGGCTCAGCCCACGAGTGTCGCCCCTTCGGAGAATCCATCGTCTTGTTCGCCTCCGTCACGCCGGTGAACGCCGGCGACGCGGCGCGAACGCACGTCGCGTTCCCGCGATGATTCGCAACTCTTCGAGGGGGCGACGCGCATTGCGGCGCTTCGTGCGTGGGGGCGGGCGAACGCTTCGCGCGAGCGGATCAGGGCGCGGCGGGCGCTGCGAGGGCCGCGTCGATGCGTCGCTGAAACTCTTCGAAGGGGAGCGCGCCCGCCACGAAGCGACCGTTGATGAAGAACGCGGGCGTCCCGATCTGCGCGCCCGTGGCGTCGGCGGCGGCCATGTCGTCGCGGATGCCGGGCTGGTGCGTGTGCGCGTCGAGGGCCCGGCGAAAGCGCGCGAGGTCGACCCCCACGGTTCGCGCGTAGCGCTCGAGGTCCGCGCGCTCGAGGTGCTGCTGGTTCGCGAAGAGCGCGTCGTTGAAGCGCCAGAACGCGGCGTTGCCCCGCTGCGCGAAGACCTCGCGCGCGGCCTCCGCGGCGAGCATCGCGTTGTTGTGAAAGGGCAGCGGGTAGTCGCGCCACACGAGCCGCACGCGGTCGCGGTAGCGCGTGCGGATCTGGTCGATCGTGGGCCCGACGCGCGCGCAGAAGGGGCACTGAAAGTCCGAGAAGTGCTCGATCACGACGCGCGCGTTGGCGGGGCCGAAGGTCGGCGCCCGGGGGTTCGCGCGAACGGTGTAGACGCGGTTCTCGTCGTCGGGCTGCGCGCGCGACGGCGTGGGCTCGTCGCCGGGCACCGGGTCGGCGACCATCTGCGCGTAGACGCCGCTGCGCGGCGTGATGGCGCGGGCGCGCGTGAGCACGGCGTCGATGAGGGTGGTGAAGCGCTCGACGGGCTGCGCGCCGACGAGCTGCGTGCCGTTGATGAAGAAATTGGGCGTCCCCGCCGCGCCGATCTCCATCGCGAGCGACTTGTCGGCCTCGATCTCCGCGGCGTGCGTGTGCTCGTCGAGGGCGTCGCTGAAGCGCCGCATGTCGACGCCCGCGCGCCGCGCGTAGCGCTCGAGGTCCGCGCGCTCGAGGTGCTGCTGGTTCGCGAAGAGCACGTCGTGAAAGCGCCAGAAGCCCGCGGCGCCGCGCTGCGCGTAGACCTCCATCGCGGCCTCGGCGGCGAGCGGGGCGTTGTTGTGAAAGGGCAGGGGGTTGTTCTTCCACACGATGCGGAGGTCGGCGCCGTAGCGCGACCGCAGCGCGCGCAGCGTGTCGGTCACGCGCGAGCAGAACGGGCACTGAAAGTCCGAGAAGACCACCATCGTGACGAGCGCGTCGGGGCAGCCCAGGCTCGGCGATCGGCCCACGGGGATGCGCTCCGCGTCGCTGCCCTCCGCGGCGTCTCCGTCCGCGGCCGCAGCGTTGTCGCCGCGCGCGCAGCCCGCGGGCCCTCGCGCGACCTGCTGCGCCTCGACCTGGGGACGCACCGGGGCGTCGACCATCAGCGCGTACACCCGCTCTCGCGGCGCGAGCGCTTGCGCGTGGGCGCGCACCCGATCGACGAGCGCGCGCACCTCGCGGGTCGACGCCTCGCCGTCGATCTCCGAGCCGTTGATGACGAGCGCGGGACCGCTCCGCACGCCGATGCGACGCGCGAGCTCCATGTCGGCCCGCACCGCGGCCTCGTGGACGTGCTCGTCGAGCGCGGCCCGCATCCGTCGCGCGTCGAGGCCGGCCTCCGCGGCGATCTGATCGAGCTCCTCGCGCTCGGCGCCGCCGTCCCACGCGCGCTCGATGAGCATGTCGTGGAACGTCCAGAACGCGTTGTCACCGCCCTGCGCGTGGGCCTCGACGGCGGCCTCCGCGAGCGTGAACGCGACGTCGTCGTCGCCGGGGTCGTTGCGCCACACGACGCGGAGGTCATCGCCGTACGCGAGGCGGAGGCGCGAGAGCGTCGCGTCGGCGTGCGCGCTCGCGGGCGCCTTCAGGTCGCTGAAGACCACGACCGTGACGAGGGCGTCGGGGCGTCCGAGCGACGGAGCGCCGCGCACCGGGATGCGCGGAGAGTCGACCTGGGCGACCTGTGAGACGACGCGCGGTGAGGTCGCGGCGCACCCGACGAGCAGCGAGAGCGCGAGGAGGAGGCGGAGCGGCGGCTTGAGCATCGGTGGGCCGTCGATCGTATCGAGGCCGCGGGGGCCGAGGCCAGCGGCGACTACGCGGTCACCACGTTCGAAGCGTCGAGAGCGCCGCCGCGAGGAGCGACGCGGTCGCGAGGCACATCACCGCGAGCGAGGTCGCGTGCGCCGAGAGCGTCGAGGTCGCGACTGCGTCGCGCAGGGTCTCGATGGTGCCCGGCACGGTCCACCCGTCGTCGGGCGCGCCGTCACCGCGGAACACGCCCTTGCGCGTCTCGCCGAGGGGGATGACCACGACGGGGCCGCGGTACTCGCCGAAGACCTCCGAGGCCTGACGGGGGGCGACGCCGCTCGCGAAGCGCAGCACGCGGCCTTCGCCGATGGACCCGTCGAGCCACGCGTCGGCGTCGCGCCAGGGCTGTCCGGCCGCGCGCGTCACCGCGAGCATGAGCGCCGAGAGCGCGAGGAGCCCCGCGCCGAAGCCCCACGACACCAGCGCGTCGGAGAGCCGCGCCGTGAGCGCCACCGCGGGCAGCGACGAGAGGCCGTTCCACCGCGTGGCGGCGACGGCGATCGAGACCGCGCCGAGGGCCGCGATGAACGCGACGAGCGCAAGCGCGCGGGGCGCGAGCCACCCGGCGACGCGCGCGAGCTGCGGCGTCCAACGGGGCGACACGAGCGAGAGCGCGAAGAGCGCCAGGCCGAGCGAGGCTGAGAGCGTCGACACCCACGGCGCCGCCACGGCGAGCGGGAGGAGCGCCGCGTGGAGTCCCACCGCGAGCAGCGCGAGCCTCGCGATCTGCGGCCGCTTCGCGCCGATGACCAACGACGCGACGATGAGCAGGCCCACGCCCGCGGGCGTGGTGGTCATCACGCTGCAGAGCATCGCGCCGGGCCCGGGGTGCCTCGGCAGCGCGTGGTGCGTCTGCGTGTTGGCGTGGAGCGCGAGGCCCACGCTCGCGGACGACATCACGGTGAGCGCGCCTCCGCTGAGGGCCGCGAGCACGGCGCCGACGAGGGCGCGGGTGGCGGACATCGCGGGGCCATCGGCGGGCGCCAGCGAGGCCTGACTCACCGCGTACGGAGAGGGGAGCCACGCCCGGAGCCAGTTGGGCACCCCCGTCGCGCTCCAGCGTTCGAAGATCGTCATGGGAAGCGGGAGCCTCGCACGATGCGCGGGTCCTCGCCACACGCCGGGAGACGGCGCGTCACCCACCCCGACGAGGCCGCGCGCGGCGCGCCTCGGAGCACGAAAACACGGAGGAGCAAGCGCATCCTGGCGAATCCGGGAGCCCTCGATTCGAGCCGCTTCGAGCGGCAAATGAGGTGTACGCGCCGCGGTCTGGCGTGTAGTTTCGTCCACAGGCGCGGGTCTGACCGCGCCGTCAAATGGTTTCGCGACGCCGCTCGCCCGTGATCGATGCAGTGGTTGCGTCGATCCCGGCGGGTGCGTGACGCCGAGACCGCTTCTGGGAGGCTCCTTGATGACTCCGACGCTTCGATGGCTCGCCGTGGCCTGCACGGCGTTCTCGCTCGTCGCCTGTGGCGATTCGAGCCCGGGTACCAACCCCCCGCCGACGGACGTCGGTAGCGACGTGAAGCCGACGGATACGCCGCCGACGGATACGCCGCCCGCGGACGTCACCCCCACGGACACGAACCCTCCCGACGACAACCCCCAGACCGACGTTCCCCCCGCGGACGTTCCTCCCGCGGACGTTCCCCCGGCGGACGTTCCCCCGGCGGACGTTCCCCCGGCGGACGTTCCCCCGGCGGACGTTCCCCCGGCGGACGTTCCTCCCGCGGACGTGGGCTGTCCCTCGGGCCAGATGATGTGCGGTGACGCCTGCGTCGACACGCAGACCAGCGCCATGAACTGCGGCGCTTGCGGCACCGTGTGCCCCACCGGTCAGACCTGCACCGCGGGTCGATGCGCGCTGCCCTGCGCCGCGCCTCGCGCGGTGTGCGGCGCTGGCGCCTCGATGGCCTGCGTCGACACGCAGTCCGACTCGATGAACTGCGGCTCCTGCGGCACCGTCTGCGGCACCGGTCAGACCTGCGTCGCGGGCATGTGCTCGTGCCCCATGGGCGAGAACGCCTGCGGCGGCACCTGCGTGAACACGCAGACCGACCTCATGAACTGCGGCGCCTGCGGCACCGCCTGCGGCACCGGACAGCGCTGCGACATGGGTCGCTGCGCGTGCCCCTCGGGCCAGACCCTCTGCGGCGGACGCTGCGTCGACGTGAGCAGCGACGTCGCGAACTGCGGCCTCTGCGGCAACGCGTGCCCCTCCGGCCAGCTCTGCTCGGGCGGCACCTGCGCGGTCTCGTGCGACGCCCCGAGCCGCATCTGCATGACCGGCGGTCGCATGGTCTGCGTCAACGTCCAGACCGACACCACCAACTGCGGCGCCTGCGGGACCGCCTGCGCCACGGGCCAGACCTGTGAAATGGGCCGCTGCGCGTGCCCCGGCTCGCAGTCGGTGTGCAGCGGACGCTGCGTCGACACCCGCGCCGACAACGACAACTGCGGCGCCTGCGGCACCGTGTGTGCGGGCGGACAGAGCTGCGTCGCGGGCTCCTGCGCGTGCCCCTCGGGACAGGTCTTCTGCGGCGGTCGTTGCATCGATCCGCTCACCGACAACGCCAACTGCGGTCGCTGCGGGACGGCCTGCACCGGCGGCCAGAGCTGCACCGGCGGCGTCTGCGCGTGCCCCGGCGGAGGCACCTCCTGCGGCGGCGCCTGCGTCGACACCAACACCAGCCTCACCAACTGCGGCCGCTGCTCGAACGCGTGCGCGGCGCCCACGAACGCGCGCGCGACCTGCGTCACCGGCGGCTGCGGCTTCGCGTGCAACACCGGCTTCGGCGACTGCGACCGCGTGGCCTCCAACGGCTGCGAGGTCAACACCACCAACAACGCGCTCAACTGCGGCGCCTGCGGCAACGTGTGCCGTCCGCCCGCGAACGCGTCGGCGACCTGCGCCTCGGGCACCTGCGGATTCACGTGCCTCACGGGCTTCGCGGACTGCAACGGCAGCGCGGCCGACGGCTGCGAGGTCAACCTCCAGACGAGCGCCACCAACTGCGGCCGCTGCGGCACCGCGTGTGGTAGCGGACAGCTCTGCTCGGCCGGCGCCTGCATGCTCGCGTGCATGACGGGCACGACCCTCTGCAGCGGCACCTGCGTCACCCTCGCGAGCGATCCCCGCAACTGCGGCCGCTGCGGGACGGTCTGCGCGTCGGGCTCGAACTCGGCGCCCGCCTGCACCACCGGCACCTGCGGGATCACCTGCACGCCGGGCTTCGGCAACTGCGACGGCGTGGCCACCAACGGCTGCGAGGTCGACGTTCAGAGCACCGTCGCGAACTGCGGCCGCTGCGGCAACGCCTGCCCCTCGGGCTCGAACTCCACGGCGCTCTGCTCCGCGGGCACCTGCGGCCTCACCTGCACCACGGGCTTCGGCAACTGCGACGGCGTGGCCACCAACGGCTGCGAGGTCGACCTGCGCGTCACCGTCGCCAACTGCGGCGCCTGCGGGCGCGCGTGCGCGGCCGGCGCCAACGCGACGGCCACCTGCACGACGGGCTCCTGCGGCACCATGTGCAACACGGGCTTCGGCGACTGCAACGGCAGCGCGGCCGACGGCTGCGAGACCAACGTCACGAACAACGTCGGCAACTGCGGACGCTGCGGCAACGCCTGCGTCGTCCCCACGGGCGGCTCGGTGTCGTGTACGGCGAGCGCCTGCGTGCAGGCGTGTCCGTCGGGGCAGACGCCCTGCTCGAACGCGTGCGTGAACATGCAGATCGACCGCTCGAACTGCGGCGCCTGCGGGCGCGCGTGCGCCACGGGTCAGGTCTGCGCCGCGGGCGCGTGCGTGACCATCTCGGGGGCGTCGTTCCAGGTCAACAACCTCACGACGACGTCGTGCTCGGTGGTCGACCACAACGCGATCACCGGCGACGACCGCGGCGGCATCGCCGTGTCGCCCACGCGCCTCTTCTACTCGGGTGACACGGCGACGGCGCGCTTCGACCTCGCGACGCTCGGCAGCATCACCTCCATCGGCCGCGTCGAAGACGGGCTCGTCTCGAACCTCCGCGACGGCACGGTCTACACCCTCGCGAACAACACCACGCCGATCACCTCGGCGGCGGGCGTGGTCAACGGGATGCTCCTCCTCGACGCGAGCTCTGGCGCCGTGACCGCGACGCGCGTCGCGTTCTCGACGCCGATCACGCTCGCCTACGGCTCCGGCGTCTTCTCGGGCTACGACCGGATCATCCTGTACTCGGGCTCGCGCATCTATCACATCGACCTGCGCACCGTGTCGTCGGGCACCGCGGCCGTGGCGGACCTCGGTCCCTTCACGTTCCCGACGCGCAACTACTGCGAGAACTGGGCGTTCTGGGGCGTGGCCGAGTTCTACGGCGGCAACCTCTACGTCGACTACGTGCAGAGCTCGACGGCGATCGCGCGCACGCGCATCCCCGACGGCGCGACGACGGTGATCAACACGTTCACCAACCTGTCGGACATGTGCTCGTTCACCGTGTCGACGGCGAACAACCGCTGGTACTTCCACCACGAGTACACGTCGCAGTTCAGCACCACGACCAACGAGGCCGCGGGCTACTGCAACGCCGCATGGACGACGGACACGCCCGGCGTGACCATCGTGTCGTTCCCGTCGACCACCTCGACGGTCGGCGGCCCCTCGGGCACGGGCACCATCGGGTCGTCGTACCGCTACCAGGTGGGCGACTTCGTGCAGCAGGCCTTCACGCGGACCACGACGACCTCGCGGCTCGACGTGAACTTCCAGATGGTCGACCGGACCTCGGGCTGCGCCGTCGGCCAGGCCCTCTCGTGGAACGTGCTCGTGAACGGCACCGTCGTGGGCACCTACGGCTTCACGGGTGGCTCGGGCGTCAACCCCCGCACCATCACGCAGACGTACACCTTCGCGCCCATCGCCGCGGGGACCGTCACCGTCCGCTTCGAATCGACGACGCGCGTGTGCGTCGGCGGCGCCTCGTGGGACTGGGTCCCCGGCGGCTCCGCGACCTTCCGCTGAGCTGAACGCTCCCCTCGATCACCGCGCCTGACGGCGGCGCCGCTGCGAAGTTCGCGCGGCGCCGCGGCGCCCTCGCGTCGTGCCGCTACATCACGGTGACCGTGGCCTGGTAGCACACCGGACCGCAGTCGGGGCCGTTGGGCGTCGACGTCCGGTACGTCGGCGTGAAGGTCCCGCTGCGCACGCCGTTGGAGGTCGTCACCTCGACGCGGAGCGAGGTCGGGCGGCCTTCGAAGCGCACGCCGTCGGGGTCGCACCACAGGGGCCCCGAAGAGCTTGCAGGACAGGTGATTTCGTAGCGGACGCCGTCGGCGACGACCGCGAGCCGATCGCCGGTCGCGCGGCCGCTCCAGTCGATGCGCACGCCGTTGACGCAGCCGATGGTGGTGCAGGCGCCGCCCACGATGCACGACGAGAGCGAGCCGCAGAGGGCGGCGAAAAGGAGCAGGGCTGAAGGTCTCATGGGTGACGCGTCTGCAGCGCGCGTACCCGACGCGGCGTGAACCGCGGTCACAGCGGAGGGAGCGCGGGTCGCTCCGGCGCGGTCAGCCGCCGAAGTAGTTCGTGATCACCGAGTCGTCGCGCAGGACCTCCTCGGAGAGGAAGGCCTCCTCCTCGCGGTCCATGTGGCGGAGCATGCGGGCGAGGAGCGTCTCGGTGGCCGCGCAGGCCGCGTCGTCGTCGTCGTTCACGCTCGACTGGAGCGCGGCGTGGAGGGCCTGATGTTCGAGCTTGTGCTGCTCGTCCATCACGGAGGCGCGCGCGGGTCCCCACGCGTCGACGGTGGGGATGATCTCGCGGAGCAGCTCCTCCTCGCGGTCGTTGTGGGTGTGCGCCGCGACGGCGAGCCTGCCGAGCGTCGCCTGGAGCTCGACGCGCACGGGCTCACCCGCGCGCACCTTCGCGATGAGCGCCGTGGCGCGCTCGATCATCGCGCGCATCTCGCCGTGCTGCCCGAGCATCTCGGTGCGGATCTCGCCGGGGGTCATAGGAGGGCCTCCTCTTCCTTCTGCGGTCAGAGCGCGACGGGGTCGTCGGCGAACGCGTCGCCCGAGATGGGTGCGTCGGGCGGGAGCTTCGCGAGCTCCTTCTCGACGAGTCGCTGGTGCTCGAACTCCTCGTCGCGCAGCTCGACGAAGAGCACGCGCGCCTCGGGGTCCGTCACCCGCGCCAGGGCGGCTTCGAAGAACGCGTGGGCCTTCTGCTCCGCGCGCAGCGACGCCTGAAGCGCGTGGCGCACGGTCATCGACGCGTTGACCTCGTCGTACTCGGGCGCCTCGATGTCGAAGATCATCTCGCGGCGCACGTTGCGAGGCGCGTCGCCGAAGAGGCTCATGCGCCGCGTGGCGAGCTTGCCCTCGTGGATGGTCTCGACCTTGAGCATGAAGCGAAAGAAGGTCGCGGCCTCGGGGTTGTGGTGCGCGTCCATCTGGTCGGCGAACTCGCCGTAGCGCTCCTTGGCCTCCTCCTCGACGAGGGTGGCGAGGTCGAGCGCGTCACGGAGCGTGAGGGTCGCGAAATCGATCAAGCGGGTCTTGTCCACGGCGTGTGTCTCCGCGCGCTACTTCTGGATGAAACGGTCGAGGATGTGCTCGCGCGGAACGGCCTGTCCCGCGAGCTCCTTCTGGCGCTCCCGGATCTGCCCGTCCATCGTGGGCGGGGGATTGGGGTTCGCGTAGAAGATCCCCGTGTGGAGCTCGCGGCCGTAGTGCTGCGCGATGTCCATCGCGGCGAGGCGGTTGGTCGGGTCGTGGCCGAGGCTCGCGAGCGACTTCATCTGCGCGCGGTGGGCCTTCACCTGCCAGTCGTCTTCGCCGAAGGTCACGCACGGCGACTGCACGTTCACGAACGAGAAGCCCGGGAAGCGGATCGCCTGCTCGATCACGTCGGCGAGGCCCGCCATGTCCGCGGGCGTCCCCTGCGCGACGAAGTTGGCGCCGTAGGCGAGCACGTAGAGGAGCGGGTTCACGGGCTCCTCGATGCTGCCGTACTCCGAGGTGACGGTCTTGAGACCCTTGGGCGACGTGGGCGAGAGCTGGCCCTTGGTGAGCCCGTAGATCTGGTTGTCCATCACGATGTACGTGATGTCGACGTTGCGGCGGATCGTGTGGGGGACGTGTCCGCCGCCGATCGAGAAGCCGTCGCCGTCGCCGCCCGCCACGAGGACGAGCAGGTCGGGGTTCGCGAGCTTGATGCCCTGCGCGATGGGGAGCGCGCGGCCGTGCACGGAGTTGAACCCGTACGCGGTGGTGTAGCCCGGGATGCGGCTCGAGCACCCGATGCCCGAGACGAAGGCGATCTCGTGGGGCGGGCGACCGATGGCCGCGAGGGCCCGGTAGATCGCCTGCACGACGCCGAAGTCGCCGCAGCCGGGGCACCAGATGGGCTTGAGGTCGCTCTTGAAGTCTTTGGCTTGATAGGTGGGCAGTGACGTGGTCTTCACGTGTCAGTCCTCCGCGGAAACCTGCGTGGCGGGGTGCTGCAGCGCGACGGCCGCGGCGTGGAGCTGCGCGACGATCTCGCGCGGTTGAATGGGGTTGGCGCCGCTGCGGCAGAACGAGGTCACGCCCGACGGCACGTCGACGAACATGCGGAGCATCCGGTAGAGCTGACCCTGGAACGACAGCTCCACCACGAGGCCGCTCTTCACCGAGGCGAAGAAGTCTTTGAAGATCTCCTCGGCGATCGGATAGAGGAGCTGCGGGACCATGAGCTTCACGTCGAGGCCCTGATCCTTCGCGCGGGTGAAGGCCTCGCGGCACACGCCCGCGATGGAGCCCCAGGCCACGATGGCGAGCGGCGCGTTGGGGTTGCCCTCGACGGTGAAGAGGTCGCGGCGGCGCTTGAGCGGAGCGAGCTTGCGGAAGCGCTTCTCGTTCATCGCCTGGTGCACCTTGCCGCTCGCCGTGGGGTTCGCGCGCTCGTTGTGCTCGATGCCCGCGCCCTGGTAGTTGCCGCCCATCATCCCGGGATGGCTGATGGGGCTCACGCCGCTCTCGGTGAGCTTGAAGCGCGCGTAGTCGGTGAGCTCCGTGGCGTTGGGCTCCTTGCGCGACTCGATCTTGAAGCGCGTGAGGTCGATGGGGTCGACGGTCTCCTTGCGCTGCGCGACCTCCTGATCCGAGAGGATGATCACCGGGGTCTGGTAGCGCTCGGCGATGTTGAAGGCCTCGACGGTCACGTCGAAGGTGTCGGCCACGGAGGTCGGCGCGAGGATCGGCCG
Source organism: Polyangiales bacterium (assembly GCA_046351535.1). Lineage (GTDB taxonomy): Bacteria > Myxococcota_A > Polyangia > Polyangiales > CAISKJ01. The sequence goes on from JAXLYG010000024.1 coordinate 136,824, forward strand.
CAGCACGTCGCCGTGCCCCGAGAACGCCGCGCAGAAGAGGTCCGACTGCTCGGGCTTCGTGGGCAGGCCCGTCGAGGGGCCGCCGCGCTGCACGTCGACGATCACCAGCGGGAGCTCGGCGATGCTCGCGAGGCCGAGGATCTCGGTCTTGAGCGACATGCCCGGGCCCGACGTCGCCGTCATGGCCTTCTTGCCCGCGAACGAGGCCCCGAGCGCCGCGCCGATGCCCGCGATCTCGTCCTCGGCCTGGAGCACGGCGCCGCCGTACTTCCACACCTCGCGGGTGAAGAACTGCATGATCTCGGTCGACGGGGTGATGGGGTAACCGCCGAAGAAGTCGCAGCCCGCGAAGATGGCCGCGGCGGCGCAGATGTCGTTGCCGTCGGCGAGCATCTTCTTGGTCGCGCCGGGCAGCGGCGGACCCATGACCCGCGGCGTGGTCATGGGGTGCGACTTCGCGAACTCGGCGCCCATCGCGAAGGCGCGCTCGTTGGCCTGCACGAGCTCGTCGCCCTTCTTCGCGAACTTCTTTCGAATGCCGCGGAGGATCGACTCCGACGCGATGCCGAACCAGCCCGCGATGAGCCCGAGCACCACGGTGCTCTTGGCCTTCTCGGTGCCCGCGGCCTGCTTCGCGATGTCGCCGATCGGCACCGCGAAGACCTCCTTGGGAGACACGCCCACGAGCGGGATCGCGTCGGGCGCGACGCCGGTCTTCTCTTCGTAGATCACCACCGTGGAGCCCGACACCGGGAGCTCGGCGCCGAACTTCAAGAAGTCCTCCCAGTTGAGCGCCACGGCGACGTCGAGCGCGCCGCCGGGGTTGAGCACCCTCCGCGGCGAGAGCCGCACGCGACACGAGGACTCGCCGCCCCTGACCTGCGAGCCGAAGCTCTTGGTCATCAGCGCGTAGTAGCCCTCGTACGCGGCGGCTGCGATGAGCGCCTCGCCGGCGCTGACGATGCCGTCGCCGCCGGAACCTGCCATCCCGATCACGAGATCTTCCATAACGTGCGCGGCGTCGAGCGCAACTCGCGTACCAGACCGTGATTGCGTGCGTCGGACGCTGTTCAATGTCGCGTCCATGAGCATCATTTTCGTGCGTCACGCACAGAACGGCCCGCGCGACGAACCGTGCGCACGGATGCACCTCCGCGGGGCGTCCTCCGGCCGCGATGTGCGACCGCTCGCGAGAGATGCTCGCGTGGTCGGCTTCTTGCTCAGCGTCGCCGCCCATGGCGACACACATCACCGACGCGTGCATCAACTGTGGGGCGTGCGTGCCCGAGTGCCCGAACGAGGCGATCTCCGAGGGCGATGAGACCTACGTGATCGACCCCGAGCGCTGTACCGAGTGCGTGGGCTTTCACGACAAGGAAGCCTGCCAGGCTGTGTGCCCGGTCGAGTGCTGCCTGCCCAACCCCGAGGCCACCGAGAGCGAGGCCGTGCTCCTCGCGCGCGCGCTCTCGATCCACGGCAACGACGCGACGCTCAAGGCCGCGGCGGCGTCGGGCTCCTACCCCTCGCGCTTCAAGGCGTAGCGCGATCACCCAGAGGCGCGCCGATGCGATCCGCCTGGCTTTCTGGCCTCTCGTTCCTGCTGATCTCGACGCTCGTGGGCGTCGGGCTGCTGGTGGCCGCGAGGATCCTTCGCGCGCGACCCCGCGCAGAGAACCCGCTCAAGACCCGCACCTATGAGTGCGGCGAGGCCCCCGAGGGCACGGCGTGGATGCAGTTCCACGCGCGCTACTACGTGGTGGCTCTCTTCTTCGTCCTCTTCGACATCGAGGCGGTGTTCCTCTTCCCCTGGGCCGTCGCGCTGCGCGAGCTCGGCACGGGAGGCTTCATCGCCGCGGTCTCCTTCGTGGCCGTGCTCATGCTCGGCTGGCTGTATGCGATCCGAAAGGACGCGCTCCGATGGCAGTGAGCGACTCTCCCGAGCGCCGTGATCTCCCGGTGCTCAACAACGCCGCGCCCGTCTTCGAGTCTCCCGTCTACCGCACCCTGCTCTCGGCCCCCGGGCTCTCGGTGCTCGCGGGCGCGCTCGAAGACCTCCTCGCCTGGGGCACGCGCAACTCGCTGTGGGTGTTCCCCATGGCGACGAGCTGCTGCGGCATCGAGCTCATGGCCGCCGCCGCGAGCCGCGTCGACCTCGACCGCATGGGCACCATCGTCCGCGCGACGCCGCGTCAGGCCGACGTGATGGTCGTCGCGGGCACCATCACCGTGAAGATGGCCCCGCGCGTGAAGGCCCTCTGGGAGCAGATGCCCGAGCCCCGCTGGTGCATCGCGATGGGCTCCTGCGCCATCTCGGGCGACTTCTACCGCAACCTCTACTCGGTGATCCCGGGCATCGACACGGTGATCCCCGTCGACGTGTACGTGCCGGGCTGCCCGCCCAACCCCGAGGCCCTCATGCACGGCCTCCTGCGCCTGCAGGAGAAGATCAAGCACACGCGCGAGGGCACCTTCGTCTCGACGGAGCTCAACCCCTCGCTCCTCGTCGCCACGAGGCCCTCGATCGCGCGCGTGGTCGACGCCGATCGCGACCCCGCGCTCTGCGAGCAACAGACCGTGTCCGCGGAGAACGCCACGGACTCCGACCGCGACGACCAGCGCGCCGAAGGGGCGCCCGAGCTCGTGGCCTACGAGGCCGTCGCGCCGTCGGTGGGCCCGCACCCCGAGCTCGCGGACCTGCTCCGTGACGAGTTCGGCGTGACGGAGATCCCCACGAACGCCGCGCCCGTCGTGGAGCTTTCGAAGCACGTCGCCCTCGCGAAGCGGCTTCGCGCGCTCGGGTACAAGCAGCTCGTCTACATCGTCGCGTCGCACTACGCCGCGAAGACCGGCGCGAAGGCGTCGCCCGAGCGCTTCGAACTGGCCTGCGCCGTGCGGACCGTGGGCGAGGGGTCGCGCATCGCCGCGTGGCGCCTCGCGCTCGAGCCCGGCCAGGCCGTGCCCACGCTCGTCGGCGTCTACGCGGGCGCCGACTGGCAGGAGCGAGAGCAGTACGACCTCACGGGCGTGCGCTTCGAAGGTCACCCCGACCTGCGTCGCATCATGATGCCCGAGAACTGGGTCGGGCACCCGCTCCGTAAAGACTACGCCGCTGACACCGCGTGCCCGCCATGGAGATGACCGTGCAGACCCAGAGCGCGAGGCGTGGGCGCGTCGACCCCCACCTCTCGATGCGCGACTACGACCCCGAGGCCGACCTCATGCTGCTGCACTTCGGGCCGCAGCACCCGTCGACGCACGGCGTCTTTCGAATGGACCTCCACCTCGACGGCGAGATCGTCGTCAAGGCCACGCCGTACATCGGCTACCTGCACCGCGCCGTCGAGAAGCTCTGCGAGAAGCTCACGTACGTGCAGCAGACGCCCATCGTTGACAAGAACGACTACGTGGCGCCCATGACCAACGAGCAGGCGCTCAACATGGCGTTCGAGAAGCTCCTCGGCGTCGAGGTGCCGCGCCGCGCCCGATGGATCAGGACCATCTTCGCGGAGCTTCAGCGCATCGCGTCGCACCTCCTGTGGCTCGGCACCTTCACGCTCGACCTCGGCGGCGCGCTCGGCGGCGGATCGACGCTCTTCATCCACACGTTTCGAGAGCGCGAGATGATCCTCGACCTCTTCGAAGACGTCACCGGATCGCGCTTTCACTACAACACCCACACGATCGGCGGGAACCGCCACGACCTGCCCGAGGGCTTCGCCGCGAAGGTGAAGATGGCGCTCGACGTGATCGAGTCGCGCATCGAGGGCTACGAGGCGATGTCGCTCAACCACGGCATCTTCGTCGATCGCACGAAGGGCGTCGGCGTGCTCGACGGTGAGCTCGCCCTCGAGCTCGGGATCACCGGGCCGATCCTTCGCGCCTCGGGCGTCGATCACGACCTGCGCCGCGACGCGCCCTACCACGCGTACGACGAGCTCAAGCCGCGCGTGATCGTCGAGAAGGGCGGCGACTGCCTCGCCCGCGCGAAGGTCCGCATCGCCGAGATGAAGGAGAGCATCCGCCTCGTGCGCGACGCCATCGACGGCGTCCCCGAGGGGCCCATCTGCGGCTTCAAGCCCATCCGTCAGGTGGGGCAGGTGAAGGCCACCGCGGGGCAGGTCTACGTCGCGATCGAGACGCCGCGCGGCGAGCTCGGGACCTTCGTGATCGCCTCGCCCGACAGCCCCACGACGCCGCATCGGCTCAAGATCCGGCCGCCGTCGATGCACGCGCTCTCGGCGATCCCGTACATCGTGCCCGGGGCCACCGTGAGCGACGCCGTGGCGATCCTCGGGTCGCTCGACCCGATCATGGGGGAGGTCGATCGATGAACGCCCTCGCACACGGCGCCCTCTACGGCACCGTCATCATTCTCACGGTGCTCACCACGGTCGCGATGGGCGTGTGGTTCGAGCGCAAGTTCGCGGGGCGCATGCAGTCGCGCCTCGGGCCCACGATCGTCGGACCGGTGGGGCTCCTCCAGTCCGTCGCCGACGTGGTGAAGCTGCTCAACAAGGAGGACATCATCCCCCGCGACGCAGACCGCGGGCTGTTCATCCTGGCGCCCGTGCTCGCGGCGATGCTCTCGCTCGGCGCGGCGGCGGTGGTGCCCTTCTCGGCGACGGCGATCGCGTCGGACCTCGACATCGGGGTCATCTGGGTCGTCGCGCTCGGCGGGCTCACGGTGTTCTCGACCTTCGCCGCGGGGTGGGGGAGCAACAACAAGTTCGCCCTCCTCGGCGGCATGCGCGGCATCGCGCAGTCGGTGTCGTACGGCGTCCCGCTGGTGCTCTCGGTGCTCGTGCCGGTGATCCTCGCGGGCTCGATGTCGCTCTCGGGCATCGTCGCGTGGCAGACGAGCCACCACTGGTTCGCGCTGTGGCCGGTGATCCCGGGCCTGCCCGCGTTCGTGCTGTTCTTCATGGCGTTGCTCGCGGAGTCGAACCGCATCCCCTTCGACATCCCCGAGGCCGAGAGCGAGCTCGTGGCGGGCATCACCACGGAGTACACCGGCGCGCGCTTCGTGCTGTTCTACATGGCCGAGTACGTCCACACGCTGGTGGGCTCGGCCGTCGCGTCGGCGCTCTTTCTCGGCGGCTGGGATGGTCCCATCGCGCCGGGGCTTCACTGGATGGTCGCCAAGACCCTCGCGCTCTTCGTCGCGGTGTACTGGGTCCGCTGGTCGCTGCTCCGCTACCGCTCCGATCAGCTCATGGACCTCTGCTGGAAGCGCCTCACGCCCCTCGGCGTGGTGCTCGTGCTCATCGCCGCGGCCTGGGCGCTCTTCGTCTCCGGAGGCCCGTCATGAAGACCCTCCTCGATACCATCAAGGCCCTCAAGACCACGATCTCGAACGTGCTCCGACCGCCGGTGACGTACGAGTTCCCCGACGTGATCCGCCCCCGCGCGGTGCGCTATCGCGCGAGCTTCGCGCTGCCCGACGACGAGCACGGCGAGGTCGGCTGCATCGCATGCATGGCCTGCGAGAAGATCTGCCCTTCGCAGATCATCAAGATCAAGAGCACCGGCAAGCGCGAGTCGCCCGTCACGGGGAAGAAGCGCCAGTACTCCGACGAGTTCACGCTCGACCTCGCGGCCTGCATCCAGTGCGAGCTCTGCGTGCAGGTGTGCAACTCCGACGCGATCATCATGGTGCGCGAGCCCGAGCAGCCCGCCTACGCGCGCGAAGACCTCGTGCTCGACCTCGAGAAGCTCCGCGCCAACTTCCGCAACCGCACGGCGGCGTGGGGCAAGGGGACGCTCCTCCAGGAGATGCAGGAGTCGAAGCCCAAGGCCGAGCCCAAGCCCAAGGCCGAAGCGAAGCCCGCGGAAGCGAAGCCCGCGGAAGCGAAGCCCGCGGAAGCGAAGCCCGCGGAAGCGAAGCCCGCGGAGGCGAAGCCTGTCGATCCGTCGACCGCGGAGGCGAAGGCGACGGAGGCGAAGCCCGCGGACGGAAAGCCCGCTGAAACAAAGCCCGCCGACGCGAAGCCCGCTGAAACAAAGCCCGCCGACGTGAAGCCCGCCGCGGCTGCGCCCGTCGCCGCGGGCGAGGGAGGCGCGTGATGGAGACCACCTTCTTCGCCGTGCTCGCGGCCTGCGCGCTGATCCCCGGGTTCTTCGCGGTGCGCGGTTCGAACCTCGTCCACGCCGCGCTCTGGCTCGGCGCGTCGCTCCTCGCCACGGCCGGGATCTACGCCACGCTCGGCGCGTCGTTCCTCGCGGGCGTGCAGGTGCTCGTGTACGTCGGCGGCATCGTCACGCTGATGCTCTTCGGCGTGATGATCACGCGCCGCCACGAGGGCCTCATCGCCCCCGCGGAGTCGCGCAACACCGGTCGCGCCGCGGCCGTCGCGGTCACCCTCTTCGGCGTCGTGGCGCAGGCGATCAACGCCACCGACGGGCTCGACGCGCCCCTCAGCGCCCCCGTGAGCAGCAACTCGCCGGGCCTCGGTCGGCTCCTCGTGGTCGACCACGTGCTGGCCTTCGAAGCGCTGTCGCTGCTCCTCCTCGCTGCGATCGTGGGCGCCGTGGTCATCGCGCGTCGTCGCGACCCACCCGATGAGCGCGGGAGCGAGGTGGCGTCATGACCCTCGCGAGCTGCCTCACCCTCGCCGCGGCGCTCTTCTCGCTCGGCGTCTTCGGCCTCCTCACGCGGCGCCAGGTCGTCGCGGTGCTCCTCTCGGTGGAGCTCATGGCCAACGCGGCGAACCTCTGCTTCGTGGCCTTCAGCCGCTTCCGCGGCGACGGCGTCGGAGAGGCCCTCGCGGTGTTCTCCCTCGCGCTCACCGTCGCCGAGGTCGCCGTGGGCCTCGCCCTCGTGATCCTCCTCTACCGCGCGCACGGTGACACGCGCGTCGACCTCGCCAGCGAGATGAAGCAATGACCCCCGCCTCGTCGTACGCCCTCGTCGCGGTCATCGCGCCCGCGCTCGCGGCCCTCGTCCTCGCGGCCCTTCCCCGGCTGCGCCATCAAGGGATGCCCGCCGCGGTGCTCTGCATCGCGGGCTCCCTCGCGTCGTTCGGGTCGGCGCTCACCGCGCTCTCTCTCATCATGCACGCGCCCACCGCGCAGGTGTGGTCGCGCCCCTGGCTCGAGGCCGCGGGGCGCTCCGTGGTCGACGTCGGCGTCACGAGCTACCTCCTCATCGGGTTCTACTTCCGCAAGCCGAGCGCGGCGCACGCGGCGGTGAAGGCGTTCTGGGTGACGCGCTTCGCCGACATGGGCTTTCTCTTCGGCCTCCTCGCGCTCTTCACGGCGAGCGGGTCCTTCGGCTGGGGCGCGCAGCTCTCGCCCGACGTGGCGACCTTCGTCACGCTGATGCTCTTCCTCGCCGTGGTGGGCAAGAGCGCGCAGTTCCCGCTGCACATCTGGCTGCCCAACGCGATGGAGGGCCCGACGCCCGTCTCCGCGCTCCTCCACGCCGCCACGATGGTGGCCGCGGGCGTGTTCCTCGTGGTGCGGGCCTCGCCGCTCTTCGCGCAGTCGGAGACCACGCGCACGGTGATGCTGGTGACGGGCTCCGTGACGGCGCTCTTCGCGGCGCTCCTCGCGCTCGTGCAGACCGACATCAAGAAGGTGCTCGCCTACTCGACCTGCTCGCAGCTCGGCTACATGGTGGCCGCGCTCGGCGCGGGGTCGGTCTTCGGCGGGTTCTTTCACCTCACGACGCACGCGTTCTTCAAGGCCCTGCTCTTCCTCGCGGCGGGCAGCGTCATTCACGCGGTGCATGACAACGAGATGCGCTCGATGGGCGGGCTCGCGAAGCGCATGCCCCTCACCGCGGGCGCGTTCATCATCGGCTCCCTCGCGCTCGCGGGCGTCCCCGGCCTCGCGGGCTTCTTCAGCAAGGACCTCGTCCTCGAAGCCGTCGAGGGCAAGCTCGGCTCGCTCCCCTGGATCGCGCTGCTCATCACCGCGTTCCTCACGGCGTTCTACATGGGCCGCGTGGTCTTCGTGACCTTCTTCGGCGCGCCCTCGACGGACCACGCCGCGCACGCGCACGAGCACGGCTGGTCGATGCGCGGTCCCCTGGTGCTCCTCGCGGCGCTCTCCATCGTCGCGGGCTACTTCGGCGGCGACCTCGCGCACCTCGGCGGCCACGAGTACCACTTTCACTTCACGGGCGGCGCGGCGCTGGCTTCGGGGCTCGGCCTCGCGGGCATCGCGCTCGCGTACATGGTCTACGGCCGCGGACCTCGCGAGACGCCCGCGGTGATCGCCACGATCGACGGCATCGCGCAGTCGCGCGCGGTGAACCGCTTCTACGAGTTCGGCTTCCGTCGCGTCACGCTCGTCGCGGCCGACATCCTGGCCTGGATCGACCGCTACGTCGTCGACGGGCTCATCAACATGACGGGCTACGTGACCCTCAGGCTCGGCCAGCGAGCGCGGAGCATCCAGACCGGCGAGGCGCCTGACTACGTGCTCGCGGTGGTGCTCGGCGTCGTGGCGATGGCCGCGTGGGTGGTGGTGCAATGACCGCGCATCTTCTCTCGCTCATCGTCGCCGCACCGGCCCTCGCGGCCCTGGTGGTGATGTTCCTCCCGACGACCGCGCGCCTCGGCATCCGCGTCGTGTCGCTCGTCGGCGCGCTCGTCTCCTTCGCGGGTAGCGTCGTCGCGCTGACCTCCTACGACCGCCACGCGGGCGGGCTCCAGTTCGTCGAGGACTACGCGCTCGTGCCCTCGATGGGCATCCACCTGCGCCTCGCGCTCGACGGGTGGGGCGGGCCGCTGCTGCTCCTCACGGGCATCATCATCGTGGCGGGCGTGCTCGCGAGCTGGACGCTGGCGAGCCGCGAGCGCGAGTACTTCGTGCTGCTGCTCGTGCTGGTGTCGGGCGTCTTCGGGGTCTTCGTCTCGCAAGACCTCATGGTGTTCTTCCTATTCTATGAAATCGCCGTGCTGCCGATGTACCTGCTCATCGGCATCTGGGGCGCGAGCCACGCGGTGCCTGCGAAGGGACCCTTCGCGCGCGTCTGGTCGCTCTTCTCCGTCGGCGACAAGCAGTACGCGGCGATGAAGCTCACGCTGATGCTCCTCGTGGGCTCGGCGGCGATCCTCGTCGCGATCTTCGCGATGTACATCGCCTCGGGCGCGCGGAGCTTCGACCTCGCGGACCTCGCCGCGGCGCACTACGACCGGAGGCTCCAGATCGTGGTGTTTCCGCTCGTGTGGCTCGGCTTCGGCACGCTCGCGGGCGTGTTCCCGTTCCACACCTGGTCGCCCGACGGACACGCCTCGGCGCCCACGGCCGTGTCGATGCTCCACGCGGGCGTGCTGATGAAGCTCGGCGCCTTCGGCGTGATGCGCATCGGCATGGTGCTCCTGCCTGAAGGCGCCAACGCGTGGATGCCCGTCGTCGGCGGCGTCGCGGCGCTCAACGTGCTCTACGGCGCGTTCTGCGCGATGAGCCAGACCGACCTCAAGTACATCATCGCGTACAGCTCCGTGAGCCACATGGGCGTCGTGATGCTCGGCGCCGCGACGCTCACCCCCGAGGGGTGGAACGGCGCGGTGTTTCAAATGGTCGCCCACGGCATCATGACGGGCCTGTTCTTCTCGCTCGTCGGCCTCGTCTACGAGCGCGCGCACACCCGCGCGGTGCCCCTCATGGGAGGCTTCGCCAGCGTGATGCCCGGCGTCGCGGCGTTCTTCACGCTCGCGTGCCTCTCGTCGCTGGGCCTGCCCGGAACGGCGGGCTTCGTGTCGGAGTTCCTGGTCTTCCTCGGCGCGTGGCACAGCGGCCACCTCGCGTGGGCGATCCCCGGCGTCGTGGGCGCGTTCATCACCGCGATCTACGTGCTCCGCGGCACGCGCGCGATCTTCTGGGGCCCCGGTCCCAGCGAGCGCTTCCACGAGCTCACCGACGCGAAGGGGACGGAGTGGGCCGCGCCCATCATCCTCGGCGTCTGCCTCGTGCTCTTCGGCCTCTGGCCCAGGCTCATCCTCGACTCCATCGACACGGGCAGCACCGTCTGGCTCGCCCGCCTCATCACCACCGGAGGGAACGCGCCGTGAGCGACCTTCAGACCCTCTGGCTCCCGCTCGCCGTGGCCTCGCTGACCGTGCTCGTGCTGCTCGTCGACGCGATGTCCACTCCGTCGGCGTCGACGGGTCGCACCGTCGCGGGCATCGTGATCGCGGGCCTCGCCGCGACGCTCGTCGCGAGCTTCTTCATCAACGCCTCGGGCACCGCCGCGCACGGCGTCTACGAAGCCTCGGCGTGGACGGTCTCGCTCCAGCGACTCTTTCTCGCGGCGGGCGTGATCGCGGCGCTCGGCGGCATGGATCACGTCTCGGCGCGCGCGCCGAAGCGTGCGGGCGAGTACTGGCTGCTGCTCCTCTCGAGCATCACGGGCATGGCGCTCCTCGCGGGCGCGCGTGACCTCATCCTCCTCGTGGTCTCGTTCGAGCTCATGGGCATTCCGCTCTACGTGCTCGCGTCGTTCGCGAAGACCGACAGCGCGACGCCCGGCGTGAAGGACCGTCGCCCCTCCGAGGCGGGCCTCAAGCTCTACCTCGTGGGCGCGACGAGCACGGCGGTGACGCTCTTCGGACTCGCGCTCCTCACGGGGATGACCGGCACGACGCGCCTCGACGCGCTCGCGGCCACGCAGATGCAGCCCCTCGCGACGCTCGGCGCGGTGCTGATGCTCGCGGGCTTCGGCTACAAGGTCGGCGTCGTCCCGTTTCACATGTGGGTGCCCGACACGTACCAGGGCGCGTGGACGCCCTTCGTCGCGTTCCTCTCCGTCGCGCCGAAGGCCGCAGGCGTCGCGGCGCTCACGCAGGTGTTCGTGTACGGCCTCGGCGCGCAGCACGAGCGCTGGCTCCCCGCGCTGATGATGCTGTCGTTCCTCTCGATGGCGGTGGGCAACCTGCTCGCGCTGCCGCAGACCGACGTGCGCAGGCTGCTCGGGTACTCGGGCGTCGCGCAGATGGGCTACGCGCTCCTCGGCGTGGCCGCGATCGGCGAGATGGGCGCCGGGATGACCCTGTTCTTCCTCACGTCGTACGTGTTCACGAACATGGGCGCGTTCCTCGTGCTTCACGCGGTGGCCGAGGGCGGCGGAAGCCACGACCTCGACGGGCTTCGCGGCCTCTCGTCGCGCGCGCCGGGCCTCGCGGCGGCGCTCCTCTGCTTCCTCCTCTCGCTCGCGGGAATCCCCTTCGTCGTAGGCTTCTGGGCGAAGCTCTACGTGTTCCTCGCGGCGTGGCACGCGGGCCTCGTGAGCCTCGTCGTGGCGGGCGTGGCCCTCGCGGCGCTCGGCATCTTCTACTACCTCCAGGTGCTCCGCGCGGCCTACATGACCGACGCGCGCGGCCTCGAAGGTCCGACGCTGACGCCCGCGCTCAAGCTCGCGATCGGGCTGTGCCTCGCGGCGGTGGTGGGCTTCGGCCTCTGGCCCGGACCGCTCGTCGAGAGCACCTCGCACGCGGCGCACGCGCTCCTCTCGCACGGCACGACCCTCGCGCTCTCCGCGCGCTGATCCTTCTCCTCCGTCTATCGAATCGAGTCGACGCTCTCCTCCCACCGCGCGCCGTCGAAGCGCTCGACGGGCCAGGGGAGCGCGTCGAGGTCGAGGCAGTGCGCGTTCACGTCGATCCCGTCGGGGTGCGAGCGCGGGACGTAGTGCGCGTGGATGCCGCAGACGCCGCAGAACATGTGCTTCGCGACGTGCGTGTTGAACGTGTACGTGACGATCGCGTCGTCGCCCGCGAGGAGCGTGAAGCGATCGCGCGTCACGATGAGGTGGAGGAAGCCCTTCTTTCGGCAGATGGTGCAGTTGCAGTCGAGGAGGCGCGCGTCGGCGGGCACGCGCACTTCGAAGCGCACGCGACCGCAGTGGCATCCGCCGGTCACGGTTCGCTCGGCGGTCACGTCGCCGGTGGGGCTGTCGGTGTCGTTCATGGGCTACGGGGGTGTCGGTCTGCGCAGGGGGATGCGGCAGATGTACGCGGTCGACGCGATGGCTGCGAGGCGCTCGCCGCCGACCGCGATGACGAGTTCGAAGCGGTGGTAGGTGAGTCCGCCGCCGAGGTTGATGGCGCGCCCCGCGTACTCGATTGCAAGCGTGCGACGGGCGTGCGGCGCGAGCGTGATGCGCCGCGACGAGGTGACCGCGAGGCGCTCGCGCAGCCCCTCGTTGCCGAGCGACCACAGCGCGACGACGTCGACGACGCGCGGCGCGTCGGTGAGGTTGCTGAGCACGTACTCGGGCTCGCGCGGAACGTCCGTGCTCGACGAGCGCGCGAGGCCGACGAGTCGAACGCCCGCGGCCGCGCGTGAGGTCGAGGCAGGCGGATCCGCGAAGGCGTGATCGGGCGCGAAGGACGCGAGGAGCGAGACGAGGGCGACGAGCCGGGCGCGCACGCGAGGAACATACCGCGCGATCGGGGATGCGAGGAGGCCTTGGGGGTGGTCAGGGTATGTCAGCGCGAACGAGGTGATCGTGGCGGATCCGTCTCGGGTGTGGCAGACGGCGCGCTCGACGCGGGAGGGGAGGACCTCGATGGACCTTGAAGAAGAGTCGTCGCAGAGCGACGCGGATCTCACGTTGCGCCACGTGACGCATCGGTTTCCCGACGACCTCGCGCGGGCGTTGCTACCGGGGGCGACGTCGTTGACGGGCTGCGAGTGGCTCGACACGCAGCTCACCGCGCGAGAGCGGCGCATGGACAAATGCCTCCGTGTCGTCGCGGATGGCGTCACCCGCGTCGAGCACGTCGAGTGGCAGACGCGGTGGACGCGCGACCTGACGTTGCGCGCGTTCGAGTATCACGCGCTTGCGACGTTGGCGCTCCACGACGCGGCGAAGCGGAGGGAGGCGGTGCCGCGCGTGCGGACCACGGTGGTGCTGCTCGGCGGTCGGCGGGCGTCTCCCTGGCCGCCCGAGCGTCGATTCCGAACGACGCCCGAGGACGAGCCGTTCTCGGGGCTGCGCGTGCGCGTCGACGCCGTGTATCAACGCTCGCTCGCCGAACTCGCCGCGCGAGACGCGCCGCTTTGGATGGTGTTCGCGCCGCTCGCGGCGGACGCGACGCCCGACGCGATGGGAGCGGTCTTGCGTGAGCTTCGCCGTCGCACTTCGAGAGCACGCTACGAAGAGCTGGCCGTCGCGATGACGGTGCTCGCTGACGCGGACACGAGGGGGCGTGGACTGCGCGAGATCATCACGGCACACTTGCCCGAGGAGCTGGTCATGCAGAGTTGGGTCTACAAACAGGGCGAGGCGAGGGGCATCGAGAAGGGCATCGAGAGGGGCATCGAGAAGGGCATCGAGAAGGGCATCGAGAAGGGCATCGAGAAGGGCCGCCTCGACGCGCTGCGCGAGTCCATCGAGGTCGTGCTCTCGACGCGCGGACTGAAGCTCTCCTCCGCCCGACGCGCGCAGCTCGACGCGGAGGCGCGCGCCGACGTGCTCCAGCGATAGCTCTCGCGCGCGAGCACCGCGACGCGCGCGGCCGACGTCTTCGCCGAAGACCGCTGATCCGTCACCCGCTCCCCCGACGCTTCGAAGAACTACCCGAAGGCCCCGCGAGAAGGAAGCTCGTTTCGCTGGAGGACGTGTGGCAGTCACTCCATCATGGGCGAAGCTACGTCGACGCGATCGATCGAGCGCATCCGCGCGGTGCGAGGCACCGTTCCCGACACCTGGGTGACGCCGTCTCAAGACGCGCTCCTCGGGCTCCTCCTCGGGACCCGAGGAACGATCGGCGTCGCGACCCGCGCGCTTCGCGATGACGCGCGGCTCTGGGAGGCGTACTGGCGCGATGAGCTCTCGCTCGACGACACCGTGCGCGTCGGCCCTCGCGTCGCGACCGTGGGGAGGTTGCTCGCGGCGTCGCTCCTCCCCGAGCGCGTGCGCCCGGAGCCTCTCGCGGAGCCGTGGACCGCGCCGCGTGTGCAGCGCTGGTTGCGAGAGGTCGCGAGGGGCACGCACGTCGAAGTCGCTGCGCGATGCTCGACCGCGCTCGAAGCGCTCGGCGTCTCGTGGCTCGGCCGTTCGGGCGCGTCACCGTGCATCGACGACCTGCGAGCTCCTCCGACGAAGTGGGCGACGATCGCCGCGGCGCAGGCGCGCGTGGCCGCGGTCGAGGCGGAGTACGTCGATGGGTTGATCACCGACGGCGAGCGCTACAACAGGAACGTCGACTGCTGGTCCGCGCTGACCGAAGAGGTCGTGCGAGCAGCCCTCGAAACGAGCGACGGCAGCGTGTTCGACGTGATGGCCCGGTCGAGCCGCGGAGGTCGAACGCTGGTGCACCGTCGGATGCGCGCGATGGTGGGTCTCGTCGCGAAGAGCACGGGCGAGATCGTCGAGCGTCCGGTGCTTCACTCGTCTGGCGAGGGACTCGACGCGCATGAGGGCTTTCTCCTCGCGGTGTCGTCGCGCGCGGGCGAACTCGGAGAGCGACGGCGCCTCGGCGAGATCGACGCGCTCTTCGAGGAGCTCTGCGCGGCGCTCGGCGCGTGGACGGTGACCTCCCTCGACTGCGGTGACGACGTCGGCGAGACGCTGTCGGAGCCGCTCGATCCGTATGTGTTGCGCGCGCCGCTCTACGATCGCGTCGAGGGGCGCACGCTCACGCGCGACGTCGTGAACTTCGACGGAGACGTGGTGGCGCGACGCGGTGAGGTCGTGGGTCACGCCCATCGCGCGCGGTGGATCGGGGTGCGCGAGGCGTCCGTTCGATCGGTGTCGACGTGTCGAGAGACCGACGGCGTGTGCGCGCGGTGTTACGGGCGAGACCCCGACGATGGTGGCGCCGTTGTCGTCGGCGAGCGTGTGGGGCTTCGCGCGGCGTGGGCGCTCGCGAGCGTCGTGGCGAGGCTCCCCGCGCGCTGGACCGTGTGGATTCAGCTCGGTGTAGAGCGGGGACCCGATCCGTGTCGTCGCGCGGCTCGTGACGGACGCGTGCGCTTCGCCGACGACCTGTTCGCGAAGGGACGCGCGCTCCGCGTCGGTGTCATCGAGGTCGTCGGTGACGACGGAGCGCGTGATGCGACGCTCGTCAACGAGGGTGACGTGCTGTCGGTGGGCAACGGCGCGCGCGTGCTCGCGGGAGCCCCCCTGGTGACCTTCGAGGTCCTGTACGAACGGCCTCGCGTCGTGGCGATTCCCGTGGGCGTGAAGGCTCGGGTCGAGCTGCCGCCTGATGCCGCGCCAGGAGTGTTGGTGGAGCTTCCCGATGAGCGTACGGGTTGCTATGCGTGCTTCGTTTCTGCGAGCGGAGACCTCGACCTCACGCTCCGCGCGATCGATGATCCGGCGCGCGCGTGGACGATGCGCGTCGAAGCCGGTAGCCGACTCGACGCGTCGATCGGCGCAGTGGTGGAGCGCGGTGATCTCCTCGCGTCGAAGATCCTGCGTCGACCGTATTGGGAGCACTTTCAGGAGGGGCTCTCGGAGCTGCGCTTGAAGCTCGATCTCGATGACGTGACCTGGCGAGGCGCGTCGGAGAAGCTCGCTCGCTTCGACGGCGTCGTGACGGAGGTGGTCCGTAACCGCGCGTTCGTGGTGCGGGGGGCCAGCGGGCAGACGCAGCGGGTGTCGACGCCGCACACGTGGGCGAGGCGCGAGGGGGATGTCGTGCGCGCGGGAGAGGTGCTGGTCGACGGCGGTGAGAACGTCCCGCAGCGACTCCGCGTCTTCGGCGAAGCGTACGTGCGGGAGCGACTGATCGGACGCTTCGAGAGTCACGCCGCGTGGGGCGGTCTGCACGCGCCTCGCGTTCACTGGGAGCTCATCGCCCGCGCGATGCTCGCGTGGCGGAGGGTGCGGCGTTCGGGGGACACCGGAATGCTGCGAAACAAGGTCTATTCGCTCGCGGAGTGCGCGCGCATCCAGCGCGAGACCGCGGCGCGAGGAGGTGTTCCCGCAGAGCTCGTGACCGTGATCCGCGGGATCGGTCGCATGGCCGGTCGACGATGGAGGCTCTCGCGACGCGATCGCATGGAGGCCCGCGCAGACTACGAGCGCGAGTGTCGGAGACCTCGTTCGAGGACGTAGAAGAGCAGCAACCCCAGCTCGCAGAAGACGAGGATGAGCAGCCACGGTTCGACGTGGAGGGCCTGCGCGGCGGTCACGGAGCCGAGTCGGGCGATGCGCGCGAGCTTCGGGAAGAACAGCGGATACGAGAGACCGAAGAGCACCGCGCCCGTGTAGAGGCCGAGGGCGCCGGGGATGAGGTAGTCGAGGCGTCCTTCGCCTGCGCCGGCTGCGACGGTGCCGGGACAGAAGCCCGCGAGCGCCATCGCGAAGCCGAAGAGCACGCCGCCCGCGAGGTTGCCGAGCGCGTAGGTCTGCGCCACGGGGACCGCCGCCGCGAAGCCCAGCGACACGAGCGCCTGGTTGGTCACGAGCGCCACCATCAGCGCCGTGAAGAGGAACTTCACCACCGTGAGGTCGGTGAAGCGGAACGCGTTGACGATGGTCTCGTAGCGCCCGAGGCGTCCCTTCTGGAGGGCCCAGCCGAAGGCGAATCCGAGCGCCAGCGGCGCGAGCACGGCGCTCATGGCGTCGCTCCCTTCTTCGCGCGGTATAGCCACATGGCGATGGGGATTCCACCCGCGAACATTCCGAGGATGAAGAGGAACGCGCCCGGCGCGAGCGCGGCCCCGCCCGACACCGCGAGCCCTGCGGTGCATCCTCCGGCGATGCCAGCGGCGTACTCGATGAGCGCCGTACCGAGAAACACCACCGACCACCGCACGAACACGCTCGGGCCGAACACGTCGGTCCACTGCGCGTCGGGCATCGTACGCAGCTTGAACTCCCCGCTCGCGAGCGCCGACGCGAGCGCGCCGAGGAACATCCCGATCGTGAGGTAGACCTCCCAGGTCGCGCCCGTCGTGACCACGTCGCGCCAGTAGAAATTGCCCGGCGCGAGCGCGCGTCCGACGTAGCCCGAGAGCGCCACGTAGGCGCCCGAGCCGCTGATGCGACGGTCGAACACGGCCATCGAGATCGCCGTGGTGAGCCCGAGCAGAACGCCCGCGGCGTAGGGGCTCCAGCTCTTTCGCGTGAGCAGTGACGACGCGCTCATGGCGTTGCGCCTCCCTGCGCGCGTTGAAGGCGTTGTTCGTTCCAGACGATGAAGCGGACTCCCGCGAGCGCGAGGACGAGCGCGGTGAGCGCCAGCGCGACGTTGCCCCAGACGATCTTCGGCCGCGCGTCGACCGCACGCGCGACGCTCGCCGTCGCCGTCACGCGGGGCGTTGGCGGCGGTGTCGCGTGCGAGAGCGGCACGAAGTCGAGATACCGTTGCGCCTTCTGCGAAGCGTCCGCGGGGTGACAGGGGGCGCATCGTCCGGCGACGTCTGCGAGCGGAGAGCTCACGCCGACATGCGCCGACGGTGCGTCCGCGGCGCGTGGATTGCCGCCGTGACAGCGCGCGCAGAAGTCTGCGAATGCGTGGTCGACGTGCCAGGGGAGGGGACCCGCGAGCACGGGGCGCTCGCCTCGCACCTCGTGGCAGTTGCGACACTGAGAGAGGTTCGAGCCGCACTGCTGGGCTCTCGCGTCGAAGGCGAGCGCGAGGAGCACCAGGATGAACAAGGTGCCGCGTCTCATGGCCTTGCTGCGAAGGCAGCAAGGAGCAGACCGGACGCGCCTCGAGGATCGCTACCTCTACTGTCCCGGACGAGCGCTGCGCCCCCACGCCGCGTGTTGAAACACGCAGCAGGGAAGGCAGTTCGAGATCGATCTGAATGAAGTCCCGCTCCGCGGGACTCGCGCACGAGGCTCCGATTGGGAGTCCTGCGAAGCGGACTTTTCGCAGGATGCTCACAAATGCCTTCCTGCCGCGTGTTTCAACACGCGGCGCGTGAAGGCCCAGGCTTCATCCGGGACAGTAGAGCTACGCCGTCACCGCGTCGCCCGTTGCGCTCGCCTCGACGCGCTGACACACGCTGTCGATGTAGCGCCCGAGCGCCTCGGTGAGCACGGCCGCGCTCACCGCGTTCGCGACCGCGGCCACGCCGGGGATGAACGCGAACGCGAGGTTCGCCGCGCCGCGCGCCGCGAGTCCGCCTCCGATCGCGGCGCCGACCTTGCGCCACGGGACCTCGGTCGGCGAGAGGCCGTTGGCGTGTCCGATCGCCACGGCCATCACGCCGTAGATCGGAACGAGCATCAGCTCATCCGCGAGCGGAATCGGCGAGAGCACCACGCCGAGCGCCGTCGCCGTGACGCCCGTCACGCGGATCGCCACCTGCACCTTGCGATTCATTCGTCACGTCCTCCGTTGTGTGCCGAGCAGCGGTCGCAGCGCCGCGATGCCTGCGAGCACGGTCGTTCCGTTGTTGATGACCGCCGCGCCTGCGGGCCCGAGCAGGCCGAAGGCGCCGAGCGCGAGCGCCACGGCGTTGGGCGCGACCACCATCGCGACGCTCGATCGAACCCCCGCGACGGCCCTGTCCGCGAGCGCGAAGGCCTCGGGGAGCTTCAGCAACCCGCCGTCGAGGAGCACCACGTCGGCGGTCTCGATCGCGACCTCGGTGCCGCCGTGCAGCGAGATTCCCACGTCGGCGACGGCGAGCGCGGGCGCGTCGTTGATGCCGTCGCCCACCATCGCGACGGTGTGTCCGCGACGTTGCTGCGCGCGCACGTACTCGGCCTTGTCTTCGGGCATCAGCTCGCCGACGGCCTCGGAGACGCCGAGCTCCCTCGCGATGGCGTCGACGGTCGCGCGCGCGTCACCCGACATGAGCGCCACGCGCCGACGCCCTCCGGCCTCGAGCGCGCGCACCACCGCTGCGCTCTCGGGGCGCGGGCGATCCGCGACCGCGAGCACGCCGACGATCTCACCGTCGATGGCCACCATGAGCGCCGACGACCCCCTCGCGTGAACGCGCCGCGCGGGGAGCTCCGCGCGCGACGTCGAGAGGCCCGCCTCGCGCATCCACCGCATGCTCCCGACGTGCACCACGCGTCCGTCGACGCGCGCATCGACGCCCATGCCGATGACCACGCGCTCGCTGCCGATCTCGGGCTCGTGGGCGGTGACGCCGAGGCGCTGCGCGTGCTTGCGGACGGCCTCGGCGATGGGGTGGTGCTGCCTCGCCTCGGCGCCCGCCGCGAGCGCGATGAAGGTCTCGACGGGCATCGACGAGAGGGCCTGCGCGTCGACGATCTCAGGGTGTCCGAGCGTGAGCGTGCCGGTCTTGTCGAAGACGATCACGTCGGACTTCGAGAGGCGCTCAAGGTACTGCGCGCCCTTCACGAGCACGCCGCGCCGCGCGGCCGCGGTCATCGAGGCGAGGGCGCTCGTGGGCACGACGATGCGCAGGCCCGTGCCGAAATCGGTGATGAGCACGCTCGTCGCGCGCTCGATCTGACCCGCGATCATCGCGGCGCTCCCCGCCACGCCGAAGGTCGGGAGCACCACGCGATCGGCCGCGCGCTCGGCCTCGCGCTGGAGCGTCATGGGCTTGCTCCCCGCGCTCTCGAGGATGCGGACGATGCGCGCCGCGGCCGTGTCGTCGCCGATGCGCTCGACCTCGATCACGACCTGTCCTTCGGTCACGACGCTCGCCGCGAGCACGCGATCACCGACGCGACGCGCCTTCGGCAGCGACTCGCCCGTGAGCGCCTTCTCGTCGAGGAGCGCCTCTCCTCGGATCACCCGACCGTCGGCCGCGACGCTCCCGCCCGCGTCGATCACGATGACGTCACCGCGCCGGAGCTGGCCCGTGGGGACCTTCTCCATGCGTCCGTCGGAGAGGCGCCACGCGTCGCGCGCCCCGAGCGAGGCGACCTTCGAGAGCGCCGCGCGGGCGCCGTCGGTGGTGTGTGCGAGCAGGAGATCACCGAGCCCGAGGAGCCATGTGATGAAGGCTCCCGTCGCGGGCTGACCCGTGGCGAGCGCGATGGTCACGGCGGCGACGTCGAGGTGGTCGACGCTCGCGCGTCGCTCTCCGATCGCGACGAGCGCGCGTCGCATCGAAGGGATCGCGGACAGAGAGACCCCCGCGGCGAGCAGAGGGAGGGGCGCGGCGCCGCTCACGCACGCGGCGAGCACGGCCGTGTTGAACACCGTGGGCCAGAGCGACGGGGGCGCGTGCGGAGCGCTGCGGGGCGCGGGCCACTCGGAGGCGCAACTCTCCTCGAACGCGGTGACGATCTCGTCGGGGGATGTGAGCGCGGGGTCGTAGCGCACCACCGCAGAGCGTCCGCCCGGTGAGGGCTCGCACGTCGACACGCCCGGCAGGCGCGAGAGGAACGACGCGGCGCGCGGGACGTCGTCGTGGTCGGTGTCACCCAGTCGAAGTCGCACGCGGCCTTCGAGCGCGTGGGCCACCGTGACGCGCTCCTCGGAGAGACCACGCACCGGAACGTGATCGCGATCCCGGAGCGCGCGAAGGAGCCTCCCCTGTCCTGCCACGCCGTCGCGCACCGTCACATCGATCACGCGCGTCTCGGGGCGCAGCCGCCACGACGCCACCTCGCGCCGACGGGAGAGCCACGCGGTGAGCCCTCCGACCGACGCGTCGTCGTCCGATGCGGAGATGCGCAATCGATCGGCGCCCACCCGCGCGGCGCGTGCGGTCGCGCTCACGTCGCCTCGTCGGTCGCGGCGATGGCGCGCTCGTTCCAGTCTCGAAAGAGCGAGTACGACCACCAGAGGAGGTTGTCCCAACGGGGCATGAGGTCCTTGCGGTCCATGAGCGCGAGCGAGACCACGGCGGCCGACGCGAGCGCCGCGGGCACCGCGAGGCCCAGGCCCACGCGCTCATCGCCGAGCAGCCTGATCACGCCGTCGACGCCGCGCACCGCGCGGGCGACGCCCTCCGCGGGATCCCGTCGGCGCGTGCGCGCCGTGACGTCATCGAGCACCTCGCCGAGACCCGCCGCGCGCGCGATGCGATCCACGATGTCATCGGGGTCCGCGAGGCCGGGGACGTACTCCACGAGCACGCTCCCCGCGCCCGGGTTGTGGGTGATGCGCGCGACGCCCGCGATCGTCGAGACGTCGGCCCGCACGACCTCGAACACCGCGGCGCCACCGAGGAACGCGTCAGCCCTCACGCGCAGGCGCCCCGGGTGATGGTGCACGAGCCTCAGCGGCGCTGGCGTCGGGCTCATGCCGCGCGGTCGGTCTCGTTCGCGTCCGTCGCGCGATTCGCCGCGGCGTTGCGAGCGGCGCGCGCACGCGCGGAGTCGTAACGGGCGCGCCCTTCGGCCATCAGGTCGTCGAGGTTCTCTCGCTCGACCGCGACGAAGCGGCGCGTGCGGTCACGCAGCGCGTAGGCCGCCGCGATCGCGCGCACCGCGACCTCGCGCTTCGAGTCCATCCCTGCTCGCGCGGCCCACCCTGCGGCGAGGCCGACAATCAACGCGCCGATCGTCTCCATCTACCCTCTCGTCATCGTGAAGGAGGTTGACGATATGGTATGAGCGTCGGCTCGTCACGCGCTCGAACCGCTGTTTTCATAGGCATTTTCAACGGACTTCGAAGAGGGACAAAGATGACCACCGACGCAGCCGTCGTGACGCCAGGTGCCCCGGACCTCCCCCTCGTCGATGGCATCGAGCGAGAGTCCATCGAGGAGACCGTCAAGCGCGCTGGATGGTTTCCGCGGCTCATGCGCTTCTATCTTCGAAGGAGGTACGCGCCGGGCAAGGCGCCGAAGATCGCGCATGACCCGCGGCGCGCGACGGAGCGTGCCCACGCGGTGATTCGCCGCGCGTGCGCGCTCTCGGCCGCGAGCGGCGTGACCGTCGGCGCGATCTCCACGGGCGCCGCGATCTTCACGGCGGAGACCGAGGGCCTCGCGACCTTCGTGACGTTGCCCACGGCGGCCATCACGATCGGCGGCGAGATGGTGCTGCGCGCCTACGTGCACCTGTCGCTCACGTGCGACCTCGCAGACATCTTCGGCGTGCGCATCGACCCCGACGACCCGTCGGACATCTGGCGCCTCTACGCGCTCACCTTCAAGACCGAGAAGCACACCGACAGCGAAGACCCCGGGCAGGAGCTCGTGCACCGCGTCGTGCACGTCGAGGGCGAGGAGGTCGGCGAGCAGATCGGTCGTCACCTCGTCGGCGAGAGCGTGCTGCGCAACATCATGCCCGTGGCGAGCCTCGCGACCTCGTCGGTGACGAACTGGCGCATGACCCGACGCGTGGGCGACACGATCCGTCGGTACATGCGCTATCACCGCGCGATCACCGACGCGCTGGCCGAGGCCGAGGGGCGCTGCCACGCCGTGCTCGACCTGCTCGTCGAGGGCTGCTGGTACATCTTCACGGCCGACGGGCGGCTGCACCCCGAGGAGGCCGCGATCCTCGCGAACCTGCTCCGCGCGATGCCGGTGATCGAGCGCGCGCTCGTGATCAAGCGCTTCGGTGACGACGAGTACGAGTGGGCCGAGCGCATCCAGTCGGTGCCTGAAGAGACGCGCGACGCGTTTCTGCGCGCGCTCGAGGTGGCCGCGGCGGTCGACAAGTCTGTCTCGGCGCCCGAGCGAAAGATCCTTCGGAGGGCCTCTCGAAAGCTCGGTCGCGCGTTCGACGGCGCGCGCGTCGAGAAGATGATGCGCGACTTCGAATCCTACGGGGTCATCGGGCGCAGCGACGACGCGTAGCGGAGTCACGCGTCACTCGCCACGACCGCTTCGCACCGCCCGCGGCGCGCGCTCGGCACCTCACTGCACGGCTGTGATCGCGGACCTCCGTGATACCGTGGCGGGGCTTCTGCGCCGACATTTCGCGCGCCACACCCCCTGACGTCTCATCCGCGCCGCGACGGCGCGAAGGAGCCACTGGATGTCGCCCCGCTCTCTGTTGCTTGCGTCGCTCGCCGCGATGGGCCTCGCGTGTACGTCTGCTCCCTCGACCGCTCCGCAGGGCTGCCTACCGGGCGCCTCGCTCGCCTGCGCCTGCACCGATGGACGCACCGGCGCGCAGGTCTGCGGCGACGACGGACGCCTCAGCCCCTGCGTCTGTACGGGCGGCGACGCGTCGATGACACTCCCCGACGCGACGCCTTCGGACGTTCCGCCGAGCGTCGATGCGCCGCAGAGTATCGATGCGCCGCCGAGCGTCGATGCGCCCGTGAGCCCCGACGCGCCCGTCGGCGTTGATCTCCCCGCGAGCCCCGACGTGCCCGTGGGCATCGACGCTCCGGTGAGCCCCGATGTTCCGGTGAGGCCCGACGTGCCGGTGAGCATCGACACGCCGCCGATCGACGCGCCGATCGCGACGACGGGCAACCCCTTCGACGGCGCGCGCATGTACGTGAACCCCGACTACACGCGCGCGGTTCAGATGTCCGTCGACCTCGCGTCGGCGTCGCTGCGCCCCACGCTCGCGTGCGTCGGTCGCTACCCTACGGCCATCTGGATCGACCGCATCGCGAAGGTCCCCGACGTCACGCGCCACCTCGACACGGCGCTCTCGGAGCAGACCCGCGAGGGGCGCCCCGTGGTCACCACCTTCGTCATCTACGACCTCCCTGGACGCGACTGCGCCGCGCACGCTTCGAACGGCGAGCTCACGATCTCGACCGCCGATCAGGCCCGCTATCGCACCGAGTACATCGACCGCATCGCCGCCGCGTTTCGCGCGCATCCGGGGCAGCGCATCGCCGCCATCATCGAGCCCGACTCGCTGCCCAACCTCGCCACCAACCTCACGGTGCCCGCGTGCGCGGCCGCGCAGAACGCCTATCGCGAAGGCGTCGCGTACGCCGTCCGCACGCTCTCGGCGCCCAACGTGTCGCTCTACCTCGACGCCGCCCACGCGGGGTGGCTCGGATGGCCCGACAACCGCACGCGCGCCGCGTCGGTGTATCGCAGCGTGCTCGACGCGGCCGGAGGCGTGAACCTCATCCGCGGTTTCGCCTCGAACGTCTCGAACTACACCGTGCTCCGCGAAGGCCCCGAGCGCTTCGGGTGGGACTCGAACCCCTGTCACGACGAGACCACCTTCGCGCGCCTCTTCGGCGACGCGCTCGCCGCCGCGGGAATCACCCGCCGCGACTGGATCATCGACACGAGCCGCAACGGACGCAGCAACATCAGGGCGCAGTGGGGATCGTGGTGCAACGTACAGGGCGCGGGGCTCGAGAGCGTCCCGTGCACTCGCCTGCGCCGGGCGTCGACGCGTATCTGTGGGTCAAGCCGCCGGGCGAGTCTGACGGCACGAGCGACCGCACCGCCGCGCGCTACGACGACGCCTGCGGCAACGCCGACGCCACGTCGGGAGCCCCCGAGGCGGGCACGTGGTTCCACTCGTATTTTCTCTCGCTCGTGCAGAACGCGTCGCCCGCGGTGGCCGCGTGCGCGTCGCTCCCCGACGCGTCGATCGATGCGACGCCCGACGCGGTGGTCTCGCCCGATGTGAGCGTGACGCCCGACGTGCCGGTGACCCCCGACGTTCGCACCGACGTCGCGGCCGCCGATGTGCCGTCGGCGCCGACGCGTCCCGGCTTCTTTCACACGCAGGGCGCGGCGATCGTCGACTCGATGGGGCGCACGGTGCGGCTCACGGGGCTCTCGTGGTTCGGCTTCGAAACCGCCAACTACGCGCCGCACGGGCTCTGGTCGCGCTCGATGGCCTCGGTGCTCGATCAGATCCGCACGCTCGGCTACAACACGATCCGCGTCCCGTGGTGCAACCAGATGCTCGACGCGGGCAGCGCGCCCAACAGCATCGACCTCGCGCAGAACGCAGACCTCCGCGGGCTCACGGCGCTTCAGATCCTCGATCAGCTCATCGCGGGGGCGAGGGCGCGCGGGCTCAAGGTGATTCTCGACAGGCATCGTCCCGACTCGGGCTCGCAGTCTGAGCTCTGGTACACGGGCGCCTACGACGAGGCCCGCTGGATCCGCGACTGGGTGATGCTCGCGACGCGCTACCGCGACGATCCCACGGTGATCGGCTTCGACCTCCACAACGAGCCGCACGGCGCGGCCACGTGGGGCGACGGCAACATGGCGACGGACTGGCGCCTCGCGGCCGAGCGCGCGGGCAACGCGGTGCTCGCGGTGAACCCCGACCTGCTCATCATCGTCGAGGGCATCGAGCGTCACGCGGGGACGTCGTACTGGTGGGGCGGCAACCTCCGCGGCGTTCGCGCGGCGCCCATGCGCCTCTCGGTGCCCGGACGCGTCGTGTACTCGCCGCACGACTACCCCGCGTCAGTGTACGCGCAGACGTGGTTCAGCGCGGCGGACTATCCGGCGAACCTCCCGCGCGTGTGGAGCGACGCGTGGGGCTACATCGCGGCCGAGAACCTCGCGCCCGTGTGGATCGGCGAGTTCGGCACCCGCCTCGCGACGACCTCGGACCGTCAGTGGCTCACGGGCCTCGTGTCGTACATCCGCACGAACAACCTCAGCTTCGCGTTCTGGTGCCTCAACCCGAACAGCGGAGACACGGGCGGAATCCTTCAAGACGACTGGCGCACGGTGAACACCGACAAGCAGTCGATCGTGATGCCTGCGCTCGCGCCGCTCCTCTGATCATCCCCGCTCCACGTCTCGCAGGTCGGGGAACTCGATCACCGCCGCGCAGGTGAGCTCCACCTCGGCGCGTCCGCGGTCGTCGAGCACGCCGCAGCGCTCGCGCCCGTCGTCTTGAATGATCCGATAGCGGCTGTGCGCCATCGGCGTGCCCTGCTGGTCGAGCACCTCGATGTGCGTGAGCTCGACGCGCGTGGGCTCCACGGGGTCGGTCACCGAGGCGGGCGACTTCAAGAGCACGCGCGCGCCGTCGATGTGCGCGTCCGTCGAGAGCTCGATCGACGCCTGCTTCGACTTCAGCAGCACCTTCTCCGAGAGCACCTGGACCTTCTTCTTCGCGCGGATGCGGAGCTCGTCCTTCTCGACGGTGAGGCCCGCGCCGCCGCCAGTCATCACGAGCGACGGCGTCGAGAGCTCGATGCGATCGGGCGTGAGGCGCAAGATGCTCTTTCCGCAGCGCAGCACGACCTCCTTGTCGGAGCTGAGCTCCACCGACTCGGTGCCCTCGACGCGCGCGTCGCCGAAGGTGTGAACGAGCCAGGTGCGCTTCGCCTCGCGGCCTCCGACGACGGTCGTCACCGACGCCTTCGCGCGCGTGAGGTCGTCGCCGAGGAGCGTCACCTCTCGCACGCCGCGCACCTCGACGCGCTGCGCCCCTGCGACGCGCTCGTCGGCGTCTCCGCCCGTGCGCGTGTTGCGGTCTCCCTCGACCACGTCGTGACGTCCGTGGCGAGAGAGCGTGCAGTGTTCGCCGTGCACGATGGTCTGGTGCACGCCCATCACCTCGTGGTGACAGACGCCGCCGACGGTGTGCACCTGGTTGTGGCGCACGGTCACCTTGTCGTCGTTGCGAATGTCGAGCGAGTGATCGTTCTCGACCACCGCGTCGAAGTCCTTCTGCGCGTGGAGGAAGACCTGCTCCCTGCCCGCGAGGTCTTCGAATGAGAACTCGTTGAAGCCCGCGCCGCCGGGCGTGCTGTGCGTGCGCCATCCCGCGCGCGAGCGGCTGTGCGGAAGGCCGAAGGGCGCTTCGTTGACGCCGTTGTATGCGCAGCCGATCACCATCGGGCGGTCGACGTCGCCGCCGAGGAACGACACGAGCACCTCCATCCCGACGCGCGGGATGAACTGCGCCCCCCAACCGCCGCCCGCCCAGGTCTGCGCGACGCGGACCCAGCACGAGCTGCGGTCGTCGAAGCGTCCGTGGCGGTCCCACGGGAACTGCACCTTCACGCGCCCGTGGCGGTCGGTGTAGATGTCTTCGCCGGGCGGGCCCGTGACGGTGGCGACCTCGAGCACCTGCTGCAACGCCCTCGCGCGCTCGCGGGGGCGCAGCACCACGTCGCTCGGCGCGCACTCGAAGCTGTTCGAATAGACCACGGCGCCGTCGCGGGCCTCGGTGCGCGAAGGGACCACGCCGCGGTGCTCCACGCGGCTCACGACGTACTCGCGGTTGCACGGGTCGTGGGCGTGGTCGGCGAGGGTGAAGCGCAGCCCCGCGGAGAGCCTTCGGCAGAAGCTCTTTCCTTCGCCGACGACGGCGCGCGCGCGGAGCCGCTGGAGGAGCCTCAGGGCCTCGGTGGTCGAGGCCGCGTCGGGCTCTTCGAAGTCTCCGCGGTGGTCGTAGTGCTCGACGAGTCGCGGGTCGATGGGCGGCGCGATGCCGCCGAGGAGCGCGGCCATGCGGGCGCCGCCCGCGGCGAGCGAGGTCGGGTCCGTGGGCAGCGCGACGTGCGACGAGAGGTCCGTCTGCGGCGTCTGGAACTCGTAGTCGCGCATCGTGACGGACTTCTCGCGCACGCGGCGTTCGAGCGTGAAGGTCGTGACCGTCGACTCCGAGGTGAGCGCGTCGGCGGCCGTGTCTCGCACGGCGAGCACCGCGCTCGCGCCGGGAATTGCATCGTCGTCGGGCTCCACCGCGCCGTAGCCGCTCACCTCATCGGAGAGCACGAGGATCTCTCCGTCGGCCGTGACGCGGGCCCACGTGTCGGGGTCGAGCGGATCGGGGTGCGAGACGGCTTCGAGGAGCGCGGGCGGCGCTTCGAAGCGGTAGTGGATGCCCGCGGCGGCGAGCTCCCTCGTCACGAAATCGAAGGCGCTCTCCTGGTACTGGACGCAGTAGGCGCGCGGGCGCGGGCGCTGTTCGAGCACCCACCTGCGCGCGACGCCGAACGTGCCGAGCACCTCGTCGACGACGTCGGTCACGGTCATGTCTTGAAAGATCCGGCTCTCGTGGCGGCGCTTGAGGAGCCAGAGGCGCGGCACGAGGCGCGCGGTGTAGACCGCCGTTCCCGGTGTTGACGACGCGAGGGCGCCGTGGGCGCGAAGGGCTGCGACGACGCCGTGAACGACGCGCGGCGTCCGCTGCGGCGCCCGTAGGAGCAGCGTCGCGGAGCGCGCGACGAGGCCCGCGTGGAGCGTCGCGGGGTCGAGGGAGGACTGGAACTCCACGTCGAAGCGGAAGCACCGCGACATCGCCTCGGAGCCGTGGAGCGACCGCACCGCGAGCTCGCCCGCGCACCACGGACCCGAGAGGAGTTCAAAGGCCGTCGCCGCGCGCCGCGCCTGCTCATAGATCGCCTGGAGGTTCTGCGAGCGCGTCGTGAGGCGAGACTCTTCATGGAAGGACATCGGAACACTCCCTCGCGCCCCTTCGCGGGCGCGACGCCGCTCAGCAGCCGAGCCCCTGCGTGCGGAACTCGTGCGTCATCTGCTTCGGGCCCTCTGACCCGAACGCGCCGATCGAGAGCGTCACGCGCCACCAGAGGTAGCTGTGACCGCCTTCGAGGTGCGCCACGCCGTCGAGGTTCACGCCCTTCGAGATGCCGAGCTTCACCATCACCACGTCGGTCGTGTCGGGGCACGTCACCTCGATCACGTTGTTCTTCAGCGTGTGCGTGAGCGTCCCCTCGGCGGGCTCCGGCGACGCGCTCACGACGATCTCGTCGAAGATCTTCTCGTAGGGGATCTGGTGCGGGTACGTGACCCGGATGTGCACCATCTCGAGGCGCGCCCCGAGCACCTTCGCCATCGCGCCGTCCTTGTCTTCCTTCGCGGCGATGGCGATGAGCCACGAGGCGTCGTTGTCGAGCACGGCGCGGCGTCGCGCGAGGTGCTCCGCGGTGACCGGGAGGCGCAGCCCGTCGGGCTCCGTCGAGGGCGGCAGCGACCAGAGGCCCATGTTGAAGGGCGCGGGCGCGTCGTGGATGTCCTCTCCGTCAGGGATCGAGCGGAGGTAGCCCTTGTAGCTCGCCTCCTTGTCGAGGTCCGACGGCGGGTTCGCGGTGAGGGCCGTGAACGCGTTCCAGTCGGCGATCTTGTCGCCGAGGGCCTCGCGGTGAACGATCGCGGCCCACGGGTCGGCGTTGTTGCCCGAGATGTTGTTGGCCTGCTTCCACGCTTCGAGAAAGGTGTCTCCGGCCTGCAAGCGGTCGCAGAACTTCTTCACGATCGTGGTCGATCGCACGGCGCCCGGCGCGGCCTCTTCGTAGCCCAGGATCCCGCGCACCACGGGGCTCCCGCCCGCCATCATCCGAGCCCAGAGCGCCCACGTCGCGCTGTTGAGCGTCGAGCACTGCGCGAGGATGATCCACAGCGGCCCGCGGAACGGCTGCGTCGACTCGCGCCCCACGACGAACCACTTTCGACGGCTCCCGTAGGTGTCTCTCGCGGCCTCGGGCTCCGCGGTCTTCGAGGGCTGCATCGAGTCGCCCGCCATGAAGCCGCCGAGCCACCCGTGCGAGCTCACGTACACGAGCGACGCGTCGCGGGTCTCGGTGAGGTCCTCGTCGAGCTCGGCGAACGACCAGTGCGACGCGCCGCCATACTCGCGCCGCGTGAGCCTCGGTCGCATGAGCATCGTCGGGACGAAGCGCGACGACTGCTCGTAGGCCGTGTGCCGGCCGAAGGTGACCGTGCTGTCGGCGCCCTCGTCCCAGGTGTGCTTCCCGTCGGCCTCGGTGATGTAGGGCGAGCGCTCGATGACGGGCGCGTCGTGGGTGTACTTCTGCCACGCGCGGTCGGTGCCGAAGCCGCACTCGCCGCACGGGTCCACCACCGGGATGCTCGATCCGCCGTTGGGGTCGGCGATCTTTCGCACGAGCAGAAAGGGGTGCGCCGCGTCGACGAGGCGCCGCGCGTCCTGCGGGTCGACGTCGAGCTCCTCGACGAGGTTCTTCCACTTGAAGCGGCTCTGGAGCAGGCCCCCGAAGCCCGCGCTGTCCATCTCGTTCATCCCGTCGATGAGGAGAAAGTACACAGGCGGCGCGTCGGGGTTGATGCCGTTGGGAGAGCCCGGCGTGCCGGGCGAAACGCTGCGTGGAGGCGGTGCCATCGTCGCGTACCTCGCTCAGTTTCCGTGCGCCTCGGCGATGCCCTGTCGCGTGGCGTCGTCGATCTCGCCCGTGGCCTCGAGGCCCTTCGACTGCTGAAAGCCCGCGACGGCGTTGCGCACGTCGGCCTCCGACGGCGCGCCGCTCGCCGCGGGCATCGCGAAGCCCATGTTCACGAGCCGCGCGAACACGCCCGCGTCTTCGGTGATCGGGTCGAGGTCGCCGACGCAGAGCTGAAACCGCAGCGCGCGCTTCGGCAGAAAGATCGTCACCTCGCGCACGCGCACGGGCACCTCGAAGGTGGCCTTCCCCTCGCCGTCGGTCGTGCCCGTGAAGGGCTTCGGCAGGCCCTCGACTTCGAAGGGCTCGTCGCGCATCGGCCCCTCGGCGCCCGAGAGCGCGAGCGGAACCTTCACCATCGGGATGCGCGCCAGGTAGCTGTTGAAGCCGCCCGGCGTGACGGCGAGCTTCGGCTTCGGCGTCGCGGGGATGTGCAGCACGTCGCCCGGCGAGAGCTGCGTGGGCGTGCGCCCCTTCGTTCGCAGTGCCGCGTTTCGCGGGTCATTCCAGATGTGCTCGGCGCGCACGCCGACGCGCGTCGCGATCTGTTCGAGGTAGTCGCCCGGACGCACGACCCAGGTTCCCATCGCGCTGCTCCTTCACTCGACCACGAGCGTGTCTGCGCCCGCGTCGACGATCGAGACCGTGCCCGCCCACGCGCAGGTGCAGGTCGAGTCATCCGTGAGCGCCGCGAAGGTGCCCACCATCACCGCGCTCGCGCCGGGCGTCCACGGCGCGGGCACCACCGGGATGCACGGCTGCGGCGTGAGCGCGCCCATCGCAGCGGCCGTCGCGGCGGCGACCTGCGGGTTCGCGGGTGACCGGCACATCCCAAGGGGCGCGATGTTCACCATCGGCGCGAAGTCCATCACCGTCGCCGCGGGCTTCTCGTCGCCGCGCGTGAGCAGCGTCGGGAGCACGCTCAGGCTCGCGGGCGACGAACCCTGGCTGCACCGGATCGAGGCTCCGTGGATCACCAACCTGGGCACCGCCGACGCTCCTCTCGCGCCGCGCTGAAGTGCAGCGCGCGTACCGGGGCGGAGAGGCCGCTGCTTTCGCCGCCCTCGCGATGCCGCGTCCGATCCGTTGTGCGGCCTGCCTCACAGCGTTGTGCGCCCGTTCGCGCAATTCGCGCTCACGACGGTGCGAAACTCCGCCCTCCGTCGGAACGGAAAGCTCGTCTGTGGGGTCGAGACGCCGCTCTGATGAAGCTCACGAACGCCTTCGCGCTCACGGCCCTCTTCACGGCCTGCGCCACGGTGCCTCCGACCGCGCGCCCCGCGCGCTTCGTCGCGCCCTCGTTCGACCTCCACGGCGCGCGCTCCCTCGACGCGACGCGGTGGATCTGGGGATCGCTCCGCGCCGAGGTGACCGACGACCGCGTGACCCTCGCGGAGCGCGCCCTCGACGCGACCATCCTCGCGGCGACCGAGACGCCCTCGGGGTGGGCCTTCGTCGACGCCCGCGGGAGGGTCTCGCTCGCGCGGACCTTTCTCGGCGAGCCCCGTGATCTCGGCGCCGTCCCCGCGAGCGAAGACCTCTCGTGCAGCGCGGCACCGGGCCGCCTCGCGTGCCTCACGAACGCGACGCTCTGGACCACCGACGGGAGCGCTCCCCCGTCGATCGTCGACCCCGACTGCGGTGCGCTCCTCTCGGTCGCCTTCGTCGACGCCCGCTTCGGCGCGGTGATCTGCGAAGGAGGCGCGGTCTCGTCGACGCGCGATGGGGGCCGTTCGTGGGCCCTCGCGTCACCCCCGCACGGTCAGGGCTTTCGCACGCTGCGCACGCACCAGAGCGCGCTGATCGCAGAGGACGGTTCGGTCGCCGCGCGCGTCGACGCCGACGGGTCGCTCGCCGAGATCGACGTTCCCCCCACGGACTACGAGACCCGCCGCGACGAGGTCTCTCCGCGCATCATCGCAGCAGCCTCGGCGCGCTTTCCGGGCCACTGGGAGCGCCTCTCGACGACCGTCGCCGCGCAGCGTCGCGACGATGGGACCTTCGTGTGGATCGATCCGAACCACTATTCTGCAGGCGTATTTCGTCAGGATGACGGCGCCACACGTCAGGGCCGCGACGCGCATTTCACGCTCGATCACTTCGAAGACCTCGCCGCGTGGGGACCCGCGCTCGGTCTCTCACAACACGGCGCGCTCTTTCGCGCGCGTGAGGGCGTCGACTTCGAGCCCGTGGTCTCGCTCGAAGGGCTCCACGACCTGCGTCTCTCGGACGACGGCGTTCACGCGATCGCGATCGGTCACTGTCCGCGCGCTTCGACCGACACGTCGCTCTGCGCGCTCGACCGCATCGCGCGGTGGCACTCCCTGGCGCGTGTGGCGGTCCCGACGATCACCCTTGGGATGCACGGCGCCCTCGCGCTCGTCGCCGTGTGCCGCGACCCCGCGCCCTCACGGACCTGCGATCCCGTCGTGGTCGACACCGCGTACGGAACGAGCGCCGTGATTGCCACCGACGCCCTCGAAGGCGCCCTCGCGCCCGATGGAACCGCGGTGATCCTCCTCGCGCCGCAAGGTCGTGATCACCGAGCGCGGGAGGTGGCCATCGGCGCGCTCGACGCGGCCCTCACGCGTCGTCCGCTGCCCGATGGAGCGCTCGCCGTGGCCTTCGCCGACAGGCTCCGCGGCGTCGCCGTGGGCGCCACCACCGACCACGTCTGGCGCACGCGCGACGGCGCTGTCACCTGGGAGCGGCTCGAGGTCCCCGCGCGCGTGCTCGCCCCGCACACGCCGCTGCTCGAAGACGGCCCGCAGCAGTTCGCGAGCTGGTCGACGCCGCTCGCGATGCAGCTCCAGTGCGACGCGCGACGCTGCCAGCTCACGGGGCGACTCTCGCTCGTCGGATGGGGCGCGTTGGAGTCGCCCGGACCCGCTGCCTTCGAGGTCCCGCTCACCCCTCGCAGGGAGCGTCCGCAGACGAACGTCTCATGCGTGTTCGACGCCGAACGATCGCCGCCGCGCACTCCGACGGAGCTTCGAGAGGAGACCGACGTGCTCGACGAGATGCGTCTTCCTGGCGGCGTCACGCTCGTTCGCCGAGACCTCGGCGTCGACTCCGAGGAGGTCTGATCCTCCCCCGACGGTGACAACAGCCTCGGCGCCGCCGCTTCTACTTCGACGGCATGCACACCAGCTACGCCCTCCGTCGCTGGCGCCTTCGCGGGCTCGCACGCCGCGGGACGACCCCGGGCTACGCCGTCGAGAGCGAAGGCGCGCGTCCGTCACTGCGCTTCTTTCCGCTCACGGGACCGGCCGAGCCCGCGATCGAGCTACCTCGCGCCGCGCGTTCCGCGAGCAGCCCCGTGCGTCGCGCCGTGATGGCGTCTCGATGCGCGTGGTCACGCCCGACGCGATGCCCACGCTCAGCGTCGCGAGGCAGACTCGCGGCCTCGGCTACGGCTTCGGCGGAAGTTCGGCGACCCGCGCGTGCTCGCCGTGATCGAACCCGAGGGCGAGGCAGGGCTCTCCGCGAGCTGCGACACCACACGCGCAAACACGTGGACGGCCGCGGTCGCGCCGCTACGTGCGCACGGCGGACGCATCGTCGGCGAGTACAATCGACGGCGACGGAACGCACCTGCTCCGCTGCGCGGCCGAGCGCGCCCGCGCGGCAGGGCGGGCCCTCTCCCGTCCTCTCCCGCGCGAAAGCGGGAGAGGGCCTGCTGGTGGCTGGAATGCCCTCACCTTGCCTCTCTGCAGATGGGAGAGGGAGTCGGCGAAGCGGTGAGCGCGATCGCACTTGCAGACCGAAGGATCACACTTCGTGTCAGCAGACCTCTCGTGTCAGCACCCGCCTCGTGTCAGCACCCGCCCTGTGTCAGCACCTGTCTGCAATAAAAATCGTCTCGCCGCACCGCCCCTCGTCAGCACTCGTAACAGCGCCTTCGCGCCGGCGCCGCCGCAGATTGACTTTCCCGGCCTGCCGGGAGAGGGCGGGTGAGGGCATGGCAGTCGAAGGCACCTTCCCGCTTCGCGGGAGAGGGGACGGGGTGAGGTCACTCCTCGCGGAAATCGAGGTCCGTTCTGAAGCTTCACCCGACGAGCGACGGCGAGGCCGAGCGCGATGCACGCAGCTTTCCATCGCGAGCGTCGCCGGAATCACCCATCGCAGGCTTGATCGCGATCCACACCGTGGCCGTCACGGGGATGGCCATTCCGCGCACGAAGCTGGGCGTCGCACCGTCGCGCGAGGTTGAGCGAACTGCTCGCTCGCCGGTCACGAACACCAGTAGCCCGTGCTCAACTCACCAGGGTCATGAGCCCGCAGAACGTGGTCGATGGAGCGCGCCCGCCCCACGACATGAGCGCGACGAGCGAGGTCGAGATGCCACGAGAAGGCCCGCGAGCACGCGCTTTCGAGAGCGCGCTGGCTGATGAGGTTCGAGACGTCTCCGATCACCACGCCCACGTAGGCCCAGAAGATCGTTCTTCGTGCCCGCCGGACGCGTCGCGAGGCCGAGCGCGCCGCCGATCTCCGGCGCGAACACGAAGAGCACGCCGCTCGCGAACCAGATCGGCGTCCCCACCAGGATCACCGCGAAGCGCGCGCGACTTCACGGGCGGAAGAGCATCTGAATGTCACCGCGCGGAACGTCGAGCGCGCGGGTCTTCTCGAACATCCCGCTCTCGAGCACGCCCACGCGCAGCGCGAGGAGCACGAGGCCCATCGCGCCGCCCACGCCGCAGCAGGACCTTCCCAGCCGCGGCGCTGTAGCGTTCGAGGAGCGAGCCGGCGAAGGCGCCCCGCGATGACGGCGCCCGTGAGGCCCACGGAGGCGACCATCGTGGTGCCGAGGCCGTGCGACGCCTTGCCCATGAGCTCGCTCACGAGGGTGACGCCCGCGCCGAGCTCTCCCGCGAGCTCGACGCCTCGCCGCGTGAAGCGCATCGCCGCGGCACGGTGCAACTGGTCTCGACCCACGCGTTCGCGAGGTCTCGAGGAGTACAGCACGATCGACCAACAGCACCAGGTTGCTCCGCGACGGCCTCCGAGCGCGCCCCACGCGACGCCGCCGAGCACCATCCCCGCGAGCTGGATGTTCAGGAGCGCCGCGCCCGTGGTGGGTGGCGTACCGCGCCAGAGACGCCGAGCGCGCAGGCTCGGCACGCGCAGGATCGAGAAGAGCACCAGGTCGTAGATGCCGACGAACAGCTGCTGCTGCTGATCGTCACCGCGAGCGCCAGCGCGGCGAGCGGCTCTCCATCGGTCGCCATCTCGCGAGGCTATCGCAGGTCGCGCGTCGAGCGCGCTGATCACGCACGCGGTCAACACCTCGCATTGGCGCCCTCGCCGATGCGCTCTACTCGCGGCGTGGTCGCGTCGTCGCCCGCTCGCTCTCCTCGTCGTCGCCGCTCGCAGGGTGCCAGCGAAGGAGATCTCGTTGGACGAGAGCCCTGCGGATGACGCCTGCGTCGACGTCGCCCTCGACGCGACCGCGCCCGTCGATCGCCCCGTGACCCCGAGCTTCGACGTTCCCTGCTCGACGACCTCGCCCACGGACATCGTCTCGATCGAGGCTCGAACCGCGAACTCCGACCCTCGCCACGTCACCTCGGGGAATGCCCGCGATGCTGATCTTCAGGTCGTCGGCAGGCATGACGGACGCACGCGCGACGTCACCCAGTACCGATGCTTCACTTCTCGACAACGCCGCCGGCGCGCTCAACCCCGACACCGGCGCTCACCGCAGAATCGGCGGCGTCGCACGCGTTCGCGTCGCGCTCGTCGACGGCAGCACGCTCACGGCCGAGACGGCCTCACGCTGCGCGTCCGCGCGACGACGCTGACGGCGTGAGCGACGACGCCCGCGCGGCCTTCGACGCGCTCCGCCCCACGGGAGCGCTCACCGAGGTGCCCGCGAGGATCATCCGCCGCACGCGGTGCTGCCGCAGAACGTGTTTCCGCCGCTCGTTCAGTGGACGCCGCATCACACCGCGCGCGCCGACGACGTGTATCGCGTGCGGCTCACGCGCCCTCACGCGACGATCGAAGCGTACGTGCGCGCCAACACGCCGGGCTTCAACCACTCGTGGCGCCCGACGGCCGACGCGTGGCGTTCCATCGCGCAGAGCGACCTCACGGCGCCCATCACGCTCACGGTCGCGGTGATGTCGGCGGGGGCGCAGCGCGAGAGCGAGGCGCGCGTCTTCGGCACCGTCGACGCCGTCATCGCAGGGAGCGTCTATTACTGGTCTCCGTCGGCCTCGCGGCTCCGTCGCATCGACGTGGGCGAGGCGCGTCGCGTCGACTTTCTCCCCAACCCCGGCGACACCTGCATCGGGTGCCACTCGGTCTCTCGCGACGGCCGTCACCTCGCGGGCTTTCTCGAAGGAAGCGGCGAGGCCCTGGCCCTCTACGACCTCACGCGCGACCTCACCGCGAGGCCCGCGCCCGTCGACGCGAGGCTGCCCGCGCCCGTGCGCCGATGCACCTCGTACAACGCCGACGGCACGCGGTCGTGTCCGGCGACTGCGGCGCGAACCCTCTTCGCGATGCCCTTCACGCTCGATACGACGGCACGGCGGCCGACCGCGACGGGGAGCTCGGGCAACGGCTTCGACCTCCTGGAGTGGTCCCCCGACGGGCAGCTCATCGCGTTCACCAATCGCAGCGACGCGTCGGTCACGGCCGCGCTCGGGAGCGACCGCTTCGGCGCGACGACGTGCTCCACACGCCGCTTCATGGCCGACGCGACGATGCGCGCTCGACCGGCACCCCACGTGGACGCCCGACAGCCGCTGGATCGCCTTTCAGCGCGGCGTGAACCGTCGCACGGCGATGGGCCGCGGACGCTCTGGCTGGTCGCGCGCGATGGCGGCGCGCCCCTGCGACTCAACAACGCCAACAACGGCGCGGCGGGCAAAGTACAGCCTGTCCGCAGTTCTCGCCCTTCAACTCGGGCGGGTACTTCTGGCTGCTCTTCACCACCTCGCGCCCCTACGGAAACATGCCCGCGGGCGTGCGCGGCCAGAAGCAGATCTGGGTCACCGCGATCCGCAACCGACCGATGGCGGGGAGCGACCCTTCGGAGGTCCCGTACTACCTCGACGGGCAGGAGCCGCGACGGCGCTCTCGCCCTCGGCGCCGCCGCCCCAACGGCAACGCGTGGCGACGGGCGGCGAGACTGCCGGGGCTCGGCGTGCGAGCCCGACAGCGCCGGGGCCAACACCTGCGTCACGCCGCGGAGCATGTGCATCTCACGCATGGCCGCTGCGGGCGAGACTCGATCAGCCGGGAAGGGCCTCGTGTGTACGAACGCCCTGCGACCTGCCTCCGCCGCAATAACCTGACGCCGCAGGGCGACGCGGATCTGCACCGGCTGTACCGAACCGGGCATGAGGCGTCAAGCCGAGTTTACGGCACCACGACGCAGGCGGCGCGGAGCACGCGATCGGCGGAGGGATAGGGGTCCGTGGGGTAAGGCCGGACGCCCCCGCGCTGACCCGACGTTGTGCGAGAGCGCTGAGGAAGCGCAGGTGCCCGGTGCGATGCCGGCGTCGACGCGGTCGGAGTTCGTCACGGCACGTACGAGGTGCTTCCGCAACTGCATTGAGGGCGACGAGATGAGGTGCTGCATCGGCGCGTATCGCGCGACACGAAGAGAGCGAGCTCTGGCTCGGCACCTGGTGCTGCCAGCAGCGTGCGAGGGAGGCCGGGCGCCGCTCGAGCGTGCGGGTTCATGCCGAGCCGCGACGTGGGGAGTCGACGTCGAGTGCGTCGCGCCCGCAGCGAGCGTGATTCCAGCGCGGCACGCGGGTCGCCCGAGGGGTCTCGAGGTCGCCGACGGTGCCTCGATCCGACGTTGTGCAGGAAGACCAGGTCGTAGACGCCCGCGCGAGCCTGCGTCGACGCGCGGTCGGAGTTCGTCACGAGTACCGGCCAAGTACTTCCGTAACTGTACGAGGGCGACGCGATGAGGTGCCGCACGCGCGTGTCCTGCGACACGACGCAGAGCGAGCTCTGCGAGTAGCCCGGCACCGCGCCGCCGGGAGCGTGCGAGGAGCGTCGCGCCCGCGAGCGAGACCACGCCGAGGTAGACGCGCCGTGGTGAGGTTCACGTCGAGCGAATTGGGGCCCGCGGTCACCACCACCCCCGCGCGAATCACGCGATCGGCGGAGGGATAGGGTTCGTCGGATACCGTCCGACGGATCCGCTCGACCCGACGTTGTGCAGGATGACGAGGTCGTAGGTGCCAGGCGCGAGCCTCGAGGCCGACGCGGTCGGAGTTCGTCACGGCGCGGCCGGGGCAAGCCTGCACCTGCATGAGGGCGACGATCAGGTCGTGTGCGGCCTTGCGACACGAGGTAGACCGAGCATCGCGAGTACCCTGAACCTCCGCGCTCATCAGCGTGCGAGGAGCGCCGCGCCGCCGTCGAGGGTGACTGCGCCCGTGATGCGCGCCGTGGTGAGGTTCACGTCGAGCGAATTGGGGCCCGCGTTCACGACCACCCCCGCGCGAATCACGCGATCGGCCGAAGGATAGGGGTCGGTGGGGGTAGCGCCTGGACAGATCCGCTCGACCTGACGTTAAAGGAGACGAGGTCAGGGTGCCCGGCGCGAGCCTCGCGTCGACGCGGTCGGAGTTCGTCACGAGCCTGCATGAAGTACTTCCGTAACTGTACGAGGGCGACGAGATCAGGCGCCGCACGTGCGTGTCCTGCGACACGAGAGATCGAGGCCTGCGAGTACCCGGGGAACTCCTCCGCGCTCTGGCGTGCGGGGAGCGCCGCCATCGATGTCACTGCGCCCGCCGTAGGCGGTGCTGAGGTTGACGTCGAGCGTGTTGGCGCCTCGCGCTCAGCGTCACGTCGCCCTGGAAGCACGCGGTCCGCCGGTGGGATCGGGTCCGCCGTCGGATAGCGCGCCCGACGGATCTCGTGCCTGTTCCATTGTGCA
Organism: Polyangiales bacterium; assembly: GCA_046351535.1. Lineage (GTDB taxonomy): Bacteria > Myxococcota_A > Polyangia > Polyangiales > CAISKJ01. The sequence goes on from JAXLYG010000024.1 coordinate 175,605, forward strand.
GAGCGCCAGTCGAGGTCGGGGATGCCCGGCGCGAGGTCGAGGCCGACGCGCAGCCAGGTCGAGCACATGCGCCTTCAGCAGCCTGCACCGTACGAGGCGACGAGGATGGTGCTGCACGCCTGCACGTACGCGACACGAGGGAGCTTGCTCTGCGAGTACCCGGCACCTGCGCCGCCGGCAGCGTGTAGCGGCTGGCCGTTGAGCGTGACCGCGCCTGTGGATGCGGCATGGCCAGGGTGAGGTTCACGTCGATGTGTTGGGGCCGAGGCCGATCAGCACGTCGCTGCGGAATCACCTGTTCCTGATGAGGGATACGGGTCCGTGGGTAAGTGCCCGACGCACAAGCTGACCTGATTGCCAGCAGGACGACGAGGGTCAGACGCCCGGCGCGAGCCTCAGGTCGACGTGTCGGAGTTCGTCACGAGCACGTACGAGGTGCTCCCGTAACTGTACGAGGGCGACGAGATGAGGTGCCGCACGCCCGTGTCGTGGGCGACGAGGTAGAGCGAGCTCTGCGAGTACCCGGGCACCTGCGCCGCCGGCAGCGTGCGGGGAAGGGCCGCGCCGCTCAGCGTGACCGTGCCCGTGATTGCCCCGGGTGGGAGGTTCACCGTGGCGCCGAAGTGGGCGTGGTGTCGTGCAGGTAGTCATCGAGGCGGAGCATGGTCGCGCGTCCGATGCAGAGTCCTGCGGCGGTGCAGGCGTCGCCCGTGGTGCAGGCGATCGTGTCGTCGCAGGTCATCCCCGTTCGCGCCGTGAGCACGAAGCTCCGCGAGGCCTCGTCGCACGCGTAGCTCGCGCATGGCGTCGACGCGCGGTGGCCTCGTATTCATCGTCACGGTGCATCCTCGCGCGCCGGCGCTCACGTCGCCGGGTACTGCAGCGCTCGACGCCGGTGCAGTAGCGTCCGTCGTCGCAGACCGCGTCGGTGGCGTGCGAGGCGCTCCTCGCGGCGCGGCGGGTCGACGGTGCAAGGCGAGGCCGTCGTCGGGCACGAGCGTGTCGTCGTTGCTCGCGGCGCAGCCCGCGGTGGTGCTCATCGATCGCGCGTGCAGGGTTTCCGTCGTCGCAGCGCACGGCCGTTCCGCCGCCGCAGACGCCGTCGTACAGCGTCAGCCCGTGGTGCAGGCCGAGGTATGCAAGTGCGCTCCCATCGGCGCGCGGGGTGTTGAGGCGCCCTCCCATCGCCTGCGTCGTCGGTGCGGGTTGCCGTCGTTGCACATGGGCGTGTAGCACTCGGCCGCGCCCATCGCGGCCCTGCACGCGAGGCTCCGCGCGGCGCAGGGATCGGGCGTGCACGGGGCCGCTGGTGCAGGCCGCCCGCGCCGTCGAGGTGATAGCCCGTGTCGCAGTTGCACACGGCCGTTCGAGTTCATCGCGGCGGCCACGCCCGGTGGCCAGGGCGAGGAGGCACGGACGGCCGTGCACCCGCCGCGTCCGTCGGCGTGAAAGCCTGTCGCGCAGGTCTCTGCACATGGCGCCCGCGCAGGCCTGCTCGCGCAGGCGCAGCTCGCGCGACCCGCGGTGACCGAGCACGCCCCGTGACCTGCGCACCGGCTGACCGTGCAGGTCTCGTCGAGGACGCAACGCGCGCCGTCGAGGTGGTATCCCGCGCGGTCGCAGTCGCAGCGCGACGCCCATCACGGCGACGCACATGCCGCGGCGCGCCTGCGTACGGTGACGGGCGGCATACGTCGTGGTGCAGCTCTTCCCATGCCGTCGGAGGGCGTCGGCGGCGCAGGTGTCACAGCGCGCGCCCGCGTACTCCGAGGCGCAGGTGCAGCGGAGGCCCGACGTGTCGGCGGCGCAGGTCCCGTGGCCGTTGCAGGTGGTCGGTGTGCAGGTCGCGTCGACGCAGGTGCCGCGCGCGTCTTCGTGCGTGCCGGGGTTGCATCGCGCAGACGGCGCCCATCGGTCCGCTCGAACAGCGCGTGCGATCGGGCTGCGTGCGGGTTCGATCGCAGGGCGTGTTGGTGCATCCGCCGTACGGTCGGAGACGTAGCCCGTGTCGCACTGATCGGCGTCCTCGCCGTGGTTCGGTTCGCACGCGCAGGACGGCAGCGCCGCTGACCACGTCGCAGCGACCGGTGGGTGCGCAGGTGTCGACTGCGCAGCGGGGCCCGGCGTCGACGACCACGTCGACGGCCACGTCGGACGACGCCGTCGCCGGAGCATCGGCGGCGGCGTCTGCGCGTCGGCGGTGACGTCGCTCGAAGCGTCGGAGGCGCTGTCGTAGCCATCGGTCGAGGCGCCGGTTACGTCGTGGCCGCGTCGTCGCGGAAAGCGTCGGCGGTGACATCGGCGGTGACGTCGGCGGCGTCGGCGACGTCGGCGGTGACGTCGTCGGCGTCGAGCGGGGCGTCTGTCGGCGCGGGGGTTACCGTCGACGGCGGTCGAGGGGTCGGCGCAGGCCGAGAGCATGATCGCCGCGAGCAGGGCGCAGGCGTCGTTGCATGGGGCGCGAGTTGTCGCCTCGCTGCGGACCAAACGAAGGGGCCGCGGTTGTCGTGCGTCGTAGCGGTACCTGGCGTCGTACACCGCGGCGATGGGGAGCACCGCGAATCCGCGCTGCTCGAACTTTCGTCGCGCGCGCGCGATGTGGCAGTCGACGTTGCGCGCCTGCGGGCGCCGTGCCAGATGCCGTGCTCGAGGAGCTCATGCGGCTGAAGACGCGCTTCCCGCGTCGCGCGCCAGCGTGAGGAGCAGCGCGTACTCCGTGGCCGTGAGCGCGAGCGCCCTGCCGTCGACGGAGACCTCGTGCGAGCGCGTGTCGATGCGCAGCCGTCCGCGTCGACGATCTCGGCGCGATCGCTCGCCTTCGGGAGGCCGCGCCAGCAGCGCAGCCTCGCGACGAGCTCGGCGGGCCTGCACGGCTTGACCACGCAGTCGGTGCCCGCGTCGCGGCTCATCACGGCGTCGAGCTTCGTCGACGCTCTCGGTGAGCATCAGCACGCCGGGCGAGGGGGTGAATCGCTCCGCAGCGCCGGGTGGCCAGGCGACGCCGCCGAGGATCGCGTCGAGCACCACGAGGTCGGGCGTCGCGCGTCGCACTCGGCCATCGCCCCGTCGCACGCCGCTGCGCGCACGCGCCACCCGAGCTCCGGTGAGGGCCGCGAGACCGCCTTCGGCGGCGACGCGTCGTCGTCGACGACCAGGAGCACGACATCTGCGTCGATCCGCTTGTCAGATGGGAGGACATCGAAGACCCTTCCGCCGGTGTGGCGCATCCCGCTGCGCCTCTAAACCCATCATGGACCTTCGATTCGTCTCCCGTAAGCCCTCAGGGCCTCGGCGGTGGCTGGTCAAAACAGCTGCAGCAGCAGCCGACGCGCCTCAACGATGCGCTGGATCGTCATCAGGCCGCGGATAGCGTCCGCGAGGAGACGGCGCTTGCGATGGCGCGAAGGATCGGGGCGGAGGCGGGAGTTACGACCCGCAGGGGGCGAGCGGGGTGCCGTTGAGCGTGACGGTGGTTCGCGATGCGGCGCACCATGTTGCGCGTCGTCGACGTGGGTGATGTCCACGCGGTTGCGGCCGGGGATGATGGGCGTGCGTGCGAGTCCTGCCGTGCTGCCTCCGCCGAGGAAGGCGAAGGCGCCCGGGTCGACGATGCCCGCGGATAGCGGCTGCTGAAGACGGCCATGGAGACGTTGCCGTCGACGTCGATGGTGACCCGCATGCTCGTCACGGCGAGCGTCGGGGTACATAGAACGTGTCCAGGGTACGTGAAGTCGCCGCCCGCGCGGCAGTCGCAGACCGGCAGAGCGTCGACGGGTCGTCGAAGTTGATCGACGGCGGCGGCAGGCCGCCACCCGAATCGAGCTCCGGGGGAATGCTCGCGAAGACGTACTCCCCGGGGTCGCCGTGCTGGCTGAACGTCCGGCCCCAGCAGCGCGGACCCTCGCCGAGGTGGATCTGCCACGGCGTCGACACGCCGCCGTTCGCGATGCACGCGCGGCAGTCCTCATCGATCGCTCCGTCGCAGTCGTCGTCGAGGCCGTTGCACACCTCCGTGCGGGGGAGCGTCTCGCCCATGCACGTCCCGGGGCTCCCGTCGGCGGCGCAGGTTCGCATCCCCGCGCGGCAGATCCCGCGGCCGAGGGTCCCCATGGGCCCCGAGTAGCAGGTGGCGGTGGTGCCCGCGCGGCAGCACATGGCGCCGTCGTCGATCAAGCCGTTGCAGTCCTGATCGACGCGGTCTCCGCAGGTGTCGTCCGCGGGCGTGACGGCGCCCTCACAGGCTCCCCAGTCGCCGAACTCGCCCTCGCCGAGGCAGCGCTGCGAGCCGTCGCGGCAGGTCCCGCGGGCGCGCGTCGAGGCGGGCGCCGGATAACACTCCTGCGTCGTACCGGGCGCGCAGGGGCAGCCCTCGTCGACCATCCCGTCGCCGTCGTCGTCGATGTGGTTGCAGCGCTCGGGGCCGCTCGTCGCCCCTCCGTCCGCGGTCGGTCCGTCCCCGAACGGACCGCCCGTCACGTCGTCGATGCCGCTGTCATTCCCGGTGCTGGGGAGATCGTTCGTCGCCGTACGATCGGGTCGCGACGCGCTCGCGTCGACGCCTGGGACGTCTTCGTCCGTCGGGATCTCGACGACGCTGCTGTCGTCGACGCTGCACGCCGCGAGGAGCGGCAGCGCGAGGAGCGCGAGAGTGAGTGGACGCATGAACTGACCTCCGCGGGTGCGATCAGAGCACCGACCGCGAGGGCCCGGTAGTGGGCACGCGACTGACCACCGCGCGGCTCAGTTCGAGACCGTCACCGTGGAGCAGAGCGGCCCGATCGCGGAGGCGCCCACCTCGTCGCCCTCCTCGGGCACGAACGCGATCCCCGTCGCCACGCTGGTGAGCGGCCCCTGGTCGAGCCCGACGCCGCCGCACGCCACGAGCCCGCCGCCCGCGGACATCCGTTGCGTCGACGGCGACGCGCTCTCCTCGCCCCAGAGGAGCACGCCGTGGCCCGTCGTGCGGCTCGACACGTTCGCGCAGTGGAGCACCGCGCCGCGAAGTCCGCGCCTCGGCTCCGCCCCCGCCTGCTCGTAGTCGAGCGACACGTCGACCGCCGCCGTGCGCGCGCCGCAGCGGAGCCCCTCGACGCTCCCTTCGGGCGAGGCATCGGACGCGCCCGTGAGCCAGCGCCACTCGGTCATCCGCTCGGCGCCGAAGGTGACCGTCCCCGCGGTGAGCGAGACCTCGACGCAGCGGAGCCTGAAGGCCCTCACGCGCGGCTGCGCGGCGCCGTCGACGGTGACCGGCGCGCTCGCGAGCTCGAGGCCGATGAGCATCTCGCCGTTGCCGCAGCGCGCCCTCTGCTGCGGCCGCAGCGGGATGAGCGCGGGCTCGGGCAGCGGCTCGATGACCAGCCGGAGCGAGCGCGCATCGGCGGTCGAGACGGTGACCGTGGTGGTCCCCGTGTGGGCCACGGCGCTCGGGCAACAGGCCGCGAGGACGAGCGCCGCGAGGAGCGCCGACCTCATCGCGAGGCGTCAGCGCCCGCGTCGACGGAGGGGGGCGCGGCGGGCGTGGTCGCGATGCTCCCCACGGCGGCGTTGGAGTTGGGGGCGACGGCGACGGGGACGGTGATGCTCGTCGACGGGCGCGCGCCCTCGGCGCTCGCGGTGTTGCCCTCGACGTGCGCGGAGGTCGTCGCGTTGGGCGCGCCGGTGACGTTGATCGGCCCGGTCTGCGCGGTCGCGGTGGCGTTGCAGCCGACGAGCGAGAGGATCCCCAGGAGGCAGCGTGGCTTGATCTGCACGGCGGACTGTTGGGTAGTCCAACGCGGCGCCGCTGTCGACCGCTTCGCGCGGTGAGGTCGTCGGGGGTCGTCGAGGAGCGCGCCCACGAGCGACGGAACGGCCTCGTCGCGCAGCGCCTCCATCGAGAGGAAGCGCGTCCCCGGCGCGCACTCGCAGGCCCTGTACGCCTCGACGAGCGAGAGGAGC
>JAXLYG010000025.1:0-180754 GCA_046351535.1 Polyangiales bacterium
TACGCAGACCGCATGCAGGAGATCGAGCTCGACTCGTTTCAGTACGGCCGATGGAACGCGCCCGCGGGGACGCTCCCGATCAACAACCTCGAGGTGAGCGGCGACCACATGCAGACGCTCCCGCGGCTCTACGCGATGACCGGCGACGCGCGCTACCTCCAGTACGCCGAGCGCATCGCGGAGCAGTACCTCGTCAACGACAGCTATCGCCCCGTCGACCTGCGCGACCACGGCTGCGAGATCATCGGCGGCTTCGCGCTCCTCTACGCGGTCGAGCGGCAGACGGGATCGCCGCGCGCGCAGCGCTACGAGACGCTCCTCGGCAACATGATCGACTACATCGTCGACTACGGGCTCACGCCCGAGGGGATGATGCCCAACACCGCGCACACCGGCACGCGCGGCCCCGTCGCTGCGCCGCGAGGCACCCTCAGCGACAACTGGGGGCAGAACTACGTCGCGTTTCTCATCTACGCGCAGCTCGCCAATCAACCGCGCTACTTCGAATACGTCGACCGCGCGCTCCGCAGCCTCGGAGACCCGGCCTTCGACGACTACCCCTGGCAGGAGACCAACATCGACGGCCTCGCCGACTCGATGGAGGGCGCGATGTACCTCCTCGCCAACCGCAGCGTCCCCGAGGGCGAGCGCTGGCTCGACACGCAGTCTCGCTACCTCGCCGCGCGCTACTGGGGCCCCGACAAATACGGCGCGAACGCCAACCGCAGCGCGACCCTCTACGTGCGCGCGAAGACCCGCGGGACGTGGGTGCGACCCTGGCGCGCCGACGTCACGTGGGGCGCCGCGCCGACCGCCGACGGCCTCGTCGTGACCGTGCGCGCCGACGCGGCGTGGACGGGGCGCGTGACCTTCGACGCGCCGCGATTCCGCGAGACCATGGGCTTCACGCGTGACTATCCCCGCATGAACTACCTGCCCGCGTACTTCGTCGCCGAACCCACGGCGCGCTATCGCGTGACCAACCTCACCGCCCGCACGCCCCCCGAAGAGCTCACCGGCGCGGCCCTCATCGCGGGCTACGCGCTGACCATCCCCGCGGGCGGACGCGTCGACCTCGCCGTCGAGCTCGCGCCCTGCGCTCCCTGAGACGTTTCGTCAGATCTCGCCGGTGTGGCCCTGCGTGTCGTCGGGCTGCCCCGGCGTGCCGAAGACAGGCACCGGCGGATCGTTCGACGGCGTCGTGATCTGCATGTTGTCGGGCGGGCTCTGGATCACGTTGCCGCCGTCGCGGCGCGTCCTCGGAGGGTGCGTCGCGGGAGGCTGCGTTACCGGGGGCTGCGTCACCGGAGGCTGCGTCACCGGAGGCTGCGTCGTCGGATCGATCGGAGGGTTGAGCGGAACGACCGGCTGCGCGGGGTGATCGAGCGTCGGGTCGTGCGGCGCGGGCCTCGCGACGGGGCGCGTGACGGGCGGGCGCGGGGGCCTCGTGGGCGTCGTCGGCGGGGCGTGCTGCGCGTCGATCTCGCGCTGCGTCGCGGCGATCTCGTCGCGGATCAGCGGGTCGTCGAGGAGCCGCAGCGCGTCCTGGAGGATGGGGAGCGCGCGCTCGGGGTGTCCCGCGAGGCGCTCCGTGTCGGAGGCGGCCTTGAGGCGCGTGGCGGCGTTGCGACGGAGCTGCACCGCGCGGGTGTTGCGGCTGTCGAGGGCGAGCACCGCGTCGGTCAGGTCTTCGACGTCTTCGCCGGTGGGCGAGTGCATGTAGCGCCCGAGCTGGAAGGCGTCGTTCGAGCGCCGCAAGAGGGCCGCGATCTCGTCGGCGCGTCGCTGCGAGGGGAAGAGCCTGAAGGCCCACGCCGCGCCCGCTGCGATCACCACCGTCATGATCACCGACACGGCGATGATCGCGAAGGTGCGCCCCGCGCCGCTGCGACGCGGGATCACCGGGAACTCATCGGGGTCGCCCAGATCGACCGCGGGCGTCGAGCGCGTCGAGGCGAGCACCGAGGCCACGGAGTCCTCGCGCGGCGGAACCTCGGGGCGACTCTCGACGGGCGCCGTGATGACCGGGATCTCCATGCGGGGCGGGAGGTGCACCGGCGCGGGCGTGCTCTGCGAGGCCACGGCGCCGCCGCCGACGACGATCTGGGGCGCCGAGCTCCTCGCGTCGCCGCGGTGGTCGGTGGGCAGCGTGACGGTGCGCACGCGCGAGACCCCCGACGACTCGACGGCAGACACGGGCAGCGCCGCGTGGCGGGCCTCGACGGCGGGGCGCGAATCGATCGCGTGGCCCTGAGACGACACCGCAGGGATCGGTGAGGGGCGCTCGGGCGGAGGCGCCGTCTCGCGTCGCGGGAAATCACCCTGCGAGGTGATGGCGACGGGGGCGACCGCGAAGGCGTTCATCGGCGCCGTGGGGATGATCGAACGGACGTCGATTCCGCCAGCGCCGGCGGCCTCTCGGAGCGCGCGGGCGAAGGCGTTGCCGTCGTCGAAGCGCGCGTCGGGGTTCTTCGAAAGCGAGCGCATCACCACGTCTTCGAGCGACGCGGGGATCGCGAGGTCGGGGCGGTACTTCCGCATGGGCGGCGCCGCGTCGTGGATGTGCTTGAGCAGGAGCTGCATCGGCTCGTCGCTCTCGAAGGGCGTGTGCCCTGTGAAGAGCTGGTAGGCCATGACCGCGAGCGAGTACACGTCGCCGCGCTGATCGACGGCCTCGCCCGATGCGCCCTCTGGAGAGATGTACCGCGCGGTGCCGAAGATCAGCCCCGTCTGCGTGACGAAGGACCCCGACCCGATGAGCGTCTTCGCGATGCCGAAGTCGAGCACCTTGGGGAACTCGGGGTCGTCGCCGCGGCGCGTGAGGATGATGTTCTCGGGCTTGAGGTCGCGGTGAACGATGCCGCGCGCGTGGGTGTATCCGACGGCGTCGGCGATTCCGCACATGACCTTCACGGCCCGCGCGGGCGCGAAGAGTCCGTCGCGCTCGAGCGCTTGCAGTAGCGTCGGCCCTTCGAGGAACACCAGCACGAGATACAGGTTCCCGTCGGGGAGCTGGCCGAAGAGGATCACGCGCACGATGCCCGGGTGATCGAGCTGATGCGCGATCTGCGCCTCGCGGTGAAAGCGCTGGACGATGTCCTTGTTGGTCACCAGGTCGCGGTGGAGGATCTTCACGGCGACGCGACGTCCGAGGCCCTCGTCGAGGCCCTCGTAGACGACGCCCATGCCCCCCGAGCCGACGACCCGCTCGAGCCTGAACTGCTCGAGGATCTTTCGCCCGAGGTACGGGTCCGTGGGGGGCCCGTCGACGATCAGCGCAGCGCCGTCCACCTGGCAATACTGCGCAGGGGCTTCGTACCTCGCTGCACAGGTGGGGCACGTACGCATCGCGAATCCGTGGTTCTTTGCTGGTATCATCGGTCACGCCGCGGGGACAAGCGTTCGATGGCCCGGTCGCCCGTCCGCCTTGGGACGTACCAACGACGCAGGCAAGTTCAGACTACACGCACTTTAACGCTCACGCGCCACGATCACGCCGACGAGCCGCCCGCTCTTCTGCCCGTCGCGTCGAAACGAGTAGAAGCGATCGGCTTCGCATCGCGTGCACCGCCGCATCGAGTCGACGGTGCGCACGCCGAGCCCTTCGAGCTGCAGCTCCACGGCGCGCCAGAGGTCGACCTTGGGCTTCGCGCCGGGCGCTCGAAGCACCACGGACTCGTTCGTCGACGCGGCGATCTCGCTGGCGACCTCTTCGCCCACCTCGAAGCAGCACGGGCCGATCGAGGGGCCCACCGCGGCGACGATGCGCCTCGGGGTCTCGTCGAGCGCGCGCACGGCCTCGGCCACGATGCGGAGCGCGACGCCCCGCCACCCCGCGTGCACCGCCGCGACGTGGCCCGACACGGGGGAGGCCAGCAGGATCGGGACGCAGTCGGCGACCCGTACGGCGACGGCCATCCCCGCGAAGCGCGCGACCAGCGCGTCGGCTTCGATGCCGCGAGACGCGTCGGGCGTGGCGTCACGCTCGGGGCACCACACCGTCGCGCCGTGAACCTGTGAGGTCTGATGGAGCCGGTCGACGTCGTAGCCCACGCGCGCCGCGAGGAGGCGGTGGTTCTCGCGCACGCGCTCGGGGTCGTCGCCCACCGCGGCGCCGAGGTTCATCGCGGCGTACGGGCCCTCGCTCACGCCGCCGAGGCGCGTCGAAAAGCCGTGCGCGAAGCCGTGCGCGCGGAGCGTCTCGCTGCACAGCACCATCGGAGGAGGCGTGTCGCTCATCGGGGCGACCACGATACCCTGTACTCCGCGTCGAGCGCTCGCGTAGAGTCGCGGGCGTCGAGATGCGGCCCGTCGTCGCGCCCTTTCACCGATTTTCATCGCTCGTCGTGTCGAACGTCTACCTCCTCGACGGCGGCGCGGGCGACCGGTGGCTCGTCGACTCGGGGCACTGGACCGAGCGCTGGCAGCTCCTCCGAGAGCTCCGCGCGTCGGGGCTGCGGCCGTCGGAGCTCACGGGCGTGCTGCTCACGCACCGTCACTCGGATCACGCGGGCAACGCGGCCTACCTCCAGCGCGAGTTCGGGCTGCGCGTGATGGCGCACCGCGCCGACGCCGAGGTGCTCGACGGCGCCGTGAAGCGCCCCGCGATGGGGCACAAGGGGAACCTCCTCGAGCGCGCCCTCTGCGAGGTCGAGAACCGCTTTCCCGCGAGGCTCACCGTCGATCGCGCGCTCGAAGACGGAGACGCCGTCGCGGGCCTCGAGGTGCACCTCGTCCCGGGGCACACCGACGGGTCCGTGTTCTATCGCCACGCCTCGACGCTGTGCCTCCTCACGGGCGACACGCTGCTCACGGCGCGCCCGCCGCTCACGATCCTCCGCGCCGTCACGCCCGCCCACGACGCGTTCTCGACGGACACGGCGCGCGCGCACGCCTCCCTCGCGGAGTTTCACCGTCAGGGGTGGCGCTACGAGCACGTGCTCGCGGGGCACGGCCGACCCATCGTCGGCGGCGCGCGGGCGAGGGTGCTGAAACACCTTCCCTGAAGCCCGTTCGTGACGGTCAGTCCGCGTACGCGACGATCGAGAGCACCTGGCCCGTCGCGAAGCAGCCCGAGCGGAGGTTCCCGCCAGAGGGGTCACGGACCGAGTCTCCATCGGAGCCGTCGCGCATCGCGAAGGTCGCCCCGACGGCCACCGCCGCGGGCGTCGGGAACTCCAGCGTGACCTCCCGCTGCGCGCCCGGCTCGATCGCGTCGGACGCGTCGCCGAGCAGCATCCGGCAGCGCAGATCGCGGCCCAGGAGCCAGAGCTGCGCCTCGTGGCCGTGCGGCGCCGCCGTGCGTCTTCCGCCGCGCTTCGCGGAGATCAGCGAGACGCGCGCGGTCACCCTGCGCACCAGCACGGGCTCCACCTCGAGGAGCGTGTCTCCCATGCGCGGAAAGCGCTGCGTGGCCGAGGCCGACCCCGGTTGAATCGTGAGCGACACCGTGCCGATCGTGCCCGCCTCGATGGCCTTCGCCGGGCTGTTGAGCACGCGCAGTGAGTTGACCTTCATGCCGCGCGTGACGCCGTCGCGGTCGACGAGAAAGAAGCGCGCGCCCTGGCGGAGCACGCCCTGACGCACGCTCACCTCGACGACGGGCGACGGGCGCGCGGGGCGGTTCCAGCGGTGCATCACCGTCGCGACGAGGGGCTGCTCGACGGCGCTCTGAACGTCCGAGAGGCCGCGGTCGAGCGCGTCGATCAGGTCGTCGAGCGCGTGCGTCCACATGGCCTCCTGCGCGGCGGGGGGCCGCGCGGAGCCGCGCACGATGGTGACCGCGTCGCCGTCGAAGCCCGCGTCGATGAGGGCCTCGCGGGCCTCCATCTCGGCGAGGTCGAGCTGGTCGAGGTCGGTCACCTCGTCGCAGCGGTTGATGAACACCACCACCGACCCCGCCGTGTGCTGGCGCGCGAGGATGCAGTGCGCGCGGGTGAGCGGCATCACGCCCTCCGACGCCGAGACCACGAGCAGGCACGCGTCGACGCACGACGTGAGGACGCCCGCGTGGCGCAGGTAGCGCCGCCGGCCCACCACGTCGACGGCGGTGTACTCCCGGTTGGGGCTCTCGACCCGATAGGTCGCGTGCCGGATCGACGGCGACCGGTGGTGGAACGAGGGCACCTCGCGCTCGGGGCCTGGAGCCCTCTCGGTGCGCTGGCCGAAGGGCTTCGTTCCGATGTGGCGGGTGAGCGTCGCGATGAGCTCGGTCTTGCCGTGGCCCGAGGCCCCGATCACGGCGACGCGTAGCCCCGGTCGAAGGATGAAGGTCTCCATCGGCGCGCAGCCTACCTGTTCCGGTGCGGCGGTGGAATGCGTCACACTCGCGGGCCGTGAAGCCCGCCGCCCCGCTCGAAGAGATCCTCGACCGCGTGTTGATCGGCGCCGCGCGCGACGGCGCCGAGCGGCTCTCGCTGCGCGACCTCGCGGCCGAGGCGGCGTCCCCCGGGTCTGTCGTCGAACGGCTCCGCGCGTCGCCGTCGCTGCGATCGGTGGACCTCCGCGGAGGGCGCTTCGACGGACCCGCCGTCGAGGCGATCGTCGCCGCGGCCGAGGCGCATCCCTCGCTCGTCGACCTGCGGCTCGACGGGCCGCTCACCGCCTCGCAGCACGCGCGGGTCATGGCCGCGCTCGTGCGAAACCGCAACCGACGCGACCCCGACGAGCAGCGCCGCGCGCTCGACCGCTCGCTCCGCGCGCTCCGCGGCACATCGCCAGACCCCGACGCCCCGAACGACGCGTCGCGAGCGCCGCGCAGGCCCGTCCCCGACGCTGCGGCGCTGGCGCAGTGCGCGGAGACGCTGCGCGCCATCGAGGACCTCGCGCGCGACGAGGACGCCCCGCTCGACGCCGTGCGCGAGGTGCGACAGCTCTGCGAGCGGGTGACCGACGCCGTGCGGCAGCGCGCGCGCGCCGTTCAACGGAGAGGACGCGTCGAGCGCGTGCAACGAGACCGCGCGCGGCTCGAAGAGACGGGGATCCGGCGAGGGCGGCGAGGGGAGAGTGACGCGTCGGCGGGCGTCGCGGCGGTGGCGCTCGAAGGCGGACGCAACTGCTACGTCTGCAAGGCGAGGTACCGCGCGCTCGACGCGTTCTACGACCAGCTCTGCCCCCAATGCGCGGAGTTCAACCGCGTGCGGAGGGAGCGCTCGGCGGACCTCCGCGGGCGCGTGGCGCTGGTGACCGGCGGGCGCGTGAAGATCGGGCGGAGCATCGTGCTCAAGCTCCTCCGCGCGGGGGCGAGGGTGATCGCGACGACGCGCTTTCCGCACGACGCGTGGCGCCGGTATGCGACAGAGCCCGACTTCGACGCGTGGCGCGATCGCCTCGAGATCCACGGCCTCGACCTCCGCTTCCTCTCGCACGCGGAGGCCTTCGCGCGCGACCTCGCGGGCCGCGTCGATCACCTCGACGTGCTCATCTCGAACGCGGCGCAGACCGTCGCGCGCCCGCCCGACTGGTACGCGGAGATGACGCGCCTCGACGCGCAGGCGGCCCTCGCGCTCCCCGACGGCGTCTCCGCGCACCACGTCACCTCGTGGGCGCCCTCCGACGGGTTGACCTCGGGGGTGGCCCTCCTCGGCGACGGGCCCGCGGCGCTCGATCGGCACGCGCAGCCCGTCGACGCGCGGTCGCACAACTCGTGGCGCGCGGTCGTGGGCGAGGTGTCGACGCACGAGCTCGTGAGCGTCCACGCGGTGACCACCCTCGCGCCCTTCGTGCTGCTCAACACGCTGCGTCCGCGCATGGCGCGCGGCGACGGCGTCGACCGCTTCGTGGTGCTCGTCTCCGCGGTCGAGGGCCAGTTCGAACGGCGGAACAAGACCCCGCGGCACCCGCACACCAACATGGCCAAGGCCGCGCTCAACATGCTCGCGCGCACCTCGGCGTCAGACCTCGCGCTCGACCGCATCTGGTGCTGCGTCGTCGACACGGGCTGGATCACCGACGAGAACCCGCTCCCCATGTCTCGCTCCATGGCCGCGCGGGGCTTCGCGCCGCCCCTCGACGAAGACGACGGCGCGGCCCGCGTCCTCGACCCCGTGTTCCGCGTGCAGCACGGCGAGGCGCCCGCGCACGGGGTCTTTCTGAAAGACTACGCGGTCGCGCCGTGGTGAGCGCGAACGCCTTCAAGATCGCTGATTTCACGATCCCCGACGCGGGCTCCGACACGCTGCGGCGGGTGCTCTCGCGCGTGTGGCCCGCGCTCGTGCGCGACCTTCGAGAGCTGCCGCGCGCCGAGGGGGCGCCGAGGGACCTCTACGCGCGCGTCGTGACCGGCGTGGCGGCGCTCTGGTCCTCTGATCCATCGGCCGCCGTGCGGCTCGCGCGCAGGCCCACCCTCGCGCCCCGCGTCCGCATCGCGCGCGCCGACCCGTCGCGCCTCTCGCTCTCGGCGCACCTCGGGCTCCTCCTCGACCTCGCGATGGAGCTCTCGGCCATCGGCGCGTTCGGCGCGCCGCTGCGCGTGGTGCGACCGCCCTCGGGGTGGAGGCCGCTGCGCGCGCCGACCCTCGGCGTCGAGGTGCTCCTCGAGGACGCCGTGTCGTGGATCTCGTTCGAAGACGGCGCGCTCTCCGTCGACGGCCGCCGCGCGGAGCTCGACGCGAGCCTGCGAACCTCGCCGGGCTTCATCGTGCGGGCGGCGTGGCGCGCGATCGACGGGCGCGTGTCGCTCGCGCTCGTCGACGACAACCCCGCGGCGATGAGCGCCCTGCACCCCGACCGCGCGGGCAACGCGCTCGACCTCGGCGCGAAGAGCCCCGAGGCGTGGTGCGACGCGCTGCGAGAGGCCCTCGCGATCGTCGACGCGTTCATGCCCACGCTCACGCCCGAGCGCAGGCTCCTCGCGCAGGTGATCGTGCCTGTCGGCGTCGACGACGAGCGACACGACTCGTGCACGTACGAGGGCGCCCCGGGGGCGATGTACCTCTCGCTGCACCCCGACCCGGTGAAGCTCGCCGAGGCCATCGTGCATGAGTTTCAGCACGACAAGCTGCACGCGCTCATGCGCCTCGACGCGCTGCTCGAGAACGGACGCGAGGAGGGCTTCCGGTCGCCGGTGCGGCCCGACCCGAGGCCGCTGCGCGGGGTGCTCCTCGCGGCGCACGCGTTCCTCGCCGTGGCGGAGATGTACCGCGCGATGCGCGCGTCGGGGCACGCCGCCACGAGGCACCCGCGCTTCGACGCGCGCGTCGAGGCCGTGCGCGTCGCCAACGTCGAGGCCCTCGCGGTGCTGCGCGAGCGCGCGAGGGTGACCGCGGTGGGAGGCCAGCTCCTCGAGGAGCTCGTCAAGCACGCGCAGCGGCTCACCTGAGGTGTCGCCTCGATCGGCGCTTGTGGTGCGCCCGAGAGGCGCGTACGAACGCTCTCGATGCCAGTCGAATTTCGCACCGGGGACCTGTTCGCGCAGGCCGACATTCACGCGATCGCGCACGGCTGCAACGCCGCCGGGGCGATGGGCAAGGGCATCGCCGTCCACTTCAAGGAGCGCTGGCCCGCCATGCACCGCGAGTATCGGGCGCGGTGCGCCGACGGGCGCTTCAACCCCGGCGACGTGTTCGTCTGGGAGGAGGGCGGCGTCACCGTCTTCAACCTCGGCACCGAGAAGCACTGGCGCACCGGCGCGACCCTCGAGGCCATCGAGCGCTCGCTCACCGAGATGACCCGCGAAGCCGAGCGCCGCGGCATCACCGCCGTCGCGATGCCGCGCATCGGCGCGGGCTACGGCGGGCTCCCCTGGGACGTCGTCCGCTCGCTCATCGAGCGCGTCGGCGCGGGCACCACCGTGAAGCTCGTCGTCGTGAGCCTCGCACCCGCGCCGCGCACCTCGACCTGACCGCGCGACGCGCCGTTCGAAGACGCGCGCGATCGACTCGCGGCGGCCGCTCTTGACCCGGTTTCAGGGTCATGTGACAAGGCCCCGCGGCGTCCTTGCCTCATCATCATTTCTCAAATTCACGAGGTCTCATGAATCGGAGCAGCTCCTGGGTCATTCTGACCGCGCTCATCGCGAGCACGGCCGCGTGTGGCGACTCGACGGGCGGCGGCGGCGGAACCCCCACCGACGACGTGACCACGCCGACGGACACCACCATGCCGTCGGACGTCACCACGCCGATGGATCGCACCACGCCCACCGACAACCCGCAGCCCACGGACGTCGTCCGCACCGACGGCGGCAACGACACGGGCTCCGACGTGACCATGACCGACGCGCCGCGCACCGACGCCGCCGTCGACGCCGGTCCGCCCTACGACCCCTGCGCCGCGTCGGCCGTGGTCGACCTCACGGCGCGCGGCACCGTGATGGGCAACGTGCTCCGCTACACGGGCAACAACAACATGGTCGGCGCGATGGCGCCGCTCACGGCCTCGTGCACGCGCAACACGGGCCACCAGGTGGTGCTCCGCTACACGCCCCGCACCAACGCGCGGCTGCGCATCAGCACCAACAACATGGGCACCGACGCGACCTTCGACACGGTCGTGTGGGCGCAGGCGAGCTGTACCGCCGCCACGGGCGACGCGGGCGCTCCCTCGCTCGGCTGCAACGACGACAACGGCGCGATGCCGCGCACCTCGGCGTCGACCTTCACCACCACCGCGGCCGGGATGATGGGCACGCCCATCTTCATCATCGTCGCGGGCTACACCCCGGCGCTCTCGGGCCGCACGGAGCAGGGCGCCTTCGAACTCACCGTCACCGAGATCTCGACGGTGGCCGTCGGCGCGACGTGTGATCCCACGGGCGCGACGAACGCCTGCGCCACGGGCTCGACCTGCGTCACCGCCAGCGGCGCGTCGACCTGCGTCGCCGACGGCGCGCGCGGCGGCGCCTGCCGCACCGCGATGGGCTCGACGCCCTGCGACACCGGCCTCGCGTGCTCCGCGGGCACCTGCCAGACCTCGATCGCCGTGGGGATGCCCTGCGGAACGGGCGTGACCGGCGTGTGCGCCACGGGCTCGTCGTGCGTGACCTCGATGGGCATGTCGCGCTGCACGGCCGACGGCGCCGCGGGCGCGCGCTGCCGCACGGGCACCGGCGTGATGGCCTGCGACACGGGCCTCACCTGCACCCTCGGCACCTGCCTCTCGTCCATCCCGGTCGGAATGCCCTGCGGATCGGGCGTGACCGGCGCGTGCGTCATGGGTTCGACCTGCGTGGGCGTCACGGGCGCGCAGCGCTGCACGGCCGACGGCGCCGCGGGCGCGCACTGCCGCACGGGCACCGGCGTGATGCCGTGCGACGCGGGCCTCACCTGCTCGGGCACCACGAGCGGCACCTGCTACCGCGTCATCGCCGCGGGGATGCCCTGCAGCCCCACGGACCCCACGCAGGACTGCGCCGCGAACTCCGTCTGCGTCGGACTCCCGGGCATGGAGCGCTGCGTGGCCGACGGCGCCCCCGGCGGTGACTGCCGCGCGATGGCGCCGCAGTGCGACACGGGCCTCACCTGCAACGCGATCGACGTCTGCACCCGCGTCGTCCCCGCGGGCATGGCCTGCAACGACCTCGACCCGGCGCAGGAGTGCGCCATGAACACCACCTGCGCCCCCATGGGCACGGGCACCACCTGCCAGATGGACAGCACCGCGGCGGGCACCTTCTGCAACGACATGGCCCCCCTCTGCGGAACGGGCCTCACCTGCGACGGCACCGACAGCAACGGCGTCTGCCGCAGCGCGGGGACGATGGGCGGCGCGTGCAACCTCGGCTTCAACTCCGTGGCCTGCCCGATGAACACCGCGTGCCTCGCGACGAGCCTCACGGCGGCCACCTGCGCCGCGACGCGCGCCGAGACCGAGCCGAACAACAGCGCCGCGATGCCGCAGGCCGCGATCTCCACGGGCACCGCGTTCTCGGGCGCCGTGGGCGGCACCGACGCGATGGACTGCTTCGCCGTGACCGTCCCCGCCAACGGCAGCGTCGTCGCCGCGACGGAGACCCCCGGTCACCCCCGCTGCTCGGGGAACGACACCGTCGTCACGCTCTACAACTCGGCCGGCGCGCAGGTCGCGCGCAACGACGACGACCCCTCGGGCCGCCGCGGCCTCTGCTCGTACCTCTCGGCGCGCACGCTCCCCGCGGGCACCTACTCGCTCTGCATCGCGCCCTACTCGAGCAGCACGATGATCGCGTCGTACACGCTCACGATCGGCGTCTTCGGACCGTGATCTGAGCGCGTCCGCGCGAACCGTCCCAACCCTCTCTCCCTCAGCTCCCTGAACCCACCTCGAGCCTCGCGACGTCGACGCCACCGCGCTCGTCGCGAAGCACCACCCACACCCGCGCGTGCGTCACGCCCGCGTCGAGGTGGAGCACGTTCACCGCGGCGGTCCCCGACGCGTCGGGCGCCGTGCGGTCGCGCGTGAACCATCCCCCGTCCGTGAACCACGCGACCTCGAGGGCCTCGCTCCGCTCGTCGAGACCGCGCGTGACCGGATCGACGCGCACGTAGCGCTCCGACGCGGCCGCGTCCCACAGCGCGAGCACGCCGACCTCGCGGGCGTCGCCCAGCGCGAGCGGCCGCGGGTCTTCTCCGTCGGGCGCGCGCGGCAGCTCCCTCGTCGCCCCGTCGATCACGGCGTACACGCCCGAGAGCGCGGGGTTGCGGTTGTCGCGATATCGCAGCGCGTAGCCCTGCGCGGTCGCACCGGGAACATCGGGCGGCTGACACCGCACGCGGAGCCTCGCGAACATCGTCTCGCGGTCGTCGCCCGCGCGCAGATCGAGCCTGATCGGGAGCTGCCATCCCCCCGTGATGTCGGGGTCCGGCGCGCGCGTACGGAGCGCGTCCTGCCCCGCGGGCGGCGTCTGCGGGCCCACGCGCATGCACGCGTCACCGGGGACCACCGCCGTCGCCGGCGCGCCCTCCGCGAGCGCGGCGAGCGCGCCAGCGTCGTCGTCGAGGCAGCGCGCAGACACCGTCGCCGACTCGCTCGTCGACCGCGGGACCTCGCACGCTCGCCACGTCACGGCGACCTCTCCGCGCGCGCCCGCGACGAAGGCCGTGAGCGTGACCGTCGTACCCGGACGGGCCTCCGCGGGATCAGACCGCACCGCGATCACGCGCGCCGCGGTGATCTTCGAAGCGTGCACCGTGAGGTCCGGCGCGCACCCGAGCGACGCCGCGAGAAACGCCATCCAGCAAGCACGTTCACGCATGTCACCACGCTCCGCGGAGGCCGAGGTCGGCGACGATGGGGAGGCCCGAGATGTAGCCCTGGCGGGTGTACGTCGGGTCCCACAGCACCTCTTCGGCGATGGGTCGGTTGAGCACGTTGAGCACGTCGAGGTAGACGACGAACTCCGCGCGGCCGACGCGAAAGCTCTTGTCGACGCGGAGGTCTGCGCTCGTGATCGTCGGGAGCCGCGCGCTGTTGGTGGCGCCGAAGACGGGCTGATAGTCGCCCGTGAGCCCGTCGAAGAAGCGCCCCGTGACGGGCGTGCGAGGCAGGCCCGTGAGCAGTCGAAAGCGCGCGCCGACGGAGAACCCGAGCGGAAGCTGCATCGCGCCCACGGCCGTGAAGAGGTGCGTCTGGTCGTAGTCCGAGAGCCTCGTGGTGGCGCCTTCGCGGTCGGTCACCTCGCTGCGCTGCACGGTGTACGAGGCCCAGCCCGTGAAGCCGTGCACGGGGGCGCATCGGAGCGTGAACTGCGCGCCGTAGGCGAGGGCCTCTCCCGTTGGCGCGAGCGCGCTGCCCACGCGAGGGGCTCCCGCGACGCGCGCGGGGAGGTCGAGCGCGGCGCGCGCGAAGCCGATGGCTTCGAAGGTCACGAAGCGACCGAGGGAGGCCGTCGCGCCCGCGAGCCCCTGAACAGAACGCGTCCCTTCGAGCGTCGGCGTGCCGAACACCGCGGAGAGGTCTTCGGGGCGCGGCGCAGCGTGATAGACGCCGCCCGCGGCCTTGAGCTGCAACCACGAGGCGACGCGTCCGAGCACGAGGAGGCGCGGCTCGGGCGCCAACGAGAGGCTCGCGGTTCCATACGTCGGCGCGTCGCCCACCGCGGGAAAGCGCCGCGAGACATCGGTGAGCGACGCTTCGAGGCGCAGCCCCGCGACCACCGAGAGCCGCTCGCCGAAGAAGCTCATCGGGAGCTCGATGTACGGCGCGACCAGGGCCTGGCGCACGTCCCACGCGTCGGCGTTGAGATCGGGGGTCGGGGCCTGACCGAAGACCGAGACGTCACCCTCGCGCGCGGGTCGGAGGAGCGATCCGCGACGCGACAGGGAGGCCGAGAGCGCCTCGACGTCGACGCCCACGTTGAGCCTCGCCCACGGCGTCAGCGCGCGCTGCCACGAGGCGCGTCCGCCGCCGCGAATCGAGGCGTTCTCGAGGTCCGAGGGGTACTGCCCGACGGTCTCCGCGCGCAGCGAGCGGTCGTAGCCCGCCCACGCCGAGGCCGCGACGCGCGCGCCGTCGTCGAGCTGTCGGGTGTAGCGCACCGAGGCGCGATGAAACTCTCACTCGCGTTCGAGCGTGCGCGGGCGCGAGGGGTCGTCGAAGCGATTGCGCGCGCTGTCGCGGCTGCCGAACACGAAGGCCGTGAGCCGTGACATGTCGGTGGGCCGATACTCGACGCGCGCCTGATAGTCGCCGTACTGCGGCACCGAGAGGTACTGGAGCGCCTCGCGCGACGCGACGACGGAGGCGAGCCGATCGATGAGCCCGTAGCGCGCGCCGACGCCCACGGTGAGCCGCTCGCCGAGCTGCGCAGACATCGCGGCCGAGGCGTCGAGGAGGTCGACCGCGGCGTAGCCGTGAAGGCCCTCTCGCATGGGCGCGGTGTCGATCTGCACCATGCCCGCGAGCGCGCGTCCGTACTCGGCGCCGTAGGAGCCCGGCGTGAGCTCGATGCCGCCGACGAAGAAGCCGTTGAGCGTCGAGCGGAGCCCGCTGCCGTGAAAGAGCAACGGGATCGGCACGCCGTCGACGTAGACGCGAGACATGTCGGGTGAGGCTCCCCACACGACGAGCTCACCCGAGCCGAAGGTCGAGCGGCCGATGCCCGGGAGGCTCTCGACCACGCGCACCGCGTCGCCCTGCGTGCCCGGGAGCTGCCTCGCCACCGACGCGTCCGCGCGCGTCGCCGCGGCCGTGCGTCGCCGTCGACGGACGCGGAGGATGACCTCGCCCACGTCGCTCGCCTCGACCTCGGGCGCGACGTCGACGTGCGGCGGAGGCTGCGCCGCGGAGACCTGAAAGAGGAGCGGGATCATCGGTCCCTCACTCTGCGAGCGTGAAGGTGAGCGCGCGTCGACCGTCGCCCTCGGGCCCGCTGCCCGGCGCGTCGACCTCGGTCGCGTACGAGGCGCCTACGGCTTCAGAGACGACCTCAGCGGCGCGCAGCACCCGCACGCGCCAGTGGGCCACGGGCTCTCCGCACGAGGCGAACATCCGCACGCGAACCTCGTACCGCCCTGGTCCCGGCGACGGAAAGGTCGCGGTCTCGGCGTTCGTCCCGTCGATCACGCAGCCGCCGTTCGCGTTGAGGTCGACGCGCGGTCCCGTCGCGCGAGCGCGCGTCCACGCGCCGTCGGCGCCGCGGAGTCCTCGCGCGGAGAGGGCCGTCCCGTCGGGGAGATACACCGCGAGGTCGAGGTCGACGGCGCGGTCCCAGTCGAGCACCACGGCGAGCGGCGCGTCGGGCAGCGACGAGCGAACCGTGAGCGGAAGCGAGCGTCGCGGCCCCACGCGTCCGCTCGCGTCGACGGCGGCGAAGAGGATGTCGCGCGTGCCGAGCGGAAGGTCGCTCGCGAAGTCGGTGACGGCCCTGAACGCGAGGTTCGGCGGCAGGTCGACGTCGGCCTGCTCGACGGGGACGAGCCAGTAGCCGCGATCGCCGTCGAGTCCGACGGCCACGGTGCGGGCGTTGAACGAAACGCTCCCGGTGAACTCCTTGGCGCGCTGCCCCTGGCGGATCGTGAGGTTCGCGCTCTGCACCACGGCCACGACGGGCGGCTGCGCGGTCGCGCCGCCGTCGGGCGAGGGGGCCCCCGCGTCGGGGTCAGACCCCTGCGGAAAGGGCGCTTCGACGTAGCGCGCGCTTCGAACGCGAAGGCTCGCTTCGAGCCCCGAGCGCATCGGAACGGCGTCACCGCACGACGCGACGATCATCGCGAGGGGCGCGAGCGCGAGGCGGCCCGAGGCCCTCACGGCGACACCTGCACGCGGAGGGTGAAGCGGTTGTTGGCGAGGTCCGTGGGGAGCCCGTCGACGCCGAGCGCGAGGTGATCTCGCACGAGGTCGTACTGCGCGATGAGCCTGGTCGCGGTGCCGGGGAGTGCGACGCCAGCGAGGAGGCTGAGCGTCCAGAGGTCTCGCGGCGCGACGACGACGCGACCGGCCTGCGAGGCCGTGCTGTCGACGTTGGGGTTGTACCAATCGAAGCGCGCGCCCACGAGCGCGCGGTCGAAGAGCGTGGCCGAAGCGCCCGCGATCACGCCGAGTCCGCGCAGGTCGAAGCCGTAGGCGACGGGGTCTGAGATGAAGAGGCCGCGGTCCATGTTCTGGCCGAACATCGCGTCGACGTAGGCGTTGAGGCGCGCGCGGCGGCCGAGGCGCGCGTCGATGGCGGCGTCGACGCCGGCGGCGAAGCGCGCGAAGGTCTGCGATCGAACGGCGGCGCGACCCTGGATGAGTACGAGGTCTTCGGGGGTGAGCACGCCGCTCTCGTTGGCGTCGCGCACGCCGAGTCCGTCGACGCCCTGCGGCGTGCCGGGGTGGAATCCGCTTCCGCCGAGCGCGCTGAGACCCGCGGTGATTCGAAGGTCGTTGCGGCGGAGGTCGACGCCGACGCGTCCGACGAAGTCGCGCGGCGCGATGGGCGCCTGCGCCCCGAAGCGGGCCTCGTCGATGGGGTGACCGTTGACGACGGCGACGGCGTAGCGGAACCACCCGATGGCGCCCTGCGCGCGCGCGCCGAGGTCGCTCTCGCCGGGGAAGAACGCCTGCGCGACGGTGGCGTTCTCCGCGAAGACGCGGTCGCGCGCGCTGCGCAGAACCTCATGCCCGAAAGGCGTTCGGAACATTCCGAGCGTGATGGCCGCGGGGCTCCTGCCGTCGCTGTCGGGCGGGAGTCGCAGCGTGGCCTCGGCCTGACGCACGCCCACCGCGACGCCCTGCACGGTGTTGACGTCGAGCTCGAGGAGGAGCTGCGTCCATCGGTGATCGAGGCCGACCACGAGGCGTCCGCGACGGAGCACGAAGCGGTCTTGATTGAGGAGCCGCCGACCATCGGCGGAGAGCTGCGCCTCGGACTCCTGATGGTTCTCGTACTGCGCCTGAACGTAGGGGAGCAGTCGCAGCGTGAAGGCGCCGAAGGGAAACGTGAACCCGCTCGACGAGTCTCCCGCGGACACCGTCGGAACGGCGGCCGATGCCGACGGAACGGCCGAAGGTGCCGTCGGGACGGCGATCGATGCCGTAGGTGCCGCAGAAGTGCCGGACGGAAGGTCCTGCGTGCCGGACTGAAACGTCGCGGACGGAGGGACGGGTTGCGCCGCAACGACTCGCGCCACCAGCGAGCACGCGAGGAGGGACGCGGAGAGCGTGCGGCGCGCCCGCATCACATCGCCAGCGGCTGCACGCCGCCGTCCGCCGTGAGCCTCGTCCCACGCGCCGCGCGAGGGGGAAAGGCCACCGCGCCGCCGCATCGGTTGAGGAAGTCCGTCATCGACGACGGGGTTCCCACGAAGCACCCGTCGACGTACGCGCCGCCGTCGGTGCTCGCGTCGGTGCTCGCGTCGGTGGTCACGTCGGCGCTCGCGTCGCTCGTCGCGTCTGCGCTGCCGTCGCTCGCGGTGTCGCTCGCGATGTCTGCGCTCACGTCCGTCGCCGCGTCGGCGGCGGGCGTGTCGGTGGGCGTCTGAACGTCGGGGCGAACGACGTCGACGGTGATGGTGCCCGCGTCGGTGTTGCTGCTGTCGTCGCACGCGCTCGCGAAGAGGAGCGTCGCCGCGATCATCATGATGGATCGAGTGTTCATCGTGGGTTCCGTCGCGCTCAGCGCGCCTCGCAGACGCCGCGGCGGCACACGCCGCCAGCGCATGCGCTGCTGTCCGTGCAGGTGGTGCAGGTGGTGGTCGATCCGGGGTAGCTGCACTCGAAGAGTCGGGTGCAGGGCGCGCTCTGCGTCGCGAGCGAGAAGTCTCCGCCGTCGCGCGTGCGCGCGACCTCCATCGCGCAGATGGGCACGAGGTAGCTGCGCGCGTAGACGCGCTGGATGTCATCTCCGCCCGGCAGCGTGACGGTGCCCGCGAGCATGTCGGCGACGCGCGCGGCGGCGGCGTTCACGGGCGTCCCCGCCGCGCTGTTCATCACGAGCGCGTGCTCGTAGCCCCACACGGGGTAGTGCCCGTCGCGCACGTTGCGCTTGTCGAACGAGGCCGCCGTCGCGTCGGGGTAGTAGAAGTTCGTCTGGCCCCAGTGGCGATACGCGAGCGCGCGGAGCTGCGTCCCTCGCGCGCCGTTGGTGGCGTCGGTACCCGCGAAGCCGAGCGCCGGCGTGGTCATCGCCGCGGCGACGCGAGAGATCATGTCGCTCGTGCCCGAGAGGCTGTTGGCCGTCGGGGTCTGAAAGCGCCCCTCCGGCACGCGGATCGAGCGCGCGATGGTGATCTGCGTGCCCGAGCTGGCCGAGCGCTGAAAGACGTTGGCGTCGACGGTCCACGGAGAGACGCCCGCGGTCGACGCGCCGAAGCCGTAGATCTGATAGGCCTCGCGCGCGTCGATCCCGCTCTCGTCGGAGTTGAGCGCCGGTCCGATGAACTCGAAGGGGAGCACCACCGCCAGCGTGTCGCGCAGCCGTGACGTGTCGACGCCCGCGCACTCCGTCGCGTAGACGTCCGAGAGCGCGAGGTCGATGGGCAGCCCCGCCGAGGGCATCGTGCACGTGGGGATCGTGCTCGGCAGCATCGCGGGGTCGAGGCCGTTGTAGACCTCGGCGGTGCCCGTCGCGGTCTGCGGTGTGGTGGATGAAGCGCTGGCGAGCGCCGCGACGCCCGAGCACGACCCGCGCGACGTGTTGTAGATGAGCGTGACGCGCTCGGCGCCCGCGGCCCGCGCGAGGATCGCGCCGACGCGTCGCACGAGCGGCCTGATCGCGGTCGAGCCCGAGATCACCACGCGGTTGGGGAACATCGCCGCGTCGTCGCAGCTCTGCGCGCTCACGAGGGGCGCAGCGAGCGTCGCCGCCATCGCGAGCGCAGGCGCGACGAGCGCCATTCTGGTAGCCATCGATCGACCTCTCTTCTGGGCGCCGCCGCGTCTTCTGGGGCGGCGCGTGGTCCGTGTCTGCGGCGAGAGATAGAGGTCGGCGTGAACGGCGAGGTGAACCGTTCGTGACCGTCGTGCATCACGGCAGCGCGGTGACACGCGGGCGCGGGCGTCGTGACGAACTCGCGCGCGCGGCGACGAAGCGGTGACAGCAACGCGACGCGCGCCCTGCGCTACGCTCGCGCCCCATGAGCAGCAAGCACCTCGGCGAGCATGAAGCGGTCTTCGTGCGCGAGCTCCAACGGATCTCGGCGGGTCGATGGCTCCAGCCCGACGCGTCGCTCGCGGCGCTCGACGACGACGCGCGCGTGTGGATCGCCGATCGCCTCGACGAGCTCCTCGCGGCGCTCACGCCGTGGTCCGTCGACGATCCGCTGCCCTCGTTGCTCGGCGTCGAGACGACGCGCTCGATGCACGAGGCGGAGCGGCGATGGCGCGCGGCGTGGGAGCGCGACGAGGCCGTCACGCAGGGCGCGTCGCTGCGCGCGTTCGAACGGGCCGTGGCGTCGATGCCGTCGTTCGCGTCGGGGCGCATGCGCAAGCGAAGGCGCGCCGTCGAGGAGCTCGCGCGCCGCGCGACGGAGGCCGCGAACCAGCGCCTCGACGACCTCTCGGTGGAGCTCGAAGAGGGGAGCTCCGTGGTTCCGACCTGCGGCGGGCGCACGCTGACGACGCTGGTCACGCGGCACTTCGAGTGGATCGTCACGCACGGCGACGCGGCGCCGTCACCCTTCGGTCCGCTGCTCGAGGTGTGGCTTCGCGGCGCGTGGCCCGTGATGCTCCCGGGCGACGCGGTGGTGATCTACGTCCCCATCGAGCACGAGGGTCGCGTGCTCTCGTGGGTCGAGGGCGACCCGATCAACTACGCGCCCGAGCGAGCGTCTCTGGCGAAGCACGGCCCGCGGCGACGCCCCGTGGCGGCCGAGCAGCGCACGAAGCTCCCGACCTGGTGGGAGCTCGGCGTCTCGCAGCCCATCGTGTTCGACGTGCGCCGCTACGAGGTGATGACGGCGGGCGCGTCCTTCGACGTGGGTGACGACCCGGTCGAGGGCTGACCGCCCGTCGCGCTCACTCGAACATGAAGCGGATTCGCTTGACCACCCGCGTGCGCACGGCTCTCCCGTGCGCGTCGCGGGGCGCGGTCACGACGCGGCAGTGCTCGATCGCGCCTCGCTCCATCGCGCTCGCGATGCCGAAGCCCGGGTTCGATCGCGCGCGCGGGTGAGAGAGCCTCCCCTCCGCGTCGACGACCATCTCGACCGCGAGCGTCTGCACCTCGACCTCGTTGTCGATCGCCGCCTGCGGATAGAGCCCCGCGAGCGCCGCGTCGTCGCACTCCACCACCGCGCGCACCGAGAGGTTCTCTTCGGCGACCTCCTGCGTGCGCTCCTGCGCGTCGACGGTCGGCGCGGGGGTCTCGACGGGCGGCGCGATCGGCGCGGGAGCCTCTCCGCCGTTGCCCACGACGCCGCCGTGAAAGTCGTTGTTGTCGCCGACCGGCATCGCGTCGCCGCCGCCGTTGCCCTGCGTCGCCATGACGTGCGGCGCGTTCGATCGACCGCTGCGCCCCGAGCGCGCGTTCGAACGAGACGCGCGGTGCGGCGTCGCGGCGGGCTGCGGCGCGGCCGCGGGAGCGGGCGTCGCGGGCCTCGGCGGCGGAGGCGTCGCGACGGGAGGACGCCGCGGCGGAGCCTCGAACTCGATGATCGTCGGCGGGATCACGCCGGTCTTCACGCCGACCCACGTCCCCACCGTCGCGAGGAGCACGAAGGCCCCCGCGTGCGCGGCGAACGACACCGCCCACGCGCGCGGCGGCGCCTTTCGAAAGACGGGGTTGTCGTCTTCGTCAGGGAGTGTTCGCGCGTCGAGCTCCACGGTCATCGCGGCGTCTCGCTCGGGGGCTCGGTCTGGATCGCGAACTTCGTGATGCCCGCCAGGCGCACGAGGTCGATCACCTCGATCACGCGCCCGTGCAGCACGCCGCGATCTGCCGCGATGAGCGCGCGCAGCTCGTGATCGCCCTCCCACCGGCGGTGGAGCTCCGCGCGAAGGTCGGGCTCGCTCGTGGGCGCGCCGTCGAGAAAGATGCGCTGCTCGCGGTCGATGGAGATGGCCGCGAGGCGCACCTCCGCCGCCGACTGGCTCGACGCCGCCTGCGGCAGGTCCACGGGGATCTGCTGCGAGACGATGTACTTCGCCGTCACCATGAAGATGATGAGCAGCACGAGGGCGATGTCGACGAAGGGCGTGACGTTGATCCCGCCGATCTCGTCGTCGGCGCTCTGCGAGTGGCCCGCCATGTCACGCCTCCGCCGCGACGACGCGCGCCGAGGGCTCCGCGTCGTGGCGCTCGTGGCCGTTGACGCGCGGCGCTTCGTGGCGCGCGTGCGAGAGCGAGTGCGCGTGGGCGAGCACGAGCTGCGTGAGCGCCTCGGTGTCGGTCATCATCGACTTGATGCGCCGCTGAAAGTAGTTGTAGGCCGCCACCGCGGGGATCGCGACGAGGAGCCCGATGGCCGTCGCGACGAGGGCCTCGGCGATCGTGCCCATCACGCGCCCGGTCGCAGACGCCGCTGCTGCCGCCGCCGCCGCGCCGCGAACGCCCGCGGGAGGCTTGAGCGCGTCGAAGGCCTGGATGATCCCGATGACGGTGCCGAAGAGGCCGACGAAGGGCGCGTTGTTGCCGACGGTGTTGAGAAAGGCGAGGCGTCGATCGAGCTCGCGTCGCACGCGGGCGAGCGTTCCGATCATCACGCAGTCGGCCGCCTCGGCGCCTCGGGTGGCCGCGCGCAGCCCCGCGAGGGCCACGAGCGCGGCGGGCGAGGGCGACGCCTTCAGGGCGGCCTGCGCGCCCGCCACGTCGCCGTCACGGAGCCTCCGTTCGAGCCCCGCCGCGAGGGCGTCGAGGTCGTCGCGGAGCGTGCGGTAGTAGCGCGCGCGCTCGACCATGATCGACACCGAGATGAACGAGAGCCCGACGAGGACCCACATCACCCACTCGGCGCCCATCATGGCGAACGAGGTGAACATCTTGATGAGAGAGAAGTGGTGCATGGCGGTTGCTCAAGGGAGTACCGCCGTGACGTGAACGCCCCGCGGCGTCGCCGCGACGCCCGCGTGGAGCGTCGCGAACGACGCGATGGAGGGGCTGTGACGCGAGGGTGACGCCCTCACCCCGTCCCTCTCCCGCGAAGCGGGCATAGCGCTGGACACATCTCACGGCGGGCCTTTGCCATAATTGATTTGCGCGCATACCAGAGGTGGGAGAGGGTGACAAGTGCCGCAGAGGCGCGTGAGTGCGAGGCGCGTGAGTGCAAGGCGCGTGAGTGCAAGCCGCTTGACTGCGAGCCGCATGACTGCGAGCCGCATGACTGCGAGTCGCGTGATCGCGAGCCGCGTGATCGCGAGCCGCGTGATCGCGAGCCGCGTGATCGCGAGCCGCGTGATCGCGAGCCGCGTACGCGCAAGCCGCACGACGGAGCTCCTCGCAGCTGAGAATTGCGTGACAGAGAGCGGTGCGAACGCCCGGTCAGGGCACGATTGCAGCACCACATCGTCGTGGTGCGTGGTGACCTTCCGTCGGCTCTGCCCCCTCTCCCGCCTCTGGCGGGAGAGGGCGGGGTGAGGGCATTCCAGCCACCAACAGGCACCCTCTCCCGCTTCGCGGGAGAGGGACGGGGTGAGGGCATCACCAGGAGCGCATCATCGCGCGCGCAGCATCGCGGCCGTCGGCGACGGCGTTGACGACTTCCTTGCCGCCGTTGATGCAGTCGCCGCCGGCGTAGACCTTCGCGTTGCCGGTGCGCTTCGTGGCGGCGTCGACGACGACGCAGCCGCGCTTGTCGAGCTCGACGCCGTGAAAGCCCTGCGCCACGCCGCGGAGCTTCGACTGACCGATCGCGAGCACCACGAGGTCGCAGGGGAGCTCCCGCGCGTCGCCCACGGCCACGCCGTTGTGCGCGTCGGAGATGCGCAGCGCGGTGACCGTTCCGTCGTCGTCGCGCACCACGGAGACGGGCACCGTGTTCTCGAGGAAGCGCACGCCTTCGAGCTTCGCGCCGCTCATCTCGTGCGCGTAGCCCGACATCTCCTGCACGCTGCGCCGATACGCCATCGTGACCGACGGAACGCCGAGCTTCGCGAGCTCGCGCGCCACGTCGATCGCGGTGTTACCTCCGCCCACGACCACGGCGCTTCGAACGCTCTCGACGGTGAAGCCGGGCTCGTTCTTGAGGCGCTCGATGAAGGCCGTCGCGCCCACCACGCCGGGGCCCTCTTCGCCGGGCACCGCGAGCTTCGTGTCCGCGCCGAGACCGACGCCGACGAAGACCGCGTCCCACTCGCTGAGGAGGGCGTCGTGCGTGACGTCGCGCCCGACCTCGACGCCGGTGCGAATCTCGACGCCGAGCGACACGACGTAGTCGACCTCACGGAGGCTGTCCTCCGTGTGGAGCTTGTAGGGCGCCACGCCCGTGGTGTTGAGCCCGCCGGGGAGCGCTCCGCGTTCGAAGATCACGGCCTCGTGGCCTTCGAGCGCGAGGTACGCGGCGCACGAGAGCGACGCCGGTCCTGCGCCGATGAGGGCCACGCGGCGACGGCTCGTTGCGGACTTCGGCGTGAGCACCCTGCGGCCCGTGGCGCGCTCCTTCGCGACGGCGGTATCGGTCGCGAAGCGCTGGAGCCGCCCGATCTGGATCGGCGGCTTGTGCCAGCCGTTGTAGACGCAGTCGCCGACGCAGAGCACCTCGACGGGACACACGCGGGCGCACGAGCTCCCGAGGATGTTCGAATCGAAGATGGTGCGCGCCGAGCCCGTGACGTCGCCCGTCGCGATCTGCTGGATGAAGCGCGGGATGTCGATGGAGGTCGGGCACGCCTTGATGCACGGAGCATCGTGGCAGTAGAGGCAGCGCTCGGCCTCGGCGCGCGCCTCGGCGGGCGAGAGCGCGGGCTTCGACTCGGGGAGGCGTGACTCGAGGCGGTCCTCGGGAGCCGCGAGAGGGGTGACGTTCATGGGTCCTTGGGGCTCCGTATCAGCCGAGAGAGAAGGTCGAGCGACGCACGAAGCGCCCGTCGCCGCGCTTGCCCACGTAGCCGCCGTTCTCGACGACGACGCGCCCGCGCGAGAGCACGTGCGTGGGCGCGCCGAAGACCGTGCGGCCCTCGTAGGGCGAGTAGTCGACGCGCATGTGCATGTTGGCGTGGTCGAGCGTGTGCTCCTTGTCGCCGTCCCACACGAGGAGGTCGGCGTCGGCGCCGACCGCGATGGTGCCCTTGTGGGGATAGAGCCCGAAGATCTTCGCGGGCGCCGTCGAGGTGATCTCGACGAAGCGGTTCATCGAGATGCGCCCCGTGCGAACGCCGCCGTCCCAGAGGAGGTAGAGCCGCGTCTCGACGCCGGGCATCCCGTTGGGGATCTTCGCGAAGGAGTCGCGACCGAGGTCCTTCTGGCCCTTCATGCAGAAGGGGCAGTGGTCGGTGCTCACGACCTGGAGGTCGTTGGTCTTGAGGCCGCGCCAGAGGTCTTCTTGCATCTCCTTCGGGCGCAGCGGCGGGGTGCACACGTACTTGGCGCCTTCGAAGCCCTCGCGCGCGAGGTCGTCGAGCGAGCAGAAGAGGTACTGGGGGCAGGTCTCGGCGTACGCGGGCAGGCCGCGGTCGCGCGCCTCGAGCACCTTCTCGAGCGCGCGCGGCGCCGAGAGGTGGACGATGTACACGGGCGCCCCGGCCATTTCGGCGAGGCAGAGCGCGCGGTGCGTGCCCTCGGCCTCGGCGATCTGCGGACGCGTCAGCGAGTGGTACTTCGGCGCGGTCTCGCCGCGGTCGAGCGCCTGCTTGATGAGCACGTCGAGGGCGATGCCGTTCTCGGCGTGCATGCAGATGAGGGCGCCGAGGTCCTTCGCGCGCTGCATGGCGCGGAAGATCTGCCCGTCGTCGACGTAGAGCACGCCGGGGTACGCCATGAAGAGCTTGAACGAGGTGATGCCCTCGTTCACGAGCTGCCCCATCTCGGCCACCGTGCTGTCGTTCACGTCGGTGGTGATCATGTGGAAGCCGTAGTCGATGGCGGCCTTGCCCTCGGCCTTCTGGTGCCACGCGTCGAGGCCCGCGCGCAGCGCGGTGCCCTTCGACTGGATCGCGAAGTCGACGATGGTGGTGGTGCCGCCGTGCGCCGCCGCGAGCGTGCCGGTCTCGAAGTCATCGCTCGACGTGGTGCCGCCGAAGGGCATGTCGAGGTGCGTGTGCGCGTCGATGCCGCCGGGGAGCACGTACTTGCCCGCCGCGTCGATGACGGTCTCGGCGTTGCCGTACTGGGCGCGCAGTGCGGGGTGCGTGAGGCCCGTGATGATGCCGTTCTCGATCCAGACGTCGGCCTTGTAGGTGTCGACCGCGGTGACGACGGTGCCGTCTTTGATGAGCGTGCGCATGTGTCGTGTGTCCTCTCTCTCAGCGCTCTGCGGTGAGGTCGCCGTACGCGTCGGGGCGGCGGTCGCGATAGAACTGCCAGACGCGGCGCACCTCCTCGATGACCGACATGTCCATGTCGGCGGTGACGAGCTCGCTCTTGTCGCGCGACGCGGTCACGAGGAACTTGCCTCGCGGGTCGCAGAAATAGCTCTGGCCGTAGAACTCGCCGATGTTCCACGGGGCCTCGGTGCCGACGCGGTTGATGGCGCCGACGAAGTACCCGTTGGCGACGGCGTGCGCGGGCTGCTCGAGCTTCCAGAGGTACTCGCTGAGGCCCGCCACGGTGGCCGAGGGGTTGAAGACGATCTCCGCGCCGTTGAGCCCCAGCGCGCGCGCCCCCTCGGGGAAGTGCCTGTCGTAACAGATGTACACGCCGATCGTGGCGTACTGCGTCCGGAAGGTCGGATACCCGAGGTTGCCGGGCTTGAAATAGAACTTCTCCCAGAAGCCCGGGTTCGCCTGCGGGATGTGCGTCTTGCGATACTTGCCGAGGTAGCGCCCGTCGGCGTCGATCACCGCGGCGGTGTTGTAGTAGACCCCCGCGGCCTCGCGCTCATACACGGGCACCACGATCACCATCGAGTGCTTCTTCGCGTGCGCCTGCATGATCTCGGTCATCGGACCGGGCACCGACTCCGCCGCGTCGTACCAGCGGATCGCCTGCGAGGGGCAGAAGTACGGGCCGTTGAAGATCTCCTGCAAACAGAGGATCTGGACGCCCTTCTGGCCCGCCTCTTCGATGAAGGGCAGGTGCGCCTCGTACGCGCGCTGCTGAATCTCCGCGACCGAGACGTTCTCGTCGTTGATCGGGTTCGCACACTGAACCAGTCCGCCACGCACGATTCGAGACATCGCTCTCTGCTCCTTCCGACGACCCGCGGAGGTGCCCCACTCGGCACCCCGAAGGGGCGCGAGACTACCCCGGCACCCACGCGTTCTAGAAGCACTTCATGAAATCCACATGTAGGTGTACTGGCGCAGGTTGACCGACATCACCCACCTGGGATACAAGTCCGCCCCAGCAGGCGGGACGATCGGGCGCCCACCCTCGCAAGGAGTCGAAGGATGAAGCATCGCAACCTGGTTTCGCGGTTCGGTCTGGCGGCGCTCGCGGGCTCCCTCGCGCTCGGCGGCGTGTCGTGCGCCCCCACGGAGGAAGACGGCGCGTCCATCGATCCTGACGAGATCGTGGGCACCAACTCCGTGGCCCGCACGGTCTCGCTCCAGAGCTTCGTGTATGTGCCCGTCGGGGCCTCCGATCGCCAGATCCAGGAGGTCGCCGTCGCCCAGATCCGTCCGCTCTTCGGCGCGCTCAAGGCGCACGACATCGGGCTCGGGCGTCGGCTCGACACGCCCTCGGCCTACACCGCGATCGACACGTCGACCTTCGTCCGCGACGAGGTCACGGTGGTCGACCCCGCGCGCCCCGGCACCACGACGCGGATGCTTCGGGTGAAGTTCTCGTACTCCGACCGCGCGACCGTGACCAAGCGGCTCCAGACGCGTCGCGCCTTCGCCACGACGCTGCTCTTCAACGTCGGCTCGCGCGGCAGCGAGATCGTCAACGCGTGCCAGTCGGAGCACCAGGACTGGGGCACCTCGGGCCTCTGGTACAACTTCGAGCCCCACCTCTCGGCGTGCCAGTCGCTCGTCTCCGCCGAGAAGGACCGCATCACCGGGCAGCGCCGCGCGCTCACCGACCCCGATCACCAGATCACCGTCGACGAGGCCGCGCGCACCTTCCTCCCGACGACGCTCAAGATCACGACGATCGCGCGCACCGAGAACAAGTACCCCGACTACCACCGCCTCTTCGACGACAACCGCCTCGTCGTCGCGTCGTACTTCGGCGTCGACAAGCTCGACGACCCCAACGACTACGGCGCGCGGAACTTCTTCACGTACATCCGCACGGTGCTCCGCGCGCGGCCGGAGCTCCAGCTCCAGCCCGTGGCGGGCTCGGACTTCACGCGCATCAGCTTCAACGGCGCGACGATCTCGAACGTCACGCCGCTGCAGGTCGCCGGCTGGATCGTCGACCGCACGGGCTATCCCTCGTCGGTCCCCTACGCGATGGTCGACGCGTTCCGCCGTCAGGTGATCGCCCAGTGGCGCGACAAGACCCTGAGCTTCACCTCGCCCGCGACCGTGACCATCAACGGCGCGACGAAGTCCGTCACCGCCGAGCTGCGGGTGTTCTACGGCAACGAAGAGGGCTACGGCACGGGCGCGGTGCAGCGCTACCAGTCGGCCTTCCGCGACGCCGACGTGTTCCAGTACACGGGCCACTCACACCTGGGCGCCGGGCCCCTCGACGCGCGCAACTACTCCGCGTCGAACTTCCCGAACCGCTACCAGGTCATCATGGTGAACAGCTGCGTGTCGTTCAACTACTACAACACGTTCTTCGACATGCACCCGGGCGGCACGCTCAACCTCGACACGGTCACCAACGGCCTGCCCGTGTACCTCGAAGGCTCGGGCGAATCGAGCGCGCGCTTCGCGGTGGCCTTCTTCGACGGGCGCTTCCGCAGCTACGTGCAGGTGCTCACCGCGATGCACCTCAACCTGCCGTGGGCGTCGGACTACGACGCCAACCGCGTGGCCGACGGAGAGACCGACAACACGTTCTCGCCGACCTCGACGCGCATGACGATGACCTTCCCCACGCGCTGACCCTCACCCCGTCCCTCTCCCGCGAAGCGGGAGAGGGTGCCTGTTGGTGGCTGGAATGCCCTCACCCCGCCCTCTCCCGCCAGAGGCGGGAGAGGGGGCAGAGCCGACGGAAGGTCACCACGCACCACGACGATGTGGTGCTGCAATCGTGCCCTGCCCGGGCGTTCGCACCGCTCTCTGTCACGCCATTCTCAGCTGCGAGGAGCTCCGTCGTGCGGCTTGCGAGTACGCGGCTCGCGATCACGCGACTCGCGATCACGCGACTCGCAGTCATGCGGCTCGCAGTCATGCGGCTCGCAGTCAAGCGCCTTGCACTCACGCGCCTCGCACTCACGCGCCTCGCACTCACGCGCCTCGCACTCACGCGCCTCGCGGTGACCTTGTCACCCTCTCCCACCTCTGGTGGGAGAGGGCGGGGTGAGGGCATTCCAGCTACCCACGGGCACCCTCTCCCGCTTCGCGGGAGAGGGACGGGGAGAGGGCCACCGCAGCCCTGTCTCCCGTGACCTTCATCCCGAGCGCGTAGAGCCCCGCGGACGAGAAGGCCCCCACGAACCACGCGTAGTCGTACATCGCCTTGAGCGCGGGCACGAACGCGCCCACCCACGCGAGCGCGCAGCCCACGAGCGTCGCGCCCACGGCCACGCCGTTGATCCCGCTGCCCTGCCAGACCTTGCCCTCGCGCGGAAGGGCCTCGCGATAGCCCGTCTCGTCGCCCGTCTTCGTGCTCGTCTCGACGAGCGTGCCGTACACGTAGCGACCGTCGGCGCGGTAGAGGTCCGCGAGGTCGAGGCGTCCGCGCTTCACGAACCAGTAGTCGGCCACCAGCACGCCCGCGATCGAACCGAGGCCGCCCGAGTAGCCCACGAGCCACGTGAAGATGTAGCCCGACGGATCGGCGAGGAGCTTCCACGGGCACATCGCGATGCCCACGAGGCCCGTGATGAGTCCGCCGCGGCGGAAGGTGATCCACTTCGGAAACGCGTTCGCGAAGTCATTGGCGGGTGAGACCACGTTGGCGGCGATGTTCACCGCGAGCGTGGCGATCACGACGGTGAACATCGCGAGCGCGACCATCCAGCGGTTGGTGAAGCGCAGCGCGAGGTCCATCGGGTCCCAGATGGCCTCGCCGTAGATCACCTGCGTGGCGCTCGTGATGATCACGCCCATCGCCGCGAAGAGCGTCATCGTCGTGGGGAGCGCCACCACCTGACCGACGACCTGCTCGCGCTGCGAGCGACCGTAGCGCGTGAAGTCGGGCATGTTGAGCGAGAGCGTGGCCCAGAACCCGATCATCCCCGTGAGCGACGGGATGAACACCGAGAGGAAGCTCCCGTGGCCGTGAAAATGGCTGTTGCGCTCGAGGATGGGGCCGAGGCCGTGCGCGTGGTCGATGGCCCACCACACGAGCACGCCGGTCATCACGAGCACGTAGGGCGCGGCGATGTTCTCGACCTTTCGAAGCAGGTCCATGCCGCGAAAGATGATCCAGATGTTCATCCCCCAGAACGCGAGGAACGACAGCCACATCGTCGGGGGATGACCGCCCACGAGCGTGTCGCGCATCGCCCACGCGGGCCACATCGAGAGCATGAACGTGTGCAGCGCCTTGCCGCCGATCCAGCACTGGATGCCGAACCAGCCGCACGCCACGATCGCGCGCATGAGCGCGGGAACGTTCGACCCCCACGTCCCGTACGCGGCGCGCGCGAAGACGGGGAAGGGGATCCCGTACTTCGTCCCCGGGTGCGAATTGAGGAGGATCGGCGCGAGCACGATGAGGTTGCCGAGGAGGATCGTGAAGAGCGCCTGCGTCCAGCTCAGGCCGCTCGCGATGAGCCCCGCGGCGAGCATGTACGTGGGGATGCAGTGCGCCATGGAGATCCACAACGCCGCGAAGTTGTAGGTGGTCCAGTTGCGCTCGGCGACGCGCGTGGGGGCCAGGTCTTCGTTGAAGAGGCTCGAACCTGTGAGGTGAACGTCTGCGCGAAGCTCGACTCGACCGTCGGGCAGTTCGACCTGTTCTGAGATCATCGCGTGGGCCTCCCGGAGCACATTCACGGGAGGCTATCAGCGCGCGACGCCCGTTGGGAAAGCTATTTCTGGAGCGAGGGGACCCAGAACGTGTCGCGGCCGCCGACCTCTGACATCTCGACCGTGTTGCCCTGCGGGTCGCGCTCGCGGCGGTACACCTGGAGCACCTGATCGTAGTCGAGGTCGCTGTCGATCGAGAGCCGCAGCACCGACTGAAGCTCCGTGTGAATCGCGCCGAGCTCCGCCTCCGAGAGGCTGTTCGAAGGGCGGTCGGGCGCGATGCGGGCGCGGTAGAGGCACTCGCAGGCGTACATGTTCCCGATGCCCGCCTGGCGCTTCTGATCGAGGAGGTAGGCCTTGATGGCCGTCTTCGATTTCGACGCGCCCGCGCGGAAGCCATCGAGCGACCACTCGTCGGTGTACGCGGGGTCGGTCTCGGGCGTCACCAGCACCTCGGGCCCGAGGTCGCGCAGCTCCTCGACCTCGTCGCTCTGCACGCCGGGGAACACGTGCACCTTGCCCTTGTACTCGGGCTCGTGAAAGTTGATCTGACCCTTCGAGGTCTCCATCCAGAAGTTCACCGACTTCGCCGTCGGGGCCTCCTTGTGGTGCTTGTAGTGCGAGATGAAATCATCGCCCTGCATCGACCAGCGGCCCTTGAACATGAGGTGCGAGATGAGGGTCCCCGTCGAGAGGTGCATCACCACGTGCTTGCCGCGCTGCGTGACGCGGTCGAGCGACGCGCCTTCGAAGAAATCCGCGAGGATGCGCGTCTTCTCGGGGCCGTTCTTCAAGGCCGAGAAGTGACCGCCGCTGTAGCCGAACGCGTTGATGTTCGCGCCCTCCACGCGCTCACGCAGCCAGCGAACCTGCTTGTTGACCTCGGCGAACTCGGGCATCGAACGTCCTTTCTAGAATCATCGGCCGCGCTGCGACCGGGTGGGGGAGCGGCACTCTACGTCTCAACGTCCGCCGTTGCACCGTCTCTCGGACGTTCTCCGTCATCCGCTCGTCTCGACGCGCAGCGCCTGGATCCACGCCGCGCGCGCGCGCACCTCGTCGTCGGAGTAGAGCCCCGCGTCGTCGAGCCTGGCCTCGCGCTCGTGCCCCGTCTGCGCGTCCTTCGCCGCCAGCGTGAGCACGCCGTTGGGGCGCACATCGAGGCGCACCTCCACCCTCGCGCCGTCGGCGATCTCGTGTTCGAACTCGAGCTGATAGACGCCCACGCGCGTGGCCTCACGCTCGCTCCGACCTTCGAAGACCTCGACGGGGAGCACCCTCCCTCCGCCGCGCATCGCGAAGTACGCCTTGCCCGTGAAGGGCGTCGGCGTCCCCGCGGGGACGAGCGGAAACAGCACCGCCCTCCGCCCATCGGGGGCGCGCGCGTCGGGCTCGTACGCCCTGATCGAGAACGTGTCGGGGATCACGCCGCGCATCTCCACGGGCATCCGCTCCGATCCGTCGAGCGTGGCCCCGTAGACCGCCGCGCCCGCCGCCACGATCGTGAGCGGATTGAGCGGGTGCGCGGGGTCGTCGAAGATCCTCACGCGCTTGCAGCGCTCCCGCATTCGCTGCTGCAGCGCCCAGAGGAGCGAAGACCCTCCCGTGAGCAGCACCTCGTCGAGGTCCGTCCACGAGAGCGCCGCGCGACGCAGGGCCTCGTCAGCGCACGCGATGGCGCGATCGAGCTCGCCCGAGATCCACCGCGAGAGGTCTCCGAGCGTCACCTCGAGCGTGACCTCCTCGCCCTCGCTCTCCGCGTCGAAGACCGGCGTGAAGCGCTTGCGACGAACGCGCGCCATCGGTGACGGATCCGTCGCGGCGTCGGTGTTGAGCGCGATCTTGAAGCCCTCGGCGATCTCCAGAAGCCGCTCCGCGGTGGCCTCGTTCACGGCCGCGAGCGAGAAGCTCCGGTCGCCCGATCTCTCCGCGTACTGCGCGACGAGCGCGTCACGGATGCGCGCGTCGATCGCGAGCCCGCCGAGCTGCACGCCGTACGAGTCGATCGCGCGGAGGCTCTGTCGCCCGCGCGTGTCGGCCGCGCGCTTCATGATCGTGACGTCGAGCGTTCCGCCGCCGAAATCGAAGACCATGAAGGTGAGGGGCTTGTCGCGCTCGGCGCCCTCCGAGGCGCGCAGACCGTAGGCCCACGCGGCCGCGTCGGGCTCGGTGATGAGCCCCGCCACGGGGATCCCCGCCATGCGCGCGGCCTGCGCCGTCGCGAGCTTCTCGCGGTTCCTGAAGCGCTGCGGATGCGTGATGACGAGGCCGTCGAGGGGCGGCAACCCGGGACGCAAGCGCACGAGGTCCGCGATCGCGCGGAGGATCACCGCGGCCACGTCGGTCGCGTAGAGCTCATGCCCCGCGACGCGCCACGGAGGCCCCGCGAGCACGCGCTCCGAGACGCCCATGTGGTTCTTCGAACCGCGCACGAGCACCACGTCGGAGGGCGGCCGCTCGGCGTCTCCCACGAGGTCGCGGTATCGCCGCGCGGCGTCACTTCCCACGTACGCAGAGGGCGTTCCGCGCGCGGTGAAGAGCGTGAGCGAGGCGAGGGTGGGCTTGCCCTGTTCGAGCGTGACGACCTGAGCCTGGCCGCGGTCGACACAGGCCACCGAGCAGAACGTCGTGCCGAGGTCGACGCCGTAGATTGCCATCGAGCGTCGACCGCTACTGCCGCTGTACCACGAGCGTCACGCGATCGAGGAGGCCCTCGCGCTGAACGCCTGCGGTGACCACGGCGCGCGCGAGGTCCGCGAGGCCGAACACGCGCTCGGGGGTCTCGTACGAGGTGTCGCCGCTCTCCGTCGAGAACCACTCGCGCGCGAGCGCCGTGGGGTCCACGGTCCAACGCGCCTGGAGGCCCATGTCGTACTGAAAGCGCCCCTGCGGGAGCACCGTGCAGTCGATGCCCGTGAAGGTGCGAAACGCGCCCGCACGAGGCAGCGCATCGCGCGGCACGAGGAGCTCGTTGGCGGGCTGAGAGAGCAGCCTCCACCCGAGCTCGACGCGCGCGAAGGGCGGCGGCGGAAGGGATCCCAGCGCCACGCCACCCTCCAGACGGATGCGCGCCTTGCCGTGAAGATCACAGCGCGCGGGGATGACGAAGCCCTGCGGCGTCCGCTGCGCGCGATCGACGTAGACCGAGTCTGCGGCGCCGCCGTTCTCGTTGCGCGCCGCCGTCGACACGCTGGCCGAGAGCCCTTCGAAGGGCGCCCACTCGCTGAAGGCCACGTCGGCGGGCGCGCCGCGCACGGTGATGCGCTCGACGGAGAGTCGGCGCTCCATCTCGGCCACGAGGTTTCGTCCGCGGGGAATGTCGCGCGAGAGCACGAAGACCATGAGCGGACGCGCGCCGCGCCATTCGAAGGGGCCCGTGTCGCTCGTGAAGTTGGGCCGCGAGGCCGCGAAGGTGACGCCGTTCCAGAAGGGATCGGTGTTGAGCGCGGTGACGTGCGAGAGGGTGCGCGCCCACATCGTCGGATCGAGCCGTCGCTCGGCGAAATACCGACCGTTGAAGGTCATGAAGAGACGTCCGACCCAGACGCCGTAGCCCTCGTCGACGCGGGCTCTCAAGAGCGCCGCGAGGCAGCTCGGATCCGCGCCCGCGGTGCAGGCCACGTCGCTCGTCGCGTTGGGTTGAAAGGGCGACGACGTGCTCTGAAAGCCGTCGGTCACGATCACGGTGACCGCGAAGGGATCGAGCGGATCGGGCGCCTGCATGTCGGGCCGCGGCGCCCTCGGCGGACGCCTCAGCGCGAGGTGCAGCGCGGCGTTGGAGCCGCGATAGGTCTGCGGCGCGCGGAGCTGCTGCACGGTGAGGTTCGTCTCGCAGTGCAGGTCGGTGTCGAGCGTGCAGCGCTGAAAGGGGTTGTTGAGCTGCTGCGACGAGAGGGCGGCCTCGATCACCTGCGCGTGCAGCGTCTGGAGGGCCACGGAGGCCGTCGAGGTGAACCCTCGGATGCTCTCGGACACGTCGACCACGACGCGCGCGCCGCGACCGGGAGGCGCCGCGGGGGCCTGCGGCTGCGCCACGGGCGTGTTCGCGGGCCGCTGCGGGGGCGGAGACCCTCCCTGCGGTGACGAGCCCTTGCTGCACGCAGAGAGCGCGGCGACGAGCGCGAGCGCGCTCGGGGAATCAGTGCGTGCTCGACGCGACGGCATCGACGGTCTCACGGCCCTCTCCCGCGGCTTCGACGAGCGAGGCCGCATCGATCTCATAGCGCTGCTCGCGCGGTCCGCGGACGACGTAGAAGGCCCTGCCGTTCTCGACGGTCTCGCGCACCGAGGGCTCATCGAGGAGTTCCAGCGGGACGATCGCGGCGCCCTGTCGGATGACGGCGACGTAGCTGTACCAGCCGCGGGGCTTTCCGTTCGAGAGCACCGACCAGAGGAGCTGGCCGCCCTGCACAGAGACCTGTCCGACGTGGTCGCGGTGCACGTCGCCGTAGCACACGCAGTAGCGCACGCCCGGCGGGAGCGTGCAGAGGTCCTCGGGCTTGGCGAGGGGGCAGCGGACGTTCGTTCGACGGGGGGCCATCGTTCGGATCACTCCAGCGTCCAGAGCTTTCGCGCGAGCACCTGCTCGAGGAAGAGCTCATAGGGCGAGAAACGGAACCACCGCGTGGCGTTGGGCGGCGCGTACATCATGGGCGCGATGGCGTTGCGTGCGAGCTGCGCCTCGAGCGCGATCTTGAGCTGCTCGAAGTTGGGGTCGATGCGCGACGGCGACGGAAGCTCCGGCGGCACCTTGGGGCTCTCGAGGATCGACACCTGCGCCTTCTGCGCGACGGCCTCCTCCGCGAAGCGATACTGATCTTTGAGACCGATCACCGGACCGTTCGCTGCGACCACGGGAGGCGCGGCGACGGGCGGTGCCATCACAGGCTGCGCGACAGGCATCGCAGGCTGCGCGACAGGCATCGGCTGCGCGAACGAGGGCATCGCGGGTTGTGCGAAGGGCGGCTGCATCGCGGGCTGCGCGAAGGGCGACGGCATCGGCGCGTGCGGGTATTGCGGCGCCATCGGCTGCGGGTATTGCGGCGCCATCGGCTGCGCGAACGACGGCATCGCGGGCTGCGCGAAGGGAGGCTGTATC
This sequence comes from Polyangiales bacterium, assembly GCA_046351535.1. Taxonomy (GTDB): domain Bacteria; phylum Myxococcota_A; class Polyangia; order Polyangiales; genus CAISKJ01. The sequence continues at coordinate 35,561 of JAXLYG010000025.1, forward strand.
GCAGGCATCGGCTGCGCGAACGACGGCATCGGAGGCTGCGCGGCGGGAGGCGCTGCGGGCGGCGCGGCGGTCGGATCCGCGGGCGGAGACGCGTTCGGGTTGCTCGGGTCGTTGGACATCAAAAATCCCTCCCAGAATCATCACGCTGCGTCGCACTTCTGTCCGAGACGCGCGCCGCGCCCTCACGCCGCGTGTTGAAACACGCGGCACCGAAGGCAGATCGAGATCGATCTGAACAAAGTCCCGCGGTGCGGGACTCGCGCACGAGACTCAACGTTGGAGTCCGGCGAAGCAGGACTTCTCGCGGGATGCTCACGAAATGCCTTCCCTGCCGTGTGTCTCAACACGCGGCGTGAGGGCGCAGCGCATGTTCGGCACGGTCGCGATCGCGTCCATCACCGTCCTCCGCTGTCGAAGGGAAAGGGCATCACGCCACCGAACGCAGGCTGCGCGGGCTGGAGCTGCGCCACGAGCTGCTCCCACCGCTGCTGCGCGAGGAGCGCCTCGGGCGACACCCCTCGCTGCGCCGCGGTCATGGTGATCGACTGCATCTGCTGCTGTTGCATCCACGCGGCGTGATCGGGCGCGATGCCGGGCACCATGCACTGCGCCGCGATCTGCTGCCACCGCTGCGTCGCGAGCATGCGCTCGGGCGTGGTGGCCTGCTGCGCGGCGGTGGTGGCGACGTAGCTCCAGAGCTGACGGCTCGCGTAGTCGGGCGCAGACAAGCCCGACTGCGCGGCCACGGCGGCGATCTGCGGCCACTGCTGCATCATCGACCACACGACGCTCTCGAGCGGCATCGCGTAGGCGCCAGGAACCGACCCGTACGGTGCCGCGGGCATCACGGGCTGCGGCGCGTACGCGGGCGTCTGCGGCTGCGCGAACGAGGGCATCGCGGGCTGCGGAATCGCGGGGTGAACGTACGGCGGCGCCGCAGGCGGCGAAGGCTGCGTGGGCATCGCAGGCTGCGCGGAGAATGCAGGCTGCATGGGCATCGCAGGCTGCATGGGCATCGCGGGATGCGCGGGCATCGCGGGCTGCGCGGGCGTCGTCACCGCGGTGGGCTGCGGGACGTTCTCCATGAGGTTCGGATCGTCTTCGGCGGGGGGACCGAAGGGGCGATACCAGGGCACCTTGCGTCCCTGATCGCCGAGCCAGAGGTCGAAGCCCAGAATGCCGTGACGCTCGGGCGCGCGCTTCTTGAAGAAGCGTTGCGCGTCTTCGGTCGTGTGGTGCGCCCCCAGAAGGCCGAGCGCGACGGCGGCCTTGCGGTGCGTCCCCTCCGCGGGGAGCACGTACGACACGTCGAACGAGAGCCGCGGATCGAGGAGCGAGATGTCTCCGTCGGAGATGTCCTTCGCGACCTCGGCCTCTTCGAGGAGCTGACGGAGCCGCTCGTACACGCGCTGCGCCATCATCTGCTCGACGGTCTTCATGCCGTCGCGAACGATGTCGCCGAAGCCCCAGCCGTTGCCAAGGAGCACGAGCGAGAACTCCACCGTGCGCTTCTGCGAGGGGCCCTTCTGCGTGCCGAGGATCCAGCGACGCGCGCCGCCCGTCGACGAGAGCGTGAAGAGTCGGTTGCGCGAGAGGTCGAGCGCGCCCGTGGCCGTGCGGCCGTGTTCGAGGCACACGCCCGCGAGGATGCGCGCCACGAACTCGACGATGTACCCGATGTAGACCCGCGCGCGTCGCTCCGCGGTGGCCTTGCGCGACTCCGAGATGACGTGCGGCGAGTCGAGGAGCGCCTTGCCAGAAGGGCTCTGTCGCACCACCGAGGCGAGGCGCGTGTACGACGACATCGCGGGCATCACGCACGAGCCGCGACGATCGCTCTCCGAGGCGCCGACGAGCGAGCGGAGGTAGACGCTCCCGCCGAAGAAGATCGAGGTCGAGAAGACGTGGGGATGCAACCCCGCGTGGCCCTGCTGGTTGTTGCGCGCGAGCGTGTCGTCGACGAGGACCTCGAGGCTCCCTCCGCCGAGGTCGAGGTACAAGCGGAACATCTTGTCCGACGGCGTGTGCCCCGCGGCAGCCTGCGCTTCATCGAGGAGCGGCGTCGGCGGAAAGACGAAGTCCGCGCCCGTGAGCGCCTTGAGGTTCTCGGCTGCGACTTCGGCGGCGTGACGGAGCGTGTCGAGGTCTCCCTCGTCGAAGGCCAGCGGGAAGCTGTAGTTGACGTGCACCGTGCGAGGCGCGACGTCGTCTTCCGCGAGCAGCGCGGCCGAGGTCATGAGCAGCGCCGACTCGAGGAATCGCCCCTGGAGCGCCTGCACGACCTCGCGTCGACCGAGCGCGCTCTTGTCCTTCTCGACGGCGCGGAGCCACTTGAACTCGCTCACGACGTACTCAGAGCTCGAGTTCCCCGTGGCGCCGCGGAGGGGGACGCCGAAGTCCTTGCCGAACGCGAGCCCGAGGATGGCCGCATCGCTCGCGACGTCGGTCCAACGCTTCGTGGCTCCGAGCTCGCTCGGGAGAAGATCACGGAACGGTCCCGACCACTCGCCGCCGGGCCACAGATCGAGCCCGCGGAAGAGCGTCTGCGGTCCGCCGTCGATGAGGTTGAGCGTAGTGGGCGAACGATCGCGTCCGCGCTCGGGCGAGACGCATTGAAAGCTCCCGTCGCGACGCTTCACGGCGACGACGGTGTTCGACGTTCCGAAGTCGATGCCGAGCGACCAGGTCTCGCCCGACACGGCATCCACCGCAGGACGCAGCGGAATCAGCCCTCCGCCAATGGGTTCGGGGCGTCCGCCGCTCCCGGTCGAAGCGGGCTGGTAGAACTCCACGGAGACCCACGAAGGACGGCCCTTGCGAGAGGCTCCGACGTAGCCTGTGGGGGCGCTGTCACCTTCGCGTCCGACCTCCTGATCGAGCGCGACGACGTCGAGCGCGGTCTCGCTGGTCGGTCTTCCGTCGGCGTCGACGGGGGGAACGAGCATGCGCGCGCGAAAGAGTCGTCCCTGCGCGAAGAGGTTCATGCCCTCTTCGGTCGATGCGTTGACCGAGGCGAGGTAGTAGCGCCACGCGTGGGTGGGGCGACGAAGGTTGGGCCACACGCGCACCGAGACGCCGCGGAACGCGAGCGCGTCGGCGTCACCCTGCGCCGAGGTGAAGGGCGACGCGGGGAGCACATCACACTCGTAGGTGGGCCACTCGGTGGGCTTGAGTCCGCGGAGCGGGAGCACGCACTGGTAGCGAGCCTTTCCGCGCTCGTGGATGACCTTTCCGAAGCTCTCGGGCTGCTCGCGGGCCGCGCGCACCTGCGCGGGGTCGAGGCAGTCGATGAACTCGGGCATCACGGGCAGGGCGGGCCAGGTCTTCGCGCCGTTGGAGACGAACACGGGCACGGCGCGGAAGCAGATCTGCTCCTTCGAGAGCGACTCGATCTCGCTCTCGACCTTGAGCTTGAGCTTGCCGATGGTGATGACGTTCGAGGTCCCTGCGGCGCCGCCCTCGCGCCAGCGCACCCAGCGTCCCGTCGAGGGGCGCGGAAAGACGCGTTCGAGCGCGGCGAGCCTGATCCGGTCGCTGCGGCAGATGGGGCAGTGGAGCTTCCGTGTCTCCATGCCCTTGCGGGCGTAGAGGATGGTCTGCTCCAGGCGGCTCATGTCGAAGCCGCAGTTCTCGCAGTGGCTCTCGCGCTCCGTGGGCATCTTCGGGGGCGGGAGGGTAGCGCAGAACGGGGGAGGGGAGGGTGGTAGAAGCGCGAGCGTCACCGCTGCAGCGAATGCGTGTGCGCCGACGCTCGATGACATCGGGTCGACCGTGACGCCCTCGTCGACCCGGTGACCGGCTCCGATCCCCAGATCGCCGGAATCTTTCCCCGGCCTCCCGACGAGCGCACCCTCCGCGATCCGATGATGCGCGCGGCGGCTCTCTTCGCGGTCTGTCTCTTCGTTCCAGCGTGCGCCGACGTCGAGTGCGCGCGCAACACGGACTGCGGCGACCACAGGCGCTGCGAACTCAACCGCTGCGTGAGTGATTGCGCCGCCGACCGCGACTGCCCCTCCGGCCAGCTCTGCGACCCCAACGGCGCGTGCGTCGCGCGGCCCGATGCGAAAGTCGTCGACGTCACCGCCGACCTCTCCGACACGCCCGTCACCACCGACGTGAAGCCCGCAGACGCAGGCGCCGATGCCCGCGACGACATCGCGAGCGACGTGCCGCGTGACGCGCCCGACGCCGACGTTCCCGCGTTCGATGTGATCGACGCGAGCCGAGACGTCGCCACCGACGCCGCGGAAGACGCGACGGACGCCTCTCTCGACGTGCGTGAGAGCGGCAACGATCCGCCTGACGTGCCGCCCTTCGACGCGCCGGGAGACATCTCGTCGGATGATGGCGCGGCCCTCGATGTCGCCACCGATCGCGGCGTCGATGTCTCCGACGTCTCGGATGCGTCCGATGTGCGTGACGTCTCCGATGTGAGCGACGTGAGCGATGTTGCGGACGTCTCCGATGCGTCGGGCTGCGTTCGCACCTTCGCATGCGAAGCGATGACGGCCGACGCGGAGTGTGGCGTGGTGACCTCGACGGGGAGGCGCTATCCCGACCTGGGACGTCCGTACTGCGCGGATCGACTCACCCGCGAGGGGTGCAGTTGTCACCTGCTCCGCTGCGTGAGCCCGGGGCCACTCTGCGCGGGAACGTACGTCGCGACCTTCCGCGAGTGGCTCATCTCGGGCTGCAACGGCGTCGCCGGGGAGCTCTCGGGGACGTGCAACGCGCTCTGGAACGTCGTCCAGACGTGGCCCGCCGTGTCGGTGATCTCAGACCGCACGATGTACAACGTGTCTCTCTCGTGGGCCTTCGCGGACTACACGCAGATGTTCACGGTGACCGCGCCCACGCAGGTGCGCCTCGTGGTGCAGCAGTCGACGTGGTTCTCCGACGTCTCGGGCGTCGGAAACTCGGGGCGCTCCGAGGTCGCACGCGTCTCCGTGGCGGCCGCGCCTTGACCGACGTCAGCGGCGCACGGGCAGCGACGCGCCGTCGTTGCACACGGTCTCGACGTAGCGCGAGCCGCGGTCCCAGCGCACGCGGCGGAAGAAGTCCGAGAGGTTCTCGTAGCTCATTCCGCTCGGGCGAATGACGACGGAGAGCCCGTTCGAAGCGCCGGGGTACACGTACTCGGGATAGAGCACCCAGTGCTCGCTGTAGTGTGCGGGATCGGTCTCATCGCGGAAGATCTCTCCCACGAGGAGGTCGCGCTCATAGACCCCGTACGACTGACGGTAGGGATCGATCTGGGCGCCCGCGCGGTTCGAGTGCGCGACGACGCCGACGAGCGAGAGCGCGAGGACGAAGGGGATCGCGGTGGTCTTGCGTTGCATGGTGTGTGGGTCTCCTTCGTGTCTTCAGCGGGCGACGGGGCGCTCTTCGGTGTCGAGACAGTCGACGTGCACGTAGCGGGAGCCTCGCGTGAAGGGCACCCGCGCGAAGAAGTCGGCCGTGTTGCGGTACTCGCGCAGCCCCGGCCTGATCTCGAGGATGATGTCGTTGGTGCCCGAGGGGTTCACGTACCCGGGATAGAGCACCCAGTGCTCGGTGTAGCGCGTGACGTCGCTGCCTTCGCGGTAGATCTCTCCGAGGAGGACGGGCGTCGTTCCCGCTCGCGACTCATAGACGCCATACGACGTGCGCATGGGGTCGATCTGCGCCCTCGCGGGCCGCTGGTGGAGCGACATCGCGCCGAACGCGACGCCTCCGAGCGTGAGCATCACTGCGATTCGATTGCGGAGCTTCATGGGGTACCTCCCTGGTTGCGAGTCGACGCATCAGAGAGCAACCGCCGCGCCGAGCTTGTTTCAGGGGGATTTCGAAGCGATCGCGGAATCGCGAGTGCGAGCGTCTGCGCAAGCGAGCGCGACGCGTCGCACAAGGGCCCTCACCCCGTCCCTCTCCCGCGAAGCGGGAGAGGGTGCCGTTGGTAGCTGCCATGCCCTCACCCCAACCCTCCCGCCAGAGGCGGGGAGAGGGAGTCATTCGACGACGCGCGCGAAGGCGCGCCATCGTCGTCCGCGTCGTCGAATGACTCCCTCTCCCGCCTCTGGCGGGAGAGGGTTGGGGTGAGGGCATGGCAGCCACCAACAGGCACCCTCTCCCGCTTTGCGGGAGAGGGACGGGGAGAGGGCTACAGCAGCCCCTCGATCGCCCCCGCGACGAGCGGCGCAGCGGAGAAGAGCGACGCGGTGATCGAGTACGCGAGCGACGCTTCGACGTCGGACTCCAGCGTTCCGATCAGGTCAGAGAGCGTTCCCATGATGATCACGTCGCGCTCGAGGGTCGCGCCGCCACCACGGAACGGCGATCCGTCTTGCGTCGTCGGCACACGCAGCAGCACCACCGGCCCCGGCACCTGCATCGCCCCATACGGCACCGGGAACTGCGCACCATCGAGCTCGATCATCCCGTCGGCGCGGAGCGTGGCCTGACGCCACCCCGTGCGGTCGCGCAGCGAACGCTGCGACGCGATCGAGTGCGCGATCCACCCGAGCGCAATCATGAAGAGCAGGGCGCTCGTCCACAGCCAGTTGCGCGGGATCGTGAAGGCGTCGCGCCAGTGACCCATGCTCGCGCGCGCGCCCTGGAGGGCATCGACGCTGTCGCGCGTGTACCCGTTGACCCCGCCGAGGCCCCACATCGTCTCGTAGGAGAGCACCACCAGCCCGCGGCGTGCGTCGAGGCGAACGTCGCGCGACTCGCAGCTCGTCAGCGCTTCGCCGCGCGGTGCGAGGGTGTTGGGGAGTTCCATTCCGTCACGGGCCACGAGCAGCGCGCACTGGCCGCGGTGGCGGAACACGAAGCGACGCACGGTCACGGCGCCGAAGCGGTGATCGGTGTAGTCCGAGCTCGGCTCCTCGGAGCGCGACGCCTCCCAGCGCGGCATCGTCGGCTCCGACGGGACCGCGCCCAGGCGCGTGAGCGAGGGGACGTAGCCGTCGACCTCGGGGCTCCGTCGCGCGCGTGCGATCCCCGCGGAGAGCATCGCCAGCGCGAGTCCCACGCCGACGAGCGCTTCGAAGCGTAGACGCGCGCGCGACACCACCGTGCGCTTCGCAAGCACCACCGCCGCGATGAGCACCGTCACCGGGACGATGAACACCTCGGGTTCGAGCTCCCAGCGGTTGAAGTACGCGAAGAACGACCACGACGAGCGCGGCGCGTAGTCGACCGTGTGGTCGTAGACGCCGAAGGCGATCGCCCCCGCGGCGAAGGCTCTCCACGCCACCACGGGGCCGCGCAGGCCGAGCAGCGCGCGCGCACGCGATCGACGAGCGGGCGCGAGACGAGCAGCACGATGGCCGCGACGGCGCCGACGTGGAGGAGGCCGTGACGAAAGCCGCGGTCGTTCCACGCAGGCCTGCACCGCGAGGCCGACGGCGAAGCACCAGGCGCCCGCTGCGAAGGCGAACACCAGCGGACGATCGACGTGTGGCGGGCGAGGCGTGTCGGCGGTGACGGTCTCGGTCATCGTCGTGGTCATGGCGGGGTGGCGCCTATCTTCGCGCGTGAAACGCCCGCTGAACAACGGGCGACGACGAGCACGCGCCGCGCCCCTGGAGCTCGGCCTGCGCCTCCGCGGGGAGCGCGAACCATCGCAGGTGTTCGAAGTCGGCGGAGAGCGGATCGTCTTCGATGGGGGCCGTGTCGTCGAGCATCGCCGCTTCGAAGATGCGCCTCGCGTCGTCGAGGTAGGTCGGGAGCACCTCCTCGGGCTCCGTCGCGCGGCGCGAGCGGAACTCCATCTTGCCCGAGCGGTACGACACGTCGCGAAGGCTCATCGCGGCGCCGGGACGGCCACGGCGGTGCTGCCACATCCCCGTGTCGGGATCGAAGCGGTAGTGGGGGAGGAGCTTCCACCCGTGGTCGGCCACGAGGTGCATCGCGTCGAGGAGGAACTGAAACTGCGTCTCGCCGAGGAAGTAGTTGAAGTTCACGCGCACCCAGCCGGGCTTGATCCCCTCGCAGCCGCGCACCACCTCGCGTTCGAACTCCTTCGACGTGTCGAGGTCGATGCCGAGCAGCCTGTGACCGTAGGGCCCCGCGCAGCTACAGCCGCCGCGCGCCTGAATCCCGAAGAGGTCGTTGAGGAGCGCGACGACGAAGTTGTGGTGCAGGTAGATCCCTCCGTGACGGATCACGAAGGACACGATCGAGAGGCGCCACGCGTCGCGGTTGCCGAGGATCTGGAGGTTGGGGTTCTTCGACCACGACGCGATCGCGCGGTGGATGAAGTCCTCCTCGCGCGCGCGGATCGTCTGCCATCCGACCTCTTCCTTCAGCTGAAAAACAAGGCCCGCGCGGATGCTCTCGACGATCGCGGGCGTGCCTCCCTCCTCGCGGTGCTCGACGTCGGAGAGGTACCTGTGCTCGACGGGGTTGACGTACATCACCGTGCCGCCGCCGGGCACCGCGGGGACGCGGTTCTTGAAGAGGTGCCGCTTCGCCACGAGGAGCCCCGGCGTGCCCGGTCCGCCGATGAACTTGTGCGGCGAGAGAAAGACCGCGTCTTTGTAGGCGAGCGCGTCGGACTCGTCGCCGCCGAGGTTCATCTCGATGCGCACGTAGGGCCCCGCGGCGGCGAAATCCCAGAAGCTCAGCGCGCCGTGCTCGTGGAGCAGCCTCGCCACCGCGCGCGTGTCGGTGCCGATGCCCGTGACATTCGAAGCCGCCGAGAAGCTCCCGATCTTGAGGGGCCGTGACGCGTAGCGCCTGAGCTCCGCGTCGAGGTGCGCGAGATCGAGATGACCGTCGGCGTCTTCGTGAATCGTCACCACCTCGGCGATCGACTCGCGCCACGGGAGCTCATTCGAATGGTGCTCGAAGGGCCCGATGAACACCACGGGTCGCTCCTCGCGGGGGATGCGGTCGTGGAGCGCGTAGCGGTCGTCGAGGTCGTTGGGGATGCGGAGGTTGAGCACGTCGATGAGGTGACGGATCGCGCCCGTGGCCCCCGAGCCCGTGAAGATCACCACGTCGTCGGGGCCGCAGCCGAGCGCGCTCTTGATGATGGCGCGGGCCTCCTCGCGAAAGTGCGTCGTCTGCCTGCCGGTGCCCGAGGTCTCGGTGTGCGTGTTCGCGTAGAGCGGCAGCACGTTGGACCGGAGAAATTCTTCGATGAACGAGAGCGATCGCCCCGACGCGGTGTAGTCCGCGTAGGTGAGCCTGCGCGGTCCGTAGGGGCCGTCGAGCGCCTCGTCGTCGCCTAGGATGGAGGACCTGATCGTCTCGATGAGTCGCGACTGGGCGGTGGTCATGGCGGTGCTCTCGCATCCCCAATACGCCGTCGCGAACCCTTTCGCGAGGGTGTTGGCTCAGAGCGTACGAAGCCGCGCGCGTCGCGCCATCAGAGAGACCAAGCACCTTCTCCGCCCATGAACACCCACTCCCTCTTCATCACGCTGGTGGGCGCCGCGCTCGGCTTCGGCTACCACCGCGTCATCGGGTGCGCGACGGGCGCGTGCCCGATCACCGCGAACCCGTACCTCTCGACGCTCTACGGCGCGCTCATGGGGTATTTCGTGTCGGGCCCGCGGTAGACCTCCGCGGAGGCGGTGCTACTGGCGGCGGAAGCGCGAGAGGAAGGGCCACGCGTTTCGCGCGAAGTTCACCGAGAGGTCGTGGCCGCCGTGATGGAGCGACACCTCGACGGGGATGCCGAGCGCGCTCATCCGTGACCCCAGCGCGCAGGTGTAGAACACCGACACGATCGGGTCCTGCGCGCCGTGCGTGAGGTAGCCAGGCACCTGACGTCCCGAGGTCGGGAGGTCGACGGGGAGCCCCGGCCCGCTGCATCCGCACCAGCCCGACTCCATCGAGAGGCCGCCGCAGGTGAGGGAGCTTCCCTCGAAGTAGCACGCGGGGCGGCTCGAGCAGGTGACCATGCCCGCGGAGTTCTCGGCGAAGGCCGCGATGCGATCGCGCAGCGCCACCGAGACGAGCAGCGACATGAACCCGCCGTTCGAGTGACCGATCGAGTACACACGGTCGACGTCGGTGTTGTAGCGACGGTGCGCCTCGACCATCACCGCGCGCGCGAGGAGCAGGTCGGGGTTCGTGTCGGGGTTGACGTTGCGCGTCTCCCAGTACGTGCCGTTGCCGCCGGGGTGATCGTAGTCGCCGCCCTCGCCGCCGAACCAGCGTGACGTGGGCGCCACCACGATCAGGCCCTGCGCGTCGGCGAGCGCGCGCAGGCCCGAGTCGTTGATCATCACGTCGCCGTCGGCGTTGGTGCCGTGAAAGGCCACCATGAGCGGCGGATTCGCGCCGCGCGACGCGGGCGCGTAGACCCAGACGTCGCGGCCCTCGCCCGACACGGTGAGCCTCGCCATGTAGTAGCCGGTGCCGCCCGCGAACGATCCCGCGTAGCTCACGGGGTCGGGCGCGAGCGGGCCCGCGCCAGAGACCGTGGCATCGGCGACGCTCCCGGTATCGACCGCGACGTCGGTCACGGGCGTGTCGGTGACGCTACCAGTGTCGGTCGCAACGTCGACCGCGACGTCGGCCACCGCCGCGTCGGCCGCGCCCGAATCCGTGACCGCGCCAGGAGGCGTGCAGGGGACGTAGCCCGACTCGGCGTAGCAGTCGTTGTCGCGATCGCAGAAGCAGCGGGCCTCACCGGGCCAGCACTGACGAATGTGTCCCGAGATGACGCCGACGATGTTTCCCGCGGCGCTGATGCGAACCGCTTCAGGGCACACGTTGCCCGCATCGGCGGGGGCGGTGTCCGTCGTGGCGGCGTCGACCGCGCTCACGTCGGGGGACGCATCTTCGACTGCGACGTCGAGGACGCTCACATCCTCGACACTCACATCCGCGACGGCCGTGTCGACAACGGTGACATCGACGGCGGCATCCACCGGTGCGACATCAACGCTTCCGGCATCGGTGATGGCGGTGTCGACGGTCGCGGTGTCGACGGTCGCGGTGTCGACGGTCGCGATGTCGACGGTCGCGGCGTCGCTCTCTGCGTCGACGGTCTCCGCATCGACCGTGGCCGCATCGACGGGGTCCGCATCGGGGGTTTCGACATCAACGGTCGCGACATCGACGGGGTCCGCATCGACGGGACCCGCGTCGGCGACGGGCGGCGTGCATGGCGTGTAACCGTCTTCGGCGTAGCAGTCGTCGTCGGTGTCGCAGAAGCAATACGCCTCGCCGGGCCAGCAGTGTCGGATGTGACCCGAGATGAGGCCCACGGGGTTGCCGCGCTCGCTGATGCGAATGGACTCCGGGCACACGCGAACGGCGACGGGGTCTGCGCCCGAGAGCGTGCCGCCCGACGTGCAGGAGGCCAGCAGGGCGCTCGCCACCAACACCACGCGCGCGGCTCCACGAACCGGCTTACGATCGCGAAGAACCATAGGGAGCGGATATCAGATTGCGCTCCGGTTTTTCAAGCTTCAGGCCGGGTACGGCTCTGAAAAGGAACGAAGCACGCAGCGGCTTCGCCAACTTCCGCCATTGGTGCGTCTGTGCGTTGAGGGCTCCAGCGCGCGGCGTGCGACGGGGTTGCGATGACCCGGCGCCGCTTCGGGTTACTCGATGATCGTGTCGTGCAGGAGGCTCCCGTCGGGCGCTCTCACGATCTGCTCTCGCGCGGGGGATTGCTCCGCGGGGGCCTCACCGAAGAGCGTAAAGGGCTGCTCATCGCCGAGCACCACGGCCTCTCCGCGCGCTTCGGCCCACGCGCGCAACGTCACGCCCGAAGCGCCGTCGGCGACCCGCCGCACCACGAGGGTGAGTTCGATGGGCGCGCCTGCGCGGGCGCTCGCGAAGCTGCGACGGGCCTCACCCGACGCGAGCGCGACAGACTGCGTGAGGTCGACGCCGAGGGAAACCGCCGGGAGCTCCGTGCGTGGAACGAGCCGCAGCTTCACCTCCGCGGTGCGCGCGTCGAGGGGGCGCGACGAGACGGCGAGTTCGAAGGGCGCCGACGGGTCTTCGTGGTGCGCGCCGCGAAGCGTGGGCGCGAGCGTCGTGGGGTGCGACGGCTCCGGCGCGCTGCGCTGACAGGCCGCGAGGAGGATCGCGAGGAGCATCGTGCGCGCGCTCATCGGCACACCTCCGCGAAGCCGAAGTCGTAGGGGAAACGTCGCTGGGTCACCAGGTAGTTCATGATCGTCGCGCGGTCGGCGCCGTCGTTCACGCAGAGGTATCCGTCGAGGTAGTCGACGAGGTCGACGCCGTCGGTCCCGCGGTCGGGCGTCGGGGTTCGACGGAGGTAGCCCGTGAGCACGCGCATCGCGCGCTGCGACTGCGTCGCGGTGTCGCCCGACGCGCGGAACATGGCGTACTGCGCGCCCGCGACGAGCCACTCGCTCACGACCTGATCCATCGCGAGCGTGGCCGAGGCCGCGTAGGCGCGGGTGAGGGGGATGTTCTGGAGGTCCATCGCGATGCGCAGCCGCGTGACGCCCGCGTCGATGTAGTACGACGACCCCGTGATGAGCGAGCCGAGGAAGCTCGCGCCCCCTTCGCCGTAGGCCAGGTTGGGGTCCGCGGGGCTCCCGTCGTGCGGTCCGCCGGGGTTGTTCGAGCGCGAGTACCAGCGCTGAATGTAGTGCCCGAACTCATGCGACACGACGGGCGGATCGTACTCGTCGGGGTCCGCCGTGGAGCCGTTGATGAACATCGTGCTCGACGCGCCCGAGAAGTAGCTCGAGTTCGAAGTGCTCGTGGCGCGACCGCGCTGCCACGTGATGTAGAGCGCCGCGGGCCTGCCGGTGATGTACCGCTGGAGGAACTCGAAGGCCCTCCGCGCGGCGACGTAGATCGACAGCGCGCCGGAGTTCTGTTCGAAGGTCACGGCCATGTCGCGCGTGGCCGTCGCGGCGGCTTCGAAGGGCGCGCTCGTGAACGAGAAGGTGGCGCCCGCGTAGTCGCGCACGACGAAGTTGTAGATCGAGTCGGTGCGCGCGAGGCCGAGGCGCACACGCACCATCGCGCCGTCGGCGGCGTCGTAGGGGAGGCTGTACGCGCCGTCGGCGTCGGTCAGGCCCTGCACGATGACGCGCTCGTCGGCGTCGAGCAGTGCCACGGGGACGCCCTCGACAGGGTCGTACCGCGACGCGATGACGCCGCGGTTCGTCGCAGGACGGTTCTGAAAGGTGACGTGTCCCGTGACGCGCTTCGCGCCCGTTGGCTCGACGCACGCGGGGGCCGCGCCCGCCGCGGCGCGACAGGTGCGGCCGATGACGCAGGTCTCGCGCGTGATCTCTCCGCCCACGCAGCGCACGACCGTGTCGCGGTCGCAGCGTCCCTCGGCGGTGTCGTCGGGGCCGCAGGGATCGCCGTGGCAGGCTCCCATCACGCAGCGGGTGCCCGTGGGGCAGCGCTGCTCGCAGCCGCCGCAGTGTTCGAGCGAGGTGCTCGTGTCGACGCAGCGTCCGCCGCAGTTGGTCCTGCCGCTCTGGCAGACGAGGGTGCACGCGCCCTCGACGCAGCCGAGTCCGAGGGCGCAGCCGTTGCCGCACGCGCCGCAGTTGTTGGTGTCGGTCGAGAGCGATCGGCACTCGCCCTCACACGACGTCTCCCCCAGGGCGCAGGGGACGAGGCAGACGCCGGCCGCGCAGGTCTGCCCCTCGGGGCAGCGCACGTCGCACGCGCCGCAGTGGGTCGCCGACGTCGCGAGGTCGACGCACTCCCCGTCGCAGCGGGTGCTCCCTTCGGCGCATGCGGTGTCTTGCGGCGGCGTGACGTCGTCGGCCGCGGTGGCCTTGTCGACGGCCACATCGAGCGCGGCGTCGTTCGAGGCGTCGCGCGAGGCGTCGACGGCCGTGGGGGAGATCGTCTCGCTGCACGCGGACGAGAGCGCGAGGGCCGCGACGAGCGTGGTGAGGCGCGCGTGAGGTTTCATCGGTGTGGGGGTGCGGTGCTGCGAGCCGGGCGCGAGACCCATACCACACGCGTCACGGCGTGGAAGTGCGGCTCAGCGGTCGCGCTCGACGCCGAGGTGCACGTGGGGGCGGGTGTTGTTCTCCGCCGCGGAGCTCGATCACCTGATCCGCGCGGCCCTGCGTGAGGAGCGACGTGAGGTCGACGCCGAGTTCTTTGAGCGACGCGAGGTGCGCGCGGCGCTGCGCCTGCTCCCTCGCGAGCGACTGGAGGCGCTGCTCGGCGTCGGCGGCCTCCTGCGCGCGGTCGTACTCTCGGCTCGCGCGGAGGCGATCGAGCTCGGCCTCCTGCTGTCGTCGCGCGAGGTCGATGTCTTGCGAAGCCGCGGCGTCGGCCTCGGAGCGTTGACGCGTGGCGCGCGCGAACTGGCGCTCCTGCTTGAAGTCTTCGAGCTCCTGGGCCTGCTGCTGCGTGGCGCGCTCGAGCTGGAGCCGCGTGCGCTGCTCGATGGCCTCGTCGTGCATCCGCTGGAGCGAGTCGGGCGCGCCGTATCCCCGATAGACGATCTTGTTGATGCGATAACCGCACTGGGTCGCGCGCGCCGTGACCTGCTTGTAGGTGGCCACGTCGTTGAGCTTGTCGGTGTGACGCTTGAAGGCCTCGAGGTCGTAGCGTCCGGTGAACTCCACGACGTCGCTGGTGGCGGCGTTGACGAAGTCGCCGATGGGGTCGTGCGTGGTCGAGAGCATGAGCTCGACGTCGACGAGTTCGAAGAAGAGCATGAGGCGGATCGTGAGCACGGCGTCGTCGGCGGTGCGCACGTCGTTGACGTCGTGATACATCTGGTCTGGGAGCATCCAGAGCTTCTGGAAGACCAGCGCGTTGGGGACCTTCTGGTAGCCCTTGTGACCGCCCTTCGAGCCGTGCCACGAGAAGGTGTGGAGCCACTCTCCGGGCTTCGGGATGAAGGTCGCCGGACCGTACTCCACGCGCCGTGTGACGGCGCCCGTCGAGGGGTTCTGGCTGTAGACGACGACGGCCTCCTTCGTGGCGATCTGGAGGGCGTCTTCGCGCGTGACCTCGAGGTGGATCCGCGGGTCGTGCCAGAGGTCCGCTGGGCCGGGGAGGTGCTCCTGGTTCCCGTCGCGGAAGCGCACGATGAGGAACTCGCCGGGGTGGGCGACGAAGTGTTCGACGGCTTCGAAGCGGTTGCCGCCGCGCCACACGCGGCGCGGGCCTTCGAGCACCTCGATGCGCCCGTCGGGACGCACCATGCGGACGCGCTGTCCTTCGGCGACGGTGTACCAGAACATCGACAGGCTCCCTTCGATGCGCGTCGTGTCGCGGCCAGTGGCGAGCGACGCGGGGCCTCGGGCGGGCGCCAAGGCCCGACCGCTCTCTTGTGCGGTGTGGAGGGACTGCGCGTGAATGGGCGGCGCGCCTCGCGCGAAGGAGGGCAGCGCGACGACCGAAGAGTCGTGCGCGGCGACGTAGTTTTCGGGCTCGATGTCGTCGAGGGCCGCGAGGCTCTGCGAGATCACCTGCTGCCGCACGGGCGCGTTGGATTGCGGCGGCGCGCGGGTCTCGACGGCGACCTCGTTGAGCGCGCCCGCGGACTTGTTGTAGCGGTATTTGTTCATCGGTCGCCCCGTCGGTTCCACGAGGCATCGAGGAGTACCGCGGGCGAGGGGAGGGCGTCTATCGGGGCGCTGCAAACCGCGCCGAGAGAAACGCGGTGATCACGGGCAAGCGCTGCCACTCACGCAGACGCCCGCCACGCGGTCTTGCGCAGGGCAACATGAGGAGCCGCTCGCACAGGCGCAGGGGCAGGCATTGCAATCAGCAGGAGCGACGAAGATCCGGCATTGTCCGGCGACGCAGATCTGATTCTGGTCGCAGATGTTGCCGCACGCGCCGCAGTCGAAGGGATGCGTGTTGCGGTTGACGCACCAGCCGCTGCCGCGGCGGGCCCTGCTGCCTGCTAGGAAGCGCGTGCGGCCCCGGGCTCACGTGTCGTTCGGGCCGCTGCGCATAACGGGGCTTTCGCCGTCTCTCTCACGAATCTGGCGGGATGTCGTCGCGTGACGCAGCCGCGCGCGCCTTCGCGAGAAGGTCAGCAATGCCAAGCGCCGAGGCCCACTCATCGAGCACCCGGTCGTCAATGGCACCACGACTCACTCGGAGGACCTGCACGACATCCCGCCACTGCCTCTCGGAAGTCTCTCCTCCGTCGCGAAACCACCTCAATTTGCGGAGCACCATGTCTTCCGCGCTTTTCACGAAGAGGGCCTCACCCGAGGCTCCGACGACGACGCGCGTTCGGCGTCGCATCTCGGCCCGCTCGAAGAGGTCTCGACTCCCCACGAAGACATCTACCTTCGTGAACAGCGGGAGATAGAAGACATTGCAAGACCCGCGCGTTTTCGCGGCTTCTGTGAGGCTGTCACGGTCGATGGCGAACTCGGGCCCGAGCGCCTCGATGAGCGCCCCCACCTTGTCGATGGGGAGCTCGACGACGATGTCGATGTCGTTCGTCGCTCGGGGCTCCCCGTAGATCGAGCTCGCGAGGCTACCACCCAGGTGATAGGCGAGCCCGAGGGCTTCCATCGCCGCCGCGACGCGAAGGGCGATCTGAATCGGATCGGCGGCGCTCACCGCGCGTCCGGTGGGAGGGCGCCGAACACCTGCTGCGCGACCTCGCGGCCGTACAAGCGCACGGCGACCCGCAGCTCGATCTCTCGCGATGACGCGTCCGGATGCAGCCGCCGAACGCCTGCTGCGGCGAGGGCACGGACCGACATCGAGAGCCCGACCGCGATACGCACCCTCTCTCCAGGCGTGAGCGCGCGGAGACGCTCGTGGTAGAAGCGCGACGCCGAGGGAGATGTGTCGTCGATCATGGCATTGACAATGCCGCAGGGACCTACCCGACGCAACGGCCTCTGCCGCACGCTAGAAACCTGTCGAACGTGCGACTCATTCGCGCGCGTCGCACGATCGCATCCTCGCCGAGCGCTGCGCAGACCGACCCGCTCACCCCATGCCGAAGAAGCCTCGAATGCGATCGAGCAGGTCGCGCTCCGTCGACTCCTTGCGCCGCTTCGTGGCCTCGGCGTCGAGGCCCTCCTTCGCGGCTTGAAGCTCCGCGGTGCGCTTCGCGAGCATCTCTGCGAAGTGCGTCACGAGCTCGGGGCGCTTCGCGATCACGCGCTGAAACGCTGATTTTTCGAGCCTGAAGCACTCGACGTCGGTCTCGGCCACCACCGTCGCCGAGCGGCGCGCGCCCGTGAGCAGCGACATCTCGCCGAACACCGTCGACGGACCGAGCTTCGCCACCTCACGCTCGACGTCGTTCTCGGCCACGACCACCGACGCGCGTCCGTCTTCGATGAGATACAGCCAGTGCGCCTCGGCGCCCTGACGCGTGATCACCTCGCCGCGCGCGAAGGGAGCGTAGCGGAGCGTGTGCGCGAGCTCGTCGAACTCCGACTCCGAGAGCGTGTTGAAGAAGCCCACGGACTTCAGGAGCACCTTGCGGCGCTCGGCCTGGCGCTCGGTCTTCACCGCGGGCGCGTCAGCGACGTCGTTCTTCACGTGGACCGACTGAGACGCCATCGCGAGCTTGATGTCGGCGCGCTGGAGGGCGAAGTAGATCCGCGTGCGCACCTCGGAGTCGGTGGGGTCGTCGGCCGAGAGGTCCGTGAGCCAGTAGCGCAACGCGTACTTGCCGTAGGAGTCGGCCATGTCGAGGAGCACGCAGTTCGGCGCGGGATCTGAAGCGACGCGGTCGATCTCGGCGCCGCGGATCGCGGTCTGCACCACCTCGATCACGTCGGAGGGCTGGTGCGACCAGTCGACGTTGAAATAGACCCAGCGGCGCCAGAGGAGCGGCTTGCCAGAGCGCCGCCCGAGCACGGTCACCTGACCGCGCAGAAAGAGGAGGTTGGGGACGAGGACCGTCTCCCAGTTGCGCGTCTCGATGGCGGTGTAGCGCCAGCGCACCTCGACGACGCGGCCCGTGACGTCGCCGACCTTGATCCAGTCGCCGACCTCGATCGACGTGTCGACCTGGAGCGCGAGGCCGCTCGCGACGTTGCCGATCACGTCTTGCAGCGAGAAGCCGAGCATCGCGGTGAAGACCGCGCTCGTGGCGATGAGGCCCGAGAGGTTCATGCCCGCGCGGCTCGCGGCCGTGACGCCCGCGATGACTGACAGCAACCCCACGAGCACGTCTTCGACGATGCGAGGGAGCGACACGCGCACCCGGTCGAGCAGGCCGTGAAAGATCACCGACGCGGCCGCGCCGACGAAGCCCACGGCGCCGAAGATCCACGCGACGGTGCGAAACTCGCTGCGGCCCACGCCCTGGGCGTCGAGCACGAGCGCGTGCAGGGCGAGCGCGACGACGTGGCCTCCGACGAAGAAGGCGAGGGCGCGGTAGTGGCGCTCGTGCTTGTCGCGAGAGCGAGAGGCGAGCGTCGCCACGAGGGTCAGCGCGAGGAGCCACGGGGTGCGTGCTTCGAGCGCCTCCCGCCAGAAGACCACGAAGAGGTTCACGGGCGACACGCTATCGAATCCCCGCGGCGCTGAACACTCTCGTGACCAGTGCAGCGCGGTGACCACCCGCGGATCTCCGTGCGTTCCGCGCGCGCGGTGAGGGGCTCATCCGGTACGATCGGTGCTCGGTCCCTTCTTTCGACAGGAGCGATTGGCATGTCGGTGCTTTCTGAGGTCGAGCTCGCGTTTCAGGCTGAGGGCGCGGCGGGTTGGTCGGTCATCCACGCCGCGGTGAGGGAGGCGCTCTCGGAGACCTACGAAGGCAACCTCGTGCTCTCTGCGCCGCTGTCTCTCTCGGCGCCCGAGTCGCTGGTGGGGCAGCGCGCCGTGTACACGGTCTCGCGCGCGGGCCACGACCGACACCTCAAGGGCGTCGTGCGTCGCGTCGAAGACCTCGGCTCCACGGCCACGCACCGCTACGTGCGCGTCGTGCTCGTGCCCTCGCTCTGGACGCTCTCTCAACGCGTCGATTCGCGTATTTTTCAAGAGGTTCCCGTCGTCGACATCGTGCGCGAGGTGCTGCGCGTCGCGGGGGTCTACCAGGGCGACGGCGAGCTCGTGATCCCGAGCGGCCTCTCGTCGCTCGCGCCGCGCGAGTACTGCGTGCAGTACCGCGAGACCGACCTCGGCTTCGTGCTCAGGCTGCTTCAAGAAGAGGGGATTCCCTTCTTCTTCAGGCACGACGGCGCGGGCGGCGAGACGCTCGTGCTCGTCGACGACACGCCCTCGTGGCCCGCGGCGCCGCTCGGCGTGATGGGCGACGCCGTCGACGTGCTCGACGAGGGGATGCACACGCACGACGCCGAGTCGCTCAAGTGGTTCGAAGCGGGCGCCGAGCTCAGGCCCACCTCGATGACCATTCGCGACTACGACTTCACCCGTCCGCGCGCGACGATCGACATGACGCCGTCGTTCCCCAACAGCGGCGGCGCGCGGCCCATCTACGACTATCCGTCGCGCAAGACGCTCTACGAGTACGACGACGAGACGCACGCGTACCCCATGCACGACGGCTCGCGTCAGGCGCGCGTCCGCCACGAGGCGCAGCAGGCGAACGGGCGCACGGGCGCGGGCGCGGGCAACGTCACGGGCTTTCAGCCGGGGCGCACCTTCACCCTCCGCGGTCACCTCCGCTCGGAGCTCGATCAGAAGTACCTCCTCACGCGCGTCGAGCACCGCGCCCAGTCGTTCACGTCGGTGCCCGAGGAGCTCCGCGGCTCCGAGCACCTGCTCACCACGCTCCGTGACGCGGGTCTCGAACTGGACGCGTCGACGGTGGCGCAGCGCTATCAGAACCGCTTCACCGTGATGCCCGCGTCGGTGGCGTTCCGCGCGGCGCGGGTCACCCCGAGGCCCCTGGTGCACGGGTCGCAGACCGCGCGCGTGGTGGGCCCCGCGGGGGAGGAGATCCACACGGACTTCCACGGCCGCATCAAGGTCCAGTTCCACTGGGACCGACTCGGTCAGGAGGACGATCACAGCTCGTGCTGGATCCGCGTCTCGCAGAACTGGGCCGGCAGCGGCTGGGGCTTCGTGTTCATTCCGCGCATCGGGATGGAGGTCGTGGTGACCTTTCTCGAAGGCGACCCCGACAAGCCCCTCGTCACGGGCTGCGTCTACAACGGCGAGAACAACACGCCCTACGGGCTCCCGAAGGAGAAGACCAAGAGCACCATCAAGACCAACTCGTCTCCCACGACGGGCGGCTACAACGAGCTCCGCTTCGAAGACGCCGCGGGCGAGGAGCAGATCTACATGCAGGCCGAGCGCAACCACGACGTGCTGGTCAAGAACGACCAGACCATCACCGTGCTGCGCAACCGCACCAAGACCGTCGAGGGACACGAGCGCAACAGCATCACCTTCGACCGCGTCACGCGCGTGCAGGGCAACGAGGCCAAGGAGGTGCAGGGCAACCAGGACGTCGAGATCCACGGCGTGAGCGGCCACTCGATGCACGTCGACCACAACTACCTGCTCACCGCCGACGACACGCTCTCGCTGGTGTGCGGCGGCTCGCGCGTCGACATGACCCCGTCGACGATCACGGTGCTCTCGACGACGGTCAACGTGTTCGGCTCGAAGCTCGTCGACATCCGCGGCGGCACCGTGAAGATCAACTGCGACCAGTCGCCGGGCTCTCCCTCGTCGAGCGAGAAGAAGCAGGACAGCACCGCCTCGAAGATGCTCACGGCGTTCAGGGCCGCGATGGCCGCGCTGCCGCCGCAGGTCGCCAACGCGCTGAAGAAGCTCGCGGGCGGCGCCATTCAAGCGGCCCTCGGCGCCGCGATGTCGGGGCGCGCGCCGGACCTCGGCAACCTCGCGAACGCCGCGCTCGGTCAGGCGCTCGGCGCCGCGGGCCAGATGCTCGGCCAGGGCTTCGGCGCGCTCGGTCAGGGCCTCGGCGCGGCGAACAACCCGGTGATGCAGGTCGCGCTCGGGGCCGCGCAGCAGAGGGTCACGCGCGCGGTGACGCAGGGGCTCCGCGGCGCCAACGCGATGCGCGGTCAGCTCTCGCAGAGCCCGCAGTGGCAGGCGCTGGAGCGAGACAACCCGCAGGTGGCGCAGACGGCGCTGCGGCGCGCGTCGAGCGTGCTCGTGCGCACCGAGGTCGCGAGGGTGCGCGCGCCGACGGAGGCCGGGGCGCAGGGCGTCGCGGTGTTCGACGGGTCCGCCGCGGCGGCGCGCAACGCCCACCGCGCAGGGGTCGCGTCGCTCTTCGCGCGCTGAGGACCCGACGATGGCGCAAGGCACAACCGTTCCAGCCGCCGCGACGCAGGCGGCGGCCGACGCGGGCCACGGCTGCGAGGACTGCGAGAAGGTCACCGAGGTCGAGCTGATCTACATCAAGCTCGACTACGCCATGCCCGGCGGCGGAAACATCGGCGCGACGAGCCGCTACGGCCAGGCGCTGCACCTCTCGAACCTCACGTTCTACCGCGTGGCCGTGAAGCCCGAAGACCTCTGGGGCGAGACCATCACGGGCAAGAACCTCGAAGAGAAATCGAAGAAGGTGCAGCAGTTTGCGAAGACCAGGGCCCCGAAGGAGGACGTGGTGAAGGGCACCGCGACGCGCGAGGGCGCCGAGCAGATCTTCACCTGCTTCTGCCTCAACTTCGACATGGGCGGCGGCGGGGCGGACATCGTTCCGGGAAACGACAAGTGGATGCTCCCGACCTGGGAGGAGACGCCCAAGGTCTCGGGCGAGGGGCTCTGGACCTACGACTCGAAGAAGGACTACGGCCTCGCGCCGAGGCTTCGCGTCTACAAGGGTTGGGGCAACGCGAGCGACACCCTCGTCCGCTTTCACTGCGGCAAGGAGTACAAGGCCATCAACGCGAGCGCGCCCGCCGACCCGTACCCGACCAAGCACAGCCACCTCTCGCGCGACCGCCGCGGCAAATGGACCGACCTGCGCTCGACGGCGGGCTGCCAGCGCATCTCGACGGGCGACATGCTCGACCTCTACGAGACCCTCAAGCCCTACTCGCACCTCGACTTCTCGTGGACGGCCCCCGACGCGGGCAACCCGCTGCGCAACTGGCAGTCGCAGTCGAAGCGAAAGAGCGGCACGCGCCACGTGAACCCCAACCTCATGGTGGCCTACATGTTCGCCGAGGGAAAAGCGGGCTACTGCGCGATCCGAGACACGCCCCTCAACGCCACCTTCGACGCCGCGATGCACAGGGCCTTTCCGAAGCAGGTCGGTCCCAACACGATCTGTCAGAGCGCGCTCTGGCACACGCAAGCGCACAAGCCCCTGCTCGATTTCTACAAGGCCAACCCCGACGAGTGAGCGCATACACTCGCGCGCCGTGAAGGCCGTCGCGCTCCTCGCTTCGCTCGCGCTCGTTGCGTCGTGTCACCGCCACCGGGGCGTTCGCGCTCGCGGCACGGGCGTTCGATGGAGCGCGCGACCCGCCGACGGACCCGCGCTCCGCGTCACTGGCTCGCTCGTGCTCCGCGGCGCGATGCGGGCCGACGCCACGGGCCACGCGACGGAGCCCTTTCCGGCGACGGCGTTCGCGTCGACCGCGGCGCTCGAAGACGGCACGTGGCGCTTCGTGAGCGTCGACGGCACCGTGTATCGCGCGCCCTCGGCGCTCGGCGCGCTCTCGGTGATCGCCGCGCTGCCGTTTCGCGTCGAGCCCGTGCGCGCGGTCGAGCGCGGCGTCTCGCAGGGGATCCACTCCGTCGGCGCGCTCGCGGTGATCGACACGACGCTGCGCGCGTGGGTGCTCGACGCGTCGGGCGCGCGAAGGGCGCTGCCCCTCGACCGCGTGCTTTCGGTGTGCTTCTCGTCGCCGCGAGACGCGCTCGCGGTGACGGAGCCGGGCGTGCTCCGCGTGTCGCGCGACGGCGGGGCGAGCTTCGAGGTGATGCGCGCGCCCGCGGGCGTTCCGATCGCGACGTGGATCGCAGACGACGGGCCGAGGGTGCGCACCACCGCGGGCACCTTTCGCTACGCGCGCGGCGCGCTCGCGCCGGCGGACGATGACGGCGGCGCGGCGGGGCTCTCGACGCTCGCGTCGGAGGCTCGCCGACACGCCGACGAGGGGCTCACGCAGGGCTTCGATGACGTGCGTCGCGTCGCGCTCGATCGCGACCGCCTCGCGACGATCTCGGGAGACGCGCTCGTGGTGACGCGCGCGCGCACCGGCGCCGAGGTCGCGCGGAGCCCGCTGCCCGGCGACGGTTGCGAGCTCCATCGGGGGTTTCACGGTCTTCGCGCGGTGTGCAGGCGCTCCGCGTGGGCGCGCGTGGTGGCCTCGCGCGCGGCCGATCGCGACGGGTGGTCGGTGCTCCGTGACGAGACGAACGCGGAGCCCCTGGGCCCCGTGGTCTTCGACGACGCGTCGTACGCGTGGGCCGTTCACGCGCCGTGCGCGCAGGCGCCGGTGATCGATCCGCGCGACGTGTGCCTCTACAACGCGAGGGGCGAGAAGCGCACGATCCGCCTCCCGATCGACGCGGACCTCGTCGCGATGCACGACGGCGTCGCGTACGCGCTCGGCGTGGCGACGGGCGACGTCGCGCCCTCGCTCGTCGAGGTGCGCGCGGAGGGGGCCGAGGTGGTCCCGCTCCCCGCGGAGGCGCGCGCGCCGGTGACCGTGTTCGTCGACGCGCGCGGTCGTTCGGTCGTGTTCGCGCGCGCGGGCGGGGGGCTCGCGATCGCGCGTTCGACGACGCGCCGGGGCGCTCCGTCGTGGGTGATCACGGCGCTTCCGTCGGGCTACGAGCGCGCGATCTTTCGCGACGACGGGACGCTCTTCGCGTGGGGTTCCGACGCGCGCTCGATCGCGCGCGTGCGTCCCTTCGCGTCGACCTTCGAAGCGGATCCGCCCTTCGTCATGGGCGCGCGCTCGCTGGTGGCGCTCGACCCCGACGCGCGCGCGTCCTGCGTCGGGTCGACCTGCCGCTTCGGAGGGATCGTCTCCGCGCGCGACGGCGCGGGCGGACCGGCCCCGATCCTCACGCGCGACGACGCGGTGAGCGACGCGCAGACGAGCGCAGGCGCACAGCGTGTGATCCGCTGCGAGCACGGCGCCGTCACGCCAGCGCCCGAGATCGATCGCGGCGTCGCGGCGTCGGGCTACGCCCGGTGCAGGCGACGCTCTCCGCGGGCGCGCTCTCCGTCAATTGGAGCGGCGCGACGCTCTCGGGCGCCGTCTCTCGTCCCTTCGCGGCGCGGGCTGGCGCGTGGGTTTTCCCGCGCGGCGTCGAGGGCGCGCGAACGCCCGCGGCGCTGCTCGAGGTGTGCGCCGCGACGGGCTGCGATCACGTCTTCGCGACGCGAACCGCGTTGACCGACCTCGGCCTCGGTCGCGCGCAGCCGGGCTCCGTCGAGGTGCAGCTCGGCGCGCATGGCTTCGTCGCGCGCGCCGACACCCTGCGCGAGGGCGTCTCGCTGGTGACGCTGGTCGCGCTCGACGCGGCAGGCGCGATCACCGCGCGCCGCACCTACGCGCTCGCCACGCAGCGAGAGCACGCGCACGTCGGCTCGTGGCAGGGCGTCGACGGCCTCTGGATCGAGGACCGCGAGTCGACGATGCGCTTCGTCGCGCTCGACCCGAGCGACGCCGCCGGGCGCGTGGTGGCGACGGTTCCGTCTGCGGGGGCTGCGACGAGGTCGTGCGAGGCCGGCGTCGTCGCGCGCGGAGAGGTGCGCATGCTCGAAGGCGTCGCGCAGGCCATGGGTCCCGGCTGGTTCGTCGAGGCCGGAGAGTGGCAGCAGGAGGAGGTGCTCGCGGTCGATGCGCGCTCGGTCTGCGTACGCTCGCTCACGGGCGGCGAGGCGCACGACGAGGCCGAGGCGCGCGTCGGAGGACGCGAGGAGCGCGAGCCCGTGCGAAGCCTCGCGCTGCGCTCGGATGGGGCCGATGGGCTGGTGGGGACCGCGTGGTCGGGGCGCCGCGCGATCGCGCTGCGCTGCACGCGAGAGTGACGGTCAGTTCGGGAAGGCCGCGATGAACGTGCTGCCCTGCGTTCCAGGCGCGGCGGTCGCGGTGCAGGCCGAGACGAGGGGCGGGTTGAAGGTGCCCGAGAGCGTGCACGACGAGGTCGTCGCGCCGATGCGAATGCGCCCGAGACCGCCCGCGCCGCCTGCGCTGCCGCCGCCGGAGCGAACGCCGCCCGCGCCGCCGACCGCGCTCACCGACGCGCCCGACGCCACGCTGATCGACGGCGAGTAGAGGAAGATCACGCCGCCCGATCCGCCGCCGCCCGCGCCGCCGCCGCACGCCGCGGCCGTGCCCGCGCCGCCGTTCGCGAGGAGCCGCGCCGTGGACGTCATCGTGAGCGACGTGGTGGTCGCGACGCGAAGCGCACCGCCACCGCCGCCGCCGCCCGTTCCCTCGTCGCCGCCGCCACCGCCGCCGCCCGATCCGGGCTGGAAGGTCGTGGCGACCCCGAGGTCCGCCGCTGCCGCGGTTCCGATCGATCCGCCGCCGCCGCCGCCGCCGAGCCTGCCGGTGCTGCACGCGGGGCCCGTCGTGCCGTCGGCGCCGCGATACGCGGTGTACGAGCCCGCGCCGCCGCCTCGACCGAAGTCACCGACGCTCGTTCCGCCGAGACCGCCGCCCGCGCCGCCGCCGCTCCCGCCCGCGGCGCCGATTCGCGCTTCGCCGCAGAGGTATCCGCCGCCGCCGCCGCCGCCCGCAGCGCCGCCGCCGCCGCCACCGCCGCCGCCGCCGCCGGAGCCGCTGAGGTGGCCGTTCCACCCGCCGCCGCCGCCGCCGCCGCCGAGACCGCCCCGCGCCGCCGATGGGGGCGAACCCGTCGTTCCGGGCGACGACGACAGACCGCCCGTGCCCGCCGTGCCGCCCGACGGAGAGCTGACGGAGTAGCCGTCTCCGCTCGTGCCGACGGTGGGGTTGCCCGTCATGCCGCCGCCCGATCCGGAGGCGTTGTCGATGCAGTTGGTGTGCACGCCGCCGTTGCCGCCGGAGACGTCGATGGTGCCCGCGATGGTCACCGCGCCGGTCGCGCGGAGGTCGAGCACGCCCGTGCCGCCCGCCGTGGCCGTGACGGTCACACCCGCGGGGATGTTGATCGTCGTGAAGTTGTCGAACGCCCGGCGTGATCGCGACGTTCGTGCTCGGCGCGAACGCGCCCTCGGCGCCCGTCGACGGGAAGCGCGTGCACACGCCGCCCTGACACGTCGCGCCCGAGGGGCACACCATGCCGCAGCCGCCGCCACAGGTGGTGCGCGTGTCGACCTCGCAGCCGTCGCTCGCGAGCATGTTGCAGTCGGCGAAGTTGGGCGCACGCGACGAGCGAGCAGCGCCCCGCCGAGCATCCCGCGACGCCGTTCGCGAAGGAGCACACCGTCCCGCACGTGCCGCAGTTGTTCGTGTCGGTGTTGACGTCGCGGCAGGTGCCCGAGCAGTTGGTGAGGCCCGCGCCGCACGCGACCACGCACGCGCCGCCGGAGCACACCTGCCCCGCGGCGCGCGCGGCGCGCACGCGCCGCAGTTGTTGTTGTCGGTGTTGAGGTCGCGGCAGGTGCCCGAGCAGTTGGTCTGCCCCGTCGCGCACGAGACCACGCACGCGCCGCCGGTGCAGACCTGACCCGCGGGGCACACGTTGCCGCAGGTGCCGCAGTTGTTCCGATCGTTGACGAGGTCGCGGCACACGCCCGAGCACGCCGTCGGTGCCCGAGGGGCAGGTGACCGTGCACACGCCCGCCGGGCACGCGGTGCCTGCGGCGCAGACGTTTCCGCATCGCCCGCAGTGGCTGTTGTCGGTGTTGAGGTCGCGGCAGGTGCCCGAGCAGTTGGTCTGTCCCGAGACGCACGAGACGACGCACGCGCCGCCGGTGCAGACCTGACCCGCGGGGCACACGTTGCCGCATCGTCCGCAGTGGTTGTTGTCGGTCATCGTGTCGCGGCACGAGCCCGAGCACTCGGTCTGCCCCGTGGGGCAGGTGACGACGCAGACGCCCGCGCGGCAGATCTGACCCGATCCGCAGGCGCGCGCGCAGGCGCCGCAGTTCGCGTTGTCGGTGGTGACGTCGCGGCAGGTGCCCGAGCAGTTGGTGAGACCCGTCGCGCACGAGAGCGCGCACACGCCCGCGACGCAGAGCTGACCGGCGGCGCAGGCCATGCCGCAGCGGCCGCAGTTCGCGACGTCGGTCGTGAGGTCACGACACACGCCGGAGCAGTTGGTCTGTCCGGCCTGACACGACACGCTGCACGTGCCCGAGGCGCAGACCTGGCCCGAGGCGCAGGCGTTTCCGCAGCGGCCGCAGTGGCCGTTGTCGGTGCTGAGGTCGCGGCACACGCCCGAGCACTCGACCTGCCCGCCCGCGCAGCTCACGACGCACGCGCCCGCGAGTGCAGCGGTTGCCCGCGGGGCACACGCGCGCGCAGGCGCCGCAGTTGTTCACGTCGGTGGTGAGGTCGCGGCACACGCCCATGCAGTCGGTCGTTCCGCTGCCGCACGAGACGACGCACGCGCCGCGGGAGCAGAGCTGGCCCGCGGGGCACGTCCGCGCGCAGGCGCCGCAGTTGTTCACGTCGGTCTGCGTGTCGCGGCACGTGCCGTCGCAGTTCGTGAGCCCCGCCGCGCACGACACCACGCACGCGCCCATCGAGCACACCTGACCCGCGGCGCAGCGCGCGCCGCAGCGGCCGCAGTTCGCGAGGTCCGTCGAGAGGTCGCGACACACGCCGTCGCAGTTGGTGAGCGGAGACCCGCAGGTCACCGCGCAGGCGCCGCCGGTGCAGACCTGACCCGCGGGGCGGCGTTCCGCAGGTGCCGCAGTTGCCGTTGTCGGTGCGCGTGTCGCGACACACGCCGTCGCAGTTCGTGGTGCCCGCGACGCGGCTCACCATGCACGCGCCTCGCGCGCAGACGGTCCCCGTCGGGCAGACCATGCCGCACGCGCCGCAGTGGTTGTTGTCGGTCTGCGTGTCGCGGCAGACGCCGCCGCAGTTGGTGAGCCCCGAGCCGCAGGTCACGCGGCACGCGCCCATGGAGCACACCTGGCCCGCGGGGCACGCGCGGCCGCACGCGAGCAGTGGTTGTTGTCGGTCTGCGTGTCGCGGCAGACGCCGTCGCAGTTGGTGAGGCCCGAGCCGCAGGTCGCCACGCACGCGCCGCGGGAGCACACCTGCCCCGCGGGGCACGAGGTTCCGCACGCGTTGGTGTTGTCGGTCTGCGTGTCGGCAGACGCCGTCGCAGTTCGTGAGGCCCGTCGCGCACGACACCACGCACGCGCCCATCGAGCACAC
The DNA here is from genome assembly GCA_046351535.1 of Polyangiales bacterium. Taxonomy (GTDB): domain Bacteria; phylum Myxococcota_A; class Polyangia; order Polyangiales; genus CAISKJ01. Next base: position 63,697 of record JAXLYG010000025.1, read on the forward strand.
CTGCCCCGCGGGGCACGCGCGGCCGCACATCCCGCAGTTGGCGAGGTCGGTCTGCGTGTCGCGGCACACGCCGGTGCAGTTCGTGAGGCCCGAGCCGCAGGTGACGGTGCAGGCGCCGCGCGAGCAGACCTGACCGGCCGGGCACACCGTTCCGCAGACGCCGCAGTTGGCGTTGTCGCTCTGGAGGTCGCGACACGCGCCGGAGCAGTTGGTCGTCCCCGCCGCGCAGGCGACCTGGCAGCGGCCCTCTTCGCAGTCCTGACCGGACGGGCAGCGCATCCCGCAGGCGCCGCAGTTGGTGCGATCGTTGGCGAGGTCGCGACACGCGCCGGTGCAGTCGGTGAAGCCTACGCCGCAGGTGGTGCTGCAACGGCCGCGGAGGCACACCTGACCGAAGGTGCACGCCGTCCCGCAGGCGCCGCAGTTGCGGGGATCCGCGGTGGTGTCGGTGCACATCTCGGGCACGACGGCGACGGTCCCATCGGGCGCGTCGCTCGCGTCCGCGGAGGCGTCAGCGCCCGCGTCGGCGCCGCCCGAGGCGCACGCGACGAGGAGCTCGGAGCACGTCAGGTGACACGCCCCCATGCGGCAGCCGTAGCCGTCGGGGCACGCGCGCCCGCAGCCGCCGCAGTTCGAGCGATCCGACTGCAGGTCCGCGCAGTAGCGCTCCGATCCGCCGTCGCCGCCCGTCGAGGGGCGCGAGCACTCCGAGGTGGGCGACGCGCACATGAACATGCACGTGCCCGACGAGCAGACCTCGTTGGTGCCGCACGCGTGACCGCACGCGCCGCAGTTTCGCGTGTCGGTCTGGAGCCGCGCGCACGCGAGGCCCGCGTCGCCCTGCGCGCAGAGCGTCTCGTCCGTCGAGCACCGCGGGACGCAGGCCGCGTTCTGACAGGTCTCGGTGGCGCCGCAGCGGCGGTTGCAACCGCCGCAGTTGGCCTCGTCGTTCTGCGTGCTCACGCAGCGATCGCCGCAGGGCGTCTGGCCGGCGCCGCACGAGACGTCGACCACGTCGGCGACGTCGAGCTCGAGGTCGCTCGAAGCGTCGGCGCGACCGCCCACGACGGCGTTGCCGGTACAGCCGTAGAAGAGCATCGGAAGCGCGGCCGTGACGAGCCAGCGAAGGAGGAGAGAGGCGCGCGGAGTGTCCATCACGCAGATGGCACCGCTACGCAGCGCTCGCGTCAACGGGAGAGTGCAACCGGCGGTTGCGAGACCCCCGGCCCGCCGGTGCGTCAGCGCCCCTCGACCTCGCACGCCTCTCGCGCCGCGCCGAGGCGCACGCTCGCGCCCTCGCGGCGCGCGGTGACCCTCCATCGCTCGGCGCCGCAGGTGACCCAGCGCGTGTTGCGCGCGGCTTCGTACACTGTGAACTCCGTCGCGAGGCGCGCGCCGATGCGCGTGGGCGCGCCGAGACCCGCCGGGGTCACCGTGGCCCGCTCCAGCGCGTTCTGGTCGCCCCACCAGAGGATCTCCGCGCCCTGCGTTCCGGCGTCGCCCGCGGTCGCGTCGAAGGTCGCGCCGAGGCTCGTCACGGCCACCGGGAGCGTCATCACCACGGGCGTGTCGTCGCCGAACCACGCCACGCGCGGCGCGCCCCGCTCCGCGCCGAGCACGGTCTGAAAGAGCATCGCGCCGGTGCGCTCGCCGAGCGTCCGCGTGAATTCGAATCGCCCGATTCCGACGGGGAGATCCGCGCTCGACGCGGCGCCTCCCTCGGGCATCACGCCGAAGGCTCCCTCGGCCGCGGGCGCCGCGAGGGTCATCGCGACCGACGCGTCGAGGCGCCACCCCTTGAGGTGCCACGGACCTCCCTGCGAGCGCGGGATGTTGGTCATCGTGACGAGCCTCGGGCGCGCGCCCGTGGACGCTGCCACGAGCGACCCTTCGCTGAGCAGCGCCCCCGACGGAGGCGCCGACCCGACGCCCACGCGGTGCACGATCACCTGATCGACGAGGCGCCTTCGAAACGTCGACGCCACGAGCGCGTGATCGCCCCGCGCGAAGAGCACGAAGGGGCTTCGAAACGTCGTGTGCAGCGCGGGAATCGCGTCGGACGAGCGCATCACCGCGCCGTCGACGCGGGCGCTTCGAAGGGTCCCCGTCGGCGTCGTCCACGCGACCCACACCGCGGTCGAAGCAGCGTAGGGGCGACCGAGCGTCGAGACGTCATCGCCGAGCGCCGAGGGCGCGGACCACGTGGCGTCCTGGCGGAGCGCGCGCGACGTGAGGGCCGCCGAGGCGCCGCTGCGCCACACGACCGAGAGCTGCGACGCGGAGCACACGGCTTCGAAGTCGAAGGGCGCGTCGGCGGGCGCGTCGAGCGTGAGGGCGGTCTCGTCGGACCACTTCCACGGGCACGCGACGGGCCTCGCGGGCGCGACAATCGAAGGACCGCGCAGCCCCACGGAGCGCGACGCCGCCCGCTCCACGCCCGCGTCTCGCGCGGCGCGCACGCGGCCGTCGCGGCACGCGCCGACGACCCCGAGCACCGCGATGGCGAGCGGACCGATCCTCACGCCTCGGGACTCTATGCGCTCTGCGCGGCGGAGCAATTCTTCGGCGTCCACGGATCGCGGCGAGCGTGATAGCGTCCCGAACTCGATGTCGGCCACCGCTCGCGCCATCGCGGTCCTCGTCGCGCTCACGGCCTCGGCCTCGTGCAGGGGGCGAGACCGCGTCGACACGCGCGGCGCGGTCATTCCGCTGGTCCCCGGCGCGCACGAAACCCCGACGGAAACCGTGCGAGACGCGGGTCGACCGCGCGCTTCGAACGCCCCGAGGACGCACCGCGCGATCCGCTACATCACCGATCGCCCCGCGCCCCAGGGCGCCCTCGGCGTGCGCTGGGGGATGACCCGCGCCGAGGTCGCCGCGCTCAACACCGCCGCGACGATCTCGTGCCGCGACTCGGGGGAGTACGTCTTCTGCCCACGCGCCCTCGTCGAGGTCCCCCTCCAGGGCGTGGTCACCTACGAGTTCTGCGGAGCGGCCCTCTGCGCGGTGTCCGTCGACGGCCCCACGACGCGCGACGAGGCCGCGCTCGCCACGCACTTCGACGCGCTCGTCGCGATGACCCGCCGCGCCCTCGGCGACCCCTCCGACGAGGGGCGCTCGACGGGCCCCGGGTGCGCCGGTCACCTCGCGCTCTGCCTCGCGTCGAAGCAGGCCGAGATGAGCGCGCGCTGGACGTGGCGCGACGGCCCGCAGGTGCAGGTCTCCGTCGATCAAGACGAGGAGGACGCGTTCAAGGCCCTCGCCGCGGTCACGTGGTTCTCCGCCGAGCGCGCGCGTCGGCAGGACCCCGTCGACGGCCCTGCACCGCAAGCGGCCACTGACGCGGGTGCGGCCTCCGACGCGCGATGAGCCTCGCGCCGCGGTCCCTGGTCGCGCTCCTCGCGCTCCTCGCGACGGCCGTGTTCGCCCGGCCCGCGCGCGCGCAGCAGGACCCGCGCCTCGTGTGGCGCACGCTCGAGACGCCGCACTTTCGCATCCAGCACTACCAGGACATGGAGCCCGTCGCGCGCCGCGTCGCCGAGGTGGCCGAGCGCGCGGCCGAGACGCTCCACGGCCCCCTCGGGTGGGCGCCGTCGTCGCCCGTGCAGATCGTGCTGAGCGACGACACCGACGACGCGAACGGCAGCGCCACGGCCGTGCCGCTCAACACCGTGCGGCTCTTCGTGACGGCGCCCGACGACCTCTCCGTGCTCAACCAGTACGAAGACTGGCTGACCACGCTGGTCACGCACGAGTACACGCACATCCTCCACACGGATCACATCTCGGGCCTCGCCGCGATCGTGAACGTGATCATCGGCAAGCAGTGGGCGCCCAACCAGGTCCAGCCCCGGTGGCTGCTCGAAGGGCTCGCCACCTACGAGGAGAGCCTCCACACGCACGGAGGCCGGCTCCGCTCGGCGCAGTGGGACATGATCCTCCGCGCCGACGCGCTCGCGAACAACCTCGTGACGCTCGACCAGCTCTCGTCGGGCGCGAACCGCTGGCCCCACGGCAACACCTGGTACCTCTACGGCAGCTACCTCATGCAGTACGTGGCCGAGCGCTTCGGTCACGACACGCTCGCGCAGCTCTCCGCGGACTACGGCTCGCACACGATCCCCTGGCAGCTCAACCGCAGCGTGCACCGCGCCACGGGCCGCACCTGGGAGGAGCTCTACGAAGACTTCTCCGCGTCGTTGATCGCGCGCTACCAGCAGCAGGAGCGCGTGATCCGCGCGCGCGGCCTCGAGGAGGGCGTACGCGTCACCGCGCAGGGCGAGACCGTGCGCGCGCCGCGCTTTCTCCCCGACGGGACGCTCGTCTACGAGAGCGCCGACGGACAGTCTCAGAACCAGCTCCGCGCCCTCTCGCCCGAGGCCCTCGCGCGCGCCGACGCGACGCACCCGCCCGAGGCCCGCTCCCTCGACTGGCTCGCGTCGCCGTCGGGCTTCGGCGTGCGTGACGGCGCGACGCTCGTCGTCAGCGACACGGTCCCCTACCGCAACATCCATTTCTATCACGACCTCTTCCTCTGGCGCCTCGAGCGCGGCAGCGACGGCGCGCTCTCCGTGGCCGAAAGCGAGCGCATCACCGACGGATGGCGCGCGCAGCAGCCCGACGTCTCACCCGACGGCGACCGCGTCGTGTTCACGGTGAACCACCGCGGCACCACCTCGCTCTTCGAGATGTCGCTCACCGAGCGCACGCCGCGTCCGCTCTTTCGCCCGCGGCGCTTCGAGCAGGTCTACGCCCCGCGTTACTCGCCCGACGGTCGCCGCATCGCCTTCTCACACTGGCGCGTCGGCGGACGCCGCGACGTCGCGCTCTGGGATCGCGACACGCGACGCATCACCTACGTCACCGACGACCCCGCGCTCGACCTCTCGCCCACGTTCAGCCCCGACGGACGCTGGCTCGTCTTCTCGTCCGATCGCAGCGGCGTCACCAACGTGTACGCGCGCGAGCTCCTCGCCGACGGATCGCTCGGGCCGCTGCGTCAGGTCACCAACGTCACGCTCGGCGCCTACCAGCCCGTCATCTCGCCCGACGGCCGCACGCTCGTCTACGTCTCGTACTCACACCGCGGCTGGGACCTCGCCCGCCTCCCCTTCGACCCCGCGCGGTGGCGCGACCCCGAGACGCTCACCGACGACGTGTACGCGCGCGCCGACGCGGCGCCCGAGACCGTCGCGCCGCACAGCAACTTCGCCACGTGGGATCGGCCCTACAACCCCTGGGCGACGCTGCGTCCGAGGGCGCTCACCGTCGACGTCTCGACCGACGGCTACGGCCCGCAGCTCGGGCTGCGTCTCACCGGCGCCGACATCCTCGGGCGCCACGCGTGGAACGCGCGCCTCGGCATCGGCCTGGTGCGCGGCGACCCGAACCTCGACGTCACGTACGTCTACCGCGGCCTGCGTCCCACGATGCGGCTGCGGCTCTACCGCACCGTCGACGCGGGCACGGGATACCGCGTCGGCAGGGTCACGCCGGGCTGGGTGGCCGAGCGCTACGGCGGCGAGAGCGAGGTGTCGATCACCTTCCCCGGGCGCTTCGACGCGCACCTGCTCGCGCTCACCTACGACGCCTCGTACGTGCGCGCGTACGGCGGTCTGCCGGGGCTCTACCGCTACATCGACCCCAACGAGGCCCCGCCCGCGTTCCCCTTCGAGGGCTGGCTCGCGGGGCTCCGCGCGACGTGGTCGTACTCGCGCGTGCAGCGCTACTCGTACTCCATCTCCGCGCAGGAGGGCGTCAGCGTCTTCGCCACCGTGCGCGTCTCCGACGCGGCGCTCGGCAGCGCGTACGGCAGCGTCGACGCGAGCGCCGGTGTGTCAGCCTATGTCCCGATGCCCTGGGGCGTCGACCGACGCAGGCACATCCTCGCGCTGCACGCGGGCGCGGGCGTGGGCACGACCGACTTCGGCGAGCGGGGGATCTTCGGCCTCGGCGGCTTCCCCGCGTTCAACTCCGCGAGCCTCCTCGACGCGCTTCGAACGGGCGCGATGGCGGGCGGCATCGCGCTGCGCGGCTACGCGCCGAACGCCCGCGTGGGGAGCCAGTTCGAACTGGTCAACGTCGAGTACCGCTTCCCGGTGCTCCAGGCGCTCCGGGGTCTGTCGACCTTTCCGCTCTTCGTGCAGCGCATCTGGGCCGACGTGTTCTGCGACGTCGGCCACGCGGCCTTCGGGCGCTTCGACCTCGACAACGTCGCGGTGGGCGCCGGGGCCGAGGCGATGATCGACCTCGTCGTGGGCTACGTGGTGCCGATCACGGTGCGAACGGGGTGGGGCCACGGGTTCATGGCCGACGGCAGCGATCAGTTCTACGCGCTGCTGGGATCGCCCTTCTGAGAGGGCCTTCGGGCGGGTCTCAGCTCTTCGACGGGGTCGCGAGCTCGAAGTCGCGGAAGCAGAACACCGTGGCGCTCTCGGTGTCGGGCGAGCCGCCCTGCGCCTGGAGCGCGATGTGCCCCGAGGCGAAGGTGTCGTCGCTCACCTGCGCGAGCTTGGCGCCGTTGGCGTGCACCGTGATGCTCGGCCCCTCCATCACGATCTGGACGCGGTTCTTCTCGCCGACGCCCTGCTTGAGGGCCTCGTGCTGCGTCCAGTCGATGAGGGGGGTGCTCACGTTGTCCTTGCGGCGCGTGAGGCGAAAGTGTCCGTCGCCCGCGATGAAGAGCCGGTAGTTGTCCTTGTCGGACTGCGCCCTGAAGCTCACGCCGCAGTAGCTCTGCGTCGCGGCCTCGGAGGCCACCAGGGTCATCGTCACGCTCACCGCGGCGTCGCCGTAGAGCGCGGGCTCACCGGCCGCGTTCTTCTCGAGCCAGTAGGCCGCCACGGAGGTCTCGCCGCCGGGGAGCGTCACCACCACGCCGGGGGCGTCGAAGCGCAGGGGCGGGGCCGTCGAGGTCGCTGCGAAGCTCCACCCCTCGGGGCTCTTCGAGAAGTTCTCCTCGACGATCGTCGGCCACGCGACGTCCGCCGCGTCCGTCCCCTGCTGAACCTTGTCGCTCATCGTCCTCGATCCTTTCGTTCGCCGCGCGGTTCGGAGGCGCCGGCAGGTACAGGCGGCACATGGAGCGGCCGATAGACCCGGCGGGACGATACAGCGATCTCGTCCCGTTGCGCAGCCTGAATGCGCACGGGGCGACGCCTCCGTCACAGATCAGGCGATCGCGGGGGCGACGCGCTTCGAAGGCGTCGCCGACGACCGCCGCGGCGTGGGCTGAACGCCGGGGGGAGGCGCGGGCCTCGAAGGCTCTCTGTCGACCCTCGCGTGCGGAGCTCCGAAGAGGCGGCTTCGATTCTTCGAGGACGATTTCAAGACACCTCCGCGCGCTCCAATCGACAACGCATTGGCGGCACGGCGCGGATTCTCGGCTTGACTTCCGTGTCGCATGGAGTGATTAGCCACACGAGAGAGGAACACGAAGCGATGAACGCTCAGGGCGCGATCGAGAAGGTCTTGCAGGAATTCACGAAGGAGCTGCTCAAGGTCTTCTCGGAGGCCGTTCTCCAGGCCGTCTCTCAGGTGAGCGACGCCGGTCGCGCGGCGCTCCCCGCGGCCACGGCGGTCGCCGTCGAAGCGTCTCGGCGCAAGGCGCGAAAGGTCATCGCGAAGGCCGCCGCGAAGGCCGTGGCGAAGCCCGCCGCGAAGGCGCGCGCGAAGGCTCCCGCCAAGGGCGCGAAGGGCGCGCTGGTCAAGAGCACGCCCGAGCAGGTGAGTCGGCTGAGCGACCGCATCCTCGACGCGCTCCGCAAGGCCTCGCGCAACCTCGCCGCGAAGGAGCTCATGACGTCCGCGGGCCTTCGCACCACGGACGAGGGGCGCTTTCAATACGCGCTCAACAAGCTCAAGGAGTCTGGCGAGGTGCAGCAGCACGGCGAGCGTCGCCAGGCCCGCTACGGCCTCGGCACCGGGAGCAAGAGCAAGGCGAAGGCCCCGCGCGCGCGACGCAGCACGGCCGCCGTCGAGGTCTCCGTCGAAGCGCCCGCGCCCGACGCGACGCCCGAGGCCTGAGCGCGAGCCCCCAAAAAGTCGGCGACATCTTCTCGTCACCACGCAGGTACGGTATTCGTCGCCTTCCCCGTGAAGACCCGCGCCGCGCTCGCCCTGTCCGTCTCACTCCTATCCGCTGCCTGCTCCGACCCGGCGCCGACGCCGACCGACGCGGGGCGCGACGCGCCGATCGCAGACGCGCCCGCCGACGTGGCCGCCGACGCGCCTCGCTGCGATCCGTCGAGCGATCAGCCCGCCGCGCGCGGAGACGCCGTGGGCGTGGTCGACCCCGCGACGGCGCGGCTCTACGTCTTCGGCGGTGACACGGGCGCGGTGGTCAACTGCATCCCCGCGCCACAGTTCAACGGAGAGACCTGGCGCTACGACACGACCTGCGACCGTTGGGACCAGATCACGGGAGACGTCCATCCGTCACCGCGCTCGCGCATGGCCTGGGCGCTCGACGCGCGGCGTCGTCGCATGATCGTCTTCGGCGGTCGCTACCGCGCGGGGAGCTCCGGCAACTACACCCTCTACAACGACGTGTGGGCCCTCGACCTCGCCACGGAGCAATGGTCCGAGCTCCGCCCCTCGGGCACGGCGCCCTCGGCGCGCTCCAACGCCTCCGCGGTCTACGACGCCGACTCTGACGCGTTCATCGTGTTCGGAGGCAGCACGAGCGTGAGCGGCCTGAGCTTCACGCCGCGCAACGACGTGTGGGCGCTCGACCTCGCGACCAACGCGTGGCGCCGCGTCGAGACGAGCGGTACGGCACCCACCGCGAGGCTCTTTCACGCCGCCGTGATGCGCGGGCGCTCGATGGTGATCTACGGTGGCGGCGGCGCGAACGCCTTCATGGGACCGTTCTATCGCGACGCCGCGAGCCTCGACCTCGCATCCGGCGCGTGGAGCCGCGTGACGCTCTCGGGAGACACCGACGCGCTCGCCGGACGCATCAGCGCGTCGCTCGTCGCCACGGGCAACAACGATGACCTCCTCATCGTCGGCGGCCACGACGACGGCAGCCTCGGCAATCGCAACGACCTCCTCACGCTCTCGACCTCGGGCGCCGTGACCGTCACGCGAGCCGGCGATGCGCTCGGCACCGCGGGGGCGGGGTTCTGCGATTTCCCCCCCGATTTCGCGCAGACCGACATGGACTCTCCCGAGCGCCGCAGCGCCTTCGTGCTCGCCTCCGACCCGACGCGCAACCGCGCCATCGTCTATGGCGGCAAGACCGACTGCGGACTCGCGGGCGACGTGTGGTCAATCGACCTTCGAAGCGCCACGTGGCGCTCGCTCCGAGGCGCCACCGACGGGCTCTCGTGTCAGCGATCAGGTCGAGAGAACTGCCGAACGCTCTGCAACTGACGCGACCAACGGGCCATCGCGGCCGCCGACGCGAGCGCGAGGAGCGCGGCCCCGCCGTACGCCCACGCGCCGTGGTGATACGGCAGCACCCACCCGAAGAGCACCGACGACGGCAGCGCGAGCAGGCCCGTCACCAGGTTGAAATACCCGAAGGCCCGGCCGAGCTCTGACTCGGGCACGAGCGAGGTGACCATCGCGCGCTCGGTGCCTTCGGTGAGGCCGTAATAGAGCCCGTAGATCACCAGAAAGAGCGCCGCGATCGAGGGCGTGCGCGCGAAGCCGAAGCCCAGGTACGCCACCGCGTAGAGGGCCCACCCGAGGGAGAGGGCGCGCGCCCGTCCGATGCGGTCCGCGATCCATCCGCCCGGCGTCGCCGCGAGCGCTCGCACGAGCGAGAGCGCGCCCCACACAATCGGGAGCCACGCGAGCGGAACCCCGAGCTCGCGCGCCCTCAAGAGCAGAAAGCTGTCGCTGGCGTTGGCGAGCGTGAAGAGCGCCACCATCCAGAGGAGCGGACGCATCGGGGCAGGGACGGGGCCGTGCAGCGTCAGGCGCGTGCGAGACTTCTCTTCGGTGATCTCAACGGACTCCTCGCGGACCCCGAAGGCGACCCAGAGCACCGAGAGCGTGCCGGGGATGAGCGTCGCCGCGAGCACGAGGCGGATGTTGTCGGGGTAGTACCGCAGGATCGCCGTCGCCACGAGGGGTCCGAAGACGGCGCCGAGGTTGTCCATCGCGCGGTGAAAGCCGAAGGCCGTCGCGTGGAGCTCCTTCGGCGCGCTGCGGGCGATGAGGGCGTCGCGCGGGGAGGTGCGGACCCCTTTGCCGAGGCGGTCGACGAAGCGGACCGTGAGCACCTGCCACGGCGCACCCGCGAGCGCGAGGAGCGGCCGCGCGAGGTTCGAGACCGTGTACCCGAGGAGCACGAGCGGCTTCTTGCGGGGCATGTGGTCGGAGAGCGTGCCCACGAAGAACTTCATCAGAGACGACGTGGCCGTCGCGACGCCCTCGATGAGACCGAGCGCGGCCGCCCCGGCGCCCATCCCCGCGAGCAGCCCGGGAAGGAACGGCACCGCCATGTCCGACGCGATGTCGGTGAGCAGGCTCACGACCCCGAGCACCACCACCGTGCGGCCAAGCGCGCGCCGCGGAGACGTGACGCTCATCGCCATGCGCGTCCGCTGCGCGCGAGCCCGCGGGCGTCGTCTTGCGCGCGTCGGCGAGGAGAAGCGTCGAGGCCCGGTCGGACGTCGGGGGCGGTCACCGCGCGACACTAACACCGCCGCGATCGGTGTTGCGACGCGCGCGAGGATGCCTTCCAATCGGCGGCCCACTTCACCCCCGGAGACCGCGCGATGCAGCATCTCATCGGACAGGACACCACCCGCGCCGCCGCGAAGGCCGCGAGCCACATCGTCGAGCTCTCGCGTCAGGCCATCGCCGACCGCGGGCGCTTCGCCGTGGCCCTCGCGTGGAGCGACGACCTCGCGCTCGTGTACCGCGCCCTCGCCGCGCGCCGCGACATCGAGTGGAAGCGCTGGGAGGTCTACTTCGCCGAGGAGCGCGCCGTCTCCGCCGAAGACGACATGAGCGCGTGGCGCAACGTCTACCACAACCTCCTCGCGCGCGCCGCGATCCGCGAAGAGAAGACGCACCCCATGTACGCCCTCGGCATGGACGTCGCCGCCGCGGCCGACGAGTACAACCAGCTCCTCACGCCCGTGCTCGGCGATCCCCCGGTGTTCGACCTCGTGCTCCTCACGCTCGGTCGCAACGCCGACCTCCTCGGGCTCCACCCGCTGTGTCCCGCGATCGAAGATCCACGCGCCGTGGCCGCGGTCATCGATCCGCCGCTCGATCCCCCCGTCGACCGGATCACCCTCACGCCGCGCGCCCTCCGCGCCGCGCGCCACCTCCTGCTGCCCGTCTTCGGCGGACGCCACGCGCGCGCCCTCCGCATGACGCTCGAAGACAGCGACGACCGGTTGCGCGTCCCCGCGCAGGTCCTCCGTGACGCGGAGGGCGAGGTGACCCTCTGCCTCGACGAGCTGCTCGCGAAGTCCATCGGGATCGACGTGTGACCACCACCCTCGACGACGTGGCACGCAAGTACCGCGCGATGGTTCGGCTACGAACGATCCACGCGCGCACCGGGTCCGTCGCCCCGCGCGAGGAGCTGCGCGCGCTCGCCGCCGAGTTCCCCGGCGCCCTGAAGGAGCTCGACCGCCTGCCGATGTCGACGCTCGTCGAGCGCGCCGACGCGACGACCGAGGCCTCGCGCGACCCCGCGAAGATCGCACCGTGGATGCGCTGGATCACCGCGTACCACGCCCTCATGGCCGCGACGCTCGACGCGCGCGCGGCGCTCGCTCGCGCCCGCTCGATCTCCGACGACCGCGCCGCGGAGCTCGCCGCGATCGCCACGCGGCGGGCGTCGCTCCCGCTCGACGCCGACTACGTCCGCGCCGTCGCGTCACCGCCCGGCGGACGCCTCACGGACCTCGCGCTCTCGCGCCTCGCGGCGCACTTCTCGACGACGCCCGCGACGCTGCGAGCGGCGATGTTTCCGCGCGCGACCACCGCGTCGACGGTGATAGCGTCCGCGCCCTCTTCGCACGGAGACCCCGCATGGCCATCGTGAGACCGTTCCGCGCGCTGCGCCCGCCGCGCGACAAGGCCGCCCTCGTCGCGGCGCCGCCCTACGACGTCATCAACACCCGCGAGGCGCGCGCGCTCGCCGCGGGCAACGACGACAGCTTCCTCCACGTCTCGCGGCCCGAGATCGACCTCGCCGAGGGCGTCGACGAGCACGCCCCCGAGGTCTACGCCCGCGCCGCCGAGAACCTCGCGAACCTCCGCGCCCGCGGCGTCCTCGCGACGGACCCGTCGCCGCGCCTCTACCTCTACGCGCAGCGCCTCGGCGCGCACCGGCAGATCGGCGTCGTGGGCTGCGTCTCCGTCGACGAGTACGAGCGCGACGTGATCCGCAAGCACGAGAAGACGCGCGCCGACAAGGAGGACGACCGCACGCGACACATCGACGCCGTGGCCGCGCACGACGAGCCGGTGTTCCTCGCGTACCGCGCGTCGAGGGCCATCGACGCGGTGGTGGCGCGCGCGACGACCGCGGCGCCCGACTACGATTTCGTCTCCGCCGACGGCGTGGGGCACACCTTCTGGGCGCTCGACGACGACGACACCGTCGAGCTCGTCGCGCGCTTCGCGACCGTCCCGACGCTCTACGTCGCCGACGGGCATCACCGCAGCGCCGCGGCCACGCGCGTCCACGCGCTCCGCAAGGGGACCGCGGGCGAGCACGACGTGTTCCTCGCGGTGCTCTTCCCCGACGATCAGCTCCGGATCATGGCGTACAACCGCCTCGTCCGAGACCGTCAGCGACGCGACCCCGCGGCGATCCTCGACGCGCTCCGCGCCGTGCTCGACGTGACGCCCGCGTCGAGCTCCACGCCGCCGGAGCCTCGCAGCATGTGCTTCTACGTCGGCGGCGCGTGGCACCTCGGACGCCCGCGCGCGGGCTCGTGGGACGCGAGCGACCCCGTGGCCTCGCTCGACGTGTCGCTCTGCCAGAACCTCGTGCTCGGTCCCCTCTTCGGGATCACCGATCCGCGGCGCGACCCCGACATCGATTTCGTCGGCGGAATCCGCGGAACCGAGGAGCTCGTGCGACGCGTCGCCGACGAGGGCTGGTCGCTCGCCGTGTCGATGTACCCCACGAGCATCAGCGAGCTTCTCACGGTGAGCGACGCGGGCGCCCTCATGCCGCCGAAGAGCACGTGGTTCGAGCCGAAGCTCCGAAGCGGCCTCTTCGTGCACCCGTTCTGAACGCGGCGGTTGCGTGCGAGGCGCATCTGGAGGTATTTCCGCTGTCGCCCGACTGCGGGGGATGTGGCGCGAGGCAACGGGCGCCACCGCCGCGAGGAACCACGAAGGTGTGATGCCATGTCGATGAAGCGCACGAAGAAGGCGACCAACAGCAAGGGCTCGCAGGGCGAAGGCTCGCTGGGGTTCAACCCGCCGCCCGCGGGGCTCCCGAAGCTCGAAGACATCATCGCCGAGAAGTCCGACAGCGACTTCGTCGACTACTCGCCCGCGCGCACCCTGACGCGCGGCGAGCTCGTGAACCACGCGAAGTTCGGCAAGGGCTACGTCGTCGGCGTCGAGACCAACCGCGCCGACATCCTCTTCGCCGAGGGGCTCAAGAAGCTCGCCCACGGCACGACCTGAGCGGTCACTCCTTCGCGCGGGCGATGGCGCCAGCGGTCGCTCGCACGGCCGTCGCGTAGTCGCCCGGCGCGAGGATGATCTGCGTCCCGCGCACGCCCGCCGAGACCGAGATCACGTCGAAGCGCGACGCCGACGCGTCGAGAAACACCGGATAGTCTCGCTTGCACGCGAGGGCCGTCACGCCGCCGCGGATGTAGCCCGTGAGCGGCTGCACGTCCTTGAGGGCGACGGTGTCGACCTTGCGGTCGCCCGAGAGCTTCGCGAGGGCCTTGAGGTCGAGCGCCTGGTCACCGGGAACCACCGCGAGGCACACGCCGTTTCGGTCTCCCTTCGCGACGAGGGTCTTGAACACCTGCGCCGCGGGCATGCCGATCTTGGCGGCCACCACCTCGGCCTCGAGGTGATCGGGATCGACCTCGTACTCACGGAGCTCGTACCTGATCCCGAGCTGATCGAGCACGCGTGCCGCGTTGGTCTTCATCGCCATCCCCCCACGGGCTCCGGCGCGCGAAAGGCCGCGTCTCCGCCCTCGGGGACGTGCTCCATCCAGCGTCCGCCCGAGGCCGACACCATCGGCCACACGAGCGCTTCGTAGAGCGGGTTGACCTCCTCGCCGGTCACTGTGAACCCCGGCCGCACCGTGACGGGGGCGGGCTGCGCGCCGTCGAGGCCCACCGTGATCGGAACGTCGAAGCGCTGCCCCGGCTCGCCCGTGAGCCGCACCGTGAAGCGGCACGGACGCACCACCGCGTCGCGCGTCTGCACGCGCACCGTGACCGTCACCGAGCCGTCGCCCCGGTCCGCGCGCTCCACCGTGGCGCCGGGCCACGCGGGCGTTCCGGTGCCTCGCATCCACGCGTTCACGTAGTTTTCGAGGCGCGCGCCCGTCGACGCTTCGAGGGCCACGCGCACGTCGTCGATGGTGAGCGCGCGCTCGCGCCCGAGGAGCGTCCTCAGCGCCGCGATCACCTGCCGCCGCGAGAACATCACCTCGAGCTGACGGAACAGGATCATCGGCCCGGGGCCGTACGCGGCGCCATAGAACGACAGCAGCGGGAGGTTCTCGACGGGGGCCGGGTAGTGATCCGCCGACGCGGCCGCGGCGCGCCACGAGGCGAGGGTCGCGCTCGCGTCGCCGCGGAGGTCGTCGTGCTCGTCCTCGTAGACGAACGAGAGGTACTCGGCCATGGCCTCCTTCCACGCGAAGTCTCGCGTGGTGGCGACGGTGGTCTGGTCGCCCGCCCACTGGTGCGCGGTCTCGTGGCGCATCGTGTGATCGAGGCGCTGACTCGCCACCAGCGTCTCCGCGAGCGCGATGTTGCCGGGGTGTTCGAAGCCCGCCCAGTACGTCGGCGCCACCACGAAGCGGAGCTCGTCGCCGTACGGATACGCGCCGAAGGTGTCGACCATCCACTCCACGAAGCCGCGCAGCGAAGCGCGGTTCGCCGACTGCGTGATGCGCGACGTCGGCGTGTCGAAGAGCGTGAGTCGCACGTCGCGGGCGACGCCCATGGCGACGCGCTGCCACCCGGTGCTCATCGCGAGCACGCCGAGGGAGCTGTACGCAGGACCGCGGCGCGTGAAATCGCACACCGTCTCGGTCGCGCCCGGCGTGATGACACCGGGGCAGAGCACCTGCGTCCCCTCGGGGTGCGTGACGGTGAAGCGCCACGTCGCGAAGGCCGACGGAGACGTGTCGCACGCGCCGTGACGCGCGCACTCTCCGACCCACGAGAGCAGGTAGGTGAAGGTGCCGCCGCCCGCGCTCATGCGCGTCGAGAAGCCGACCTGCGTGGGCCGCCACGTCGTCGCGACCTCCGTCGATCGGAGCGAGAGCGTGATCGTGCGACCCGCCGCCCACCCGCGACGCGCGCCGTCGCACGCGAGGAGCGTCCCGTTGGCGACGCTGACGTCTCGCGCGGCGACGCCGTCGATCTGCACGTCGTCGGCGGTCTCGTGGCGAAAGCCCAGCGAGAGGCAGTCTCCGGGCGCCTCGACGTTGAGCGTGAGCCTCGCGGTGACGCCGCGCGACTCGAGGTCGAGGCCGTAGTCGTAGTGCGTGACCGAGACCCTCGCGGCGCCCTTGATCGCGGGCGCGTCACCGGGCGCGTCGGAGGACGCGTCCGTCGCGTCGGAGGTCACGTCCGTCGCGGCGTCGAGCGGCGCGGGAGTCGGGTCATCGCCGCACGCCGCGAGGGTGAGCGAGGCGAGCGCGAGGAGGGTCGTGGGTCGCAGCATCGGGGCGCGGATTGTCGCGACCCCGAGGCGCGCGCGTCAACGGGAGAGCGGCGCCATCAGCGAGCGACGGCGCGAGAGGTTCTTCTGCTTGTGGATGAAGCGC
This sequence comes from Polyangiales bacterium, assembly GCA_046351535.1. Lineage (GTDB taxonomy): Bacteria > Myxococcota_A > Polyangia > Polyangiales > CAISKJ01. The sequence continues at coordinate 79,658 of JAXLYG010000025.1, forward strand.
TCGAGCGAGAGCCCCTGGCGCGCCTCGAAGTGGTCGTCGGTGACGCGGGCGTCGAGCACGCGGTCGAAGCGGAACGAGCGGAGGTCCATGCGGGCGCGGCAGAACGCGAGCGCCGTCCAGTGGCCCTCGACGTTCGAGAGCGTCAGGGGCTCGATCGCGCGCTGCGCCGCGACGCCGTCAGACCCCTCGTAGGTGATCGACAGCACGCGACGCTCCGTGACCGCGCGCACGACCATCGAGCGAAGCTCCGCGTCGGAGACGCGCCGCGCGGGCGCCGCCGGATGCCCGTCGAGCGACGCGAGGATCAGCGTCGCCGCGGCGGCCACCGAGGCGCCCGCTTCGACCGTCAGGAGCCTCGCGCCGAGGCGCGCCGTCGAGAGCCACTGCGCGGCGGGGTCGTCGGGCGGAGGCGTGGCGCCGTCGTTCGCCGCGTCGAGCGCCCGCACCAGCGCGCGCAGCCTGCGACAGCACTCCCGCGCGGTCCGCGGCGAGACGCCGAGCGCCTCCGCGAGCATCGTGACCTCCGCAGCGCGCTCGTCGTCGCGGTGGGAGCAGACCGAGTGAAGCAGGGTCGGGATCGTCGTCGCCATGCCGTCGAAGATGGCACCGCGAGGCGCTCCCGTGAAGCGGCGCAGTGACGTACTCTGTCACACCGCTGCGGGCGCCTCGACGGCGGGCGTCGCGGCCTCCGCGGGCGTGGCGTCGACGTTCTTGCGCGGGCGACCGCGCTTGCGCCGCGGGGGCTCCTGCGCGGCGTCGGCAGCGGGCACGGCGTCAACGGGCGCGGCGGCGTCTTCGGCGGGCGCGGGGGCCTCGGGCGCAGGCGCTTCGACGCGCGGAGGCGGCGCGGCGAAGAAGAAGGTCGCCTGCGCTTCGAGCATGGCCTTGCGGCGCGCCGCGCGGGTCACGACGGGGCGGTTGCCGCAGTGGGCGCACGCGGTGATCTCACGCTCGACGGGTGCGGCGCGCACGGGAATCTGAAGGTCACCGCGCCCCGACGCGACCTCGGCGGCGACGAGGCGGCGGAGGGCGCGCTCCTGCGCGTGAAGCTCCGCGACGGCGGCCTGGAGCTTTCGCATCACCGCGAGGAGCGCCTCGGGCGCGTCGGTGAGGTGCGCGACCTCGTCGTGGGCGCAGTCGCCGCCTTCGGGCGGAGAGGCGCCGCAGGAGAGGCACACCGAGGCGGGCCTGGCGCTCCTCGCGGCGGGGCTCTCTCGGACGGACGGCGTGTTCAGGTCGAGGGGTGGCTTGCGTCCGGGCTTCTTCGAGCGCGCCCGCGGATCCTGAAACGCTTCGGTAAGCGCATCGGGAAGCACGTCGACCCCCGTGTAGGGCGACGACTCGCCGACGAAGTCTCCCGGCGGCGCGTCGAAGGCCAGATCGGGCGGCAGGTCATCGAAGTCGTGCGAGGGAGTTCGAGGCTGCGTCGGACGCATGCCGCGACCCTACACCTGAACAATCAACTGCGCATCTGTTCTGTCCTGGCGACAGAACGCGGCGTTACAGCGCGCGGAGCACCTGCGCGCTCTCCTCGGGCGGCGTGAGCACGCACTGCATCTCCGTCGAGAGTTCGAAGCCCGCGTCGCCGCCGCGTCGAGGGAGCACCTCGAGGTTCCAGAGCGCCCACGGCGCACCCCAGTGGCGCAGCGCGGGCGCGCGCAGCACGAGGTTGTAGTCCGCGTCGCCGGTCGCGCAGCGCACCCGCTTCACGGTCCGCACGATGAGGGGCGCGAGCTCGTCGAGGGCCTCGTCGTCGATCTGCGCGAGCGAGGCGACGGGCGTCATCGGCACGATCCACGTCTCGAACGACCGATGCGGCGCGAAGGGGCAGAACACGGCGAAGCGCGCGGTGCGCTCCACCATTCGAACCCCGGCGTCGAGCTCACGATCGCGAAGCTCCGCGAGCGCGCCCTTGCCGAAGGCCTCGTAGCGCTTGCGAGAGATCGCGTCGCGGCGACGCACGCCCGGCGGAACGATGGGCACCGACAACACCTGCCCGTGCGCGTGTCGGAGCGACGCTCCCGCGCGCGGACCCCGGTTCTTGAAGAGGAGCATCGCGCGCGCGTCGTCGCGGTTCGCGAGGACGCGATAGCGCTCGCGGTAGAGGTCGAAGACGGCGCGCGCGTGGTCGTCGGAGAGCTCGCCGAGGTCGACGTCGTGCGAGGGCGTCTCGACGAGCACCTCGTGATCACCGCGCGCCGCGAGCGCCCCCTCCGTGGGACGTTCGAAGGCCCCCGTCGTGGCGTCAGGGTGCACCATCGGAAAGAGGTTCGAGAACGCCCGCGCGATCCACGCGCCGGTCTCTCGGTCGACGCGCTCGGCGCGGGTCTCCGACGTGGCCGACTCGTGCCCCGGGCAGAACGGGCACTGTGACGCGTCGCGGGCGAGGGGAATGGCGCCGAAGTCTCTCGGCGATCCGCGGCGCGCCGGGGCGACGAGCACGCGACGCCCCGTGACGAGATCGCGCCGCAGCGAGAGCGCGGTCATCGCGAGCCCGATCCACCGAGCGACGACTTCAACACCTTGCCCATCGCGTTGCGAGGGAGCGCCTCGATGACGTGAACCCTCCGCGGTCGCTTGTGCCGCGCGAGGCTTGTGGCGACGTGATCCGCGAGCGCCTCGGGCGTGACAGCCACGCCGTCACGCAGCGCCACCCACGCCTCGATGCGCTCGCCGAGGTCGTCGTCTTCGACGCCCTTCACCGCCGCCTCGCGCACCGCGGGATGTTCGAGCAGCGCGGCCTCGACCTCACCCGCGCCGACCTTGTAGCCGCCGGTCTTGATGAGGTCCGTCGCGCGCCGCCCGACGAGCCGGATCATCCCGTCGGGCGCTCTCGCCGCGAGGTCTCCCGTGTAGAACCAGCCGTCTGCGTCGCGCACCGCGGCGGTGGCGTCGGGGCGGTTGAGATACCCGTCGAAGAGGTTGGGGCCGCGCACGGCGACCTCGCCGAGCGTCGCGTCGTCACACGCGTCGAGAACGCCTCGCGCGTCATCGACGAGGCGGAGCTCGACGCCATCGAGAGGCCGTCCGACGTAACCCGGTCGCGGACCCTCGTCCGCGCGAACGCCCGTATTGATCAGCGTTTCGGTGAGGCCGTAGCGCTCGAGCACGCCGCGCCCGCTGACGGCCTCGATGCGTCGGTGCTCTCGCACGGGGAGCCCCGCGGAGCCCGAGACGAGGAGCCGCGCGCGCGTCAACGCGGCGGCGACGGAGGGGTCTCGCTCCGCCTGCTCGACGAGGCGGTGATACATCGTCGGGACGCCGAAGAGCATCGTCGCGCCGCGCGTGAGCGACGACGCGACGAGCGACGGATCGAAGCGCGGCAGCAGGTCAAGCGAGGCGCCGCGACGGAGCGTTCCAAAGAGCCCGAGCGCGAGACCGTGGACGTGAAAGAGCGGCAGCGCATGGACGAGCGCGTCGTCGGCGGTCCATCCCCACGCGAGGGCGAGGGCGTCGAGGTTCGCCGCGATCGCGCGGTGTGAGAGCACGGCGCCCTTGGGCCGCCCCGTGGTGCCCGAGGTGTAGAGCACGAGCGCGGGCGACGCGTCGGAGGGCGCAGACAGCGGCGACGAGCGAGCCGTGTCGGCGAGGTCGACGGCCACCACGGGGACAGGCATCGCGCGGCCGGGCGCGCCGACGAGCAGCTTCGGCGACGCGTCGGTGATGACGTGCGCGAGCTCGGCCTCGCCGACCGACGGATTGATGGGGACGGAGACGAAGCCCGCGAGCGCGTTCGCCGTGAGCGAGACGACGGTGCCGACGTCGATGGAGGCCCACACCGCGACGCGATCACCCGCGCGTACGCCGAGCGCGTGAAGCGCGCGTACATGCGCAAGGGCGCGCTCGTGGAGCTCGCCGTAGGTGAGCACACCGTCGCGATGACGGAGCGCCACGCGGGCCTCGCGATGATCCGTGAGGGGGAGGAGCATGGTGGAGACGCGCCACGTCCTTACAGCATTCCGCGATGAGGCGTCGAGTCGCTGAAGGATGATGTGGCGCGCCGGGACGTTCTGTTATCCTGCGTGCCGACGAGAACCTACCGGAGTGCCGCGATGGCGAAGTTTCACAAGAAGGTCCAGCAGTACAAGAGCATCGTGCCGCCGCCTCCCGAGCGGCCGAAGCCTTCGAAGGCCGCGCTCGACGCGCTCGTCGAGGTGGCCACCATCGCGGCGTGCATCGACGGCACCCTCGAAGCGGGCGAGGCCCGCGCCCTCGCGACGCAGATCCTCGCGACGCCGGGCTTCGAAAACCTCGACGGCGAAGCGCTCGGTCGCACCGTCGAAGCCATCGCGCTCCAGGTCGCGGCCGAGGGCATCCCCGCGCGCGTGAAGGCCATCGCGAAGGCCATCGGCAACGACCAGGAGACGCGCGAAGAAGCCTTCGCACTCGCGACCCTCTTCGTGCTCTTCGACGGCGAGGTCGGCGACGAGGAGCAGGAGCTTCTCGAGCTCCTCCAGAAGGCGCTCCACATCTCCGACGAGCGCGCGAGCCACATCACCTCGCTCCTCGCCGACGACGGCGTGTAGCCCCCTACGCGCGCCGCGAGTCTCGCTGCGCGCTCCCTCACAGACGCGGCGCGTCAACGGTTCTGTCACGTCGATCGCTTGCTCGGCGCGAGAAAACAGCGCTATTGCTTGGGCACGCACCACGTCGCAACCAGCGCGACGGGGAGGTAGTGCCGACATGACGATGCACGTGTTGATGACTCCGCGCCTCGAGCTCCACCCCATCACGCTCCCTCTCGTCGAGGCCGTGATGTCCGACCGCCGCGACGACGCCGCGAAGATCGTCGGCGCGAAGCTCCCTGAGAAGTGGCCGGGCCGCGCGCTGATCGAGCGCGCGTTCTCGGTCTCGATCGAGAACGTCCGCGCGAACCCCGCGGTGCGCCTCTGGGGCGACCGCCTGATGATCACCCGCGGACACGATCGCCGCCTCGTCGGCAGCGTCGTCTTCCACGGCGCGCCCGACGCCGAAGGCGAGGTCGAGGTCGGCTACGGCGTCGAGGAGTCGTCGCAGGGCATGGGCTTCGGCACCGAGGCCACCTGCGCGATGGTCGACTGGGCGCTCGAACAGCCCGGCGTCGCGCGCGTCACCGCGACGACCCTGCCGTGGCACAAGGCTTCGATCCGCATCCTGCAGCGCGCGGGTTTCCGCGCGTCAGGCTGGCGCGAGCACGAGCTCCTCGGCGACCTGCAGGTCTTCGAACGGCTGCCGATCCCGTTCGAGACGGGGCGCGCGGCGCGCTTCATCGAGCACCGCGTCTGAGCCCTCCGACGCCGTCGCGACCGCGACGGCGCCTCACATCCCTTCGAAGGTCTGGTACGGCTGACCGTTCGAGTGTCGCCGCGGCGGCACGCTCGGCGGCGGCGAAGGCGGCGCGGCGGGCTGCTGCGTCGCGACCGGCGTCGTGCGTCGCCGGGGGCGCCGTCGATCGCGCGGATCGGTGTCGTCGTTCGGGTCGCTCGCGGGCTGCTGCGGCGCGGAGAGGGCCGCGGAGGCGAGCCCGTTCACGTTGTCGGCCGCGGGCGTCGTGGGCTGCGGCGCAGCGGGCTGTTGCGGCGGCGGTGAGACCGTCGCGCCCTGCGGCTCGCGCACGGGCGCCTGGACGTGCGGCGGAAGGCGATGCAGCAGCGAGAACCCGACGATCATCGCGACGAGCGCCGCGGCGGCTCCGAGCGCGACGCCGAGCCACGGACGGGAGACCACGGGCGTCGCGTCGAGGATGGTCGTCTGTTCGGCCATGAGGATCGAGCGCGCCTGCGCGGCTTCGATCTCGGGGCCGAGCGCGTCGAGCTCCGAGAGGAACTCCTGCGCGCTCTGCGGGCGGTCGTCGGGGTTCTTCGAGAGAGCCTTCGCGACGAGCGCTTCGAGCGCCGCGGGCACGCGCTGCCCCGGCACGAGCGAGCTCACCGGAGGCGGCACCGTCTTGATGTGGTGCGCCATCACGATCACCGCGTCGTCGTCGGTGAACGGCGCCTGCCCGGTGAGCATGTGGAAGAGCAGCACGCCCACCGCGTAGAGGTCGCTGCGTCCGTCGAGCGACTTGCCCTGCGCCTGCTCGGGCGACATGTAGCGCGGCGTGCCGAAGACCGTGCCCTCTTGCGTGGCGACGGGGTCGAGGCCGGGGGTGAGCTCGCCGTCGCGGATCTTCGCGATGCCGAAGTCGACGACCTTCACGATCTCGTCGTCAGCGGGGCGACCATGCACGTGCGCGAGGAAGATGTTGTCGGGCTTGAGGTCGCGGTGAATGATCCCGCGGGCGTGCGCCTCATCGAGGGAGCGGAGCACGCCGCACGCGACACGCACCGACTCCGCGAGGCCCAGCGTGCCCGCGTCGCGCATCCGCGAGGAGAGCATCTCGCCTTCGAGGAGCTCCATCGCGAGGTAGAGAAGTCCCTCGGGGCTCTGACCGAAGTCGAGGATGGTGACGGTGTTGGGGTGACGGAGCTGCGAGAGGAGCTTCGCTTCGCGCGTGAACCTGGCGACCGTGTCGGGGTCTCGCCCGAGCTCGCGGCGAAGCACCTTCAGCGCGACCTCGCGGTTCAAGGGAGCCTGCTCGGCGCGGTAGACCGTGCCCATCCCGCCGGCGCCGAGGCGACCGACGATGGTGTAGCGCTCATCGAGCGTCGCACCGAGGAGAGGATCGTTGCCCGACGACTCGAACTCTTCGCGAGTGACCGTTCGGCGACCGTCGTCCGGGCACGACGACACCTCGTCAGCGACGGAGTTTCTGCACTTGGGGCAGATGCGCACGGGTCCGTTCCTCGAAGGGGGGACGCAGACGCGCGAGGGCGTCTGAACGTTCGCCCTGTGATACCATCTTCCGACGTATGGGTCTCGCCCGATCTCCGAAGGGCGCGAGGGGGCGCTCGGGCACCCGCACCGCGCTGTGGGTATCCTGCATCGTCGCCGCCGGAATCGCCTCGGGGCCACGCTTCGAAGCCGCACATGCGACGCCGCTCCTCGCGGGGGTCGGCCCCGACGCGTGGCTCGACCGCCTCCAGCACGAAGACCCGCGCGTCAGGCGCGACGCCGCGTGGATGCTCGGCCGGTACGCCTCCGCCGCGACCGCGTCGCGCGCGCTCTCGAACGCCGTCACCGCGCGCCTCCAGGATCGCCTGCGGAGAGAGCGCGACGAGGGTGTGCAACGCGCGATCCTCTGGGGCCTCTCGCGGTACTCGTCTGCCGATGTCGACGCGTCGCTGCGTGAGGCCGCAGCGGCCGAGAGCAACCTCCCCGTCGCGGTGAGGGCGGCGGCCCTGCGCGCGCTCGTCGCGCACGCGGCGGACCCGCAGTCGCTCGTTCCGTGGCTGCTCCGAAGCTCGTGGAGCGGGGTGATCGGGACGTCGGGCGACCTTGTGCAGGACGCCGCCGTGCGCGCCCTGTCGGAGCTCCCGCACGACGTCTTCGCGACCGCGCTGGCGCAATCGCGGGAGGCCTCCCTCGGAGGCGTCGGCGCCCTTCGCGCGATCGGACGGAGGGGCGATCCTCGCTGGGCGCGTCCGCTCCTCGACGCGCTCACGCCGGGGCGCCCCGGGCGCTCCCTCGCGAAGACCCTCGCGGCCCTCGACGCCGTCGCGCGCCTCCGATGCGTCGAGGCGGCAGGCGCCGTGGTCGCCGTCGCATCGAGCGGCGAAGACGTCGCGGCGAGACGCGCCGCGGTGCGAGCGCTGGCCTCGCTCGGCGGCGGCTTCGACGTCTCCGTGCTGCGATCGTTCGTGGCCGAACCATCGCTGCGCGAGGTCGCGATCGAGGCCCTCGGCGCGCTCGGAGACCGTGCGTCCGTCACGGTGATCGTCGGCGCGCTCGACGCGCCGTGGTCTGGTGATCGCCGCGTCGCCGCGGAGTCGCTCGGCGCGCTCGGAGACCCCGACGCCATCGCCCCCCTCGTCGCGCGCGCGCGCCGCGAGCTCGACGTCGAAGCGCGCGGCGCGATGTGGCGAGCGGTGGCCCGCATCGGCGGCGCGGCCGCGGCGCGAGCGCTCTCGGTCGACGACCCGCAGGCGCGCTGGGCGCAGGCGGAGCTCCTGTCGCGCGACGCGGTCGGGGTCGGCGCGACGGCGCACGCTGAGGAACCCGCAGCTGCGATCGTCTCGGCGCTCTCGGGAACGTCGATCGCACCGCGGTGGTCGTCGGACACCGATCAGCGCGTCTCGATGGCGCTGGCGCTGGGTCACGCGCGCGGCGACGACGAGGCACGCGCGACGTCGCTCGAAGTGGCGCTCGCGCGTGAGTCCGACGAGGGCGTGCGGTCGTCGATCGTGCTGGCGCTCGGGCGCCTCGCGGGCGACGGCGGCGCGCAGCTTCACGCGAGGGCGCTCGCGTGCGACGCGCTCCTCTCGCTCGTAGAGCGGGAGCGAGACGCGCCGTCGATCGCGGGGGCCATCGCGCTCGCGCAGCTCGGAGAGCTCCGCGTGGAGGCCGCGCGAGACCTCGCGGTGCGAATCGTGGCCGCAGAGCCCGCAGACCCGCTCGTGCGTCGCGCCGCGATCTACGCCGCAGGTCGTCTGCGGGCGAGGGGAGCGCGGCTCGCGGTGGAGCGCGCGCTCGCCGTCGATGCTGACGATGGCGTGCGAGGGGCCGCGGCTTTCGCGCTCGCCGCGATGGTTGGCGTCGCGGCCGACGGGGCCTTCGCGGCGGCCTCGTCGGTGGCGTCGAGCGACTCGCTGATCGACCAGATCGCCGCAGCGCGCGCGGCCGCGCGAGCAGACGTCACGGAGGCGGCGCCGGGTGGCGCCGTGGTGAGGGCGAGCAGCGCACCTCCGCGATCGATCTGGTACGTCGGACGCCTCGATGGAGGGCTCGCGTTCGGCGTCGCGACGCAGGACGGTGAGGTCTGGATCGAGGGCGGCTCGTCGCTCGATGAGGCGACGCTGAATCGCGCGCGCTGAAGCTCAGGCCGCGACGGTCTCGCGCAGTCGGACGATCAGGTTCGCGGCGTCCATCGGCTTCGGGAACACGGCGAGCATGCCGTCACAAAGCGCCGAGCGGACGCGCTCGTCTCGCGCGAAGGCCGTCATCGCGATCGCCTTCAGCGCTGGGTCGACGCGCTTGATCTCCCGATGGAGCTCGACGCCGTCCATGCCGGGCATGCGCAGGTCGATGAGCGCGATGCCGTACCGCCCGGGCTCCACCGCGTGCAACGCGATCGAGGGGTCGTCGAAGAAGTCCGCGACGAAGCCGGCGTCCTCGAGAATCTCGACGAGGTTTTCGGCGAGGTCCCGGTTGTCATCAACGACGAGGATGCGACATGTACACACGGACGTTACCCTTCAGCGCTTTGCCGTCGATGGAAGGCGAAGTTCGAACGCGGCTCCGCTCAACGGACCACTGACGACCGTGATCGTACCGCCATTGCGCTCTGCGAGGCGACGACAAAGCGCCAGTCCGAGCCCGATGCCACGCACCTTCGTGGTCACCAAAGGTTCGAAAATCCTCCGTCGAATGGAGGGATCGATGCCCGGCCCCGAGTCGTTCACGAGGAAGATCGCCTCCGCGCCCTCGCTGCGCGCAGCGAGGAGGATCTCTCCGCCGGCGCCCGCTGCCTCGCACGCGTTCGAGAGGAGGTTCGTGAGGATCTGCCGCGCCTGATCGAAGTCCGCGCAGACCGTGAGGCGCTCGTCCGAGAGCTCCGTGCGCACCGTCGCGGCGCAACTTGGGATCGCGTCGATCGAGGCCGTGATGAGCTCCTTCGCGAGCAGCTCGCGCGGCACCAGGGGGCGCTCTCGCACGAGGTCGAGGAGGCTCGTGATGATGCGATTGGAGAGCTGCACCTGCGCGTCGATCTTGTTGAGGTGCCGCGACGCCGTGTCCGACGGGTCGCAGATCCTCTTGCGCAGGAGGAACGACGACGACTCGATGACGCCGAGCGGGTTGCGGAGCTCGTGCGCGATCGACGCCGCGAACTGCCCGAAGGTCGCGAGGCGCTCGGACTGCTGCAGCCGTGAGAGGCTGTTCTCCTGGTAGGTGTGGAGCATCACCGCGAGCTCGAGGTCGATCACCCTGTCGACGGAGTTGACCTCCTGGTGTGCCTCCTCGGGCGAGGCCGCCGTGGTCGCGACGATGCGGCACACGTGCGAGCGGATGAGGCTCATCGCCGTGAACATGTACCGCTGCGGCAGGTCGATGGAGACGTGGCGCCGACCGATGCGCGCGCGGCGCTCGTAGTACGCGAGGTCCCACGGGCCCGTGAAGAGCTCGTGGAGCCACGACACGAGGGTGCACTTGAGCGAGTCGACCTGCGCGTCGCCGCCCGTGATGGCCGCGCGCGCGCCGTCGTGCTGTAGAACCCTCGCGTAGAACTCGTCGGTGATTGAGTGAGCGTGTGGGGCGACGCGAGGGCCGACCCGCTTAAGGTTTGCCTCATCACGCGGGGAAAAACCCACGTAACGCTTCATCTCGTCGAACAGATGCTCTTCACCGGGCGCCATCGATGCTCGCTGCATCGCGCGCGAGACGAAGAACGTCAAGCCTTCCCGGCAGAACCTTCGCGGGGCGGCCGAACGATGTGCATCGAACGCTCCGTGTGCGACACGACGCGGTTGGTCGTCGTGCCGAGCACGCGGTCGAGGAGCCGATGACCGTGCGCGCCGAGGACGACGAGCTCGACGTCGTGGTCTTCGGCGAGGTCGCAGATGATTCGCCACGGGGTGCCGACCTGCACCGAGCGCTCGACCGTCACCTCGGGAGGAAAGGTCGCTGCGGCGCGTTCGAGGTCACGCTCCGCGGCCTTCACCAGAAGGCCCGTGACGCTGTCGGGGTCCATCGAGAGCGCCTCGGGCGGGAGCTCCGTGGGGAGCCCCACGGCTCGCACGAGGAGCACGCTCGCGTCGAACGCACGCGCGAGCACGAGGGCCCGCTCAAGCACGAAGGGCGCGACCGCCGACGTGTCGACCGCTACGAGGATCTTCTTCATCGAAACACCTCCACGAATGATCGCCGATACTCCGTCACGAAGGCCTCGCGACGCCAGCGCTCGCCGCGGCCGCAGTGTGACAGTGGCAGCTCCGCTCGGGCATCACCCAGGGCCGCGCCGCGACCCAGATCGCCGCGAGCATGAGCGCCACACCGAAGGCCGTCCTCCGCGTCGGCGTGAGCACGCCGCGCAGTCGATCGCCGATCGTGGCGCCCGCCAGCACGACGCCCGCGAGGCCCGGCGCGCTCGCGATCGCGAACGACATCATGGCGAGCGCGCCGCCCCACCACGAGGCCGCGCCCGCGGCGATCATGAGGCCCGCCGCCAGCGCGCCGCACGGGAGAAACCCCGTGAGAAGCCCCGTGAGGAGCGGCGGCGGACGCGGCGCATCTCGCCGCGCGCGCAGCGGGACGAGGTCCTGCCGGGCGCGCGTCTGGAGCACGCGCAGCGCAGCGAGCGCGAGGCCGAGACCGAGCGCGATGGAGACCGCCTGCTGCACGTGCTCGCCGCGGAGAACGCGCACGAGCCGTGATCCGAGCGCGCCCGCGATCGAGCCCGTGACCGCGTACGAAGCGAGACGTCCGATGCCGTAGCGAAGGCCCGCGCGCGCGCCCTCGCGCCCGGGCGCGCCGCAGACCGCGAGGGCGAGGGGACCACACATCGCAGCGCAGTGCGCCGACGACGCGAGACCCGCAGCCGCCGCCGCGCCCACGACCGTGAGGGGAAGATCCATGGCCACGCGAAGCGCAAGCCACATGCCGAACGGCCCCGGCGCGACGCCCCCGGACGGAACTCGCGCGGCGCGAGATTCAGACACGCGTTGGCACCCCGTGCGCTGTACGCCGTGCGTAACGACGCCGGTCACAGCAACCCGTGCGTGCAGTCAAGCTTCGCACACACCCCGAAACCTCACCAGAAATACGTGGCACTCGCCTTGCTCAACGTCTTGACCAATGTCAGGCGGAGCCGTTGCCGTGGTTGACACAACGTCAACCCTCGCGCGTGAGGTCGGTGCGACCTGCGCGAGCGTATGTCGTCACTGCGGCGCCGAGCTCTCGTCGCCGACGCGCGACGGCTTCTGCTGTACGGGGTGCCGCGTGGTGCACGCGCTCCTCGTGTCGAAGGGGCTGTCGCGGTACTACGACCTGCGCGGCGGCGCGATCAGCCCTGCGCTCGCGCCCGCGTCGACGCGTGACCTCAAGTGGCTCGACGCGATCGAGCGCGACCTCGCGGAGGCCGCCGGGGCGAGGCGCGTGGCCTTCGACCTCCAGGGGGTGCAGTGCGCCGCCTGCGTGTGGCTCATCGACGCGCTCTTCGAACAGCACGGCCCCTCGGCGTCGCGGCTGAGCTGCACGACGAACCCCGCGCTCGGGCGCGTCGAGGTGCTGGTCACGAAGGACTTTCCGCTGCGCGCGTGGGTGATGGAGGTCGAGCGCTTCGGCTACCTCCTCGGGCCCGCGCGCAAGGTCGAGGCGCCGCGCTCGTCGGACCTCCTCTGGCGCATCGGCGTGTGCGCCGCGCTCGCGATGAACACGATGCTGTTCACCATCCCCGTGAGCCTCGGGCTCCGCGTCGGATCGGTGTACGTGGTCTTCCGCTGGCTCGGCGTGGTGCTCGCGGGCATCAGCGTGCTCGTGGGCGGCTCGGTGTTCATCCGCTCGGCGTGGCGTTGCCTCGCGCGTCGCGTGCTGCACATGGACGTGCCCATCGCGATCGGCATCGTGCTCGCGTACGGCGGCTCGCTCTGGCACTTCGCGCAGGGCCGCGACGACGGCGCGTTCTTCGACACGGTCGCGACCTTCATCGCGCTCATGCTCACGGGGCGCTGGCTGCAGGAGCGCGTGGTCGAGCGCAACCGCGCGATGCTCCTCGCGAGCGACGGCGTCGACTCGCTGCTCGCCCGTCGCGTGCGCGACGGCTCGGTGGAGGTGATTCCCTGCCGGGAGCTGCGGGCCGATGACACGGTCCTCGTGGCGCCCGGGGACCTCATCCCTGCGGCCTCGGTGCTCGAAGACGCGAGCGCGAGCTGCTCCCTCGACTGGATCAACGGCGAGAGCGCGCCGCGCGCCTTCTCCCGCGGCGACGTGGTCCCCGCGGGGGCCTTCAACCTCGGCGTCACCGCCATCACCCTCCGCGCCACCGAAGACTTCTCGAACTCCGTCCTCCCGGCGCTGCTGCGCTCGACGCGCGACGACTCCACCGACGCGGCGCGCTCGACGCCCTGGTGGCAGCGCCTCACGCGCACCTACGTGCTCGCCGTGCTCTCGCTCGCGGCGCTGTGCTTCCTCTACTGGTCCGTCGGCCGCCACGACGTGACGAAGGCCCTCCAGGCCACCACGGCGCTCCTCGTGGTGACGTGCCCCTGCGCCTTCGGCATCGCGACGCCGACCGCCTACGAGCTCGTGCAGTCGGGCCTCCGCCGCGCGGGGATGTTCATCCGCTCCGCGAGCCTGCTCGACCGGCTCCCCGAGGTGCGTCGCGTGGTCTTCGACAAGACCGGGACGCTCACCGAGGGCGTGCTCGAGCTCGTCGACCCCGAGCGCCTCGCGGCCCTCTCCGACGACGATCGTTCGGCCCTGTACAACATCGTCGTCCGCAGCACGCACCCCAAGAGCGTCGCGGTTCGGCGCGCGTTCGAGGCGAGCGACATCCAGCGATCGTACGTGGCCGAACGATCGGTGACCGAGACGCCCGGCGCGGGCATCGAGCTCGCCGCCGACGGCGTCACCTGGCGCCTCGGTCGCGCGGGCTGGGCGGCGACGGACGCGGCCCCCGACGCGGACCTCGTGTTCGCCCGCGACGGCCACGCGCTCGCCGCGCTCTCGACCGCCGAGGTCATCAGGCCCGACGCGAAGGACGAGATCGCGAAGCTCTCGCGCTCGGGCCTCGACGTGTGGATGCTGAGCGGCGACGAGGCCGGGCGCGTGCGCGAGATGGCCGTCTCGCTCGGCGTGCAGGCGGACCACGCGGTCGGCGGCGCATCGCCCGACGACAAGGCCCGCTGGATCACCGAGCACGACCGCCGCGACACGTGGATGATCGGCGACGGCATCAACGACGGCCCCGCGGTGGAGCGCGCCTTCTGCTCGGCCACGCCCGCCGCGGACAGGCCCTTCATGCCCGCGCGCACCGACGCGTGGTTCGTGAGCCCGGGCCTGCGCCCCGTGCGGCTCGCGCTGCGCGTGTCGCGCGCCCTCGTCGCCGTGAACCGTCGGAACCTCGCCGTCGCGACGCTCTACAACGCGGGCACCGTCGCGCTGAGCTTCGCGGGGGTGATGTCGCCGATCCTGTGCGCGGTGATCATGCCGCTCACGTCGCTGTCGATCATCCTCGCGACGATCGCAGCCCTCTCGCCGTCGAGGTCGCTGTGGAGATCGTGATCATGTTGAGCCTCTTCGGGCTGCTGCTCGCCGCGGGGGCGCTCGCGCTCTTCGCGCGCACGCTGCGAGATCGCACGTGGCAGCACACCGACCGCCTCGCGCTGTTTCCCATTCAGGAAGACGCGCCCCGACTCGCTGCAACGGAGCAGCGCCCCGAGGGCGCAGGTAGGACGTCATGAGTACCGAGAACGAGAAGGCCTCCCACGGGGAGGCCGAAGCGTCCAAGGTGAGGATCACGTATGACGACGGCCTCGCACGCATGTTCGTGTGGGCCTCGGTGATCTTCGGAGTCGTGGGGATGCTGGTCGGCTTGATCGTCGCGCTTCAGCTCGCCGATCACCGAGCCAACGTCGCGCCGCTCCTCACCTTCGGGCGGTTGCGCCCGTTGCACACGAACGCCGTGATCTTCGCGTTCGTCGGCAACATGCTCTTCGCGGGCATCTACTACTCGACGCAGCGGCTCTTGAAGACCCGCATGGCGTCGGACCTCCTCGGGCGGATTCACTTCTGGGGCTGGCAGGCGATCATCGCCTCGGCCGCGATCTCGCTCCCCCTCGGGTACACGCAGGGCAAGGAGTACGCGGAGCTCGAGTGGCCCATCGACATCGCGGTGACCCTCATCTGGGTGGTCTTCGCGGTGAACATGTTCTGGACCATCGCGAAGCGCAGGGAGAAGCACCTCTACGTCGCGATCTGGTTCTACATCGCCACGATCGTCACCGTCGCGATGCTCTACATCGTGAACAACCTGTCGATCCCGTGGGGGCCCTTCAAGAGCTACTCGCTCTTCGGCGGCGTGCAGGACGCGCTCACGCAGTGGTGGTACGGCCACAACGCCGTCGCGTTCTTCCTCACGACCCCCATCCTCGGCATCATGTACTACTTCTTGCCGAAGGCCGCGGGGAGGCCCGTCTACTCGTATCGCCTCTCGGTGATTCACTTCTGGGCCCTGGTGTTCGTGTACATCTGGGCCGGTCCTCACCACCTGCTCTACACGGCGCTCCCTGACTGGGCGCAGACCCTCGGCATGATCTTCTCGCTCATGCTCTGGGCCCCGAGCTGGGGCGGCATGCTCAACGGCCTGCTCACGCTCCGCGGCGCCTGGGACAAGGTCCGCGCGGATCCCGTGCTCAAGTTCTTCGTCGCCGGCGTGACCTTCTACGGCATGGCGACCTTCGAAGGCCCGCTCCTCTCGATCAAGTCCGTCAACGGCCTCGCGCACTACACCGACTGGATCGTCGGTCACGTCCACGAGGGCGCCCTCGGCTGGAACGGCTTCATGGCCGCCGGCATGTTCTACTGGATGGTGCCGAAGCTCTACGGCACGAAGCTCCACTCGAAGAGCGCGGCCGACACGCACTTCTGGATCGGCACCGTGGGCATCCTCCTCTACGTCATCTCGATGTGGGTGGGCGGCATCACGCAGGGCCTCATGTGGCGCGCGGTCACCGACCAGGGGACGCTGCAGTACCCGACCTTCGTCGAGACCCTCATCGCGCTCCGTCCGATGTACTGGACCCGCCTCGTGGGCGGCACGCTCTACTTCACCGGCTTCATCATGATGGTGTGGAACCTCGTGATGACCGCGCGCTCCGGCGCCGCCGTCAACGGCGAGGCCGAGGTCGTCGAGCTCAAGTCCGACCCCGACGAGATCCCGTGGACCAGGGTCGCCTTCGGACCTCCGGTGCTCCTCTCCGCGGTCGTGACCGCGCTCGTGCTCTCGCTCGCGGTGCTCAGCCAGATGGCCAGCGTCGCGATGGCCGGCATCGCGCTCTTCGTCGCCATCGCGGGCACCATCGCCCTGCAGCTCTCGAAGGTCGACGGCAAGCCCAACTGGCACCGCCTCGTCGAGGGTCGCGCCGCGGTCTTCGTCGTGCTCACGGCGCTCGCGGTCTTCGTGGGCGGCATCGCCGAGCTCATCCCGTCGCTCGTGATCAACCGCGCCGAGGCGCGCGTGGTCTCGACGCGCCCCTACACGCCCCTCGAGCTCGAGGGCCGCGACATCTACATCCGTGAGGGTTGCTACAACTGCCACTCGCAGATGATCCGCCCGATGCGCTTCGAGACGATCCGCTACGGCGAGCCCTCGCGCCTCCAGGAGTCGATCTTCGATCACCCCTTCCAGTGGGGTTCGAAGCGCACCGGTCCTGACCTCGCGCGCGTCGGCGGCAAGTACCCGGGCCTCTGGCACTTCCGCCACATGCAGGACCCGCGTTCGACCTCGCCGGGTTCGAACATGCCCGCGTACCCGCACCTCTTCACCTCGCACGTCGACAACTCGAACATCTCGTCGCGCGTCGACGCGCAGCACTCCGCGGGCGTGCCCTACCGCCCGTTCGAGATCTCGGGCGCGGCCAACATCGCCTCGGCGCAGGCCCGCTTCATCGTGCAGGACCTCGCGGCGGCCGGCGCGCACGCCGAGGCCGACTCCGAGATCGTCGCCCTCATCGCGTACCTCCAGCGCCTCGGTCGCCCCACGGGCAACCCCGACACGCGCGAGGTCGTCGAGACCGCCACCCGCGCCGCGCAGGAAGGGCGCTGAGAGGGAGCGATCATGTACCGCGATTTCTTCGTGCACAGCCCCGTACTGGTGCTGCCCATCATCTCGCTGCTGATCTTCATCACGGTGTTCGCAGGCATCGTGGTGCGCACCATGCGACGCCGCCCGTCGACCTTCGATGGCGTCGCCGCGCTGCCCCTCGACTCGGGGGAGGAGACGAACTCGTGAGCTCTGAAATCCATCAGCCCGGCTCTGCCTCCACGGGCGCTGCCATCACCTCGACCAAGGCCGCGAAGGGCGCGTACGAGGACAAGGTCGTCCACGCCTACGACGACATCGAGGAGTTCGACAACCACCTGCCCAACTGGTGGCTCGTCACCCTCTACGGCGCCGTGGTCTTCGCGATCGGGTACTGGTTCCACTACGAGGTCTTTCACAGCGGACCTACGAGCAACGAGGCCTACGAGCAGTCCGTCGCGGCCGACCGCAGGGCCGCCGCCGCGAGGGCTCGCGCCGCGGGCGCCATGACCGACGACTCGCTCGTCACCCTCTCGCACGACACGGCCTCCGTGGCCGCGGGTCGGCAGATCTTCACGACCAACTGCGTGGCGTGTCACGGCGCCAACGCGGGCGGCATCATCGGCCCGAACCTCACGGACAACGCGTGGATCCACGGCGGGCGACCGACGCAGATCTTCCACACGGTGCTCGAAGGCGTGCCCGCCAAGGGCATGGTCGCGTGGGGACCGCAGCTCGGTATGGAGCGTGTGCAGAACGTCGTCGCGTACGTTCTGACGCTCCGTAACACCAACGTCGCGGGCGGCAAGGCCCCGCAGGGCGACGTCTTCACGGAGTAGTCTCCGCTGCATGTCCAGGCACCTCCCGATCGTCGAGACGCGTAGCTCCATTCGAACCGACGGCACCCGAAACACGGTGCATCCGGCCGACGTCTCGGGCCGCTTCGACACCGCGCGCAAGGTCCTCTTCGCGGTGTTGCTCGTGGTCTACCTCGCGACCCCGTGGGTGACGATCGGGGGGCACCCGGCGGTGCTCCTCGACCTCCAGCAGCGGCACTTCTATCTCTTCGGCGCGGTGTTCAACGCCCAGGACGTCTGGATGATGTTCTTCATCCTCTCGGGCGTCGGCTTCGCGCTGGTGTCTCTCACCACGCTCGCGGGCCGCGTGTGGTGCGGCTACGCGTGCCCGCAGACGGTCTTCCTCGAGTCGGTCTTTCGCCCCGTGCAGCGGCTCATCGAGGGGCCGCGCGAGCGGCGCATCCGTCGCGAGGCCGGCGGGTGGGACTTCGACCGCGCGTGGCGTCGCGCGCTCCTCTGGCTCATCTACCTCGGCGCCGCCGCGGCCATCGCGCACGTGTTCCTCGGGTACTTCGTGCCCATCCGGAGCCTCGGCGCGATGATCAAGGCGGGGCCCTCGGCGAGCCCCGAAGCCTTCGCGTGGACCGTCGCCATGACGGGCGTGATGTTCTTCAACTTCGCCTGGTTCCGCGAGCAGACCTGCCTCGTCGTGTGCCCCTACGGGCGCCTCCAGTCGGTGCTCACCGACCCCGACACCATCGTCATCGGCTACGACGAGAAGCGCGGCGAGCCGCGCGCCCGCTCGAAGGGCCGCGAGAAGGCCGAGGGCGCCGGCGACTGCGTCGACTGCAACCGCTGCTTCGTCGTGTGCCCCACGGGCATCGACATCCGCAACGGCCTGCAGCTCGACTGCATCGGCTGCTCGCGCTGCATCGACGCCTGCGACGACGTGATGGACAAGCTCGGTCGCCCCCGCGGCCTCATCCGCTACGACTCGCTCAAGGGGCTCTCGCACGAGCCCAAGCGCTTTCTCAGGCCGAGGCTGTACCTCTACGCGGTGCTCGGGCTCATGGGCGTCATCGCGAGCACGGTGGCCTTCCGTCGGCACACGCCCTTCGAGGCCAACCTCCTGCGGCTCACGGGCGCGCCCTACACGCTCGACGCGGGCACGGTGCGCAACGCGTACGACATCCACATCGTCAACAAGCAGAATCGGCGCGTGACCTTCACCATCGCGCCCGAGAACCCTTCGGTGGCGACCTTTCTCATCCCGATCACCAGCGTGACGCTCGAGCCCTTCGCGGGCAGCAACGCCCCGGTCTTCGTCACCGTCTCCGAGGCGAGCTTTCACGGCGATTTTCAGGTGCGCTTCAAGGTCCGCGGCGAGGGGCTGCCCCCTGAGGACACCCGCACGATCGTCGCGCCCTTTCTCGGCCCCTCCCGATAGCGTCATCGACCGCGACCGCGGGTCGAGTTCGCGCGTGCGTCTGTGCGCGCCGCTCGATCTCGTAGATACTCCCGCGCCATGCGACTGACGTGGTGCTCCCTGCTCGGCGTGACGATGGTGCTCGGCTGCGGCGACGACGCGACGACGCCCCCCGCCACGCCGGTGCCGTCGTTCCCCGATCGCGCGGTCGGCGCTCGCGAGGCCTTCAGGCCGGCGTGCGACGCGTCGCGAGGGATCTTCTGCGCGCTCCCGTGGCCCTCGAACGCGCTCACCGCCGTCGACGGCGCGAGCGCGACGGGGCTGCGCGTGTCGCTCCCGCCGTCGGTCGTCGCGCCCGGTGACGACGCGCGAGAGATCAACCGCGCCGACGGCTTCTCGCGGCTCTCGCCCGTGATGTTTGGCGTCGAGGGAGAGGTCGACATGGCCTCGCTCGGCGCGACCACCGGAGGCTCCGTGCGGCTCTACGCGGTGCGCGCGGATCACACGCTCGCGCCTGTTCCGCTGCGGTATCGGCTCGTCGCGGGGACGGGCGTCTCGCCCGAGACGCTGGTGATCGCGTACCCGCGCGTGCCCCTCGCGGCCGCGACCGATCACGTCGCCGTCGTGCTCGACGGGCTTCGAACGACGACGGCGCCGCTCCGCGCGGACGCCCTCACGCGGGCCGCCACGGGCGTCGCTGCCCCCGCGACCGAGGAGCAGTCTCGCGCGCGTGCGTACTTCGCGCCGACCGTCGCGATGCTTCGAACGGCGGGCGTCGACACGGCTCACGTCGCGCGCGTGTGGGACTTCACCACGCGCTCGGAGGATCAACCGCGGGCCGCGCTGCGCGTGATGCGCGCGCGACTCTTCGCGGCCGTCGACGCGGGGACCGTCGGCGTAGAGATCGACCGCGTGCGCGCGCGCACCACGGGGCCCTCGGCGGTCGAGGTGCTCGGGCATCTCACGAACGTCCCTGACTTCGTCGACGCAGACGGGCGCCTCGCGCGCGACGCGATGGGCGGACCCCGCGTGGCCGACGGCGCCGAGGGGATTCACACCGTGCCCTTCCGCGTGCTCGTCCCGAGCGGAACGGGTGACTACCGCGTCGCGATGTGGGGGCACGGCACGGGCGGCGACGAGTCCGACGACTCGTTCGACGACGAGATCACGGGCAACGGCGCGGCGAAGGTCAACATCCGCTTCGCGGGCTGGTGGGGCTCCGAGGTGCTCAACACCTTCGCGTCGTTCTCGCACATGCTCCTCGGCGTCGAGCGATCGACGGCGGGGCTGCTCCAGTCCGTGGCGGACGGGCAGGCGCTCTTCCGCGCGCTCGTGGGCTCGGGCGACGACACGTCGCACACGGCGCTCCTCGCGCGCGTGCTCGCTGCGCCGATGCTCGACGACATGGTGAACCCCGTCGCGGGCCGCTATCCCCGCGCGCAGGGGGCCATCTGGACGGGCGGCTCCCTCGGCGGAACGATGGGCCTCGTCTTCACGCGCTCGGAGCCTCGGATGATCGCGGGCGTGCTCAACGTGCCCGGCGCGGCGTGGTCGCACTTCATCACCGGGTCGAGCCTCTACCCCGCGGCGAGGCTCGCGCTGCTCAACAGCTATCCGTCGGGTGACTACGAGATCCACATCGCCGTCGGCATGAGCCAGCTCAACTTCGACGAGGTCGACGGCGCGACGTGGGGCGGCGCCAACCCCGAGCGTCCGATGCTCTTTCAAGAGAGCATGGGCGACCCCGTGCTCCCCAACATCGGCACCGAGATGGCCGCCGCGAGCGCGAGGGCCTCGCAGGTGGGCGTGGTGCTGGCCGAGCTCCCCGACGCCCCGCGCGTGAACGAGGTCACCAGCGGCAGCGCGCTCACGCAGTTCAAGGTGCCCTCGACGGTGATCGGGCCCTACAACGTCCACGGTTTCGCCGCGCGAGGCTCGCCCGCGGGCGTCGCCGCGCGCGAGCAGATCGTGGGCTTCATCCGCTCGCTGTGGGCGGGCTCGATGCGCGTCACGATCCCCTCGGGCTGCGCGATGAACACGCCGCCTGGGAGCTGCGATTTCTCCTCCGCCCGCTGAGCCTCAACCGTCGCGCGTTGCGCGCAGCGCCGCCTCGATCGCGCGCAGCTCGACCTCGAACTCGCGTCGCGGTGCGGTGACGCCGAGAGCCGCTTCGAGCTCCGCGATGCGCGCCTCTTGAAGCCTCACGAGCGCCGCGAGGCGCTGCGCGATCTCGGTCCACGCGACGGGTGCGAGGGCGTGCTCCGCGAGCGGGTCGGTCACGCGCGAGGGACGCGGCTTCGAGGGCCGCTCGCCGCGCTTCACGTCGACGCGCGCGGCGCCGATGGTGGGGGCGAGCTTCGCGACGAGCGTGAGGTCGAGGTGCGCGGTGAGCGCGCCGTCATCGAGCGGCGCCGCGCCTTCGAAGACCGTCACGACGCCGTCGTCTTCGAGGCGCACCGAGAGGTCACGATCGGCGCCGAGGCGGGCCTGCGCGCGTTCGAGGAGCGACGCTTCGAGGCGCTCGATGGAGAGCGCGCGAACCGTCGGGTCGAGGTCGGGATCGGCGAGCACCTCGCGCACCATGTCGGTGATGCGGCGGACGCCGTCGGGAGACCGTGATTGCACGTGCGGATTCGGGGGAGGGGAGGGAGGTGAGGGAGACGGGGTGCTACTCGGTCTCGTTGTAGACCGTGAGCGCGCGAGAGAGCGACGAGACCTCGAAGCGGGAGTAGATCCCGTCGGCGTCGAGGTCGCCCGCGGCGCAGGCGAAGAACCACTGGCCCTGCTGCGCGGCCGGGAGCGAGGTGTATCCGAGGTTGCCGCTCGTGCCGACGGAGGGCGTCACGGCGGGGTTGCCCGCGATGGTCTGGAACGAGTAACGGACGAGCTGCCGGGGGCGCACGCCGAGCTGGTTCCACGAGGCGGGGAGGCCCGTGTAGAAATCGATCTGACCGCCGGTGCCCGCGGCCGGAGCTCCGAGCGCGGGCCACCACATGCCGAGGGAGCCCGTCGCCCCGTCGGTCGTGGGCATCGAGAGGGCGAAGTCATTCGAAGCGTCGGAGTACATGTTGAACTCCGCGCGGTACGCCTCCTGCGCGTTCACGATCTGCGAGAGCGTCTCGGACGCCTCGACGGCGAGGGCGCGGTAGCGGTGGCGCGAATACGCGGGGCCCGCGATGGCCGCGAGGATCCCGACGATCACGACCACGATGAGGAGCTCGACGAGCGTGAAGCCGCGCGCCAGGAGGCGACGACGGCGACGCAGAGACCGGGGGCTGTTGCGATGGTCCATCGATCTACTCCAACGGCGCTTCGAGGGCGTTCGTTGAAAACAGTATCGAGGTGAAGCGCAGGAATCAACCCGACGGCGCGTCGGGGAGTTTTCCGCCGGGCGCCATCTTCGGTCGCCTGTCAGCGACGTGAGGCCATGTCGTAGAGGCTCGCCCCGGTGTGAATCCGACGGATCGCCTCGGCCAGGAGCGGCGCCACGCTCACCACCTCGATGCGGGGATCGACCTTCGAGGGCGACAGCGGGATCGAGTCGGTGACCAGCAGCCGACGGAGCGACGACGCGCGGAGGCGCTCCATCGCGTTGCCCGAGAGGACGGGGTGAACCACGGCGGCTTCGACGGAGGCTGCGCCCATGCCCATGACCAGCTCGCCGGCCTCCATGATGGTGCCGCCCGTGGCGATCTCGTCGTCGACGATGAGGGCGTGGCGGTCCTTCACGTCGCCCACGATGGAGTTGGGGACCGCGTGCTCGTCGTCGCCCGAGCGGCGCTTGTCGATCACCGCGAGGGGGAGCTTCATGCTGGCCGCGAAGCGTCCCGCGTCCTTGGCCTCGCCGATGTCGGTCGCCACCACGACGCGCTCCCCATCGCCGCCGCCGCGGAGCAGGGCCTCGCAGAGCACCGGGATGGCCGTGACGTGGTCGATGGGGATGCGGAAGAAGCCCACGATCTGCGGCGAATGGAGGTCCATCGCGAGGACGCGGTCGGCGCCCGCCGTCGCGAGGAGGTCGGCCACGAGGCGCGCCGTGATCGAGATGCCGGGCTCGTCCTGCTTGTCGCTGCGCGCGTAGGGCAGGTAGGGGAGCACGGCGGTGATCCGCGCGGCCGAGGCGCTCCTGAGCGCGTCGATGAGGATGAGGGTCTCCATCAGCGACTCGTTCACGGGCGGACACGAGGTCTGCACCACGAAGACGTCGCGCTCGCGCACGTTCTCCTCGATGCAGACCTTGAGGTTCTCGTTCGAGAAGCGGTTGAAGCGCACGCGGCCCGGCGTGGTGCCCAGGATGCTCGCGATGTTCGAAGCGAGGTCGCGGTGCGTGCTCCCGGCGATGATCACCGGGCCGTTGGCGTCGTGGTGGGTCATGGCGGCGCCTTCGTACACCATTGCCGCCCCGCGTGGCGTCGGGTAATGCCTCGGGTCCGTATGTCGTACCGCCCGAACGAGATCGAACCCCGCTGGCAATCGCACTGGGACAAGCACGGCACCTTCGTCGCCGTCGAAGACCGCTCGAAGCCCAAGTTCTATGCGCTCGACATGTTCCCCTACCCGAGCGGCAAGGGGCTTCATATCGGCCACCCCGCGGGCTACACCGCGAGCGACGTCGTGAGCCGCTACAAGCGCGCCCGCGGCTTCAACGTGCTGCACCCCATGGGCTACGACGCCTTCGGTCTGCCCGCCGAGCAGAAGGCCATCGACGAGGGGATTCCCCCGCAGGTCTCGACCGCGGAGGCGATCAGCACCTTTCGCCGTCAGCTCAAGATGCTCGGCTTCTCGTACGACTGGACCCGCGAGGTCTCGACGGCCGACCCCGGCTACTACAAGTGGACCCAGTGGATCTTCACGAAGCTCTATGAGCAGGGCCTCGCGTACCAGGGCGAGGCGTGGGTCAACTGGTGCGAGGCCCTCGGCACCGTGCTCGCCAACGACGAGGTCATCGACGGTCGCAGCGAGCGCGGCGGTCACCCCGTCGAGCGCCGCAAGCTCTCGCAGTGGATGATTCGTCAGACGGCCTTCGCGGAGCGCCTGCTCGACGGCCTCGAGAAGATCGACTGGCCCGAGGCCACCAAGGAGAAGCAGCGCAACTGGATCGGCCGCTCCGAGGGCGCGCACGTCGACTTCGCCGTCGAGGGCAGCGACGAGCGCATCACGGTGTTCACCACGCGCCCCGACACGCTCTGGGGCGCGACGTACCTCGTGCTCGCGCCGGAGCATCCGCTCGTCGAGAAGATCACCGCGGCGTCGCGGCGCGACGATGTGAGCCGCTATCAGCGCTACTCCGCGAGCCGCAGCGAGAAGGATCGCCAGGCCAACAAGGAGAAGACCGGCGCCTCGACGGGGGCCTTCGCGATCAACCCCGTGAACGGCGCGAAGGTGCCCGTGTGGGTCGCGGACTACGTGATCTACGGCTACGGCACGGGCGCCATCATGGCCGTGCCCGGACACGACGAGCGCGACTGGGAGTTCGCCCGCGCGATGGGCCTCGCGATCGTCGAGGTGATCTCGGGCGGCAATGTCGAAGTGGCCGCGCACACGGGCGAAGGCGTGATGGTGAACTCGGGCGAGTTCAACGGGACGCCGACCGCGCGCGGAGAGGCCGTTCGCAAGGTCATCGCGTGGCTCGAAGGGCGCTCGCTCGGTAAGGGCGTGGTGACCTTCCGCATGCGCGACTGGGTGTTCGCGAGGCAGCGGTACTGGGGCGAGCCCATCCCCGTGCTGAAGAAGAACGGTCAGGTCGTGCGCGCGCTCACCGAGGACGAGCTCCCGCTGGAGCTGCCGCACGTGAGCGATTACAAGCCGCGCTCGGGGGAGTCACCGCTCGCGCGCGCGAAGGACTGGGCGACCATCTGTGACGAGAAGACCGGCGAGCTCCTCGATCGCGAGGTCGACACGATGCCGGGCTCGGCGGGGTCGAGTTGGTACTTCCTGCGGTACTGCGATCCGCACAACGTCGCGCACTTCTGCGCGCGCGATCACAGCGACTACTGGATGCCCGTGGACCTCTACATGGGTGGGCCCGAGCACGCGGTGGGGCACCTCATGTACGCGCGCATCTGGCAGAAGGCGCTGCACGACCTGGGGCTCGTGCGCGACGACGAGCCCTTCGCGAAGCTGCGTCACCAGGGGATGATCCTCGGCGAGAGCTTCTACGACCCCACGATGGCCCACGTGGAGAACAAGGGCATCACCCCCCGCGTGGAGGTCGAGGAGCGCGACGGGAAGTTTTTCCGCAAGGGTACGGGCGTCGAGCTCGAGCGCCGCGTCGAGAAGATGTCGAAGCGCAAGGGCAACGTCATCAACCCCGACGAGGTGATCCGCGATTACGGGGCCGACGCGCTGCGCGTGTACATCTGCTTCATGGGTCCGCTCGACGCGGACAAGCCGTGGCAGACCAACGGGCTCGAGGGGCAGTTCAACTTCCTCAAGCGCGCGTGGCGCGTGTTCTTCGAGGGCGACGAAGACGTCGCGCGCGCGGCCGACGTGGAGCCTACGGAAGAGGAGCTGCGGATCATTCACAAGGCCGTGAAGAAGGTCACGCTCGACGTCGAGTCGCTGAGCTTCAACACGGCGATTTCAGCGCTCCACGTGTGCGTGCGAGACCTCGCGCAGCTCGGCACGCGCGCCCGCAAGGTGCTCGAGCCGCTCGCCCTCATCATGGCCCCCTTCGCCCCCCACTTCGCGGAGGAACTCTGGACCGCGGGCCTCGGACACCCGCTCTCGCCCGACGGCGTCTCGTACGTGTCGTGGCCGGCCTTCGACGACCGCTACGCCGTCGACGATCAGGTGACCATCGGCGTGCAGGTCAACGGCAAGACCGCGTGCACGATCTCGCTCCCCCTCGACGCGCCCGAGGCGCTCGCGCGCAGCGTCGCGGAGGCGAACCCCGCCGTCGCGCGGCACCTCGAAGGCAAGTCTGTCTCGAAGGTGATCTACAAGGCCGGGCGCATCCTCAACCTCATCGTCCGATAGTCTTCGTGCGGCGCTACGGCGGGGCGACGAAGCCCCTGCACGCGGTCTCGATCACGCCGAGCGTCTGGTCGAAGAAGCCGTCGTAGCTCGTCGCGCAGACGTCTCCCGTGAAGCCGTTCTGACCGAAGCGGCGCGTGAACCCGATGAGCCTCGCGGCGGGTTGCGCGCCGCACGCGTTGTCGAGGCGC
This sequence comes from Polyangiales bacterium, assembly GCA_046351535.1. Classification (GTDB taxonomy): domain Bacteria; phylum Myxococcota_A; class Polyangia; order Polyangiales; genus CAISKJ01. Next base: position 105,860 of record JAXLYG010000025.1, read on the forward strand.
TGACCGAGGAGCGAGAGCACCACCACGTTCTGCGCGAGGCCCGAGCGATAGCTCACGAGCTCGCGCACCCAGTCGTCGGGGAGGCCGCCCGATCCCGCGGGCGTGCAGCCGGGCGTGTCGCAGGGTTTGGCGACGTCGTCTTCGTCGGTGATGAGCACGATCACGAGGAGCGAGTCGCGTCGCGCGAAGCCCGCGTTGCACGCGCCCGGCGCGTTGAGCCGCGGTGACACCGCGTTGAGGAGCGAGCGCATCATCCGCTCGTTGTCGTCGCCGCCGCTGCCGAGCTGCGCCACGCAGCGGAAGCGCGCCGCGAGGTCGGTCTCGTCTTGCGTGAGGTAGTGGTTGCCGCCCGCGAAGGGGGCGCAGTCCATGTTGCTCGCGCCGGGGCCCGAGGTGCGCGTGATGAGCGCGCCGATCTCGGAGCAGCCCGCGACGTTGGCGTAGTAGGCCTCGGAGGTGACCACGCCGACGTGGTAGCTCTGCACGCTCGCGAGCCGCGATCGGACGCCGCGCATGAAGCCGTCGAAGCTCGCGGCGAGGCTGCGCTGGTTGTCGGCCATGCTCCCCGAGTCGTCGATGACGAAGAGGAGGTCGACCTTGTCGCACGCGGTGAAGCGCGCGTCGGCGGCGGGGGCGTCGGTGGGCCTCGCGTCGGTGTCGACGTCGAAGCGCGGAGGTCCGTCGGAGGCCGCGTCGGTCGCGGCGTCGCGGGCTGCGTCGAGCGAGGTGAAGGTCACGGGCGACGCGTCGCTGCACGCGGCGAGCGACGTTGCGAGCGAGAGCGCGAGGGCCGCGCGGGTCAGCGAGGACATCGGGTGTAGGTGCCGTTGAGGCGGTTCTCGGCCGAGAGGATGGTGAAGAAGCGCAGCGTCGCGGCGCTCGGACAGACCGTGCGGACGTGCGTCGAGACGGCGCCGTACTCGATGTTGAGCACGCTCTTGTTCGCGCGCGTGAAGGCCGCGACGGCGTCGCACTCGCTGTTGGCGAAGCACTCCTCGTTGATGGCGAAATCGAAGGACGCGAGGAGCGAGGGGATCTGCTCGACGTCGTTCTTGAGCCCGACGAGGAGCGAGCGCGCGTGGGCCTCGGAGGCGAGCCAGCGGTTGTACGCGAGCTGATCGGAGGCGCTGAATCCGAAGCCGTTCGCGTTGGAGTACCCGTCGACGTTGTCGGGGTCGACGCCGTCGCATCCGCGTCGCACGGCGAGGTCGAGGCGGCCAGCCATCACCGCGCGAACGCCCGCGCTGCGCACGTCGAGCCAGCGCTCACCGGGCCATCCGTCGAGCGCGGAACCGAGGGCCGCGCGGGGGATGCTCGCGTAGTCCGGTCGCCAGTCTTCGCCGCTGCCCGCGCTGAAGTAGCAGATGACGCGCGAGCCACGTGCGTGGATCGCGCGGATCACCGCGTCGGTCGCGTCGAAGAGGTCGATGTCGTACCAGCCCGCGTCGACGGTCGTGTCGACGGGCGCTTCGAGGTCGATGTGCCACGTCGCGCTCGTGTCAGGCCGCGCGGGCGTGACCGGTGGCGGAGGCGGTGGAGGCGGTGGAGGTGGTGGAGGCGGAGGCGGTGGAGGCGGAGGCGGTGGAGGTGGAGGCGGTGGAGGTGGAGGAGGCGGCGGAGGAGGAGGCGCAGGCGCGTCGGAGCCGCAACGGAGCGCGGTGTCGCGCGAGACGACGACCGCGCGAACCGAGAGGCGCTGTGACCAGCCGACGCTCGATGAGGCGAAGAGCTCGCGCGCGATGACGGGGGACGCGTCGATCACGGGACGCCCCGCGGCCCGCTCGACACAGAGGTTGGGCCCCACGTCGGCGACCTGCGCGACGCACCAGCGTCCCGTCGAGGGATTGGTGATGCGCACCTTCGCGCCGCAGCCGAAGCGCCAGGAGTCGGCGATGTACATCCATCGCGCGTCGGCGCTGCCGCCGCAGGCCATGCGCTGCGTGTCGCCGCCGCCGCCGAAGGTGGTGAGGTAGTAGAGCCCGTCGGAGGGCACCGCGCGCCCGGCGATCTCGCCGCTCGTCGCGCAGCGAAAGCCGCCCACGGTGAGGTCGCTCGTCTGCCGCGCCGAGACGCCGTCGGGTCCCCCGTCGTCGAAGGGAGGCTCCGCCGCGTAGCAACCGACCATTCCCCCGACCGCGACGAGCGACGCCAGGACCCTCGATCTCGACCTCATGCAACCTCGCGCAAGCACTCGGAGTGCCGCGGGCATCATCCTCTCGTCTGCCTTGAATTGCAGCAATTCCGACGATCACGAGGGTGGTCAACGCGCGCCCACGGTAACCGTCATGACCGCCGGGTCGCGTGCGACACCCGCGCCCCGCTTCGCGCGTCGCATCGGAGGCGCTGCGTGGCCGCAACCCGAACCGCCGCGGTGGGCGCTGCGGTATCGTCGTCCGCATGCACCTTCGCATCGCTTCGAACTCGATGTTCGCGCTGTGGCTCTGCGCCACGCTCGTCGTCGCGTGCTCTGACACGGGCACCAGCGTCGTCGGAGGCGCACGCGACGCGGTCGCCGACGTCACCGACGCCGCGCCCGATCAGCCCGCGCCGACGGACACCTCGATGGACGCGCCCGACGACGTGTCGATGGACGCCTCCCTCGACGTGGCGGTCGACGTCACCCCCGACGCGCCCGTCGACACGACGCCCGCGCGCTGCGTGGCGAACGCGGACTGTGCTGGCAACGCCGCCGGCGGCGTGTGCGACGCAACCTCGGGGCGCTGCGTGCAGTGCCTCGCCGTGGCCGACACCTGCCCGGCGGCGCAGCACTGCGACGGCGCGTCGAACACCTGCGTCGCGGGCTGTCGCTCGGACGACGGGTGCTCCGTCGCGGGTGACGCGGGCGCGGCGCGGACCCGCTGCGACACGGCGATGCACGCCTGCGTCGAGTGCGCCTCCAACGACCACTGCGCGCCCGGGACGCTCTGCGTCGGGAGCGTCTGCGTGCCCGGATGCACCGCGGGGAGCGCGTGCCCCACGGGGCAGACCTGCTGCGGCGGAGCGTGCGTCGACACGCAGCGAAACACCGCGCACTGCGGCGTGTGCAACGGCGCGTGCGCGGTGCCCAACGCGATGGCCGCGTGCATGAACGGCGCGTGCGCCGTGGGGACCTGCGCGGCGCCCTTCGCCGACTGCGACACCAGCGCGACCAACGGCTGCGAGACCAACACGCTCACGAGCGCCGCGCACTGCGGCGGCTGCGGGATGGCCTGCGCCGCGCGCCCCAACACCGTCGCGAGCTGCGCCGCGGGGCGCTGCGCCTACGAGTGTTCGACGGGCTTCGCGGACTGTGACGGCGACGCCTCGAACGGCTGCGAGGTCGACACGCGCACCACGGTCGGGCACTGCGGCGCGTGCGGACGCGTCTGCGCGCCGCCCAGCGCGACGGCCGCGTGCGTGGCCGGCGCGTGCACCATTTCGACCTGCAGCGTGGGCTTCGGCGACTGCGACGCGAACGCGACCAACGGCTGCGAGACCGACACGCGCGCGACGGTGGCCCACTGCGGGGCGTGCGGCGCCGCGTGCCCGTCGCGAGACAACGCGCTCACGGCGTGCTCCGCGGGGCGCTGCGTGATCGCGTGCCTCGCGGGCTACGCCGACTGCGATGGCGACGCCTCGAACGGCTGCGAGGTCGACACGCGCACGAGCCTCTCGCACTGCGGCGGCTGCGGGAGGCTCTGCGCGCCCACCAACGCGACGGGCTCCTGCGCGATGGGCGCGTGCACCGTGGCGTCGTGCGGCGCGGGCTTCGGCGACTGCGACGGAAGCGCGGCGACGGGCTGCGAGACCGACACGCGCGCGACGCCCGCGCACTGCGGCGGCTGCGGGCGGCCGTGCCCCGCGAGGCCCCGCGCGACGTCGACGTGCGCGTCGGCGACCTGCGGCTTCGTGTGCGACGCGGGCTTCGGCGACTGCGACGGAGACGCGACCAACGGCTGCGAGACCGACCTCTCGACGAGCGTCGCACACTGCGGACGCTGCGGCGGCGCGTGCGCGTCGGGCGTCTGCGCGGGCGGCGTGTGCCAGGCCCCGACCTGCACCGACCGCGTGCGCAACGGGAGCGAGTCCGACGTCGATTGCGGCGGCACCTGCGCGCCCTGCGCCCTCTGCGGCGCGTGCCGCGCGGGCGCCGACTGCGCGAGCGCGACGTGCAGCGCGACGGGGCGCTGCACGTGGCGGACGGAGGTCTACATCGACTGGCTCACGACCTGTCACGGACCCGGCGGAGGCGGCGCGGACGTGACCGTGGCGAGCGTCCCCGCGGGCACCTACGACGTCACCGCGCTCAACTCCGCGGGCACCGTGTGGAACCCGGTGAGCTACCCGAGCACGGGGTGGTTCTGGTACATCACCTGCGAAAACCTCGCGGTCTCTGGCCTCTCGACCGCGTCGGGGACGTACTACCCCACCCCCTCGGCGGCCTTCGCCGCGCTGCCTCGCACCACGGCGTCGGCGACCTTCGCGGGCGGCACGCTCCGCTGCTACTTCTCGGACAGCGCGTGCAGCGACAACCAGGGCGGCGTGCGCTTCCGCATGGAGCGCGCGTGCCCGTAGCGGCGACACGGCGCGGGGTCGACCTCGCGCGCCCCTGACCCGCAGCGATCACGGCTCACCCCGATGCGACCACCGTCACTCTGCATCTACTGCGGCCACGAGCGCCCTCGCGACGACGCGTCGGCGCGGTGCGCGCGCTGCGGTCACACGGCCGACGACGTGCGCTGGTGGCTGCGCGAGGGCGGCGGGCGCGACCCTTCGGGCGTCGTGCTCGGGGCGCTCCTCGCGGTGGTGGTCGGAGGGTTCCTCGCGAGCCTGTGCGTCCGCGCGTCGCTCGACCCGCTGACGACGGGCTTCATGGCGAGCCTCGCGACGCTCCTGATCGTGCCCGTGCTGCGGACGCTCCTCCGACGCGCCTCGACGACGTGGTCGTGCGCCACGCTCGACGGCGAGCGCATCGGAGAGGCCGTCTGCGAGGGCGCGACGCTGCGGTGGGCCTTCGCGGTCCGCGTGCGTGACCGCGCCGTGACCGTGCCCGACTACGCGCGCATCATCGACGCCTCGACGGCGCGCGCCGCGGGCGTCCGCGCGCTCGGCCCCGGCGTGTGCCTCGCGCTCCGCATCGACGAGGGCGCCTACGATGATCAGTTCCCCGAGCGCGCGCTGGCGCCGGTGATCACGGCCGCGGTGGTCGGACTCGCCGCGCGCGACGGCTGCGCGCTCGCGTGGCAGCGCGGGTGGAGCCGCTCGCAGCTCGCCGCCACGGTGATGCCCTACCAGCGACTCGTGCTCACGGCGAGCGCGGCGTCGGGCGAGTCGCGGTGGTTCGAACGCAGGGTGCTCTCGGCCATCGAGCGCGCCGAGGCCGAGAACGTCGCGGCGTGGACCGTCCCCGAGAGCGTCACGCGCGGCGACGCGCACTACCGCGCCCCGGCGGCCTCTGCGCTGCCCCGCTTCTGCTCGCTCGACGACCTCGCGCGAGCGCTCTTCGAAGACCCCTCGCTGCGTGAGGACTTCGACGCCAACGTCGAGCCCGCGCCCGAGCACGCCGACGCGTCTGCGATGGCGTTCCGCGCCTTCGCGAGCGCCGAGCCCGAGGTGGTGCAGCACCTCATCGACACCTTCGTCGACGCGTAGCGCCCGAAGGGTGACCTCAGGGCAGGTCGTCGACGACGGTGATCTCGCGGCGCGTCGTCGCGAGGCGCCCGGTGGAGACCTCCTCGACGACGATCTCCCACACGAAGCGCCGCCCCACGACCTCCGTCGGAAAGGAGATCTCCGTGAAGATCACGAGCTCCGCGTAGGCGCTTTCGAAGCCCGTCGCCGTGCGCGTGAGGCCCATGCGCTCGATGCGTCGGAGCCGACGCGCGACGTCGTTCACGGGCGCGCCTCCGTCGACGGGCGTCACGCGGAAGTACACGAACACGTCGGGCTGAAAGGTCGCGAAGCGATAGCGCCCGAGGATGTGATACCCGCCCTGCGGACCGTGGATGAGCTCCACGCGATCGCCGAAGGGGGCCACGCTTTCGAAGCGCTCGAGGCCCGTGCCGAGGTCGAGCGAGACGGGCTCGTACATCCCTGCGTCGAAGGGGTTTCGCGTGATCGAGGGCGCGTCGATGCGGAGGCCGATGTCGTCGACGGGCGTGACCGTCTGCGCGCTCTCGGAGCAGCCCAGGAGCACCAACGCGGTGAGCGGCGAAGCACGCATACGACGGGGCGACGCTACTCCCGAGGAAGGGGGCGTCAATCGCGTGCGCGGTGCATCGATTTCGCCTGAATGCGCGCAGAAAACTCGCTGTCGAGGGCGCCCGCGCGGTGGCACGCTCTCGGATCATGAAGCCCGCTGTTCTCGCGCCCGCGCTGGCTGCGCTCTGTGCGACCGCGTGCGGCGAGGAGCTCGTTCGGTACCAGAGCCCCGACGCGTCCGTGTGGGCCGGGCGGCGCGTGTCGATCACCGTTCCAGACGGCGGCATCGGGGTGGTCACCAACAACGGCGAGAGCACGGTCACGCTCCTCGGCCTCGCGGAGCAGCGCGTGCTCTCGACGGAGCCCGTGGGGGTCATTCCGCTCACCGTCAACGGCCCGCACCACCTCGCGATCGATCCTGCGCTCGGCGCGCTCTACACGCCGCTGGCCTTTCCCGCGCCGCCGATCGCGGCGGGACCTCACGCGGCGCACGGCTCGTCGACGCGTCCCGGGGTGCTGGTGAAGCGCTCGCTCACGGACTTTCACCTCCTCGGTCGCGCCGACACGGAGCCCAACCCCGGAGACATCGCGCTCTCGCCCGACGGCTCCCTCGCGTTCGTCACGCACTTCGACCTCGTGAAGATGCTCAACAACCGCGGGAACCGGCCCGCGCAGCTCAGCGACCTCGTCGTCATCGACACGGCCTCGATGACGCGCGTCGCGTCGCTGCCGCTCTGCATCGCGGCGCACGGGCTCGTGCTCTCGCCCGACGCGCGGACGCTCTACGTCGCGTGCTATGGCGACGACGCGCTCGCCGTGGTCGACGTGTCGGGGATTCGCCAGGGCCGCGCCCCCACGTCGGAGCTCGCGCTGCTCGGCGCGCAGACGGCGGACGGCTCGCCCGCTCGCGGCCCCTACGGCCTCCTGCGCTCGGCCGACGGCGCCACGGTGTGGGTCGCGTGCTTCGAGGGCGCCGCGCTGATCGCGTTCGACACCGCGACGCGTCGCTTCGATCAGACCCGCGCGCTGCGCCTGCCGGGGAGGCCCTCGTTCCCCGTCATCATGCCCGACGGGACGATGCTCGCGCCGCTCCAGTCGGCCGACGTGATCGCGCGCGTGCAGCTCGAACCGCGCTTGCGCGTCGCCGACGTTCACGCGTACACGCCCGCGCAGTGCGTGCTGCCGCATCAGGTGAGCCTCGGCCCCGACGGGCGCGTGTACGTGGTCTGCGAGGGCGTCCACACGGCGACGCGGCAGGAGCCCGGGACCGTGATGGTCATCGACGCGAACACGCTCGACGTCGTCTCGGTGTGGCCCGTGGGGATCTTTCCCGACGGGGTGCTCTTCTTCGGCGCGCGCTGACCTCGTCGGCGCCGCGCGACCCCGCGCGCGAACAACGCTTGACCGACGCGCACGCCGCGCCCGACCATCGCCAGCCTGATGACCCGCGATCGGACGCCCCTTCGGATCTTCGTGGCCTTCACGCTCCTCGCGCTCTGCGCGTGCTCGGCGCAGAGCGGAGGCCCGTCGTCGACGGTCCCCGACGACACGCCGTCGACGGACGCCGCGCCCGACGCGCAGACGGGCGACGTGACCATGTCCGACGTCCCGCAGACCGACGCGCCGCCTTCGGACGTACCCGCGACGGACGCGCCGCCGGCCGACGTTGTGCCCTCGGATGTCCAGCCCGCGGATGCGCCGCCCGCCGACGTTCCCGTCGTCGATGTGGTCTCCGTCGATGCCGCGGATGTTCCCCTCGTCGACGCGGCGCCCGACGACGCGGCCCGCCCGTGCGTGCGTGACACCGACTGCACGGGCCTCGCGTTCTGCAACGGCGCGGGCGTGTGCGCGCCCCTCGTCTGCACGCCGGGTCGCGCGTCGTGTGTGAGCGCCACGCGCCTCCAGGCCTGCGACGCGCGCGGATCGATGATGACCGAAATGGACTGTCCCGGCGGATGCGCGGACGGCGCCTGCGTGACCTGCGCGTCGCCGACCATGGCCTGCGGAGGGCGCTGCGTGAGCACGCTCACCGACGTCGCCAACTGCGGCGCGTGCGGACGCGCGTGCGCCTCGGATCAGGTCTGCGAGTCGGGCGCCTGCGCCGTTCCCTGCGCCTCGCCGCGGACGCGCTGCGGGAGCGCGTGCATCGACACCCGGAGCGACGCGCTCAACTGCGGCGCCTGCGGACGCGCGTGCTCGGCGACGCAGGTGTGCGAGGCGAGCGTCTGCGTGGTCGCCTGCGCGTCGCCTCGAACGCGCTGCGGGGGCGCGTGCGTCGACACGCAGAGCGACGCGGCCAACTGCGGCGCCTGTGGGCGCGCGTGCGCGACGGGGCAGCTCTGCACGGCGGGCGCGTGCGTCACGCTCTGCGCGCCCCCGAGGCTCATCTGCGGCGACGCCTGCGTCGATGCGCAGAGCGACGCCGCCAACTGCGGCGCGTGCGGGCGGACCTGCGCGGCGGGCCAGACGTGCTCGGCGGGCGTGTGCTCGTCGGGCTGCGTATCGCCGATGACGATGTGCGGGACCGCGTGTGTCGATCTTCGCACCAACGTCACGAGCTGCGGCGCGTGCGGAAACGCCTGCGGCCCGGGGCGAACCTGCGCGGCCGGCGTGTGCGTCACGCCCTGCACGTCGCCGCGGGTGGTGTGCGGGACGTCGTGCGTCGACACGTCGACGGACAGCGCGAACTGCGGGACCTGCGCTCGCGCCTGCGCCAGCGGGCAGATCTGCGTCTCGGGAACCTGCACCTCGTCGACGGCGTGCACGTCGCCGAGGGCGATGTGCGGGACCGCGTGCGTCGACACGCAGACGAGCCCGACGAACTGCGGCGCGTGCGGCGTCGCGTGCTCGCTCTCGCAGGTCTGCGCCGCGGGCCGATGCGCGTGTCCGACGGGAACCTCCGCGTGCGGTACGGCCTGCGCCGACCTCGCGACGGACCCGGGGAACTGCGGCTTCTGCGGCCATGCGTGCGCCGTGGGGCAGGTCTGCGCCGGGGGATCGTGCCTGAGCGCGACCGCGACGCGCTTCGTCCGCGCCGTGCCGCCGCCGTTCGCGTTCGTCGACGCGTGCGCCGCGCCGGGGGCGACCGTGATGCTCGCGCTCTCCGACGACGCGTCGTTCAGGGTGACGCTGCCCTTCGCGTTCCGGTACTTCACGACGAGCCTCGTGTCGGGCGCGCTCATCAACGCGTCGAGCAACGGCTTCGTCAACGTCGACGGGGCCGCGGCCATGTCGCTCTCGGGCACCATCCCGTCGGCCACGTCGCCCAACAGCGTCATCGCGGCGTTCTGGGGGGACAACATGAACCGCTCGACGGGGCAGTGCGTGACGACCGTCGGCGCGGCGCCCTCGCGCCGCATGGTGTTCCAGTGGAACGACGCTCACTACTGCTGCACCGACGACCCCGCGGTGCACACGACCTACGAGGTCATTCTCAACGAGTCGGGGCCCATCGACGTGCTCTATCAGCGCATGGACGGCACGCGCAGCCAGACCGTCGGAATCGAGGACGCAACAGGTACCGTCGGCGTCTCGGGCTGCCCCGATCGTTCGAGCTACATGTGCGCGCCTGCGACAGGCACCGCAGTTCGTTACGCGCCGTCGATGTGACCGCTCCTGCCCTCGCGTCAAACCGCAGTAGAAGCGGTTGATGCCACTCACAAACCGCCTCCGATCCGTCGTTGCCGCCCTCGCCATTCCGGCGCTCCTGGCCTGCTCGCTCACGCCTGGAGGCAACCCCTTCATCGAGACCGCGGAGGCGCGCGGCTTCGGTCCCGAGCTCGACGACGGAGGTCCGCCGCCCGCCGCGCGTCGCGCGATGAACGAGGGTTGCGAGATCGTCGCCCACCGCGGCGCCTGCGCGCTCGACTCGGTGAGCGCCGTCGACGCGCCCTCCGATGGCGCGCGTGAGGTCGTCGCCGTGTACCGCGCCGTCGGAGACCTCGAAGCGCCCCGCATCGAGCGACGCTTCAGGGTCTCGTACCTCCCCCGCGACGAAGACGATCAGATCGCGCTGCTGCGCGCCAATCCCTCCGTCGCCTGCGCCTGGCAGACCGTGCTCCAGGGGACGTGCCCCGCGTACCCTCCCGAGGTCACGATCCCCTCGATCGACGACGGCGACACGGAGCGCGGCGATCAGGCCGGGCATCACCATCGCCACCACGACGAGGCGCGCGCGGAGCACCACCATCGCCGCCATCACCGCGACGCGCGGGGCGCGCATCACCACCACCACAGCGAAGACGGCGAGCAGCCCTCAGAGCACGGCGGTCACCGCTCGCACCACCACGGCGAGCCGCGCCACCATCACCGCCATCACCGCCACAGCAACGGCTGAGCGCCGCGCCTACGTCACGCTCTGCGGGACGTAGATCACGTCGCCCGGTTCGAGGTCGAAGTCGTCGGCTCGGCCCTCGAGGATCTCCTCGACGCGAAGCACGAAGACCCGCCGCGAGCCGTTGCGGTCGACGCGCGTCACGCGGACCTGGTTCATCTCTGCGAGGGCCGTGAAGCCGCCCGCGAGCGCGATGGCCTGGGTGACCGTGAGGCAGCGCGTGAACGAGTACTGGTTGGGGTGCTGCACCTGCCCCGAGACCGAGATGCGGCGGCTGTTGGCCTCCTTGATCTCGACGCGCACGTTGGGGTTCGCGAGCACGCTGTGACCCGTGGGGTTCGCGGCGGTCTGCTCGGAGAGGCCGTTGCGGAGCAGGTCGCCCACCTCGGAGGGCTGCATCCCCGCGACGGAGACGCGCTGGAGGTAGGGGTAGTTGATGGTGCCGTCTTCGCCCACGCGGTACTCGCCCGAGAGCGACGGCTCGTTGAAGACCACGACGTTGAGCACGTCGGTGGGGCCGATGCCGGGCGCGCGGTTCTGACACACGGTCCGAGGCGGCGGACGATCGCCCCTCGGTCGGGGACATCCGACGAGCGCGAGGGAGGAGGCGAGGGCGAGGAGGGTCAACACACGCATGCGATCACACCGGGCGATTGTTGCCCCAACACCAGGGAGACGTTCACCGCGCAGGGGATTACACGCACCGCTCTCCGTACGCAATCGGTCACGAACTTGGGCGGGGCCGCCTCGGTGTGATACGGCGACGCCGTGCTGCACCCCGGGTCGAAGGCGCTCCGCTGCCTCGCGTTCGCCGCGATCGCGCTCACCCCCGCGTGTCGCAACGACCGCGCGCGCGCCGACGCGTCGAGGACCGAGGAGCCTCCGCCCGTCGCGCCCACGCAGCCGATTCCGTTGAGGCCCAGGGTCGTCGACGCGGGCGCGCCGCGCGCCGCGGAGCCCGTGAGAGAGCTCCCGAGGGCCGGCGCCACGGTGCGCTTCGAAGGGGCGACGCACCACCTCGGGAGCATCCCCGGCGAGGCGGGGCGAGACCCGAGCGTCGAGGCGGATTTCATCGACGTGCAGGTCGCGTCGTTCGACATCGACGCCCTTCCGTACCCCAACGACCCCGAGCAGCCCACGCGCCTCGGCATGACCCGCGACGAGGCGCAGCGCGCGTGCGCCGAGCGAGGCCGTCGGCTCTGCTCCGAGCTCGAGTGGGAGCACGCCTGCCGGGGACGCGCGGAGACCACGTTTCCGGGCGGTTCGGTGTGGGACGCCAACACCTGCGGGCGAGGGGAGCTCGGCGCCTGCGCCACGGCCGAGTCGGTCTTCGCGATGGGCACCCGCGTCGCCGAGTGGACCCGCGACGACCTCGAGGCTCGCGCCGTGATCCGCGGCGCCGGTCGAGACGCGCCCGCCGCGCAGCACCGTTGCGCCGCGCGACGCACCGCAGACCCCGCGGCCCCCGGGCTCGAGCTCGCGTTCCGCTGCTGCGGCGGCGACCCTCCGCAGTTCACGTATCCGCGCGAGGTCTCGCGGAGGCCCTTCCGCGACGAGCCCATGACCGCGGCGCAGCTCTCGGAGCTCGTGCGCGCGACGCCGGAGCTCGAGCGACTGAACCTGCGAGACGGGCTCTCGATGTTCCTCCCGGCGGCGATCACCGACGTGCTCAACCACGGGGCCACGTCGGTGCAGAGTCACCCCGAGTACACCTTCACCGTCAACGCGGTGCGCTGGTCGCCCGTGTTCGGCGAGGAGGTGCTCGTCGTCGCCGCGAAGTCGCGCCCCGGGAGCTGGATCGCGGCGTTCTACGCGCTCCCCGGAGGTCGCTACCGCCACGCGGCGTCGTTCCTCCTGCGGGACGATCCGTTGCCCATCGCGCTCGCGTTCGGCGCGGCGCGGCGCGAGGTCGCGTGGGCGACGTGCTGGGGCTGCGGCGGCGAGAGCGGCGTCATCGCGTACGACGAAGAGAACCGCGTCGTGATCGTGCAGCGCTGACGGGTCAGAACAGCTCGACGCCCGCGGAGATCGAGAAGGCCACGAAGGTCGTGTACCCGACGATCGTGTGGATCGATCGCATCGCGCTCTGAAACCCCCGCACCGTGCCCGGGTCCGTCGAGGGATCGAGGCCGAGCATCTGAGGGTTCGACGCGAGCACGCCGAGGATGGGCAGGAGGATCATGCCCGCGCCGTGCACCCACGCGAGCGTCTTGTGGAGACGGAGCCTGCCTGACGCGGGATCGGCGCCCGTCGAGGCACCGTCGGGATCGGGCGCGGTCGCCGCGATCACGCCCGCCGTGGTGTAGAGCCCCGTGGTGATGAACGCGAAGGTCTCGTGCAGCGACACGAGCCCGGTGCCGCAGCCGAAATCGCCGCCGATGCCGCCCGACGAGGAGGCGCAGCTCCCGTCGCCGAACCAGGTCTGGTGGTTGATCGCGAGGATCGTCCCGAGCACCTCGGTCACCGCGAGGCCGCCCCACGCGGCGAGCGCGAAACCCCGATGGACGCGGAGGTTTCGCTCGCGGCGACGGAGGAGGTAGCGCGCCTCTCGCTCGGCGTCGTGGCACGTGTCGCAGTCGACGTCACACTGCGCGGCCTGACCGTCGGGGAGCGAGTCGGCGGCGCCTCCCGCGGAGGCTCCCGACGCGCGGGCAGTGGCGGTCTCGGGCGCGCGCGGCGACGACTGCGCGAGCATCGGCGTCGCGGACGACGCGTCGAGGAGCGGGCTGCGAAGGCGCAGGTCGAGGGACCACGGAGAAGCTTCGAATGTGGCGTCGCGGGAGAGCGTCGCGCCCCCGAGGTGACCGTTCAGCGCGAGGACCAGGAGCGCGGCGGAGGGGACCATTGGGGGCGTTTCGTGGGTTGCGAGCGGTGGTGTGAGGGGCGCTCAGCGGCGGAGGCTTCGAACGCCCGCGCGGAGCACCTTGCCGGGGAGGTCGCGGCCCACGATGGCAGACGCGACGCGGCCCGCTTCGAGGAGGCGTTCGAGGTCGATGCCCGTCTGGATGCCCATGCCGTGCAGCGTGTACACGAGGTCTTCGGTGGCGAGGTTGCCCGCGGCGCCCGGCGCGTAGGGGCAGCCGCCGAGGCCGCCCACGGAGGCGTCGAAGGTGCGGATCCCCATCTCGAGCCCCACCACCACGTTGGCGAGCGCGGTGCCTCGCGTGTCGTGCATGTGCATCGCGAGCTTCTGCGAGGGGAACTCGTCGAGGAACATCTCGAGGATGCGCATCGTCTGGCGCGGCGTTCCGACGCCGATCGTGTCGCTCAGCGAGACCTCGTAGCAGCCCATGTCGAGGAGCTGACGCGTGATCTCGACGCCGCGCTTCGGATCGACCTCGCCCTCGTAGGGGCAGCCCCAGAGCGTCGAGAGGTACGCCCTCGCGCGGAGCCCTCGCTCGACGGCGGGCTGCACCACGTCGCGAAAGCCCGCCAGCGAATCCGCCACGGTCTTGTTCACGTTGCGCTTGTTGTGGCTCTCGCTCACCGAGAGGAACACGGCCACCTCGCCGATGCCGCACGCGATGGCGCGGTCGAGGCCCTGGCGGTTGGGGCAGAGCGCAGAGAAGCGCGAGGTCTCGGGGCGGTGGACCTGGCGCACGAGCTCCTCCGCGTCGGCGAGCTGCGGGATCCAGCGCGGAGACACGAAGCTCGTCACCTCGATGCGCGTGAGGCCCGAGTCGGTGAGCGCGTCGACGAGGCGGGTCTTGTTGTAGGTCGACACCTGCGCGGCCTCGTTCTGGAGGCCGTCCCGCGGCGAGACTTCGTAGACCGACACCGCGTCGGGGAGCGACTGGAAGAGCGTCGTGTTCCTCATCGGCGCGGGATCGTAGTCACTTGGAGGCAACGGGGGAAATGCCTCTGCGCGGGAGAGCGTCCGCTTGACGCTCTCCGTGAGGGTACGTACACCCTCCGATCCCCGCGAGCGCGGGGGATTCAATGGGCGGCGGTGCGTCGTAGGCACCCACCGCCACAGAAGGAGCGAGACCGGACCGATGAAGACCACCGCGAGAGAGATCCTCAAGGAACGCAACAAGCTGCCGAACAACGCCATCGCCGCGCTGGCCGACGGGAAGCTCGTCGACCTGCACACCCCCATCGAGACGCCCACGGACATCGCGCCCGTGATGTCCGATGACCCGCGCGCGCTGACGCTCATCCGTCACTCGACGGCGCACGTCATGGCCGACGCGGTGCAGCGGCTCTTTCCCGGCACGAAGGTCACCATCGGCCCCGCCACCGACGGCGGGTTCTTCTACGACTTCGACCGCAAAGACGGCCGCTTCTCCGAAGACGACCTCGCACGCATCGAGGCCACCATGCGCGAGATCGTGAAGGAGGACCGCCCCTTCACGCGCTACGTGGTCTCTCGCGAAGAGGCCCGCGAGCGCCTCGCGAAGCTCGGTGAGAACTACAAGATCGAGATCCTCGACTCGATCCCCGAGGGCGAGGACGTGTCGTTCTATCAGCACGGCGAGTGGATCGACCTCTGCGAGGGGCCCCACGTGCCGAGCACGAAGTGGCTCCAGGGCGTGAAGCTCACGGGCGTCGGCGGCGTGTACTGGCGCAACAAGGAGGGCAACCCCTACCTCCAGCGCATCTACGGCACGGCCTATCCGACGCAGAAGGCGCTCGACGCGCACCTCAAGCAACTCGAGGAGGCCAAGGCCCGCGACCACCGCAAGCTGGGCAAGGAGCTCCAGCTCTTCATGTTCCACGAGTGGGCGCCGGCGTCGCCGTTCTTTCTGCCGCGCGGCGCCTTCGTCTACAACGCGCTCATCGGGTACATCCGCACGCTCTACGCGCGCTACGGCTACTCCGAGGTGATCACCCCGCAGGTCTTCGACAAGGCCCTCTGGGAGCGCTCGGGGCACTGGGAGAACTACCGCGACAACATGTTCATCGCCTTCGGCAGCGACGCGCTCGAGCCGAAGTCTTCGAAGAACGCCGCGCAGCTCTCGGAGGTGTTCGCCGCCGACAACCCCGCGCTCGAGTCTCGCCTCGGCGAGGCGAACGAGCGCGTGGGCTTCAACTACGTCTGCGGCTGCAAGGCCATGAACTGCCCGTCGCACTGCCTCATGTTCGGCGCCGATCGCAAGAGCTACCGCGACCTGCCGCTGCGCATGGCCGACTTCGGGCGCCTGCACCGCTACGAGCGCTCGGGCGTGACGCACGGCCTCTCGCGCGTGCGCACCTTCTCGCAGGACGACGCCCACATCTTCTGCACGCAAGACCAGATGGCGGGCGAGCTCAAGTCGTTCTTCGAACTGCTCTTCGAGGTCTACGGCGCGCTCGGCATGACCGACGTGAAGATCCGCCTCGCGACGCGCCCCGAGACGGGCTGGATCGGGACACTGGAGGGGTGGGCCCTCGCCGAGAAGATCCTCGCCGACGCGGTGACGGAGTCGGGACGCACCTACGAGCTCTCGCCCGGTGAAGGCGCGTTCTACGGCCCGAAGCTCGAGTTCCATGTGACCGACGCGATCGGTCGGTCGTGGCAGCTCGGGACCATTCAGGTCGACCCCAACCTCCCCGAGCGCTTCAACCTCGAGTACATCGGGCCCGACAACCAGCCGCACCGGCCCGTGATGCTGCATCGCGCGGTGCTCGGCTCCATCGAGCGCTTCCTCTCGGTCTACATCGAGCACACGGCGGGGGCGTTCCCCGTGTGGCTCTCGCCCGAGCAGCTCGTGCTGGTCACCGTCACCGATCGCCAAGTCGACTTCGCCAACAGCGTCGCCGACAGGCTGCGAAAGGCGGGCGTTCGCGTCGTCGTCGACACGACCAACGACAAGCTCAACGCGAAGATCCGCAACGCCTCGCTCCTCAAGCCGCCCTACATCGGGGTCATCGGCGACAAGGAAGTGGAGAACGACGGCGTCACCCTCCGCAAGGGACGCGCGGACCTCGGCTTCTCGACCGTCGCCGACGTGATCGCGAAGCTCCAGGCCGAGTCCGTGCCGCCCGCCCGCGCCTGATCCCCGCCTCGCGACGTCGCAGCGCGTCGCGCCACGTAATCCTCGCCGCACCGAAGCACCGCTTGACGCCCCGTCGCGGGTGCTGTTTCCATCGACCGCGATGCCCCCCCAGATTCCAACCGAAGATTTCTTTGGGTTGGTGGGCTATCAGCTCGACGGCAAGTACAACATCGAGGCCGTCGTGGCGCGGGGTGGCTACGGGGTGGTCTACCGCGCGCGTCACGCCGTTCTCCAGACGCCCTTCGCCGTGAAGGTGCTGCGCGTCCCCGACGACATCTCGAAGGCCACGCGGGCGCGCTTTCTCGATCAGTTCGTCGAGGAGGCGCGCATCGTCGCGCAGCTCTCGCACCCGTCGATCGTGCGCGTCACCGACTTCGGCGTGTCGATGATGCACGACAACTCGCAGGCGCCGTGGATGGTGCTCGAGTGGATCGAGGGCCAGACCCTCGCCGCCAACCTCCTCGCGCGCCGCGGCGCCGGCGGCCGCACGCCGCGCGAGTGCCTCACGATCCTGCGGCCCGTGATCGACGCGCTCGCGAGCGCCCACGAGGCGGGCATCGCGCACCGCGACATCAAGCCCGGCAACGTGATGCTCCCGTCGGAGCGCATCACCAGCAAGCTCCGCGGACAGACCCGCACCGGGCAGCAGACGCCCATCTCGCGCGTGCTCGATTTCGGCATCGCGAAGATCATGAACGAGGGCGACGACGGACCCGCCACGGGGCTCACCAAGACGCACTCCGCGGCGCCGGCGTTCTCGCCGAGGTACGCCTCGCCCGAGCAGGTGAGCGGCACGCGCACGGGCCCCTGGACCGATGTCCACGCGCTCGGGCTCATTCTCACCGAGATGCTCACGGACCTCTCGGCCTATCCCACCACCGACAAGATGGAGCTTCACGTGCGCGTGATGTCTCCCGTGCGGCCGACGCCGGCGCACTTCGGCGTCGACGTGGGACCGTGGGAGCCCGTGCTCGCGCGCGCGATGGCGCTGCGCCCCTCGGACCGCTACGCCAACGCAGGGGAGCTCCTCGCGGCCCTCGAAGCCACGGTGCCCGATCAGGTCGCGCCGCTGCCCGAGCCCGATCGCGCCTCGCAGCCCGCCGTCGTCGACCCGACGCCGCGCAACCCCATCGCCGTCGTCGCCAACCCCGACACCGGCCCCACCCTCACGCCCACCGAGCGCCTCGCGCCGGGCGCGCGGGGAGGGGCACGAAAGGCCTTCTTCGGCCTCGTGGTCGCGGCCTCCCTCGGCGTGGGTCTGGTGCTGATGGCCTCCGCGCTCCGTCGCGCTCGCCCCCCGGCGATCTCCGCTTCGATCGCGCGTGCGAGCGCGTCGCGACCGACGCAGACGACGCCCGTCGCGCTGCCCGCCGCAGACGCGCAGGTCGAGGCGCCCACGGCTGCGCTCGCCGCGCCCGTTCCGATCGCGCCCGTCGTGCAGCAGGTCGCGGCGCCCGTTGCGGCCCCGCCCACGCCCACGCCCGCGGCGTCGACGCGCGGGCACGGCGCGCACCACGGACGCTCGCACCACCGCGACGCCGACGCAGGGCGGCTGCGTCCGGAGTAGTGATCGCGCGGCGCGCGGTGATACTGTCGCGCCCTTCACCATGCGACCGTGGATCGTCTTCGTCGCCGCGACGCTCGCGAGCGCGCCCGCACTCGCGCAGGAGACTCCGCAGGAGGCCTCGCGTCGCACCCTGCTCGACGCCGCGTTCAACATCGCCAACACCGGCGATCACCGTCGCGCGCTCCAGCTCGGCGAGCAGGCCGCGCAGATCCGCATGACCCCGTCGCTCAGGCTCTTTCTCGCGGAGGAGCACGAGCACCTCTCGCGTGACCCCGACGGTCGCGCGCACATCCTCGACGCCGCCGCGCAGGCCGAGGCTTGCGTGACGGAGGCCACCGCGCAGCCGAGCGTGAACAACCGCGCGAGGATCCTCAGGGACTGCAACGCCCTCGCGGCGCGCGTCGCGGCGAGGATGGGGCGCGTGCGCGTGACGCTCGACGCGATGCCCGACGACGGCACCGCGATCACTCTCGACGGCAGGGAGCTCCCTCGCGCGATCTGGAACACCGCCGCGCCCGTCGCCGCGGGCAACGTCGAGGTCGTCGCGCGCCGCGCGGGGATGCTGCCCTTTCGACAGATCGTCGCCGTGGTCGGCGGCACGAGCCACGACGTGCGCGTGACCTTCGTGCCCGAGCCCGTGGTGGTGGTCGCGCCGCCGCCGCCGGTGCTGCGCGTCGAGCCGCCGCCGACGACGACGCCCGCGCTCCGGGTGGTGGGCTACGTCGCGCTCGGCCTCGGCGTCGCGGCGAGCGCCTTCGGCGTGGTGCAGTGGGTGAGGTCGTCGACGCAGCTCGACGAGGCCCGCGCGGGCACCGGCGCCAACGGCGAGGCGTGGGCCCGCTACGCCAACGGCCTGCGCGTCTCGACGGGCGGAACGATCACCGTCGACGGCGTTTGCAGCCGCGCCGCCAACGATTCGGCCACCGACCACGACGCGGTCGTCGCGCAGGACCTCTGCGCGCAGAACCGCACGACGGTGACCACGGCGTGGGCCTTCGGGATCGGCGGCGCCGCGCTCGCGGTCGCGGGGGTGACGATGGCGCTGCTCGCGCGCAGCGCTCCGAGGGTGACGGCGGCGCCGGTGGTCGGCGCGGGCTACGGCGGCGCGACGCTGGACGTGAGGTTCTGACCGATGCGGCGCGCGCTCCTCTCTACCCTGCTCGCGATGGCGTGCGCGCTCGGCGCCTGCGCGATCGAGCTCCCCGCCGCGGGCCCCGGCGCGTGCGGTCGCGTCGGTCAACGGTGCTGCGCGGCGACGGAGGACGCGGGCGCCGCTTCGAACGGCTGCCTCGCGTCGCTCGTGTGCGTTCCCACCGCGGGCCTCGACGCCGCCGTGACCCTCGGCGGACGCGTCTGCGTGGCGTGCCCCGCGCGCCTCGTGGCCTGTGGCAACCGCTGCGTCGACGTCACCGCCGACGGCGCCAACTGCGGCGGCTGCGGCGTGGTCTGCGGCGCCGGGACGCGCTGCGTGTCGCTCGCCTCGACCGACGGCGGCGTCTCCCCCGGCGACGCGGGCGCCGTCGCCGTGTGTCGTCCCGTGTGCCCCGCGGGGCAGACCTACTGCGAGGCGTCGGGCTGCGTCGACCTCACGCGCGACGCGTCGAACTGCAGCGCGTGCGGCGTCGCGTGCCCCGCGGGCCAGAGCTGCGCGAGCGGACGTTGCGCGTGCGCCCTCGCGGGGCAGACCTTCTGCGAGGCATCGGGCTGCGTGAACACCGCCACCGACAGCGCCCACTGCGGGTCGTGCACGAACGCCTGCGTCCCCGGGCAGAGCTGCGTGTCGGGCGCGTGCGCGTGTCCGTTGGGGCAGACGCTCTGCGCGGGCGTGTGCGTCGACGTCTCGCGCGACGACGCGAACTGCGGGGCGTGCGGCAGGACCTGCGACGGCGCCATCCCCGGCGCCTTCGCGCGCTGCGTCGCGGGCGCGTGCCAGCAGACCGTGTGCATGAACGGTCGCGGCGACTGCACCGCCGAGACGGGGTGCGAGACCGACGTGCTCACGACGCTGAACCACTGCGGCGCCTGCGGTCGGCGCTGCGCGCTCGCCAACGCCACCTCGCGCTGCGCGGCGGGCGCGTGCCAGCTCGTGTCGTGCGCGACGGGCTTCGGCGACTGCGACGGCAACGCATCGAACGGCTGCGAGACCGACCTGCGCACCGACTCGTCGTCGTGCGGACGCTGCGCCAACCTCTGCACCGCCCCCGCGGGTCGCACGGCCTTCTGCGCGTCGGGCGCGTGCATGGTGGGGACGGTCTGCGCGACGGGCCTCGCGGACTGCGACGGCCTCGCGGGCAACGGCTGCGAGTCGACGACCGCCACCGACGCGCGCAACTGCGGCATGTGCGGCCGCGTCTGCAGCCGCACCAACGGAACGCCCACCTGCGCGGGCGGCGCGTGCGTGTCGATCGCGTGCAACGCGGGCTTCGGCAACTGCGACAGCAACCCCGCCAACGGCTGCGAGGTGACCTTCGCCACCGACGCGAGCCACTGCGGCGCCTGCGGTCGTCCGTGCGTGTTCCCCAACGCGTCGGCGACGTGCGCCTCGGGGACGTGCGCGATCAGCGCGTGCAACGCGGGCTTCGGCAACTGCGACAGCAACCCGACGAACGGCTGCGAGACGAGCCTCACGGCCACCAACACGAGCTGCGGCGCGTGCGGTCGCGCGTGCTCGGGCGGTCAGTCGTGCGTGATGGGCGCGTGCGTGTGCCCCACGGGGCAGACGCTCTGCGCGGGCACCTGCGTGAACCTCATGAGCGACAACACGAGCTGCGGCGCGTGCGGTCGCGTGTGCACCGGCGGGCAGGTCTGCTCCGCGGGCGCCTGCGCGTGCTCGGCGTCGACGATGCTCTGCATGGGCGCCTGCGTGAACGTGCGCAACGACAACCTCAACTGCGGCGCCTGCGGCCGCGCGTGCGCCACGGGGACGCGGTGCTCCGCGGGCGCGTGCGTGGTCTCGTGCCCGGCGGGGACGACGGACTGCTCGTCGGCGGGCGCGGGCTGCGTCGACACGGCGACGAGCGAGTCGCACTGCGGCGGGTGCGGCGTGGTGTGCAGCACGCTCCACGCGAGCTCGACCTGCGTGGCCGGGTCGTGTCAGCTCTCATGCGACGCGGGCTTCGGCGACTGCGACGGCAGCGTGACGAGCGGCTGCGAGACGACCTTCGCGACGAGCGCGGCCAACTGCGGCGCGTGCAGGGCGTCGTGCGTGAGCGCGCCGGGCGCGATGAACGCGTGCGTCGCGGGGCGGTGCGCGTGCTTCCCGGGCTTCTACGACTGCGATTCGAGCCGGACGAACGGGTGCGAGTCGGCGTTCCCCTGCGTGTGACCGGCGGCGGTCAGCGGGGGTCGATCGCGACGCTGCGCGCGACGCCCGTCGTGTTGAACGCGAGGAGGGGGATTCCCACCGCGAGGAGCGCGGCGCCGCCGAGGCTCACACCGATGACCGACGGCGTCGGCAGGGAGGGACCGCCCGAGGTCTGCGAGAGGAGCCCGAGGCCCGCGAGCGCGATGAGCACCGTGGAGCCCACGGCGACGAGGCCGACGCCCACGTTCCACTGCGCCTGCGAGGCCGCGCGGAACGTGATGCGCGCGTCGGTCGGCGCGACGTCGTAGGGCATGTCGACGCGGCGCAGGCCCGTCCCCTCGGTGCGCACGATCAGGGGCCCCGGCGGAACGTGGAGCACGCACGGCGTCGTGCAGGTTCCCGAGCCGAGGATGTTGTGAAGCGGGGCGCTCGTGGGGCGCGCCGCGCGGTCCGAGGGCGAGGGCGTCGGCTGCGGCGGAGCCTCGGGGCGACGCTGTTCGAAGATCACCCGCTGCGGTCTCCCCGCGGACTCGAGGAGCAGCGTCACGCGCCCCTCGGCGTCGTGCGTGAAGTCTTCGATCTCGGCGGTCTCTGGCCGCGGTGCCGCGTGTCGCGGGGCGCGCCGCCAGGGCGCCGTGGCGGCCTCCTGCGCGGACGCAGACGGCGTGAGCGCGAGCAGCGCCATCGACGACGCGAGCGAGCGGACGACGCGCCTCACGCGGATTCGCGCTTCGCGAGGTCGACCGCGCGCCAGAGGTACCAGCTCGCGACGGAGCGATGGGGTCTCCACTTGAGCGAGCGGCGCATCACCTGCGACTCCTCGGGCATGTCGCGGAGGCCGAACGCGAGCCTGAATCCGTTGCGAACGCCGAAGTCCGACGCGGGCATCACGTCGGGCCGTCCGAGGCGAAACATGAGGAACATCTCGACGGTCCAACGCCCCACGCCGCGCACCGCGGTGAGCCGCTCGATGAGCGTCTCGTCGTCGAGCCTCTCGGCCTCCGCGAGCGTCGGAACGGCCCCCGACAGCGTCTTCGCGGCGAGGTCTCGGAGCGCGAGGAGCTTGCTGTTCGAGAGCCCCGCGCCGCGGAGCGCGGCCGTGTCGAGCGCGAGCATCTCCGCGGGCGAGGGGAGGGCGCCCGACGTCGAGAGCGCGACCACGCGGCCGTAGATGGTCTCGGCGGCCTTGCCCGAGAGCTGTTGAAAGACCACGGCGCGGGCGAGGGCCTCGTACACGCTCGCGACCTCGTCGCGCTTCAGGGTGAAGTCGCCCACCTTCGCGATGAGCGCGCCGAGCTTCGGGTCACGCTCCGAGAGCGCGCGCGTCGCGGCCGCGGCGTCGAAGTCGGCGGCGCCCATGCGCGGGGTGAGCGAGGGCTGAAAGGTCCCTTCGAGGCGCACGCGTTCGAGCTCGAGGAGGCGGGCCTTGGTGACGATGCCGCCGTACGACGAGAAGCCTCCGGCCTTCGCGCCGCTCGCGAGCACGCGGTGACACGGAACCACCACGGGCCAGGGGTTTCGCGCCATCGCCTGCCCCACGGCGCGCGCGGCGCCGGCGCTGCCGATGCGCTTCGCGAGCTCGCCGTAGCCGACGGTGAAGCCCGGTCCGACGGAGCGCGCAGCGACGTAGATCGCGCGATGAAACGGGGGGACGCGGTCGAGGTCGAGCAGCACGTCGTCGTAGCGCACCGACTCGCCCTTGAAGTGCCTTCGCATCGCGTCGATGAGCGCGCGAACCCACGCGGGCGGATCGGCGGTGATGGCGCCTGGCGCGTGGACCTGCAGCCGCGCGAAGACGTCGTCGTCGTTGGCCTCGGGGAGCTGCACGGCGACGAGGCCGCGCGGTCCCCAGGCGAGGCCGCAGGTGCCGAGCGGAGTGTCGAAGAGGTGCATCTCGAGGTCGCTCATCGCGCGTTGTATACCCGATTTCGGGCGCTCCGCTTGACCGCAGAGGGCCGATCGGAACACCTTTGCGCCCCTTCGAGAGGCAGAGTCCCAACGAGATGAGCAGGAAGCTGTGCGTGGTCACCTTCGGGTGCCAGATGAACGTCCACGACTCGCAGCGCATGGAGGACCTCATGCGCGCCGCGGGCTACGAGCTCACACCCGAGGCCGAGGGCGCCGACGTCATCGTGCTCAACACCTGCTCGGTGCGCGAGAAGGGCGAGCAGAAGCTCCGCAGCGAGGCGGGCAAGCTCAAGCGCAGCGACGCCGTGCTCGTCGTGGCGGGTTGCGTCGCGCAGCAGGAGGGCCAGAGCATCCTGCGGTCGATGCCCTTCGTCGACGTGGTGATCGGGCCCGACAACCTGCCGGAGCTTCCCTCGCTCGTGCGCGAGGCCGAGCTCGGCGCGCTCCCCACGGTGCGCACGGTCTTCGACGTCGACGCGCCGCGCTTTCTCACCAACCCCGTCACGCCCGGCGAGGCCGGCGCGAGCGCGTACGTCACGGTGATGAAGGGCTGCGACGAGCGCTGCTCGTTCTGCGTGGTCCCCTACACCCGCGGCCCCGAGCGCTACCGCTCCGCCGAGGACATCGTCGCCGAGGTCCGCGCGCTCGTCGCGGGCGGGACGCGCGAGGTCGTGCTCCTCGGTCAGACGGTCAACAGCTTCCTCGATCCGACGGTGGCGCTCGACCCCGCGCGCGACCCCGATGAGTCGCAGTTCCCCGATCTGCTCCGTCGCATCGTGGCGGAGGCGCCGGGCCTCGATCGCCTGCGCTACACGTCGCCGCACCCGCGGCACCTCACGGCCTCGCTCGTGCGCGCGCACGCCGACCTCGACGCGCTCTCGACGCACGTGCACATGCCCGTGCAGAGCGGCAGCGATCGCGTGCTCAAGCGCATGATCCGTCGCTACACGCGCGACGAGTACGTGCGGCGCGTGACGGCGCTGCGCGGCTCGCGACCGGGGATCACCCTCTCGACGGACATCATCGTGGGCTTTCCCGGTGAGACGCGCGACGACTTCGAGGCCACGCTCTCGCTCGTGCGCGAGGTGGGCTTCGTCTCGCTCTTCGGCTTCAAGTACTCGCAGCGCCCGCACACGCCCGCGCTCAAGCTCGACGACGACGTCAGCGACGACGAGAAGCAGGAGCGCCTCCTCGCGCTCTTCGAAGTCTCCGAGGCGCAGACCCGCGCGCACCTCGCCACGATGGCCGGGACGCGCGTCGAGCTCCTCATCGAAGGGCCGAGCCGCCCCGGCGCCGACACGCTCGTCGGACGCACGCGCGGCAACGAGATCGTTCACGTCGCGGCGGTGCCCGGCGTGGCCGCGGGCGCCATCGTGGTGGTCGACGTGGTGCGCGCGAACAAGCACTCGCTCGAAGGCCGCGTGGAGTCCGTGCGCGTGCCTGCGCCCGCAAAGGTTCAGCCGACGTTCCGACGGATGTCGCTCCCGGTGGTGCAGCCGTGAGCGCGTGGGTGCGCGGCGTCGTGCGCGCGTTCGACGGGGTGATGCCCACGATCGGCGAGCGCGCGTTCGTGGCCGACACGGCGTCGGTCATCGGCGACGTGGTGCTCGGCGAGGGCGCGTCGATCTGGTACGGCGCGGTGCTGCGCGGCGACGTCGCGCCCATTCGCATCGGTCGCAGGAGCAACATCCAAGACGGCTCCGTGGTGCACGCCACGACGGACCTCTCGACCACCGTGCTCGGTGAAGACGTCACCGTGGGGCATCGCGTGGTGCTCCACGGCTGCGAGATTCACGACCGCGTGCTCGTGGGGATGGGGTCGATCATCCTCGACCTCGCGGTGATCGAGCGCGACGTGGTGATCGGCGCGGGCTCGCTCGTTCCGCCGAGGATGAAGCTGGAGTCGGGGTACCTGTATCTCGGCTCACCCGCGAAGCGCGTGAGGCCGCTCACGCCGCGCGATCACGCGATGATCCGGCAGGGCTGGGAGAGCTACCTGGAGCTCGCCGCGAAGCACGTGTAGGCCCTCTCCCCGTCCCTCTCCCGCGAAGCGGGAGAGGGTGCCCGTTGGTGGCTGCCATGCCCTCACCCCGCCCCTCTCCCGCCCTCATCGTTGCTCTCATCTCATCGAGAGGGCTGAATTCTAGGCACTTGAGGCTGCATTCGGCGCAATCGGAGCTCTACTTCCCCGAATGACGCTCGATCCAAGTGCGCGAAGTCCAACCGTGGCGGCGGTTCCAAGCGTGCGTCGCAACGTCCGCGAAACAAGATCTCCTGCGCGGGCGCCGCGAAGGTCACCCCTGCACAGAAGGACTGGGCCCGCGAGGAGTTCGGCCAGGCCGTACTCGGCGACCTCCGCCGGACCGCACGCGCGATCCTGATCGCCGCCAGACTCCTGGCTCACGCTGCGGGCACCGTCACCGCGGCCTTCGGCTCGCTGGCCGAGCGCCGCGGGGCCTACGACTTCCTGGCCTGCCCCTCCATCACCGTCGCGCTCCTCGCGGCCGCCATCTGGGGCGCCTGCGCGCGACGATGCCGACCCCACGCATGGGTCTACGTCCCCATCGACGGCAGCAGCCTGTCACTGTGCGATACACACGGCACGCGCGGGACCGGCGCCGTCGGCACGCACCGCGCCAAGGGCAGGGGACTGCAGGTCATGACCGCCATCGCCGTCAGCCCCGAGGGGGTCGGGCTTGGAGTCTGCGGGCAACACTTCTGGACGCGCGTGCGCAAGCGAATCAGGGACAGCCGCGCGAAGCGGCCCATGGCTCTCAAGGAGAGCCGCTTCTGGATCGTCGTGGCGGAGCAGGTGCGGGCGGCGTTCAACGCGGCGGAGCTGGCCACCGTCCCCTGGTTCCAACTGGACCGCGGCGGAGACATCGGTGAGGTGCTCCTGCACGCCGTCGCCCAGAGCTGGCGGCTGACGGTGCGCGCCTCGTCCAACCGCCGCATCGCGACGACGGGTGGAGCGACCTACCTGTGGCCCGAGCTGCGGCGACAGCGCGTGCTGGGTCGGTACTGGCTCGACGTGCCCGCGGGCAAGGGGCGTCGCGCGCGCGCAGCCTGCATGAGCGTGCGGGCCTGCACGGTCACCCTGCGCCTCAAGCACCAGTGGACCAAGAAGGTGCGCACGGTGACGGTGGGCGCGGTCCTGACGCGCGAGGTGCACAGCGCGCCGCGAGGCGAGAAGCGGCTGGAGTGGATGCTGCTGACGACGGCCCCACTGGCGAACTTCGAGGACGCGAAGGCGGTGATCGACGGGTACGCTCAGCGCTGGAAGGTGGAGGAGTTTCACAACCTCTGGAAATCAGGTCGATGCCATGTGGAAGACACGCAGCTTCACTCGCGGGAGCGTATCGAGAAGTGGGCAACGCTGTTGAGCAGCGTGGCGATGCGCACCCTGCAACTGACCTATCAGGCGCGCAGTACGCCGACGATGCCGGCGGACGAACTGCTGACGCGCGACGAGATCGACGCGGTGATCCTGCTGCGCAGGCCCAAAGGCGTGAGGGTGGGCCATGTGCCGACGCTGAGCCAGGCCGTACGCTGGATCGCTGAGATCGGAGGCTTCATGAGCCACGGCAAGGACTCACCCCCGGGCAAGGTGACCGTCGGGCGCGGCCTCGACAGGATCGCAGCGGCTGTCGAACTCCTGCGAGCCCTCCGCGGGCCCACAAAAAAAGGCCGTTCGAAGAGATGAGAGCAACGATGAGGGCGGGAGAGGGCAGGGTGAGGGCATGGCAGCCACCCACGGGCACCCTCTCCCGCGCTCGCGGGAGAGGGACGGGGAGAGGGTCCTCCTCGCGCTCGTCGTCGCGTGGGCCACGTGGCTGCGTCTCGGGCTCATCACCGCGGGGCCCGACCCCGACGTCGACGGCTACGCGCACTTTCAGATCGCGCGCAGGCTCGCTGCCGAGTGGCGCGACCTGAAGATCCACTGGGTCTGGCTCCCGCTGTGGCACCTCGTCGACCTCGCGTGCGACGCGCTCGGCGGCGGCTTCGTCGCCGTTCGCCTCGTGAGCGTCGCGTGCGCGGCCGCGTCGAGCTTCGCGCTCGCGTCGCTTCTGCGAAGGCATTTCGAAGAGAACCCCGCGACGCGCCCTTGGCTCGCCGAGGCCGAGCGGGTGATCCCCTGCGCGGCGGGTGTGGTGCACGCGCTCTGGCCGCAGAACCTCTCGGCGGGCTCGTCGGCGGAGCCCGAGGCGATGTTTCAACTCCTCGCGCTCGCGCTGATGCTCGCGTGGCAGCGCCGCCGATGGAACCTCGCCGCAGCCTCGCTCACGGCGATGGTGCTGCTGCGCTACGAGGCGTGGCCGTTGCTCCCTGTGATGCTCGCGATGAGCGCGTACGAGCGACGACTGCGTGAGGCGGCGCGCGTGTGGCTCGCCCCCGGCGTCGCCGTGGCGCTCTGGGTCGCGCTGCACCGCTGGAACACCGGCGAATGGATGTGGTTCCTCCGAGAGAACCGCGCCTACGTGGCCGACGCGTGGCGCGAGTTCGCGCTCGCGACGAGGCCGCTGCCGAAGGTCGCACACCCGTGGCTCTGGTATCCGTACACGGTTCCATTTCTGTCGGCGCGCGCGTGGCTGTGGATCGCCGCGCCGGGTGTTCCTTGGCTCGTACTGAGAGCGCCGCGGGCGCTTGTGATCCCTTCGATGTCTCTCCTCGCGGTGGTGATCGTCGTGTGGGTCACGCGACGCAACCTGGGCCTCGAGCGTCACTTCACGGTGCTCATTCCGCTGTATGCGACGGCCTTCGCGGCGGGCGTCGCGGCGCCCGTGAGCGCGCTCGCGTGGACGCTCACCCGACGACGCGCGGAGCTCACGCGACTGGCCGTGGTGCTCGCGACGCTGTGGGTGTGCTTCAGCTTCGGCAAGGCGCGAACGCGCAAGCGCGCGATGTTGCTGCGCGGTCACGCCGAGGCCGCGTTCGTGAGCGAGCGCGCCGTCGCCCGGACGCTGCGAGAGAGGGCCCGCGACGGATCGCCGGTGTTCACCGAGACGGCCGTGATCGAGGTGCTCACGGGCTTCGAAGGGCGCCGCTTCTTCCGTTGGAAGCCGCGTGATGTTCACGACGGTCACCTCCGTCGCGAGGCCGCGCGACACGGCGAGGCGTGGGTCGAGGGACCTCCGTCGGAGCTCACGCAGCTGCACGGCGCAGAGGTGGTCTACCGCGACGCGACGCGGGCGCTTCTGCGCGTTCAGTGAGCGTCGGACGAGGGCTGCGTCGTCGCGGCGCGCGCGAGTTCGACCGT
This sequence comes from Polyangiales bacterium, assembly GCA_046351535.1. Lineage (GTDB taxonomy): Bacteria > Myxococcota_A > Polyangia > Polyangiales > CAISKJ01. Next base: position 134,387 of record JAXLYG010000025.1, read on the forward strand.
GTGCGTGAGGAGGGCGCTGTCACCGGGCTCTCCGTGGCTCGGAACGACGACGCGCGCGGAGGCGTATCGCTCGGCCACGCGCTGTGCGGAGGCGGGCCACGCGGCGACGTCGGCGTCGGCGAGGTTGCCGAGGGCGCGCGATCCCGCGGGGCGGATCATGCAGCCGCCGAAGAGGAGCGCGCGCGAAGGGAGCCACACCACCACGTTGTCGAGCGTGTGCGCGGCGCCGGGAAAGAACACCTCGATCTCGGTTCCCGCGAGCGTGCGACGGTCGAGGGGAGTCGATAGTTCGCCATCGAACGATCCGCCGCCGTGCGCTGCGACCAGGGCCGCGGTGGCCGCCGTCGCGTACACGGGGATGTGCACGGCGTGGAGTTCCGCGAGTCCGCCGACGCGGTCATCGTGCCAGTGGGTGACGATCGCCGCGCTGGGGAGCCTGCCGAAACGGGCCCTCACCTGCGCGAGGAGATCACGCGTCTCCGCGGGTCCCCACGCGGTGTCGACGAGGAGCAGCTCGGAGGGCCCCTCGATGACGAGCCCGTGCGAGGGGAAGAGGCCCATGCCTTCGACGTGGTGCATCGAGGTGTGCAACCACACGCCGTCGCCGATCGCGCGGAGTGTGACCGACGGCGCGCTCGGAGCGCTCGCGGCGGCTGCGGGAGACGACGCGCGATGCGCGCAGCCGAAGAGCGTCAGCGAGGCGCACACGAGGAGCGAACGAGCGGGATTCACGGGCGAGAGATGGCGACAGCGCAGAGGGGGCTGTCAAGCGACGGCGAACGGCGGCGCGAGCAACTTCACGCGCGACGCCTTGGTTGAAGCGCGGCACAGCGCCGACGTTGATGCGCGCGTCGAGCGGCGACGGTCTCCCGCGCGTGACGACGCGATTCATCGTAGAAGCGATTGGGGGAACGCAATGACGACGTCCGCCACACCCACGACTCACGACAACGGTTGGCCGCGCGTCTATCGAAGGCAACGAGACTGCGTCTACGCCGTGGTCTTCCTCGGCAGTGGGGGGCTGATCTTCTCCGGCCTCGCCGTTTGGCGGTTCGTCGGGGCTACCGCCGACACCGGGTCGCAGCACCCGCTCTTCATCGCGGCGCTTCTCCTGCTCATGATCGCTGCGTTCGCGGGCGTCTGCGGGTCGATGATCGCGGAGGCCATCTATGGCGCCTTCGTGCTCGGGCCTGACTCATTCACGTATCGCAGTCTGTTCGGCGATCGCTCGATGAGGCTCGACGAGGTCGCCGGAGGGCGCGGGGTCTTCAGCGATCGCCTCGCGAAGCTCACGATCGAGTCCGTCGACCCGCGGAAGAAGCCCATCAAGATGAACTGGTGGATGCGATCCGACGAGGTGCTCGACGCGTGGCTCGTCTCGCTGCCGAACCTCGACTTCATCGACCGGACCCGGATCACCGAGTCGCTCCGCGCGGACCCGCGACTCGGAGCGTCGCCCGAGGAGCGCACCGCGACGCTCGTTGCCGTGTCTCGCGCGACGCGACGAGTCGCGTACGCGAGCCTCGCGATGGGACTCTGGGGGCTCGCGCATCCGCGCCCCTACGCGCTCACAGTGGTGCTCAACGCGGTGCTTCCGCTGATCGTCCTCGGGTATGCCGCGAAGCGTCCATCCGCGTTTTCGTTCGACGCGCCCGCGTACGATCCACGAGCCGGCGTCGATGTGCCGCTCTACATGTCTGCGCTCGCGCTGGCGGGGCGCGCGCTCTTCGACCTCAACACCCTCTCGAAGACGTCGTGGCTGCTCCCCGTCACGCTCACCGCAGCCGCGCTCACGCTCGGTTGCGACACGCTTCTCCGCCCCGCGCGCGTCCAGCGGAAGGGCAGGCTCCTCCTCGCGGCGGTCTGGTTCGCGTGGTCGTACGGCGCAGTCTGCATCGCCAACGCAAAGCTCGACGCGTCGTCGCAGCGCTCCGAGGTCACCGTCGCGCGCATGCATGTGTCGCGCGGAAAGACGACGACCTACGAGCTCACGCTCGCCCCGTGGAGCACCGCACCCAGCGGCGCGCGGGTGTTCGTCTCGCGAAGGCTGTACGAGTCAGCCGCGGTGGGTCGCTCCGTCTGCGTCGACTTGCACCGGGGGTTCTTCGCGATCCCCTGGTTCGAAGTCGTCTCTCTCCGATGCGGTCCGAGCATCGACGCCAGCGTCAGGGCTCCCCGTGCGACTACCGCGCCCACAGATGCGCGAGGTCGATCTCGATGACGTCGAAGGGCTCGACGCGCACACGCGCATCGCCCCTCCACGTGCCCGTCGGACGAAACACCGAACCCTCGCGGCGAAACGCTTCGAGCGTCCGCTCGATCGGATCGACCAGCCACGCGTGCTCGACGCCCGCACGCGCGTAGAAGGGCATCTTCTCCGCGCGATCATGCACCTCCGTCGACGGAGAGAGCACCTCGCAGATCCAGTCGGGCACCGTGTCGAACGCCGCCGTCTCGGGCAGGTGCGGCATACGCTCGCGGCGCCACCCCACCAGGTCGGGGTCCACGGGTTCGAAGTCCGCGTCGACGCCGAGCACAAGCTCGGGCTCCGTCTGGATCCACCACCCGCCAGGGCCTCCGCGCTGCAACTGGAAGGGCCCGTTGAGCAGCGTGTTGAGCGCGCTCACCGCGTTGATGTGCGGCGGCGCGGGGCGCGGCATCACGACGAGACGCCCCGCGATCACCTGCCCCGTCATGTGCTCGGGCAGCGCGTCGATGATGTCGCGGAACGTGCGGAGCCGCTTCGGCGCTTCAGGGTTCGGGCTCATCGCCCGCACTCTACCGCGTGTCTCGCCGGAGGCGCGATGACACCGCGTCGAGGCCCATCACCAGCACCACGATCGCGAGGATCACCACCGTGACCTTCGCGTACTCGGCGCCGCGCATGTACGTCTGCAACAGGAAGCCGATACCCTGCGCGCCCACGAGCCCGAGCACCACCGCGCCTCGCACGTTGAGTTCGAAGCGAAAGAGCGACTGCGACACGAAGTGCGGCGTGAACTGCGGCCAGATCCCCCAGCGGATCGCCTGGAGCCTCGTCGCGCCGACGCTCCACATGGCCTCGACGGGACCAGGGTCCATCGTCTCGAGCGTCTCGTAGAACTGCTTGCCGAGCGAGCCCACCGTGTGGATCGCCAGCGCGCCCACACCGGGAAACGCGCCGGGACCATATGCGCTCACGAGCACGAGGCCGACGATGAGCAGGTCGATCGAGCGGTTGAGGTTCGCCGCGAAGCGCGCCGCGCGACGGAGCCACCCCACGGGGTTCACGTTCTCCGCCGCGAGGAGCCCCAGCGCGAGCGCGAAGGGAACGCCCGCCACCGTGCCCACGAGCGCGAGGCGGATCGTGAGCACCGTCGCTTCGAGCACCTCCGCCGCCACCGCGCGATCGGGCGGAAACATCCCCCGCAAGAAGATCCCGATGTAGCGCCAGCCGCGCATGAAGTCGCCGGGCGGGAGCTTCGCGGCTTCGCTTCCCCACGCGAGCGCGAGCGCGAAGACCGCCCACGCGCCGTAGCGTTGCACGCGCGGCCACCGTCGCAGCGCCCCCGCGCCGAGCGCCGCGATGAGCGCCAGGAGCGCCCCGAAGATCGCGATGTGCTCGGGGTGTTCGAAGCGTCCCGCGCGGTTTCGCGACTGCTCGTCGCGCGTCACGCGGAAGGCCCTGCGCACGATGTCGTACGCGGCCGCGTCGGTGGGCACGAAGCCGTCGGTGCTGTTGAGCCTGCGGAGAATGGCCTTCCCCTCGTCGCTCTGTCCGAGCGCCACGAGCGAGGCCGTGAGGTTGCGAATGAGCAGCGGGTGAGCGCGCGCGAACTCCTCCGTCGTCGCGATCGCGTCGCTCGGCACGGGCGGCGAGTACATCACCGGACGCAGCCGCGGACCGGGGCGGTTCGCGAGGTAGCGCGTCCACGCGCCGGTGTGCTCGTCGGGCGGATCGGCCCACACGGCCGCGGCGTCGACCTGACCGCGCTGCACGGCGATCACGGCGGCGTCGTGCTGCCCCGCGAACACCTGCCGCGAGAAGAACCGCGACGGATCGAAGCCCCGCTCGATCACCAGGTACCGCGGGATCACATAGCCGCTCGTGCTCGTCGGATCGACCCACGCGATCGACGCGCCGCGCAGGTCTTCGAGCGTGTGGAAGCGCGAGTCGTCGCGCACCACGAGGGCCGAGAAGTACGTGGGCTTTCCGCGGCGGACCTGCGTGAGCAGCACGCGCACCCCGAAGAGGCGCTCCGCGAGCACGAGGGGCGACGGCGTGAGCCATCCCACGTGGACGTGGTTCGACCGCATCGACTCGACGAGCGTCGTGTAGTCGAGCGTCACGCTGGCCCGCACGGGGATGTGAATGCGCTCCGAGAGGGCGCGCGCGAGCTCATCGGCGGAGCGCTGGAGGGTCTGCGCGTTCTCCGCGGGGTTGAACCCGAGCACGAGCTCCGCGGGGATCTCCTCGGGCTGCTGCTGCGCGCGCGCCACCGACGGCGCGAAGAACATCGCGAGCGCGAGGAGGATGGCGCGCACGCCGAAGCGGGCCCTCACCCCGTCCCTCTCCCGCGAACGCGGGAGAGGGTGCCCGTTGGTAGCCGCCATGCCCTCACCCCGCCCTCTCCCGCCAGAGGCGGGAGAGGGGGACGACGGGCATCGGAGGCGAACGATGCGTGACAGCGTCGCAGCACGACGTCTCTTCGAGACTCCCTCTCCCGCCTCTGGCGGGAGAGGGCGGGGTGAGGGCATGGCAGCCACCAACGGGCACCCTCTCCCGCTTCGCGGGAGAGGGACGGGGAGAGGGCCGTTCCCTCTCCACCCCGCCGCCCCTATGCTCTGCGCACGCACGATGCAGCCCCCCACGCGATACGTGAACCTCGACGACGCGCGACGACGCCACGGTGACCGCGTCGACCGCTTCGGACGCTTCTTCACCCTCGGCGATCCCCTCGCAGACGCGGTGGTCACGGAGCTCGCCGCCCTCCCGAGGCCCGCGCGCGAGGCCCTCATCGAGCGCTGTCTCACCGAGGGAGTCTCTCGCGTCGCCGACGCGCCTCGCTCGCTCGTCGCGCTCTTCGAAGAGCTCGATCACGTCCCCTTCTGGGTCGACTTCGAGCGCATCGAGCGCGGCGGAAACGCCTTTCTCGAAGCGGGGATCCTCGGCGGGCTCGTGCTCGGCGCGCTCTCGCTCGTCGCGGGCTACTGCTCCCCCGCGGGAAACAAGCCCCTCATGTTCTCGGGGCGCCTCTCGGACGACGTCCCGCGCAGGCTCGCGGAGACGAGCCGCTTCGTCGAAGTGGTCTCTCGCTCGGGCGGGCTGCGCCGCCACGCCGAGGGCTTTCGCGCGTGCGTGAAGGTGAGGCTCATGCACGCCGCCGTGCGCATGGCCCTCCTGCGATCACCGAAATGGAAGGGCGCGGACTGGGGCGTCCCCATCAATCAGGCCGACTCGTCGGGGACGCTGCTGCTCTTCTCGCTCACGACCGTCGAGGGCCTCGAGAAGCTCGGGCACGTGATGCCCCCGAGCCGCGTCGAAGACTTTCTCCACATGTGGCGCTACGCGGGCTACGTGATGGGCGTCGACCGCGAGCTCCTCTGCGCCTCGCGCGTCGAGGCCGTCGCGCTGTGGGACCTCCTCGCCACCACGCAAGATCCGCCCGACGACGACGCCCGCGCGCTCGCCCGCGCCCTCATCGAGAGCGGACGCATCGCCGCCCGCAGCGCCGACGAGGTCGAGTCCGCCGAGAAGCGAATCCCCTTCGCCTATGCGCTCTCGCGCTACCTCATCGGCGACACCTACGCCGACCAGCTCGGCTACCCGAGGTCGCGCTGGCGGCACGTCTTCCCCGCGTTTCGAGCGCTCAACCTCGAGGCGGGCGGACGGCTCCGCGCCTTCGCGCCCGTCGAGCGCCTCGCCCTCGACGCGGGACGAAGGTACTGGCGCGACGTCACCGCGATGGCCCTGCGCGGCGTGCCCGCGGGCTTCTCGATGCCCGAAGCGCCTCGCTGACAACGGTCGGTCCTCGCCGCTATCCTCCCGCGCGATGAGCCGCGCAGCGCAGTGTCCGTGCGGCAGCGATCGCGTCTACGCGGTGTGCTGCAAGCCCTTCCACGACGGTGTTTCTGAAGCGCCCGACGCCGAGGCGCTCATGCGCTCGCGGTATTCGGCCTTCGCGATGAAGCGCCCCGAGTACCTCTGGAAGACGCTGCACCCCGATCACCCCGACCGCGCGGCGTCCGAGCCCGACGGCCTCGCGCGGCTGCGTCACGCGGCCGAGTCGCATCGGTACATGGGCCTCGCGATCCTCGACCGCGCGGCGCCCGACGGCGGCATCGCGAAGGTGCTCTTTCACGCGAAGGTGTTCCAGAAGGGCCGCGACGTGAGCTTCGTGGAGTGCTCGGACTTCGCGCACGACGGCGACGGCTGGCGCTACCTCGCGGGCGTCGGCGTGCTCGCGTCGGGGTTGCGCGACGGCCTCGCGGGCATCACCATCGCGCGCTTCCTCGAACTCCACGAGGCTTGAGGGAGCGCGACGTCGCCTCTCCCGCTCCCTCCGTCCCCCGCGCCCGAGTCACCGTCATGGACCCGCTCGTCATCAACGCAGAGATCACCCTCGCGCCCTCGGACTTCACCTGGACGGCCGCGCGCGCGAGCGGTCCCGGCGGTCAGAACGTCAACAAGGTGTCTTCGAAGGTCGAGTTGCGCTTCAACCTCCCGGGCTGCGCGGCGCTCGCCGACCCCGTGAAAGACCGCCTCCGCGCGCTCGCGTCGAACCGCATCGACGCCGACGGGTGGGTCCTCGTGACGAGCCAGGCCACGCGCGATCAGTCGCGCAACCTCGACGACGCGATGGAGAAGCTGCGCGCGCTCGTCCTCGCGGCGCTCACGGTCCCGAAGCCTCGCAAGCCGACGAAGCCCTCACGCGGCGCGAAGGCCCGCAGGCTCTCGGACAAGAAGCACACCTCGGAGCGCAAGCAGGGCCGCGCGAAGAGCGCCCCCGAAGACTGAGATCACCCGCGCACGGCGGGGCTCGTGCGCCACGTCCACGCGGCGGCGAGCGACACGAGCGCGGCGCACCAGAGCTCTCGCACGGGCGCCTGCGCCCACGCGCCGGCGCGCAGCTCGATGAGCGCGCGCACGTCGGGCCCCGAGCCGTGGAGCACGCCGACGACGAGCGTGAGGACCCCCGCGGAGAGGGCCACGACGCGGCGCATCCCGATGGAGATCATGGGCGCCGTGCGCAGCGTGAGCCACGAGACGCCCACGAGCGCGAGGCCCGGGACGCTACCGGAGATGTCATCGTCGAGCGCGCTGCGCGTCGGCGGAAAGGCCTCGAGCGCGGCGAGCGAGAAGAGGGCGATCGCGTCGAGCGCAACCGCGTTGGCGAGGGGGGAGGCGAGGAGGCTGCGCGACGCGCGCGAGGTCACCGCGGCGGGGCGTGTTCGGCTTCGGGCGCGCCGGGCGTCGCCGCGGGCGTGGGACGCTTGAAGGCGCCGGGCTTGGGGGCGATGAGCATCGTCATCGTCTTGCCTTCGAGCTGGGGCTTCTGCTCGATGACGATGGAGCCCTCGAGGTCCGTGAGGATCTCGCGGAGGACCTCCTCACCCTTCTCGGGGTGGGTGATCTCACGTCCGCGGAAGCGCACGGTGATCTTGGCCTTGTTGCCCTCTTCGAGGAAGCGACGGATGTGCTTGATCTTCGTCTCGATGTCGTGGTCGTCGGTCTTGGGGCGGACCTTGACCTCCTTGATCTCGACGATCGTCTGCTTCTTCTTCTGCTCGTTGAGCATCTTCTTCTGCTCGTACTTGAACTTGCCGAAGTCCATGATCTTGCAGACCGGGGGATCGGCCTTGGGATTGACTTCGACGAGGTCGAGCGACTGGTCCATCGCGAGGCGGATGGCCTCCTGCGATGACATGATGCCGAGCTGCGTACCGTCGGCGGCGATGACGCGCACCTCGGGCACACGGATACGGTAGTTGAAGCGGATCTGCGGCTGGCGCTGCGCGCCCTTGTCCATCGGTCCCTTGGGGGGAATAGCGGTGCTCCTCGGTGTTGGGGGACCGACCAGGTCCCCATCAGGAAGTGTGGCGTTCGATCACCGCGCTTCGCACGTCCCACTCGACGCGCGGTGCACGACGCCCGCGATGATCACCCCACTCACGGTTTCGTTGCAACGAACTTGGAACGTCTCTCCGTCGGGTTTGGCACCCTCGGAGAGACGTCGCTCGATGCGCCCACCGCGCATGCGACGAACCGGAACGTATGGAGCGAAGGAGTAGGCGCGGCCGGGATTGAACCGGCGACCCCCACCGTGTCAAGGTGATGCTCTACCACTGAGCTACGCGCCTTCGGGGAGCGGGAAGAAACCACCGAACGACATCCCGGTCAAGAAGAAACGCGCGCGTGCGCGCCCCGCGCCATCACGACACGCACCGACGCGCGCCGCACCGCGCGCTCGTCGCTCCAACAACTCCGCGCCTCCACCCTTCGGCGCGGCCACACCCACGCCGATCACGCGCGCTTCGAGAGCCTGCCGGTGATCGTGAGGTACCCGTCTGCGTCGACGGAGCCCGCGTCGCCCGTGCGCAGCGCGCCGCGGATCATCGGCCCGCGCAGCACGACCTCGCCGCCCTCGATCGTCGTCTCGACGCCGGGGAGCGCCCTGCCCACGGTCCCCGCGCGACACGCGTCGGGCCTCTCGACGTGCGTGAGCCCGCCCGCCTCCGCGAGCCCGTAGCCCTCGAACACGCGCACCCCGCACGCTTCGAACCACTCGCCCACCGCGCGCGCCAATGGAGCTCCGGTCGAGAGCGCGAAGCGCATCCTCGCGCCCGCGAGCCTGTGCCTCAGCGCATCGAGCGCGAGGGCGCGCGCCGCGCGGTGCTCGGCCTTCAAGATCACCCCGAGCTCCTCGGCGCGACGCGCCTTCGCGGCCACGCGCTGGCCGACCGCGAGGGCCTCATCGACGAGCGCCCTTCGCACGCGCCCCTCGGACTGGAGGTGCGCGAGCGACACGTCCCGCAACCGATCGAAGAACGACGGAGGCGCCGCGAGGAGCGTCGGGTTCACCTCCGCGATCTGCGTCTCGGGCGCGGCCTCGGGGTCCGCGAACGACGTCGAGACGCCGCATCGAACGGCCGTGACGAGCTGCGAGAGACCGAACACGCTCGAGAGCGAGATCACCGCGAGCTGCTCGTCGTCGGGCCCGAGCGAGATCGCGCCCGCGAGCGCCTCGACGGAGGCCACGAGCTGACCGTGCGTGAGCTCCACGAGCCTCGGCGCGCCGCTTCTCCCCGCGGTGTGGACGCGCGCGGCCACGTCGTCGGGCGCGCACACCGACGCGGGATCGAACTCCGTCGCCCGGTCGAGGAGCCGTCGACCCGCGGCGGCGAGCTCCGACCATTTCATCACGCGCGATCGCTCGGCGAGGGGCGCGACGTCTTCGAAGCGCCGCGGGTCTCGCGGCGCGCGCGCGTCGAACATCACCACGCGGCGCAGCGAGCGAGCGCCCTCCCGCAGCGCGCGAGGGCCCTTCGCGGCGGTGAAGAGGCGCGAGAGGCCCGCGGGGTCATCGAGCACGAGCACCGAGGCGCCCGAGGCGCGCAACAGCCCCTCGACGACGTCATCGGGCGCACGCGACGGGAGCGTCACGAGCGACGCGCCCGCCAGCGAGGCCGCGAGCGCGAGCTCCGCGGCTTCACGTCGAGGACGGGCGAGGAGGGCGACGCGGCCTCCGCGCGGGACGCCGAGGTCCGAGAGGGCGAGGGCGACGGCGCGAGAGGCGTCGAACCAGTCGGCCCAGGTGCGGGTGATCCATCCCGTCGAGGTGCGGGTGCGCAGGGCAGGGCGATCGGCCCACCGGGCGCGCGCGTCGGCGAAGAGCTCGGCGACGGTGCTCAAGTCAGAAGTGAAAGCCCACGAGGGCAGAGAGGTCGGCGTCGAAGAGGAAGGTCGGCACCATGAACTGCAGCGTCAGCTCGCCCGCGACGTGGAAGCCGTTGCGCAGGCCGTACTCGACGCGCCCGCCGACGTGGATGTTGCCGTAGCCCGACACGACGTGGGCGCTCGGATAGCGCGCCGACGCGGGGACGCCGGGCTTGGGCTCGATCTGCCCCGCGCCGCCGCCGACGAAGGCCGACGCGACGACGCCCGTGGGCGCGAAGCCCGCCGGCGTGAAGGCGTAGTAGAGCCGCCCGTAGAGGAGGATGTTCGCGAGGGGGTTCGACTTGCTCTGACCGCGTCCGCCAGGGGGGTCGACGGTCCACGGCGCGGTGTCGAACTGAAAGCGCGTCCCGATGGCGATGCCGACGCGCTGCGTGACGTTGTACCGGATGTTCGCGTTGAGGAAGAACGTCGGCGCGAGGCCCGGATCGATGGTGCGGTAGCACGTGAAGGTGCCGCACTCGGGCTGCCGCGTCGTCGCGTTGATGAACTGCTCCGCGTACGAGGGCGTGCCCGAGAGAAAGGCGCCGCCGACGCCGCCGCCGAGGTCGAACGCGAAGCGCGAGAAGGCCCGCGACGGGGTCGACGGACCGGGCTCCTCGCCGCCGCCGCCGCTCGACTCACCATTGTCGACGGCGCAGGCGCCGCCGTCGCAGCGCATGCCCTCGCCGCACTCGCTCGACGAACTGCACGGGTCGCCGAGCTGGCCGTGGCCGTGCTCGCCGCCCGATCCGCTCGATGAGCTCCCGCCGCGGACGCAGCAGTTGGGGCCCGTCATGCCCGGAGGACAGTCTTCACAGCTCGCGCACGACGCAGGCGCCGCGCGGTTGGGGAGCGAGGGCGCGGGGAAGCTCCGTCGCGTCGACGCCGAGAGCACGCTCACGTGCACGGGCGACGACTCGCTGCCCGTCGAGGCGAGGGTCGATCCCCCGTCGTCGACGGCGGTGACGTAGTAGTCGATCCCCGGCTGCATGATCTGAACGCAGGGGATCTCGGTGCCCCATCCGGGCGACATGCGCTGCATCTCGCGGCGCTCGTACTGGCGCATCCCGTTGCCGCGGAAGAACACGTAGACGTGCGCGGCGTTGAGGGTGCCCGCGGGCTCGACGTACACGGGCAGCGGCGTGTTCTCGATCTGCTCGGGCGCGGGCGTGTGGAGAAGATCTCCGCTCGCCGCCGGGGGGTTGTTCCGCGGCTGCGTGGTGTTGCTCGTGTTCCCGGTGTTGCCCGTCGAACCGCGGCCCGAGGAGCGCCTCGCCTCCGCGAAGGCCTCGTTGATCTCGGGCGTGGCGAGGAGCGTGTCGGGCTCGGCGTGGGGGTCGAGCTCGAGCGCGCGCGCCATCGCGGCGACGCCCTCGGACTGATTCTGCTGACCGCCGACGCGCACGATGCCGATCGACATGTGCACGCGCGCGAGCACGCCGTTCGAGCATCCGCTCGCGCCGCAGGTGCGGAGCGCGATGTCGAGCCGCTGCACGGCGCGATCGATCTCGAGGTCCTGATAGTCCTGCATGGCCTGTCGCACGAGCGAGTTGGCCTGCGGGTCGCGAGGACTCTGCTGCGCGTGGGCGGTTGCGGGTCCGAGCAGGGTGATCAACCCGAGCGTCGCGACGAGGAGTGAGGCGTTCCGATGCGTGGTCATTGGCGGTGTTCGGTCGGCGCCCAGACCTTCGGGCAGCCATGTCTCCGGCGCGGGGGATCCTACACGGTTTCACACGCGCGCGAAGACCTCACATTCACCTCCGTGACAGACTCGCCCGCGGCGCCGAAGGGCGCGAGGCGGGTCACCGATGATTCTGTCGCTTGTGAGGTACCGCGACGGTCGGTTCAGTGGATGAGCGCGCCCGACGGATCGATCTCGTTGAGCTCGACGCGGCGGTTGGCTTCGCGGCCCTGCTGCGTGCGGTTCGACTCGATGGGCTGCGACGGACCGTAGCCGCGCGAGGTCATGCGCGCGCCGTCGATGCCGTGATCCATCAGGTAGCGTCGCACGGTCTCGGCGCGGGCGGCCGAGAGGCGCTGGTTGTGGGCCCTGCCGCCCTCGCTCGACGTGTGTCCGCCGACCTCGTAGCGCAGCGCCCTGTTCTGCTGCTGGTTGAGGAAGGTCACCACCTCGTCGAGCGTCACCGCCGCGGTCGGCCGCAGCGTCGCGCGGTCGAAGTCGAACTCGATGTGGAACCTCACCCCGTGCTGCGTCACCTGGATGTGCGTGAACACCGGCGGGCAGCCCTGGTTGTCGACGGGCCCCGCCTCGTTGGGGCAGCGGTCCGTCGTGTCGACCACGGTGTCTTGATCGTTGTCGGTGTCGGGGCAGCCGTCCTGGTCGTTGAAGCCGTCGGGGTCTTCGGGCTCGTTGCGGCAGTTGTCGACGGAGTCTGCGATGCCGTCGGCGTCGTTGTCGGCCTCGGGGCAGCCGTCGTCGTCGAGGTAGCTGTCGCGGTCTTCGGGGTCGAGGGGGCAGCCGTCGCGCGAGTCCGCGATGCCGTCGCCGTCGCTGTCAGGATCGTCGGGGCAGCCGTCCTGATCCTGGTAGCCGTTGAAGTTCTCGGGCTCGTCAGGGCACTGGTCGTCGGGGTCGAGGTAGCCGTCGCCGTCGCGGTCGCCGGGGCCCTGCACCACGACCTCGCGCGGCGCGCAACGCTCCGCGGGAGACATCCGCAGGGCCGCGCGCGCGTTCTCGTCGGCGATCGTGGCGTGGTCTTCGGCGCGGCGGATGTGGCCCTCGTCGAGCTCACGATCGGCGAACTCGGCGTTCGAACGGCCGAGGGCGAGCTCGCGCGGCGCGCACACGTACGCCCCGTTGCGATCGGCCTGCTGGAGGAGCTCTCGCGTCGACCGGATGCGGCCTTCGAGGGCCGAGGCCGACGTGCAGCCGAGGAGCGCGACGGCGCAGAGGCCCGCGAGGCGACGGCCGTTGATCACCGTCCGCTCTCCTGGTGGCGACGCCGGGCGAGGTCACGCGCGCGGTTGCCGTACTCCTCGGCGAGGCTCGCCATGTCCATGGCGTTCTGGTACTCGGCCTCGGCGGCGAACTCGCGGGCCTTGTCGAGGTTCGCCACGGCGTAGTGGTACTCGTAGGGGGCGTAGTGGGTCGCGTCGACGGCGCGCGCCTCCTCGACGGCCTGCGCCGCGCCGTTGATTCCCACCACGTATCCGATGGGGCCGCATGCGCTCGTCGCGCACGCCCCAAGCACCAGGATCGACAGGGCCCGCTTCACGCCCGCGGACGCTAACAGAGCCCGTCAAAAAGCGTCAACGCAAAGCTTCTGCGCGCGCCCTTGCGCGACGGCGCGCGCGAGGTCACAGTTGCCCTTCCTCGCGCAACACGGGGATCGCATCGCCGGCGGGCTGGTGAAACGGTAGACACACGACACAGTCAATGTTGCGTCATTAACGGGTTCTGGTGGGGCGGAGCAGACGTCTTCGCCCGCGTGATCATCGCCCACGATAGCTTCCGGGTTCGACTCCCGGGCCCGCCGCCTTCGACACCTCACAGCCACGGACTCTCGGTAGCGCCCCTCGCGATCTTCGTTGACGCGGGGGGCGCCGGTGCCCTTCCCTCTCGCGCCCGAAGGAGTTGCACCACCGATGGCCACAAAGACCGCATGGGGCGGGCGTTTTCAGCAGGAGCTCGACGCGGGCGCTGCGCGCTTCCTCGAGAGCGTGAGCTTCGACAAGAGGCTCGCCGAGGAGGACATCGCGGGCTCGCTCGCCCACGCCGACATGCTCGCCGCGATCGGCGTGCTGACCGAGTCCGACGTCACGGCGATCCGCCGCGGCCTCGGCCAGATCCGCGCCGAGATCCGCGCGGGCACCTTCGTCTGGGACGTCGCCAGGGAGGACGTCCACATGAACGTCGAGTCGTCGCTGACCGCGCGCGAGGGCGACGTGGGCGCGCGCCTCCACACCGGCCGCAGCCGCAACGACCAGGTCGCCACCGACATGCGCCTCTGGGCGCGCGACGCCTGCGCCCGCGTGGGACGCAGCCTCGACCGCCTCGCCCTCACGCTCGTGACCCGCGCCGACGACGAGGTCGACACGCTGCTCCCCGCGTACACGCACATCCAGAGGGCGCAGCCCAACCGCCTCGCGCACCACCTCCTCGCGTGGGTCGAGATGCTCGGCCGCGACCACGGGCGCCTCGACGACTGCGCCATGCGCATGAACGAGTGCCCCCTCGGCTCGGGGGCCGTGTGCGCGACGACCTTTCCCCTCGATCGCAAGCTCACGTCAGACCTCCTCGGCTTCGCGCGCCCGACGCGCAACAGCGTCGACGCCACGGCCGACCGCGACTTTCTCCTGGAGCTTCTCTCGGCCCTCGCCATCGCGTCGGTGCACCTCTCCCGCATCGCCGAGGAGATGGTCTGGTGGTCGACGCAGGAGTTCGGCTTCGTCGAGATGGCCGACGCCCACGCGACGGGCTCCTCGATGATGCCGCAGAAGAAGAACCCCGACGTGGCCGAGGTCGTGCGCGCCAAGTCGGGCCGCGTGATCGGCGACCTCGTGTCGCTCCTCGTGGTGCTCAAGGGCCTTCCGCTCGGCTACAACCGCGACCTTCAAGAAGACAAGACCCCCGTCTTCGACGCCGTCGACACGGTGCGCGACTCCGCCGAGGTGATGGCCGACGCGATGGGCGCGCTGCGCTTCAACCGCGAGCGCATGCGCGCGGCCCTCGGCGCGGGCTACGTCACGGCCACGGAGGTCGCCGACTGGCTCGCCGCGCGAGGCGTTCCCTTCCGCCACGCCCACGAGATCGCGGGGCGCCTCGTCGCGAAGGCCCTTTCGAAGCGCTGCGAGCTCGCGTCGCTCACGCTCGAAGACTTCCGCGAGGAGCACCCCTCCTTCGACGAGAGCATCTACACAGCGCTCGACCCCGAGACGGCGTGCGAGCGCCGCGACCTCCCGGGCGGACCTGCTCGCGCGCGCGTCCGCGCGGCCCTCGCCGAAGCGCGCTCGAGGCTCGAAGCGCGCGGCGCGACCCTCGACCGGACCGTCTCGCTCACCCCCTGAACCGACCCGCGCGTGATCGCGCGTTGACACCTCGACTGTAGGGCCCCGTTGATGCTCCCCGCGGAGGGGTCTACGGACGAGCGGCCGAAGTGCTTGCGCATAGGCATTTCGTGCTCGCCACGGTCGAGGCACGCGGGGTGCTCATCGGGACCTCCTGGCATCGCCACTTCGGAGGTCCGCACATGGCACATCGCAGCACCCTCACGGTCGTCGCGTTCGCGCTCTCGCTCACCTTCGCTGGCGCCGCCGAGGCGCAGCACCGCCGCCACCGCAATCACCGCCCGCACGTCTCTCCCGCCGCAGCCGCCGCCGCTGCGCACGGCGCTGCCAACATGCGCGAAGACGGGTCTCTCGGTGAGGGCGACACCGACGACTCCGGGCGCTACACGCACGCTCGCGCGATGAACCTCTCGCGCGGCGACGTGGTGACCTTCTCCGTCGCGTCGAGCGACTTCGATCCGCTCGTCCGCGTCGAGGGCCCCGGCGGACAGACCTGGCAGGACGACGACGGCGCGGGCCACGGCACCGACGCGCGCCTGCGCTTCGTGGCGCCCGCCTCGGGCCGGTACACCTTCACCGTGACGAGCTACGCCGAGGGCGAGATGGGCGACTACCACGCCGACCTCTCCATCGGTCACGGCGGCGCCGCGGCCGCGGATGACGGCGCCGACGAGAACTCCGACGACGGCGACGACGGCGCCGAGGACGACAGCGCCGACGACAGCGCCGACGAGAGCGCCGACGCGCCGGCCGCGCTGCCCGCGGTGATCCCTGCGTACCCCGCGAGCGCGGCGAACGCGTCGGGCGGCACGACCTACGGCATCTTCGTGGGCATCACGCACTACCGCGGCGAGAACGAGGACCTCCCCAACACCGCCGCCGACGCGCAGCACCTCGCGCAGTCCTTCGAACACGCGGGCTGGATGGAGCGCCGCAACGCCGTGGTGCTCACCGACGAGCGGGCCACCTTCGACGGCGTGCGCCAGGCCTTCGCGACCCTCGCGCCTCGCGTCGGTCCGCGCGACATGTTCGTGTTCTTCTTCGACGGCCACGGCAACGCCGACGAGGTCGATCTCCGCGGGCGCGACATGACCCGCCGTGACCTCTCGCGCCTCCTCGACAGCGTGCACGGCCGCTCGCTCGTGGTGCTCGACAGCTGCAACGCGGGCGGCTTCGCGAGCGTCGTGCAGGGCCACGCCGAGCGCGCGGGGCTCTTCTCGTCGCGCGCCAGCGAGGAGTCTTCGGTGGCCTCCGAGGTGAACTCCGGCGGGTGGCTCGCCTACCACTTCCGCCGCGCGGTCGACGGCGGCGTTCGCCGCGGACCCGACGGATCCATCTCGTTCGACGAGGTGACGCGCTACGTCCAGGCGCAGTACCGCCAGAGCCGCGTGAGCGATCAGCACCTCGTGGCCGTGCGCGGCGACCAGCGCGGCGAGTTCGAGATCGGCGGCACCGGCACCGCGGCCATCGCGACCGACGACACCGCGGTGGCGCGCAACGACCGCCGTCGCCCCGTGACCGTCGAGGTCCCGCCGATCAACGGCGACACGCCCGACGACGACGGCGCCGTCGACAACGACTGGAACCCCGGCGCCGCGCAGCCCGCCGCGGGCGCCGACGCCTTCGGTCAGGCGCTCAACATGGGCGTCGGCCTCGCGAGCGGCGTCCTCGAAGCGATCACCAAGTAGCGACGCGCCTCGCGCTCACCGCCCGCGCCCCCGCCCCGTCACCCGCGCTTCTTCTTCTCAGCAAACTCCGCATCGCGCGCCTCGCCCTTCACTGCGGGCGGGGCGCCGATGCCGTGGAGCAGCGCGTCGCGCAGCGCGTGGGCCAGCTCGGCGCGCGTGGGCAGCACCCCGAGCGCGGGGATCGCGGGCGCAGCGAGGCGGAGGAAGAGCTGCGAGGCCATCACGGTGCCGAAGAGCCCGAGCATCACGGCCGCGGGGTGGACGTCGGCCCTGATCTCGCCGTTTGCCATCGCCCGCGCGATGGCGCCGAGCACCACGGGGACGTGCCCCGTGGAGAAGCGCGCGAGGAGGATGGGCATTCGAGGCGACGCGACGAGCGCCTCGCGCAGCACCACGCGGAGCACGCGGAACTCGTCGTCGTCGAGGGCGGCGATGCGCGTGCAGAGCCGCAGCACCTGCTCTTCGAAGGGCGCGTCGGGCGCGAGGGCGTCGGTGATGTCGCCGAGGAGCTTCTTGTACTTGTCCTCGACGACGGCGATGAAGAGGTCGTCCTTGGTGGCGAAGTAGTACGAGACCATCCCCACGCTGGTGCCCGCGTCTTGCGCGATCTGCCGCAGCGACGCGCCGTCGACGCCGTCGTGGAGAAAGCGCGCCGCGGCGGCGCTGAGGATGCGTGGCTGGATGTCGCTGCGAGGTCGTGCCACGGCGTCACCCGAGCTTCTTGCGGAAGCGCGCCGACGCCACCGCGGTGAACCACACGAGGATGCCCGCGAGCCAGAGCACCTCGACGCGCAGCTCGGGCCACGTCGCGCCCTTGAGCGTCACGCCGCGCACGATGCGGAGAAAGTGCGTGAGCGGCAGGGCCTGAGAGATGTACTGCACGGGCTTCGGCATCGACTCCCAGGGGAACATGAAGCCCGACAGCAGGATGTTCGGGAGCATGAAGAAGAAGCTCATCTGCATGGCCTGCTGCTGCGTCTGCGCGATGGTCGAGAAGGTGAGGCCGAGGGCGAGGTTGGCGGCGATGAAGAGCGCCGCGAGGGCGTAGAGCAGCGCGATGGAGCCCACGATGGGCACGCTGAACACCGCGTGGCCGACGAAGAGCACGAGCGACATCTGCACGTACCCGATGAGCACGTAGGGGACGATCTTTCCGGCGACGAGCTCCACGGGGCGGACCGGGGACACGATGAGCTGCTCGAGGGTGCCGCGCTCTCGCTCTCGGGTGATGGCCATCGCGGTGAGCATCACCATGGTCATCGTGAGGATCACCCCCACGAGGCCCGGCACGATGAAGGTCGCCGTGCGCAGGTCGGGGTTGTACCAGGTGAGGGGCTCGAGCTCGATCGCGGGCGAGGGGACGCGCATCCCCTGACGCTCCACGCGCTCGACGGCGATGCGAGAGCCCCACGCGAGGGCGAGGGAGCTCGCGGTGCCCGTGGCGCTCGCGACGGTCTGCGGGTCGGAGCCGTCGACCACGAGCTGCACGTGCGCCGTGTGCCCGCGCGCGATGTCCGACGAGAAGCCCGCGGGAAAGACCACCCCCACGCGCGCCCTCCCGCCGCGGATCGCGCGCGAGAGCTCGTCGTAGTCGCGCACATCGCCCGCGATGTCGTAGAAGCCCGTGCTCACCATCGCCTGCACGAAGGCCCGCGAGCGCGCGCTGTGGTCCTGGTCGAAGACCGCCGTGGGCGTGTGGCGCACGTCGGTGTTGATCGCGTAGCCGAAGAGCATGAGCTGCAGCACCGGCAGCACGGCCATCATCGCGAGCGTGGGCTTGTCGCGCCGGAGCTGGAGGAGCTCCTTGCGCGCGACGGAGAGCAGTCGTCCGAGCTTCATGCGGCCCTCGAGTCTTCGCGCACCATCGAGACGAAGGCGTCTTCGACCGTGGCCCGCGCGCGCTCGCAGCGCTCGATCGCGAGCCCCGCGGCGCCGAGCACCTGCCGCGCGACCTCCGTCGGGTCTGCGCCGCGCACCGCCACGCGGAGCACGTGCCCGTAGTGGGCCACCTCGTCGACGGCGGGGTTCTCGCGCAGCAGCTCCGCCGCGCGCGTGGCCTTGTCGACGGTGAGCTCGCACACCTCGAGGCCGCGCCGCGCGACGATCTCCTCGGGGGTCCCCACGTCGAGCACCGTGCCGCGGAAGATGAACGAGAGGCGGTGGCAGCGCTCGGCCTCGTCCATGTAGTGCGTCGTGACGAGCACCGTGGTCCCCGACGCCGAGATGCGGTGGATCTGCTCCCAGAAGTCTCTGCGGCTCACGGGGTCGACGCCCGCGGTGGGCTCGTCGAGAAAGAGCAGCGGCGGCTCGTGCAGCGTCGCGCACGCGAGGGCCACGCGCTGCTTCCACCCCCCCGAGAGCGTCCCGGCGATCTGCCGCGCGCGGTCTCGGAGCCCCGTGCGCTCGAGCACCTCGTCGATGCGCCGCGCCCGACGCGACCGCGCGAGGCCGTAGATCCCCGCGTAGAAGTCCATGTTCTCTCGCACCGAGAGGTCTTCGTAGAGCGAGAACCGCTGCGTCATGTACCCGATGCGGGCCTTGATCTCCTCGGGGTCGCGCTTGATGTCGTAGCCCACCACCGACCCTTTTCCGCCCGACGGATCGAGGATGCCGCAGAGCATTCGGATCGTGGTGCTCTTGCCCGCGCCGTTGGGTCCGAGCACGCCGAAGATCTCCCCGCGCTCCACCCGAAAGCTCACGTCGCGCACGGCCACGAGCGACCCGAAGCTCCGCGCGAGGTGCTCGGCCACGATCACCGCGTCGCCGCTCACGGCCTCGTCCCCTCGATCGACACGAAGGCAGGAACGCCCGCGTGGAGCCTCCGCTGCGGGTCGTCGACGCGCACCCGCACGCGCACCACGAGGTTCGGCCGCTCCTGCTCGCTGAAGAGGTAGCGCGGCGTGAACTCGGTCTGTCGCCCGACGTCCTCGACGCGCCCCGTGAAGGTCTCTCTCGTCGAATCGACGCGCACCGAGGCCCTCGCGTCGACGCGCACCCCGTCGATGCGCCCCTGCGGAACGAACACGTCGACGTACGGATGACCCGTGTCGGCCACCACGGCGATCGTCGCGCCGGGCGCCACCACGTCGCCCTCCTCGACCGCGACGTCGATCACCGAGCCCTCCGCCGTCGCGCGGAGCGTGAAGCGCGCGAGGCGCTGATCTTCGAGCGCCACGGCCTGCGTCGCCGCCTCGATCTGCGCGCGCGCCGTCGAGATCTCCTGCGGCCTCGCGCCCAGGCGCATGGTCTGAAGGCGCTCTTCGAGCGACGCGCGCTCGGCCCTCGCGCGGTCGTACTGACCTTCGAGGTCGTCGGCCGCGGAGCCCGGCGCCGACCCGCTCGCCGCGAGCGACCGCGCGCGCTGGAGGTTCCGGTTGAGCATGTTCTCCGTGGCCCGCGCGCCCGTGATCTGCGCCTGGAGCGAGCGGAGATCCGAGGGCCTCGCGCCCGCGCGCAAGAGCGACAGCCTCGCCCTCGCGCCTTCGAGCTCCGCGGCCCTGGCCTCGCGCCCGGGCCTCGCCATCGTGTCGTCGAGCGTCGCCACCGCGGCCCCGACCGCGAGCGTCTGTCCGCGGTGAACGGCGAGGGTCTTCACCCGTCCGCCCACTTCGAAGGCCAGGTCGCGCTCTTCGAACTCGAGCACGCCCTGATAGCCCGTCGGGCGCGCGCCCGCGGCCTCGCCGCAGCCCGCGACCGCCACCACGACCGCCATGAGCCAGGAGTTCTTTCTCATACGTCCAAGAATGTATAGGGCGAGGCTTCGCGACGGCAAGGGCCCCCCTCATCGGCCTCCGAAGCTCAGCGCGAGACGCGCACCCAGGTGATCTCGGGCGGGCAGCGGAATCGCACCCTGGGCGCCGCCCCGCCGCGCATCCCGATGCCCCGCGACACGAGGAAGGGGACGCCCTTCACCGCGTATCGCCCGCCTACGAAGCCTCGCTCGGAGTGGGTCACGAGCGCGCCGAAGAAGGGCAGCACGACCTGTCCGCCGTGCGTGTGCCCCGCGAGCACGAGGTCGGCGCCGCCCTCTGTGAGCCCGTCGGCGAGCACGTCGGGGTGGTGCCCCGCGAGGATCCGAAGCCCGTCGAAGTCTCGCATGTCGCGCACGATGGTGGTCGGCGTGGGGCCTCCACCGCCGGCGCCCCAGATCACGACGCGCCCGCCGGGGAGGTCGTACGTGAGGGCGCGGTTGTAGAGCATCACGGCGTTGGTGCCTTCGAGGATGCGCCGCTCCCACGCGGGCCACGTGGGGCCCCAGGCGTCCCAGTCGCCGTAGACCGCGAGCACGGCGTACCTCGCGCGGAGGCCTCGCAGAAAGGTGTTCGCCGCGAGCGCGCGGGCCTCGGCGTCGTCGTCGGGGCCGAGCCCGTTCGTGAGGTCGCCCGTGAAGATCACGAAGTCGGGGAGCTCCCTCGACGCCGCTTCGACGGCGAGCCGCTCGCGACGACACGGTCCGTCGGTCTGGAGGTCGGAGACGTGGAGGATGATGACGCCGCCCGCCGGCGCGCGCGCCGCGTGAACGCGCTCCTCGCGGACGACGAGCGTCGCGGGCTCGATCGCGAGCGCGTAGAGCGCGGCCCCGAGCGACGCGAGCGAGAGCGCGAAGATCACCGCGCCGAGCCGACGCGACCCCGCGCGGAGGTGCCACGCGCCCAGCGCGAGTCCGAGCGCGGGGAGCGCGACGCCGAAGCCGTGGACCGCGAGCGCCGCGAGGGTCATGAACCCGCGGTCGTCGTTGCCGCCGGGGTAGAGCGCCGTGGTCACGCCCGCGCGACGGAGCGCGAAGCCCGCGAGCGCGATCAGCGCGTAGAGAAGCGGGGCCGAGACGATCCACGGCCACGAGGGCGGCGCGCGCCGAAGGGCGCCGCGGAGCAGCGCGGGCAGCGCGGACGAAGCGGCGAGCGCGAAGGCTTCGATCACGTCGCCGCGACGCTAACACGCGCCCTCCGGCGCGCTGCGGGGGATGCGCGGAAGTTGACCCGCGGCCGCTTCGAATGGTGTTGCGCAGGTGTTGCGAGCACCACCGCCCGGCGACGCTCGGGCAATGCGAAAGCGAAGAGGAGAATGGCAGCACTCGGATTGATCTTGATCGTGGTGGGCGTGATGGCCCTCCTCGGGAGCCTCGTGCAGAAGCTCCGCGCGGGCCGACTCGGGGACACGCCGCACGTCCAGACAGGCCAGGTGGCCTCGCAGGGCCGCGCGCTCGCGAGCCCCAAGGGGGCGATCTCGACGCAGGGGCAGATCCAGACGCAGCAGGTGCTCACCTCGCCCGTGAGCGGCGCGCCCTGCGTGTACTTCAAGATGAAGCTCGAGGCCGAGTGGGCCGCCGACGGCGTCGAGAACAAGTACACCGTCGTCGAAGACGCGCAGGCCGTTCCCTTCGCGGTGAACGACGGCAGCGGGCACGCGGTGGTCTCGATCGACGCGAAGCGCGGCGGCGAGTTCTGCTCGCAGAAGCCCTTCGAGCGGAAGAAGTTCAGCCGCGGTCTCATCGCCTCGATGACGCAGAAGCCGCTCGAGGTGACCCCCACGTTCTCGATCCCGCCGAACGTGCAGGTGCGCAACGCCATCGGGCGCATGATCGACGTGCCCGTGACGGCGAACTTCTTCGTGTCCGAGGAGTTCCTCGAGCCCAAGGGGCCGCTCTTCATCAACGGCAAGCTCCAGGAAGACGGCTCCATCGGCTCGCCCAACTGGACCTCGCTGCTGATCCTCAACAAGTCTCGCGACGAGCTCCTCTCGTCGACCGCGGGCTTTGCGCGAAAGCTCTTCTACACAGGCGGAATCGTCACCCCCATCGGCGTGATCATCTCCGTGATCGCCGAGCTCACCGCGCCGCCGAGGCCGCCGCCCGCGCCCACGCCCGCGGTGATGGCCCCGGTGGCCGCGCCCGCGCCCGCGGTGGTGGCCCCGACGGGTCCCATCGCGCACTCGCTCGTGCTCGGCGGCGGGTGCGCCGCGCTCGACCTCGCGCACGGGCTCCAGCGCGTGAACACGGGCGGCGACGGCGTGAACGTGATCGTGCTCCAGGGCGCGACGCTGCACCGCGTCTTCGTGAAGCTCGGGTCCGTGACCCCGGGGCAGACCGTGAACGTGTGCACCATCGGCCGTCGCTGCCAGCAGAACATCCAGGTCAGCGTCGGCGGAACGACCTTCATCAACACGGGCTCCGGCGTCAGCGGGACCATCACCGTGACCGACTACGACGTCGCCGCGGGCCGCATGAACATCACGTTCAACGGCGTCTCCCTGCCGCTCAACCAGGGCGCGGGGCTCTGCACCATCTCGGGCTCGCTCTCCACGACCGGCATCACGCAGTAGCGACGATCCCGGGCGTGGAGGCGGTGTTACCCTCCGCGCCCGATGAGCAACGCGCCGCCTCCTCGCACGACGCGCGACGTGGTCGAAGACGTCACCCTGCTCGTGCGAACCCGCCACCCCGTCGTCCGCATCGAGACCGCCGACGAGGCCTTCGCGCTCGACGTGATCCGCCGCGTCGCGCGCGCCCTCGGCCTCCCGCTCCTCGCGTGGAACGTCGCCGACGGCATGACCTCGCTCGACCCTCCCGGTCGCAAGCCCATCGATCGCACGGGCGCCGTGGTGGGCGCGCTCAACCACCTCCGCGCCGAGAAGCCCACGGCGCTCACGGTGCTCCTCGGCGCCGGGAGGTTCCTGCAAGACGCCATCGCCGCGAGGCTGCTGCGTCAGGTGGCCGAGGAGTCCGCGGGGCGCCTCGCGACGGTGTTCCTCATCGACCCCGAGGGCTTCGAACTGCCCACCGAGCTCGCGCCCGTGACCGTTCCGTGTGAGCTGGGATTGCCCGGCGCCGACGAGCTCCGCGCGCTCGTGGCCGAGTCGCTCGAGGCCCTTCGAAAGCTCCGCCCTATCACCGTCGACGTGAGCGACGAGGACGCCGCGCGCTTCGTCGATCACCTCCGCGGACTCACGCGCCTCGAGGCGCGTCGGCTCGTCTCGCGCTGCCTCCTCGACGACGACCGGCTCACGCGCGAAGACCTCGACAAGGTCGTGCGAGAGAAGCGCGAGAGGCTTCAAGAGACGGGCGTCGTGGAGTTCATCGGCACCGACGAGGGGGCGCCCGTCGGCGGCATGGAGAACCTCTCGCGCTGGCTCACGCTCCGAAAGAGCGCGCTCGCGCCCGAGGCCCGCGCCTTCGGCCTCGACGCCCCGCGCGGCCTCCTCCTCCTCGGCGTGCAGGGCTGCGGAAAGAGCCTCGCCGCACGGGCCACCGCGCAGCTCTGGTCGCTGCCGCTCCTGCGCCTCGACGTGGGCGCGCTCTACGACAAGTACATCGGCGAGACCGAGCGTCAGCTCCGTCAGGCGCTCTCGGTCGCGACCGCGATGGCGCCCTGCGTGCTCTGGATCGACGAGATCGAGAAGGCCTTCGGCGCGCAGGGCGGCAACGACGGCGGCGTCTCGTCACGGATGTTCGGCGCGCTCCTCACGTGGCTGCAAGATCACCGCGAGCCCGTGTTCGTCGTGGGCACCGCGAACGACATCTCGGCGCTCCCGCCGGAGCTCATGCGCAAGGGGCGCTTCGACGAGATCTTCTTCGTCGACCTCCCCGACGCCGAGGCGCGCGCGCAGATCGCGTCGATCCACCTCAAGCGACGAAAGCGCGACCCCGCGGGCTTCGACCTCGCGGCCATCGCGACGGCGTGCGAGGGCTTCTCGGGCGCCGAGATCGAGCAGGCCGTGGTCTCGGGGCTCTACCGCGCGTTCGCGGAGAAGCGCGAGCTCGGCACCGCCGACGTGCTCGACGAGGCCCGGCGCACGCGCCCCCTCTCGGTCACCGCCGCGGAGCGCATCGAGGCGCTGCGCGCGTGGGCGAAGACGCGCTGCGTCCCGGCGGACTGAGCGCGGCGTCGGGTCCCTCCGCGCGCCCGCAGACAAACGACGCGGAGGCCCTTGTCAGTGCGCGCTGCGGTGCGCATGAGTGTGCGCTCGATCGCCGCGCGAGGGTCTCGCGGCATCGTCTCATCCACAGGAGTTTTCGCATGTCGATCAGCAACAACGGCAAGGTCGTGCTCGTCACCGGCGCGAACAAGGGCCTCGGCAAGGAGATCGCTTCGCAGCTCGCCCATCAGGGGTACACGGTGATCGTCGGCGCGCGCGACGAGGCCGGCGGCAAGGTCGTCGCCGACGCGATCACGGCGGCGGGCGGAACGGCCTTCGCGCTCAAGCTCGAAGTGACGAGCGCAGACGACATCGCGCACGCGGTGACGTGGGTCGGCTCGAAGTTCGGCAAGCTCGACGTGCTCGTGAACAACGCGGGCGTGGCCCTCGAGTGGAACGAGAAGGGCACCACCGTGGAGCGCTTCCGCACGACGCTCGACGTGAACCTCGTGGCGCCGTGGGCCGTGACCGACGCGTTCGTGCCGCTGCTCAGCAAGAGCAGCGACGCGCGCGTCATCAACCAGTCGTCGGTGCTCGGCTCGATCACCACGGCCGAGAACGCCTACGAGCAGATGGGCGGCTTCTTCTCGCCCGGCTACGCCACCTCAAAGGCCGGCCTCAACATGCTCTCGATGATCCAGTCGAAGGCCCTCGCGTCGAAGAACATCGCCGTCGCCTCGGCGCACCCCGGCTGGGTGAAGACCGACCTCGGCTCCGACGCCGCCCCCATGGAGGTCGTCGACGGCGCCAAGACCGTCGTGGGCCTCGTGACCGTGGCGCGCGAGAAGTTCCCGCACGGGCAGTTCCAGCACATGGGCGAGCGCCTCCCCTGGTGATCCCCCGTGCGCGTCGACCGTAACAGCGCTGCAACGCTGTGACTGCGACGCAACGAGCGCCGCGCCTCCTCCCTCCTCTGATTCACCTCTCTACAAGCTGTTTTCGTGCGTCGACGCATGAGCACGACCGTTGCTCTATCGCGTCGCATGACCAACAACGGCCTCGCCTCTCCCGCCTCCTCGTCGCCCGGCGTCGCGCCCGCTCGCGTCGAGATCCCTGCGCTCTACTGCCCCTTCGAGCGCGCGTGCAGCGCGCACGCCCACGCTGTGAATGAAGCGACGCTCGCGTGGGCCGCCACGACGGGCATCGTGGCCACCGAGCGCGGCGCTTCGAAGCTCCGCGCCTCGCGCATCGGATGGCTCACGGCGCGGGCCTTCCCGCGCGCGAGCGTCGCGGGCCTCCAGGTCGCGGCCGACTGGACCGCGCTCTTCTGCCTCCTCGACGACCGCTGCGAGGCGCTGTCGCCCCTCGACCTGTCGCCCATGCTCGCGGGCCTCCTCGACGCGTTTCGATCGGGCGACGCGGGCGCCAGCGCCGACCCCTTCGCCCTCGCGATGGCGAGCCTCGGCGCGCGCATGGGCGCCCTCTCGACGCCCGCGTGGATCGCGCGCTTCTCCGATCGCCTCGAGGCGCTCTTCGCGGGCTTCGCGCTCGAGTCCGCGCACCGCGCCGCGGGCGTGCGCCCCGACTTCGCGTCGTACCTCGACCTCCGTGAGATCACCGTCGGGCTGCACCCCCAGTTCGACCTCTTCGAACTCACCGACGGCGTCGCGCTGCCCGACGCCCTTCGCGCGCACCCCGAGCTCGCCGCGATGCGCGCCGCGTCGGCCCTCGCCGTCGGCCTCGCGAACGACATCTTCACGTGCGAGCGAGAGCGCATGGAGGGCGAGGTCCACAACGTCGTGCTCGTGCTCATGCAGCGCGAGGGGCTCTCGCTCCGAGACGCGGTGACGCGCGCCGTCGCCCTCCACGACGCGCGCGTGCGCGAGCTCGTCGCCCGGTCGCGCGCGCTCCCCTCGTTCGGAGAGCGCGACGACGACGTGCGGCGCTACGTGGCGATGCTCTGCGACTGGGTGCGGGCGCACCTCGACTGGGCCCGCGAGACGGGGCGCTACAGCCCCTCGTACTCCGATGGCGCGTGCCACGGCGCGAGCGCGCGCTCGGTGTCGGGCGTCGTCCCCGCGGCCCGCTCGTCGCGCATCCCCGGGTTCTACAAGGAGACCATGGAGCGGCGGCAGCGCCTCGTCGCCGAGGTCGCGGGCGTCGAGCAGGCGGCCCTCGCGCGCGCCGTCGACCGCGGCGGCCTCGACGCGAGCACCGCCGACAAGACCGTCGAGACCGTGCTCGGCACCTACGCGCTGCCCTTCGCCGTGGGGCTCAACGTGAAGATCAACGGCCGCGACAGGCTCGTGCCCATGGTCGTCGAAGAGCCCTCCGTCGTCGCCGCGATGAGCAACGCCGCGCGGATGATCCGCGAGGGCGGAGGCTTCGACGCCGAGAGCGACGCGCCGCTCATGGTCGCGCAGGTGCAGCTCTGGGACGTGCGCGACCCCGCCGTCGCCGCGGCGCGCATCGAGGCCGCGGAAGCTGCGTTGCGCGCGATGGCCGACGCCGCGGTGCCGGGCCTCGTGGCGCGCGGAGGCGGCGCGCGCGCGATCGAGACGCGCGACCTCGGCGACGGGCTCTTCGTGGTGCACGTCGTGGTCGACGTGCGCGACGCGATGGGCGCGAACCTCGTCAACAGCGTGGCCGAGGCCCTCGCGCCTGAGATCGCCGAGCTCACGGGCGGCGCGGTGGGGCTGCGCATCCTCTCGAACCTCTCGGATCGTCGCTGCGTCCGCGTGCGGTGCCGCGTGCCGGCGGCCGCGCTCGCGACGGAGACGCGCTCGGGCGCAGAGGTCCGCGACGGCGTGGTGCGCGCGTCGCGCTTCGCCGAGCGAGACCCGTACCGCGCGGCGACGCACAACAAGGGGATCATGAACGGCGTCGACGCGGTGGTGATGGCCACGGGCAACGACTGGCGCGCCGTCGAGGCGGGCGCCCACGCGTTCGCCTCGCGCAACGGGCGCTACGAGCCCCTCGCCACGTGGCGCGCGGGCGACGACGGATCGCTCGTCGGCGAGATCGAGCTCCCCCTCGCGCTCGGCATCGTCGGGGGGACGCTGCGCGTTCACCCCGCGGCGCGCGTGGCCCTTCAGATCGCGGGCGTGCGAGACGCGCAGGACCTCGCCTGCATCGCCGCGGCGGCGGGCCTCGCGTCGAACCTCGCCGCGCTGCGCGCCCTGGCCTCCGAGGGCATTCAGCGCGGCCACATGGCCCTTCACGCGCGCAGCGTGGCCGTCGCGGCGGGCGCCGCGGGCGATGAGGTCGATCGTGTGGCCGACGCGCTCTCGGCCGCGGGCGAGGTGACCCTCGACGCCGCGCGCAGGGCCGTGGCCGCGCTGCGCGCGAAGGCCGCGTAGGGGAACGAGCGGGGCGACGAAGCGCCGTGGACCGATCGGTCAAGCGCGCGGAGACGTGAGAGACTCCGGGGTCGTGAGCGACTTCGACCGTGACGTGATCGTGATCGGATCGGGCTTCGGCGGCTCGGTCTCCGCCATGCGGCTCTCGGAGAAGGGCTACAAGGTGACCGTGCTCGAGCGCGGTCCGCGCTGGCAGGCCCGCGACTTTCCGAAGACCAACTGGAACCTCCCCAAGGCCATCTGGCTGCCCGCGGTGAAGTTCTTCGGGATCCTGCGGTTGAGCTTTCTCTCCGACGTGTTCGTGCTCTCGGGCGCGGGCGTCGGCGGCGGCTCGCTCGTGTACGCCAACACGCTCTATGTCCCGCCCGACGCGTTCTTCAACGCCGCGCAGTGGGCCTCGCTCGACGACTGGAAGCGCGCGCTCATGCCCCACTACCGCGTCGCGCAGTTCATGCTCGGCGTCGCGCAGAGCGACTACGAGGGCCCCGCCGACCGCGCGCTCCGCGACGTCGCCGACTCGATGGGCCGCGGCGAGACCTTCATCCACACGCCCGTGGGGGTCTTTCTCGGCGCCCCCAACGAGACCGTGGCCGACCCCTACTTCAACGGCGCGGGGCCCGAGCGTACCGGCTGCAACCACTGCGGCGCGTGCATGGTCGGCTGCCGCTTCGGCGCGAAGAACACCCTCGACCGCAACTACCTGTACTTCGCCGAGAAGCTCGGCGCCGAGGTGATGCCCCTTCGAACGGTCACCGACGTGCGCGCCCTCCCCGGCGGTGGTTACGCCGTCACGCACGAGCGCACGGGCGCGTGGTTCGCGCGAGATACGCAGGTGCTCACGGCCGCGAAGGTGGTGCTCTCGGCGGGCGTGCTCGGCACCGTGAAGCTCCTGCTCGAATGCAAAGACCGGGGCTCGCTCCCCAACGTGTCCGACGCGGTCGGAAGGCTCGTTCGAACCAACAGCGAGGCCATTCTCGGCGTGGCCGCGGACAACCCCTCGGAGACCTGGGCGCGCGGCGTCGCGATCACCTCGTCGATGCACCCCGACGAGCACACCCACGTCGAGGTCGTGCGCTACGGCGAGGGCAGCGACGCGCTCGTTCCGCTCACCACGCCGCTCACCGACGGAGGCCCCGGCGCGCCGCGCTGGCTCCGCTGGCTCGGCAACATCGCGCGTCACCCCGTCGACTGGCTGCGCTCGCTCTGGCCCTTCGGCTGGTCGAAGCGCGGCACCTTTCTGCTCGTGATGCAGACGCTCGATAACTCCATCTCGCTCGGCCTGCGGCGCTCGTGGCGCTCGCTCTGGCGGCGCGCGCTCGACACCGACCGCGGAGACGGCGCGCCCAATCCGTCGTACATCCCGCTCGCCAACGAGGTCGCGCGGGTCTTCGCGGGCAAGGTCGGCGGACGCGCCAGCTCGTCGATCATGGAGGCCCTCTTCGACACGCCCACGACGGCGCACATCCTCGGCGGAGCCTCCATCGGCGCGTCGCCCTCGGCGGGCGTGATCGACGCGAACAACGAGGTCTTCGGCCACGCGGGGCTCTATGTGTGCGACGGGTCGATGATCCCCGCGAACCTCGGCGTGAACCCGAGCCTCACGATCACGGCCCTCACGGAGCGCGCCATGAGCCGCATCGCCCCGAAGGAGGGCGCCGCCGTGCGTCACGCCGTGGACCCCGACTTTCAGGCGAAGCGCGTCGCCGAGATCGAGGCCCTCGCGGTCGAGACGGGGAGCGCGTCGCTCCAGCGGCGGCTCCCGGTGGTGAAGTCGGGCTGACCGATCGGTCAACGGTCGCGCCAGAGCGCGCGCAGCGAGACGATGTGGCTCGCCGCCGCGAAGGGCACGAGCAGGGCAGGGAGCCAGATGAAGGGCGCCGTCGCCACGACCGCCGCCGACACGCCCTCGTGAAAGCGTCGCATGGGCCCCGGGAACGACATCGCCGACGTGGCCACGATGTTCACGAGCGCCGCGAGCGAGGCGAGGTGCCAGAGCGCGAAGGCCCGCCGACCGATCCACGCGCGGTGAAACGCGTACGCGACGAGGGGCGCGCTGAGGCCCACGAAGACGTCGACGTTGCGGCCGCTCCAGGTCATCTGCACGGGGATGGCGCCGCGGGTGTAGAGCGCGTGGAGCGCCATTTCGACAGGGACGCGAAACACCTGGAGCCCCGCGATCACGGCGAGCGGAGCGCCTTCGACGAAGCGCCGCCCCGCCGCGCTACGCAACGAGAGGAGCGCCGCGAGGAGCGCCGTGAAGGCCGCCACCATCACCCTCGGCGGGAGCGCGTCGAAGCGTTGAAAGAAGCCTGCTCGCGCGAGTTCGAAGGTCACCGAGAGCCAGAGACCCAGCGCGAGCACCACCGGAGCGAGCGCCTCCGCGCGCCGCGCCGCCGCGACGATCGAGAGCGTCACGATCGCGAGCGCGAGGGCGCCCGGAGCCATCACCTGCCACGCATACACGTTCATGGTCGTCGCCGGGTGCAGCGCGCGCGCCACGCTTGAAAAACGGGGGTTTCGCGGGGAGCGTGGTCGACCGTTGCAGCGCGCGCCGACAGGGGGTGACGGCGCGCACGACAACGCGTTGGAGCGTTCGCGAGGCGCAGCGAGCGGTTGCGCGCGGAGCCCTTCTTGCGTGAGCCTCGGCGTGACCGTGAGCGACGAGACGACGACGCGCGACGCCCGACTCCGCGCCGTGGGGACCGCGTTCCTCCGGCTGCGTCCGTGGATCGTCGCGCCCATGATGGTGAACACCGTGGCGACGCTCGCGCTCTCGGGCGCGCCGCGGCGGCAGGTGGGCGCGCTGGCGGTGATGTTTCCGCTGGCCCTGGGGTTCTTCGTGCGCGAGGCCGTGCTCGGTCGTCGGAGGCTCGTCACCGCGCGCGCGCTCTTCGCGTCGCTCGTGGTCACGCTCGTCGGCATCTCGCTCGCGTGCGTCGCGACGGGCGGCATCGCGAGCCCCGTCGTGCCGATGCTCTTCGCGCCCACGGTCATCGCCTTCGCGGCCTTCGGTCGCTCGAAGAAGAGCGACGCGCTCTTCGCGCTCCTCGCGCTCATCGCCGCGGGCCTCTCGCTGCTCCCGTCGGGCGTCCCGTTTCCGCGGCCGTCACCGAACGCGCATCGGTGGATGCTCCTCGTCTGCGCGCTCGACGCGGCGCTCCTGCTCCGCGTCGGCGTGGCGGGGCTCTCCGACGCGTACGCCACGGCGCAGCGCGACCTCTCGCAGGCCAGCGACGCCCTCGTCGAAGCGGCCCACGCCCGCACCCGCACGCTCGAGACGCTCGGCGCGCAGGTCGCGCACGAGATCAAGAACCCGCTCGCCGCCGTGCGCGGACTCGTCGAGCTCCTCCTCGAATCCACCACCGAAGCGCGTCCGCGCAGGCGCCTCGAAGTGGCCGCGGGCGAGGTCGCTCGCATCGAGCGCATCGTGCACGACTACCTCTCCTTCGCGCGCCCGCTCTCGGCCCTCGACCGCGCCCCGATGGACCTCGGCGCCACCGTCTCCGAGGTGGCGCGCGCCCTCGACGCCTACGCCGCGCGCAAGGGTGTGTCGCTCTCGGCGCAGGGCCCCACGCTCCCCGTCACGGCCGACGCGCGGCGCGTGAAGGACTGCGTCTTGAACCTCTGCCTCAACGCCGTCGAGGCCACCCCCGCGGGCGGCTCCGTCGCGCTCTCGTGGACGCGCGAGGGCGCAGACGCCGTCGTCGTCGTGCGCGACTCGGGACCGGGCCTCGACGGCGACGCGCTCGCGAAGCTCGGGACGCCCTTCTACACGACCCGCGAGGGCGGGACGGGCCTCGGGGTACACCTCGCGCGCCAGGGCGCCGAGCAGCACGGCGGCTCGCTCACCTTCACCAGCGCGCGCGGCGAGGGGACCGTCGCGACGCTCCGAATCCCCTGCGAGGCGGTCAGCTCCGATGCCCACGATCCTGCTCTGTGACGACGAGCCCGCGCTGCTCTTCACGCTCGAAGAGGCCCTCGACCTGCCGGGTTACCGAACGGTCAGCGCGCGCTCCGCCGAGGAGGCCCTCGCGCGCCTCGACGAGGCCGACGCGGTGGTCACCGACCTCGTCATGGGCGCCATGAGCGGCCTCGACCTCGTGCGCGCGGCGAAGAAGAGCGACCCCTCGCTGCCGGTGATCCTGCTCACGGCGCGGGGCTCCGAGCGCGTGGCCGTCGAGGCGATGAAGGCCGGCGCCTACGACTACCTCACCAAGCCCTTCGGCCTCGACGAGCTCCGCCTCGTGGTGGGGCGCGCCGTCGAGGCCTCGTCGCTTCGAAGGGACGCGCGCCGGAGCGCCGCGGCGCGGGCGGTGGGGCGCACCGTCGTCGGCGAGAGCCCGCGGTGGAAGGGTCTCGTCGACGCGGCGCTCCGCGTGGCGCGGCGCGAGGTTCCCATTCTCCTTCGCGGCGAGACGGGGACGGGCAAGGAGCTCATCGCGACGATGATCCACGCGGCCTCGGAGCGTCGCGAGCGGCCCTGCGTGCGGGTCAACTGCGCGGCCATCCCGACGGAGCTCGCGGAGTCGGAGCTCTTCGGCCACGCGAAGGGGGCCTTCACGGGCGCAGCAACCTCGCACCAGGGGTGGTTCTCGCAGGCCGACGGCGGGACCCTCGTGCTCGACGAGGTCGGCGAGCTCCCCCTCGCGGTGCAGGCGAGGCTCCTGCGCGCGCTTCAGGAGGGCGAGATCCAGCCCGTGGGCGCGGGGCGCGTTTCGAAGGTCGACGTGCGCGTCGTGGCCTCGACGCACCGCGACCTCGCCGCCGACGTCGCCGCGGGGCGCTTCCGTCAGGACCTCTACTACCGCCTCTCGGTCGTCGAGCTGCGCGTGCCTCCGCTGCGCGAGCGCCTCGACGACGTCCCCCTCCTCGTCGCGGCCTTCACCGAGCGGTACCGCGCGCGCTTCGGCCTCGACGCCGTGCGCTTCACGCCCGCGCTCGTGGCCGCCCTCGCGGCGCGCCCGTGGCCCGGCAACGTGCGCGAGCTCGAGAACGCCGTGGCCCGCATCGTGGCGCTCTCCGAGGGCGGCACCCTCGACCTCGACGCGATGGCCTCGCTCGACCTCGACGCGCCCGCGCCCACCGCTGCGACGGGCACGCTGCGCGACCAGCTCGACGCCTACGAGCGCGCGCTCCTCGTCGACGCGATGCGCGCGGCGAAGGGCAACCAGTCCGAGGCCGCGCGGCGGCTCGGCATCACCCGCACGACGCTCATCGAGAAGCTCAAGCGCCTCGGCGTCGACGGCCGCTGACCGATCGGTCGACGCGGCTCAGCCCGGCCGCGGCGCGTCGAGGGCGACGCGCACCGCGCGGACGAGGTCGTCGACGGAGAAGGGCTTCTCGATGAGCGTGGTGCCGGGCGTGATGCTGTCGCGCTGACGCATCTGGCCCGCGGTGTAGCCCGACATGTAGACCACGCGCATGTCGGGCCGCGTCGGCGCGAGGCGCGCGGCGAGGTCGGGGCCGCTGAGGTACGGCATCACCACGTCGGTGAGCAGCAGGTCGATGGGCCCCGCGTGGTGCTCGGCCACGAGGAGGGCCTCGCCCGCGTTGCGCGCGGCGAGCACGCGGTATCCGACGCGCGCGAGGATCGAGCGGGCGAGCTCGCGCACGGCGTCGTCGTCCTCGGTGAGGAGCACGGTCTCGTCGCCGCCGCGGACCGACGCGTCGAGGGGCCGCGGGTGCTCCGACGGCGGCTTCGCGGCCTCGTCGGAGCACGGGAGCACGATGCGGAAGGTCGCGCCGCGGCCGGGCTGGCTCTCGACGGTGACCTCTCCGCCCCAGCCCGTGACGATGCCGTACACCGTCGCGAGGCCGAGGCCCGTGCCGTGCCCGGGGCTCTTCGTGGTGAAGAAGGGTTCGAAGACGCGGGCGCGGGTGTCGGCGTCCATGCCGTGGCCGGTGTCGGTGACGGTGAGCTCCACGGAGGCGCCGACCGATCGGTCCGTCGCGGGGGCCGACGTGCGGGTCTCGATGAGGAGCCGCCCGCCGTCGGGCATCGCGTCGCGGGCGTTGATGGCGAGGTTCATGAGCACCTGCTCGGCCTGGCCCGCGTCGCCGCGCACGAGCGCGAGGCCCGGCGCGAGGCGCGTGGTGAGCTCGACGTCCTCGCCGAGGAGCCGCAGGAGGAGGCGCTCGACGTCGCGGATGACGGCGTTGAGGTCGAGGGCGCCCACGCGCGAGCCGTGGCGGTGGCTGAACGTGAGGAGCTGGCGCGAGAGGCGCGTGGCCCGCGAGGCGGCGCGAGAGATCTCTGCGAGCCCTTCGGAGAGCGGATCACCCGCGGGGAGGTCGGCGCGCATGAGGGCCGCGTAGCCGACGATCACGGACATGATGTTGTTGAAGTCGTGGGCGACGGCGCCCGCGAGGCGGCCGATGGCCTCCATCTTCTGCGCGTGGAGGAGGCGCTCCTCGATGAGCCTGGCGCGGCGGAGGTCTTCGATGAGCCGCGCGCTGGCGATGGCGAGCGCGGCGCGGTCGGCGAGGTCCTGCACGACGGTGGCGTCGTCGGCGTCGAAGGGGCGGCCGGGGACGTGCCGCGCGAGCATCATCACCCCGATGACCTTGCCGTGGGCCCTCAGCGGCGCGCCCACCACGCTGTAGAACGGAAAGCGTTCGAAGAGCGATCGGTGCTCGGACTTGGTCTGCGCGAGGCGCGCCTCGGGCGTGATCTCGGGCGCGAGGAGCGCCTCGCCCTGCCGGATGATCGCGCCGCAGAAGCCCTCGTCGGCGCGCTGGGGCGAGCGCTCCTCGGCGGCGAGGGCGGCGCTGTGAAACTCCGCGTCGTCGGCGTGCATGGCGGCCAGCGGGAGCCACGCCCCGTCGTCCGAGACGAGGCGCACCACGCAGGGGCCGTGCATGACCTCCGAGGTCCTCCGCGCGACGAGATCGAGGAGGCGCTCGTAGTCGACGCTGGCCTCGGCGAAGGCGCTCGACGCCGCGTTGAGCACCTCGAGCCTCGCAGCCAGCCTCGCCGCCCGCGCCTCGGCGCGGGTGAGGGCGTCTGCGTCGGGGGGGTCGCTGCTCATCGCGCGGGACGTTATCTCCGTCTGGCCCCGCGGGGGGAAGCGATTCGCTCACAGGGCGGAGAGCGCGAAGGCGCCGACCGATCGGTCAGTCGCGCTCGCCGAGGAGGTACTTGTTCGAGATGGCCTTGAACGACAGACGGCCGTTGAGGGTGGGGCTGAAGCGCTCGTCGCGCGCGCGGATCACCACGCCCTCGCGCTGGTTCTTCGTGCCGGGGTAGACCCCCTCGGCGAGCGCGAGGAGCGACGCGAGGTCGTGCGAGAAGCGCTCCCCCGACTCGACCACGGGGACGGCGTCGAGGCCCATCTCCGCGGCGAGCGCGCGCATCGCGGCGTCGTCGAGAAAGCGCGCCTCGACGAGGTCGTAGGCGCTGAAGACGAAGAGCTGCGGGCCCTTGAGCCCGAGCGGGTTCTTCTGGATCCCGGGGCCGCAGATCTCGCCCTGGATGGCGTAGCGGCCGCCCCTGGCGCGGAGCTTCGCGTCGAGGTCGTAGCGCCGCGCGATGGCCCAGTAGACGTTGTCTCCCTCGCGGATCGACCAGTTGCGACCGCAGGCGTGGAGGCTCTCGTCGTCGGGGTCGATGAGAAAGGTCGAGCTCGTGCCGTCGCACTTGAGGGTGATCACGTAGGGGTGACCGCGGAGCTCCTCGAGCACGGCGGGCGCAGACTGCACGCGCTCCTCGTCGGTGCGGGGCACGCGCGCGGGAAAGGCCGCGCGGAGCTCGCCCGCGCCCTGCGGCATCGGCGGGTCATACTTCGTCACCCCGAGGCGCTCGCTCACGTCTTCGCCGTCGGCCGTGTCGGCCTCGACGCCCGCCTCCGCGAGCGGCAGAAAGAGCCCCTGCGAGAGGCACCCTCGGAGCGTCATCGTTCGGATGCGAAAGGTCGTCGGGCGCGCGCCCTCGACGGGCTGCGCGGCCTTCGGCGTCCAGAGAAAGCGGTACACGGGCGCGTCGGGCGGCACCGCGTCGATCTCGAAGAACACGCCGCGGTCGCCCACGGCGAAGCTGCCCTTCTTCACCACGCACTGCCACCCGTTGATCTTCACGGCCTCGATCGCGTCGGCCCCGACGATGGGGACCACCGCGAGGACGCGCTGCACCGATGCGAGCTTTCGCTTCATGACTCGACGCCTCTCCTCGTTGAAGGCGTCGCGGTGTAGCAGATGCGCCGCGATGTTCCAGCGCGCGAAGTGGTCAGCGCGCGGGCTTGGGGTGCGCCTCGAGCCAGTCGATCACGGCCTCGCCCCACGCGGGCGCGAAGGCCGGGATGTGCCCCGTCGCGTCCATCGACCAGAGCTCCGCCGCGCCGCCCATGCAGGCCCCGTGGCGTCCCACGCGGGTCTCGTTGCCGGGCGCCGTGGTCACGTAGTCGAAGGTCATCCCCGTGTCGGCGAAGTCGCCGCAGCGGTTGAGCCGACCCCACGCCGCGACGGTGTCTCTCGCCGAGGGGTACATCGTCGTGCCCGTGCCCACGGTGCTCCCGCCCGCGTAACGGATCGTGTCGTCGGCGACGCCGTGGACCTGGAGCACGGACACGGGCTCGGTGGGCACGCAGCGCGCGGTGTCGGCCCACTGCGCGCCCGCGAGGCTCACGATGGCCGCGACGCGGTCGGACCGATCGCAGGCCATGCGGTGCGCCATGAAGCCGCCGTTCGAGTGCCCCACGATGAAGATCCGTCGCGCGTCGACGCGGTAGCGCGCGGACATGTCGTCGATGATCGCGGTGACGTAGGCCACGTCGTCGATGCCCTGGCGCGCGAAGTCGCAGCACGCGTTGGTGGCGTTCCAGAAGCGCTGGCTCTGGGAGTTGAGCGTGCCGTCGGGGTACGCGAGGAGAAAGTTCCGCGACTCGGAGAGGCCCGTGAACCCGAGGTAGGCCGCCTGCACCGCCCCCGAGGCGCCGTAGCCGTGGAGCAGCACCACGAGCGGCAGCGCGCGCGCGCCGTCATAGGTCGAAGGGATGTGCGTCTGATACGGCCGCGCGGCGACCATCATGGCGACGGCGGCGGGCACGTCGGGCGCGGAAACATCGGGCGTCGAAGCCTCGGGCGACGACGTGTCGGCGGCGGCATCGGTGACCGCGGGGGCGTCGACGGACGCGGCGTCGGGCGAGGGGGAAGACGTTCCCGACGAGCACGACGCAAGGATCGCGAGGGATGCGCAGAGGGTGCGGAGCTTCATTGTGCGCGACGGTATCACCGTTGACCGTGCGGGGTCTTCACGGGCAGTGTTCGCGCGCCTTTACAGGCGCACGGAGGATCAACGGGATCTCATGACGCACGCACTCACGCATCTCTCGAGCGACGAACGCATGTTCTTCGACCAGGTGGCGCGCTTCGCCCGCGACCGGGTGGGGCCCCACGTGGCGCGCATGGACGAGGAGGCCGCGATGGAGCCCTCGCTCCTGCCCGAGCTCTTCGAACTCGGCGTGATGGGCGTCGAGGTGCCCGCGGAGTACGGCGGCGCCGGCGCGTCGTTCTTCACGGCGGCGCTCGCTGTCGAGGCCTTCGCGCTCGTCGACCCGAGCGTGTCGGTGCTCGTCGACGTGCAGAACACCCTGGTCACCAACGCGGTGCTCCGCTGGGCGAACGAAGACCAGAAGAAGAAGTACTGCCCCAAGCTCGTGGGCGAGTGGGTGGGCTCCTACGCGCTCTCCGAGGCGGGCAGCGGCAGCGACGCGTTCGCGCTCGCGACGAAGGCCGTCAAGCAGGGCGACCGCTACGTGCTCAACGGCCGCAAGCTGTGGATCACCAACGCCAACGAGTCGAACTTCTTCATCGTGTTCGCCAACGCCGACGCGTCGAAGGGCTACAAGGGCATCACGGCGTTCATCGTCGAGCGCGGCTTCAAGGGCTTCTCCGTCGGCAAGAAGGAGCACAAGCTCGGCATCCGCGCGTCGAGCACCTGCGAGCTCATCCTCGAGGACTGCGAGGTCCCCGAGGAGAACGTGCTCGGCGAGGTGGGCAAGGGCTACAAGATCGCCATCGAGACGCTCAACGAGGGGCGCATCGGCATCGGCGCGCAGATGGTGGGCACGGCGCAGGGCGCCTTCGACTACGCCATGCGCTACATGAACGAGCGGAAGCAGTTCGGGCAGACCATCGCGAGCTTCCAGGGGATGCAGTTCCAGTATGCGCGCTGCGCGGTGGAGATCGAGGCCGCGCGGCTCATGGTCTACAACGCGGCGCGGCTCAAGGACGCGGGCCTGCCGTTCATCAAGGAGGCCGCGATGGCCAAGCTCTACGCGTCGGAGGTGGCCGAGCGCGTGGCGTCGCAGTGCGTCGAGTTCCTCGGCGGCGTCGGCTTCACGAAGGACTACCCCATCGAGAAGTTCTTCCGCGACTCGAAGATCGGCAAGATCTACGAGGGCACGTCGAACATGCAGCTCCAGACCATCGCGAAGATGCTCCAGACGCAGTACGGCGGCTGAGACCTCGCGCGCCCCGAGTCATCGCATGACAGACCCGCTCCCCGGCCTCGACTACGCGGCCTTCGCGCGCGACCTCGACGAGATCCGCGCCGAGGCCGTGGCCTCGCTCGGCGCCGACGACCTCGCCCACATGCAGAAGATGGAGCGCTGGGGCCGCGGCGCGGAGGCGCTCGGCTACGCCACCGCGTGGATCGCCCCGAACCCCATCTCCGCGGCCCTCATCTCGCTCGGCTCGACCGCGCGATGGACCATCGTCACGCACCACTGCTCGCACGGCGGCATGGACCGCGTCCCCGGCGCGCCCGAGCGCTACCGATCGAAGGTCTTCGCGCATGGGAAGCGCAGGCTCCTCGACTGGTTCGACTGGATGCTCCCCGACGCGTGGCACTACGAGCACAACGTCCTTCACCACTATCACACCAACGAGGGCCTCGACCCCGACCTCGTGGAGCAGAACTTCGAGTCGCTCCACCGCGACGGCGTGCCGATGGCCCTGCGCTACGCGGCCCTGGGCTTCTACGCCCTCACGTGGAAGCTCTCGTACTACGCCCCCAACACGTACCTCGTGCTCCGCCGCGCCGAGCAGTCGCGCGCCGCGGGGAAGCCCGTCTCGATCGACGGCATCGCCAACCCCGACCCGCTGCTCACGGCCTTCGACCTCCGCACCGAGACGGGACGTGGCTTCTGGAGGCAGTGCCTCCTCCCCTACGGCCTCGTGCGCTTCGCGGCGCTCCCGGCGCTGTATCTACCGCTCGGTCCGTGGGCGGCGTTCAGCGTGTGGGCGAACTCCGTGGGCGCCGAGGTGATGCACAACCTCCACTCGTTCATGGTGATCGTGCCCAACCACGCGGGACCCGACATGCACCGCTTCGATCGCGCGGTGACCGATCGCGCGGAGTTCTACGTGCGTCAGGTGCTCGGCAGCGTGAACCTCTCCACGGGCGGAGACCTCCGTGACTTCATGCACGGGTTTCTCAACTACCAGATCGAGCATCACCTCTGGCCCGACCTGCCGCCGCGGGCCTATCAGCGCGTGCAGCCGAAGGTGAAGGCCGTGTGCGAGAAGCACGGCGTCCCCTATGTGCAGGAGCCCGTTTCGAAGCGCTTCGGCAAGCTCGTCGACGTGATCGTCGGACGCGCCACGATGAAGCGCAGCGAGACGCGCTCGAAGGCCGCGCGCAGGGCCTCAAAGCCCGAGGCCGAGCTCGCGGGCTGAACGGTCGAGCGCCGCGTCGAGGTGCCGCGTGTTCGTCGACGCGAGGCCGCGCTCACGAACCACGGCGCGGCGTTTTCGGACGCACGGCTCGTGTGTTAGGGCTTGGGCGTATGCAGCGATACGTCGTGTGCGCCATCGGGACGCTTGCGCTCCTCGCCTGCTCTGCCCCGCGCGGGGGCGGTGGGGCCGAGCCTGGGGACGGATCTGTACAGAC
This sequence comes from Polyangiales bacterium, assembly GCA_046351535.1. Classification (GTDB taxonomy): domain Bacteria; phylum Myxococcota_A; class Polyangia; order Polyangiales; genus CAISKJ01. The sequence goes on from JAXLYG010000025.1 coordinate 174,119, forward strand.
CGATCGTCTCCAGCCGAAGGATCAGGGCGCGCTCCTGACGCCGGATATCGCGCCCTCGGTCGACGTCGGCGCGGCGTCTGACGCGCCCGCGCCGCTCGACGCGACCGCGGCGCCTGACGCGAGCGTGATCGCGGACGCGCGCGCGCCGGTCGATGGTCCCGCTTCGGCGGATGCGCTGGCGCCGCTCGACGCTGAAGCCCCGCTCGACGTCACCGGTCGGCCCGACACGACGGTCGCACTCGACGTCGTGACTCCGGTCGACGCGCCCGTCTGTGGTGTGAACGGCCTCCCTTGCTGCGCTGGAAACGTCTGCGCCGCAGGTATCTCTTGCGTCTCGGGGCGCTGCGAGGACTTCTCGCTCTGTCGACGCGAGGGCGCCACGTGCGGCCTCGGCATTGACTGCTGCGCGGGCCTCGCGTGCGGCGGTGGAACGTGTCGCGCGGTCGCGTGCACGCGCGACGGAGGCGCGTGCTCTGCTGGCATCTCGTGCTGCTCCGGCGCGTGCGTCGAAGGGACATGCCGCAGTCGACTGTGCCTCGGCGATGCCTTTCCCTGCGCGGGGAGCGCGGAGTGCTGCTCGGGGACGTGCGTGGGGAGCTTCTGTCGCGCCTCCGCGTGTCGACCCGCGGGGGGCGCGTGCCTCAACTCGGGCGACTGCTGCACGGGGCTCCATTGCGCCGGCGGGGCGTGTCGGTCGACGACGTGTACGGGCGATGGCGGACGCTGCGCGCAGCCCTCCGCGTGCTGCACGGGACGTTGCGCCAACAACGTCTGCCGTCGAACGCTCTGCCTCGCGGCGGGCTCCTCGTGCAGCGACACCTCCGATTGCTGCGAAGGGAGCTGCGTCGCCGGTCAGTGCCAGCCGTCGCCCTGCCTCGGTGCAGGCGCCTCGGACTGCGGGGCGCACTCCGACTGCTGCACGGGCCTCGCCTGTTCGCGCTGGACGTGCGAACGCTTCGCCTGCGTCGACGACGGCGGTGTCTGCGGGCTCTCCTCGGATTGCTGCTCTGGTCTCTGCTCTCGCGGCGTCTGCCGCAGCTCGGCCTGTCGCGCGATGGGCTCGGGGTGCGCCGCGGTCTCTGACTGTTGCGCGGGCCCCTGCGTCTCGGGTCGATGCGCCCTGCTGACCTGCGCCGTCGACGGCTACGCGTGCTCCGCCGCGAGCGACTGTTGCTCGCGACGCTGCGCGGGGGGCGTCTGTCGCGGGGCGCTGTGTGTGGCGCCGGGCTCGGCGTGCGAGGCGACCTGGCAGTGCTGCTCTGCTGCCTGCGTGGGCGGGATGTGTCGGTGAGCGCGAGCGCGTGTCGTCGCGCCGCACGACGGTCGTTTCAGGGCAGGTTGAGCGTCGCGACGGGAGCCTCGCGGTTCATCGTGTTCCCGTCGCCGATCTGACCGTAGTAGCCCGCGCCCCAGCAGCGCACGGTGCCGTCGGCGAGGGCCGCGCACGAGTGGTAGTTGCCCACGGTGACCTCCGCCGTCGAGGGGATCGTCACGTCGCGGAAGGTCCTCGTGCACGCGTAGGTGTCGGGAAAGAGCGTGCAGCGCTCCGTGCCCGCCCCGCCGAGTCCGAGCTGAAACTCGTCGTTGCGCCCCGCGCATCGCACGCCGCCCGCGGTGAGCGTCACGCAGGTGTGGTAGCGCCCCGCGGCCACGGCGCGCGCGCCGCTGAGCTCGGGCACGGGCACGGGTGAGAGCGCGCAGCGAAACGTGTCGCTCGTCGCCACGCTGCAGGCGGTGGTCGCCGCGGTGCCGAGCTGGCCCATGTCGTTCCAGCCCCAGCAGTGCACCGCGCCGTCGCTGCGAACGGCGCAGGTGTGAGAGCCGCCCGCGGCGATCTGCGTGACGCCGGAGAGGCCCGTCACGGTCGTGGGCGTCGTGCGCGGAGACTCTCGCACCTCGAGCGTGCCGGTGCCGATCTGCGCGGCGTCGTTGAGGCCCCAGCAGCGCACGGTGCCGTCGTTGAGGAGCGCGCAGGTGTGAAAGCGCCCGAGCGAGATCTGTCGCACGTTCGTGAGCCCGTCGACGGCGCGCGGGCGGCGCTGGCAGCGCGTGGTGATCCCGTCGCCGGGGTCGCAGGCGCCTTCGCTCATCGCGGGCGCGACGCCCGACTGCGCATACTTGTCGTCACCCCAGCACTGCACCGTGCCGTCGGTGAGCAGCGCGCACACGTGGAACGCGCCGGCCGCGACCTGCCGCGCCGCCATCGGGAGCGTCACGCGCACGGGCGTGGGATGCGCCATCGTGTCGCTGGTGCCCTGGCCGAGCTCGCCCGCGTCGTTGAGGCCCCAGCACCACACGGAGCCGTCGCGCTTGAGCACGCACGAGGTCCCGTTGCCCACGGAGACGTCGGTCACGTCGGTGAGGTCGGGCACGTCGCGCGGCGTGTGCTCGCACGGCAGCGTGCTCGTCGAGCCGGGGACCCTGCACCGCTGGCGGCTCTCGACCACGGCGACGCCGAGCTGCGCGTTGTCGTTGACGCCCCAACAGCGCACGCGACCCGTCGAGAGCACGGCGCAGGTGTGGGCGAAGGAGCCGCCCGAGACGTGCGTGACGCGCGGCGCGCCGCTGTCCGCGGGGCCCGTGTCGACGCTCGCGTCTTGCGTGACGTCGGCGCTCGCGTCGGCGCCTGCGTCCGAGCCCGCGTCGGCCATCGCGTCGGAGCCGCTCGACGAGTCGGGGATGTCCGTCGTGGGGAGCGTGGTGGCGGGGTTCGATCCGCCGCAGGCGACGAGGAGCGGGACGACCAGTGCGAGGCGGTGGGCGCGCGACATGAGTCGTCGGAGGTTCTGACGTCCCGCGGAGCCGCGCAAGGTCGTAACGAGGCGGGATCGCAACGCCGCGGGCGCCACACAGCGCCCGCGCGTCACCCGAGGCGGGCGATCACATGCAGGCGCCCATGAAGCAGCGACGGCCCATGGGGCAGACGTTGCCGCAGCGGCCGCAGTTGTTGTTGCTGCCCTGGAGGTTGGTGCAGGTGGTGCCGCAGAGCGTGGTGCCCGCGGGACACGCGCAGGTGCCCATCTGGCAGGCCGTTCCGCCGCTGCAGACGTTGCCGCAGCGGCCGCAGTTGTTGTTGGCCGAGGCGACGTTCACGCAGGCCCCGCCGCAGTTGGTGAAGCCGGGGTTGCAGGTGCAGACGCCCGCCGCGCAGAAGGTCCCGCCGAAGCAGGGGCGGTCGCACGCGCCGCAGTTGTTGCTGTCGAGCTGCGTGTTGGTGCAGGTGCCCGAGCACTGCGAGGTGCCCGTGGGACACATCGAGGTGCAGGTGCCGAGCACGCAGGTCTGTCCCGCGCCGCACGCGCGCCTGCAGCGCGCCGCAGTTCGCCGGGTCATCGAAGCAGGCTGGCGCAGCCTCGTGGAGCAGGGCGTACGGCCCGCGGTGCAGGTGCAGAGCCCCGCGGCGCACGACTGACCGGGGAGGCACGCGCGACCGCACGCGCCGCAGTTGGCGGCGTTGTTCGTGAGGTTCACGAGGTGCCGCACGCCGTCACGCTGGGGCTGCAGGCGCAGGTGCCGCGCTGGCAGGTCTGTCCGTTGAGGCACGCGTCTGCAAGGCGCCGCAGTTGTTGTTGCTGCCCTGGAGGTTGGTGCACGAGCCTGAGCAGCTGGTCTGCCCCATCCCGCACGTGAGCACGCAGCGGCCCATCGTGCAGACCCGGCCCGAGGGGCAGTGGCAAGCGCAGGCGCCGCAGTTCGTGGGGCTGTTCTGGAGGCTCGCGCAGACGCCCGAGCAGAGCGTGAGCGCGCCGCCGCCGCCGGGGCCGCCGCCGCCCGCCGCGGGGCACGCGCATCGACCGCCCTGGCAGGTCTGTCCGCCGGTGCAGGCCGCCGCAGGCAAGCTGCAGTTGCTCGCGTCGTTCGCGAGGTTGACGCACGACGAGCCGCAGCGGTCGGTGCCCGCTGCGCACGAGTGGGGTCTTCGGCACGCGCCGGCGGAGCACACCTCGGCCTGCGGCGCGCGCGTCCGCAGGCGCCGCAGTTGTCAGAGCGGTTCGAGGTGTCGACGCACGCTGCCGCAGAGCGTCTGCCCGCTGCCGCACACGCAGGCGCCGCCAGAACACGACCGCCCCGCGGCGCAGTGCTGTCCGCAAGGCGCCGCAGTTGGCCGCGCTGGAGTTCAGATCGACGCAGGCCACCCGCACGCGGTCTGACCTGGGCGCACGAGAGGCGACACACGCCGCTGTTGCAGACCTGAATTCGCGGCGCAGACGGTTCCGCAGGTGCTGCAGTTGTGGGCGTCGCCGATGTCGACGCGCCGCACGCGGTCTGGCCCGCGGAGCAGCGACGCACGAGCCGCCGGAGCAGATCGTTCCGCCGAGCGTACGTGCGCGCCGCAGTTCGAGGCGTTGTTGCGGAGGTCGACGTGCGCCTGTGCCGCAAGGCGCGCTCAGGCCGCCGGTGCACGAGGTGACGCAGGCCCTCGAGGAGCACACCTGACCCGCGAGGCACGCGCGTCCGCACGCGCCGCAGTTGGTCGCGCTGGTCTGCGTGTTGACGCAGACGCCGCTGCACAGCGTGGCGCCGGGGTCGGAACAGCCGGGGGGAACGTCGGCGATGGGAACGTCGACGACGGGCACATCGACGCGCGGAACATCGACGACGGGCACATCGACGACGGGCACGTCGAGCACGGGCACGTCGATGCCAGGGACGTCGATGCCGGGGACGTCGACGACGGGCACGTCGATCCCAGGCACGTCGACACCGGGCACGTCAGGGAAGGGCACGTCGGGGAAGGGCACATCCTCGACCGGGGGCACGTCTTCGCCGGGGATCACATCGGTCCCGGGCGGAACGTCCTCGCCAGGGACCACATCAGTGCCCGGAGGAACGTCTTCGCCGGGCAGCACGTCGGCGCCGGGGGTGGTGTCGGGCGCGGCGTCGACGGTGGGGACGTCGATGTTCACCGTAAGCTCGCTCGACCCACAGCCCGCCGCGATCATCGCGGCGAGCAGCAGACCGATCCGTGTAGTCGAAGTCTTCATCAGGGGGGTCACTCCTCTATCCGGCTGAATGGGGCCACGAAGCGCGTCGCTTCACGCCAAAACGTCGGATCCGTCGATGTCTCCGCGCGCACGCCGCGCCTCCGAGGAGGAGCCCCCACGCCGCGATCGACGCGCCTCCGTCGCGCGGCGTCGCGCGGCACGCGCAATCGGAGGGCTGCGGGCGCGGCGGTGCGCCGCCGTCGGCGCTCGCATCGAGCTGCGACGCGTCTGCGACGGAGGCGTCGTCAGCGGGGAACATCTGCCGGATCAGCGGCCAGCGTCCGGCGCACACCGACGCCCCGACGGTGCCTGCCGCGCAGGTCGGCGCGCCTCGCAGCGTTTCGAAGCGCACGAGCGGAGACACCGTGCGCCCGTCGTCGACCGAGCGTCCGAGCGCGTAGCCCTCTGACGCGAAGGGCGCGCACACATAGAGCAACCCCGCGTGCCATCGGAGGCAGAGCACGGGAACCTCGTTCACGCGCGAGAACGCGCCGCCATCGGTCGATCGCCAGAGGCGATCCGAGGGGCCGCCGTACCACACGGTGCGGCCGTCGCTCGAGAGCGCGAAGCCGAGCATCGGTCCGCTCGTGCGGGCGAGGGGGGTGAAGTGTCTCGCGCCGTCCGTCGATCGCAGAAGCACCGTTCCGCCAGGGAGTCCCGCGTCGTCACCGGGGAGCGACGAGCGGAGGTACACCACGTCGGGGTTCGTCGGGTCGACGCCCGCGAGGTACGCGTCGCGACCGCCGCCGAGGTCGAGCGCGACGTCTTCGAAGTGCGCGCCGCCGTCGTCCGAGCGGAGCAGCATCGCGTGCGAGTCTTCGGTCGAGACCGCGGTGACGTAGAGCCGCTCGGCGCGCGGTCCCGCGGCCTCGATGGTGAGGGGGAGCGCGCCTGCGGCGATGGTCCCTGCGACGGTGAAGGTCGCGCCGCCGTCGCGGGAGACGAGCACGCGGTTGGGCCCCGCGCCGTTGGAGCCTACCCAGTACACTGTCTCTCCGTCGGGCGTGGTGGTGACGTCGCCCGTGAAGTCTCGCGCAGCTTCGGGGACACGCGCCGCGGTGCAGAGGTCGCGTGTGCGAGAGAGCCCGTCGGGGATTCCCACGAAGAGCGGCACGTTCGCGGTCGCGCCGCCCCAGGCGAGGGGAGGGTCCCACGGAGCTCCGTTGCTGTAGTCGAAGAGCTCCTCGCAGAGCCACGACCAGGAGGCCCCGGCGTCGACGCTCACGACCACGCCGAAGGTGGTGCGGAGCGCGATGTGATCCGCGCGCGCGCCGGGTCCGAGCACCACGTACTGCGCCGCGGGGAAGCGCCCGTTGGCCCGCGCGGAACGCGGGAGGAGCGCGACGCCCGAGGCGATCACGAGCGCGAGAGCTGAGGCACGCATCGGGGTTGCTCATACCCCAGGGAGGCGCCCGACGGACAATGCGCAGCGGGTGCTTCACGCCGGAGGCGCGGCGGGTATCATCGCGGCGCGCGGCGTCTCCGACACTCCCTGTCGGCGAATTCGCCGTCGCCTGCGAAAGAGGAGTGCGAGACCGATGGCGTCGAGACCGATCATTCACCACGTCGCGGGGTATGGACTCGCGCTGCTGTTCATCGCGGGTTGCGGCACCGACCCGGTGTCTCCCGCGGCCGCGTCCGATGCGGCGAG
>JAXLYG010000026.1:0-179711 GCA_046351535.1 Polyangiales bacterium
GCGACGGCCCTTGTTCCACTGCCACGCCTCTTGATCGATCCAACGGGCGCGGAGGCACGCGCGGTCGTCGAGCTCCGTGACGTGATCGAGGAGCGCGCCCGCTTCGGTGAGGAGCGCATCGACGCGGTCGTGCTCGTTGCGGCTCGCGACGAAGGCCTCGGTGAGCAGAAGCTCCGCCTGCGCGGCGACGGGGCAACGCTTCACCACGGCCCGCGCGCGACGCAGATGCGGGATCGCGTCGTCGGGTCGCGCGGCTCGGAGCGCGCAGCTCGCGTGGGCGAGCGAGAGCCACGCCTGCGCGTCGGGGGCTTCGCTCACGGGCGGACGATCCCACACGCGCAAGAGGTCTTCGCAGAGCGGGACCGGGAGGTCGGTGAAGCGGGAGTGATACGCGCCGAGCCAGCGCACGCGATCGCGCAGCGCGCCGGGGAGCCCGAAGGCCGCGAGGCAGCGCTCTCCCCACGTTCCGCCGTGGAGGTCGCCGCGGGCGCGGAGGCGTCGAAGCGCGCGCTCGATGGAGGCGCTGTCGTCGGCCCACGCGCGCCGCTCGGCGAGCTTGTCGGCCACCGCGGCCAGGGAGCCGTGGGCCTCGACGAGCCACGCCACGTAGTCATCCCAGCGGAAGCCGGGGCGTTGTCCGGGATCGTGTCCGTGCGCGCTCCCCGTCACGACGGCAGTATGCACGGCGAGAAACGGAGTGACGAACATGAATGCGCAGCCTGCCTTCTTCCTTGTCATCGACCTCGAAGCGACCTGTGACGACCGCGGCGCCGTGCCGAAGCACGAGATGGAGATCATCGAGATCGGCGCGGTGCTCGTCGACGCGGAGACCCTCGACCCCGTCGGTGACTTTCAGACCTTCGTGAAGCCCGTGCGACACAAGGCGCTCACGCCCTTCTGCACGGAGCTCACGTCGATCACGCAGTCGCAGGTCGAGGGGGCGCCGGGCTTCCCCGAGGCGATCCTCGCATTGCGGCGGTTCATCGACGGACGCGACGCGCTCTTCTCGTCGTGGGGCGACTACGACCGCAACCAGTTCGACCTCGACGCGCGCTACCACCGCGTGTCGCTCCCCTTTGAAGGGCGACACTGGAACATCAAGAAGTCGTTCTCGGAGTCGCTCGGCGAGTCGAAGCGCTACGGGATGTCGGGCGCTCTGGCGCGCGTGGGGCTTCCGCTCGTGGGCACGCACCACCGCGGGATCGACGACGCGCGCAACATCGCGCGGCTGCTGCCGTGGGCGCTCGGGCGCGCACCCGCGGAGGTCTCGCGCGGGGCGCATCGCGCGCGGTAGTTCGTGGCAGGGTGGTGGTATCGTCGCCGCCCCCTGCCATGAGCATCCTCTTTCGCACGTCGGGCATGATGAAGGGCCCCGAGTTCTTCTTGAAGCGTGGAGGGGGCGGACTGCGCTCCGTGCGCATGCCCGCCACCGTCGCCGTGATCGAGCGGCCCGACGGGCTCGTGCTCCTCGACGCGGGCTGGTCGCGGCTCACCTGCGCGTGGCCCGAGCGCGATCCGGGGCGCGCGAAGAGCTTCTTCATGGGCCTCGACGTGAAGCCCGAGGACGCCATCGCGTCGCAGCTCCTCTCGCTCGGGTACGCGCCCGGTGACGTGAAGCACATCGTCACCACGCACCTCCACATCGATCACGCGGGCGGCGCCGTGGACTTTCCTTCGGCCACGGTGCACTGCTCGCTGCGCGAGTGGGAGGAGGTCCCGAAGCCGTGGCGCTCGGGCTACGACCTCCGCACGCTGGGACTCCCCAACGTCGAGAGGCACCGCGTCGATGGCCCTGCGGCGCTCGGCTTCGCGGCCTCTCACGACCTTTTCGGCGACGGCACCGTGCTGCTCCTCGACGCGCGCGGACACACGCGCGGATCGATCGCCGTGGGCGTCAAGCTCGCCGAGGGGTGGTGCATCCACGCGGGCGACGCGACGATGTTCGTCGACGACTTTCACGACGACGCTTCGAAGCCGCCGAGCCTCTATATGCGCGCCCTCGCGTGGGATCTCACCACGCAGCGAAGGACCTATGGCGCGCTCCTCGATGCCGAGCAGAACCACGCGGCGAGGGTGGTTCCGTCGCACGACCTCTCGGTCTTCGAAGCGCTGCCGCACCAGAAGGAAGACGCGTGGCCCTGCGCGTGGACGCGCGCGAAGGGCAAGCAGCAACAGCAGAAGCAGCAGAAGCCGCGCAAGGGTCAGTGAGCGGGCGTTGATCCCGCGCGGCGGGCGTCGCGTACGGCGCGGGCGAGCTCCGTCGCGCCCGCGGGCCAGAATCCGTCGCGGCGCATCGCGCGGAGCTCGTCGCGCGACTCGTCGTAACGCCCTCGCACATAGAGGAATCGCGCGAAGGCGAGGCGGTACTGACACGCCACCTCGCCCGTCGCGCGCATCGTTCGAAACGCGCGCTCGGCCTCGGCGTCTTGTCTGCGGTTCGCGTGCGCCACGCCGATGCATCCCCAGGGCGTGCTCCATGTGGGGAGCAGGCGCGTGATGAGCGTGCAGCGCGCGATGGCCTCGTCGAGGTGTCCGCGGTTGAGGTCGGTGATCGCGACGTTCATCTGCGCGAGCACGCTGCGGGGCTCGGCCTCGGCGTCGGCGCGCGAGAGCGACTCGGAGCTCGCCCACGCGCGGTTTCGCGTCCAGGTCACCGGCGCGTAGAGCGTCGCGATCACGAGCGTCACGACCGCGACAACGCGCGCGCCGAAGCGCGCTTCGAGGCGCGAGAGCCCCGCTGCGACGAGCACCAGAAAGCCCGCGGAGGGGAGGTACCAGTGGCGCTCCGCGAAGGTCATCGGGAGAAGCACCAGCGCGTTGCACGCGAGCGTTCCGGGGATGAGCACCCAGGCGGCGGCTTCGGTGAGCGTGTGCGCGCGCCTCCATGCGCGGAGGGCGACGGTGACGAGCGCGGTGATGGCGAGGGCGCCGAGCGCGGTGCGGAGGTTGGGTGTCGTTGAAGGCATCACGGCCGTGGGGCCGTAGTCGAAGAGGAGTCCGTGCGGCGCGATGAGCAGCTCGGTGGCCCTGCCGAAGAGGCCGAGCGCCGTGACCTCGCGCGCCGCGAGGGGAGCGCCCGCGAGCGTGTTGTAGAGGGGATCGATGCGAAAGCCGCGGAGGCTCCCGACGACGTGGTAGCGGAGCGCGGTGACCGCCGCGACCGTCGCGCCGAAGAGTGCGTAGCGCGTGAGCCGGGCGCGCAGCGACGCGCGCTCGGGGCCGAGGTCTCCGATCGCGAGGAGCGGGAGGAGCGTGAGCGACGACTCCTTCGAGAGCATCGCGAGCGCGAAGGAGAGCGCGGAGAGCGCCGTGGCGGCGCGTCCCTCGCGGCGGTGGAACCACCAGGTGAGCGCGCAGCCGACGAAGCCGAGCACGTCGGCGCGGCCCACGATGGAGGCCACCGCGTCGGTGTGGAGGGGATGAAGCGCGAAGAGGATCGCGACGGCGAGCGGCGTGAGCGCGGCGCGGTTGATCGTGCGGAGGCCGAGGAAGAAGAGCGCGCTCGCGAGGCCGTGAAGGATCGCGTTGTGGAGGTGAAAGGTCCACGGGCGACCGCCGCCCGCGCGCCAGTCGAGCGCGAAGGTGAGCGTGGCGAAGGGGCGGTACGCGCCGATGGTTCCGCCGCCGCGACGGGTCTGACCCCAGAAGTCGGTGCCGAAGAGCGAGGCGAGCGAGAAGGGCGCTGTGACCGTGGGATTCGAAGTGATGGCGGCCTCGTCGTCGACGACGAAGCCGTGACCGAGCGTGTTGAGGTACACGCCGATCGCCACCGCGGCGACGAGGAGCGCGAGCCATCGCGCGCTCGACGGGCGCGCCTCGGACATCAGCCCGCGCGCTCCACGTCGTCGAAGTGCGAGAGGAGCGCGGCGCTGAGGGGATCGGGGCGCGTCCAGTGGATCATGTGTCCGGCGTCTTCGAAGATCACTCTGCGCGCGTTGGCGAAGAGGTCGGCGCGCTTCGCGTAGAGCTCGAAGCCCTCGGGGGCGCGTCCCCACACGTGGAGCACCGGGCAGGTGATGCGCGCGATGTACGCTTCGAATCCCTCGGCGTCGAAGCGCGACGGCGAGGTCGTCTGGTGCAGCGGGTCGAAGCGAAAGACCCAGCCTCCGTCGTCGGTCGCGCGCACCGCGTAGGGCGCGACCTCGCGCAGGATGGCCTCGGGCACGTCGGTGTTCGACATGCGCATCCGCGCGATCACGTCGTCGAGGGAGGCCATGCGTCGGGCGCCACGCGCGCGCACCTTCGCGACGCCTTCGAGCCACAGCGCCGTGCGGTCGGGCGTGACCTCGGGCGGCATCGCGGGGGGCCCGAGTCCTTCGATGAGCGTGAGCGAGCGGACGCGCGAGGGGAGCACTGACGCGAGCATCGTGGCGACGGAGCCGCCCATCGAGTGCGCCACGACGTGCGGGCGTTCGAGCGAGAGCGCGTCGAGCAGCCCCGCGATGTCGGCGAGGTAGTCGGGGAAGTGGTAGTAGGCCCCCTCGGGGACGCGCGCGCTGTCTCCGTGGCCGCGAAAATCAGGCGCGCACACGCGGTGACCCGCGTCGCCGAGGCGCGTGATGACGCCCGTGAAGCTGCGCGCGAGGTCGAGGTAGCCGTGGAGGAGGAGGACGGGGGTGCGTCCTGCGCCGGGGTGCTCGACGACGTGGTGCGTGAGCCCGTTGGCGCGCTCGCTGCGATCGATGAGCCTGTCGCGTGTCATGGGCTCGCGGGGGGCGCGCGGAGCGGTGAGAGCGCCGCGATGGGGCGGCGGGTGTTGCCGCGGAGGATCACGTCGCGGACGATCTCCGCGGTGACGGGCGCGAGGAGGATTCCGCTGCGGTGGTGGCCCGTGGCGATGATGAGCCCCTCGATCTCGCGGGGGCCCACGAAGGCGATCTTGTCGTCGGTGTAGGGGCGAAAGTTCGACCAGGTGCGAGACACGCTGGCGTCGCCGAGCGCGGGGATCGTGCGCGACGCGACGCCGAGCACCTTCGAGAGCCCGTCGACGGTGACGCCGCGGCGGTAGCCTACGAACTCCAGCGTGCTGCCGACGATGACGCGTCCGTCGGCGCGGGGGACGAGGTAGCCCCCGTGCGCGTAGACCACGCCCTTGAGCGGTGACGGGCAGGTGTCGAGCTCGACGATCTGCCCGCGCGCGGGGCGCACGCTCGAAGGGTTGCCGAGGGCTCCTTCAACGAGGCCGCTCCAGGCGCCCGCGGCGATGACCACGGCGTCGCCCTCGACGAGGCCCTCGTCGGTCTCGACGCCCTTCGCGCGGCGCTTCTCGACGGCCACGCGGCGCACGGTGACGCCCGAGCGGAACTGCACGCCCGCGCGCGCCGCGGCTTGAGACACGGCGGCCATGAGCCTCGCGGGGTCGACGCACGCGTCTTCGGGGAACCACACGCCGCGCGTGAATCCCGCGGCGAGGCCCGGCTCGCGCTGACGGAGGCCCCGCGTGTCGAGCACCTCGACGGGGAGCGACCGCTCGCGCTGCCACGCGGTCTTCGCGAGGAGCGCCTCGGCCTCGGCCTCGGTGCGCGCGGCCTCGAGAACGCCGCGGTGTTCGAAGCCCGCGTCGACGCCGGTGCGTCCGCGGAGCTCGTCGGCGAGGGCGGCGTGCATGGCGCGGCTCTCCATCGCGAGGTCGAAGAGGGCGCCCGGGCCCGTGGCTTCGGCCTGCGCGGCGAGGATGCCCGCGGCGGCGCTCGAGGCCTCCGCGCCCGGGGTTCCGCGGTCGATGACCAGCACGTCCGCGCCCGCGTCGGCGAGGCGAAGCGCGGTGAGCGACCCGATGATGCCGCCTCCAACGATCACGACTCTTGCGGTGCGACCCGTCACGGTGCCTCCGTTGCAATCACGTCCGGGCGGCACCATACATCAACGGCCGCGATCGATTCCAACACGCATCGCGGCGCGCGCCTTCGGGCGCATGACGAGCATCACACCGTTCGCGCACTGGTATCGCCCGCACGGGCCGCCGACGCGCTCGAAAGGACCGCCACGATGACCCTGAACGACGAGCGCCCGCGGCTCTACGTCGACGCGCAGTCTCCGCTCCCCACGCGCCACGGAGACTTCACCGTCGCGGTGTTTCGCTACACCGATGATCCTTCGAAAGAGCACGTCGCCGTGATCGCGGGCGACGTCTCGGGCGCCCACGACGTGATGGTGCGCCTCCACTCCGAGTGCCTGACGAGCGAGGTGCTCGGGTCGCTCAAGTGCGACTGCAACGAGCAGCTCGAGCACGCGCTGCGCGTCATCTCCGAGGAGGGCGCGGGCGTGGTGCTCTACCTCCGCCAGGAGGGCCGGGGCATCGGCCTCGCCAACAAGATCCGCGCGTACGCGCTCCAGGCGCGCGGGGTCGACACCGTCGACGCGAACCGTCAGCTCGGCCTCCCCGACGACACCCGCAGCTACGAGGGCGCCGCGGCGATGCTGCGCCACCTCGGGGTGCGCTCCATCCGTCTGATGACGAACAACCCCGAGAAGGTCGCGGCGATGCGCGCGCACGGCGTCGAGGTGCGCGAGCGCGTGCCGGTGCTCATTCGACCGAACGTCCACTCGCGGGGCTACCTCGAGGCGAAGCGCACACGGATGAACCACTCGCTCCCGCGTTGGAGCGATGGGTTCGACGCCGAGTAGGGCGCCTCGCTACATCCGAACGAGCTTGCCGGGGCGCGCGCCGGTCATCTGATCGTTCTCGACGATGACCTCGCCCGCGACGATGGTGGCGCGGTAGCCCGTGGCGTCTTGCACGAGGCGACGGCCGCCCGCGGGCAGGTCGCGCGCGAGGCGCGGGCGGTGGAGCGTGAGGCCCGCGTGGTCGATGACGTTGAGGTCGGCGCGCTTGCCCACCTCGACGACGCCGCGGTCGCGGAGGCCGATGAAGCGCGCGGTGTCGCTCGCGAGCATCTGCACCATGCGCTCGAGGGGGATCCTTCCCTCGGCGCGGTCGCGCGACCAGTGCATGAGGGCGAAGGTGGCGTAGGTCGAGTCGCAGACGATCCCGACGTGGGCGCCGCTGTCGGAGAGCCCCACGAGCGCGAGGGGGTGACCGAGCATGGCGCGCACGTTGTCGAGCGAGAACTCGGTGTAGTTGTAGAGCGGGAAGTACAGCAGCTCGCGGCCGTCGCTCTCGAGGAGCGCGTCGTAGACCACGTCGAGGTGCGAGCGCCCCGTGGCCATCGCCTCGGCGTAGAGCGACTGCTCGATGCGGGGCTCGTAGTCGGGCCGCGCGCCGAGGCGGAAGAGCCGCAGCGCGATCATCTCGATGCGCGCGAGGAAGTGGTCCGCGAGGGGAGGGATGGGGCTGCCGTCGCCCGCGACCTTGTCGCTCTTCTCGCCGAGGAGGCGGGCCTTGAAGGCCGGGTCGCGCATGATGGCGACGCGCTCTGCGAGGGGCAGGTGCGCGATGGCCTTGTAGCTCGGAAAGCCCATGAAGGGGTTGAACGTGGCTTCGAGCCCGAGGAGCACGGCGATGGCGCGCGGCGAGGCCTGGACGCGCATCGGGAGTCCGCGGTCGTTGGCGCGCTCGACGCGCGCGAGGATGCGGCGCCACTGATCGGGCTCCATGTCGCGCTGCATGAGCGAGATCGAGAGGGCGTGCTTCGAGGCTCCCTCGGCCATGCGCTCGAGCACGTCGAACTCGGCGTCGAAGCCGTCGGGGCCCGCGGCCATGTTGAAGTCGCTCACAGCCTGGAGAACGCCGTGGGAGAGCCCCTCGAACGCGCCCGCGATGCCCGCGAGCTCGCGCGCGTCGGACTCCGACGCGGGCGTCGCGTCGCCGCTGCGCGCGCGGTGGTTGTCGGAGCGTCCCGTGGAGAAGCCCGCGGCGCCCGCGACGAGGGCCTCGCGCACGAGGGCGCGCATCGCGGCGATGTCGTCGTCGGTGGCGACGGAGCCCGCCACGGCGCGGTCGCCCATCACATACACGCGCAGGGCGTCGTGGGGCACCTGCGCGAGCACGTCGATCGCGCGGGGCATGCGCGCGAGGGCGTCCATGTATTGCGGAAACGACTCCCAGCGCCAGTTGAGGCCTTCGGCGAGGGCCGAGCCGGGGATGTCTTCGACGCCCTCCATGAGCGCGATGAGCTTGTCGCGGTCGTCGACGCGCACGGGGGCGAAGCCCACGCCGCAGTTGCCCATCACGCAGGTCGTGACGCCGTGGAGCGCCGACGGCGAGAGGGTCTCATCCCACGAGACCTGGCCGTCGTAGTGGCAGTGGATGTCGACGAAGCCCGGCGTGACGATGGCGCCCGTCGCGTCGAGGGTCCGCGTCGCCGCGCCGGGGCACTCGCCCACGTCGACGATGACGCCGCCGCGCACCGCGACGTCCGCGCGCCGCGGCGCGTTGCCCGTTCCATCGACCAGCGTGCCGCCCGTGATCTTGAGGTCGTAGTCGCTCATGGGGCGTGGACAGTATCAAACGTGAGCCGCGCGAGGGTGCACGAACCCTGTGAGCACTTCGACCACGCGCGCGGGTCTTCGCCGCAGCGATTCGAGGCGGTTGACACGGGGGAGGGCGCTGGCCGACCATGCGCCTCCGAACTGGGTTGTGAGGTTCCACGAGCGATGGCCGCGGCGGATTCGACCGACGAGAAGAGCGCTGTGCCCGAGCAGGGCGACGCGCGCAGAGGCGAGGCCGAAGACCTCCTCGAGCGCGCCGCGCGCGGCGATCGCGACGCGGTGATGTCGCTCTACGACCGCTTCGCCCCGGTGCTCCTCGCGGTGGCGATGCGCATCGCGGGGGGCCGCGCCGAGGCCGAAGACATCGTGCAGGAGGTCTTCGCCCGCGCGTGGCGCGAGGCGGCGACCTTCGACCGCGCGCGCGGGAGCGCCGTCGCGTGGCTCGTGACCCTCACACGCAACCGCGCCATCGACGCCGTTCGCTCTCGCAAGCGCAGGGCGCGCCACGAGGACGACCAGACGCGCGAGGAGCCCGCGGTGGCGCCCCCCTCGTCGACGCCGGAGCTCGCGGTGGTCGACGCCGAGCGCGCGGCGGCGGTGCGCGTGGCGCTCGAGTCGCTGCGCCCCGAGCAGCGTCAGGTGCTCGAGCTCGCGTACTTCAGCGGGCTCTCGCACAGCGAGATCGCGGAGCGCCTCGGGCAGCCCCTCGGCACGGTGAAGACGCGCATCGCGCAGGCGGTCAAGCGCCTCCGCGACGAGCTCTCGCGCTTCTCGCCCGGCGATCACGGCGAGGCGTAGCCGTCACGCGAGGGCGCGAGCGCGCGCGGTCCCCTCCCGCGTGCTGCGGGAGGGGCGCGTGCGATGGGATCAGTTGGGGAAGGTGGTGACGAAGGCCGTGCAGGTCGTCGCGCTGCTGTTGCAGCCCGACGCGAGGGGCGGGTTGAACGTTCCGCCGAGCGCGCAGGCGCCCGCGGTGGTGTTGCCCACCGAGATGCGGATGCGTCCGAGGCCGCCCGCGCCGCCCGTGGAGCGCGCGCTGCGCGGGGGATAGAAGAAGTCGCCGCCCGCGCCGCCCGCGGCGGTCACGCGGCCCGACACGGACATGCGCGGCGCGTAGAGGAACACCACGCCGCCCGATCCGCCGCCGCCCGATCCGCCGTTGTCGTGCGAGCCGTCGTCGGTGGCGATGGAGGTGATGCCGCCGTTGCCGCCGTCGGCCGTGACGGCCCCCGTGGCGGCGACCGTGATCGACGCGGTGGTCGCGACGCGCAGGGCGCTTCCGCCGCCGCCGCCGCCGCCGCCGCCGGAGTAGCCGTCATCGCAGCCGGCGCCGTCGGATCCGCCGCCGCCGCCGCCGCCGCCGGAGCCCGGACGGAAGGTCGTGTCGGAGACGCCGAGGTCGTTGGAGGCCGTCGATCCGATGGATCCGCCGCCGCCGGCGCTGCCGCCGCCGCCGTCGTCCGTGGGGAGCGCGGAGCCCGTTCCGCCGCGGTAGCAAGCCGCAGAAATGGCCGGTCCGCCCGAGGGGGCAGCGCCCTGTCCCCAGGCCGCGTTGGTGATGGTGGTGCCGCCGCCGCCGACCTCGGAGCCGCCGCCGTTGCCGCCGCGGCCCTGTCCTTCGCTGCACGTCCCGCCGACGCCGCCGGAGACGCCGCCGCCACCGCCGCCGCCGCCCCAGGTTCCGCCCGCGCCGCCGCCGCCGTTGGCGCCGCCGCGACCGCCGCCTGCGCCGACGCCGTTCTCGCCGCTGCCGCCGTAGCCGCCGAGTCCGACGCCGCCCGCGCAGGCGCCGCCGCCGGTGGTGCGTCCGCCCGTGGCCGCGAGGCCCGTGTCACCGCCGATGCCGCAGGTGCAGTCGGCGCCCGTGCCGCCGGTGTTGCCCGAGACGGTGAGCGTCCCGGTGATGGTGACATCACCCGTCGCGCGCAGGTCGAGGACGCCCGGCGCCGAGAGGCGCACGGTCACGCCCGCGGGGATGTTGATCGTCGTGAAGTTGTGCACGCCCGGGGTGAGCGTGGTGTTCGTCGTCGGGTTGAACGCGCCCTCCGCGCCCGTCGAGGGGAAGCGCGTGCAGAAGCCGCCCTGGCAGGTCTGTCCCGTGGCGCACGCGCGCCCGCAGGCGCCGCAGTTGGTGGCCGAGGTGCGGATGTCGACCTCGCAGCCGTTGGTCGCGCTCATGTCGCAGTCGGCGAAGCCCGTGTTGCAGGCCGCGACGGTGCACGCGCTCGCGACGCAGGCGCCCGTGGCGTTCGAGGGCGAGCACGCGCGACCGCACGCGCCGCAGTGGGCCGCGGTGGTGCGGGTGTCGACCTCGCAGCCGTCGGCGGGGTTGCCGTTGCAGTCGGCGAAGCCCGTCTCGCAGGTGCCCACGCGGCAGGCGCCCGCGGCGCAGGTCGGCGTGGCGTGCGGGAGCGTGCAGCGCGAGCCGCAGCCGCCGCAGTTGTTCACGTCGGTCTGCGTGTTGATCTCGCAGCCGTTCGACGCGCTCATGTCGCAGTCTTCGAGGCCCATGTCGCAGCGCGAGATGCCGCAGGCGCCCGCGGCGCAGACGGGCGTGCCGCCGGTGACGCGGCAGGCGTTGCCGCACATGCCGCAGTTCGACTCGTCGACCTGCGTGTTGATCTCGCAGCCGTCGGCGGGGTTCATGTTGCAGTCGGCGAAGCCCGTGTTGCAGGTCGCGACGCGGCAGCTCCCCATGGCGCAGGCCGCGGTGGCGTTCGAGACGGCGCAGGTGCGCGTGCAGGCGCCGCAGTTGCGGGCGTCGGTGCGGATGTCGACCTCGCAGCCGTCGGTCACGTCGCCGTTGCAGTCTTGAAAGCCCGCGACGCACGAGATCACGCACGCCCCCGAGACGCAGCCCGGGAAGGCGTTGGGGCGCGACGGGCACGAGTTGCCGCACATGCCGCAGTGGTCGCTCGAGGTGTTGGTGTTCACCTCGCAGCCGTTGGTGGGGTTCATGTCGCAGTCGCCGAAGCCGCGGGTGCAGGCCGCGATGGCGCAGCGTCCCATGGTGCACGAGGCGCTCGCGTTCGGGGGGTTGCAGAGCGTCGTGCACGAGCCGCAGTGCGTGGCGTCGGTGGCGATGTTCACCTCGCAGCCGTCGTCGGGCACGCCGTTGCAGTCGGCGAAGCCCATGTCGCAGTTGAAGCCCGGGCGCCCGGCGGTGCAGGTGCGCGTCGCGTGGGCGCGCGTGGGCACGGCCATGCCGCAGCCGCCGCAGTGGTCGAGCGACGAGAGGGTGTCGGACTCGCAGCCGTTGGTGGCGTCGCTGTCGCAGTTCGCGAAGGGCGCGGTGCAGGTGCCGACGGCGCAGGAGCCGTTCATGCACGCGGCCATGGCGTTGGGCACGGTGCAGCGGTTGGTGCACATGCCGCAGTTGGCGACATTCGACTGCGTGTCGACGCAGGCGTTGGCGCAGCACGTCTGGCCCGTGGGGCACGCGTGCGTGTCGTCGCAGCCGGGAACACAGACGTTGCCCACGCAGAGCTGACCCGCGGTGCAGTGCGCGTTGGTGGCGCACTCGACGCAGGCGTGGAGCGTGGTGTCGCAGCGGTTGCGGTGCGAGACGCCCGCGTCGCTCACGCCGCCGTCGGGGGCGGGGCCCTCGGCGCAGCCCTCGTCGCTGCGGCAGCCCGAGACGCACATGAACGACGTGGGGTCGCAGTGCTGCGACGCGGGGCACGCGTCGGCCGTGGGAGAGCAGCCCACGCATCGACCCGAGGCGGTGTCGCAGACGCGGCTGCCCTCGGGGGCCGAGGCGCAGTCGGTGTTCGAGGTGCAGCGCGAGGGCGCGTCGGTGACGTCGGCGACGTCGGCCGCGTCGGGGGTGACGGGCACGTCGGGCGGCGCGTTGTCGGTGGGCACGTCGCCGGGGCCGTCGGTGGGAACGTCGACGGGGCCGAGGTCGTTGCCGCCGTCGGTCGACGGGTTGGGCGACCCGCCCACCACGGACTGCGCGGTGTTGCTGCACGCGGACGCGAGCGCGAGCGCCACCAGCAGGGCGGCCAGGCGTCTCGGTTCCGTCAGGGGTCTGGAGCGATCGATCAAAGGGCTATCTCCTCCTCTCGCGGCGTGGTGCGAGGCAACGCCGCTCGTGGGTCGACGATAACCGTTCGCGCGCGCGCAATTGAAGCGCGAACGACGTAATTCCGTGCGTATGTGCGTTGCGATTCGTCACCGCGCGAGCGCGCGGCGGTGCGTTCGAGGGGGCCGTGGTCAGGGCTGAAAGCGTCCGCCAGAGGACACGCGTCCCGACTCCGCGGTGCCGCCCCAGACGAGCATCTCGGCTCCGCTCCACGCGGCCGCGTGCTCGTTGCGTGCGGAGGGCGCGCCGAGGGTCTCGATGGGGCTCCACGTGAGCGTCGCGGGGTCGAGCGCGAAGCCGTCGTCGTAGCGTCGGTTCTGGATGGGCATCGTCCCGGGGATGGGCGTGAAGCCGCCCCACACGATGACCGCGCGCCCCGTCCACACGGCCGAGGCGGTGAGTCTCGCCGCGGGAGCGCCTGCCGCAGGGAGCGCGCGCCACGTGTTGGCCATCGGGTCGTAGAGTCCGCCGCTGGCGAGCGTCGCGTTGCTCGCGTCGGTGCCGCCCCACACGAAGAGCTCGCGCCCCGTCCACGCGGCGGAGGCGCGCGCGCGCGGCGTCGGCGCGCCCGTGGTGCTCATCGCGCGCCACGCGTCTGACGTGGGGTTGTAGCGGCCTCCCGCGAGGTCGACGCCGGCGCCGCCCTGCCCCGAGAACACCAGGAGCTCCGTGCCCGACCACGCGTACGCGAAGTCCGCGCGCGCCGTGGGGGCGCCGGTGGCGCTGACGGGCCGCCAGCGATCGGTCGTGGGGTTGTAGAGCGCGCCTGTCGCGGTGAGGTCCGACGTGCCGAGGCCGCCCCAGACGAGCAGCTCCGTGCCCGTCCACACGACGGCTCCGCCCGTGCGGCCCACGGGCGCGCCGGTGGTGCTGATCGCGGTCCATCGGTCTGTCGCGGGGTCGTAGCGGGCGCCGTCGTTGCGCGGCCCGTCGAGGTCGCGACCGCCCCACACGATGACCTCGCGGCCCGTCCACACGGCGCTCGCGGCGGTCCTCGGCGCGGGGGCGAGCACGGTGGCGAGGGGGCGCCAGTTGTTCTCGACGGGGTTGTAGCGGGCGCCGTCGCCGAAGTGCATCCCGGGCACGAAGCCGCCGAAGACGAAGAGCTCGGTGCCCGTCCACGCCGAGGCCGTGCTCGATCGGGGCGTCGGCGCGCCCGTCGTCGTCATCGCGCGCCACGCGTCGACGCAGCGTCCGCTCACGCAGCGGCGACCGCCCACGCACGCGACGGCGCACGTCGCGCTGCCGTCGCTCGCATCGGCCGCGTCGGTGACGGTGACGTCGCTCGCGTCGGTGGCGGTGACGTCGCTCGCGTCGGTGACGGTGACGTCGCTCGCGTCGGTGACGTCGCTCGCGTCGGTGGCGGTGACGTCGCTCGCGTCGGTGACGGTGACATCGCTCGCGTCGGTGACGGTGACGTCGGGCCTGTCGGTGACGACGGGCGTGTCGGTGGCGACGGCCGCGTCGGAGGGCGTGGGCGCGGGGTCGCTGCACGCGGAGACGATCGCCGCGCACAGGGCGAGAGACGAGCGATGGAGCGAAGGCGCGAGGCGTTTTGCGAGCGCGGAGTGGTGACGCATGGACCTATTGGGAAGCCACACGCGCCCCGCCCGTGTCAACGCCCTACGCGCGCCTCGTCGCGCTACTTCCGTCCGAAGAGCTTCGAGAGGAAGCCCGCGGACTCCTGGTCGATGGCGTTCGCCTCGCGCTTTCGGATCGCCGCGAGCCTGAGCTCCCGCGTCGCCTCGACGTTGCGGGGGTTGATCTTGTAGGCCTTGATGAAGTGCAGGAGCGAGCGACGCTCGTCGCCCGTGCGCTTGTACATCTGCGCCGCGATGACGTGGGCGCGGTCGTTCGACGGGTCTTTCTGGCACGCGTCGACGATGCAGCGTCGCAGCTCGTCGTAGGGGCCGTTGGGTCGCAGCTCGAGGAGCGCCGCGGCGAGCACGGTCAGCGCCGTCACGTCGGCGGGGGCCTCGGCGAGCACGTCTCGCGCGGCGCGCTCGGACTCGACGAAGTTCCCCTGGCGGAGGCTGAGCTCGGCGCGGGCGAGGTCGAGCTGGCGCTTGGGGCGCGTGGCCCTGGCGCGCGGGGTCCCGTTGCCGAGCGCGACGTCGCGCAGATACGCCTCGCGGGCGCGGTCGTTCGTGAGCGTCGCCTCGGCCTCGGCGAGGAGCGCGAAGATCTTCTCGTGAGACTCGCGCAGCGCCGGTGAGCTCGCGGGCGCCGCGTCGGGGTGCCAGCGCATCGCCTGGCTGTAGAACGCCGCGGTCACCGCCGTGGCGGGCGCGTCGGAGGGAACGCCCAGCATCTCGAACGCGGTCTGGTCCTGCATCATCGCGAGGCGCAGCTCGGCCTCGGTGATGCGCTCGCGGAGCGTCCCCTGCGGCGCCTTCGGTTGCGTCTGCGCCTCGCGCACCACCTCGGTGATCGAGGTCCCCACGACGCGCGGGAGGTTGGTGCCCGAGATGCGCCGCGGCCCCATGTCGAGCGGCTTGATCGGCTCCGTCGCGGGCGCGACGAGAAAGGGCTGCGACGGTCTCCCCTCGATCGCGGGGATCATCGGGCTCGACGGCCTCCCCTCGGCCACGGGGACGGCGGGCTGCGACGGCGACGGCGCGCGCTCGATCTGCCGCGTCATCGCGAGGAGGTACAGCGCCGCGCGGACGAAGAGCGTCGAGAGCCCGATGGCCTGCAGATCATCGACGCGCGCGGGCTCCTCGAGGCGCGCGAGAAAGGCCCGCTCTGGCGCGCCCTCACCGAGCAGCGCCCTCGCCGACGAGCCGGGCCTCAGCCGCATCATCTGGGTGCCGAGGCGCTCGATCACGGCGTCGACCGCGGGGTGTCGCGGGTGCGAGCGCACGCCGGGCCACAAGAGCGGCGCGACGCTCACAGGGTAGCGCCCGCCGCCGAATTCCAAGAGCAGGTCGCGGTCGGTGTGGAGCTCGAACTGACCGTAGATCACCGTGAAGATGCGCAGCAGCTTGCGTCGTAGCTGCTCCTGCAGCGCCTGCTCGACGGCCTCGGGCGAGCACGCCCCCATCGCCACGAGGATCTCGCCCTGGAGCCCCTCGCGCCGCGAGAGCCGCATGAGCGACGCGTCGAGCTGCGCGCTCGTGATCGTGCCCTGCTCGTGGAGCACGAAGCCGAGCGTGTCGAGGGGCTGCGCGAGGCGCGCCTGCGCGAGCGCGCCCGCGGTGAAGCTCAGCGTCGAGGTGCCGCCGAGGGGCCCCGCCTCGACGGGGGCGTGGAGCACCAGCGTGCCCGTGAAGCGCTTCGCCGCGACGTCCCAGATGAGCTGCGCGACCGGCGTGCGACGCAGGTCGCCCGTGATGGGAGGGGAGGGCGTTGCTTCCACGACGCGGGACTATAGTCACACGGAGCCTTCAAACGAAGGCCCCTCGCGTTACGCGGAGAGCGTGTGCGCGCGCCGCGAGGGTCGCGGTATCGTCGCGCCCCGACGATGAGCAACGACGAAGAGACCCTCGTTCGCACCGCATGCAACCGCGACTGCCCCGACGCGTGCGGGATTCTTGCGCACGTGCGCAGCGGCCGCGTCACGCGCCTCCAGGGAGACCCCGCGCACCCCGTCACGCGCGGCTTTCTCTGTTACCGCACGGACCAGTTCCTTCACCGTCAGTACGCGCCCGAGCGCCTCACCGCGCCGCTCATTCGCCGCAGCGGCGTCCTCTCCCCAGCCTCGTGGGACGAGGCCCTCGACCTCTGCGCGCGCGAGCTCCTCCGCATCCGCGACGAGCACGGCCCCGCGGCGATCTTTCACTACCGCTCGGGCGGATCGCTCGGGCTCATGAAGCACGTCACCGACCATTTCTTCAGCCGCTTCGGCCCCGTCACTTCGAAGCGCGGTGACATCTGCGGCGGCGCGGGCGACGCGGCGCAGCTCGAAGATTTCGGCGACGAAGACGCCAACGACCTCCACGACCTCGTCCACGCGAAGGCCGTCGTCCTCTGGGGAAAGAACCCCCACACGTCGTCGCCGCACCTGCTCCCCGTGCTCGCCGAGGCGAAGCGTCGCGGCGCGCGCGTCGCCCTCGTCGACCCCGTCGCGCACCGCGGCGTGAAGCTCTCAGACCTCTACGTCCAGCCGCGTCCTGGCGGCGACGTGGCCCTCGCGCTCGCCGTCGCGCGGAGGCTCTTCGAAACCGATCGCGCGCACCCCGACGCCGCGCGCTGGTGCGACGGGCTCGACGCCTTTCGCGCGCTGGTCTTCTCGCGCGACGTGAGTGAGTGGGCCGCCGAGGCGGATGTGTCCGTGGCCTCCGTCGACGCGCTCGCAGAGCTCTATGCGAACGGTCCCGCGGCCATTCTCGTGGGCTGGGGGATGCAGCGCCGACGCAACGGCAGCGCGATCGTGCGGGCGCTCGACGCGCTCGGGCTCATCACGGGCAACGTCGGCGTGTCGGGCGGCGGGGTGTCGTTCTACTTCCGTCGCAGGGGGGCCTTCGACACGGGCTTCGCCCACGTCGCACCGCCGCCGAGGGAGCTCGTCGAGCCCCTCTTCGGCCGCGAGATCCTCGACGCGAGAGACCCCCCGGTGCGCGCCGTGTGGATCACCGCGGGCAACCCCGTGGTCATGCTCCCCGACTCGCAGACCACCGTGAGAGCCCTTGAAACAAGGGAGTTCGTCGTGGTCGTCGACAGCGTGCTCACGGACACCGCGCGCCTCGCCACGGTGGTGCTCCCCTCGGCCACGATGCTCGAAGACGACGACCTCGTGGGCGCCTACGGCAACCACTACATCAACGTCGTGCGCCCCGTGGTGCGCACCGAGGGAGCGCGCACCGACTACGAGATCACGCAGGGCCTCGCCGCGCGCACGGGCCTCGCCGCGCACTTCTCGGGCGACGCGCGGAGCTGGAAGCGACGGCTCTTGAAGGCCGCCACGCTCGAGGACCTGGAGCGCGCGCCGATGCGCAACCCCGCGGCGCCGAAGGTGGCCTTCGAAGGTCGCGTGTTCCCGACGGCGAGCGGTCGCGCGCGGCTCATGACCGCGCTCCCCTGCGACCCGGCGCGGGGCGACGGAGACTTTCCGCTGCTCCTCCACGCGCTCTCGACGCCCGAGTCGCAGTCGTCGCAGTGGTCTCCGTCGGAGCCCACGGGGCCCATCGAGCTCCGCGTTCACCCCGACGCGTCGGCGGGCATCGCAGACGGCGCCCTCGCCACGCTGCGCAGCGCCCTCGGCGCGATGACCGTCACCGTGCGCCACGACGCCGCGCAGCGCCGCGACGTGGCCCTCGCGCCCAAGGGCGGCAGCCTCTCGCTCGGCCGCTGCACCAACGCGCTCACCCGCGCCGCGCTCACCGACGCGGGCGAGGGGGCCGCGCTCTACGAGGAGCCCGTGCGCCTCGAAGCCCTTTCGTAGCGCAGCGATCGCTACGTGATCGACTGACCGTCGTCGTCGCGCGCCGTGCCCGTGATGAAGTCACGGATGCGAATGTCGGCGTGCGCGGCCATCTCGTCGGGCGTCCCGTGGCCGAGCACGCGGCCCTCGTGGAGCATCACCATGCGGCTGCTCACGTGCGCGGCGAGCTTCATGTCGTGCGTCACCATCAGCGCCGAGATGCTGTACGCCTTGTGGAGCCCCTCGATGAGCTCGCCGATGCGGTGCGTGTTGATCGGGTCGAGGCCCATCGTGGGCTCGTCGTAGAGGATCACCTCGGGCCGCAGCGCCATCGTGCGCGCGAGGCCGATGCGCTTGCGCATCCCCCCCGACATCTCCTCGGGGCGCAGGGCCTCGGTGCCGGCCATGCCCACGCAGGCGAGGGCCCACGTGACGCGCTCCTCGATCTCGGCGTCCGTCATCGGGTGCGAGAGCCGCTCGTGGAGCCCGTAGGCCACGTTCTCGGCCACGGTCATCGAGTCGAAGAGGGCGTTGTACTGGAACATCAACCCCACGCGTCGGCGCAGGTCGAGGCGCTGCGTGTCGCTCATCGTCGACATCGGGAGCCCGCAGAAGAAGATCTCTCCCGCGTCGATGGGCATGAGCCCGATCATGCACTTGAGCAGCACCGTCTTGCCGCAGCCCGAGGGCCCGATGATCGACACCGTCTCGCCGCGGCGGAGCGAGAGGTCTACGCGGTCGAGCACCGTGTGCTCGTCGAAGCGCTTCACCACGCCGCGCACCTCGAAGATCACATCGCTCTCGGAGTCGTTCACGGGCGCATCGTGCCGCTCGCGGCCTCGGCGCGCCAGCGCGGGTTTGACCTGCGACGCGCCGACGTGATTCGATCCGCGCACGATGGCCCCCAAGGTGGTGGACCCCTACGGCCTCGTGGGGCGCAAGCTCGACGGGCGTTACGATGTCGAGGCCGTCGTGGCCGAGGGGGGCTTCGGCGTCGTCTACCGCGGGAGACACCCGATGCTCGACCGCGCCGTGGCCATCAAGGTGCTGCGCGACCTCGACCGCGACGAGGACGCGCGCAGGGTCTTCGCGGAGTCGTTCCTCACGGAGGCGAAGACCATCGCGACGCTGGAGCACCCCGCGGTCGTGCGCGTGCTCGACTTCGGCGTGACCCCCGTGGGCCGCGGCCCCCGCACGCCGTGGATGGTGCTCGAGTGGGTCAACGGACGCACCCTCGCCGACGAGCTCGACGCGCGTCGCGGCGACGGCGGACGCGCCCCCGCGGAGTGCCTCGCGCTGCTGCGTCCGGTCTTCGAGGCGCTCGCGGCGGCGCATGAGGCGGGCGTCGCGCACCGTGACATCAAGCCTGCGAACGTGATGATCCCGACGCGCGTCGCGAGCGGAGCGCCGGGCGCGAGGGTGCTCGATTTCGGCGTCGTGAAGCGCATGGAGCGCGACGAGTCCGTCGGCACCGGACAGACGGGGACGCGCGCGGACTTCGTGGCGCTCTCGCTCCCGTATGCGTCGCCCGAGCAGGTGAGCGCGACGCGCACGGGGCCCTGGACCGACGTCCACGCGCTCGCGCTGATCCTCACGGAGATGCTCACCGACAGGGCGCCGTATCAGGGCCGCGACAAGGTCGCCGTGACCGCCGAGGTGATGTCCCCCGAGCGCCCCACGCCCGCGCGCTTCGGCGTCGACGTCGGGACGTGGGAGCCCGTGCTCGCGCGCGCCCTCTCGGTGCAGGCCGCCGCGCGGTACCCGAACGCGAGGGCGTTCCTCCGCGCGCTCGACGACGCGATGCCGTCGGCGTCGTCGCGGGCGCGCACCTTCGCCGCGTGGACGGCGCTCTTCTTCACGCTTGCGGCCGTTCCGCTCGTGTTCGCGCTGGTGGTGGCTCCGCTGCGCGCGCGACGCGCGCCGACGCCCGCGGCGCACACCGGGATCGAAGCGCCGCGCGTCGTCGCAGAGGCTCCCCCCGCGGCCCCTCCCGCGACGCCTCCCGCGGCTCCCGGCCCGACGCTCGCGGCGCCCGCGGTGACCCCCGACGCGGGCGCGCCCTCGCGGCCGTCGCCCACCCATCGCGCGCCTCGCCCGACGACCTTTCACGGACTCCCTTCGAGCCAGATCTGAATGCGTCTCCACGCTCCGTCGCTCGCGCTCGCCCTCGCGATGCTCTCCTCCGCGCCGAACGCGCAGGACGTCACCGCGCGACGCCGCGCCATGATCGATCAGGCCGCCTCGCTGAGCCGCGCGGGCGATCACCGTCAGGCCATCGAGCTGCTCACGCGCGCGGGCGCCCTGCGCATGACGCCGGGGCTGCGCATGGTGCTCGCGCAGGAGCAGCGCCTCGCCGATCGCGCCGCCGACGCGTTCGACACGGCCACGCGCTGCCTCGCCGAGCTCGGCGCCTCGAACGAAGACGGACGCGCGCAGATCGAGGCCGAGTGTCGCGCCATCGTCGACGCCCTCCGCGCGCGGGTGGGGAGCCTCCGCGTGGTCGCGCCTTCGCCTGCGCCCGCGGGGCTCCGCGTCGAGGTGGGCGGCGTCGCAACGGAGCTCGCGCGCCTCGCAGAGCCCATCACGGTCGCGCCCGGAGACGTGACCGTCACCGCGTCGGCCTCCGATGGGACGCGCTTCTCGTCGACGGTGACGGTCACCGCGGGCGGAGCGCGATCGGTCACCGTGGCGCTCTCCTCGACAACGGCGGCGACGCCGACGGCGCCTGTCGCCGCGGTGAGCGCGAGCGCGTCGAGCGGCGAGCTCGGCGGCGTGGCCGTGGGCGAGGCAGGGCTCTGCGTGCGCCTCGTCGGAGGGCGCGTGATGTGCTGGGGCTACCTCGGCGGATCGCTCGCGATGAGCGCAATCACGGGCGTCTCGGGCGCGTCGGCGCTCTCGGTGGGCAGCGACCACGGGTGTGCCGTCGTCGCGGGCGGTCACCTCCGCTGTTGGGGGAGCAACATGTACGTGCGCTTCGCGCCGCCGTCGGTGAGCGAGTCGCTCGAGTCGCTCGAAGTGCCGGGCATCGCGGGCGCGGTCGGTGTCGCGTCGGGCGGTCGGCACGCGTGCGTCGCGCTCGACGACGGTCGCGTGCAGTGCTTCGGAGACAACGCCGGCGGACAGCTCGGCGACGGCACGACGACGTCGCGCGCGTCACCGACGCAGGTGGTCGACCTCGGCGCCGCGGCGGAGGTCGTGGCGGGCCCCTCGTTCACGTGCGCGCGGCTGCGCGACGGTACCGCGGCGTGCTGGGGTAACAACGCCTTCCGTCAGTCGAGCCCGCGCGCCGACGCGTACATCACGCGCCCCGAGGTCGTCGCGGGGATCTCTCGCCTCGTGCAGATCCGTGTGGCGGGCGACGCGGTGTGCGGCCTCCGCGACGACGGCACCGTGTGGTGCTGGGGCGGCGGAGACCTCGGCGGATTCGGCTTCACGCACGTGCGCGGCGCGCCCCGTCCGGTGCAGGTGCCGGGGCTCGCGAGCGTCGTCGAGCTCGCGGGAGGCCACGATCACATGTGCGCGCGCCAGCGAGCGGGCGCGGTGTTCTGCTGGGGAGACGCCGAGCACGGCATCCTCGGCGCGGGGCGCATCGCGCAGCCCTTCACGCCGCGGAGGGTGACGCCGATGCCTCCGGCGATCGCGCTCGCGTCGGGGCATCACACGGTCTGCGCGATCGGTCGCGACGGCGCGCTCCGCTGCTGGGGGACGCTCCCTGGCAGGCGCGACGGCGAGGGGCCGAGGACGGTGGCGCGGCCCGAGCTCGTGCGGGTGTCTGCGCCGTGAGAACGGGACCCACGCGATGACGGTCACCCTCGATGGGCGCTTCGAACTCCTCGAGCGCCTCGATGATTTCGGCGACGGCGAGGCGTGGAAGGCGCGCGAACTCCAGGTGCGCACGCGCGCCGTCGCGGTGAAGCTCCTCTCCGCGGAGCGCATCGACGCGGCGCGGGTGAAGGCCGCGCAGTCGCTGCGTCACGGCGCGGTGCTCTCGCTGCTGCATCACGGTCGCTCCGAGGATCGCGTCTACCTCGCGTACGACCACTTCGAAGCGCCGTCGCTCGCGTCGTGGCTCGCGCGCGTGTGGCGCGGTGACGAGCTGGCCTCGCGGGCCACGCTGGAGCGCATCGCGGAGCGCGTGTGCGAGGCCGTCGAAGCGGCGCACGCGCAGACGCAGCCCCTCGCGCACGGGAGCCTCTCTCCGCGGAGCGCGCTCGTGCGCGTGTCGCCGCAGGGCGTCGACCTGCGCGTGTTCGACTTCGGTCTCGCGGACGCTTCGAAGGGCCTCGCGGGCGACATCGCCGACGTGGGGCGCGTGCTCCGCGAGCTCTTCGTGGCGCCCGCGTGTCGTCGCGACGGAGCGGCTCCCTCGGCGCTCGATCGTCGGCGAGATGAGCTGCCCGACGAGCTCTGGTCGGTGGCCCTCCGCGCGATGGACGAGCGCGCGGGAGAGGGCTTCGCCGACATGACCGCCGTGCTCGAAGCGCTCGACGCCGCGCGCCGCTGTCAACCGAAGGGGCCCGCGCCCTCCGAAGCGGCGGTTGCATCCTCCGAAGCCGTGATTGCTGCGCCTCCCGACGTCGCGGTCGCACCCTCTGATGTCGCGGTTGCACCCTCTGACGTCGCGGTCGCACCCTCTGACGTCGCGGTTGCACCCTCTGACGTCGCGGTTGCACCTCCCGAGGCTGTGACTGCGCCTCGCCGGGCGCCGGATGCGCCCTCCCCGGTCGCGGGTGCGGCTCCGCGGGTGTCGCCGCGCGCGAAGCTCATCGCGGCGGCGGCCGTCACGGGCGTGCTGCTCGCCGTGGTCTTCACGCTCGCGCTGCGAGCGGCGCTGCTCTGAACGCTCAGCCGCGCGGCATGAGGAGGTCGCGACAGAGCGACGCGAACTGCAGCGAGGGCATGGCCTGATATCCCCGCGTGTCGTCGACGGTGACGCGCGAGGGGCCGTCGTGCGAGGTGGGCACCTGGTGGCCCGTCCCCTCGACGGACCCGGAGGCGACGCGGAGCGGCGCGGAGTCGAACATCTCGAAGGGGAGCGCGCCCCACGGGTTCCAGAAGTAGACGACGGCGTCGGCGGTGCCGCGCGCGTCGACGCCGATCACGTCGATCTCATGGAAGAGGTTGTGATACGGCGCCCGCTCGTTGTCTCGCGCCTCGCCCCAGTGGACGTCTGCGAAGACAGGCACCTCGGGGTGCGCTTCGAAGTGCGCGCGCAGCCGCGTGACGGGGTGACCCGACACCCGCTCGAAGGGCTGCCCGAGGACCGCCGACGCCGTCGTCGGCACGCGCGGCCACCAGGTCGACCTCGGGTCGGGGTCGTAGGCGTCGGGGGTGCGCGCGTCGGGCGCGGTGTTGACGTTGTGATAGTGCGGCGGGTGCGCGCTGCGCCCCTCGGGGCCTGCGGTCCAGTAGTCCGCGATGCTCGCTTGCGTGACCCGCTCCGTCGCGCTGCGGTTGCTGGAGTCCGCGCGCAACGCGTCGGGCGGCGCGGTGACGGCGTCGCCGTTGTGGAGCCGCGAGCGACCCGACGTGAGGAGCTCGTGCGAGAGGCGCGCGTACTCCGCGGGGCACACCCGCGCCAGGCGGTGCAGCAGCGTCGTCGGAAAGCACGTGTCGCGGTTCGACTGGTTGAAGAACTCGTTGGGCCGCGTCACCTCCGCGACGAGGGACCCGAGGACGCGCCGCTTCTTCGCGTCGCGCGCCCACTCGGGCGCGAAGGGAGGCGACGTGAGAAAGGCGTCTCCCGGCTGCATGTGCAGCGTCACGCCGGGGTTGAGCGTGCCCGTCGCGAGCCGGTGCAACGCGTCGAGGAGCGTGACGTGATCGACGAGGCTCTCGCTGAACATGGGCCGCGTGCCCGAGGCGATGGTGCCCGGCGCCCAGCGCGCCGTCGCGGGCTCCAGCAGCTCCTGAAAGTGCAGCGAGCCGAGGGGCTGCGTCGCCTGCATCACGGTGACGATCTTGAGCTTCTCGGCCTCGCTGCGCGACCCGAACTCCTGGTGTTGCAGCACCGCGGAGAGGGCCGTCAATCGCATCGGGTGCAGGCCCCCGCGCCACCCCCGGAGCCGCGTCTGGTCCGGCGGCGAGAGGCTCTGCGGGACGTGCGCGGGCCACGCGAGATACTCGAAGATGGCGCTGCGAACGGGCTGTCCCCACGTCGGCGGCGAGGGCATCGCGTCGATGATCTCGCGGAGCAGCGCGACGTCGCCGAGGCCCGGGCGCAGCGTGGCGACGTCGAGCACGGCGCCCTGCTCGGCCTCGGTGAGGTCGGCGAAGCGAGAGGGCGTTCCCGTGAGCGAGGTGTTGAAGAGCGAGACGTACTCGTCGAGGTGCGCGCGCGAGACGCCGAGGCCGTTCATCGTGCGCAGCACGCGGTCGCGGACCGCCTCGGAGAGACGCCCCCACACGGGCGCTTCGATCATCGCGCGGAGCTGGTCTTGACGGGCCTGCGGGATCTCGGTGACCGGGATGCTCACGTTCGGTTCTCCTCTCGGGCGACGGAAACGCGCCCCTCAGCTCCGCAGCGAGATGTGGGTGCCGTGGATGACCACCTCGCCCGACGCCCGGAGCGTGATGCTCGCGCCCCCGTCGTTGCGAAGCACGAGGTCGCCCTTCGCGTGGAGGGTGACGTTGCGCTTCACCTCGACGCTCGAATGGTCCTTGCTGGTGAGCTTCGCGCTCTCGTCGTCGACGGAGACCTCGAGGCCCCAGACGCTCTCACCGCCCGAGGCGAACACGTTGGCGCTGCCCTCGGAGGCGACCATCTCCGAGCCGTCGGAGGTGAACATCAGGCTCTCCATCACGCGCCCGATGCGCACGAAGTCTGCGCCCACGTTGAGCCCGTCGCTGCCGCGGCGCAGCCCGATCTCCGAGCTGTAGCTGTCGAGCGAGAGGCCCAGCGCGGGCCCCGGCGCGGCGCCGTGGGCGATCACCGCGAAGGTCCCGCCGGCGCTCATGATCGCGTCGCCCGAGACGTGGAGCGTGTCGTTCTGGGTGACGTGCGTGTTCCGCTCGCCGACCTCGACGCGCTCGGCGCCGGTGACGCGGTGGGTGCGGTCTCCCTCGACCACCCAGGTCTCGAGGGGGCCTGCGCCTTGACCCGTGCGCGCGCGGTCGATCGCGCCGTTCACCGCGGGGTCGCCGCTCCCTGCTCCCGCCCCGGGCTGCGCGACGTGGCGCACCGCCGGGCCCTCGACGCGGTCGATGGAGAACGCGCACGTCACCGACTCGCGGCCCTGCAGCGTCTTCAGCGACTCGCTGCCCGCCACCGTCACCGCGCGGTCTCCGCCGACGGCGAGGCGCTGGTTCTGTCTCACCACGACGTCCTGATCGTGCCCGACGCGCTCGATCTGCGAGTCGCCGACCACGTTCTGCTGAATCGATCCGACGCGCGTCGAGTGGCAGCGGAGCACCTCTTCGACCATGTCGCGCTGCGCGTGGACGTAGACCTCCTCGGCCCCGGCGCGGTCTTCGAAGCGCAGCTCGTTGTAGCCCTGCGAGTCGGGCGAGCTCTGCGTGCGGATCGCGCTGCGGGTCTTCTCCGCGGGCAGCGCGTGGGGCACGCGGTTCTGTCCGTTGTAGAGCGCGCCGGTCACCACGGGACGGTCGGGGTCGCCGTCGAGGAAGCTCACCGCGACCTCCATGCCGACGCGCGGGATGAACTGAAACCCCCACCCCGCGCCGGCCCACGGGCCCTGCACCACGCGCATCCAGCAGGTCGAGCGCTCGTCGCGGTGACCGACCCGGTCCCAGTGAAACTGCACCCGGATGCGGCCGTGCTCGTCGGTGTAGATCTCCTCGCCGGGAGGGCCCACCACGATGGCCGTCTGGAGCCCCGCGATGACGGGGCGAGGCGCGCTCCGCGCGGGCCTCCACGGCGTCTCGACGGGGATGCACTGGAACGTGTTGCGGTACCGATCGACGGAGGTCGGGTCCTCGTGCGTGCCTTGAAGAAGCTCCTCGGGCGCGCTCCCCCGGTGCTCGACGCGCGTGACCACGTAGCGCTGCTCGGGCACGTGCGAGCCCGCCACGGCGAGCTGAAAGATCGCGCCGGGGATCATCCCCGTGACGGCGCCCTCTCCCGCGCCGACGGCCTCGTCGACGCGCGCGGCCTCGTAGCGCACGGCCGCCTGCTCGGCGGCGTCGTCGGCGGTGTACGTGGGGTTCTGATACCCGCCCAGCGTCACCTCGGGGCCGGGCTCGTAGAGCGGCCGCGCGGGGTCTCTGCGCCGCGGCGCCGCGCGCTCGACGCGGAGGTCGGGGCGCGTGAAATCGAAGTCGCGCACGGTCACGCCCGTGGGCCGCAGCGAGCGCTCCCACGCGAGGTGCCGCACCGACTCGACGCGCTGCGTGGCGGCCTCGGCGCCCGCCACGGGGATCGCCGCGCCGTCCATCGTCGCGACGCTCGTCCACGCGTGCGCGCCGTCGGAGAGCACGAGGGTCTCGCCGTCGTCGTCGTGACGGAACGAGAACGCCACGCCCTCTTCCGCGAGGAGGCGCGTCACGAAATCGAGGTCGGTCTCGCGGTGCTGCACGCAGTACTCGCGCGTCGCGAGGGCGCGCTGCACCTGCGCGTCGAGCCTGCCCGCGTAGAGCCCCGCCTCGCGGAGCACGGCCTCGACCACCTCGACGGCGGTCTTGTCTTGAAAGACGCGCGAGTCCGAGCGCTGCGAGAGCGCCCACAGCGCGGGCGCCACGTAGGCCCTCGCGAGGCGGTGCGTGGCGCTGGTCCCGCGGTGCTCGACCCTGCGCACGACGCCCGCGAAGCGACGCGTGAGCGACGCGCGGGAGACGCGCAGCACGGCGGTGCGGCCGAGGAGCGCGTCGGGGTTCGCCGTGAGCGACTCGTGGGCGAGGTCGACGACGCACTCGTACACGGTCGAGAGCCCCTCGGTCGCGGTGAAGCTCCGCACGCGCCACGCGGCGCCCGCGTCGCCCTGCGACTCGAAGGCGTAGGTCGCCTCGGGCAGCGGCGCGTGTTGACCCGCGAGCGCCTCGGCGCCCTCGCGCGCGAGCATGACGAAGGTCGTATCGCCGAAGCCGCGCACCCGGCGCATCTCGGTCTCGATCCCCATGAGAACGCCTGTGCCCTTCCGTCGCGATCGGGGTGTGACCGCGCAGGCGCTGCGTAGCCGAAGGTGTTTGGGGGCGTCAAGGCGACCGTTGACGTTGTCGCGTGTGGTGTGCGCCAATCCCCGCGCAGTGGGAGAACGCGAAGCACGAACCCCGGCGACTCCTCCGACGCGCGTCGACCTCGCGCTCGCGGACACGGGGGAGCGCGCGGCGCCGGTGGAGTCGGGGGTGATCGTCGCGGCGAAGGTGTCGACGAAGCCCGCGCGACATCCGAACGAGGGCCGCGGACGTTCCGAAGAGGTGTCGAACACCGTCGCGGCGCAGGGCGCGTGGCGCTCGATGGCCGAGCGGCAGGACCTGCAACACATCGCGGCGCTCTACCGCAAGGTGACGGTGACCGCGGTGCTCGCGTGGTTCGCGTGGCTCCCCCTCGACGGGCTCCTCGCGTGGGGGATGTACCCGGGCACCTTTCTCCGCTCGCTGGCCGTGCGGGTCGTGTGCGGCCTCGGGCTCTACGCGAGCCTGCGGGCGCTCTCGCGCGCGACGACCTACGGCGCGATGACGCTGGGGCTCGTGCTCCTCGCGCTCTTCGTCAACGGCGGCGTCGGGCTCGTGGCGACGTGGCTCGGCGGCGTGTCGTCGCCGTATCACCCGGGCTGCCTCGTGGTGATCGCGGTGATGGGCTTCTCGCCGCTGCCGTGGAAGCGCCTCGTGCCCATCGTGCTCGCGGCGTGGCTCGCCTATCCCCTGGTGGTGCTCGGGGGCGCGCTCCTCGACCCCGCGCAGCGCGCCGCGCTGCACGGCGTGTTGTCGGTCGTCCCGCTCATCGCGATCACGGCCACGGGGCTCATCGTGTCGGTGATGGCGTGCATCGGCGCGAGCCTCGCGTGGACGCTCCGTCAGCAGGTCTTCGAGAGCCGCTCCATCGGTCGGTACCAGCTCCGACGGCGCCTCGGCGCGGGGGGCATGGGCGAGGTGTGGGCCGCGTGGCACCGCGGGCTCAAGCGCGAGGTGGCCCTCAAGGTGCTTCGCGCGCCCGAGGGAGACGCCCAGGCCGCCGTGCGCTTCGAGCGCGAGGTGAGCGCGATGACCGAGCTCGCGCACCCCAACACCGTGCGCGTCTTCGACTACGGCGTCACCGACGACGGCATCACCTACTACGCCATGGAGCTCCTCCGCGGAGAGAACCTCGTGGAGCTCGTCTCGCGCGAGGGGGCGCTCCCGGCGGAGCGCGCGGTGTACCTCGTGGAGCAGGCCGCGCGGGCGCTCGCCGAGGCCCACGCGCGCGCGATGGTGCACCGCGACGTGAAGCCCGAGAACCTCTTCGTGACCGACGCGGGCGGCGAGCGCGACTTCGTGAAGGTGCTCGATTTCGGCATCGTGCGCAGGGCCGCGGACCAGGGCGACGCGAGCCTCACGAAGACCGGCGCCATCGCGGGGACGCCCGCGTACATCGCCCCCGAGGTGACGCGCGGCGAGGAGCCCACCGCGGCCGTCGACGTGTACGCGCTCGGCGCGGTGCTGTACTTCCTCCTCGCGGGGAGGGCGCCCTTTGAAGGCACGTCGGCGATGGCGCTCCTCCTGGCGCACCTCCACGAGCCCGTGACGCCGCTGAGCGCGCTCGGCGTCGCCGCACCCGCCGACGTCGAGGCCCTCGTGATGCGCTGCCTCGAGAAGTCTCCCGACGCGCGCCCCGCCGACGCGATGGAGCTCGCCACGCTCCTCGCGCACACCTCCGTCGCGGGAAAATGGAAGCCCGCGCGCGTGGCCTCCCCCGAGAGCGTGCGAGGGCCGCGCGTCACGGCGGGCACGGAGCCCACCGTCGAGGTCCCTCGCACGGCGTGACGCGCCGTCGGTCAGTACACGTTGGTGCGGTAACCCGCGGGCGCTCCGCCGGCGTCGCGCGCCCTGGGGGACACCCGCACGACGGGCCTGTGCGCGCCGCGCTCGACGGCGGGCACGGCGCCCGCGTCGGCGGACTCGAGCGGCGGCGGCGCGCTCGGCGCCTCGATGCGCTGGAGCCTCGCGATGTGCACCAGCGTCGCGCCCGTGAGCGTCACCACGGCGTCGCCGTAGCCGTCGTGGCGAAAGGTGAAGGTGTGCTGCTCGTCGGGGTTGGCGCGCGCGCCCGACCAGGTCTCTCGCAGCGGCGTGCGGCCGACGAGGGCGCCGTGCTCGTACACCTCGGCCCCCGTGGGGTCGCTCTCGAGCACGAGGCTCACCGTGCGATCGGTCTGGAGCGCCGTGGGCTGCGTGGTGACGGGCTTGTTGCGGGAGACCGAGACGTACGCCGCGGCGGCCGCGAGGAGCAGCGCCACCACGCCGATCGCGATGGGGAGCGGGCTGCGCGCGGGCGCGGGCTCCGCGTGCGGCGCGGCGGGCGCGGTGAGCGGCGCGGCGGCGAACTGGCTCGAGAGGGGGCCGCGGGCCTGCGTGGGCGCCTCGCCCGCGGAGATCGTCGGGTCGCCGCCCGACTGCGGGAGCGGCGGCATCGCGGAGGTCGTCGCGCGCGCGC
The DNA here is from genome assembly GCA_046351535.1 of Polyangiales bacterium. GTDB lineage: Bacteria > Myxococcota_A > Polyangia > Polyangiales > CAISKJ01. Next base: position 29,425 of record JAXLYG010000026.1, read on the forward strand.
TCTCGCCCGACGCCTGCGCCCGCGGCGCGCTCAGCGAGTTGTGAAACTCGCCCGTCATGCTCGGCCCGAGGCCCGACACGAAGATCCCCGCGTGCTTGATCGCCGCGATGAGCTCCTCCATCGACTGGAAGCGGTCTTCGGGCGCCTTCGCCATGCAGCGGTAGGTGATCTCCTCGATGGCGGCGGGCACCGACACGAGGGGGTTCACCGACTGGATCGTCGGGACGGGCTCGTTGACGTGCGCGAGGAGGAGGTTGGCCGAGTTGGGGCGGTCGTAGGGGACCTTGCCCGCGAGCATCTCGAAGAGGATCACTCCGAGCGCGTAGACGTCGGTGGCCGGGGTCACCCGGTCGCCGCGGATCTGCTCGGGGGCCATGTATTTGGGCGAGCCCATGAAGAGGCCCGTCTTCGTGAGGCTCTCGCCGTCGTTCTCGTCGAGGTTCTTCACGAGCCCGAAATCGAGCACCTTCACGAAGTCCGAGTCGTCGTCGTGACGGATCAGGAAGATGTTCGCGGGCTTCAGATCACGGTGGATGACGCCCTGCCCGTGCGCCTCACGGAGCGAGCGCGCGACCTGAACGAGGATGTGCAGCGCGCGCCCGACCTCGAGGCTCCCCTCCTCCCGGATGAGCCGGTGGAGGGTCTTGCCCTCGAGGTACTCCATCGCCATGAAGTACACGCCGTCGGCCGTCTCGCCGTAGTCGTACACGGTGACGGTGTTGGGGTGCTTGAGGCGCGAGACCACCGAGGCTTCGAGCGTGAAGCGCTTGCTGAACTCGGGGTCTCCGTCGCCCGAGTAGTTGGGGTGCAGCACCTTCACCGCGACGATGCGGCCGAGGGGCGACTGCTCGGCCTTGTAGACCTTGCCCATGCCCCCCTTGGCGACGAGCCCCAACACCTTGAAGCGGTCGTTGATGGTCGTCCCGATGAGGGGATCGGAAGGCGCGGTCGCGGTGGAGGGGTGGGCCATTCTCGTCGTGCGGATGTGCGTCCGCCGCGCGGCCTCCACGGTCATCGCGTCCATTGCGACGCCCGAAGGAGATGCTGCTCGGAGGGGGGGTTCGAAGCCCCCACGTCGCCGTGTCCGCGGGATTGTGGCACCCGCCCATCGCGCGCGTCAATCACGCGACGTCGCGCGCGTCGGGCGATGGCGTCTGCCGCGGGGCGCCTTCGCGATCAGGGCGAGAGCGTGTACGCCGGCGTGGTGCCGAGGCCCGCGTCGGAGCCGAGGTAGACCTTCGCGTCGTTCGAACGCGTCGCGACCACGTCGGCGTAGGTGTCGCCGTTCACGTCGCCGAAGCCGTAGAGCCCGAGCCAGGCCGCATCGCCCGAGCGCTCCGCGAAGGAGAGCGTCACGTTCCTCAAGGGCGGAAAGTACACCGTGAAATACGCGATCGGCGGCGAGCCCGCGGGCGTCGAGGGCATGAGGTACGCCCCCGCGCCGTAGTCGTCGGTCCCGTCGCCGTTCGTGTCGCCGAAGCCCGCCACGACGGAGCCCCACCCGCTCATCATGGTGAGCTGCTCCGGGGTGGTGAACCACGGCGAGGTGCCCATCGAGGTCGAGAGGTGCGCGGTCTGAAACGCGGCCGAGCCGAAGATCACGTCGGCGAAGCCGTCGGCGTTCACGTCGCCCGCCGTCGAGATCACGGTCCCGAAGCCCACACCGCTCGCGCCCGTCGGCCCGCCGAAGCTCGGCGCGGTGGCCACGAGCCCCGACGGCGACCCTCGGAGCAGCGTGATCGAGCCGCGCTCGTTGCGAATCGCGTCGCCGAGGCCGTCGGCGTCGACGTCTCCGACCCCCGTGACCGTGCCGCTCCCGAGCAGCACCGACGTCGCGGTCACCACCCCCGTCGCGCTGCCCAGGAACAGATAGCTGCCGGTCCCCGAGGCGACCGCGAGGTCGCCGTAGCCGTCGCCGTTGACGTCGCCGAGGCCCGAGACCGCGATGCCGAAGGCCGTCGCCGTCCCCGGCGCCGAGAGCCCCGCCGAGGGCGTGGGATTCAGCCCCGTCGGCCTGCCGTAGTAGAGATCAACCCGCGACGTCGCGGCCGTGGCCCCGGGGTGTCCGACGGCGAGGTCGTCGAAGCCGTCGCCGTTGAGATCGCCCGCGGCGCGCGGCATCGGCGTCGACGAAGACGTCGTCCCGAGGTCGGCGAGCGGCTGGAGCCGCGTGAAGGGCGTCGCGCCGCCGTAGTACACGCACACGTCTCCGCGGTTGTGCGAGGCCGACGACGGACACGGGATCGCCACGTCGGCGAAGCCGTCTCCCGTGACGTCGAGGCCGAGGAGGTTCGCCGACGCGCGCGAGGCCCCGCGGCGCTTGACGAAGAATGACCACGTCGCCGTCGTGGGCGCGGCGAGCGCCGAGCCCGACGCCGCGACGACGCGCCAGAAATGACGCCCGGGCGCGAGGTCGCCGGAGCTCACCGTGCTCACGCCCGCGAAGGCCGCGATGGTCGTCTCGATGGCGGCGCACTCGCGGTCTCGACACACCTGCACCGCGGCGCCGAAGGAGGTCGCGTGCGTCGAGGGCTCCCAGCGAAACACCGCGCGCGTCGAGGTGAGGGTCATCCCAGAGAGCGGCGCGATGGGGCGCGGCGACTCGACGCCCGCGCACATCCCGCTCACGAGGAGCTGTCCGAGCGGGCAGAGCACGGTGCACCTGCGCGCCTCGCAGGCCCCCGCGCCGCCGCTCGCGCTCGGGCAGACGTTTCCGCACGCGCCGCAGTTCGACGGGTCGTAGTCGAGGTTGGTGCACGCGCCGCTGCACAGGGTGAAGCCCTCGCTGCACGCGGCTCCGTCGAGCGTCGCGTCTCGCGCGTCGGGCGTGTCGCGCGCGACGTCGACGGCGTCGCCGAGGTCGGCGCGCGCGTCCGCGGCGTCGCTCGGGGGCGTCGCGTCGAGCGTCGCGTCCGCGGCGTCGCTCGGGGGCGTCGCGTCGAGCGTCGCGTCGTCACGGTCGACGCTCGCGTCGTCACGTCCGCTGTCGCTCGCGTCGGCGGCGCCGTCGGAGGCGTCGCGGCCTCTGTCCGACGCGACGTCGCCTGCCGCGTCGAGGCCCGCGTCGAGGTGCCCCTCGGCGAGCTTCACGCAGCCCGCGAGCGCGACGAGGAGGAGCCCGCGGAGGTCGCTGTGTCGAACGCGCATCGGTCAGAAGCTCACGCTGCACGAGAGGCCGAAGCGTCCCGCGGTGGGGCCACAGGAGAGCGCCGTTCGCGCGGGCGATTCCTCGCGGCGCGACGGCGCGAGGAGCCATAACACCGACGCCGCGGCGACGGCCACGCCGCCCGCGACGAAGGCCGCGACCTCGACGCCCTCGGCGGTCTTCACCGTGTCGTTGAGGTCGGTGCAGCGGCCCGCGGGAAAGGGCACCCTCGTCTCAACGTCGATCTGGCACCCGGCGCTGTTGAACGTGTCGCCCGTCGCGTTGCGGATCAGCAGCGCCACCACGCCGCCCGCGAGCAGCGCGCCCCCGCCGATCGCCGTGGCCACCGCGGCCGTGCGCAGCGGCGACGGTGGAGCGACCGCGCGCGGGGTGCGATCCGCCGCGCGCTCGGGCAGCGTGAGCGAGACCGGGACCGTCGCGCCGGCCGTGACCGTGACCGCGACGCGCGCGGGGGAGCGATCCCTCGCCGAACCCTCGACCACCGCCTCGCCGATGGGCACCACGTAGGGGGCGCCGAGGAGCTCCGACGCGACGACGGCGCCGTTCACCGTCACGCGGAGGTCCGTCGGTGCGGGCGACGCGATCGAGAGCACCACGCGGCCGACGCCTCGCTCCAGCGTCGCGACGAGCTGCGTGCAGCGCCCGAGGTCGGCCGCGCGCGAGGGCCCCGCCGCCGTCGCGAGGTCGATGCAGCGATGCGCCGAGGCCAGCGCGGCCACGACGCGCCCGAGCGAAGACTGCTCCCTCGCGATGAACTCGTGGAGCGACGGAGACTCGTGGATGCGCAGCGCCCCCATCGCCACGTCGAGCGCGCGCGCGTGATCGCCCGCGGCCTGCGCGGACTCGGCGTCGGCCACCATCGCGCGCCACGTCGCCTCGACCTCGGGCGCCGTCTGCGCCGAGGCGCTCGCCGTGAAGGCCGTCGCCGCGAGCGCGAGGCGCCACCGCTGTCGGAACATCGACCTCACCAGGAGATGTGCCCCCCCGACGGCGGCGTCTGCACCGGCGGCGCCGCGATGAGCACCGGCGCGACCGCGGGGTCTTCGCGGTGCCGCCTCCGATCGACGCGCTCACCCGTCGGCGTCGCGTTGCGGCGCGGCGAGGTCTCGCTCGCGACCCGCGGCGCGGGAGGAGGGACCTCGCGCGTCGGCGTCGGTGGCGCGACGGCCGCGGGCTGCGTCGGAACCGCCGGCGCCTGTGGCTGCGGGGGCGCGACGGGGGGCTCCGCGTGCGGGGGTGGCGCGATCACGGTCGGCGAGGCCGTCGGACGCGCGGGCGTCGTGGGGGGGCGCATCGCGACCATCGCGGCCACGCCGACCACGAGCGCCGAGGCGACGCTCGCGACCACGATGGGAAGCCTCGCGCGTCGCGCCGGGGTGCGGCCCTTCGAGGTCTCGGAGGCGACCGCGCCGAGGGTGTCGACGCGCGGCTGCGCGGCGTCGAGGGCCACGCCGACGGATCCGCCGCGAGGCGCGTCGGAGGGCGCGGGGGGCGCGCCGTTGCGCGCGGTGTCGGCTCGGAGCGACAGGCGCGGCTGCCAGATCGCGCGGAGCGCGGGGCTCGCGTAGGGGACCAGCGCGAGGGCCAGCGCGTTGACCGAGGGGTAGCGGTCTTCGCGGCGCGTCGCCATCGCGCGGGCGATGACCTGATCGAAGCCCGGAGGCAGGTCGGGGCGCAGCGCGCGCGGCGGAGAGAACCGCCCTCCCACGATGGCGGTGAGGAGGTCGTAGAGGCTGTCGCGCGCGCCCACGTCGCGGAAGGGGTGCTGCCCCACGGCGCACGCGTAGAGGATCACCCCGAGGCTGTACTGATCGGTGGCGCCGTCGACGTCGCGGCTGTTCTGCACCTGCTCGGGCGACATGTAGAACACGGTGCCCATCATCACGTTGGTGCCCGTGAGGGGCCCCGCGCCGCCGAGGTCGGCGACCTTCGAGATGCCGAAATCGAGGAGCTTCGGGGTGAGCTCGCCGTGGCGGGCGCGCGCGAGGAAGATGTTCTCGGGCTTGAGGTCGCGGTGGACGATGCCCTCCTCGTGCGCGGCGGCGACGGCGTCGAGGATCGGGAGCATGAGGTCGACGAGCCTGGGGACCGCGAGGCGTCCCTCGCGCTCGAGGGCGGCGCAGAGGTCTTCGCCTTCGAGGTACTCCATCACGAGGTAGGGGACGCCGCCCTCGACGCCCACGTCGGAGATGTCGACGACGTTGGGGTGCCGCAGCCGCGCGACGGCCTCGCCCTCGCGGAGAAAGCGCGCGAGCGCCGTGGCGTTGCGCGCCGTCTCGGGGAGCAGGGTCTTGATCGCCACGCGCTTTCGCAGGTCGCGGTGCGTCGCCTCGTAGACCGCGCCCATGCCGCCCCTGCCGAGGAGGCGTCCGAGGGTGTAGCGCCCGAAGGTCGTTCCCGGCGTGAGCGTGTCGAGTGAGTCGGTCATCGCGTACGATGCGCCTGCCGCGCCTGTCCCGGCGAGGGACTCGGGCGTCGGGGGGCGTAAGGGTGGCGGACTCTAGCCGCTGCTCCGCGGATCGCGCAATGCGGCGGCGGCGAGGCCATGCGCGAGATCATTGCGCGCCCGGTCGCGGAACATCTTCCTCTCGGGCGCGTTGCCTCGGAGCGCCTCGATGGGGTGTGTCGGCGACCGCGTCGCGCGCCGCGAGGATCTCGTTTCCCGCGCCGACGCGGCGCCCTCCTCGAACGGGCGGTTGCGGTCGTAGCCCGACCGTGCTGACCTTCGCCGCGAGTGTTTCACAGAAGGAGCGCTACGACCCCATGACCAGAAGCCTCTCGGGCCTCGCACTCGCGGCGCTCGTCGCCGCGAGCCTCCCCCGCGCAGCGCTCGCACAGCGCGCCCCCGCAGACAACACACCCGCCGACACCACCGAGATCGTGATCGACTTCGACGACGGGACCTCCGCCGCCGAGGTCTCGCGGCTCACCCACGACCTCGGGATCACCGCGGCGCCCAACAGCGCCTTCGCCGACGTCGACGGGATCTACACCGCCGCGGTGCCCACGGCGCGCGCCGCCGAGGTGCTCCGCGCGCTCAACGCCGACGGACACGTCGAGGGCGCGGACCCCAACGCCGAGATGCGCGCGTTCTTCGTGCCCGACGACCCGATGTACCCGCAGCAGTGGGGCTTGCGTCGCGTCGGGACGGAGCGCTCGTGGGACGTCACCTGCGGCGCGGGCGTGACCGTCGCCGTCGTCGACACGGGCGTGGCGTGCGAGAACCACGGCGAGTTCACGCGCATCCCCGACCTCGCCGGCACCCGGTGCATTCCGGGCTGGAACTTCGTCTCGGGTGACAACCACGCCAACGACGACCAGGGCCACGGGACCCACGTCGCGGGCACCATCGCGCAGACGACCAACAACCACCTCGGCACGGCGGGCGTCGCGTACTGCGCCACCATCATGCCCGTGAAGGTCCTCGACGCGCGCGGCCGCGGCACCCTCGCCAACGTCGCCGAGGGGATCCGCTGGGCCGCCGACCACGGCGCGCAGGTCATCAACCTCTCGCTCGGCGGCGGCGGACGCTCGAAGGTCATGGCCCAGGCCGTCGCCTACGCCCGCGCGCGCGGCACCACCGTCGTGTGCGCCGCGGGCAACAACGGACGCTACGTCGAGAGCCCCGCCAACGAGCCCGGCGCGCTCGCCGTGAGCGCCATCGACGAGGGCGACCAGATCGCGTTCTTCTCGTCGCGCGGCCCCGAGGTCGACATCGCGGCGCCGGGCGTTCGCATCCTCCAGCAGACGATCTGCGAGAACGGCCGCAACCGCTGCGAGCAGTTCGCCGCGTGGTCGGGCACCTCGATGGCGGCGCCGCACGTCGCGGGCATCGCGGCGCTGCTCTACTCGATCGGCGTCACGGACCCCGACGCCGTCGAGGCGGCCATCAAGACCTGGGCGTCGAAGCCCGCGCACGGCGGCTCGGAGCGAGAGCTCTACGGCGCGGGGATCGCGAGCGGCGCGCAGGCGGCCGACGGCGTGATCTGGCACGCGGGCCTCACGCGCGCGGGGTTTCTGGCCTTCCTCGCGGCGGTGGTCGCGTGGCGCATCAAGCGCAAGCACGGCGAGATGACCTGGTCGTGGGTGCTCCCGGCCTTCCTCACGGGGGTCGGCGGGTTCTTCGTGCCGCGCTTCGCGTCGCATCTTCTCCCCGGCGTCGACTTCGCGATGCGCCCGCTCCTCGCGTGGGACTCGCTCCTCCTCGGCGCGCGCTGGCACGCGTGGCTCCCCTTCGCCAACGCGGGCGTGGCGGTCGCGCTCGTGGGCCTCGGCTTCAGCCGCAAGGCCCTGCGCAGCCCCATCGCGGGCGTGTCGCTCGGCATCGCGTCGTACCTGCTCGCCGAGGTCTTCCTCGGCCAGACCTTCGCGCCCCTCGGCAGCATCCTCCTGTGGGCCTGGGCCCTCGGCAACGCCGCCGTGTGCCTCTGGATCGCGCGCATCGGCATCGACCGCAAGACCGCCTGAGCCCCGACGGGCGCTCCCTGCTCCTCCGCGACAACGCTGTGGAACATCGCCTCCGCGATGGCCGATACTCTCGGGCCACGCCATGCGTCTCCCGACCTCGCTCGCCCCCTTCGCCGCGGCCCTGACGCTATCGGCGTCGTCCCTTGCGCAGCCCATCCCCGTCATCGCGGTGAACACGCCGGGGCACGTCGCTCCGAGCGAGCTCGTCGAGCGCGTCGCCGTCGCCGTTGGAAGCGACGCCCGCCGCGGCGCCGAGCTCAGCGCCGACCTGCGCGCGCGCCTGCGCTTCGCGCCGCCCGACGACGCCCTCCGCGCCGCGCGAGAGGAGGCCCTCGCCGCCAACCGCGCCTATTTCGCCCGCGGACCGCGCGTGCGTCCCCGCGTCGAGGCCGCGGTGCGCGCGCTCGAGGCGTCACCCGAGCTCATCGACGGACTGCCCGCCAACCGCGAGGCGTACGTCCGCGTGCTGATGGCCCTCGCGCGCATCGACATCGACGAGCGGGCCCGCACCAACGACGTGTGGATCCGGCGCGTTGTGGCCTTCGACCCCACCTGGCAGCCGGGGCCCAACGACTACTCCCCCACGCTCACCGAGACGCACGCGCGCATCCGACGCGAGGCGGGATCCCCCCAGGCGACGCTCACGGTCGTGACCCCGCGCGAGGGCTGTCAGGTCTTCGTCGACAACGCCGTGGTCGAGGGCGCCGCGCGGGAGCGACGGCTCAGCGTCGGCGCGGGCGTGCGCGACGTGACGGCGCAGTGCGGGCGACGGGCGCGCGTCCACGTCGTGCGCTTGCAGCAGGGCGCCGAGGCGCGCCTCGTGCTCGACCCCGACCTCGACGCAGACCTCTCCTTCGAGGGCGCTCCGTCGCTCACCTACGCCGCGGACTCCGACGCGGAGCGGGTCGCCGGTGACGCCTCGTCGCTCGGCCTCGCGCTGGCCGCGCGCCGCGTGGTGGCCGTCGGCGCCGAGCGCGTGCGGGTGATCGACGTCGACGCGCGCTCGGTCATCGCGACGATCCCCTCGACGGCGAGCGACCTCGCGGTGCAGGTCGACGCGGCGCTCTCGATCCATCCGTCGGCGCGGTCCGTCGGCGCGGCCGCGACGCCCGCGGTCGCGCCCTCGCACGGCGTCGAGACATCGCACGGACCCGGCGCCGCGCCGTGGGTGCTCGTCGGCGTCGGAGGCGCCGCGCTCGCGGCCGGCGCGGTCTTTCTCGTGGTGCGCAACGCGGCCTTCGACGACGCGGTCTCGCGCTGCGCGGTCGATCCCGCCTCGGGAGCGCGCGCGTGCGGCAACCTCACCGACGCCGAGCGCGCCACGGCGACCGCGCGCTACGACGACGCGGGGACCTGGGACGCGCTCACCTGGGCGAGCGTGGGCGTGGGCGCCGCGGCCGTGGCGGGCGGGCTCATCTGGTACCTCGCCGCGCCGCGCGGCACGTCGCGAAGCGCGCGCGCGCCGAGCCTCACGGGGTCGTTCGCGTCGACGGGCGGCGCCGTGCGCCTGGGGTGGAGCTTCTGATGATCGACCGCACGCCTCCGACGATCGTGACCGAGCGGCTCACGCTCTCGATCGGGCTCCCTCGCGACGCCGAGGCGATGGCCGCGTACCTCCTGAGAAACCGCGTCTTTCACGAGCCCACCTCGCCGATCCTGCCCGAGGAGAGCTACACCGCGGGCGTGTGGGGCGCGCGCTTCGAGGCGTTCCGCGAGGAGTTCGCGCGGGGGCAGTCGCTGAAGCTCCTCGTGCGAGCGCGCGCCGCGCCCGAGGGCGACGTGCTCGGCGTGGTGAACTTCTCGAACTTCGTGTGGGGCTACTTTCGCGCCTGTCACCTCGGCTTCGCGCTCGACGAGCGCTGGCAGGGCCGCGGGGTGATGCGCGAGGCGCTCGGGGCCTCCATCGCGTACGTGTTCGACGAGCTCGCGCTGCACCGCGTGATGGCCAACCACCTGCCCGCCAACGAGCGGAGCGCGAGGGTGCTGCGCGCGATGGGCTTCGCGCCCGAGGGCTACGCGCGCGACTACCTCTTCATCCGAGGCGCGTGGCGCGACCACGTGCTCACGGCGCTCACGAACCCGAGGCCCGTCGCGCCGTGAGCCGCAGCAACGCCGTTGCGATCGCGGCGCGCGGAAGGTACTGCTCACCGCCATGCTGAGCGGTCCGCGCACCGCGCGACTCGCGGGTGTCGTGGCCGTGGCCGCGACGCTCGCGCACGCGCTCCTCTACCTCGGGTGGATGCTCGACGACGCGTACATCTCGTTCCGCTACGCGCGTCACCTCGCGCGGGGCGACGGGATGGTCTTCAACGTCGGCGAGCGCGTCGAGGGGTACACCAACTTCCTCTGGGTGCTCCTCTGCGCGCTCGGAATCCGCGTCGGCGTGGGGCCCGAGCTGCTCACGCCGCTCCTCTCGCTCGCCTCCGTGGTGGCCCTCGCGCTCGTCGTCCGCGCGGCCTCGCTGTGGCTCTCGACGCGCGACGACGGGGTCACCGATCCCTCCGCGGCCCTCGCCGCGATGACCGTCGTGGCCGCGACGCAGTCGATCGCGCTCTACGGCAGCAACGGTCTCGAGACCGTGCTCTTCGCGGTCTGGGTCGCGCTCGCGGCCTGGTCGATGGTCGCGCGCTGGCCCCTGCGCTTCGCGGCCTTCACGTCGCTGGCCTTCCTCACGCGCCCCGAGGCGGGCCTCGTGGGCGTCGCGGGCGTGGGCCTCTTCGCGCTCGACGCCGCGCGCGATCCGTCGCGCAGAGCCGCGCTCGCGAAGGCCCTCGTCGCGCTCGCCGCGGGCGTGCTCCCCTACCTGGGGTGGAAGCTCTCGTGGTTCGGCGCGGTGCTCCCCAACACGTTCCACGCGAAGCCCGGCAACCTGGCCGTGGGGCTGCGCTACGCGGTCATCGGCGCGGCGCCCGTCTTCGGGGCCCTCGCGCTCGCGATCCGTGACGCCTCGCAGCCCACCACGGAGGCCCCGCGCGCGAGAGAGACCCGAGAGCTCCTCGGGCTCGGGCTCGGGCTGGTCGTCGCCACGGCCGTCGAGGGCGGCGACTGGATGCCCGCGTTCCGCCTCCTCGCGGCGTCGACCGTGGTGCTCGCGATGGCGCTCGACGGAGCCGTCGCGCGCGCCATCACGAAGGGCGGCAGGGCCCGCGCGCTCGCCGTCGCCTCCCTCGCGCTCTGCGTGCTCTGGAACGCGCATCGGACGCGCGAAGACCTCGCGGTGGTGCCCGTCGTGGCGAGGCACGAGGCGCAGCTCGTCGCGATCGCGACGGCGCTCCGTCGGGTGGGCGTGCGAAGCGTCGCGCTCACCGACGTCGGCCGCGTGGGCTGGATCCTCGAAGACGCCGTGATCACCGACCTCGGCGCCCTCACCGACGCGACCCTCGCGAGGGTCGACGGGACCCTGCTCGCGAAGCCGATCTCCGAGCGGTACCTCGCGCAGCGCAGCCCCGAGGTGCTGCTCCTCAACTCGCGGATGCCGGTGCGGGTCCTCCCCGGTACGACGCGCCCCGCCGCGGCGCCCATGTGGAAGGTCGAGCGATCGGTGCTCGAGACGCAGTGGTTCCAGACCCGTACGCGGTACGCGTGCACGATGGTGGTGTACGAGCAGCACTTCATCCACGTGTTCGAGCGCGCCGACCTGCCGCCTCGCGTGGCGGGCTCGACCCCGGCCTGCGTGCCCCTCGTCTTGCGTTGACGCGAAGGCGCTACCGCCGCGCCCGCAGCGCCGCGCGCGCCCGCGCGTACGCCGCGATCGCCGCCACGAGGCTCAGCGCCGAGACGGCCGCCCCGACGCGCAGCCCCGGCGGCGTGTAACGGAGCGAGACCGCGCTCTCGCCGGGGCCGACGCGCACCGCGCGGAGCGAGACGTTGGCGCGGTGAACGGGCGCATCGGCGCCGTTGACGGTCGCGCGCCAGCCGTCGTCCCATCGGCCCACGACGACGAGCCACGCGGGGGCGTCGGAAGTGCAGCGGAGGTCCATCGCGTCGATGCGATCGTCGGCGACCTCGCAGCGGCCGTGGGCGATGGTCGACGTGCCGCCCTCGATCACGGCCTCGCGCGCGGGGTCGAAGCGACCGCGGCGCACCCACGCGGCGGCCTCCTCGGTCGTGCGCGCGGGCCTCGTGCGGAAGGCCAGAAACGCAGGCTCCGCGGGCGTGGGCGGACGGAGCGCCGTCATCCCGAAGCGCGGGAACTCACCGACGATCCACGGCGTCGGCGCGCCGCGCAGCGCGCTCGACTGGTGCACGACGAAGTCCGCGCCCACGAGGCGCCAGAGGAGCACCGGGTCGGGGTACGGCCCGCGCAGGAGCGGCGCGAGCAGGCGGTCGTCGGAGACGTCGTAGGGCGCGAGGTGAATGACGCCGTCCCAGGTCCCGATGTCGGGCTGGAGCGTCGCCCAGAGCTCGACGGGGTCGGGGTCGCCCGCGATGACCGGAAGCTCCACGGGGCGCAGCACGCGGAGCGGTCGGCGGAGCTGCGGTGACGCGCTGCGGAGCAGCGCGACGACGGGCGGCGTCTCCTGGTAGATGCGCGACGGGGCCCAGGTCTGCAGCGCGAGGCCCGCGGTGGTCACGTCGACGACGCACGCGACCACGACCGCCGCGGCGCCCAGCGCGGGACGCGTGCGCGCGAGGTGAGCGACGCCCGCGATCACGGCGAGCCACCCCGCGGACCGCGCGAAGGCCGAGGGGAGCAGCGTCCACGACGGTCCGATCGCGGCCGCGAGCGCGGCGCACGCGAGGGTCACGCCCGCGCCTACGAGGGCCACGCGACGCAGGCGCTCGGGCGCGGCCGAGAGCGCTTCGAAGCCCGACGCCGCGAGGGCCGCGAGCGCGAGCGCGAGCAGCGTGAGGTGATGCTCCGGGTGGCGAAACATCCGCGCGGGCAGCACCGCCGCGTGCCACACCGACCACAGCGGCGTGAAGCGTCCGAGCGAGAGCGCCGCCGCGAGGAGCGCCGCGAGGCCCATCGCGCGTTCGAAGCGACCGCCGCGCGCCAGGGCCACGAGCGCGAGGGGCAACGTGAGCGCGCCCGCGTAGTGGCCCACGATGAGCGGCGTCTGCTCGCGCGCGGTCACCAGGTGGCTCATCCCCGAGGCGCGCAGATAGACGTTGCCCCAGGGGTTCGCCGCGAGGAGCTCGAGCATCCGCGCGGGGTGCACCGAGAAGATCCCCGCCTCGGCCGCGCCGACGCCGCCGCTGCGGATCTCGCGCGCCAGCATCGCGCCGGGGACGAGCAGCACCGCGCCGAGCCCGAGCGCCACGACGCCGCCCGCGGCGAGGACGAGGAGCGCCCTGCGACGCGCGGCGGGCGAGTCTTCGCCGAGGCCTTGCGCCGCGCCGAGGAGCAGCGCGAACCACACCGCGAGCGGCGAGCCCGAGAGGAGCATCTCGGTGAGCGTCACGCCCGCGAGGAGGCTGTTGATCACGCGTCGCGGCGGCTCCTCCTGCCGCGCGGCGACGGCGAGGACAGCGAGCGTCCAGGGGATCCACGCGGCGCCCCAGGCGTAGTTGCCGAGGCTCACGACGTTCGAGGCGTAGGCGCCGCCGAAGGCGAAGACCGCGGCGCCGAGGGTCGACGCGGCGAGGCCGAGGCCGCGTGCGCGCTGCCACACGAGGGTCCCGACGGCGGCGACGAGGAGGTGCGCGGCGTTGTAGAGGTCGGAGCCGAAGGGCGCGGGCAGGAGGAGCAGCGCGTTGAGCGGGTCGAGGATCGCGGGCTGGATCAGCGAGAAGAAGGGGCGCCCGAGGCCGAAGTGCGGGTTCCACAGGGGGATCTCTCCGCGGAGCAGGCGCTCGCGGAGGTAGAGGCGCATGGGCTGAAAATACTGTCCCTGATCGCGGAACCAGTACGAGCGGCGGAGGAAGATGGGCCCCGCGAGGACGAGCCACGCCGCGGCGAGCAGCGCGGCGACGGCCCATCGGGCGCGCGGCGCGGTGCGCAGCGGAGGCGACGGAGGCGCCTGGTGCTCGGGAGCTTCAGCCGCGGCGCCGTCGGTCACCGCGCGACGATAGAACGTCGGCCGACGGTGCCGTCAACGGAACTCCGTGTCGGTCGGGAAGGGCTTCGCGGCGGTGCGTCGGGCGGGTGGCGCTTGCGTCCCGGAGGGCCGACGTGCGAATCACGCGCGCGTGAGTGTTCAAGAGCCTCTCGACGTCGCGAAGATCCTCGATGGTAAGCGCCTGTTCGTGGTGGGTGGAACGGGATTCCTCGGAAAGGTCTGGCTGTCGCTCCTCCTCGATCGCTACCCCGACATCGGGCGGATGTACCTCGCGGTGCGCTCGAAGAAGGGCGCCGACTCCGAGGCCCGCTTCTGGAGCGAGATCGCCGGGAGTCGCCCCTTCGACCCCCTGCGGACGCGCTACCCCGGCGCGGCCTTCGAAGACCTCCTGAGGGAGAAGATCCACCCTCTCAACCTCGACGTGTCGAAGCGGCACTGCGGGCTCACCCGCGCGCAGCTCGACGCGTTCCGCGGCACCGTGCACGCGGTGGTCAACGTGGCCGGCGTGGTGGACTTCGATCCGCCCCTCGACGAGGCGATGCTCACCAACGCGCGCGGCGTCGAGAACCTCGTCGAGCTCGCGCGTGAGCTCGGTGACGTGCCCATCCTCCACACGAGCACCTGCTACGTCGCGGGTTATCGCCGCGGACGCATCCCCGAAGACGACCCCCGCGTGCACCCGTACCCCCGCTTCGGCGAGGTGCCCGGTGAGGTGCAGTGGGACCCGACGCGCGAGATCGCCGAGGGCCTCGACATCGCCGCGTCGATCAAGCGCCACGCGGACGATCGCTTCCGCGCGGCGTCGTTTCAGGAGCAGGCGCGCAAGAACCTCGAGAAGAAGGGCGAACCCGCGCGCGGCGCCATCTACGAGGCCGAGGTCAAGAAGGTCAAAGACCGGTACATCTCCGACGAGACGGGCCGCGAGGGGACGGCGCGCGCCAAGTACTGGGGCTGGCCCAACACGTACACGTACACCAAGAGCCTCGGGGAGCAGATCCTCGCGGCCTCGGGGCTGCGCTTCACCATCGTGCGACCGGCCGTGGTCGAGAGCTCGATCCGCTTTCCCTTCCCGGGGTGGAACGAGGGCATCAACACGATGGCCCCGATCACGTACCTCTTTCTCAAGGGCCACATGCAGGTGCCCTGGGGAGAGCACACCTCCCTCGACGTGATCCCCGTCGACATGGTGTGCGCGGGGATGATCCTCGCGCTCACGGCCCTCATCGAGGGCACCGAGAAGCCCGTGTATCAGCTCGGCACGAGCGGCACGAACGCCATCTCGATGACCCGCATGATCGAGCTCTGCGGCCTCTACAAGCGCATGCACTTTCTCAACAAGGGGAAGGGCAACGCCGTCGCGAACTTCATCCAGGCGCACTGGGAGCCCACGCCCGTCACCGTCGAGGGCTTCAAATCACACGGCGCGCCCGGCATCGCGAAGGCCGTCCGAGGCATCTCGGGCTTTCTCCGCAAGGCCGGCATCGGACCCGCCGCGGCCGTGGCGAAGCCCGTCGCGAAGGCGCTCGACTCGTACGCCGACGTGGCGCAGCGCAACGGAGAGATCTTCACCCTCTTCGTGCCCTTCATGGCCGAGACGGAATACGTCTTCCAGACGGGCAACACCGACGCCCTCATGGCGCGCCTCACGCCCGAGGACCGCGAGAAGATCGACTGGGACCCGGCGCACATGGACTGGCGCCACTACCTCCACGACGTGCACCTCCCGGGGCTCGAGAAGTGGGTGCTCCCCGAGCTCGACGAGCGCGTCAATCGCCCCACCAGGCCCCTGCGCGCGTTCGTCTCGCTCGTCGAGCTCCTCGACGAGGCGGCGGGGCGCCACGAGCACCACACCGCGCTCATGCGCCTCCAGAGCGACGGCCTTGCGCGCGTCACCTACCGCGAGTGGAAGCGCCGCGCCGACGCCGTCGCCGCGCGCCTCGCCGACGCGGGCGTCGAGCACGGAGACAGGGTCATGCTCGCGGGCGCCAACCACCCCGACTGGCCCATCGCGTACTTCGGCATCCTCCGCGCGGGCGCCGTGGCCGTGCCCGTCGACGCCGCGATGGAGGCCGCCGCCCTCGACGTGATCGCGCGCGCTTCGAACGCCGCCGCGATCATCGCCGACGCGAAGGTCGCCGCGCGCCTCGACGAGCTCCCGCACCTCACCGCGACGCGCTTCGACATGCACGCCATCGCGATCGACGACGACCACCCGGCGCCGCCGTCGATCCCCGCGGCCAACGCCGACGCGCTCGCGAGCATCATCTACACCTCGGGCACCACGGGAACACCCAAGGGCGTGATGCTCACGCACGGCAACTTCACGTCGCTGCTCGCGGCGCTCGCGCCGGTGTTTCCGCTCTCCACGGGCGACCGCACGCTGTCGGTGCTGCCGCTGCATCACACCTTCGAGTTCACGTGCGGGATGCTCCTCCCGCTCTCGCGCGGCGCGCAGGTGCTCTACCTCGACGAGGTCACGGGCGAGCGCGTGGTGAAGGCCATGCGCGAGGCGCGAGTCACCGCGATGGTGGGCGTCCCCGCGCTCTGGCAGCTCCTCGAGCGCAGGATCTTCGAACAGGTGCGAGAGCGCGGCGCCGCGGCCGAGACGCTCTTCGACATGGCCCTCGCGTTCAACAAGATGCTCGGCGAGAGCATCGGCGCCGACGTGGGCAAGGTGCTCTTCGGCACCGTTCACAGCGCGCTCGGAGGGAACCTCAAGTACCTCATCTCCGGCGGCGCGGCGCTCCCCAAGGACACCGCCGAGGTCTTCCAGTCGCTCGGTCTCCCGCTCGCCGAGGGCTACGGGCTCACCGAGGCCGCGCCGGTGCTCTCCGTCGCGAAGGCCTCTCCGTCGACGAAGCACGGCACGGTGGGCAAGCCCATCCCCGGCGTCGAGATCAAGATCGCGTCGCCCGACGCGCACGGCGTCGGCGAGGTGCTCGCGCGCGGTCCCAACGTGATGATCGGCTACGCAGACGACCCCGAGGGGACCGCGCGCACCCTCGACGCCGACGGGTGGCTCCACACGGGCGACCTCGGCACGCTCAACAAGAAGGGCGAGCTCACGATCGTCGGTCGCTCCAAGGACGTCATCGTCTCGGCGAGCGGCGAGAACCTCTACCCCGACGACGTCGAGCGCGCCCTCGGCGACGTCACGGGCATCAAGGAACTCTGCATCGTCGGCATCGCCGATCCGAAGGGCGGCGAGCGCGCGGCCCTGCTCGCGGTGCCCGACCTCACCGACGTGCCCGACGACGAGCGCCACGCGAAGCGCGAGAAGGCCATGCGTCACCTCCGCGCGTCGCTGCGTGAGCTCCCGCCCGCGTGGCAGCCCGCGGTGGTGCTCCCCTACGACGCGGAGCTTCCGCGTACGGCGACGCGCAAGGTCAAGCGCGCCGCGGTGCGCCCCATCGCGGAGCGGCTCGTCGCAGCGACGACGCCCGCGCGCAAGGGCTCGGGCTCGAAGACCGTCACGCCCGTGCGTCAGGCCATCGCGGCCATCGCGCGCAAGGACGCGTCGGAGATCACCGCCACGACGCGGCTCAAGGCCGACCTCGGCTTCGACTCGCTGATGATGACCGAGCTCTCCGTCGCGCTCGAGACCGTGCGCGCTTCGAAGGTGCTGCCCGAGAACCTCCTCGCGATCGAGACGGTGGGCGACCTCGAAGCCGCGCTCGACGTGGTCGAAGAGCAGAGCACCTCGCGCACTTCGAAGGTCGACGATGATCGCGACGAGGCGCCCGAGCTCCCCGGCGCGGTGCGCGACGTGGTGAAGGCGGGCCTCGCCCTCGTGCAGCGCGAGTTCTACGACCGCGGCATGAACGCGAAGGTCACGGGCCGCGCGTACATCCCGCACAACCGCAACACGCTCGTGGTGGCCAACCACGCGAGCCACCTCGACATGGGCCTCGTGAAGTACGCGCTCGGCTCGTACGGTCGCGACCTCGTGACCGTCGCCGCGAAGGACTACTTCTTCGACACGCCGCTTCGCCGCGCCTTCAGCGAGAACTTCACCAACCTCGTCCCCTTCGACCGCGAGGGCGGCGGGAGCGACCTGCGTCAGACGCTGCGCGAGGTGGGCGACCTCCTCGAAGCGGGCAAGACCGTGCTGATCTTCCCCGAGGGGACGCGCAGCCCCGACGGGGCCATCCGCGAGTTCAAGGGCGCGATCGGACACCTCGTGGCGCACCACAAGGTCGACGTGCTCCCGCTCTACCTCGGCGGAACCTACGACGCGCTCCCCCGCAACGCGTCGGTGCCTCGCAAGCGCGACGTGACGGCGAAGATCGGCCCGTCGCTCCGTTACGACGACATCGAGCGCCTCACGCGCGAGCGCGGCAAGGTCGAGCGCGTGCGCGTGATCGCGAAGCTCGCGCAGCGCGCGGTCGAGGCCCTCCGTGACGGCGGTGTTCTCGACCTGTCGGCGCTCGACGCGCTGCCGAGCGAGGCGCCCGCGAAGCACCCGCTCGTGGTGCTCTTCGAAGAGCTCCCCGGGCGCTTCATCAAGGGACGCGTCGACGAGCCCGTGAGCTTCTACTTCAGCCTCGGCAACGACCCCGAGGGCAAGTGGACGCTCAAGATCACGCCGGAGACCTGCGAGCTCGTGAACGCGAAGCCCGAGGGCGGCACGGCGGACTGCGTGCTGAAGACGACGCCCGAGATGTTCACGCGCATCGTGCGAGAGGCGTACGAGCCGGGCGTCGCGGAGTTCATGTCGGGCGTGGTGAAGTCCAACGACGTGGCGCTCCTGCAGACCTTCACGAGGGCGTTCCGTCTGGGGTGACCTCTCGCTACGATCGCGCGCGGTGACGCTTCGAACCGCCTCGCTCTCCGCGCTCCTCCTCCTCGCTGCGTCGTGTGATCGCGCGCGCCCCGCGCCGCGCCCCTCCGTGCGCCCCGAAGCCCACGACGCCGCGCCTCCGCGCGCGCTCGCATCGATCACCGAGGCCTCGCTCGACGCAGCCCCCGACGTCGCCATCGCCGCCGCGCCCGCGCCCGCGCCGACGGAGCCGCTCCCCGAGGCGATTCCTTCGAACGCCGCGCGCGAGGAGCCCTTCGGCGACGACGACCTCTCGATGCGCCGTCCGATGACCGCCGTGCCGCTGCCCTCGGTTCCGCCCGAGCTCGAAGCCGACGCGCGGCGATACCGCGCGCTCACCAACCGCAGCATGCGCTGCTGGGAGGCCGACGGACGCGTCTCGCACTCGCCCGGTCGCGCGTGCGAGGGCTACTACGCGCAGCTCGCCGCGGGCGGACTCGCGGCCGTTCACGGCATCGGCAGGTACATCGTCGACGACGGCAATCGCCGACTCTTTCAGCGCGAGCGCGACCTCACGCGCACCGACGCCCGCGACTATGAGGGCGGCCCCGCGTCGGGCTCGGGCACGCTCCTCAACACCGCGCCGCGGCTCTCGCACGCCTTCGCGCGTCTCGATGCGCCCGAGGTCGTTCCCTATGTGCTCGCGGCCATGTCGATGCCCATCGCGCGCGGCTTCGGCGACTGGGGAGGCTCCGACGAGATGCAGACCTGGATGCGCGTGCTCGTGACCGTCACGGGCAACGACCTCACGCCCATGCCGCCGTGGCAGTTCATCGACCTCGACATGGGCGCGCAGATGCGCTTTCTCGGCGACTCGCACGACACCTGGGCCCGCTGGTATCGCGCGCACCGCAACGAGTCGCTCGCCGAGTGGCGCGCGCAGGGGCTCGCCCGCGCCCGCACCGACCTCACCGGTCGCGACGTCGCGCGGCGCGTGGCGGCGATCCTACGGCTCGGAGACAAGAACGGACCCGCGGCGGATCAGGAGGCCGCGCGCCTCTCGCTCGTCGAGCTCCTCGCGCAGCGCAGGCTCTCGAACGCGGGGCGGCGCTACATGCGCGACTTCGCCGCGCAGAATCACTGGTCGCTCGAAGCCTCGGGTGATGCGGGCGTCGACGCGGGCGACGCGGCGCTCCCGCGCAGCACGTCGTAGTAGTACTTGCGAAACTGGAGCGTCGGACGGTCGCTCGCGACGGAGCGCTCCTCCGAGGGCGGAGGGACCTCGGGCGGATCCGACGACTCGAGCACGGCCTGATCCTCACCGAGGATCCGCCGGTTCGTGCGGTTGAAGAAGGGGTTGAGCAGCGTCGGCCGCGCGAAGTCACGCGCGCCCACGATGATCATCCGCGTGACGCGCGCGCTCACCGGAACACACACCGCGTGCATGCGAAAGAGCCGCCCCGGAATGGGGATCTTCAGCACCATGATGTTGGGCTTGTGAAACTCGAGGATCTCCATCTCGGGGTCGTCGTCGAAGGTCATCCCGATCGATCCGCCGTAGTCCGTGGCCGTCCAGCGCATGACCATGCGCGTGTCGCGGGTCATGCGTCGCGCCTGATCTCCGCCGATGGTGGCGCGGTGCACGAAGGGGACGTGCGGCGAGTCGAGCATGTTCTCCATCGCGCGGGTCCAGTGCGTGGCCCACTCGCGCTGCACCCACGTCCGCGTGACGTCGCCGCGCACCATCGTGTCGGGCGGTGAGGGCTCCATCGGCGCGTCTGCCGTGGGCGCCGTGTAGATCCACACGAGGCCGCCGATCTCTCGCGCCGCGAGGGCGATCGCGCCGAGCCGCTCGCGCTTCGCGTCGGGGTTGAAGGGCACGTGCGTGCAGGCCCCGCGCGCGTCGAAGCGCCAGCCGTGAAACGGACACGCGAGGCACCCGTCGTCGGTGACCTGCCCCTGCGAGAGCGCGACGCCGCGGTGCGGGCAGCGATCGACGAGCGCGCCGATCACGCCCCTTCCGTCGCGAAAGAGCGCGATCTTCTCGCCCGCGACGGTGACGCTCACGGGCCTCGCGCCGACCTCGCTGGCGACGAGCGCAGGTGTCCAGACGTTTGCGAATCCTTCGAACATCGCAGGGCTGTTCCTCTCGCCTCTTGGAGGCTACAGGCGGCCCTCTCGCTCGCGACGGAGCACGTCGGCCCAACGGATCAGCGCCGAGCCCGCGTGCTGGATGTAGTCGTCGCGCACGGTGAGCGAAGCGGCCCCCATCGGGACGCCTCCCGCGGCGCCCTCGGGGTCCGCGAAGAGGTGCGTCGGACCGGGGTTCCATTGGTGGCGCAGGATCGCGCCGAGTCCGTCTTCGATCTGCGCGCGCAGCGTCGGGACCTCGACGTGGAGGGCGCGCGCGAGCTCCCAGGTCTCGATGAAGGCCTCCGTGCGCGAGCCCGTGGGCGTGAGCATCGGAACGAGCACGGGGCCCACGCCGTAGGTGCCCCTCGAGGCCCACGGGGTCTCGCCGGGACCGTACTGGATCACACGGTTCCACGAGGCCCAGCGGAGGCAGAAGTCGAGCGTCTCGCGCGAGGGCGCGACCTCGCGGGCCTGCCCTGCGGCGATGCAGGTCCAGTGCTCTTCGCCGTAGTAGTAGCGGCTTCCGAAGAAGTCCCACGCGCGGCCCGAGAGGTGCGCGAGCGCGCGCTTCGCCGCGTCGAGGTCGCGCGGGTCGTGGAGCACCGCGTGAGCGCGCAGGAGCGCGAGCGCCGCCTCGCCGCTGTAGTAGAGGAACTGCACGTCGACGGGGCGCCCGGTCTCCACGTCGAACTGGTGCATGAACTCGCCGTCGGGCCGCTGCTGCGCGCGCAGAAACGCGGTGTACCCGCGCACGAGATCGCGCACGGCGTCGTCGTCGCCGCCCGCGAGGTACTCCGCCGCCGCGCTCACCGCGAGGGCCGTGGCGCCGATGTCGACGAGGCGTCCGCCCTGCGTGGCGCAGCGTCGATCGGGCGCGCCGCAGATCGCCGTGCGCGCAGAGAGCCACGCGAGCGCGCCGCGGGCGCTCAGGCGCGCGTCGGCGTCTCCGTCGAGCGTCCCCTGGAGCGAGAGGAACATCGTCGTCCCCGCGTGGCGCGCGAGGTCGTAGTAGCCCGAGGTCTCGCCGTTGGAGCGGCCGTCGTAGAGGTAGATGAAATGCCCGTCGGGGAGCTGATGCCGCGAGAGAAAGCGCGCCGCGCTTCGAGACGCCGCTCTCAGCGAAGCCTCCGTGAGCGCGACCTCGCGCGTGGCGTGACCCTCGGCGATCTCACCGAAGCGCCAGCGCGTGACGGCGCCGCGCGCGCGCAGCACCGCGGGCGTGACGCCGAGCTCCTGCGCGAGTGAATCGGTGAGGGCGTTGAGGTCGACGCCGAGCACGAGCTCGGGCAGCGGCGTCGGGATCCCGCGGTCGTACGCGCCCGACGCGAGGAGGTCTGACGGCGTGATCCACGCGCTGCGCCCCTCGACCGTGGCTGAGAGCCCGTCGTGCAGCGGAACGAGGCTGAAGGCCGAGAGGTACGGGACGCGCGTCACGAGGCTCCCCTCGGCCATCGCGATGTCGAGCGTGAAGCGCGTGCCCTCGTCGCAGGGGCCTCGCGAGAGCGCCCTCGCGGCGTCGCGCACGACGGATTCGAGCGTCCCCCGGTGCGCGCTGCGATCGACGCGACGACCGCCGCGCCACGCGTCGACGAGCACCACGCCCGGCGCGCGATACGCCCTCGCGCTCGGCGGCGCGTCTGCGATCGGACGCGACGCGCACGCGGACCGAAGCGCGTCGAGCGCCCACCGCGAGGCCGCGCCGTCGGGCATCGGGCGAGGGGAGATCCGCGCGCGCTGATGCACCACCACGCAGAGCACGAGCGTGAGCGCGAGCCACGCGGCGAAGACCCGGGCGAGCGCGCGCGGACTCATCGCGATCGGAGCGTCACGAGCTGCGCGACGGGGAGCATCACGAGGTACGGCGTCACGAGGAGCCCCACCACCGCGAGGATCAGCGCGCCGCCGCGTCCGACGGGGCCGTAGAGGCCCACGAGCTGCGAGGCCGAGAGGGCGATCGCGGTGACGAGCGCGAGGCCCATCGCGAGTGTCAACGCTCCGACCGCGACGCCGACGCGACGAGACCACCGCGCGCCCGTGAGGAGCCCGAAGCCGCTCACGACGAAGAGCGTCGCGAGGAGCGTTCCGCCGACATCAATGGGCCACCAGCGCGCGGGCAGGGCGACCCAGATTCCGCCGAGCGTCCCTGCGCCGACGAAGAGGTCGGCGGCGCCGAGCCAGGGGTGCCGCACCGTGGGCTGCAGAGACTCCGACACGTCGTTCACCGCTGTCTCGCGAGAAAGGCCGCGACGGCGTCGTGGTGCTCGTCCGTCGACCACGCCTCGCCGAACTCTCGCAGCTCCAGGGCGCGCGCGTCGGCGCGGCCGAGGCGGCCCGACTCGCGGAGGAGCGTGAGCATCTTCGTCGTGGCGCCGCGCGGCTGCTTCGCGATGCGCTCGACGAAGGCCACCGCGCGCGCGACGGCCTCGCCCGCGGGCACGACCTCGTCGGCGAAGCCCGCGGCGTGCGCCTCGTCGACGGGCACCGCGCGACCCGAGAGGAGCCAGCGGAGCGCCGTGCCGCGCGAGACGAGGTCGAGGAGGTTCGAGGTGCCCCCCCAGCCCGTCGTCACGGCGAAGCGCGTCTGCACCCAGTGGAAGCGCACCCCCTCTTCGCACACGCGGTAATCGCACGCCGCGGCGAGCTCGCAGCCGCCGCCGTACGCGTCGCCGTTCACCGCGGCCACGAGCGGAACGCCGAGCGCCCGCAGCGCGTCGACGGCCTGGTGCGCCACCGAGGCCATCGCGCGGGCCTCCTCTGCCGTGCGCACCGAGACCAGCTCCTGAAGGTCTCCGCCCGAGAGGAACACGTTGGCCGCGCGCGCGCCGGTGAGCACCACGGCGCGCAGCGTGGCGTCTCCCGCGAGCGAGCGCGCGACGTCGCCGAGGGTCGCGAGTGTGGCCGGATCGAGGGAGTTCTTGCGCGACGCGCGATCGACCGTGAGCACGCACACCCCGCCCTCGCGGCGCGTCGTCACGCTCATCGCGGCGCCCTCCGCCGTCGCAGCACGCGCTCGTCGTCGACGGCCCGCTCCGCCGCGCCGGGAAAGGCCCCGCGCCCGCGCTTGCGCGTCTTCACGTAGCGCTCCGCGTGGCGGATCACCGCCGTGGCCACGTCGACCGCCGTCGACTTCTCGATGCCCTCGAGGCCCGGCGAGCTGTTGATCTCGAGGATGCGCGGACCGCCGCGGGTCTCGAGCATGTCGACGCCCGCGACCTCGAGCGCCATGACCTTGCAGGCCTCGACGGCGGCGCGCGCGTAGCGGGGGTCGATGTCGACCAGCGGCTCGGCCTCGGCCCCACGGTGCAGGTTCGAGCGGAACTCGCCCTTCTGCGCGCGGCGGCGCATCGCCGCGACGACCTTGCCGCCCACGACGATCGCGCGGATGTCACGGCCCCGAGACTCGGCCACGAACTCCTGGAGGATGATGTCCTGACCGAGCGTCCAGAAGGCTTCGAGCGTGCTCTCGACGGCCTGGCGCGTCTCGCAGAGCATCACGCCGATGCCCTGCGTGCCCTGGTGCAGCTTCACGATCGCGGGGGGGCCGCCGACGAGGGCGAGCGCGGCGTCGATGTGCGCCGAGGTCTTCGTGCAGACCGTCGTCGGGATGTCGAGGTCCTTGCGCGTGAGGAGCTGCATCGCGCGGAGCTTGTCGCGCGAGCGCGCGATGGCGACGGCGTGGTTGAGCACCGCGACGCCCATCATGTCGAACTGGCGCACCACCGCGAGGCCGTAGTTGGTCACCGACGCGCCGATGCGCGGGATCACCAGGTCGAAGCCCGACACCTCCGCCCCCCGGAGATAGAGCGACGGACGCCCGCGGCTCACCACGAGCGAGATCTCCAGCGGGTCGACGATGGTCACCTCGTGCCCCCGCGCCTTGGCCGCCTCGGTGAGGCGACGCGTGGAGTAGATCGTGGCCTTGCGCGAGAGAATCAGGATGTGCATCGGAGGGCGTACGACTCCCTCGCGGCGACGAGGCGTCCCCGCTGGCAGGAGCCGCGGAGGATAGAGATCCGCACGCGCCCCGGTCAAGGCGTACCTTCGACCCGCGCGGTCGCATCTCCGCGCCCCCTGCGACAAAGCTGGAGAATCGTTTCGAGCGCGCCTAACATGCCCCCCGTAATGCCCCTGGATCCACCGTATCGGGGCCGGTCGAGCGCCATGCCGTCTGAGCCCACCCGACATCGACTATTCTGGGTTGGCTATGGCGTGGCAGCGCTCGCGTTGATCTCGGTGCGTGGGCTCTGGGTCGCGGGTCTGCGCGGGGGCCGCGACCTCTCGACGCTCGCGTGGTCGGTGCCCGTGCTCGCGCTCGGCGTGGCCGCGTGGGTGGTCTTGTGGTGCGTGCCGCGGTGGATCTTCCTCGCGCTGCGCCGCCGCCGCGGCGAGGCGCGCGCGGTCGCCACGCAGGCCGCGATGGGGCTCGCGTTCGTCGGCGTCGCCGCGGGGACGGAGCGCGAGGTCCAGCGCCGCGTCGACGCGCGGATGGAGTCGGTGGTCACGGCGATGACGCGCTTCCGCGAGGAGCGCGGGCACTTCCCCGTGCGCGTCGAGGACGTGGTGCCGAGGTACCTCCCGGCGATCCCGACGCCCTGGTATTTCAACGCGGGCTGCGGCTTCGGCTACATCCGCACGGGCGAGCGCGTGATGCTCCTGCGAGAGAACCTCGACGACGACGGCGAGCGCCCCTGCGTGCCGCAGCACGGGCTCCGATACCGCTTCCTCACGCTGCGGTGGGAGACGTGGTGAGCGCCCGCGCAGCGTCGTGAGCGCCGCGCGCCGCGCCCTCGCCGCCCTCGCGGTGACGCTCACGCTCGCGTGTCGCCGCCCTCCGCTCCGCGACGAGGCCCGCGACGCGTCGCCGCGACCCTTCGACGCGACGGTCTCTCACGCCCGACCCGCGCCGCGAGCCCTCGACGCCGGAGCCCGTGACGCCACGGTGTTCTCCGTCGACGGCCTCTCGACGGAGGTCACCGCCGCGGGCGTCCCGACGGGCGTCGCGCGGGTGGTGCGGGCGCGCGTCGGCGCCGTGGCCGTGTGGACCCTCCCCTCGGGCGACGACACCGCGCTCATCGCGCAGCGCCTCGACGCCGACGGCGTTCGCCTCGGAGACGCGCGTCGGCTCGGCGTCGCGCGGGGCCACATCGACGCGATGGACGCCGACGCCCGCGACGGCGTGCTCTGGGTCGCGTGGGTTTCGAACCGCGGCAACGCGGGGCGCTGGCAGCTCCGCATGACGGGGATGCTCACGGCCTCGGACGACCTCCACACCGCGGTGCCGCCCACCACGCTCGTCGACGTGCGCGTGTGGCCCATCCAACGCCGTTGGACGCGGCTCTTCGCGGAGGTGCGCGCGGGCGACGACGGCACGGCGACGGTGCTCGCGAGCGGAGACAACGCGCCGTGTCCGCTCTCGGCGGTGCCCGTCGCGGGGCGCTTGAACTGGGTCGATTGCGCGGGGTGGCAGTGGTTCCGCGTGCGCGGTGACGGGCGGGTGATCGCGGAGGGCAGAGGCGGCATGGCGAGGCCCGAGATGGCCCCCGCGTCGCTCACGTGGGCGCAGGGAGGCTGGGCCTTCGCGCGCGGCCCCCTCGACGCGGTGTCCGCGCAGCGCGTCGTGCTCGACCCGGCGGGGTACCGCACGCTCCTCAGCGGCGGGACGACGTCGCGCGTGCTGCCCGCGTTCCTTGAGACGATCTCGCTGTGCGGCAACGCGCGGGTCGCGTGGACGGGCGACGCCTTCGTGGTGCGGTGCGTCCCCGACGCGAGCCTCGGAGAGCCCGAGGGCACCGCGTGGGTGCGCGTGGTGAGGGGCGACGGAACCGCCGCGACGACCGCGAGGAACACGGTCTCTCGCGTGAGCGGCGAGGTGCTCCGTTGCGTCGACGGGAGGGCCGTCGCGGAGCTCCGCTGGGACGGCGGCTCGGCGCGCCTCGACCCGTCGCGCGAGGGCTCCTCGTTCAGGTTCGAACAGTGGGACACGGGGGCTGTTCTGGGCGGCGTCGACGCAGCGGCGTGGGCGGGCAGGGCCGTGGTGGGCGTCGACGCGCGCCGCGGGCGCATCCTCCGCTGGGCCTGCGACGCGCGCGGCGAACTCTCTCCCTTGGAATGACCGACCGCACCTCGCGGTATATGCTCGCGCCTCTCAACACCCACACATCCATGAACCGCCCGAACGCCTCACGATTCGCGCTCGCGCTCCCAGTCGCTCTGTCGGCGCTCGCGTTTGCGCCCCTGGCGCGCGCCGAGACCAACCTCTTCTCCTCCGCGATGGAGCGCTACGGGTGGAAGGCGGCCCTCCCCGCGGCCTTTCTCGTCGGCCTCGGCACCGCGGCCACGCCCTGCGTGTACCCGATGATCGGCATCACGGTGTCGGTCTTCGGCGCCCGCCGCGAGACGCGCGCCCGCGCCATGATGCTCTCGACGGCCTTCGTAAACGGCCTCGCCGCGCTCTTCGTCCCGCTCGGCCTCTTCGCGGCCCTCTCGGGTCGCGTCGCGGGGCAGCTCGCGGGCAGCCCCGCGGTGCAGATCTTCGAAGCCGTGCTCATGTTCGCGATGGCCCTGAACATGTTCGGGCTCTTCGAGATCTCGCTCCCGTCGGGGCTTCAGAACCGCCTCGCGGCCATCGGCGGCCTCGGCGTGAAGGGCGCGTTCGCCATCGGCTTCGCCACGGGTCCCATCGCGGCGCCCTGCGCGACGGCGGGCCTCGTGGGCATCCTCGACTACGTGTTCCGGCAGCGTGATGCCGTGGGCGGCGCGATCTTCCTCTACGCGTACTCGCTCGGCCTGGGCCTGCCCTTCTGGCTCGTGGGCACGCTCTCGCTCGGCCTCCCGAAGCCCGGCGTCTGGATGGACCGCATCAAGAGCGTCTTCGGCATCGGGCTCATGGTGCTCGGGTTCTATTACCTCCGCCACCTCGTCCCCGCGCTCGTCGCGCCGCCGACGGCGCTGCCCGCGAAGCTCTGGTTCTTCGTCGCCCTCATGGTCGGCGGCATCGCGATGGGCGCGGTGCACCTCTCCCTCAAGGAGGGCACCCACTTCGAACGCGCCCGCAAGGTGCTCGGCACGCTCCTCGCGGCCTTCGGCGCCGTGTGGCTCGTCGCCTACGAGCCCCCGGCGCCCACGATCTCGTGGGCGAACAACTTCGACTCCGCGATGACGCGCGCCCGCGCCGAGCACCGCCCCGTGCTCGTCGACTTCGGCGCGTCGTGGTGCGTCGCCTGCGAGGAGCTCATGCACCGCACCTTCACCGAGGCCTCGGTGCGCCGCGAGGCCGAGCGCTTCGTGGCCGTGAAGGTCGACGCGTCGGAGCCGACGCCCGCCATCGACGCGCTCCAGGCCCGCTATCAGGTCCGCGGTTTGCCCACGGTGCTGATGTTCGACTCGTCGGGCCGCGAGGTGTCGCGCGTGACGGAGTTCGTCCCCGCGCCGCGGATGCTCGAGCTCATGCGCCGCGTCGACTGAACCCGCTCAGCCCTTGAGCTTCTTCTCGCGCTTCTCGCGCTTGAGGGCCACGGCGGCCTTGCGCTTCGCCATGAGCGCCTCGGAGGGCGCGCGGCCCGGCAGCGGAGGCTGCTCGGCGTGGTGCTCGTCGAGGCTCCCGGGCTCGGCGCCGAGTTCGAAGATGGCGACCTCGCGGCGGCCGCGCTCGCCCATGCGGAGCGGCATCACGGCGGCGCCGATGCCCGCGCCCACGTAGAGCGCGCCGCCCTCGGCGTGGGGCGCCTTTCGAGAGCCGTAGAGCCCGTGCACGTACTTGTGCCCGGCGAGGCGTCCGATGGCGAGCTCGTGGAGCCGCGCGAGCGTGATCTGCCCCGCGTGCGTGTGGCCCGCGAACACGAGCGGGACGCCGCGCGGCCAGAGCCGATCGGCCTCCTCGCCGATGTGCGTGAGGCCGAGCGTGGCGACGTCGTGGCGCAGGCCCTTGAGCGCGTGCTCGCGGTCGGCGTGGCCCGTGTACGCGTCGTCGAGGCCCACGACCTGGAGGCGCTGCCCGCGCAGGGTGATGATGGTGTTGCAGTTGTCGAGCACCTCGACGCCGCCGCGGCGGAGGGCCTTGCGGACCTCGTCAGCGCCCGACCAGTAGTCGTGGTTGCCGAGCACGCCGAGCACCGGGGCGTTGAAGCGCTTCATCAGGGCTTCGAGGGCGTCGAGGTACTTCTGGCTGTGGCACACGAAGTCGCCCGTGATGACCACGAGGTCGGGGCGCTCGGCGTTGGTGAGGTCGACGGCGGCCTCCTGCACGGCCATGGGCGTCACGCGGCCGACGTGGAGGTCGGTGAGGTGCGCGACGCGGAGGCCGTCGAGGCGCTCTTGAAAGACCGCGGGGCCCGCGAAGTGGCGCACCGCGATGGTGGCCTTGTGGTCTTTCTGGAACCACTTTCGCGGCGGGGGCTCATCACCGCCGCCTGCGAGGGCGTCAGAGAACTCACGGGGTGGAATCGATCGGGGGCGCGTCACGGATCGGCACCCACCCTAACGCACCCGGGGCCTCGGAACCAACTCCCGCCGCGCCCCGCGGATGCGTTACACCCGTCGGGAGAGCCACGAACGCCGATGAGCACCCCCAAGACCGTACGCAAGAAGCCCCGCGAGAGCGTCGCCCCGCTCATCCTCGTCTCCAACGACGACGGCATCCACGCCGCGGGAATCCGCGCGCTCGCCCGCGCCCTCGAGCGCATCGGCGAGGTGTGGATCGTCGCGCCCGAGAGCGAGCAGTCGTCGATGAGCCACGCCATCTCGCTCTCGCGCCCGCTGCGGCTCCGCGAGGTGGCCCCGCGCGCGTGGACCGTCGACGGCACGCCCGCGGACTGCACCTACGTGGCGCTCCACCACCAGCGCCTCTTGCCCCGGGCGCCGTCGGTGGTGGTGAGCGGGATCAACATGGGCCCCAACCTCGGCACCGACGTCTTCTACTCGGGCACCGTCGCCGCCGCGAGGGAGGGCGCCCTGAGGGGCATCCCCGCGGTCGCGTTCTCGATGCCCTCGAAGGGCAACGCCGCGGCCTGCGCGACGCGCGCGCGCGGCCTCGTCGAGCGCCTCCTCGCGTGGCGGGGCGCGAACCCGGGCGCCCCCGCGCCGCTCGTGAACGTGAACTTTCCCGCGGGCAAGGTGCGGGGCGTGAGGGCCTGCGCCCTCGGCGTGCGCGAGTACGAGAACGTCGTCGAGATCCGCAACGACCCGCGCGGGCGCCAGTACCTCTGGATCGGGGGGCCGAGCGTGGCGAACGCCTCCGTCGCGGGCACCGACACGGCGGCCTACGAGGAGGGCTACGTGAGCGTCACGACGCTGCGCCTCGACCTCGGGCTCTCCGCCGACGACCCCATCGCGCAAAGCCTCGCGCGGCCCAGGCGCTGAGCGCGCTGGCACCCCGACGACCTTCGAACTGGCTCCTCCCACGCCCCGCCGCGCGCGCGATACCTCCGCGCATGAGCGACCTCCTCCGCACCGACCGCACCGCGATTCACCGCAAGCCCGCGCGGGGCAGCTACGACCGCGCCCTCGCGCACACGATCCTCGACGAGGCCCTCGTGTGTCACCTGGGCTTCGTCCACGCGGGATCGCCCGTGGTGATCCCCACGACCTTCGTCCGCGTGGGTGAAGACCTCATCGTCCACGGCGCGCCGGCCTCGCGGATGCTCAAATCGCTCGCCGGGGCGATTCCGCTCTGCGTGACGGTGACCCTCGTCGACGGCCTCGTGCTGGCGCGCTCGGCGATGCACCACTCGATGAACTACCGCTCCGTGGTGGCCTTCGGCGTCGCGCGCGCGGTGCTCGACCTCGACGAGAAGCGTCGCGCGCTGCACGCGCTCGTCGAGAAGGTCTCTCCCGGTCGGATGGCCGTCGTGCGACACCCCACCGACGCCGAGCTCCAGGCCACGTCGGTGCTCGCGCTGCCGCTCGATGAGGCCTCGGTGAAGACGCGCGCGGGCGGTCCCCTCGACGACGCCGACGACATGGGGATCGCGTGCGCGGTCGGGGTGATCCCGCTGAGCCTGACCCGAGGTCCGCTCGGGCCCGGCTGATCGAAGCGGTGGGCGCCGCGTCGCTCCGTTCAACGGAGCGCGTCATGGGAGACCGGAGGCGTGAGGGAGAAAGCAGAAGGCCCCGCGAACGTGGTGTTCGCAGGGCCTCTTGCGTGAAGGTCGTGAGACCGTCGCGACGTCAGGTGACGTCGCGGTCGATCACTCGAGCTCCTGGGTGATCGTGAGGTTCGAGCCCTGGAGCTCGCCGGAGACGATGGAGCCCGTGCGCTCGAAGGTGGCGAGGATGGCGTCGCCGTCGAGGTCGCCCTGGGCGCGGGCGGTGAAGGCGCTCGTGCCGCCGGGCGAGTTGTACTGGTAGTAGTGCGCGGCATCGAGCGAGAAGCCGATGGCGGTCCAGTTGGCGTCAGCGGCCCACTGAGACACGTTCGCGGTGTACTTCGCGGCGGTGGGGGCCGCGGTGGGCATCACGCTGGCGTTCACGTAGGTCGCGGTCCCGCGCTCCAGGGCGGCCTGGTAGTACGTGAGCTGGCCCTGATAGACCTTCGTGATGTTGCCCGTGGCTTCCGACGTCTTCGAGCGCTTGACGTAGCGGGTGAAGGCGGGGATCGCGACGGCCGCGAGGATGCCGAGGATGACCACCACGATCATGAGCTCGACGAGGGTGAAACCGGCGGCCAGACGCTTCAGCGAACGCTTCATTGGAATCTCCTCAGTGGGTTGAATGGTCGAGAACGTGGTCTCAGGGCTCGGATCGAAGATCGATCGTCACGCCCGTGCCAGAGGAGATTGCAGAGAGCGTGCCGGTCATGAATGACGCGGTGCGTTGCCGACTGTCCGCTGGTGCCGGGTGGGGCGTCGGGGCGGGTGGCGGGGGGTTTGGGTGTCCGATGCTCGAAATTTTTGACCTCCTCACCGATGGGCGTTGAGGAGGTTGAAATGAGCGCGGATGAGGGCTTCGGGGCAGGGGCCGCTGATGCGTCATGGGGCGGTGACGAATTTTGTCAGCGCGGGTGACACGGCACGACACTGGAATCGTCGAAAACGGCTTCTGGCAAGGTCAATGCGTGAAAGGGACCGAACGCCCCACCGCGCGCGTTCAGGCGCCTCGTTTGCGCCGTCGGCGGGGAGGCGCGACGTGCGACGGAGGCTCCAGCGAGAGGGCAGGGACCGACAGGTTCGAGCGCATCCGGAAGGGGGAGACCGGCCCCGTGAGCTTCGAGCGGGCGCGCTCCCGGGCTGACTCCATGAAGCGGGACTGACTCCGGAGCGGGGGCTCTCCCTCGGCGGGGGTGCGCCGCTCGTAGGTGCCGTCGGGCTTCATGACGCGGGCCTTCACGTTGTCGGCGAGCTGCACGCCGAGCACTTCATTGAAGATCCATTGGGCCATGGGCGGGTGCTCGACGGGAAAGAGCACCTCGACGCGGCGGTCGAAGTTGCGGGGCATCCAGTCGGCCGACGAGAGGTAGACCTCGCGCGCGCCGCCGTTCTCGACGGCCACGACGCGCGAGTGCTCGAGGAAGCGGTCGACGATCGACGTGACGCGGATGCGCTCGCTCACGCCCGCGACGCCGGGCCGGAGGCAGCAGATCCCGCGGATGATGAGCTCGATGGTGACGCCCGCCTGCGAGGCCTCGTAGAGCGCGTTGATCACCTCGGGGTCGACGAGGGCGTTGAGCTTCGCGATGAGCCGCGCGGGGCGCCCCGCGCGCGCGTGGTCGGCCTCGCGGCGGATGAGCTTCAGCACGGCCTCGCGGACGCCGAGGGGGGCGACGGCGAGGCGCTTCCACACGGGCGGTTCGCAGTAGCCCGTGAGGAGGTTGAAGAGGGCCGTGGCGTCGTCGCCGAGCTCGGGGCGCGACGAGAAGAGCGAGAGGTCGGTGTAGAGCCTCGCCGTGGTGGGGTTGTAGTTCCCCGTGGCCATGTGGACGTAGCGCTTGAGGCCCGACGCTTCGCGGCGGACGATGAGGCACACCTTCGCGTGGGTCTTGAGCCCGATGAGGCCGTAGACCACGTGCACGCCCGACTCCTCGAGGGCGCGGGCCCACTGGATGTTGGCCTCCTCGTCGAAGCGGGCCTTGAGCTCCACGAGGGCCGTGACCTGCTTGCCGTTCTCGGCCGCGCGGGCGAGGGCGCGCACGAAGGGCGAGTCTCTCCCCGCGCGGTAGAGCGTGATCTTGATGGCGAGCACCTTCGGGTCTTCGGCGGCGCGCGACACGAAATCCACCACGCTCTCGAAGCTCTCGTAGGGGTGCTGCAGGAGCACGTCGCGCTCGGCCACGAGGGCGAAGGGATCCTCCGCGTCGCGGAAGGGCGGCACGAGCTGCGGCGAGAAGGGCTCGTCGCGGAGCTCCCTCCGGTCGTCGCCCGCGGAGAGCACGGCCATGAGGTCGCCGAGGTGCAGCGGCCCGTCGATGGGGTACACGTCGGCGGTCTCGAGGCGCAGCACCTCTTGAAGGAGCCCGATGAAGCGCGGGTCCATGGTGACGGCGGCTTCGAGGCGCACGGCGCTCCCGCGGTCGCGACGCCGGAGCTCCTGCTGAATCTCGACGAGGAGGTCTTCGGCCTCCTCCTCGTCGATCTCGAGGTCCCAGTTTCGCGTGAGGCGAAAGGGCGACACGGTGAAGATCTTCACGCCCGCGAAGAGGGCGCCCACGTGCCGCGCGATGATGTCCTCGAGCAGCACGAAGGTCCGCACGCCGCTGATGGTCCCGCAGTCGACGAGGCGCGGAGAGATCGCCGGGACCTGCACCACCGCGAAGCCCACGCCGCCCTCGTCGCGGTCGCTCTCGAACGACACGCCGAGGTTGAGCGACTTGTTCTTCAGGTGCGGAAAGGGATGCCCCGGATCGATCACCAGGGGCGTGAGCACGGGGTAGATCTCCCGTGAGAAATACTCCCCGAGCTTCTTCGCGAGCTCGGGGCTCCAGGTCTCGGGCGACGCGAGCGAGATGCCCACCGCGGTGAGGGCCGGCCGCACCGTCTCGCGCCACACGATGTACTGGTCGCGCACCATCCGATGGACGCGCTGCGAGATGGCCGCGACGGACTCCTGCGGGGTCATCCCGTCGGCCGAGGGCTCCACGGGGTCGCCGCCCGCGACCTGCTGCTTGAGCCCCGCCACGCGGATCATGAAGAACTCGTCGAGGTTCGTCGCCACGATCGAGAGGAACTTCGCCCGTTCGAGGAGCGGCACCGTCGGGTCGGCGGCCTCGTCGAGCACGCGCTGGTTGAACTCCAGCCACGAGAGCTCGCGGTTGAGAAAGAGCTTCGGGTTGTACCCGTTGGAGCGCGCGGGCGACGACAGGGTGATGGGCGTCGGCGCGACGGTGTTCGCGGATTGCGTCCCTGCGGTGTCGGGGGTGGTCACTGCGAGTCTCCGAGGTCGAAGCCGCGGAGCGTCGAGTGGACCTCGATCTCCTGGCCGAGCGACGAGGTCGTGCGCGCGTGGATCTCGATGGCCCCCACGTCGGCCGCGTACCACGTCGTGGTCTCGATGCGCGCCGACGAGCCCGAGCGCAGCACCTCGATCACGTTGTGATACTGCCGCTGGCCCACCGTGCGCGTCGCGCCGACCGCGCGGATCGCGAGGTGGGAGCCGTCGCGGGCGTCCCAGGTCGCGCCCACGCGGATCGGGTCGCGGAGCACGTAGTCGCCCTCGCGCACCACGCCGTCGGCGCGGATTTCATAGGTCTCCGTGCGGGCGCCGCTGCGCACGTAGTAGCGGCTCCCGTCGACGCGCACGACCGCGAGCGCCGAGAGCACGGTGTCGCCGCCGTAGCCCGTCTGCGTGTCGTAGCTCCACGCGGCGTTGGCGCGCAGGGGGAAGTAGTCGCGCGCCGTGAGGGGCCCGCGCGGCCGTTGCGGTGACTGCGCCCCGGAGCACCCGAGCGCGCTCACACACACCATCACCGCCAGTCGTTGCGTCGTGGAAAGCATCACCGCGGAGCCTACCGTGGAGCGGCGCCCCGCGCGCAACGCAAAGCCTCGCGTCGCGCGGTCTCACACCGCTCGAAGCCCTCTGGGGGGTCACTCGATCTGCGTGCGGACCACGAGCACGGGGACCGGCGACGCCCGAACCACCGCCTCCGCCGTGCTCCCGAGGAGCCGCGTGAGGAGCCGCGGGGCGCTCGTCCCCACGACGACCATTCGTGCGCCAGACTCCTGCACGAATTTCGCGATGGCCTCGGCCGCGGGGCCTTCGATGAGCCGCGTCGAGAGCCTCGCGTGTTCGGGGCGGAAGCGCTCGGCCACCTCGTCGAGGCGACGTTGGAACTCACCGACTCGCACGGCGAGCTGGTCGGGCGGGAGGGCGAGCGTGGCGTCCATCACGGCGATCGCCGGGGGTTCCCAGGCGTGCACGAGGACGACGTCGGCGCCGAGGTCGCGCGCGAGGGTCATCCCGTGCCTGACCGCGTTCTCGGACGTGTGCGTGAGGTCGGTCGCGATGACGATGGGCTTCATGGGCTCCGACGGTGCAACACGAAGACCACCCGCCGCACCGCACGGCGGGCGCCGATCAGAGGATCTGTTGGAGCGTGTGCTTGAAGGCGCGCGTGACCTTGATCTTGATCTTGAGCGCGTCGAAGTCGGTCTTCATCACCGGGACGAAGGTCAGCGCGACGCCCTTGGGCTGGTCGATCGAGGGCTCGAGGTAGTTCTGGCCGTAGTACCAGGTCTCGGTGACCACGGTCCCCTTCTGCGCCTCGACGAGCGCCACGGGGATGCCGTTCTGATCGATGCGGTACCACCCCCAGCCGGGGTTGACCTGCTGGGTGTGGAGCGTCCCTTCGCCGGGTTGAGACGGGTCGTTCGAATGCATCGCGGTGGTCGTCCTCCGCGCTACTTGTACCCCACTTCGACGATGGCGACGCGCCTCGAAGCGTGCTCATCGAAGGTCACCACCTCGTCGTTGGCGAGGGACTCGTGCCCCCACGCCTCGGCGTAGATGTAGTCGTGGCCGGGGTCGGGCGCGGGCTTGTTCCAGCAGACCTTGTGCACCACCTCGGGCACGCCCAGGGCGAGCTCTTCGAGGAACATGTACCCGCGGTCGGCGGTGTTTCCGCTGCCGTAGTAGGCCCCTCGGAGCGACGTGTAGTTCATGCTCTTGAGGGCGCCGTTCCAGCGCTGATAGGTCTTGCCCTTGGGGTCCTTGCGGCTGTCGCCCGCGTCGGCCCAGCAGGGCGTGTGATAGATCCCGAGGCCGAAGGTCTTGCCCGTGATGTGCACGCCCTTCGGGAGGTTGTTGGGCATGCGCAACCCCGTCTTGCAGATGCCCATGATGTTCTCGGTCCGCGTGCCGTGCCACGCCCAGGTGCGCCCCGTCGCGTCGGGCTTTCCCTCGACCGTCGCCGCGAAGGTGTCGAAGGGGCTCTTGCGGCCCTGCTGCTCACACTTCCACAGCCGGTACATCTTCACCTGTCCGGCGAAGTTGGCGTTCACGGGCGACTGACCCTTGTCGAACAGCTTCTTCACCATCTTGTAGAAGTCGCTGTCGGGCGCGACGAAATCGATGTCGCACTTGAGGCCGTCGTACCAGACCTCCGTGGGGTCCTCGTACTCCGCGGCCTCGGCGAACACGTCCTTCTGGAGGATCGCGTCGCGGAGCAGGGTGATGAACTTCCGCTGCTCCTCGATGCGCTCCTTCGAGTTGATGAGGATCGCGTCGAGGTCGAGCTTCGACTTCTTGCGCGCGAAATCGATGTTGCGGGGGATGTTCGACAGGTACTCGTTCGTGAGGTCGACGAGGTCGCTCTTCGCGGGCTTCTTCCCGCCGTCGAGGATCTTCTCGACCTTCTCGAGGATGTCCGCGCCCTTGTCGAGCTGCGAGTCGTGGAGGTTGCCGAGGGGCGCGTCCTTCGTGGCCCCCGCCGACGACGAGAGGCCCGCGGCCACGGCCTGCCCCGTCGAGCCGTAGAGCAGCTTGAGGAGGTTCTCGACCTCGGGGTGAAAGTCACGCGTGCGCGGGGCCTTCTGCTTCTTGGGCGCCGCGACGACGACGCCCGCGGCCACGGCCTTGGCCTTCTCGTCGTCCTCCTTGCGCATCTCGAGCTTGGTGTAGCCCTTGTCGGTCTTCTCCTTGACCTTCTTGGCCATCACGGCTTGCGCCGCCGCGAGGCTCCCCGCGGGGACCGTCTGCGTCTGCCCGGCCTGCCCCACGCGCCCGTACGTGAACACGACCTTGAAGCTCCCGCCTCCGAGGTCGTGGATCTGGGCCTTGTAGAACTTGTTCGACCCGAGCGTGGTGGCGCCGGTCTTCTTGCCCGTGAGGTCGGTCCAGTTGAGCGTGACCTCTTCGACGATCTTCGTGTCGGTCATGGCGGTGCGATACCCGTGTGCGCGGTGTTGAGGGGGAGACGAGGGATGGACGGTCAGTGACGGACGATCTCGACGCGGCCCGAGTAGACCTTCGCGACGAGCTTGTCGCCGTGCGAGAACACCGCGGAGACGAGCGCCCTCGGCACGTGGAGCAGCGACGGGTGCTCGTACTCGATGGTGTTCCCGAGCTCGTCGTCTTCGGGCGTCTGCTCGGCCTCGACGAGGAGGATCTTGCCCGACTCGGTGTCGACCGAGGCGTAGAGGAGGTCCCCGACGATCCCCGCGTTCATGAGGATCTGCCGCGCCACGCGGGCCCTGCCGTCGCGGCCGACGGGCACCGGGGCCTCGACGGAGTGCGCCGTGATCGACGCGTCTTCGTTCTTCGAAGTGCTGGTGCTCACGGGCGGGATCGCGAGCTGGTTGCGCATCGAGTCGTCGTAGAGCGCGGGCGAGTGCTCGGGGAGGTGATAGAGGTACGCCTGCGTCGGGGTCTTGCCGTCGGCGAGCACGTCGATCAGCGAGTGCTGGTAGTCGCCCATCGCGTGGCGCTCGAAGAGGTCGCGCACGATCGGCGAGACCTGCCGGTGCCGCACGTCGGGGAGCGTCGTCTTCACCGCGTTCGAAACGTCGAGCGCCGTGAAGAGGGCGCCCTGCGCCGTGAAGTTGTCGACCACGC
This sequence comes from Polyangiales bacterium, assembly GCA_046351535.1. GTDB lineage: Bacteria > Myxococcota_A > Polyangia > Polyangiales > CAISKJ01. The sequence continues at coordinate 66,929 of JAXLYG010000026.1, forward strand.
GCTGCGTGACCGCCTTGAGGGTGCTGTCGTCGGTTTTCGTCGTCATGGCGGGGCCCATGAGTCACGCAGAGCGGCGCGGGTGTCAAGCGTCACTGGACATAGGTTGACCGACCTTCTGGGGCCCCGATGAGCCCTCGGAATCGTGGTATGCGACCCGCGTATGGAGGCTCCCTCTCGACGCCACGCGCGGATCGTCACGGCGGGCGCCGCGCTCCTCGCGGGGCACCTCGTGGCGATGGGCCTCGCGGGCTTCACGCAGGGCGGCGCGATGGTGCCGTGGCTCGCCACGGTGACGGGCCTCGTCTCGGCGGCGATCTTCGCGTTCGAGCTCACGCGCGTCGTCGACGTGGGCTTCGAACGCACCACGCGGTCGCCCATCCTCGGCGCCCTCGGGCGCGTCGTGGCGGGCGTCGCGCTCGTGGCGGTGATCCCCGCGGCCTACGAGCTCGTCTCGGACCTCCCGCTGCCGCGCATCGGGCGCATCCTCGAGCTCGGGAGCGTGGCCCTCTCGGTCGCCGTGCTCGCGGGCCTCGCGCTCTTCTCGCTCGGCGTCGCCGACGCGGTGTACCTCACGACCTCGCGGCTCCGTCAGCTCTCGACGCGGCTCATGTACCTCCTCGTGGTGACCGCCGTGGGGACCTTCCTCTGGCTCTCGCTCGTGGGGATGCAGGCGCACGCGGCGCTCCAGTGGGCCATTCGCGCGGGGCACCTCGAGGGCTACGTCGACCTCTTCGCGTGGCTCTCTCGCTCGGCCTCCATGGCGCTCGGCGGGCTCGCGGGCGCCATCGGCTTCGAGCTCCCCTTCGTGCTCGTGATGGCGTGGCGCTTCGGACGCCGCGCCACCGTGGGCATCGCCGCGCTGCGCGAGGGCTTCGGCCGCGTGGCGCGCGGCGACTACGACCACCCCGTCGCGGTGGCCGGACACGACGAGTTCGCCGCCATGGCCTCGGGCTTCAACGACATGCTCGCCGCGGCGAGGGAGCGGCAGTTCCTCGAGCGCGCGTTCGGCCGCTACGTGTCGCCCGTGGTGCTCGATCGGCTGCGGCGAAGCGGCGCCAACACGCACCTCGCGGGCGAGCGCAGGGTCGCCACGGTGATGTTCTCCGACATCCGCGGCTTCACGGCGCTCTCGGCGACGCTCGCGCCCGAGCAGGTGATCGCCGTGCTCAACGCGTACATGTCGCTGATGATCGAGACGATCGCCCGCTACGACGGGTACATCAACAAGTTCGTCGGCGACGCGATCATGGTGGTGTTCAACGTCCCGCTCGACCAGCCCGACCACGCGCTGCGGGCCCTCGCCTGCGCCCGCGCGATGCAGCGCGAGCTCGCCGCGGCGAACGCGCGGAACGCCTTCGGAGAGCGCCTCGAAATGGGCGTCGGCATCAACACCGGATCGCTCGTGGCGGGCAACCTCGGCAACGAGCGGCAGGTGGAGTTCACCGTGCTCGGCGACACCGTGAACGTCGCGAGCCGCGCGTGCGGAAAGGCTGGCGCGGGCGAGGTCGTGCTCACCGCCGCGGCCTTCGAGGCCGCGCGCGTCGTGGCGGGGGAGCTGGGCGCGAGCGCGCCTGCGGCGAAGACCCTCGGCCCCGTGGCGCTCAAGGGGAAGGGCGAGGTCGAGCTCCACACGCTCTCGCTCGAAGACGGCGCGTGGGACCGCTGGGGATGATGTTCTAGAAGCTGCCCATCACGCCGAACTGCGCGGCGAGGATGAGCTGCGTGAGGGTCGAGTCGCGCTCGACGGTGGTCGTCGCGCTGCCCGTCGTGGTGGTGGTCTTCGAGGTGACGCCGCCGAGCAGCGGGATGTCGCCCACGAGGCCGAAGGTGAACGCGAAGTGGCGCTCGATGGAGTACACGAGCGAGGGCTCGACGTTGAGCCACAGGGGCACGTAGCGCGTCGACTGGGTGACGCGCACCGAGCCGCTGCCGGGGTCTTCGGGCGAGGCGCTGTAGTACGCGAGCGTGACGCCGAGGCGCGGCCAGAACGCGAGCTTGTCGGTGATGCGCAGCGAGTAGCCGACGCGCGGCGCGAGGCCGAAGCCGAAGGCCGATCCCGTGAGGCCCTCGGTCGAGACGGTGGAGTACGTGAGGAAGGCCGCGCCGCCCACGGTGAGGTGCGACGGGAGCTCGTAGTCGACCGCGAGGCGAGGGAGGAGGTTCGCCCACGGGTACGTCCCGACGCCGGGGACCGCGCCCGTGACGCCGGTGCCGAGGAGGTTGAGCGAGCTCCACTCGGAGGTCGACTCGGTGGTGACCGTGGTGCTCCCGACGGTGCGCTCCGACGAGCTCGTGAGGCTGTTGTACGTGACGCCGAACGCGCGCTCGATGCTGACGTGGATGCGTCCCTCGGACTGCGCGAAGGCTTCGGGCGTGAGGGTCAACGCGGCGAGGGCCGCTGCGAGGTGGGGCTTCTTCATTCGGTGATCCCTCTGCGTGGGGTGTGAGCGGCGGAGACTACTGCCTCGCGGGCCGCGGCGCGATGAAGCTGCACGTGGCGCGCTCGGCGCACGCGTGATCGGCGGGGTGCGAGCGGTAGTAGAGGTCGCGCCCGTCGGTGGCGAAGAAGTGTCCGATCGTGTGCAGGAGGTACGTCTGCGGGTGCCACGCGTCGCGGCTCTCGGGCAGCGCGAAGGAGTGCGTCCCGCGGGGGACGATGTACGCGTTGAGCACGCCGGCGGAGGGGCCCGTGTCGGCGCTCCACGACGCGAGGGTGGGCTGCCACGCGGCGTCGAGCGAGGACTCCGCGCGCGCGGCCCTGCGCACGAGCCGAAGCGGGGGCGTGAGGGTCTGCTCGCCGAAGCGCTGCGCGCCCTCGTCGAGGTCGTCGACGTCGAAGAGGTAGTCGTCGTGGCCCGTGACGGGGAAGCGCCGCGCGTTGGCGAGGCCTTCGAGCACGCCGCGGTCGATGAGCACGCGGTTGGGCGTGCGCCCGTAGCGGTCGAAGAGCCCTTGCGGCGTGGCGTAGTCGGCGAGCTCCGCGAAGCGCGTCGCCGTCGATGGGGCCATGAAGGGGATGAGTCCCGCGGCGCGCGCGAAGGCGTTGCCCGTGGAGATGGGCACGGCCTGATCGCCGATGGTGTTCACCACGAGAAGCGCGTGCTGCGGGTGATCGCTCGGGCGACGGAGGAAGTACATCGGCGCCCACGAGACCGGATCGGCCGCGTCGAGGGCCGCCTGCGCGAGGAGCAGAAAGCGCCGCATCTCGGGCGTCTGACGGCGGATCCCGAGGCCCTCGGCGGGCGAGCGGAGCTGCGCGTCACGCACGCTCCATCGGCGCACCGGGGAGCTCGCGCGCGCGTCGGGGGGAATGTGTCCGCAGCCCTGGTCGCAGTCGCCTTCGATGACCCGCTGCGTGCCGATGAGGGCGCGCACCTCGGCGGTGGAAGAGAGCGCGCAGGTGCCGTAGTCGGTGACGGCCGCGCCGCGGTAGACGAAGACCTGGAGGGGGTCGTTGTCGTCGGTGGGGATCCCGATGCGGAGGCGTCCGTCGGCGCCCGCGCGCGCGCAGCGTCGCTCGTCGTTGCGGACGTTGAGCACCACGACGTCGTCGCCGGGCGCGATGGCGGCGGCGGTTCCGTCGGGGCGCACCTCGGCGGAGCCCGCGGGGAGCACGTCGGCGCACGCGAACTCGAGCTCGCCCGTGCTGTTGAGGTCGGGGACGATGAAGCGAAGCGAGTTCTGCCCCGCGCGACACGACGTGCGGGTGTGTGTGCCCGAGGGCGCGTACTCGCTCGAAGGAATGGACTCCACGAGGGGCCCCATGACCCGAAGGATCACGGCCTCCTTCACGCCGCCTTCGGTCGATCGGATGCCCACGTCGGTCATTCCGCCGCTGCCCGAGACGGGCGCGGCGGCGCGCACCGCCGAGTCTGCGGCGCCGAGGGTCATCGCCATGATCCCGCCGAGCGATCCGCCCATCGCGTAGAAGCGGGCGTCGGGGCCGCCGACGTCGGGCGTGCCGTCGCCGTTGAAGTCTCCCGCGAGGTCGTTCGAAGCGTTGCCGTCGTGGTTGTAGTCGACGCCCGAGCGCGCGCGCCCGTCGAAGCCGCGAAGGGCCCTGATGAGCTGCATGTGATCGAGCGTGTGCTGCCGCATCGCGTCGCGCGTGTGGAAGACGTAGGCCGTCCAGAAGTTGCCGCCCGAGTCGGCGATGTCGTCGCCGTTGAGGTCGCGCGCGCGGCTCTCGGTGAGCGCGCTCACGAGGCCGCCGTTGCACATCCCGCGGAGCAGCGGACCCACGACGCCGCGCGTGGCCGCGTCGAGCACGAGGCCGTGACCGGGCGCGTTGATGCCCACCGTCGCGACGCCGTGCGCGGCCATGAACGGGCCGAAGCCGAGCGCGTCGGTGAAGTTCCCCGTGTAGCCGTGACCCATGAAGGCCACGGGGAAGGGCGCCGCGTGACCCGCGAGGGCCTTGGGCACCACCATCGCGAACTGCACCGTGTCGGATCCGAGGTGCGCGATCTCGCCGGTGCGGCTGTTGAGCGTCCAGCGATCGTGGAGGCCGTCGTTCGCCGCGTCGCCCATGGGGTAGGGGACGCGGTAGGTGCCGAAGGCGATGTAGTCGACGTAGCGGTACTGCTCGACGAGGAGCTGCCGTCCCGCGTCGTCGACGCCGAGGGCCTGCGCGAGCGCCTCGACGAGCTGCGAGAGCGCCGCGCCGCGGATGATGTAGGGCCGCGCGTCCTGCTCGTCGGAGCAGTTCGATCCCTCGTTGGTGTGGGCCACCTGGAGGTCGGGCGTGAAGGGCGCGAGCGCGTTCGCGAAGGGGCCTTCGCCGTAGAGCCCGCGACGCAGGTCGAGCATGTCGCTGACGGTGGTCTGCGTGGTGAAGGTCCACGCGAAGGTGACGCGATTTGAAGCGCTCTCGGTCGCGCGCGGGCGGTACACGAGCCCGCCGTAGTAGCGCGACGCGGGGCCGCGGAGGAGGCCGTCGAGGGCCTCGAGCGCGGGCGATTGCGCGGGCAGCGCGACGGTCGGATAGGGCGATCGGACGGGGTATCCCGACACGCCGCGGAGTCGATCGGTGAGCACCACGGCGTAGCGCGTGCGCTCTTCGAGGGGGACGAGCGGTCGGACGATGAGCGTGCGGGAGTCGGGCTCCCAGTAGGTGCTCAGGTTGTCTTCGGGCGCGGATCCAGGGGGAAAGACCGCGGCGCGGTTGAGGGCTCCGTCGAAGTTGGTGTCTTCGCCGGGGTCCATGCGGCCGTTGCGGTTGGTGTCTTCGTCGACGGTTTCGAAGAGCAGGTTCGACTGACCGCCGCGCGGGTCGTTGGGGTAGTACCCGTCGCGGTTCTTCGCGGTGTAGACGAAGTTCCCGTCGCCCATGTCGACGGGCACGGGGAGGCCCGTCGTGAGGTTGATGAGGTAGACCGCGTCGTCGGTGAAGTCGTGGTCGTCGCCGCGCATGCGCCGCGTGAGGTCGGCGAGGTCGAGGTCTTCATCGAAGGCCACGGTGACGGGCTGAAAGGTCCCCCAGCCGTCGAGCTCGTTGAAGCCCTGCCGGATGCGGGATTCGAAGCCCGTCGGAGTGACCAGGCTCGCGTTGAGGCGCAGCCCCGTGGGCGACGAAGGGTCGGGGAAGGTCGCCACGTCGTTGGGCAGCGGGATCTCCGGGAGCGGTCGGTGCCCGAGGTCCCACTTCACCCTCGGTCCGCGCGCGGGGGCGCCCGGTCGAAGCGCCGCGGGGGCCGTGTCTGAAGCATCGCCTCCCTCGCACGACGCGAGGGCCATCGAGAGAACCGGGACGAGAGCCAGGAGCCTGCGCATGACGGGGGCGCGACGATGCCATGAATCACGGGGCGCCCGCGACGGCGCCGCGGGGGCCGACGATTTTCGAACGAGCGCCCGTGGGGGTCGGTCAATGCACCTCGCAGAAGCGCTCCGATGCTCACCCTCCTCGCGACCGATGCCGTGGCACACTCGCGCCCCCTCGAAGCCCGCGCGGCCTCCGAGGTGCGCGCCGTGACCGAGCTGCCAGCCTTCGAGGCCCTCTACCGTGAACACTTCGACTTCGTGTGGCGCGCCCTCGTGCGCCTGGGCGTTCCGCGCCGTGACCTCGAAGATCAGCTCCAGGAGGTCTTCAAGGTCGTGCACGTCAACCGCGCCGCGTACGACGGCCGCGCGTCGGTGCGCGCGTGGCTCTTCGGCATCGCCAACAACGTCTCTCGCACGTACCGCAGAGGCATCCGACGCAAGGGGATCTTCGACCCGCTCCCCGAGGTGCTCGCGGACCCGAAGGGCGCGAGCGCCGAGCGTTCGGCCTCGACCCGGCAAGACGTCGCCGTGCTCTCTCAGGTGCTCTCGGAGATCGGCGAAGACCTCCGCGACGTGTTCATCATGACGGAGTTTCTGGAGATGACCGCACGCGAGATCGGCGAGGCCCTGGGGCTCTCGCCCAACACCGTCTCGACGCGCCTCCGCCGCGCGTGGGACGAGGTCGAGCGCAAGGTCGCGCTCCACCGAAGGAGGCAGCCGTGACAGACCCGTCGCTCCGTCGCGCGATCGACGCGGTCCGCGAGCACGACGCGCCCGGCGACGTCGACCGCGAGGCCCTGCTCAAGAAGATCCTCGCGTCTGCGCCGACGCCCGCGCCCGCCGCCACGAAGACGCTGCCGCTCCTCGGCGTGGGCGTCGTGGTGACGGTCGTGGCGCTCCTCGGCGCGCTCGCGTGGCGCTCGGCGAAGCCGCCCGCGGCGCGACTCACCACGCCGCGCATCGAAACCAGCGCTCCGCAGCGCGCGCTCCATGCTTCGCAGAGCACCCCCAGCGCACCGCAGACCGGTCCTGCCGCACCGCAGACCGGTCCTATCGCACCGGGGAGCACCATCACCGCACCGCAGACCGGTCCTACCGCACCGCAGAGCACTCCTACCGCACCGCAGAGCACTCCTACCGCTCTTTCTGCCCATCCGTGGCCGATTCAGGAGGCCCCTGGGGGCGCTCAGGGCGCGCATGTGGGGCCGCGTCGCGTCGCGGCTCCGACGGCCGAGGCCGACGAGTGGCGGATCCTCCGCGAGGCCGACGCGGCGCTCGGCGCGCACGAGCCCGAGCGCGCGCTGGTGATCCTCGGTCAGCACACGGCGCAGCACCCGCACGGCGTCGCCGGACCCGAGGTGCTGGCCTACCGCGTTCGCGCGTACTGCATGGCAGGGCGCGTCGACGAGGCCCGCGCGGTCGCCGATGAACTCCGAGCGCGCGCCCCGGTTTCGCCCGCGGCATACTCGCTCCGGGCTACATGCGTGTCCGACCGCTGACCGTCTTCGCGCTCGTCTCCACGGCCACCGCACAGCCCCTCGCACAGACCGCATCGTCGCTCACGTGGACCGCTCCGCGGGGGTGTCCGACGCGCGACGAGGTGCTCGCGCGGGCGCGCGACGCGGGGCTCCGCGACGACGCGGGCGCATGGAGCGCGACGGCCACCGTGCGCCGCGTACCGGGCGGCGCGTGGCGGCTCCAGATGATCATCTCGGCCTCGGGCGACACGGTTCCCGCGACGCGCAGCGCGCCGAGGTGCGCCGACCTCGCGCAGCTCGCGGGCGTCGACGTCGCGCTCGTCATCAACGCCCACGTCGACCCGCCACCATCGCCGCCTCCACCACCACCGCCCCCCCCGCCCCCCCCCCCCCCCCCCCCCCCACCGCCACCGCCTTCGCTTGACGGGCGCGACGCCGAACCCGTGGGACCTCCGCGCGCGCCTTCGGCCGCTCCGGGGAGGCGCTGGACCCTCGACGTCGACGCGCTGCTCATGACGGACTTCGGCGCGCTCCCGACGGGCAACGTGGGCGTCGGAGCGAGCGTCGCCTTCGCGTGGAGCTTCGCGAGCCTCGGGCTCCGCGCTGCGTACTTCGCGCCCGTGGGCACCGACAGCGCCGGAGGGCTATTTCAACGGCACGCCGAGGGCTTCGCCGAGGTGGGCGCGTGGGCCGTCTCGGCGCGCGGCTGCGGTCGCCTCGCGTGGCGCTCGCTCAACGTCGACGGGTGTCTCGGCGTCGAGGTGGGCCTTCGAACGGCGCGCGGCGCTCTCGCGATCAACGACGCCACGGAGCAGCGCGACCTGTGGGTGGGGCCACTCGCGAGCGTCGAGGGCGCGTGGCGCCCGTGGCGGTGGATGCGCGTGAGCCTCGGCGTCGATGGGGTGCTCCCGCTGCCCGCGCTCCCGTGGGTGCGCGTGGTGAACTACGGCGTGGTGCTCGACTCGTGGGGCGCGCGGGTGGTGCCTCGCGTCGGGCTCGGCGTCGCGCTCTGACAGCGACGCGCGTCGGGACGCCCCGTGAGGCTCACGCCGCCGCGTCGCAACATTCTCGTCGCCGCGTCGCTTCGTGCACCCCGCGGTTGACGAAAGTGAACCCTGTTCGTTCGACGGGCCTTCCGTTCGTCGGGCGAGGTCGGCGTCCCGCGCGCACAACCCGAAGGTCCCTTTATTGCTGTAGGTAGCAACCCGACCATGAGACGACTTCGAAGACCACAAGGCGTGTTTTCCACGCTACGAACCGGGAGGTTTGCGAAGGCGTGTTCGTCGGACGCTGCGAGCGCCACGAGCGCGCGCTTGCTGGAGGCGCAGCGCGCGCATCTCGCCCTCGTGGTCGCCTCGCTCGATGATCTCTTCTTCAGCCTCGACCTCGAAGGGCGCTTCATCGACTACCACGCGCCAGCGAAGGCCCTGCTCTATGTGCCTCCAGAGGCCTTTCTCGGTCGTCGCTATCACGAGGTGATGCCGCCGGAGATCGTGCTCTTGCTCGATCGGGCGCTGGCGACGGTCGCCTCGAGCGGCAACATGGCGCAGTTCGACTACCGCCTCGACGTCGGCGGTCGTGAGGCGTGGTGGGCGGTGAAGATCTCGCTGCGCCTCGACGGCGACGGCAGGGCGGCGGGCTTCACGGTCTTCAGCCGCGACATCACCGATCGGGTGTTCGCCACCGCGGCCCTCGCGCAGCGCGAGGCGCAGCTCCGCGCGATCTTCGATGTGGTGCCGCTCGGGCTCTGCCTGGCGGACCCGAAGACGCGCGTGCTGATCCAGGCGAACGAGCGCATGAGCACGATCCTCGGGTACTCCGTCGCCGAGCTCGTCGGGATGCCCGTTCGGTCGCTCACGCACCCCGACGACCAGGGCCTCGACGAGCGGCACTTCTTCCGCGTCGCGAAGGGAGAGATCCCCGAGGCGCGCTTCGAAAAGCGCTACGTCCGCAAGGACGGCGGCGTGGTGTGGGGCGCCGTGAACGTGACCTCGGTGCCCAACCCGCGCGGGGGCATCGCCTACCTGCTCGCGACCATCGAGGACATCACCGCGCAGAAGCGCACGCAGGCCGCGCTCTCGGAGGTGAACGAGCGCTACCGCGGCCTCGTCGACAACCTCGAGCACGTCGTCTTCTCGACGGACCTCGACGGTCGGATGACCTTCGTCAACCGCGCCGTGGAGCGCTTCGGGTACAAGCCCGAAGACGTGATCGGGCGGCCGCGTGACGCCTTCGTGCACCCCGACGACGTCGCGCGGCTGCGGGCGCTCTACGCGATGCCCGAGAGGCCCCACGGGATGGTCGAGTACCGGATGCTCGACGCCGCGGGCAAGGTGCGCATCGTACGCAGCGCGACGCGGCCCCTCGTGGTCGACGGTCAGGTCGTGGGCGCCACGGGCGTGCTCGAAGACCTCACCGCGCAGCGCGAGACCGAGGAGCAGCTCCGCGTCGCGCAGCGCATGGAGGCCGTGGGGCGCCTCGCGGGCGGCGTGGCGCACGACTTCAACAACCTCCTCACGGTGATCCTCTCGTACACGGACTTCGTGATGGCGGAGCTCGGCTCCGACGCGCTCCGCAACGACCTCGCGGAGGTCGAGCGGGCCGCGCGGCGCGCCGAGGCGCTCACGCGTCAGCTCCTCGCGTTCAGCCGACGTCAGGTGCTGCGCCCCGAGGCGGTCTCGCTGGCCTTCCTCGTCGACGGCGTTTCGAAGATGCTCCGGCGGCTCATCGGCGAGGACATCGACCTCTGCGTGAGCACGTGCGACGACCTCTACGACGTGCTCGCGGACCGCGGACAGATGGAGCAGGTCATCGTCAACCTCGTGATCAACGCGCGCGACGCGATGCCCGACGGCGGGCGCGTCGAGGTCAAGACCTCGAACGTCGACCTCGACTGCGCGCGGGCCGGGGCGCTCCAGATCGCCGCGGGGCCCTACGTCGAGCTCGCGATCACAGACACGGGTCACGGCATGGACGCCGCCACGCGGGCGCGGGTCTTCGAACCGTTCTTCAGCACGAAGCCCGTGGGCAAGGGCACGGGGCTCGGGCTCGCGATGGTCTACGGCCTCGTGCGGCAGAGCGGCGGCGCGGTGACCGTCGAGAGCGAGCCCGGGCGCGGGGCGACCTTCCGGGTGTTCCTCCCGCGCCACGAGGCAGCGGCGGTGGCGTCGGGGCACCCGTCGGCGGTGCCGGCGCAGAAGGGGAGCGAGACGGTGCTCCTGGTCGAAGACGAGTCGGCGCTGCGGAGCGCCGCGCGGCGGATGCTCAGCTCGGCGGGCTACCAGGTCGTCACCGCGGCCGACGCCGCCGAGGCGCTGCGCGTGTTCGAGGCCAACGCTTCGAAGATCAAGCTCGTGATCACCGACGTCGTGATGCCCGGCATGAACGGCAAGGAGCTCGCGTCGCACATCGTCGCGCGGAACCCCTCGACGCGCGTGCTCTTCACCTCGGGCTACACCGACGAGACCATCGCCCACCACGGCGTGCTCGGCCCCAACTTTCTGCCCAAGCCCTACGAGCGCAACGTCCTGTGCTCGACGGTGCGTCGCGTGCTCGACGCGAGCTGAACGCCCGCGGCGCGCTGCGCGCGCGACGCGCGGGGCCTCGACGCGCGCGCCACGATTCGATACCAACGAGGGGTGATGACCATGCCCCGCGTCGCCGTGTGCATCGCGCTCTCCGTGTGCTCCCTCGCCGCGGGGTGCGAGCCCGGAGAGGTGCTCGTCGACGACGACGCGAGCGCCGCGCCCGACGTCGCAGACGTGACGGTGAGCGTCGACCGACCGGCACCGCTCGACGTCGCCGCCGATGTGATCCGCGACGCGCCCGACGCTTCGACGACGCCCGACGTGAGCGCCGCGCCCGATGTCCTCGACGCCGTCACGCGCGACGTTCCGATGACGACCGATGTGAGCGCGCCGCCGCCCGACGTGGGCCCCGCGGGCACCGACGAGGCCACGATCGTCGAGACCATGTTCCCCATGTCGCTCGGGTGCTCGGCGCGCACGACGGCGACGGTGCGCGTGCAGAACACGGGAACCACCACGTGGACGGTGGGCGCGGGCTACGCGCTCGGCGCCGTCGACGACAGCGATCCGTTCTACACGTCGGACACGCGCGTGCGCTGGCCCGCGGGCGAGTCCGTGGCGCCGGGGGCCACGCGGGAGTTCACGATCCCCCTCGCGTCGCCGCGCGCCGCGGGGATGTACACCACCGACTGGCGCATGGTGCGCGACGGGGTGCACTGGTTCGGCGCGACGACCACGCAGCGCGTCGCGGTCTCGTGCGACTCGACCACGGCCGCGGACTTCAGGCTCTCGGACGTGACCATCGTGTCGAGCCCCGACGTGCGGAGCTTCCCCGTCACGTCGCGCATCACGTCGCTGTCGTTCCGCCCGGGGACCTTTCACATCGACCACGAGCGGCGGGGGATGTGGCCGCCCGTGCAGATCGACCCCGACGGCACCACGCAGGAGGCCACCGTCTGGGTGTTCTTTCACATCGGCGGACGCTGGTACGCCACGGGCGGCGAGCGCCTCAGGCCCAACCAGACCGACAAGATGCTCGACAACCCGTCGCAGATCGGACCGGGCTGGCTCTACGATCCGGGGCGCTGGGGCGTGATGACGGGATATGTCCCTTCGCCGGGCGAGCTCGTGGGCTTCATGGTGGTGGCGGGCTCGACGCGCTCCGACGACCACGTGATCGTGCGGGAGCGCACGGGCGTGGTGCTGGTGCCCTTCCCCGCGGACGACGTGACCACGGAGTTCCCGCCCTTCGCGTGGATGGAGTAGCGGGGCGGGTCACGCGGCGCGGACGGGCTCTGCGCCTTCGAAGACCACGGCCTCGAGGTTGGTGATGCCGTCGAGGTCGGGCAGCGTGCGCTCGGCGAGCTCCGCGCGTTCGACCTCGAGCGCCGGGTCGCGACGGGCCGCGTGCTTCGGCGGCAGCGCGTCGAGCTCCTCCGCGGTGAACCTCCGACGCACCGTCCTTCGAATGAGAAAGGTGCCCGACTTGAAGTACTCGGGGAGCGCCTCCCACGGCGTACCCCGCTCGCGGAGCAGCCCGCGCAGCACGCGCACGGTCTTCTCCTGCATCGCCGCGTGGCCCATCTCCGCGTAGGCCGTCATCAGCACGCTGTTGCGCACGCCGTCCATCTGCCGCCAGCGCAGCACGTCGATCGCGTCGGCGCGCGCGGGGACGCTCCAAACGCGCGCGTCGAAGGTGGGCAGCGACGTGAGCGTGCGCGCCGCGGCCTTCTCGGGCAGGTGCTCGGCGAGGAGGTGATGAAACATCGCCGTGGCCTGCGCCCCGAGCTGCGAGGTCATCTTCTGGATGCGCCCGTCGAAGTACACCTGCGCCTCGTCCGACACGGGCGCCATCACCAGCGTGATCTCGTCGGACTGCGTGTAGCCCGCGACGGCGCCGGCCTCGTGGGTGAGCGCGCGCGCGGTCTCGATCATCAGCCGCGAGAGCCGCGGGTCGAAGGGCCGCGCGAGGTCGCGGGTGTAACGGCTGAACGAGCGTCCGTCGACGCGCGCCACCGCGATGGTGCCCGGCGGGAGCCTGCGGAGGGCCTCCGCGGACTCCAGGGCCTTCATGCGTTCTGCGAGGGATTCATCCATGACGGGGCGCGAGGCGTAGCGCGCGCCCGCGCACCCGTCCAGGAGGGGGCGATCAGGCGGCGTCGCGCTTGCGACGAGAACGCATCGAGCGGGCCGCGACGACGAGCGCGACGAGCATCGAGGCGATGGAGGCGCGCGGGCTCGACGGCGCCGTCGCGGTGCAGTTGCAGCTCCCGCCGCCGGCGTCGGTGGGCGGCGGCGTCGCGGTGTCGGTGGTGGGCACCGGGGCGTCGGTCATCGCCACGTCGTCGGCCGCGTCGGAGCCCGCGTCGGTCACGCCGGTCTCGCTCACGTCGGAGCGCGCGTCGCTCGGGGCGTCGGTGCGCGCGTCGGCGCGGGCGTCGCTCGGCACGTCGGCGCTCGCGTCGACGGAGGCGTCGGTCGAGGCGTCGGGGCCCGCGTCGGGGCGGGGCATTCCACCCGTGACGGTGAGCATCGCGGTGGCTTCGGCCATGTTGAAGGGCGCCGCGCGGCCCGAGGCCTCGTAGCGCGCGCGCAGCTCGCGGCCGCGGTCGTCGGTGTGGTTGGCCGCCACGAGGAAGTCGACGTACTCGCGCGTGGTCACCTGGTAGCGCGCCCGCACGCGCAGCGTCACCGCGCCGTTGACCGTCGTGGGGATGGTGAGCATGTAGCGCGCGTCGTCCCAGTGACGCAGCGCGCCGCCCTCGCCGCCCGAGTAGTCGACGCCGACGGGCTCGTGGCCGGGCAGCGGTCGGTAGCCCTTGGGCGGCAGGCGCGTGTCGCGGACGATCGTGTCGTGCAGCGCGATGTGGCTCTCGGCGCCCATGCCCGCGCGGCCGGGCTGCTGCTCGTACACGCGGAGCTGCGTGTCGGTGTCGAGGTGCGCGGCGGAGGTGTCGTAGCGGCCCGAGAGCACCGTCTCGTAGCCGTCGGCCTCGACGAGGGCGACCTCGAGCCACATGCGACGCCCGTCGCCGTAGCCCGTGGGCACGCGGTGACCCGAGCGGTTGGTGATGCGCGCCACGACCTCGATGCTGTCGCCCGCGCGCGCGGTGGTCGGCGGGGGCGTGCGGATCTCGACGGCCACGGCGGTGCGGAGCATCGCCTCGGCGCGGCGCGCGCCCGCTTCATAGAGGGGGATCACGTCGGGGTCGTAGAACTCGCCCGAGGCCACGTCGTTGCGCATCGCCGCCATCACGCGGAGGCCCCACGCGTTGGAGCCCACCATGTCGTGGCGGCGGGGATTGTCGCGGCGGACGGCGGTCATGTTGGTCGAGGTGAAGCCCGGCATCCCCATGCGCGGGAGGTGACAGTCGATGCACGTGGCGGCGTCGGCGGAGCCCGCGACGGCGTAGGCCGAGTTGGCCCACTCGGTGTACGTCGTGTCGAGGGGGAAGCGCCGGCCCGTGTCGGTGCCCGTGGCGCTGCGCTGCGGCTGGCGCGGGTTGGTGATCTCGTGGCAGACGCCGCAGGAGCGCGAGTCGGGGAGCCAGGTCGAGACGGCGCCGGGGTGACGGATGCTGTCGATCGTCGCGTGGGGTCCGAAGCGCGTCTCCGTGGGCGAGAACACGTACTGGCCGTTGCTGACGTTCATCGTCTCGACGGCGCGGTGACACGAGTCGCAGGTCACGCCGTCGCGGTCCGAGGAGTTCAGGCTGCTGCCGAGGGGGGCCGTGGCGCTGCCGCGCGTGCGGCCGCCGACGAAGCCCGGGGGCGTGTGACAGCGGAGGCACCAGTCACCCATGCCGGGGCTGTCCTGCTCGGCCACCGTGAGCGAGGCGAGAAAGAGCGGGTCGCGCAGGGTGTTGCCCATCATCGACCCGATCCACGTGTCGTAGGGCATGGCGCTAAGTGTCGCGGTGTTGCGCGAGTAGTGGCACGTGACGCCGCAGGAGCGCGCGTCGTCGAGGGGCGCGCCGTCGGCGAGGCCGCCAGGCTGCGTGCCCGGGAGGTCGATGTACTGCGCCTGCGCGACGCCCGGCGCGAGCCACGCGACGGCGGCGAGGAACGGGGCGATCGTCCTGGTGTGGAGGGTTCGGGTGCTCATCGGTGGGGCGCGACCATATCGCAATCCCCGCGTGGCGGAAGGGCTCGAAGGGGATCGCGCAACCTCTGCGGTGCGTGCTCGTCGCCGCGCCCCGTGCGTAGAAGATTCGACGCGTTGACGCTCTTCCACCGCGCGCGGTGGCCCTCTATGATCCGCCGCCACATGCGCCCTTCACTCTCCATCCCGATTCGTCTCGCATCCATCTCGCTGCTCGCGACGCTCGTCGGTTGCTCCGACGACACGGGCAACGCCCCCGCCGGAGACGCTGGCACTGACGTCGTCACGACGGACACGACCCCTTCGGACGTGGCCATGGACACGCCCGCCGACACGACGCCCGCCGACGTGCCCGAGGACATCCCGACGGACACGCCCCCGAAGGGCCAGTGCGGCTTCATCTCGGCCGAGCTCAGGGCTCACGTCGCGGAGCAGGCGACGATGGGCTGGGCCGCCGTCAACCGCAGCCGCGGGATGATGATGTTCGGCTGTGCGGGCGCGACGCGTCCGCAGGACTGCCTCGCGAGCGTGCCCCTGGCGAGCGACGCGGACATCGGCGCCAACCGCTCGGCGATCACGGGCGCGCACCTCCGCGTGCTCTACACCGAGACGACGCGCTCGAACTTCTGGACGCGCAGCTCCGCCGACGGTCGCTTCGTGGGCCGCGGCATCCACATGCGCGACCTCTCGCGCGACGCGGCCATCACGATGACGGGCGCGATGTACGACCCGACGTTCTTCCCGGACAACAGCGGGTACATGTACCAGCCCGGCGGGCGTATGTGCCCCATGAGCTCGCTCACGATGGGCGAGCCCACGTCGGTGGCGATCACGGGCTCGAGCTCGCCCTGCGCGGGCAGCTCCGTGGGTCTCTACCAGCACACGGGCGCCTCGCTCGACGGCACCGACTACTGGGCCACCTCGGCGGGCACCGCCGCGTGGGACGACGGCGGGCACACCGCGACGCTCACCGAGACCCGCCGCAACGAGGTCTGGGGCGAGAACGCGCAGACCACCATCTCGCTCATGGCGAACACGGGCTCGGGCTTCTCGGCCGTGGGCAACCGCAGCGTGACGCTCCCCTACCAGGGCGACGCGATGATGTCGCCCTCGACCAAGCTGGTGATCACCCGCTTCGTCGACACCGACCAGACCTACCAGGGCTTCATCCTCAACCGCCTCGTGGCGACGCACACGGGCGCGGCGATCATGGTGTCGGCCCACGAGGTCGCCCGCTACTGCATCCAGGGCGCGAAGGCCGCGATCTCGTACGACGAGCGCTACGCGGTCTATCACCACTACGTCGGCGGCGGCTCGCACGCCGACGAAGACGCGCAGGAGCTCGGCTTCACCGACTCGGCGGACCCGGGCTTCGCGGAGTACGCCACGAGCGGCGCGTCGAACATCTACATCCTCGACCTGCTCACGGGCCGCACGCGCCGCATCACCACGATGGGCCCCGGCCAGTACGCGCTCTACCCCCACTTCCGCTCCGACGGCTGGATTCACTTCATCGTGCGCTCGCTCGGTACGCAGCGTGAGTACGTGATCGCCAGCGACGCGCTCTTCTACCGATGAACCCCCGAAGGGCGTCTCTGGTCGCGCTCGTCACGCTGGTCACGGCGTGCGGACAGTCGACAGGGACGCCCTCTGGCGCCGCCTGCGAAGGCATCGAATCGACCACGAGCTCCGCGAGCGCCGAGGGGCGATGGCTCCTCGGCCTCGCGTCTCGCTACCCCGCGGACACCAACCTCGGCGCGCGCGCCGCGGAGCTTCGCACCTCGCAGCGCGCCCGTCGCGCCGCCGCGTGGGAGGCCGTCGCGCGCGCGTGGGCGCCTGTCCCCCTGGCGCACGCGACGGGGGTCACGGACGCGACGGTCCCTCGCTTTCAGACCTGGTACGACCGCAACGACGTGGCGCGCGTGTTCGGGCAGCTCTACGGCGCGCTCACGCCCGCGGGCCGCGCCGTGAACGAGCGCTTCAGCGACGCCGCCCTCGACGCCGCCTTCGGGTGGAACGTGGGCTCGTCGCGACGCTCCCCGAGTGGCCCGCGTCGCGCCTCGACGCCTACGCGACCTCGATCGACAACTCGCTCTCCGTGGCGGGCGTCTCTGGGATTCTTCGCATCGCGCTGAGCCCCGACGCGCGGTGAGGCACGTCATCGCGAGCTACCCCGAGGTGCTGCGTTGCATCGCGAGCGGCGCGCCGCCCGCGTTCACGGACGGCACGCCTTCGAGTCAGCAGGTCGCGCGCGAGTCCGTGGCGCTCCCTCGGTGTGGGGTGCGCGTGGCGGGGCCCTTCTTCGTCGCCAGCGGCGGATCGCTCACGGCGCGCGTCGAGGGTGGCGGTGAAGGGGTCGATCTCCGCGTCTCCGAGGGCGTCGCGCCGACGCCGCTCGCGCGCTGCGCCACGACGGGTTCTTCGGGCTGCACGGTGCAGGGCCCGGGCTCGTTCTTCGTGCGCGTGGGCGCGAGCGGAGAGGGCGCGAGCGGGATGCTCGACGTGCGATACACGCCGCCCACGGCGAACGCCACGGCGTGCCTCGCGGGGGTGTTTCCTCCGAGCGCGGCGACGGTGGCGCTCGAGTGGCGACGCTCCGACCTCGGGATGCCGCTGCCCACGTACGACACCTCGGCCGCGGGCATCGCGCGTCGCCTCGCGGCGGGCGCGGGCGCCTCGTGGGGAACGGGCGACGGCACCGCGGAGCCCACGCCGTCACAGGCGTATACGATGCGGCTCCCGTCGGGGAGCACGTTCCGCCTCGCGGCGATGCACCTGCGCACGCGCGAGGTCGATCGCTGGCTCAACATCACGCTCTGGTGGTCGCCGACGCCCGACACCGACTTCGGCGCCGATCGCCCCGCGTCCATCCGCGCGCTCGGCGGTCCGTGGTCGTCGTACAAGATGTGTGTCGCGTCGGAGTTCGACGAGCAGGACCCCGACCCCACGGGCGGCTTCATGCGCGACGCGCCGACGCTCGGCGAGGCGCTCCGCACGGTGTACGAGGGCCGCGGCGGTCCGTCGTGGTGTTCGAATCCCTACATCGACGCAGGGCCCGGGCTCGTGCGTTCGAACTGCGTGGGGTGTCACCAGCACGCGATGAGCGGCGTGCGCCCCGTCGACGTGCAGAGCGACCCCGTGCGCTATCCCTCGAACGCGCGGACGCAGGTGCGGAACAACGCGCCTGCCGACGGCTTCTGGGGCCTCGACGCGGGCGACAACCTCGCGGCCGTGCTGGCCGAGGCCGTCGCCCACTGGCGCACGGCGCCGTAAGCGGCTTCGTCGAGCGCGTTTCGCTCAGTGACGCGCGGGCGTCGCGGGGGCGCGCGGGCGCTGCGGGGCGGGCGGGGCGCGCGGGCGCGACGAGGTGCGCGTGGTCGGGCGACCACGAGAGCATCTCGTGATGCGTCGAGATGCGACGCAGGTCGAGCTGCGCGCCGCTGTAGAGCGGCATGAACTCGATCGCATCGCCCTGCCACACCGACTGGAAGCGGTTGCCGACGAGCGCGAAGAACTCCACCGCGGACTCGTTCACGCGGTTGGGGCCGTCGCCGGAGCCGCCGAGGGTCCATCGCGCGACGACCCAGCGGTTGTCGACGCGGGCGGCGGAGAGGCAGCGCGCGGGGTCGTCGTCGCCGGGGTCCTTGGGAGCGGTCTGGAGCTGCCACGCGCCGTCGACGAAGGCGCCCGCCACGCACGCGTACTCGGTCTGGTCGTGGACGGTCTGCGCGAGCACCATCGGCGTCGACGTGGCGTCTGCGGGGAGGTCCCACCGGGCCGACACCGTGACGCCCGCGGGGAGCGCGGACTCGAAGGTCGGACGCGCCGCAGGGCGGGCCGCGGGCGGAGGGGTTGGCGCGGGGCGTTGCTGCTGCGCGAGGGCGATGCCAGAGCGCGAGAGGGTCGCGAGCGCGAGGGCCGCACGGGCCACGAATCGGTTGTTCATGGCGCGTCCGTATACATGATTTCGAGCGCTCTCGCGCGGGGGATGGCTACCGCGCGTCGAGCAGCTCGCGGAGCTGACGGAGGAGCGCGTCGGGTGTGATGGGCTTCTGGAGGTACGCGACGCCCGCGTCGAGCACGCCGTGGTGCACGATGGCGTTGCGCGTGTAGCCCGACATGAAGAGCACGCGCATCTCGGGGCGCAGCGGCGCGAGGCGCTCGGCGAGCTGGCGGCCGCTGTAGCGCGGCATCACCACGTCGGTCACGAGCGCGTGGATCTTCGCGGTGTACTGCTCGCAGATGAGCAGCGCCTCGCCGCCGTTCTGCGCCTCGAGCACGTTGTAGCCGTTGCGGCGGAGGATCTCCCGCGCCAGGGCGCGGACCTGCTCTTCATCTTCGACGAGGAGCACGGTCTCGTCTCCGCGCACCGTGCGGACGGCGGGCGCCGGCGGCACGCTCGCGGGCGCAGCCTGCTCGGTGCGCGGGAGGTACACGCGGAAGGTCGTCCCGCGGTCGGGCTCGGAGTAGAGCCAGATGTGTCCGCCGCTCTGCCGCACGATGCCGAAGACGGTGGCGAGGCCGAGGCCCGTGCCCTTGCCCTTCTCCTTCGTGGTGAAGAACGGTTCGAAGACGTGCTCTTTGACCTCGGGGGTCATGCCGACGCCCGTGTCGCTCACGGCCACCATCACGTAGGCGCCCGGCGTGACGCCGAGGTGCGCCTCGGCGTAGGCCGCGTCGAGGGTGACGTCGGCGGTCTCGATCGCGATCTCGCCCCCGGCGGGCATCGCGTCGCGCGCGTTGACGGCGAGGTTCAAGATCACCTGCTCGATCTGGCCGGGATCCGCCAGCACCTTGCCGACGTGCTGCGCGAGGAGGAGCGAGAGCTCGACGTCTTCGCCGAGCGTGCGTCGCAGCATCGACTCGACGCCGCGGAGCACGTTGTTGAGGTCGAGCACCTGCGCGTGCATCACCTGCTTGCGGCTGAACGCGAGGAGCTGCCGCGTGAGCTCCGACGCGCGCCGCCCGGCCCTGCGCACCTCGTCGAGCTCGATGCGAAGCGGGTCCGACGCGGGGATCGAGTCGGCCATCAGGTCGGTGTACCCGAGGATCACCGAGAGGAGGTTGTTGAAGTCGTGCGCGACGCCGCCCGCGAGGCTCCCCACGGCCTCGAGCTTCTGCGACTGGCGGAGCTGCTCCTCGGTGCGTCGCAGCGTGGCCTCGGCGCGGCGCCGCTCGGTGAGGTCGGTGACCATCGCGAGCGCGCCCTCGTAGCGCCCCTCGCGGTCGAGGAGGGGGTTGGTCTGCATCGAGACCCAGAGGTCGGTGCCATCGCGCCGCTTGAGCTTGAACTCGTGCTGCTCGGTGACGCCGCTGCGCCGACGCTCGACGTTGCGCGCGGCGATGGCGCGTCCCTCGTCGTCGGTGAAGTCGAACAGCGGCCGGCCGATCACGTCGTCGAGGCCGTAGCCGAGCATGGCGGCCATGCGCGCGTTCATGAACGACGTCTTCGTGTCCGCGTCGATGACCCACACGCCCTCGCAGGTGGTCTCGACGATGCGGCGGTAGCGCTCTTCGCTGTCTCGCAGGGCGGCTTCGGCGGCGACGCGCTCGGTCACGTCGCGCAGCACCGCGAGGTGGAGCCCCGGCGCCACGCGCGCCGTCGCGCTGAACTCGACCTCGCGCACCGCGCCGTCAGGGCGACGTAGCGAGAAGTGACCGCGCAGGCGCCCTTCGCGGAGGAGGGCCGCCCACGCCGAGGGGCTGTCTCCGTGGGCGAAATCTCCGAGCCGTCGCCCGATGAGGTCCGCTCTCGCATGACCGAAGACCTCGCAGGCCATGGGGTTGGCGTCGTGGCACGTGCGGTCGTCGTTGAGGAGCAGCATCGCGTCGAACGAGGCGTCGAAGATCCGCCGCGAGAGCGCCTCGCGGTCGTTCGTCGGGTGCGGGTCACCGCGGAGATTCAGCGTCGCAGACTGCTCGTCGATCATGTTCGTGCCCCCCAACGAACATACACGCCGACCCTGTTGGGAGAAACCCGAAGCACGCTGAGGTGTGTGCGAAAATCCCTTTGCACAAGCGGGATTCAGAGGGCAACCACACCTTGAACGGCTTCGCCCCCTGGCCACGCGTTGCACAGCCGACGCGCGCTGGACGTTCAGCCCGGCGCGCAGCCGCCGCTCACGCAGACGCCCGCGCAGCAGTCGGCGTCGACCGCGCACGATCCGCCCGTGAGTCGACACGGCGGCGGCGCGCACGCGCCTCGGGTGCACGTGCCCGAGCAGCAGTCGGCGTTGGTCGTACACGTCGACGACGTGGGCGCGCACGGAGGACGGCACATCCCGCTCGTGCACACCTGTCCGCTGCAGCAGTCGGTGTCGGTCGCGCAGGTGCCGCCCGACATCGCGCAGGGCGCGCGGCAGACGCCGCCCGTACACGTCGTGGGCGCGCAGCAGTCGGCGCTCGTCGTACACGCCGCGCCCGCGGCGCGACACACGGGGGAGCACACGCCGCCGCGGCAGGTGTTGGGGCCGCAGCAGTCGGTGTCGGTGGTGCACGCGGCGCCCGTCGCTCGGCACGCGGGCGCGCAGACGCCGCCGCGGCAGGTGTTGGGCGCGCAGCAGTCGGTGTCCGCGGCGCAGGCCGATCCCGCGGCCCTGCACGCGACCTGACACGATCCCATCGCGCAGGTGAGGGGCGCGCAGCAGTCGGAGGCGGTCGCGCACGCGCCTCAGCCCCGCGGCACGGAGGCGGGGTGCACACGCCCGCGGTGCAGGTGGTGCCCGCGCAGCAGTCGGCGCTGGTGGTACACGCCGCGCCTGCGACGCGACACGGCGGCGTCGTGCAGCTTCCGCTGACGCACGATCCCGGTGAGCAGCAGTCGGCGCCGGTGGCGCACGCGCCGCCGCTCGGGGCGCAGGGGGCGCGACACGCGCCGCCGAGGCACACGTAGGGCGCGCAGCAGTCGGCGCTGGTGGCGCACGTTCCCGCGAGGGGCGCGCAGGCGTTGCGACACACGCCGCCGTTGCAGGTGAGGGGCGCGCAGCAGTCGCCGTCGACGGCGCAGGCGGCGCCCGACGCTGCGCAGGCGGTACGCACGCGGTCGATGGCCCAGAAGGGGCGGTGCGTGTCTTCGTCGAGGTCCTGGCAGGGCAGGCGGAACGCGGGGTAGCTCGGGTCTTCGGTGGCGGCGCGCGTGAGGTCGACGGCGGCGACCCAGATCTGCTCGTGGCGTCCGAGGCGCGAGGTTCCGCTGAGCACGGCGCCGTAGTCGCGCGTCGAGCTGAAGGCGACCCACGCGTAGTCGTCGGGGCTGCCCGTGGGCGCCCACGTGGGCATGTTGTCTTGCACGGTGGGCGTGGTGATGACGCCGTTGCCGATGACCGTGTTGGCGCGGGTGAGGGCGCGCGCCGAGGTGCCCGCGCGGCTCACGAGCCAGATGTCCGAGGTGACGTCGTTCTGACCGTCGCGGGCCGAGTGCGCGAAGGCGATCCACGCGCTGTCCCACGAGAAGCTCGGGAACTGGTTGGTGTCCGTCGTCGCGCCTGTTCCATAGAGGTTTCGCGGGGTGCCCCAGGTGTCGCCCGGCGCGACGTCGACGACGGCGATGCGTCCGCCCGCGACGCCGCGGTCTTTGTTCGTCGCGCTCGACGTGAAGGCCATGAGCGACCCGTCGGGGGCCCAGTCGGGCTGCGTGCCGAAGGTGTTTCGCGCGAGGGTGACGGTGTTGATCTGCGTCCCGTCGGCGCCGCTGCGGAGGGTCATCACGCCTCTCGCGGCGGCCACGATGCGCGACTCGTCGGGCGAGAAGGTCGACCAGAACATCGGGATGTCACGCCCCGCGGCGCGCGTGATGAGCCGCGGCGGAGGCGTGGTGGAAGACACCTCGACGACCCACATGACGTTGCCGCCCACGTCGGCCGCGAGGCGGTTGCCGCGGCGCGAGAGCGTGTGACACGCGACGCAGTTTCCGCTCGCCTCGGTGGGCGTGAGAAAGTTCCGCGGCGCGGCCTCTTCGAGGTTGCCCCTGCGTACGCCGCGCGCCGTGGTGCTCCAGTAGTAGATCGCGCCGGGGACGGGACCGCGCGAGAACGCGATGGAGAGCGTGGCCGAGCGGTAGTACCGCCCGGGCGCGGTGGCGGTCGCGCCGTCGACGGTGACGCGCACGCTGCCGTGCGGGTTCGACGCGGCGAGGTAGCGCCACACGGCGAGCTCGGGTTCGAAGCACGAGAGGCCCGTGCCCGCGGCGGTGCAGGTCGGGTGCGCGCCGTCGGTGAGCACCACGACGCGCGTGCGGTCGCTCTCGAAGGTCACGCGAAAGCGGTTGCTCCCCGCGGGCCGCCACTGAAAGAGCACGCGGTTGAGGTTCTGCGGGAACACCGTCTCGTTCGCGGGATAGATCCACGTCGGCGTGCGCATCGCGTCGGCGGTGGGCGTGCCCGTGAAGAGCCCCGCGGTGTCGGGCGGCGCGCCCGCGGTGCTCACGGTCACGTCGACGACGACGCGCAGCGTGGCGCTCGTGGCGAGCGTTCCAGCGCGGGCGGTGACGGTGAGGTCTCCGCCTGCGACGCCGGTGGCGGTGACGGTCCCGTCGCTCGCGGCCGTGGCGATCGAAGGGAGCGACGTGGTCCAGATCGCGGTGACGGGCACGGTGCGTCCGTCGCGCGTGCGTCCCGTCACGGTGAAGCGCGTGCTCGGGTGCGCCATCGTCGAGGTCACCGTGAGCGTGCTCATCGCGGGCGAGATCACCAGCGCCACGGGCACGTCGCTCGCGGCGTCGACCGCGTCGGGGCGATCGGTGAGCGACACGTCTGCGGGCGCGTCAGGCTGCGCGTCCGATGTCGCGTCGGTGCGCGGCGCGTCCGTGGTCGTGAGGTCTGCGGCGATGTCTGCGCCCGCGTCTGCGGCGCTCGCGTCTGCGTCGGCCGCGTCGGAGGTCGTCGCGTCGCTCGCGGTGACATCACTCGCGGTGACATCGCTCGCGGTGACATCGCTCGCGGGCGCGTCGTCGAGCGCCTCGGCGGCGGCGTCGGCGCGACCCGTGATCGTTGTGTTCGGGGCGCACGCGACGAGCGTCGAGAGGAGCAGCAGCGCGGAATAGACGTGTCTCATCGCGTGACCTCGGAGGGGGCGTCGCGGGCTTCGCGAACGCGCGCCCAGCGTAGAACATCGCGCGTCGCAGGTCGTGTGCGGCGTGTGCATAGTGGTGTACGTCGGCTGCGCGTCGCGGGCGCTACGGGAGGACGCGCAGGACGCACGCGGTGGCGTTCTCTTCGGCTCTCGCGGCGGCGGCGGCGTCGATGAGGGCGCGCGCCGCGTGGGGAGGCGCCGCGTGCTCCGTGAGGATCGCGGCGAGGTGGTCGTGGGCGACGGCGCGATGGAGCCCACGCGAGCACACGAGGAACACGTCGCCCGGGCGCAGGAGCTCGACGCGGACGTCGGTCTTCACGGGATCGCGCATCCCGACGGCGCGCACGAGGATGGCGCCGAAGGTGGCCGCGTCCCACTGCGCGCGGTCGTACGCGACGGGGGGCGACGCGGTCTCGAGCTCCCTTTGCAGCGTGTGGTCGGTGGAGAGCTGCGCCAGCGCGCCGTCTCGCAGTCGGTAGATCCTCGTGTCTCCGACGCTCGCGAGGAGGGCCTCGCCGCGACCCGCGAAGACGAGCGCGAGCGTGGCGCCGATGCCGGTGAGCTCCCGCCGCGCGCGCACGGCGCTCAGGATGCGCTCGTTGGCGCAGCGCACGGCCTCGACGACCCACGCGGCGACGTCCGCGGGTGGCGACGGCGGACGCAGCGGGACGACGCTCGCGAGCGCGTCGACGAGCGAGGCGAGCTCGGCGCGGAGCGAGATCCCGGCCTGGCCCACGCGCGGCGGAGGCGCGACCTCGCACGCCGCGCTGATCGCTTCGAGCGCGGCGAGCACCGCGAGCGCGCTCGCGACCTCGCCGCCCTGGTGACCGCCCATTCCATCGGCGACGACGGCGAGGCCGAGGGAGTGCGCCGCGCACCACGAGTCTTCGTTGACCGCACGCTCGCCGAAGTACGTGGCGCCCGAGACCGCGACGTCACCGGGGGTTGCTCTCATCGCGCGCATGGCCGTTGGAGGATACCCGACTGCGCGTACAGGTCGCGCGAATCCCCTTCGTGGAAAGGACATTCGCTACAGCCGGGCCGCGCATCCGTCGTTGAAGGAATCGAGAACCACAGTGAGCGCCGCCAAGAAACTCCCCACGCACACCGCCCTGCTACGCGCCGTCCCCCTCCGCCGTGTCGGGCGCTACGAGATCCTCGACGAGATCGCCTCGGGGGGCATGGCGACCGTGTACGTCGCTCGCTCGACGGGGCCGCGCGGCTTCTCGCGCGTGGTGGCGCTCAAGCGCCTGCACCCCCACCTCGCGGCGGAGCCTGACTTCGTGCGGATGTTCCTCGATGAGGCGCGCATCGCGTCGGGGATCCGTCACCCCAACGTGGTCGCGACGCTCGACATCGACGACAGCGAAGACCTCTCGCTGGTGATGGAGTACGTCGACGGCCCGTCGCTCCTCGACGTGGCGCAGGCGGCGAGCGCGCGGGGCGAGCGCATCCCCACGGGGGTGTGCGTGCGCGTCGTGCTCGACGTGCTGGCGGGCCTCCAGGCGGCGCACGAGCTCGTCGACGAAGACGGCCTCCCCGCGGGCGTGGTGCACCGCGACGTGTCTCCTCACAACGTGCTGCTCGATCGCGCGGGCTCGGCGCGCATCACCGACTTCGGCATCGCGCGGGCGAGCGCGCGGCTCACCCACACGCGCGACGGTCAGGTGAAGGGAAAGCTCTCGTACATGGCCCCGAGCAGGTGATCGGCGACGACTTCGACCACCGCGTCGACGTCTTCGCGACGGGCGTCGTGGCGTGGGAGCTGCTCTCGGGCCGCAGGCTCTTCGCGGGCACCCACGACGCGCAGGTGCTCCACGCGCTGCTCTACGCGCCGGTTCCCGCGCTCGACGCGTCGGTGCCCGCCGAGGTGGCCGCCGTGGTGATGCGCGCCCTCGACCGCGACCCGGCGCGCCGCTGGAGCTCGTGCAGCGCGTTCTCCGAGGCCCTCGAAGCCGCCGCGCGCACGGGCGGAGGGGTCGCGACCTCGCGCGCCGTCGCGGCCTTCACGAGCCGCTTCGACCCGCGCAACGCCGAGCGCGGACGCGCCAGCTACCTCTCGCTCCCGCGCGTCGACGTCGACGACCGCGAGGGCCGCATGTCGGGCGTCGTGCGCCGCCGCTCCGAGGCGCCCGAGTGCAGCTACGACGCGCTCGAATCCGTCGAAGACTCGGGCGAGTTCGAAGTCTCCGACGAACTCGACGAGATCCTCGTCGACGAGTACCGCGCGGAGCCCGAGGCGCGCGACGACACCGACTTCATCCTCGAGAACGTCATCATCCGTCGCGCGTCGTGGGGCGGCGCGCGCGCGCTCTGGTTCTGCGTGGCGCTCTCGGTCGTCGTGGCGATCCTCTGGACCGCGATCCGTCTGACCCCCGATCGCGCGTCGCGTCCGGCCACCGCGTCCTCTCCGCGCGCGGCCGCGTCTCGGCCCGCGCCTCCGCCCGTGCCGCTGCGTGAGAACACGGTCGCGCGTCGCGCCGCGCCTCGGGGCGCCATCGTGCCCGCCGCGCCTCGCGTCACGGTCGCGCCCGCGCGTCCGGTGGTGCGTCCCGCTGCGGCGACGGCGTGGGCGAACGTCCCGCTGCTCGGCGTCGGGCGCGACGCGGCGGGGCGACCCGTGCTCCGCTGACGGACTCTCGCGAAACGCTTTGGTCGAAGCGCTTTCAGGGAACGACCACGTCCCACCGCACGCGCATCGCGCGGGGCGCGCGGTGCGTGAGCGTGAGCCCGCCCGCGGTCACCGTGACCGTCGTCGCGAGCTCGGTGGTGACCCGCACGCGCGCGCCGCCCGAGGCGAGCGCGTCGATGCGCGCGCAGCGCGAGCAGGTCGAGAGCTCGGCCTCCGTCGCCGCGGTGGAGTACCCCGTCGGGATCGCGGCGGCGGCGCTGGTGGTGGCCGCTTCGAACGCGGTCGTGTCCGTGAGCGTCGCGGTCGCGCGGGGATCGCTGCCGCTGCGCACGACGGCGCGCGCGTCCATCACGTCGGCGACCTCGGCGGCGCTGGTGACGTCGTCGCGCGTGTCGGGCGCGAGGGTCTCGACGCGCGGGTCGAGGAGCGCGATGACCGTGCCCGCGTGCTGATAGAGCGGGATCGTGTCGACGGGCGCGTCGCGCGTGACGGTGCGGCCGCCGTCGACGCGGGCGAGGGTCCACCAGTCGACCCACACGCCGGGCGGGAGCCAGTGCGCGCGGGCGCGCTCGCCGCGCGTCACGACAGGGGCGACGTAGAGCGACGGGCCGAACCAGTACTCGTGTCGCACGGCCCACGCCGCGGGCTCGCGCGGGTGGTTGATCATGGGGTGCCGCATGATCGGGAGCCCGGTGGTCTCGGCCTCCTTCGCGGCGGCGTGGATGTACGGCACGAGGCGCGTGTGGAGCCGCGCGTAGCGGCCGTAGACCTCGGTGGTCTCGGCGTCGCTCCAGAGGGTCCACTTCATCGACGCGTCGCCGCCCTCGCAGGCGTCCTCGTCGTGCATGTCGGGCGAGAGGGCGCCGAACTCGGTCCAGCGGAGGTAGAGCTCTTTGTCGGCGGGGGTGATGCCGAGGCAGGTGTAGCCCGAGATGTCGCTGCCCCAGAAGGGCAGGCCCGAGAGGCCGGCGTTGATGCCCGCGCGCACCGTCGAGGGGAGCCCGCGGGCCTCTTCGAACGACGACGTGGGGTCGCCCGACCAGACCATCGGCGTGACGGCCTGCGTGCCCGTGTAGCCCGAGCGCACGAAGTAGAGGAAGTCGTCGCGGCGCACGCGCTGGAGGTAGTCCCACGTGGCGCGCTGCACGGCGACGGGATAGGCGTTGTGCGCCTCCCACCCCGTGGTGCCGTCGTGCATGCGGGCGTCGTAGGGGATGTACTCGCCGAAATCGAGCATCCACCCGTCGAAGCCGAGGTCGAGCGCGGTCTGCAGGAGCGAGCCCCACCACACGACGGCGTCGGGGTTGGTCATGTCGATGGTGGCGACGCGCTGCCAGCCGTTGGAGCCGAGGGTGGTGGTGTGCTCGCTGCCGTCGGTGCGTCGCACGAAGAGGTCGTGCGCGCGGCCGTACGCGAGGAGCGTGCTCACGCTCGGGCGCTCGGCGGAGACGTAGGGGGTGAAGTACCCGATGGAGCGGTAGCCCCAGGTGTGGAGGCTCGCGTTCCAGGTGCGCATCTCGTCTTCGCGGCCGGTCTGCGTCGCGTCGGGGAGAAAGTGCATCGTGTCGTCGACCATCGTCGTCGGCACGCCCCTCCGACGGAGCGCCTCGGCCTCGGGCATTCCCCCGATCGTGGCGCCGTGGTTGACGCGTCGCCG
The DNA here is from genome assembly GCA_046351535.1 of Polyangiales bacterium. Lineage (GTDB taxonomy): Bacteria > Myxococcota_A > Polyangia > Polyangiales > CAISKJ01. The sequence goes on from JAXLYG010000026.1 coordinate 95,154, forward strand.
CGGCGCGAACACCCACGGCGCGGGCGCGTGGGCCCTGCCCGTGAGCCGTGTGAAGTGCGCGAGGGTCTCTCTCGGGTCGGTGTGAACGAGCACGCGGTACCGCAGCACGGGCTCGTCGACGTAGACCCTCCACGCCGTCGAGGTCGTGGCGCCGAGGTCGAAGCCCGAGCGCGCCGTGGTCTCGACCCAGAGCCCGTAGCCCTTCGAAGAGAGCACGAACGGAATCGGGATGTGCGACATCCCCGTGCCGTTGGGGAAGGGGTTCGCGGGGCCCGGCGGCGTGTCTTCGCCGAGCGCGAAGCCCGCCTCTTCGACCCAGTTCTCGAGCTTCGTCCCTCGGTGGTCGACGGTCGCGTAGCGCTCGCCGAGGCCGAAGAAGTGCTCGTCCGCGGGCAGCGTGAACGACTGCCCGAAGCGATCGAGCACGCCGACGCCTCCGTCGGGCGCGCCCGTCGCGTCGGAGCTCACGCGCGCCTCGACGCGCACCTCGTCGTCGCTCACCGTGATCGTCACGCGGAGCGGCGTGTCGACGCGCGCGGGGTCTCGGATGTCGACGGTGGCCGTGTCGCCCTGCACCACGGAGCGCGTCACCGTCGCGCCGTGGAGCCACGGGGCGTCGACGATCGTGGCGCGGTCCCACCCCTCGTCGATGGGCACCTCGGGCGGTCGCAGCGTGACGTTGCGGTGCGTCGCGCCGAGGGGGCCGTACGCGCGCGCCGTGTCGCCCGCGATCGCGGTTGTCGTGTCGAGCGTGTCGAGGAGCACCGCGCCTCCCCGATCGGTGATCTGCATCCCGAAGCGATCGAGGCGGAGGGTGACGCGCGCGCGTCCGGTGCCGAGGGTGACGCGCGGCGCAGAAGGCTCGTCGGAGCACGCGGCGAGCAGCACGAGTGGCCAGAGGAGCGTTCGGAGTCTCATGCGCGGAGTGAATGCATCACAAGCACCGCGGCCGCGTGTCGCGCAATCGTCGGTAATTCGATGCACCGACGCGCGCGCGGCGCACGAGGCGGTCCGCGGCGCGCGCGCAGAGGGCACGCGATGCGCGGTGATGGCTTGAAACAAAGTCTTTCGAGCGGCGACCGCGGCGGTCATGGCGACCGGGGCGGTCACGGCCGCGAGGGCGACGCGCGGGGGGGGCGAGGGGGGGTGAGGGGCCGTCGCTCACGCGGCGGGCGACCTGCGACGCTTGCGTGCGTCGAGGGCGCGCGCGAGGGTCTTGCGGGCCTCCTCCAGGAGCACGAGCAGCAGCGGAAAGGGCGCCGCCACGAGCCACACCGACGCGTCGACGGGCGCCGTGCCGAAGACCGCGTTGCCGGGCGGGGTGTAGGCGATGAGGAGCATGAGCGTGAGCTCGATCGCCACGCCCGCGAGGATGAAGCGATTCGAAAGGAGCTTCGCCCACCGCAGCGGGAGTCGATCGCTGCGGCACGCGAAGACGTTGCCCACCTGCGCGACGATGATGCCGAGGAGGCACGCCGTCGTCGCGCTCTTGTAGAGCGGATCGCTCGTCGCGAGGGGCGCGCCGAAGCGCCATCCCCCTCGGCGCAGCACCCAGAGCCACGCGGTCATCGCCGCCGTCGCCTCGATCGTTCCGAGGAAGAGGTACGCGCGCAGCAGCACGCCCGCGGAGAGCAGCCGGTCGTCGCGCGTTCGCGGCGGGACGCGCATCGCGTCTTCGGGCGGAGGCTCCGCGGCGAGGCCCAGCGCGGGCACCATGTCGGTGCCGAGGTCGACGGCGAGGATCTGCACGATCGTGAGCGGCAGCGGCACCCCGAGGAGCACGAAGGCGAGGTAGGGCACCGCCTCGGGCACGTTCGACGTGAGGATGTACGTGAGGAACTTTCGCACGTTCGCGTAGACGCCGCGGCCCTCCTCGATGGCCGCGACGATGGTGGCGAAGTTGTCGTCGAGGAGCACGATGTCGGCGACCTCGCGGGCCACGTCGGTGCCGCCGCGTCCCATCGCGACGCCCACGTCGGCGGCGCGCAGCGCGGGCGCGTCGTTCACGCCGTCGCCGGTCACCGCGACGACGTCGCCCTTGCGCTGAAGGGCCAGCACGATGCGGGTCTTGTCTTCGGGCGCCATGCGCGAGAGCACGACCTCGGGCGCCGCGAGCGCGAGCTGGAGCTCACCGTCGCTCATCTCGGCGACGGCGGCGCCCGTGAGCGCCACGACGTCGGGCGTGCGCACCATGCCGATCTCGCGGGCGATGGCGACGGCCGTCGTGGGGTGGTCGCCGGTGATCATCACGACGCGGATCCCCGCGGTGTGGCAGGCGCTCATGGCGGCGGCCACCTCGGGGCGCGGCGGGTCGCGCAGCGCCGCGAGGCCGAGGAGCACGAGGTCGCGATCGAGCGCCTCGGCGGAGGCCGTCGCGGGCCCGAGGCGATACGCGAGCGCGAGCACGCGCAGCCCTCGCTCTCCGAACGCGCGCTCGGCGGCGAGGAGCTCGTCGCGCCGCGCGTCGTCGAGGGGCGCAGGGGCGCCCTCGACCTCGACGGCCGTCGCGAGCGGCAGGAGCGCCTCGAGCGCGCCCTTCACGTAGGCCACGCGTCCGTCGCCCTCGCCGTGCACCGTGACGAGGCGCTTGCGGCGCGTGTCGAAGGGCACCTCCGCGACCTTGGACGCGCGCCCGAGCGAAGGGTCGACGGCGCGGGCCGCCGTGACGAGGGCGACCTCCATGGGGTCACCGAGCGCGCGCTCGACGCCTCCGGCGCGCACGGCTTCGAGGTCGTGACACGAGGCGGCGCAGTCGAGGAGGCGGCGCGGCGGCGCGCGCGGGTCGTCGCGGTCGACGGGGCCGCGGCCGACGACGTGCCACGCCTCGAGGCGCATGCGGTTCTCGGTGAGCGTGCCCGTCTTGTCGGTGCAGATCACCGTCGACGCGCCGAGGGCCTCGACGGCGGGGAGGTGGCGCACGAGGGCCTTCTTCTTCGCCATGCGCTGCGCGCTCATCGCGAGCGAGAGGGTGACCGTGGGGAGCAGCCCCTCGGGCACGTTCGCGACGATGATCCCGATGCCGAAGAGGGCGGCCGAGGTCCAGTCGAGCCCGCGCAGCCTGCCGATGAAGAGGAACAGCACCCCGAGCGAGACCGAGAGCGCGGTCACGGCGCGCGACACGCGGCGGATCTCGCGGTGGATGGGCGAGGTCACCGCGCCGGTCGTCTGCGCCATGCGCGCGATGTCGGCGAAGCGCGTCGCGCGGCCCGTGGCCGTCACGGTCATCTTCACGCGTCCGCTCACGAGCGCCGTGCCCGCGTAGAGCCGCCCCGGGAGCTTCGCCGCCGTCGAGGGGCGGTGGTCGTCGCGCTCGGGCGTCGCGTCGACGTCGACGCTGAGCGGCACGGCCTCGCCCGTGAGCGTCGAGGTGTCGACCTTCGCCGAGCGCGCCTCGATCACCCTCCCGTCGGCGGGCACGCGGTCGCCCGCTTCGAGGGCCACGAGGTCGCCGGGCACGAGCTGCTCGGCGTCGACCTCGCGCAGCGCGCCGTCGCGCAGCGCGGTGACCCTGCGCGGGAGGCGCTGTTCGAGCGAGCGGAGGGCGCGGTCGGCGCGGTACTCCTGCCAGAACGAGAAGGTCCCGTTGACGACGATGACGCCCACGATGGCGAGGGCGAGGGTGGTCATGCCCGAGCCCGGGTCGTGGACGCCCGCGAAGAGGCTGAGCGCGGCGGCGACCCAGAGCACCACGGCGAGGAGGTGCGTGAGCTCGGCGGCGAAGCGTCGCCAGAGGGGCTTCGAAGCGGCGCGTTCGAGGCGGTTGGGGCCGACCTCGGCGAGGCGCCGCGCGGCTTCGGACGCGGTGAGCCCCTGGGCGCCGTCGGGTCCGGTGAGGCCCGGCGAGGGGCCGTCGGCGGTGGCGTCGTGGTCGGTCACGAGCGCTTCTCTTACCAGAGCGCCTCGCGGATTCGGGCTTCGTCGACGTCGCGGGCTCAGGCCGCGACGGCCACCTCGACGAGGTAGCGCTCACCGAGGAGCGAGGCGACGCGGCCCGCGGAGGTGGCCGTGAGGCGCGTCCCGGCGGCCATGACGAGCACGCCGTGGTGGTTGTGGATGTCGTGCGCGAGCACCATGCCCTCGCGCAGCTCGGCCGCGGTGACGCGGTTGTTGGCGCGCCGGAGCACCTCGCCCACGAAGCCCATGCGGACGTTGGTCCCGCGGATCGTGGCCAGCCAGCAGCGTCGGCCCTCGCCCGCAGGGAAGGCGCGTCTCGTTCACGGGGGAGGCCCGTGGTGGTGGTGACGTGCTCGAGCAGGGCCGCGCGTTGACCGCGCCGCCCGCGTGTTGGCGAGCTCGCGGAGCATGTCTTCGAGGGCCGCCCGCGGGGGCGACTCGTCGCCGAGGAGGAGCGCGCCGAGGCTCTGCACGTTCGCCGGTCCGACGCCTACGGAGACGCGCATCTCGGTCTCGTCGGAGGCGAGCGAGAGCGTGATCGAGCCGAGGTGCAGGCTGCCGTCGAGGGACGGGACCTCGTGCACGTCGATGGGTCCCGTGAGCTGCGAGAGGTCCTCGGCGACGAGGTTCCCGAGCTCGCCCCAGGCGTGGAGCTTCTGGAGGTCCACGCCGTCGGACCAGTCCTGCGCGGCGCCCGCTTCGCTGTGCGTGCGGCGCCGCAGCGCGTCGATGCGCCCGGTGAGCTCCTCGCGGGAGATGGGCGCGCGCATGAAGTCGTCGACCCCCGCGGCGTAGACCGCTGGGATCTCGCTCGGCGCCTGGTGCTCGAGCACGGCGAGCACGAGGCAGCCGCGCGCGCTGTCGAGGGAGCGCAGCCTGCGGACGATCGACGACGCGCCGGGGCCCCACGCGATCACCACCACGTCGAGCCGTAATCGGTCGAGGAGCGCGAGCGCCCCCTTCGCGTCCGACTGTTCGACGCGGTACTCCGCGGCCTGAAGGAACCGCGCGGAGCTCTCCCTCATCGTCTTCTGGTCAATCACTACGAGCGCGAGCATCGTGGGCCCCTTCCTCGCGGCGCATCACGCGGTGAGCTTCTTCGCCGCGGCGACGAGGAGCTCGGGCTTGAAGGGCTTCACGATCCAGCCCTTGGCGCCGAGCGCCTTGGCCCGCTGGATGAGCTCGGGCTGGCCCTCCGTCGTGAGCATCACCACCGCGACGTTGGCCGCGGCCGTCGACCGCAGCGCCTCGAGGAACTCGATGCCGCTCATGCGCGGCATGTTCACGTCGCACACGACCAGGCGCGTGTCGTCGTTGGCGGCGAGCTTGTTGAGCGCGTCAGCGCCGTCGATGGCCTCGACGACGTTGAAGCCGGCGCCCACCAGGGTGCGCCCCACGGAGCAGCGGACCATCTGCGAGTCGTCGACCACCAGGATCTTCGCGTTCATTGTGAGACTCTCTTCGTTGACGTTGTTTTTAGTCTTCGGGCGATGGTGTCAGAACAGGAGGACGTCGCCCTCGATGGTCGAGGGTGCCGGCTCGTCGGGGAGCGCATACATGGCGAACTCCGCGTCGAGGTTGAGGTCGAGGCGCACGTGGACGTCACCGGCGTCTCCGTGAAACGTCTGCCAGAGCGACGTGCCGCCCGGCGACGAGAGCACCCTGAGGTCACGGCCGATGGCGCTGATCGGCAGCGCGATCGAGAGCGTCACCCCGTACGGGATGATGCGGCTCTTCACGCGCCCGAGCAGCATGTTCGAGAACTCGCCCACGATGTCGCAGAGCGCGATCTCGTCGAGCTCGCACTCCGACGACCACGAGCTCGCCACCTGCGACGACGTGAGGAGCACCAGCGAGCCTCGGATGCCCTCGCCGGTGTACCCGATGCTCGCCGCGACCAGAGGCTCTGACGGCGTCAGTGGTAATACCCCCTCGGTGTCGCTCGTGAAGGCGAACGCCTGCTCGTGGGCTTCAAAGAGGCTCAACGTTGCGTCGAGCACCTGCTCCCTGATGACCCTCACGGGGTCGCTGAGCCTCTCGCGCTGCATTTCGATTCACTCCGTTCCCGTCGGTCGACAGGTGCCGAACCCAGGGGCGCCCTTTCGCGGCCTGCGTCCGGTGACGTCGTCCCTGCGCTCCCTGCGATGCGCCACGCGTGCCAGCAGCGCAGCGCCGTGAAATTCGAAGTGGACACGGGTCACCGCGTTGACGCGGCGTCAAGCCCGTGACGTCCCCCGTCGGCGCGGCGCTCGACGCGCGGCGCGGCTCGGACAGCGTTGCGCCCCCGCGCGGTCGTCGGGCACGCTCGTTGCGCTGCGCCGGGGGTGACCGCAGGTGCGCGCGGTCACTGGATGCGATGCGGTCATGAGCAAGCTGAGCGAGGCGACAGCCGAGGAGATCTCTCGGGTATTCGAAGAGGCCATCCGCGGCGTGGCCGACGGAGACGCCTTCGAGCGCGCGGCGCACGCCACCGTGCGGAGGATTCGTGACGCATGGCCCGCGTCGATCGCGCTCGCGCGGATCTTCGTGACGGTGCCCATGAACGCGCTGCCCCCGTCGAACCGCCGCGCCGCCGAGGCCTTCGCCGACGCCCGCGGGGTCTCCGCGGAGCTCACCCACGACACGCCGGTCATCTCGCTCGTGGGCACGGCCGGCGACCTCCCCGAGTGGAACGACCGGGCGCGCTCCGTCGCGCACGTGGGCATCCCCATGACCTCGCCGTCGTTCCTCGAGGAGATCCCGATGATGGCGGGGCTGCTCGCGTCGCTCGGCGGCGACCTCTCGTGGGTCGACGCGGTCGACTCGCCGAACGTGGTCTCTCACCTCGGCACCATCGCGAACATCTTCTACGTGCACGACGCGAAGACCGAGACCGACGCGCGCAGGCGCCGGATCATCAGCGCCGTCGACTTCGTCGCGAAGCACCGCATCGCCACGGTCTTCGGCATCGGCGGGGCCTTCGCGTCGGGGCAGCTCCTCGTGCTGCTGGTCTTCTGCCACGAGCCCGTCCCGCTCGGCGTCGTCGAGGAGATGCGCGCCCCCTTCCTGCGGCTCAAGGCCGCCACCGCGCGGACCCTGCGGCGCGTCTTTCTGGAGGGCGCCGACACCGAGTCGCGCAACCTCTACAGCATCGCGCCGCGCGCCGACAGCATCGCGCCGCGGCGGCTCTCGTCGCAGGACGTCGCCTCGCTGCGCCGCGAGCTCGAGGCCATGAACACGGCGTACCTCACGCTGGAGTCTCAGCTCGACGAGCGGACGAGCGCGCTCAAGCTCATCCTCGACAGCACCGGCGACGGGCTCATCCTCATCGACTTCGACGGCACCATCCACGAGGACACGACGGCGAGCGTCATCGAGTGGTTCGGCTTCCCATCGCGGGGGCAGCGCGTTTGGGACTACCTCTTCGGCGAGGACACGCCCGCCGCGCAGGAGTTCATGCTCGGCTTCGAACAGCTCGTCGACGACGTGCTGCCCTTTGAGCTCACCGCCGACCAGATGGCGCGGCGCTTCACGCGCGGCGACGCCACCTACGAGATGTCGCTGCGGCAGGTCTTTCAGAAGGGCCGCTTCGCGCGCGTGCTCCTCGTCGTGCGCGACGTGACCGAGCGCCTCGCCGCCGAGCTCGCCGAGGCCCACGCGCGCGAGCTCCACGCGATCGTCCGCAACGCCGTGCGCGACCGGCGAGACTTCGAACGCTTCGTCGACGAGACCTCGCGCCTCATCGCGGGCCTCGGCGGCGAGAGCTCCTTCGAAGAGCGCCGCCGCGCCCTCCACACGCTCAAGGGCAACGCGGCGGTCTACGGCTTTCACACCTTCGCCTCGGCGGTGCACCGCATCGAGGGCGAGTTCGCCGCCTCGCGACGCTCGACCCTCGGCGCCGCCCTGCTCGCCGAGCTCGAAGACGCCTGGATGCAGGCCCTCGACCTCATCTCGGACCTCATCCGCGCCGACGACCCGCGGCGCATCGAGATCACCACCGCCGAGCACGAGGACTTCGTCGATCGGATCGTCAACGGCACCGACCGCCGCACCCTCGCGCGCACCGCGCGCAGCTGGCGCGACGAGCCCAACGCGTGGGTGCTCCGCCGCCTCGCCGTGCAGGCCGAGCGCCTCGCCGCGCAGATCGGCAAGCACGTCGAGGTGCGCGTCGAGGACGACGGCCGACGGCTCCCCTTCGAGCCCCTCAGGGCCTTCTGGTGGAGCCTCGTCCACGCGATCCGCAACGCGCTCGACCACGGCGTCGAGCCCGGCGCGGACCGCATCGCGGCGGGCAAATCGCCGACGGCGCGGCTCACGCTCCGGTGCGCCGTCGACGCCGAGATGCTCCGCGTGTCGATCGAAGACGACGGCAGCGGCATCGACTGGCGCCGGGTGCGCGGTCGCGCCGACGCCCTCGGGCTCCCGTCGGAGACGCGCGCGCACCTCGTCGAGGCGCTCTTCGCCGACGGGCTCACCACGCGCGACGAGGCCACGGAACTCTCGGGCCGCGGCGTGGGCCTCTCGGCCGTGCGCGAGGCCTGTCGCTCGCTCGGCGGCGACGTCGAGATCGAGTCGATCTCGGGCTGGGGAACGTCGGTGCGCGCCTTCGTCTCGCTCGCGTCCGTCCGGCGGCCGAGCCTCATCCCCTCGCGGATCACCATGCACTGAGCGCGGCGGCGCGGTTCAGGTCGGCGGCGTCTCCGCGGTCGGAGCCTGCGTCGCGGGCGCGGCCTTCGGCGCGAAGAGCCCGAAGCGTCGCGCGAGGTTGAAGAGCGGGCGCCCGAGCACGGTCGACACGCCGAGGAGGGCGTAGAAGCTCACGCTCCCGACGACGGCGCGGATCGCGAGGGCGCGCTCGAAGCTGTACCGCTGCGCGAGCCACGCGTAGACGATGGCCTTCACGAAGAAGTACCCCGCCCACACGCCCGTGAACGCGCGGAAGTAGTCCGCGAGCTCGGGCCGCGGGAGCTCGGTCACGCCCTGCGAGCGCTCGTAGAACTCCTGGATGAGCGACTTGCCCGAGAAGACCGTCGCGCCGAAATAGAGCCCCGTGATGATGTTCGTGAGCACGGCCTCCCACTTCAGGAAGACGGGCGCGTTCTGGTAGAGGTCGATGGCGCCGAAGGCGAGGGTCATCGCCGCGGTGAAGAGAAAGATCCGCGTCGGGGGCTGCTTTCGAACGCGGCACCACGCGAGCTCGGTCACGGTCCAGAGCATCGAGAGCGCGATGGCCCAGCGGATCGAGAGCACCCGCACGACGACCATGAAGACCACCATGGGGCCGAAGTTCGCGAGCAGGCCCCGCAGCGCCGTACCGATGCGCGTCAACATCGGCGCCGATGGGACGCGACCGACGGCGTCGGCGTCAACCCCCTGTCACCTTCTCCGGGCGCGCCCGCGCGGGGCCGTCACGTTCGGCGCGGTCGATCGCTGAGGGGCGCGGTGCGCGGGCGATCCGCGGGCGGGACGTACTGCGTCCGCGCGTGGCCGAGCTCCGTGAGGCTCTCCGCGTGCTCGTCGGACTCGTGGTACGCGAAGGCCTCCTCCGCGCCGAGGATGACGCTCGACGCGACCTCGATCGCGCGCTTGCGCGTGGCCTCGTCGAGGAAGACGAAGCGCACCGCCTCGAGGCGCGAGCCGCCGAGGAGGAGGTGCATCCGAAGCGCCCCCACCATCGCGTCGACGCTGGCCTCCACAGACACCCGCCCGCGCCCCGTCCCGATGGCGGGAAAGGCGAGCGAGCGGTAGCCCCGCTCCTCGGAGGCGAAGAGCGCGCGGTGCGTCGCGCGGGCGATGCACGACACCTCGTTCCACGCCCCCACGGCGTGGATCACGCCGCGGACCTTGAGCGACCCGCCGCCCGTGTGGACGCACTCTCCGAGCGCGCGCTCTCCCTGCGCGACGGCCTCGGCCTCGACCTCGTCGCCGCCCCTGCGCCGCAGGGCCTCGCCGATGCCCGTGCGCATCGTGAGCGACGTCGTGGCGGAGTTGATCACGGCGTCGGTCTGCTGGTCGGCGAGGTCGCCCACTTCGAACGAGAGCTGCGCGCCCGAGAGCACGAAGCGCCCGTCTCCCAGGTGCGCGGGCGGCGCGCGTCGCGCCGTGGCCCTCGCGATGCCGTGGAGCTGATGGCGCGCCACGAGGATGTGCGGATCGCGGCGGTCGTACTCGCGCGTGAGCATCCGCGCGATGACGTGCTGAAAGAACGCCTCCTCGGGCGTCGACGCGGGCGGAAAGGGGTCCGGTCGCTTGCGCGCCAGGGCCTCCGAGAGCGACGCCCAGGGGACCTTTCCGTAGCGCAGCGCGAAGCCCGTGGCGCCGAGCGCGTAGACGTCGGCGCGGCGTCCGACCTTGCCGCCCTCGAACTGCTCGGGGGCCATGAAGAGCGCGGTGCCCGCGCGGGGCGCGTCTTCGGTGCCCGCGGCCGCGGCGATGCCGAAGTCGCCGACCTTCACCTGCGCGTGGCCGTAGCCGAAGAGGTTGCTCGGCTTCACGTCGCGGTGCACCACGCCCGACTGGTGCGCCGTGTGGAGCCCCTCGGCCGCCTGCGCGAGCACGTCGCACACGAACCACAGCGGGAGCGCGCGGTGCAGCACGCGGCGCCGCTCGTGGTCGAGCTCCGCGAGGTCGATGCCGTCGACGTACTCCTCGACGAGGTAGGCCTGGCCCTTTCCGTCGTCGTCGGAGAGCCTGCCCACGTCGATGACCCGCACCACGCGCGGCGACGTGAGCCTCGCGCTCATGCGCGCCTCGGTGAGGAGCTTCGCCCACTCGGTCTGCGCCGCCTCGGGGTCGTGCTGGTGCAGCGTCTTGATGACCACCGGGAGCGCGAGCTCGGCGTGGCGGGCGAGCCATACCTCGCCCATTCCCCCTGCGGAGAGCTGTCCCCAGACCTGATAGTGACGAACCGTGCTCGGGAGCATCGCGACCTCGGAGGATACACGCCGCGCGGCGATCGGGCGGCGCATCGTCAGCGGCGCGACGTCCGCGCGTGCAACTCGCGCTTGACGCCGCCCCGCGAGGCCGACGATGCAAGGGGCATGAGCTTGTCTCGCTTCTCGCCCGCCCTCCTCGCCGCGCTCTTCGTCGCGGCCTGCGACGACACCCCGTCCACGACGCCCGACGCCGCGCCCGCAGACGTCGTCACCGCCGACGCCTCCGACGCGACGCCCGCCGACGCGGTTGCGACCGACGCGGTTGCGACCGACGCCGTTGCGACCGACGTCACGAACGATTCTCCCTCCGACACGAGCGTCCGCGACGTGTCCGCGGACGCGCCCGCCGACGTGACGACGGACGTCGCGACCGACGCGCCCGCCGTGGATGCGTCGGTCGATGTCTCCGTCGATGCGTCGGTCGATGTGCCGGTCGATGTCTCCGTCGATGTGCCGGTCGATGGGAGCGTCGACGTTGCGGCCGCGGACGTGGCGGTCGATCCGCCCGACGCCGCGGGGCTCTGCGCGTCGCTCCCCGCGAACACCGCGCCGGTCATCATGGACACCTTCACGGTGGCGCCGATGCCCTCGCTCGCCTCGCTCACGGGCGGCGTCGTTCCCGCGGGCACCTACTACGAGACGCAGCACATCTATCACGGCGTCGCGAGCGGGACGGTGCACGCGTGGCAGGCCACGACGGTGTTCTCGCCGGGCGCGACGGTGGCCGCCGTGAACATCAGCCGCGACGGCGCGGTCTTTCAACAGCTCGCCGAGCGCATCGCCTACACGGGCGGCGCGATGAGCGTCACGATCGCGTGTCCGAGCGCGCTCGCGGGCACCATGCTCGGCTTCGGATACACCTACGCCGCGGGCTCGCTCCGCGTGTACTCGTACCTCGACAACACCGAGAGCGTCTTCACGCTCCAGCCCTGACGCGCGTCACGCTTGCGCGGCGGCCTCTGAGATCCGCGTGAGGTAGACGCCTCCGTGCAGCGCCACGGCGACGAAGCGCCCGTCGCGCGAGCACGCGGCCATCGTGGGCATCTGCGCGAAGTGCGCGCGCGGAGCGGTCTCGCCGAGGCGCCACACGGAGCACCCCTCGGCCTCGGCGCGGAGGTAGAGCGGCGCGTCGAGCATGAAGTATCCGCGCGTGTTCGCGGTGCGAGAGACGGGCTTCTTCGTCGCGAGGTCGACGCGCGAGATGCCGTCGACCTTCGCGTCGAACACCGCGAGCTGACCTTCGAACGGAAACACCGCGCCGATGTGCGCGTTCGACGCGCGGTGCGTCGTGGCGCTCACCCTGCTCGACAGGAGCGTCACCGCGGGCTTGTGCTTCGGGGGCTTCTTCGACGGCGCAGTGACGCCCGGGTCGTCGAAGCACACCACGCGGCCCGTGTAGTCGTACGCGGCGATGCGTCCGTCGGCGAAGACGAGGCCCATGATGCTCGCCTCTTTGTCGCCGTGGGCGAGCACGCACTCGACGGCGAGGGTCGTCGCGTCGCAGAGCGAGACCTTGCCCGTGTCGATGAGCGCGATGCGCACGCCGTCGGGCAGAAAGCGCACTCCGCCCGCGCTCACCACGCGCGTCGAGGTGGTGGTGAAGCGCTCGCACTCGACGAGGTCGAGGTGGCACCCTTCGGGGCAGGTGCGCATCACGGCGAGCGTGCGTCCGTCGACGGAGAACGAGAGGTCGCAGACCTGACTGTCGACGACCTCGCGGTGAAGGAGCGTTCCGTCGGCGTCGGTCACGCGCCACTCGCGGTCGTGGGCGCTCGCGACGCGTCCGTCGGAGGCCACCGAGAGGCTCCAGAGGGTGAGCGGGAGATCCGCTTCGCGGTCGAGTTCGTGCCCGGTCTCGCGGTCGATGCGCACGAGGGCGCTCTCCCATTCGAGCAGCGCGACCCAGTCCCGATCGTCGCGCGTCGCGTCGAGGCCCACCGACGGGTGCGCGGGGAAGCGCATGTCGCGCGACAGCCCGGAGCGCGTGTCGAACTCGGTGAGCCCCAGCGGCGCCGAGCGCCAGGCGACGGCGCCGTCACGCGTCGCGGCGATCTCTCGCGGGCACATGCCCGGAGGCAGTTCGAAGACGGTCTCGCTGCGCGACGAGAGGTCGAGCGCGGCGAGGCGTCGCGCGGTGCCGTCGCCCGCCACCACGTAGACCCTGCCGTCGCGGGCCTTCACCGCGTGGACCTCGAGCGCGAGCGCGGACGTGAGCTTGTGGACCTCTCCGTCGCCCGTCACGACGATCAGCGATCCCCACGAGACGAGCGCCGCGGTGTCTCCGTCGAGCGCGAGGAAGGTCCCCCACGTGTCGCGCTTCCAGACGAGGGCGCCGGTGCGTCCGTCGATGCGGTAGAGGCGGGCGTTGTCCATGGCCCAGAGGTCGCCCTGCGCGCCGAACGCGAGCTTCGCGACGCCTTCGATCGCGACCGGTGCGAGCCCTTCGAGCACCACGGAGCGCCCGTCGCTGAACGCGTAGCGTCCTTCGGGGCTCACGGCGATCGCGTAGACCACCTCGGTGAATGTGCGGTCGACGCGGGCGCAGGTGCCGAGCGCGCGGTCGATGCGAACGAGCTTCCCCTCGCAGAACGAGAGGCCCTTCGTGTCGTTCCAGGCGAAGAGTCCGCCGAGGTCGGCGTGGAGGTAGCGACGTCCGCCCGCGGGCGCGAGGAGCTGAGTCCAGGTCATGCGCGGCTCTCTACACAGCCCGCGCGCGTCGAGGCCAGAACGCTGCGAGGCGCGTCGCTGCGTGCGCCGACTACGCCTTCGACGCGCCGACGTGCGCCCTCTCGTTGAACGCGCTCATCATCGCCTCCGTGGGGAGGGCGGAGGTCACCACTTCCACGACGCGCCGTCGGCGTCTTTCACGGTCTGCACGCAGACGCTGCAGAACACCGACTTGCCGTGGGCGCTCGAACGCGTGTGATACATCACGCACGGAGGCTCGCCGCCGAGCCGCGAGGGGGTGATGACGCCCACGGGCACGCGGACGTGGGAGGTGCCGTCGCCGGGGAGGTTGTAGAGCCGCGCCGCGTCGGCGTTGCTCACCAGCTCCGTGTTGTGCGAGCAGTGGTGACCCTGGCCGCCCTCGTTGTTGGTGTAGTGCTTCGCGTGCGTGCTCGGCACGAGGCCGATCGCGTGACCGATCTCGTGGAGCAGCAGCACCAGCGTGGTGTCCGTCGCGCCCGCGTTGAGAAAGATGTTGTTCTTGTCGGCGCTGCCGCCGAGCTCGGCGAGCACGCGCACCTCGACGGTCACGTCCTTGCCTTGCGCGCTCGCCGCCGCCGCCGCGTCGGTGATCGTGAAGCGGATCTCCGTCGCGCTCACCCGCGTCACGGTGAACTGCTCCGGCGTGAGGAGCGTTCCCGTCTGGGCGGGACCTATGCGGGCCCGGTCGACGATGTGGGCGAGCGTCGGCGGAAAGACCCTCCGCGTGGCGGGCTCGCGGATCCTGATCGTGCACGACCACGTCAACAGGTCGCCGGCGACCGACGACACCATGGAGTACTTGGGCAGCGTGTTGCCGAAGAACTGGTGCTCCTCGTCGTTGGCGGCGACCCACGTGGGCGACTGCCACGCGCAGGTGTGGATCTCCTTGGCCTTCTCGACGTGGGCGCACTGATTGACCAACACCGCGCGCAGGTGCCGCGGCGCGTGCACCAGCGGGAGCGCCTGGTTGACCACCTTGCGCCAGTCGTGTCCGCCGATGTTCGAGTCGGTGACGTAGGTGACGGGCTCGTCGGGGATCGTCACCGGCGGCTCGGCCTCGATCAGGTCGACGTTCATCTTGCGGAAGGCGGCCTTGAGGTCGCCGCGGAGCGCGTCGCACAGGCTCCGCCCCTGCGGGTTCATCACGAAGAAGGTGTAGTACACGCGGCGATCGGCGGTGAGGTTGCTGTCGGCCTTCGGCGGCGTGCTGCGCGGGCACGTGCCGCCGTTCTCGACGTCGCCGTCGTAGGCCGCGAAGTAGGCGCGCAGCGGGTTGACGACGCCCTGCGCGAGGCACTCGCTCTCGAAGCCCGGCGTGTAGTCCGACGTGTCGATGAGCAGCCGACGGAGCTGCTTGCCCGTGAGCGCGCCGCGCAGGAGCTTGAGCTTCGCGGCCGTGTTGGCGACCACCGGGAGCCCGAAGGAGACGCCGTTGTCGACGGCCACCGAGAGGCCGTCCTCGGACTTGCGGAGCTCGCGGAGGATGAGCTCGAGGTTGTACTTCTTGATGTCCTGGTAGAAGCTCTCGGCGAGGTCGAAGCGCTTCTTCGCGTCGGTGAGCTTGACCTCGCCCCACGGCGTCGCGGGCCAGGTCGGCGAGAGCTGCGAGTCGACGACGTGGGGCGCCTTGGTGATGCTCGCGAAATCGATGAACGACTCGAGCCACTTCACCACGTTGTCGCGCCCCGAGGCGAGCGTTCCGCCGGGCCAGGGCAGCGCGCGAAAGAGCGCCGCCGTCTTCAGATAGACCTGACGCTTGAGGTACTCGGGGTTGGGTCGCGCCTGCCTCATCTGCTCGAGCTGCTCGTACTCGCGGCGGTTCGACTCGGTGTACTGGCCGCCGTCCTGTCCGAGGTCGTGCAGCTCCTTGAGGCGCTTGAGGGTGTTGTACTTGTGGACCTTGATCATCGGGAGCTCGCCCGAGACGGTCTGCGGCTCGTTTTCGAGCGAGGTCGCGGTCTGGTCGAGGCGCGCGAGGGTCTCGCGGCGGAACCTCTCGATCGAAGGGAGCCTGAAGGTCTCGACGAGCGCGCGCGGGGTGTAGAGCGTCATCTCGTCGGAGTAGACCATCACGTCGACGCCCGGCCCGTAGCCGCGCGACGCGTGGTGCCGCGGGCCCTTGTCGTGGCCGCCCACGAGCAGGGTGTTGGTGAAGACGCGCGGGAGGCCCTCGATGCCGCAGTCGGCCTTGAAGGCCTTGCGAATCGCGTCGTTGGCCGCCAGCGCGCCGTAGTTGAAGGGAAAGCACGCCGCGGTGTTTCCGCCCGTCGCGAGGAAGAGCGTCTCCGGGTATCGCTCGAGCGCGGCCTGCCCCTCGGTGGTGTTGAAGTACATCACCTTGCTGCAGTTGACGACCGCGGCCCCCTGCGCCCCGGCCCACTCGAACGCGCGCTGCGTGAGCGCGCCGTTCATGTCGCCGAGCGTCTGCCCCTTCTGCACCATCACGTCGAGGAGCTTGATGCGCGCGGTCCCCCAGGCGGCCTGCGCCGCGACGTTGGTCCCGTGCTTCGACGGCGCCACCGAGAAGAGGCGCGCGAGGCCGCCCTCGTTGGGCACGCGGCCCTCTTCCTCGAGGTCCGTCGAGAAGAAGCTGCCCCCCACGATGCGCGGGCGGAGGTACTGCCCGCCCGTCGAGTCGTCGAAGATGCCCGTGTCGCACACGCCGATCTTCACCGCGTCCGCGGGCGCGCTCGCCTTCGCGAAGATGCGCGTGAAGTCCGCGTCGTCGGACTTGAAGTCGTCGAGGTTGCGGTGATCGAACAGCCGATACGCCGCGCGCCCCTTCGACGGCGCCGTCACGCTCACGGTGAGCCGCGCGGTCGCCCAGACCGTGCCATCGCGGTCGACGAGGCGCGCCTCGAGCACCTCGTCGCCCGCGCCGCACTCGAGGCCCACCACGGTCATCGCCTTGAGCGCGAGGTAGGGCGACGCGAGCTTCGTGTCCCAGCGTCCGCTCGTGCACGGCAGGTCGAGGGGAGGGCCCTTGCGGGGCTCGTGAATGGGTCGCTCGATGCCCTCGGGGTCCTCCGCCAGACGCACGCGGCTGAGGTACCGGTACGTCGCGTCGGTCACCGAGCGCGTCGAAGGTCGCAGCTTCGCCGCGGCGCCCGGGTAGCCGAGCTCGACCTTGAAGCGTCCGCCCAGGCGGTGCGTGCAGCGCACCTCGATGGGCTTCATCTCACCCTGGGGCAGCGAGAGGGCGGTCACGCGCTCGTGCGTGTCGCCGCGCGCGAAATAGAGCTCGGGCTGCGCGAGGGGCACCACCACGTGCGTGTGGTGTTTCGGCGAGCACTCGCACATGTACTCGAGGCCCCCGCGCGGCGCCCACAGCCCCGACGTCGAGCGCAGCAGCACCTCGCCGAGGTACTCGTCGTTCACGGTGAACACCGAGCGGTCGGCGGTCACGCTGCGGCGACGGTCGTAGCCGACGCTGTTCTCGAGCGCGACCTCGACGTCGTGCGGCGCGTCGCCGACCCCGTACTGGAGCGTGACCACCACCACGCCGTTGAGCGGGCACGGCAGCACCGGCTCGCCGAGCATCGGGCCGAAGACCCCGTTGAACTGTTTGACGGTCGTCACGGCGCGGCCTCCGTCGGTCCCGCCTCGATGCGCGCGAGCGCCTGCGCGGGCGTGAGCAGCGGGTCGTCGACGACGGCCTGCGCCCACGGGTGCGCCGAGGGAAAGCCCTCGCCGTGACGCAGCCGACACGCGACGAAGCGCGACACCTGCGCCGGGTCGAAGAGCCCGAGCGAGAGCGCGCCCTCGACGCCCTCCTCCACGGCGCGCGCGAGCGTCGGCCCGTGGAGGCGCTCCTCCTTCGGGCGCTCCGCCAGGATGTCGCTGCTGAGCCGTCGAACGAAGGCCGCGAGCGCCTCCCGTCGAAAGACCGTCATCTGCGCGTCGCGGATCGTGAGCACGTCGATCGGCACCTCCTCGAAGCCCCTGAAGAGATCGCGCGGTCGCGAGAGCGTCAAGCGGGATACGCCCGGCGACCGCCGCGGCGGTGCCTCGAACGCACCGGCGGAGCGCCGCGAGGTCGAGCGCAGACCGCGCAGGTGCGCCGCGCCCACGCGCCGCCCCGCTTCGGATTTCGCCCTATGGGCCTCGGCGCGGCGGAACTACCGTTCTGGCATGTGGTTGTACCTCGTCTCCCTCACGGCGATCGTTGGCGCGTCGGGCGCTGCGTGGCTCGCCGTGAGCGCGAAGTCCCGTCGGGCGACGCCTCCTTCGCCACCGCCGCGGCCTCCGGAACCCGTCGCCCCGGCGGTCTCACGCGAGGAGCGCGCCGCGAAGGCCGCGGAGTCGGAGCGGCTCTTCGCCGAGAGCGGCGCGTGTTACGCCCGCGGAGACCTCGCCGGCGCCGAGGCGTTGCCCGACGCGCCATCGCGCGCGAGGAGGCTTCGGTGTCGACAGCCCCTCCTCGCCGAGCTTCCCAACGCGTTGGGAGCGCGCTCTTCTCGCAAGGCCGCCACGGCGAGGCCGAGGTCCCGCTGCGCAGAGCCCTGAAGATCGTGCTCGACCATCCGCGCGAGTTCAGCCCCGCCATCACCGAAGCCGCGACGAACGCGCTGCTGAACACGCTCGTCGCGCAGAACAAGCAGGAGGAGGGCGTCGAGCTCGCGCGTCAGCTCCTCGAGCTGCGCGAGGGGAAGCGCGGCGGGAGGGGCGATCCGCGAGGCGCGAGCGCGGGCGTCGAAGCGGCGCAGCGAGCGAGCGTCAGCGGCGCCGACGCGGCGATCGCGGAGGTGCCCCTCGACGTCCTCATTCAGCGGATGAAGGAGCCCAAAGACCTTCGCGTGAGGGTGTCGAGCCGCGGCGACGTCGAGGCCGAGTGCAAGCGCTGCAAGGTGAGGGTCTGGCCCGCGCAGAGCGACGCCATGCTCTGGTTCATCTGCGGCGGGTGTCAGCGAGTCTCCTTCCTGGAGCTCGCGAACCGCGAACGCGACGCCGCGATCGCCGCGCGCTCTGGCGGCGTCTTCGAGTACGAGCTCTTCTATCCCAAGGAGCTGCCGGGGCTGTAGCCGCGCCGCGGGCGACGACCTCCGTCGACCCTCGCGGACCGCTCAAACACTCGCGGCGACGCCGGGCGTTGCGACTCAACCCCCTCGACGCGCCTCATGCAGCGCAACGCGGCGCCCTGCGCGGATCGCGCCGTGCGTCGCGACGGTGGACGCGACCCGCTCCCTGGGGCTCCGCCTGCGTTACGATGCGCGCATGCACATCGTGAATACGGGCCACGACGACGTGTTCACCGCCGCCGCGCCGACGAGGAGGCCGCGCGCGCGCGCGGTTCGCGGTGCTCGCGAGGGACCGACCGATCCCCGAGATCGACGGCGAGCCCGGAGGACCTGGCTGGCCTGCGGCGCAGCGACATCGACGTGGCGGTCGCCGCGGACGGTGTATGCGGGCGGCGACGCTGGCGGCCGTAGCGCCGCGTCGCCTGACGTGAGCGTCGCGATCCAGTGAGCGCCGTCGACGTCTCGGAACCGCTCAGGAAGCTCCCGGCGACGCCGAGCGTGACGCCCTCGGGGCGAAGGTCGAGCATGGGCGCCCACGCGAGGCCGGCGCGCGCGCGCGAGCTCGGCGCGCTGTCGTAGGCCAGCACCGCGGCGTCGATCGTGATCGCCGCCGCGAACGCGGTCGGGATCAACACCACGCCCACGAGGAGCGACGAGTATCCGCGCCCCGTGAGGACCGTGACTCCGAGCGCCGTGGCCGGCAGGCCGATCCGCAGCCCGAGCGAGCCGAAGCCGCGGCCGATGTTTCCGTGCGCCCAGTGGACGATGGGCGCGCCGAAGGTGAAGCCCGCCGACGCGACGCCGAACTGCACCACCGAACCTGTGCCGAGCGTCGAGATGGCGAGCACGAGGCTCAAGCCATCGACGACCAGAAACTGCCACCCGTACCACCGAGGCTCGCGGCGCACGCCGTCGCGGTCGCCCGGCGACTCGACCTCATCGGGCGTGCGCGAGCGCGCCGTGCGGCACTGACACGGGCCGAGCGACATCCCAACGCCGAGGCACCGTTGAAGTCCCGTCGCGCCTCCGGCGCAGACGCAGCGAGACACGGTGCCCGGCGTGCACACCGCGGGCGCCGCGGGGAGGTCCCACGGGGCGGGCGGCGGAGGCTGCTGCGCCCACGCGAGACGCGCGCTCGACGAGAGCCCCAGGCACACGACGAGGGCGATCCAGGCGCTCCGTCGCGGTGCCGCGCGGGGCAACGCGTCGCGGTGTGTTCGCATGGCGCACGCTATCGTCGCGGTCGGCGGAGGGTCAACGTGAAGCGTCGCGGACGGCGCGTCGTGACTCAGCGCGAGGGCGCTTCAAGCAGCGCGAACGCGGCGCCCTGCGGGTCGTCGCAGACCGCGATGCGGTCGCCGCTCGGGAGCTCGATGGGGGCGAGCGTGACGCCTCCGCCCGAGGTGACCCTCGCGACGGCCTCGTCGAGCGAGCTCACGCGGAAGTGAAAGGTCCAGTGCGGGTGCACCCCGGGGCGTCCCGCGGTGTCGCCGAAGACGCCCGCGCGCGGCGCCCCCGCTTCGAAGGCGAACGGATGAAAGACGCCGACGGACCCGAGGTCGAGGGGCGCCCCGAAGTCCCAGCCGAAGAGCGCGCCGTAGGTGGCCATCGCGCGCGACACGTCGGGCGTGTTCAGCGTGTGGAGCGCCACCTCGGGGACGCGATGCGCGCGGTCGGGCGCGCGCACCGCCGGAGGCCTCGCGAGCGCGATGATCGCGCCGCCGGGGTCGCGCATCACGGCGGCTTCGAGGCCCTCGTCGTCGATCCATTTGGGGGCGAGGGAGACGCCGCCGCGCGCCACGAACGCCGCCGCCGCGCCGTCGACGTCGCCCACATCGATGAACCCGAGCCAGTGCGGTCGCGCGCCGCGTTGAACGGCCTGCTCGTGGAGGCGGACGACTCGCGTCGGCGCGTCGCCGAGGACGCTTCGGTAGAAGTCCGTCGCGGCGTCGACGTCGAGCGTCCGCAACACGACCTGAAAGATTCGCTTCATCGCTGTGCTCGCTCCTCGCGTCGCGCGTCTTTTAGCGCACCCGGCGGAGCGCGGCGAGGTCGAGCGCGTTCGCGTAGGTGAGCAGCGTCTCGGCGCCCGCCGCGCCGGGGCCATCGAGCACGAGGTCGACGAGCACGCCGCCGTCGAGCACGCACTTGAGCTTCACCTCGGCGCCCTCGACGGTGATGACCGCGGGCTGTCCGACCAGGGTGGTGGCGCGCGCGCCCGCCGCGATCTCGCGCGGCGTCGGACCCGTCGCGAGGTTGCTCCGAGAGAGCCTCGCGACGTCGCCCTGCGAGAGCATCACGCGGAGGGAGCCCCCGCTCGCGCGGTAGTTCCGCATGGCCATCGTGGTGCGCATGCCGAAGAGGGTCGTCGAGGTTCCGTTGGGCGCGTCGCGCGCGGTCGCGCCGCCGAGCGTGTCGGGCAGAAAGCGCGCGAGCGCGGCCACGGCGGGCGGCAGGGTCGGCGCGCTCTGCTGCGACGCGGGCGCGCTCGCGATGGCCGCGTCCGTCGGCGGATCGGCGACCTGCACGAGCACCCGCGTCGCCGCGCCCTCGACGCGCAGCGAGAGCATCGCGAGCCTGCGCGAGGCGTCGTGCGCGAAGAGGACGATCTGCTCCGCGGGCGTGTCGAGCATCGCCGCGCGCTGCTGATAGCCCATCGCGCCGAGCGTCTGCGCGTTGAACGCGCGCGCCTCCGCGATCGGTCGCGCGGTCTGATAGCTGAGCGAGCCGCTGCGGCGCGCCTCGTCGGTGGCGCCTGGCATCGCGGCGACGTCTTCGAGCACGGCGCCGCATCCATCGGGGCGCACGGCGGCGTTCGCGTCGGCGCGAGAGGCCGTGTACGCCCACGCGCGCTCGCCGCTCGCGTCGGTCGCGCGGAGCTCGTAGCGCGCCACCCACGACCCGCGGACGGCGATCCAGACCGCGCCCTGCGCGCGCACCGCGGGGTTCGCGGTCACGGCGCGCTGATCGAAGGTGTACTTCTTCGTCGGCTCGCCGTTGAGGCTCTCGTCGCCCGCCGCGGTGGCCCCTCGCACGGGCGGGAGCATCGCCGCGGGGTCTTGCATCGCCTCGGTGGGCGCGTCGCCGCGGAGCTCGCCCGTGCAGCGTCCGTCGCCCGCGCGAACGTAGACCGCGCGGCCCTCGCGCGCGGCCATCACGCGCACGGGGCGTCCGTCTTGATCGACGGTCTCGACCTCGCTCCGCACGCGCGCGTCGGAGAGGTAGAGGCGCGTGTGCACCGCGCGAGTGGTCTGCCCCGAAGCGGAACGCGTCGTCACCACGAGGCGCTGCTGAAGCGCGACGGCGCCGTGCGCCGCAGGGCGTTCGAGCGAGAAGGCGCCCGTGCCCCGTGGGGCCGCGGCGGGCGCGTCGACCGGCGCATCGCGTCGCGCGCGGAGCCTGTCGCAGCCGTGCGCCGAGAGCCCGAGCGCGGTGAGGATCGAAGCCAGCGTCGCGAGGTTCTTCATGGCGTCACCGCGGCGTGATCGTGAGGACGCCCGTCGAAGGGCCGTACGCGAAGCTCATTGATCCGCCCCACGCGCCCGTCGAGAGGTCGCGCAGGCCGAGGCGGTTGGCGTCTCCGCCCTGGCGCCCGGTCTCGACGGGGAGGTTGAGCTGCATGTTGGGCCCCACGCAGCGGAAGACGATCGAGTGTTCGAACATCACGGGCTCGAAGCGGAGGCTGAACTCCAGCGTGCCGTCGATGAGCGTCCCCGTGCTGTGGAACGTGCCGTGACCGATCATCGGGTCGACGGTGCAGCGCACCGGCCCCGCGCCGCCGAAGAGGTCTGCGCGCACCCACACGGTCCCGTCGCCCGAGAGGGTGCGGGCGTTGTCGCCCTGCGCGCCGTCGCGTCGCGCCCGGTCGAGGTTGCCGCGCGCGACGAAGACCTCCTCGACGCGGACCATGTCTCGCGCGACGACGGCGCGCGCGAAGGCCTCGACGCGGTAGTCGCAGTGCTGCTGCACGGTGAAGGTCTTCGTGGCGCCGCCGTCGCCTCGAACGGGTCGCACGGTCACGCTCGCGGCGCCCGCCTGCGCGGCGTGAAAGCGCGCGGTGAACACCTCGCTCACCCCGAGGAGCTGCACGCGCGAAGGCGTGACCGTTCCTCCCGTCGCTTCGAGGACGAAGGTCTCCTGCCCCGGCGCGGGCTCACCCCTCCGCGCGGGCGGAACGAGCGACGCGAGCGGGTCGTTCGCGCTTGTCTCCGTCGCAGAGAAACGCACGACGACGTCGTCACCGAGGCACACGTTGCGCACCATCGAGGGCACGAACAGCACCTGATAGTGCGGCTCGGGCTGCGCGCCCTGCGCCCAGGCGTACTCCGCCGTGCGCGTGAGCCAGAGTGTCGCCAGCGACGCCCAGAGCGCGAAGGCCGTGATTGCGAGGGGCTTCGCGTGCATTCGCGAGATCGACTGGAGGCGATCGAGGGTGCCCACGCCGTGCGATGAAGCAACGCGCAGACCGCAGGGCCGTGCTCGTGCACCGCAGCGTTCCACGAATCCCGTTGACAGCGAGGGAGCCCGGCGTGCTCGACTGCGCGTGCGGGTCGCGAAGACCGCGGGAAGGCGTAACGGTCTACGGTGGGTCTGTCTCGCGCGCTGCTCGTGCTGTTGCCTTGCGTCACCCTCGTCATCGCGTGCTCCACACCGGCCGCCACGCCCGACGCCTCCAGGCCCGACGCCTCGACGCCCGACGCCTCGACGCCCGACGCCTCGACGCCGACGCCGCGCCTGACGCCCGCGTGCGCCGCGCATGACCCGTCGCGGCCGATGCCCGCGCCGCCCGGTCCGTTCACGGTGGTACGCGTCGACCCGAGCGCCCCGGCGCCGCTTCAGCTCGCGGTGCAGGCGTGCGTGGGGCTGCGCAACCGCGCGGCGGGCGGATCGGTGTACGTCGACACGGGCGCGCGCGACGCCGCGTGGCTGACCGAGCTCGCCATCACGCCGACCGCGACCGTCGACGCCGCGGCCTTTCTCGCGTCGTGCGCCGCGGACTTTCCCGCGTGCGTTCGCTACGACTACGCGAGCCAGCGCGCGCTCCTGCCGAACATCCTCACGATCGCCTCGGCGCTCGGCGCGATGCCCGTCGATCGCAGCATGAGCCTCGCGTGCGCGAGCACCGCCTTCGACGCCGTCGCCGAGCTGCGCGACCGGAGCACGCCCGCGCTCGCCACGCAGTACGCCTTCGAACGCTACGGCGCGCAGACGACGGGCCTCGCGATGCTCAACCCCGGATACGACACGCGCGCGGCCGATCAGGCGAACCCGCCGCTCACGGGCGACATGGGTTCGGCCCTCGTCGACTACGTGTTCTCGCAGCGGCTCTTCGTGGTCTTTCTGGTCAACGGGTGCACCGACGGACACCCCGAGAAGGCCCTGCTCAGCAGCATCGTCAACGCGGGGCGGTGGCCCACGCCCCTCGGCGTCTACGGCTACAACAGCTCGTGGAACGTCGCCGGAGGCTACCTCCACGAGGCGCAGACGCGCTGCCTCGACTCCCGCAACATGGGCGCGATCGCGAGCGAGGCGAGCAACCTGTCGTTCTTCGCCACGCGCGCGCCGCCCATCACGGAGTCGAACGTCGTCACGCAGAGCGCGCTCGAAGCGATCACCTACGACCCGAGCCGCACCTACGTCGCGTTCGTCGTCGGCGACGGCGACAACATCGCGTACATGCTCTCGTCGCGGCGCGACTGGTTCCGCCAGCGTCTCGCCGCGTGTCCGTCGGGTGGCGCCGCGTGCCCGCCGCTCACGTGGACGATCTCACCGCACCTGACGCGGCTCGCGCCCGACGTGCTCCGTTGGTACTACGACCAGAGTCACCGCACGGGCCGCGACTACTTCGCCCTGCCGCCGAGCGGACACCTCTACGCGTATCCGAGCTCCCTCACGGAGCCCATGCAAGATCGCTTCGTCGCCGCGACGGAAGAGGACGCCTGCATTCTCGGCATCAACGGCACGGTGCACTGGGACTGGGCCGGCACCTGGCGCGACGCCGAGGGCTACTTTCTCCCGAAGTACGCGCGGCAGGGAGGGCCCATCCGAGGCGTCTTTCCGGTGAACGTCCCGTACCTCCTGCCGACCTTCACGTGGTGGCCCGCGGAGCAGTTCTTCGAGGTGCTCACGGGCGCCGACGGCGGTCGCGTCGCGCTGTTCCGTCCGCGTGAGTGGCGCGGCGTCAGCAACGACGCCGACCGGCACCTCCTGAGCCCGCGTCGCATGGCCGACGAGATCGCGGCGTACCCCCGAGGCACGGTCACCTGGGTCTATCTCACCAGCGACGGCGGGCTCACGCTCGAGAACTCGTTCATGGCGCTCGCGCCCTTGCTGGCGCCGCACGTCACGCTCGTGAGCACCGACACCGCGGCGCGCCTCGCGCTCGCCGCGGGGCAACGCTGAGCGATCCCGTTGCTCGCCGCGGGGCTCCGATGGGAGAGTCACCGCCTCCGCCATGAACCTCTACCGATCGACCACGCGCGCCGCCTCGCTCGACGCGCTCCCCGCGGCGCTCGCCGCGAAGGTGCGCGCGCACGCCGCCGCGAATCAGCTCGCGCTCGACGGCGCGCGCGTGTGGCTCACGCACTCCGAGAACCCGAAGTCCGAAGGCTTCCTCGCGGGGCTCCTCGGGCGACGCTCGAACCCCGCCGACAGCGACGCCGAGCACTGGACCTGCGTCGTGCTCCACCGCGCGTGGATCCTCGTCGGGACCGTGGGCGAGAAGCGCGGCGCGTCGGCGCTCTCGCTCGCGCTCGCGTCGGCGTCGATCACGCGCGGTCACGCGCTCGCGGGCGCCTTCGGGGCCGTGGGGCCGTCCGATCCGGGCTTCACGCTCACGGGCCTCCCCGGTGAGCACGGGCGCCCGGGGAGCTACTTCGTGAAGGTCGGCGACGACGACGACGGCCGCGCGTGCATCGCCGAGGTCGAGCGCGCCGTGCTCGCCGCGAAGAACCCGCCTCCTGCGTGAGGGCGTCGAGGCCCTTCGAAGGCGCTCCCCACGTTCTCCCGCGGTGATGCGTGACGTCACCAACGCCAGAGGCGCGCGAGGTCGATCTCGATCGCGTCGAAGGGCTCGGCGCGCACGGTCACATCGCCCTCGTAGGTGTCGACCTCGATCCAGCGCCCGTTGACGAGGCGATACACCTCGAGCGTCTGGATCCGGGGGTCGCAGATCCAGTATTGCGTGACGCCTTCGCGGCGATAGACGCGACGCTTCTTCCCTCGATCGAGCGCCTCGGTGCTGTCCGAGAGGATCTCGCACACCCAGTCAGGGACCACCGTGATCGCAGCGCCTTCGGGCTCCTCGGGGAGCCGTTCGCGACGCCAGCCCGCGATGTCCGGATCGAGGATGTCAGGGCGCGCCCCGAGGTGGAGCTCGGGCTCGGGGAGGATCACCCAGCCGCCGGGATCACGACCTCTGGGTTTTGAGAATCCAATGAGCTCGCTCCCGATGCTCATCGCCGCGCTCGCGTGACGGGGACGCGGTCGCGGCATGAGCGAGAGCTCGCCGTCGATGACCTCCGCGACCATGTGCGAGGGCGCCTGCGCGTACGCCTCGAACACCTCGTGCGAGATGCCTGGATACGGGCTCGTTCGCGACGCGGGGTCACCTGCCATGCGACGAGGATAGACCCCGCCAGAACGCGCTCCAACCGAACTCCGACGGTGTCATGCCGTCGCGCGCTCGCGCGGCGCTTCTCTCTCGACCGCGACGGTCAGCCCGTGGGCTTGCCCGACGGATCCGTGACCGGAGGCTTCTTCGTCGCGTCGTCCTTCGGGGCGACCTTCCGAGGCGGCGGCGCGCGGAACGCTCTGTAGTCACCCTTGCGCTCCTCGATGTCGCGCGTGAGGTAGCGACCGACGCGGAGCACGCGCTCCATCGGCGCGACGGCCAGGGTGTAGGCGCGGCGCATGAGGTCGTCGCTCGCGGCCGTGACCGGCGTGACGGCGCCGTGCGCGCTGCGGCGAACCCACTCGGGGTGCAGCGCGCGCAGCCTCGCGAGCGCGGGGCCCTCACCCTTCGGGAGCTTCGCGACCCACGCCGCCAGCGCGTCGTCCTCGAACACGCGCAGGAGCTGCCGCAGCGCGCGGGTCACGTCGACCTTGCGCGTCACCCCGCGGATCGCGGCGACGGTCTCGCGCAGCGGCGGGTCCTTCGCGAAGCGAAGTTCGAGGGCGGCGCAGAGGGTCGTGCGGTGCGCGAGCATCTCGGTCCAGAGCGCGCCCTCGGTCATCTTCGTGACGTCGGTGCCGTGCGTGGCGACGGCGAGCGTGCGGTCGGCCTCGACGTCGCGCGCGAACTCGATGCGGTGCCCGAAGTCCTCGATGTCCCGCTCGCGGATTGGCTCGTCCTCGTCGGCGACCTGTCCGAACTCCGCCCGGTCGCGCCACGCCGTCGCCTGGATCTTCGCCATCCACGTCAGGCGCTCGCCGAGGTACGCAGGCAGCGGGAGGAGCGTCCCCGCATCGAGCGCCGCGGCCTGCGCCGCGAGCCTCTTCTTCTGCGCGTCGGTCAACGTGATGGGAGGCGGCCCGGCCTGGGCCTCGTTGGCGGGCGCCCCCACGAGGGGCTGAGCGGTGCGAATGGCGGCAGACTGAGCGACGGCGGCGTTCTTCATGGGTGTCAATTCCTCTCCGACGGGGAGGGCGCGGAGGCGCGTCGTCCCCCGTCACCCAAGGTCAACGGCGGGCATGAGGAAGAGCATGAGAGGAATTGATGTGATTCGTCCTCGCCCTCCGAATCCTTCCCATTGCCCAGAACTGTAGGTGCGCGTGTGCCGCACCTCGCGGAGGGTGCTCTCGGACCGGGGTTCCGGCAGCCCGTCACCCCGGGCAAATTCATGAGCGACGCGCCGGACGGGTCCGGCGCTTGGTGCGTCTTCGAGCGCCTGTGTCAGCGAGGTGCAAGTCCTCGCCGGGCCGTCACTCCGGCCCGTAACGAAGGCCAACTGCGTCGCCGTGAGGCGGGTGGAGAGCAACTGGAGGTGAATCGCTAGCCCGTACGGAAGGAACCCGTTTCGGCCTGATGCGTCGACGAGCCTGCTGAGCGGTGGCGAAGTCGAAGGCCGCCCGTTCGAGGACGGAGCCTCAGCGTGCAGAGTGCGCGGCGACGATGGGACGCATGGGGTGGTGGGGACAGGATGGCGAGAAGGCACGGTGGCGTGAAGGAGAGAGATCCACGGCGAGCCACAACGAGCGCCGTGGAAGTCAGAGGCCCCGTAGTAGCTGGGAGGCGCCGTAACAGGCGCGGAGCAGGGGAGGCCGGGAAGGTGGACGCCGAGGTGAACGGACGACGAGGAAGGCACAACCGCCGCGGCGCCGAGGAGGTCCGCCGGAACGAGTCGCCGACAGGAGTGCCCGCGAGGAGCTAACCGCGACGGAGAGACAGCAGGGCGACCCGAGCGGTGGTCCTGGGTGGAGCCCACCATCTGGACGCCGCGCATGGTGCAGGCCCTGGACGACGGGGTGAAGGGAGGCAAGTGGTACAGCCTGTGGGACAAGGTCATCGCACCGCGCGCGCTGGAGGCCGCCTTCGCGAAGGTGAAGGCGAACGACGGCGCAGCGGGCGTCGACCGCGTCTCGGTCGAGGCGTTTGAAGGGAACCAGAGCACGCTCAAGACGCTGCGCATCGCTGAAGGACGGCACCTACCGACCGTCGGCGTTCGTCGGTGTCCCATCGAAGGCGGGCAGCAAGGAGCTGCGTACAAGCAGGTTCCGACGGTGCGCGATCGTGTCGTACAGACGGCCTTGCAGGCGGCGATCGAGCCGATCTTCAGGCGTGAGTTCGCAGATCACAGCTACGGTTTCGCCCACGACGCAGCGCACATGAGGCCATCGACCGCGTCGAGCACACCTGCTCTGCGCAGGGATGCAGTGGGTGGTGGACGTGGACCTCAAGTCGTGGCTTCGACACGGTCCCGCATGCGCTCTGATGGCGAAGGTGCGCGCGCGGGTCGCGGACGGTCGCGTCCCCTCCAGGTGGTCGGACGTTCCTGAGGCAACCCGTGGCGGAGGGGCGGCGGTGGACCCCGAGCGTTGGTACGCCGCAAGGCGCGGTCGTCGGCGCCCGTCTTCATCGAAGACGTGTATCTCGATGAGCTCGATCACCACATGGTGCGCACCGGGGCTTCGAGATGACGCGGTACGCCGACGACTTCGTGATCCAGTGTCAAGCGAGGACGCGGTGCGCGCCCTCGCCGAGCGACCCGGTGGTGCGGCGAAGCCGAGCTGACGGTACATCCGACGAAGACGCGGATCGTGAGGGTGAGCGCGACGGAGGGCTTCGACTTCCTCGGCTACCACTTCCGCGCGCGCAAGGAGGACTCCAACGCGTCGAGAAGTGGCCACGAGAAGAGCCAGGCGAGCTGAAACCGCCAGTGCGCCCGCTGACGAAGCGAACGAACGGCCACTCGCTGGGCGTCCTCCGCCGGGTGAACGTCGTGCTGCGCGGCTTCTTCGGCTACTTCCACCAAGAGCGACCGATGTGGGCTTGTCGCACTGGACAAGTGGATCAAGCTGGACGACTTCGCTCGATCCTGCGGCGTGACAACCGCCGCGGCAAGGGCGGCGGCCCGGACCGGTCGCTGGCCGAATGCCTTCTTCGAGGATCTGGGGCTCTTCTCGCTGGTCAGAGCCCTGGAGCAAACCACGCACTCCCCCGAGCGGGTGAACCACCGACCGGAGAGCCGTATGCGGGAGACCCGCCTGTACGGTTCGGAGGGAGGGGCGGCCAGGGTCACAACCGGCCGTCCCTACCCCTATTGAGCGACGTTGCGACGCGGGCGGTTCGTGCAGCGCCGGACCCGTCCGGCGCGACAGCTTGCGTTAGCCCGGCGGTGAGCGCGAAGCGCTGAACCCCGGTCCGAGAGCGCACTCCGCGATCCGTGGTGCACGCGCACCCACAGTTCTGGGTAATGGGTAGCTCCGAATCGGGGCGGTGCGAGCGGAGACGGCGCCCGTGGGAGGCGCCCGCCGCCTCCGCTACGCCAGATCCCTGATCGTCACGTTGTCGACCGTGATGGTCGTTGCGCCGGTCGCGTCTGCATTCGATTGATTGCCGGTGAGCGTGAGCGTCGCGATCGTCGTGTACGCCCCCAAAGCGTTCGTGACGAACTCGGTGTGCGAGAGAGTGTCATAGAAGGGGCTCGCGAAGGTCCCGCTCGACGAGTCCCAGACCGTCACGCGAACGCCGTCCAGGCGGATCCTGACCCACGTCGTGGAGCGCGGCGGGCTCCACGCGTGACCCACGACGAACGCGCCGTTCTGTTTGAAGGTCACGTTGCCGTTCCCATCGATCACGAGGTCGAAGGGGTGCCCCCCGAGACCCCGCCGAGGGTGATGATGAGCACCGCGACACGATCGCCCGTGTGACCGCCGTCGGCGATCTTGAAGGGGCTGAACTTCGTCATTCGGTTCCTCCTGCGGTGGCAACGAGGCGGTGAACTTCGGAGGCGGAGGCGCCCGTCGCTCGCGCGAGGCGCGCGTCGGTCGGACTTTGCTTCGAACGTCAGGGAGGCGGCAGGCCGACGACTTCGACGGGGACGCTGCTCGCCATCCGAAGGCCGTTGCCGAGCTGGCCGTCGGCCCCGCCGCCCCAGCACACGACGCGCCCGTTCTGCCGGAGCGCGCACGTGTTCGCCCCCGCGCTCGGGGTGAGCGTGTTGGTGTGCGAGACGCTGATCAGCACGGCATCGGAGAGGTTCATCACGGGCGTCGGATTCGGGCGGTTGATGCGTGTCCCGTCACCGATCTCACCCACCACGTTGCTGCCCCAGCAGAGTACACGTCCGCTCGCCATGCGCACGCACGCGGTACGTCCTCCCGCAGAGAGCTGCACCGCGCCTGAGACCCCAGGCACGACCGTGGGAACGAGATACGGACCGTCGTCGATCCTGCCGATCCCGAGCTGGCCATAGTTGTTGACCCCCCAGCAACGGACGCTCCCATCGGCGAAACGCGCACACGAAAATCCCGCTGCCATCGACAGATCCACCATGCCGTCGAGGGCCGGGATGCGGGTGGGCGTGAGGCGGTCGGTCGTCGTCCCGTCCCCGAGGACCCCGGCGGAATTCTTGCCCCAGCAGAGCACCTCGCCGTTCCACCGACGAACGCACGAGCGCTGCGAACCAGACCAGAGGGTCACCACCTCGCTGAGCCCCGCGATCGTGGCGGGCCGTGGGACGTCCCCCGTCGAGAGGCCGTTCCCCGTCGCTCCGCGAGATCCTTCGCCCCAACAGGCTACCTCGCCCCCCGGGCGGATCGCGCAGGCGTGCGTGGGACCCACCGCGATCGAGACCGCGTCGGTGATTCCCATCACCAGCGCGGGGGTGTTGACCGGGTTCGTCGGGCTGTTGCCCGTGCCCGTGACCCCCTCGCCCCAGCAGTAGACTCTGCCGGGCATCGCCCGTTGCATGAGGCATCGGAGGGCATCGCCGGGGTCGACCTGGGTCACCTCACGTACCGAGGGCAGCCGGATCGCGGTAGGCGAGCCCGGTCCCATCCCGTTGCCGAGGTAGTTGCCGCCCCAACAGTAGAGGTCCCCCGTCGTGATCAGCGCGCAGCGCTCGACCTGGCTACCAGGCAACGCCGTGACATTGCAGACACCGAGGAAGCACTCCAGCGGGGGAACGTCCGACGGGACGTCAGAGATGGAATCGATGGCGATGTCCGCGGCGAGGTCAGGGGCGACGTCGGGGGCGGCGTCGCGCGCGACGTCAGCGGCGGTGTCGAGCGGGTGGTCGGTCGGGAGGTCCCGGGCGACGTCGGCGATCGCGTCGGAGTCGGAGTCCACGGTGGAGTCCGCGGGCGTATCGAACGGAGCGTCGTCCGTGGCGTCGAGGGGCGCGTCAGGCGCGACGTCCATCGGAGTATCAGTCGCCGTGTCAGGCGCGGTGTCGGCCGGAGGGGGCTCGCGGTCCGCGGGCGGCGCGTCGAGGGCGACGTCGAGCGCAGGGCCGCTGTCCGCGACGTCGCAGGAGCACGCGCCGAAGGTGCCGTCGGCGCGGCAGACTTGCGCGCCGGGCCGCCCGCCTGCGCAGGCGCATAGCGCGCTCGTCCCCGTGATGCAGCGAGGGGCAGTCGGAATCCCGCTGGGACTGCAAGCAACAAGCACGGTGGCGAGCATGCCAAGGAGGTCACCGAGGACCAGTCGATTGAACTTCATGGGGAGACTCCAGCATGACGGGTTTCGCGATAGCTCGTTTCGGTTCTCTGGCCGTGTTAGGTGGTGCGATATGCAAGTTTTGAGTTGAGGAATTTTCTGCCGATTTTACGGTGGCTTGACGGCAGATGCAGGAATGCAAGCGAAGCCCCATGGCGGTTGATTGAAAAGGCCACAATACAAAAGCCGCAGCCATGCTCACTCCAGAGAAAGCTGATTCAACTCGATTCCCTTTTCAGGAAGAACATGGAAGACACCTGAGAATCCGAAGGAGAGAGCAGTTTGGATATGAGCTCGTCGGCTCGCCGAGACGGTCATCGGACAGCACACCAAGCGGTTCGAACTGAGGTAGTCCGTGGCTGCAAGACCATGCCGTTCACGGGCTGGTTGGAGCAAGAACTCTTCATCTCTCTTGGACGAGAGCCGATCAGCTGCGATGGTCTCCTCGTCTTAACAAGTCGCCTGTCACGATTTGTCTGCGAAAAAATGCCGTTAGGGACTTGGACGGCACACGCGGCGGCACGCCACGTCATTGCCCATGCGACAAGCACGAGCGAAGAAAATCCCCGCCTTGGCGTGAGAAAAGACCTCCGATTCGCGTTGCGAATATAAACAAGCGAGGCTTTTGCAAGCATCATTGTCACCTGTGTAGCAGCGGCGCAACCACAGACGCTCGAGGACTGAAACGTCTAACATTGTCAAGACAAACCCAAAGCCGACAGCGATACAAGTAAAACCAATCGCAGTTTTATGCGCGGGAATTGCTCTGGTTGTCGCAACCGAGCCTCCAATTCCCATAAGCAATACTAACGCGGACAGAAGCACTTCGTTTGGATAGAGGCGGGCTAAAGAAGGAGGATATCCATGCACGGATTGCAGTAGCAGCGCAACGAAACGAAACGAGGCAAGTGCGACAGTCGTATTTCCTGTCAGCAGCAAAAAAAATGCAACGTTGCGGATGATGGTATTTGTTGCCATTCTCGCCTTTAGTATTTTTCTTGCCGTTTCGTGAATTATTGTTGAATGTTGAATGGCGGGCTCCTGGTTTCCCGTCGAGACCAAGGGATCGAGTTTGACCCAAGCTGATTGACGGAAGCCGAGGCTGGCTTGGGCTTGTTCCTCACTGTCCCAAGAAGTATTCGAAGCCGCCCAACCAACCACCGACTGCTCCCATCCACACGTTCAGAACAGAGGGGGTAGATGGTGAATGGTCATTCTCAGCTCCACGAACACCAAGCCAGTGAAGCGGAAACTTCAGAATTTCCCATCCTAGCGGAATAACGCCCAGCCCCATTAACACTGTCCAAGTCGCGTGATTGACACTACTTGGGCCCCCAAACGGAGGATTGAGAACTGCCTCACGGGCTACAGCCAGGTGCTCCGCAGAAGAAAGACACGCTTGGTTGGCGATAGCCTCTGGGGAGTTTACTCTGAAATCGTGTAGCGTCTGCTCGTCTTCGCGTGCACTTCCATGCAGGGAACAAACAACTTTAAACGCATCGTATGCCTCGTAGAAAAACTCTCAAAGGAAGAACGTACGCCGAATTGTGACCCTCTTGTTGATGAGTTCGGGCAACGAAATTGCAACCCAGAAGGGTCAGCCAACTGTATCGGGTCTCCGCCTGAATACTCGTAAAGATTGATGCTACCTCCCTCCAGCCCGATGGGATCCCTGCTCAACCACCTCCTGAGCGCCGGATTGTACGCCCTCGCGGGCATCAGGCAGAGCCCCGATTCCTCATGCTGGAGATACCCCGCATACCCGAGGGCGGGCTCGACCTCCTCCATCCCCTCGGCCTGCCACGAGAGAGCGCGGAAGCCCCAGGCGTCGTAGACCCACGTCTTCACGACGTCGCCCGACCGATTCATCAGTCCGACGACGCTCCCGAGCGGGTCGCGGAGGTAGTAGTAGCGCGCGCCGTGCTGCGTGAATCCACTCGCCGCGTAGGCGCGGATGACCTCGTGCGTCTCGGCGTCGCGCTCCTCCAGCAGCGTCAGCCCATCCCACACCAGATCACGCACGCCAGCGGCATCGCGGATCTGCGTCACCCGACCGAAGGTGTCTCGCTCGAAGGACGACGGTCGCGATGGTGTGCGATCTCTCGTCACGCCCTGCAAACGACCGAGCGCGTCCCACGCGTAGTGCGCCTGCCCGTCGTAGCGCGTCTGGCCAGCCTCATCGACGATCACCGCGACGTTGCGCGTGCTCCGTTCAGGCCACAACGCCTGGGCCATGCGCCTTTCGAGCCGATCTCCATCGTCATAGGTGGAGGTCGCGCTACGCGCGCCGATCATTCTGCCTCCCGAGCCGACTCCGGTGTTCGTCTCGAAGCGCAGGTTGCCGTTGTCGTCGAAGCGGTATTGATCGTCACCGAAGAACGAGGAGCGGCCGTCGACGACGACGGCGTGAGACACCCGCTCCAGTCGCCCCGAAGCGTCGTAGGAGTACGCGCGCCGCCAGTCGGGCAACGACACGCCACCCTGACGCCACGTCTGTATCTCCGCGGTCCTCCGGCCTCCAGCGGAAGAGAAGGGCATCCTGATCGTCGGATTGAGAGGGGCGATCGAGTCAGGCATCGGTGTCGGGGCCTTGTGTGTACGTTGTTCCGTTCGCGGACACGAGCGCCTCGATCGTGTGCGGCGCGTACCAACCTTCCCAACTCCCCAACCGATGCCGCGAAGCCGAACAAATCACCGAGCAGTCTCAACGGTTTAGGAATCGGGTAATTTTCCGGCAAGTCAACAAGATTCGCCACGCAACTCGGACTCCCCCATTCCGCTCGCCCCGGAGCGCCTCCAGCAGAGCGGGAGTCGCCACTCTGGCCGCGCGGTGTCGCACCCGGGCGCCAGGGGGCATCGATCTCGGCACGAGACCGTTCGATCCGAGCGTCGAGGACCCGAATCCAGAGGCGAGGGGTGCGAATCCGAGCGCCAGGGAGCCGAAACCGAGGGTAGGGGAGCTGAATCCGAGCGTCGGGCGTGTGAATCCGGGCGTCGGAGGTCCGAAACCAGAGGTCGGGCGTGTGAATCCGGGCGCCGAGGGCGTGAATCTGGGCGTCGGAGCGCTGAATCCGGTCGTCGGAGACCTGCATCGACGCGTCGGGGACCTGCACCGAGGCGTCGGAGACCCGCATCCGAGCCGTGCCCTCACGCGCGCCTCGACGCTCTCATCTCGCGGAAGAGCCGATCGAGAAGGTCGTTTCGCTGAACCATGGATGCGGAGAAGGGGGCTGCGCCCGGGTTCGGCGCCTGGGATCGCGGCGTTGCGCGCCTTGTTGGAGCCTGAGATTGACGCGCGCTGCGCGCCCGGGGTTCGGCGCACAGGATCGCCGGGTGCCTCTCCCCGCCTCACCGCCGGGCAACAGAGGGTGGCGCCCCCACAAGGGGGGGCGGGAGCTGGCTGACGCCATCAAGAGGGATCGTTCGGAGTGAGGATCAGAGATCCGTAGAGAGTCGGGTCGAAAGGTCGGAGCCTTGCGAAGCGACCGGGACGCCTCGGTGCATGAGGCAGACGCCGCCGCGTGAGCGGCGGTCGAGCGACCGCGACGTTGGCGGCTCCTCGGCAGCACGCGATCGGGACGCCTCGCGCTCATCGACCGTCGCCGACGGTGAGAAGCCAGCGGCCCCGTCGCTGTCGACCTCGCGGTCGCTCGACCGCCGCTCACGCGGCGGCGTCTGCCTCATGCACCGAGGCGTCCCGGTCGCTTCGCAAGGCTCCGACCTTTCGACCCGACTCTCTACGGATCTCTGATCCTCACTCCGAACGGTCCTCATCAAGACGCGCGACTTCGATCGAGTCATCGCGGACGCCAACACCGCGGCGATGCCAACACGCACCCCGCGCGGAAGGGTCCGTGCGAAGCGGGCAATTCACAGGCGCAAGGAAGGGGTGCGCACGCCGCCCCGAGCGCCTCCTCTTCAGAGCGACAGCCAGCTCCCGCCCCCCTTGTGGGGGCGCCACCCTCTGTTGCCCGGCGGTGAGGCGGGGAGAGACACCCGGCGATCCTGTGCGCCGAACCCCGGGCGCGCAGCGCGCGTCAATCACTGGCTCCAACAAGGCGCGCAGCGCGCGTCAATCTCAGGCTCCAACAAGGCGCGCAGCGCGCGTCAATCACTGGCTCCAACAAGGCGTGCAGCGCGCGTCAATCACTGGCTCCCACAAGGCGCGCAACGCCGCGATCCCAGGTGCCGAACCCCGGGTGCGCAACGCAGGTACCCAAACGGCGAACCCCGGGCGCGCCCCCTTCTCCGCATCCATGGTTCAGCGAAACGACCTTCTCGATCGGCTCTTCCGCGAGATGAGCGCGTGAGGTCGCGCGGACGTTTCTCGTAGCGGAGCGCCGACCCGTCGCACGATCATCCCATCATGCGACAGAGCTTCCGTCCCGCTTCGATCTTCGCGAGCGTCGCGCTCGCGGCCTCGCTCTCCCCCTTCGCCGCGTGGGGCGTCACGCTCACCGTGGGCCCTGGCCGCATGTACGCGACGCCGAGCGCCGCGTCGGCTGCGGCGCACGATGGCGACGTCATCGAGATCGCCGCGGGCACCTACCGCGACATCACCATCTGGCGCGCGCAGAACCTCACGATCCGCGGTGTTGGCGGCATCGCCCACCTCGACGCGGCGGGGCTCACGATCCCCAACGGCAAGGCGATCTGGGTCATCCAGGGGCGCGGCTACACGATCGAGCGCATCGAGTTCTCGGGGGCGCGCGTGCCCGACCGCAACGGCGCGGGCATCCGTCAGGAGGCCGCAGGGCTCACCGTTCGCGACTGCTACTTTCACGACAACGAGAACGGGATTCTCACCGGCGCCGACACGACGAGCGACATCGTGATCGAGACCACGGAGTTCGCCCGCAACGGCGCGGGCGACGGGTACTCGCACAACATGTACATCGGCAACGTGCGGAGCTTCACGCTGCGCGGGTGCTACACGCACGACGCCTCCGTGGGGCACCTGGTCAAGAGCCGCGCGCAGACCAACTACCTGCTCTACAACCGCATCACGGGCGAGGCGGGCACCTCGAGCTACGAGGTCGACCTGCCCAACGGCGGCCTCGCCGTGCTCGTCGGAAACGTCATCGAGCAGGGCACCGCGACGCAGAATCCCTTCATGGTCACCTTCGCCGAGGAGGGGGCCTCGAACCCCACGCAGCGCTTCTACATGGTGAACAACACGCTGGTGAACAACCGCGCGGGCGGCACCTACGTGCGCCTCTCGGGGACGCCCACCGCCGCGATCACCAACAACCTCTACCTCGGCGCGGGGACGCAGCTCACGGGCGCCGCGACCTCGTCGCACAACCTCACCGCGATGAGCGCGTGGTTCGTCGATGCGGCGCGCTTCGACCTCCACCTCACGGCGACCGCGGGCGCCATCGACATGGGCGTCGACCCCGGCGCGATGCCCGCGGGGAGCACCGAGGCGCTGCTTCCCGCGTCGCAGTACGCGCACCCGCACGGCCTCGTGGCGCGCGCCATCGCGGGGGCTGCGCTCGACGTGGGCGCCTTCGAGTTCGCGTCATCGAGCACCCCCGACGCGGGCACCGCAGACGTTCCGCGCGACGTGATCGCAGACGTCGTCACAGACGTTCCGCGCGATGTGAGCGCCGACGTCGTGGTGGGAGATGTTCCGCGCGACGTGAGCGCCGACGTGAGCGCCGACGTTCCGCGTGATGCAGGCGCCGACGTGAGCGCCGACGTTTCGCGTGATGTAAGCGCCGACGTGACCTCCGATGGCGCGAGCGATCCTCCGCAGGGGGACGCGGGCGATGCGTCGACGGAGTTCGTCCCCGACGCGATGGCGCGCGACGCGGTGTTCGTCGACGCGATCGACGACGCGGCGAGTGACGCGCCGGTCGTCGTCGACGCGGCCGTCGACGCATCGGCGCCCCCCGACGCGGCCGTCGATGGAGGCGCCGCGGGAGGCGCCGCTGGCGCCAGTGACACGGGCTGCGGGTGCGCCGCGGCGGGTGCGTCGGGGCGCGCGAATTCTGCGGTGATCCTCGGGCTCGCGGCGCTCGCGGCGGGCGCGCGGAGGCGTCGCGCGAGGCGCGTGCGACGGTGATTGCGCGCAGGGCCCCTGCGGTGCGATCGTTCGCGAAGGGATGAGAGCTTCTGTGACGGCGGAATCGCGAACCCCCCGCGCTCCATCACCGTCGCGCGAGGAGTGAGCCTTGACCGCAGCGCCCGTGGCCCTCGTGTCTGACTTCGGCCTCGAAGAAGACGTGTTCGTGAGCGCGCCCCTCGACGCGACCTCGCTCGACGCGCTCCTCAAGGAGACCCCCGCCCGCGCCACGCTCTCGGCCCTCGACGCGTGGGACCCCACACGCCCCGCGACGCCCGCGGAGATCCGCTTCTCACGGCTGCGCCACTTCGGCCCCGAGCACCTCGTCGAAGAGGTCGCGCCGTGGCGGCGCTTGCGCGTGCTCCGATCGCACCTGCACGCCTTCAAGGCCGTGTTCTGCTCCGTGCCCGCCGTCCCGAAGATCCTCCGAACGCGCATCGGAGGCGAGGACGCGCGGGTCGCCTTGCGCGCGGAGATCGGCCTCGCAGACGACCCGTCGTGGCGTGGGATCGACGTCGGACGCGACCTCGCGGATCAACCCCCGGCGCTGCGCGAGGCCCTCGCGCGCATCGACGCGCTCGACGCCGAGACGTCTGACGGATCGGTGATGTCGCGCGTGTTGACCGCCGCCCACATCGACGAGGAGAGCGCGCACTACGAGGCCGTGATGCAGGGGGCGCGCGCGATGATCGTGGAGCTCGTGAGCCCCGAGCGCCTCCGCGCGCCCTTCGACCGCGCCGCGATCGAGGCGGTGATGTCAGAGATCGACGCGCGGCTCTCGACGGTCGTGCGCGCCGCGCTCGGAGACGTCGCGTTCACGCGCGTCGAGCGCCCGTGGCGCGTCGCGGCGTGGCTCTCGGCGCACGCGCCCGTGGTGATGGTGCACGTGCGCGCGGGGTCGGCGTCGCCCGAGGAGCTCGTCGAGCACGCCAACGCCGTCGGCGCCTTCGACCTCGCGCTCGATGGAGACTTCGACCTCGACCACGACGCCGAGGTGCTCCTCTCGTGGGGGCGCGCCGTGAGCGCGTCGGGCGGGCGCGTGTGGTTCGACGCGCGCTGGGACCCCGACATCGTGGCCGAGAGCGGCAACGCCTGGGACCGCGCGCGCTCGCACCGCGACGGCGCGGCCCTGTGGCCCTGCGCGCCGAAGCCTCTGCTGCGCCTTCCCTTCGGCCCGGATACGTCTCCCGTGAAGAGCTTCGACTTCGAAGAGGAGATCGACACGCGCGGGTCGTGCCTCCGCTGGGGCCTCGCGGGCGCCGTCGCCGCGGCGCTCTCTCGCGCGTCCGGTGAGCCCGACGCGGCGCGCGTCGAGGTCGTCGCCTCGGAGAGCGCGGGGCCCTTGCAGCACGGCCTCTCCGACGAAGAGGTCGCCGAGGTCGAGGCGCGCGCGGGCGTCACCTGCCTCCGCGCCGAAGGGAGCCGCGTGTACGCCGTCACGCCGCCGGCCTCCATCGATCGCGCGCGCGTCGACGCCGTGATCGCCGACCTCGACGCGAGGCTCTCGGCGCAGCTGCGCGAGATCCTCCGTCACCCGGTGCTGCGGAGGCTCGAAGCCGCGTGGCGCTCCGTGGAGTTCGTCGTCGAGCGCGTGGACTTCTCGCAGAACATCGCCGTCGAGCTCCTCAACTGCTCGAAGGAGGACCTCGCGATCGACTTCGAAGACAGCCCCGAGGTGGTGAAATCGGGGCTCTACAAGCGGGTCCACGACGCGGCCTTCGACGCCTCGGGGGCGCGCCCCTACGGGCTCCTCGTGGGCGACTACGCGTTCGGTCCCGGCGCCGACGACCTCGCGCTGCTCCGCCGCATCTCGCTCGTGGCCTCGATGGCGCACGCGCCCTTCGTGGCCTCGGCCGCGCCCTCGATGTTCGGCATCGACGCGTGGGACCGCCTCGCCGCCGTCGACGACTTCGAAGCGCTCTTCGCAGACCCGCGCTACGCGGGGTGGCGCGCGCTCCGTGAGTCCGAGGCGTCGCGCTACGTCGGCCTCACGCTCCCTCGCATCATGCTGCGCGCGCCCTACGGCGCGCAGACCTCGGCCGTCGAGTCCTTCGCCTTCGAAGAAGACGTCGTCGACCACGACCAGTACCTCTGGGGCAGCGCCGCAGCGGCCTTCGCGACACGCGTGGCCGACTCCTTCGCGCGCTACCGCTGGTGCCCCAACATCGTCGGCGCCGACGGCGTGGTCGAGGGCGTCGGTCTGCACCCCCGCGACGCGACGGCCGACGCGCGCGCCGAGCTCCCCGTGGAGTGCGCGGTCTTCGACGCGCAGCAGCGCGCGCTCGCGGAGGCGGGCCTCATCGCCCTCGGCTTCGACCTCGCGTCGACGCGCGCCCGCTTCGTCGCGGCGAGCTCCGTGCAGCGCACGCGGGCCTTCGGGCTCAGCGCCGAGGCGCGCGCCGCGGAGACCACGGCGAGGCTCGGCGCGCAGCTCCCGTACCTCTTCATCGCGTCACGCTTCGCGCACTATCTCAAGGCGCTGCGGCACGACCGCCTCGACGAGCTCCGGGGGCGAGACGACATCGAGCGCGCCCTCAACGCGTGGATCGGCGAGCACGTCGCCGACACCGACGAGGCCGACCCCGAGCTCCGCGCGCGTCGCCCGCTGCGGAGCGCGCGCGTCGCGGTCGAGGAGGTCGAGCGGCAGGAGGGGTGGTACCGCATGACCGTCACGCTGCGACCGCACTTCGGCTACGAGGGCGCGCCCTTCGAACTCAGCCTCGTGGGCAAGCTCGATCGCGCGTAGCGCGGGTCACTTCT
Organism: Polyangiales bacterium; assembly: GCA_046351535.1. Classification (GTDB taxonomy): domain Bacteria; phylum Myxococcota_A; class Polyangia; order Polyangiales; genus CAISKJ01. Next base: position 135,675 of record JAXLYG010000026.1, read on the forward strand.
TCATGTGCGGCGCGGGCAGCGGGTCCGGCGGCGGGTACGGACGGATCTGCGGCGGCGGCGGCGGATCGACGGGCGGCGGCATCGGCGGTGCGCCCGCGTCGCGGCGGCGACGGCGTCCTGCGTCGGGCGTCGCGGGGTGCACCGCGGGCGGAGGCAGCGGGTCGTTGGGCGTGACCATCGGGCCCGGCAGCGGGTCGACCACCATCGGCGGCGGCGGCGGATCGGGCGGCGGGAGAGAAGGTTGGACATCGAAGCGTCCCGCGTCGGGCGGCCCCGCGACGAGCGTCGGGACGGGCAGCGGATCGGGCGGCGGCGGGGCCATCGCGCGGCTGCACGCGGCGAGCGGGGCGAGCGCGAGCGTGGCGGCGCTGAGGGCGCCCCAGCGCGAGACGGCGCGCTGCATGCGCGGCGCGCGCGGCGTGGTGGCGGCGCGCACGATGGCGTCGGTGGCGCTCGCGACGCGGTCTTCGAGGGAGCGTCCCGCGCGCTCGGCCTCTTCGGTCGCGCGCGCGGTGAAGTCTTCGAACGCGGCGCGCTCTTCGGAGCGCTTCGAAGCGGCGAAGTCGAGGATGCGCACCATGCGCTCGTTGCTGTCGACGTTGACGGCGCGCGTGGCCGAGGCGGTCATCTCGCGCAGCTCGCTGGTGAGCGCGTGCGGATAGAACGCGCGCAGGAGGTGGAGGTGATACCCGAGGCCCAGCGTGGCGTTCATGAGCCCGTCGCAGCGGAAGTTGCGGTCGAGAAAGGCGCTCGCGAACACGCGGAAGGCCCGCTCCGCGCGGGGGTCGCGGATGTTGTAGTCCCACCCGAAGGTGTCGCCGATGAGGCGCCCCTCGCGGGCGAGCTTCGTCATGAGGGGCGTGCCGACGTAGATCTCCGTGCGGCAGAAGTTCATCGGAACGTCGGTGTAGTCGCGGAGGAACGCGAAGCTCTCGCGCAGCGACTCGAGCGTCGACTCGGGGTCGAACACCAGCATGTTGAAGCAGGTGTACACGTCGCGATCGCGGAGGAACTCCAGCGCGCGGCGGTTGGTGGCGAGGTCGACGCCGCGCCCGAGCACGCGGAGGCCCCGCGTCGATCCGGCCTCGATGCCGAGGTAGACGCGCAGGAGGCCGATCTCGCGCAGCGCCGCGAAGACGCGCTCGTCGACGTCGTCGGGTCGCGCCTTGACCACCACGGCCACGTCGTCGACGCCGCGTCGGCGGAGGGCGTCGCGCAGGGCCGTCACGCGCTCGAGGTCGCGCGCGTGGTCGCGGGTGAAGAAGTCGTCGTCGTGAAAGACGAACATGCGCGCGCCCCGCGTGCGACGGAGCTCGGTCATCTCGTCGGCCACGTTGTCGACGCTGCGCCAGCGGTACATCTCGCCGCCCGCGGACTTGAGGTACGCGTGGATGCAGCAGAAGGTGCAGTGCCCGAAGCACCCGCGCGTGCCGACCATGAAGGCCGCGGGCACGCCCAGGTGCATCTGCGGCGCGCCGAAGCGCTTGGGGAAGGGGAGCGCGTCGAGGTCTTCGCAGAGCGGCCTCGGCTCGTTGGCGATCACGGCGCCGTCGTCGGCGCGGTACGCGAGGCCCTTCACGGCCGAGAGCTGGTGCGCGCCGCCGCCCCCGGCGACCGCGCGGCAGAGCTCGACGAGCGTGGTCTCGCCCTCGTGGCGGACGATCGTGTCGAGGCCGTCGAAGGCGTCGAGGCACTCGCGGTACGCGAAGGTCGGAAAATGTCCTCCGCCCGTGATGTGTCCGTCGTAGCCGTCGTCGCGGAGGGCCTTCGCGAGCGCGCCGAACTCCTTCGCGCGAAACTGGAAGGTCATCGACATGCCGATGATGTCGGGCCGCACGCGCCGCGCGGCGCCGAGCACCGCGGCCGTGTCCGAGGGGCGATCGAAGGTGGCGAAGTGGGCTGCGTGCCCCGCGGCTTCGAGCGACGCGGCGAGGTATCGCAGCGCGAGGTTCTCTTCGAGCTCGGCGCCGACCAGTAGAACGTCCATGACGGCGAACATCCCTTCTCGTCGCGACGCACGCGTTGCGAAGCGTTCGCGCGAACGCGCACGAACACACCCGCTTTCCGCCGCGTCGAGGGCGATGTGCGGCGCGTAGCGAAGCCCGTGCCCGGGGGTGTCGTCAGCCGTCGAGGAGTCGGCCGTAGAGGATGGCGCCGCGGAGTCCCTCTTCGACCTCGTAGCGGCTCGTCGAGAGGTACGCGCGCAGGAGCGTGTCTCGCGTGTCGACGCCGAACGCTGTGATGAGCGCGTCGGCGATGCGCCCTGCGAGCAGGCCCGCGGAGCCCGTCTCGCCCCTCGTGAGCGCACGTTCGAAGAGCGAGCGGTGCGCGCGAACGGTCTCGGTGCGAGCGGCCAGCACGCGCAGCGCGTCGTCGCGGACGCAGGGCCGCGTCGCGTCGTCTTCGACGAGGGCGACGAGCTGCGCGATGGCCTCGGGGTCGCCGCGGCGCGCGAGCCCTCGCAGGGCGATCTCCGCCACGGAGCCGCCCGCCGTCGAGAGCGCGCGGAGGGAGCTCATCCAGCGATCACCCTCGCAGATGCGGTCGAGCGCGACGAGCGACCAGTGCCGCACGGCGTCGTCTCGCGTGTCGAGCATGCGTTCGAAGAACGCGCGGTCTTCGCGGCACGCGCCCGAGCTCATGCGAAACACCAGGCGGGCGCGCGCTTCGGGCGAGGTCTCCGCGCGGAGGCGGGTCTCGGTCCACGCGCGGGCGGCGTCGCGATCGCGGCGGAGCCACGCGGCGAAGACCTCGTCGAAGACATCCGTCGCGAGGGTGGTCTGTTGAACGAGGTGGGCGAGCACGACGGCGCCGTGCTCCCACGCGCCGAGGTGCCCCATCGCGCGCCAGTAGCGGTCGAAGAGGGCGGGGTCGTGGTCGTCGCAGGGCGGCAGTCGACGCGCGCTCCATCGCAGCACGACGTTGCGGAGCTTGCGCGCGAGGGCGATCTCTCCGAGCGCGTCGACGAGGCTCCCCGTCGGGGCGACGAGCTCCTCGCGCAGAATCTCGGGGAGCGCAGGGACGTCGCGCAGCCTCGCCGCGAGCGCGGGGCACCGCTTGATCGCCGAGGCCACGGTCGCGTCGCCGTCGAGCGCCTTCGGTCGCCAGTGCCGTTCGAGCAGGTCGAGCGCGCCCGCGTGCGTCGCCGCGAAGCGATACGCGAGCTCGATCTCGTGCTCGGCCGGCCTCTCGGGGAGCTCCGCGATCCACCGTGAAAGAAGCACGTCGCGCAGCGCGTCGGGCGCCTGGTCCTCGCGGTGCGCGAGACCCCCGAGGAGCGTCGGGACGGACTCGGGCGCGATCCCCTCGGCCCACGCGAGGCACAGCTCGAGGAGCTCGGGCGTGGTCGCCGCGAGCACCACGTCGATGGGGTCGATGGCGCCGAGCGTCGCGGAGGTCTGCTTCTTTTCGAGCGCCGCCGCGGCGTCTCCGAGGAGCCTCCGGTACGCGCGCGGAGGGAGCGCGGCGCCCATGCGATGCAGCGCGCGGAGCGCGTAGGAGCAGACGGTTCCGTCGAGGTCGGCGTTGGTGGCGAGCGCGGTGAGGGGCGCTTCGAGCGCGCGCGGCGCGACCTCGGCGAGGAGCGAGAGCGCGGCCGCTTGCCGTCTCAGGTCTTCGCCCGAGGCGATCGTCGCGAGCGAGTCGAGGCATCGGTCGAGGGAGTCGAAGCGCAGGTCGTCGAGGTCGGTCATGTGCGATGGACGCGTCGCGATGCGCGCCTCTACCCGTGGCGCGCGGCCACACCCACCGCGGCGCGTGGCTCGTGAGGGAGGCACGCGCGTAACGCGCCCGGTGTTCGCGCCATGAGAGAGGCACGCGCGTCACGCGCCCAGGGTTCGCCCCCAGGGGAGATACGCGAGTAACGCGCCCAGGGTTCGCCCCTAGGGGAGATACGCGAGTAACGCGCCCAGGGTTCGCCCCCAAGGGATGTACGCGCTAGGGGCTCAGCCTGGGCTACGTCGAGGCACGGATCACCGGTCTTCGACCGGTTCAGAAGGCATCGCGAGGCTCCCTCTGCGGAACCCTCGAAGAGGGTGATCCGTGCCTCGACGTAGCCCAGGCTGAGCCCCTAGCGCGTACATCCCTTGGGGGCGAACCCTGGGCGCGCTACACGCGTACATCCCTTGGGGGCGAACCCTGGGCGCGCTACACGCGTACATCCCTTGGGCGCGCTACACGCGTACATCCCTTGGGCGCGCTACGCGCGTATCTCCCTTGGGCGCGCTACGCGCGTACATCCCTTGGGCGCGCTACGCGCGTATCTCCCTTGGGCGCGCTACGCGCGTATCTCCCTTGGGCGCGCTACGCGCGTATCTCCGTTGGGGGCGAACCCCGGGCTACGAGCAACGCGCGTACGGACAGGGAGGTGCGGGAGGAAGCGGGGCTGAGGAGGGGACTACAAACTCGCAGCCCTACGGCCGCGTGGAACGCGCTTCAGTTCCTGCAGACGCCGCCGATGCAGGTCTGACCTGACGCGCAGCAGGCGCCGCAGCCGCAGAGCGAGGTGCCCGACGGACAGAGCGGGATGCATCGGCCGCTCGAGCAGGTCTGGCCGCAGCCGCAACCGCCCGGACACGCCATCGAGGAGCACACGCCCGCGTTGCAGGTCTGACCCGCGGGACACGATCCGGGGCAGCGTCCGCCGCAGCCGTCGGGAGAGCCGCAGGGGAGGCCCGCCGCGCAGCTCGGCGTGCACACGCAACGTCCGCCCGAGCAGGTCTGTCCGCTCGGGCACGTTCCGTTGCAGAGCCCGCCGCAGCCGTCGGAGGCGCCGCAGGTCGCGCCCGCCGCGCAGTGCGGCGTGCACGCGCAGCGACCGCCGGTGCAGGTCTGTCCGCTCGGGCACGTCCCGGGGCACACGCCGCCGCAGCCGTCCGAAGCTCCGCAGGCGCCGCCCGCGGGGCAGCGCGGGACGCAGCATCGACCGCTCGTGCAGGTCTGTCCGCTCGGGCAGGTTCCGTTGCAGAGGCCGCCGCAGCCGTCGGGCGCGCCGCACGCAGAGGCCGCGCAGCAGTTCGGGTGACACGCGGCGCAGACGCCGTTCTCGCAGCGCGTTCCGCTCGGGCAGCGGTCGCAGCCGCAGGTCGAGACGCAGCGTCCGCCGCGGCACTGCTCGCCCGCGCCGCAGGTCACCGTGGCGCAGGGGTCGCTCACGCAGGTGCCTGCCTGACAGGCGAATCCGACGGGGCAGCGCACGCCCGTACACGAGTCGGAGTTGCGGCACCCGAGGGTGCAGACCTCATCGGTTCCGCACGGAGAGGCGCAGCGCACGATGGCCGTGCAGCGCTCGGTGTCGGGGTCGCAGACCTCGCCCGAGGGGCATCGAACGCCCTGACACGGAACGTGGAAGCACCCGGGCACGCACGCGCCGTCGCGGCAGGTCTGTCCGCCGGGGCACTGCACGCACTCGCACGGGTCGCGGAGCTTCACGCAGCGGGTCTCGCAGGTCTGTCCCGCGCCGCACGCGATGGTGCCCGTGCTGCAGAAGCCGCCGCAGCCGTCGGGCGCGCCGCAGGCGATCCCCGCGGGGCAGTGGGGGACGCAGGCGGCGCAGTGTCCGCCCACGCAGTGCTGGCCGCCGGGGCAGGTGCCGCAGCCGCAGCTGTCGATGCAGCGTCCGCCGTCGCAGACCTCTCCCGCTGCGCAGGTGACGCCGCCGCAGGGGTTGGCGACGCACACGCCTGCGAGGCACGACTGGCCTTCGGGGCAGCGCACGCCCGCGCAGCGATCGGGGGGATCACACGCGAGGTGCGGCGCGAAGCCGTCGGGGCACGCAGCGTCCCACGGACGCAGCGTGATGCAGCGGTTGGTCGACGGGTCGCAGAACCCGCCCGGACAGCTCACGCCGCGGCACGGGGTGTCGAAGCATCCGGGGACGCAGCGGCCCTCCATGCACGACTGGCCCGTGGGGCACACGACCTGCGAGCAGGGGTCGCTGGTGCGGACACAGCGCGCGTGACAGACCGTCCCCGAGGGGCAGAGCGAGGCCATCGTGGCGCAGGGGTTGGCCGCGCAGGCGCCGCCGACGCAGACCTGTCCGGTCGCGCAGTCGGAGTCGTGCTCGCAGGTCCCCGTGGCCGTGTCGGGCGGCGTGGGGTGATCGGGCGGCGGAGGGGGCACATCGGGCATGACCGGATGGTCCACCGGAGGCGGCGGGTGATCGCCCGGATGCGGTGTATCGATCATCCACGGATCGATTCCGTCGGGCCCCGCATCGGCGGGCGGAGGGGGAGTGGGGGGACAGCCCACGAGGAGGACCGCCGAGCAGAAAACGATGATCTGGTGGAGCCGGAGCATCGGGATACACCTCCGCTAAAGGGTTTGAGCGCGCGCTCCGGTGACGCTACGCCCGGTGTGCAGAAATTGGAATGGACGTGAGAGGCCGCTGCGGCGATTGTTCCGCGCGGCCTCTTCAGGGCAGGGGGTGATCGGCGGGGTCAGGGCGCGGGGACGAAGCGGACGCGGTTGTTCGCCGCGTTGGTGCACGTGGCCGTGGTGGCCGCGCAGCCGCTGAGGCCGCGGGTCCCGTCGAGGCTCTCGATGCCCATCACGGCGGTGGCGGTCGAGGCGAAGGTGTAGTTCGACGTGAGGAGGTCGATGGAGCCGTCGGCCTCGTTGAGCACGATCTCCGTCGAGATGAGCCCCGAGGTGGTCGAGCCGTAGGGGCGGGCGTTGGGCCACGCGACGATGAAGCGGCGCGAGCCCGCGGTGCCGACGGCGCCCCAGCAGACGCCCGAGGTGGTGTTCGCCACGATGTCCGCGCCCCACGCGGCGATCTCTCCGTTGGGGGCCGCGGCCGAGGGGATCGTGTTCCAGCCGGAGCTGGCGACGCCGTCGAGGCTGATGAAGCCGTTGCTCGAGATGTTCACCATGCGCCCCGACGCGAGGGTGGTTCCCCAGAACGGGAACGCGAAGGGGAGCGAGCCGAGCACGGCCTGATCGTCGGCGCCGCGGAGCATCACCGTCGCGCCCGGCGCGGCGCACACGTCTTCGTAGGCGACGCCCGCGGGAGGCGTCGTGCGGACGTAGCTCGCGAACGTGGTGGCGCTGGTGCAGACGCCCGCGCGACAGGTCTGGCTCGGGGAGCAGCCGCGCGCGCACACGCCGCAGTTGGCCACGTCGGTCTGGAGGTCGACGCAGCCCGCGGGGCACATCGTCGTGGGGGCCGGGCAGGTCGAGGTTCCCCCTGCGGCGATGACGGCGGGGCAGCGGCCGAAGGTCTCGGACGAGCCGCCGAACTGGCCCGCGTACTCGTGGTGGAAGTACCAGCGGCTCCGCGTCGGCGAGACCGAGAACGAGCACATGTCGCTGAGGTTCGTGAACGCGCCCACGGTGCTCACCATCGCGTCGGGCACGCGCACCCGCGCGATGCGCGTGGGGCTCTCGACGTAGGCGAGGTGCACCGCGCCGCCGATGAACTCGGCCACGCCCCAGAACGCCCAGTTCTCGCAGGTCTGGTGCGAGGGGAACACCATCGTCCCGAGGTCCGTCACGCGGCCCCCGGGCAGGTCGACGTTGTAGACGTGGCCCGCCGAGGCGAAGACCACGCGGTCCCACCCCGAGAAGACGCCCGTGTCGCTCGCGAGCGTGAGCGGCATCGAGAGCGTGACCGTGCGCGTGGTGGGGAGCCCGGTGATGCCGTCGAGCTCGACGATCGAGGTGAAGGTCGCGCCCGAGGGCGTGTTCACGTGGGGCCCCGACGCCGTCGCGAGCGAGTAGACAACGCCCGAGCGGAGGTTCGAGAAGAGCCCGTCGTACACGCGTCCGACGGCCGTCGGGGTGAGCGCCTCGGGGTCGAAGCGTCCCGTCGACGTGTCACCCGTGTAGAACACCGACGACGAGCCCACCGCGATGCCGCCGCGGTCGTCGCTCGTCACCGCGTCGTGATCGATCACCGCGCAGCCCGTCGATCCGAGCGACGTGATCTGGAACGCCGTCCCCGTGCCGAGGGCCACGCAGGAGCTCGCCGTGCAGGCCATTCCGCTCGGGCAGGCGCGCCCGCAGGCGCCGCAGTTCATCGGGTCGCTCGCGGGGTCGACGCAGGCCGAGCCGCAGCGGGCCAGGGGAGGCGTGCACGCGCCGCCGCCGCAGAGGCCCGACGCGCAGGTCTGCCCCGCGGCGCACGCGCGTCCGCAGCCGCCGCAGTTGGCCGCGTCGGTCGCCGTGTTGACGCACACGCCCGAGCACGTGGTCATGGGCGCGGAGCAGGTCGTTCCGCCCGTGCACACGCCCGAGGAGCAGGTCTGACCCGTGGTGCACGCGCGCCCGCAGGTGCCGCAGTTGCGCGTGTCGGTGAGGGGGTTGACGCACACGCCCGAGCACGTGGTCATGGGCGCGGTGCAGGTGCTCCCGCCGGTGCAGACGCCGGTGGTGCAGGCCTGGCCCGCGGCGCAGGCGCGGCCGCAGCCGCCGCAGTTGGCGACGTCGGACTGCGTGTTCACGCAGGTGGTGCCGCACATCGCCATCGGGGCGGTGCAGGTGGGCATCGAGCCCGTGCACACGCCGTCGGCGCAGCCGCCGGGGCAGTCCATTTCGGAGAAGCTCGCGCCGCGCGCGTCGCAGGTGCGGGCCCGCATGGCGCTCACACACGAGACGCGGCCGGGCGTGCACACGATGGGCATGCAGGTGCCCGTGGAGGTGTCGCACCAGGTCGACCCCGTGCACTCGCTGTCGCGCGCGCAGCGTCCCGTCGGCATGTCGGGGGCCACGGGGACGTCGGGCGCGGGCTTGTCGACGACGGGCACATCGACGACGGGCGCGTCGACGACCGGGACATCGACGACGGGCACATCGACGACGGGCGTGTCTTCGACGACGGGCGTGTCGGTGGTGTCTCCGTCGATGGGGGGATCGATGGTGCCGCCACCGCCGCCGCCGCGCGCGGAGCAGGCCGCGAACGCGAGCGCGAGGGGGAGCAGCCAGAACGTGCGCTTCATGCGAGATCTCCAGTTGAGGAAGCGAAAGAGGGGACAGAACGAGACGCCGCGAGGGGTACCCTTCGCACCCGCCGACGCAACGGCTCCCATGCCGCGGGATGCGAGGGTCCGTCAAGGACCGGGCGGACACATCCGAAGGGCACCGCGGTGATGTTCTCCGCGCGCTTTGGTGGCACAACCGTCGGAGACCGATGGAGACCCTGGAATTCGAAGCGGGGCGGACCGCGCTGCGGCGCCTCGGACACCGCGTGGGCGCGAGCGCCGTCGCGGGCGATGTGATCGCGCTCGTGGGCGGCCTCGGCGCGGGCAAGACCTTTCTCGCGCAGCACCTCGCGCACGGGCTCGGCGTGTCGACCGACGCGCGGGTCACGTCACCCACCTTCGCGATCGTGCAGGAGCACCCGGGGAGGGTGACGATGTTCCACGCGGACCTCTACCGACTGGGTGACGTCGACGAGCTCCGCGAGGTGGGGCTCTTCGAGATGGGCGCCGCGGGCGTGGTGGTGGTCGAGTGGGCGGATCGCTTCCCTGAAGCGGTTCCGCGCGACGCGCTGTGGATCGAGCTGTCGGTGGTGTCGCCGTCGATCAGGTTGGTGCGCCTGCGGGCGGAGGGCGCACGGGCCGCGCGTCTTCTCGACGCTTCCGCCGCGGGGCGCGAGCGCGTAGGCTCGCCCGCACGATGGCCGACCTCCCCATGAGCCTCAACGCGCTCTTCGAAGAGGAGCGCGAGCGCTTCCAATCCGCGCGACGGGTGCTGAGCTTCGACGAGTACGTGGGCCTCTTCGCGGCGAACCCGCAGCGGCACGCGCGCGACGCCGCGCGGTACCTCCGCGACATGTTCGACCACTACGGCACCACCACCGTCGAGCGCCCCTACGGCCGCTTCACGCGGTGGAACCTCTTCGATCTCCCGTGGGAAGACGAAGCGGGCCGCCGCGAGGCCCTCGTCGCGCACGAGCCCATTCAGGGTGAGCTCTACCGCGCGCTCTCGAACTTCGTCCGTCAGCGCAGGGTCAACCGCCTGGTGCTCCTGCACGGCCCCAACGGCAGCGCGAAGAGCACCTTCGTGTCGAGCCTCATGCGCGCCATGGAGGACTACTCCACCACCGACGAGGGCGCGCTCTACCGCTACCACTGGGTCTTTCCCCGCGGTCGCGGCGGCGACGGCGCGCGCATCGGCTTCGGCGGCGGGGGCGGTCGCGACGACGGTCCGCGCGCGGGCGAGAGCTACGCGCTCCTCGACGAGAGCGCCATCGACGCGAAGGTGCTCTGCGAGCTGAGGGATCACCCCCTGCTCGTGCTCCCCGTCGCGATGCGCCAGAAGCTCTTTCGCGAGGCGCTCGGCGAAGACGCCGCCTCGCAGGTGCCCGTCGAGCTGTGGAAGGGCGGCGCGTGCCACAAGTGTCAGCAGGTCTTCGCGGCGCTCCACACCGCGTATCGCGGTGACCTGCGAAAGGCCCTCGCGCACGTGCAGGTCGAGCGCTGGTACGTCTCGCGTCGCTACCGCCTCGGCGCGGTCACCCTCGGCCCGCAGATGGCCGTCGACGCGAAGGAGCGGCAGGTCACGGCCTCGCGCTCGCTCGCGGCGCTGCCTCCATCGCTGCAGTACACGGCGCTCTTCGAACCGTCGGGCGAGCTCGTCGACGCGGCGGGCGGGCTCATCGAGTACTCCGACCTCCTCAAGCGCTCGCTCGAGCACTGGAAGTACCTGCTGCTCCTGATCGAGACGGGGGAGGTCTCGCTCGACGCGTCGAACCTCGTGCCCAACGTGGTCATGGTCGGGAGCTCGAACGAGGGCCACCTCGACGCGTTCAGGGAGCACCCCGAGTTCGCGTCGTTCCGCGGTCGCCTCGACCTCGTGCGCGCGCCGTACCTCACGGACTGGACGGCGGAGAAGGCCATCTACGACGCGCAGGCGCTCCCCGGCGTGCGCCGTCACGTGGCGCCGCACACGACCGAGATGGCCGCGCTCTTCGCCGTGCTCACGCGCATGAAGAAGCCCGCCAACGACCCGCGCTTCTCGCGGCCCCTCGCGACCCTCGCGGCGGACCTCTCGCCCGTCGAGAAGGCCGACCTCTACGCCACGGGCGCCGTGCCCTCGCGGCTCTCGGGCGAGCAGCTCAAGGACCTCCGCGCGGGCATCGCGGCGCTCTACCACGAGAGCGACGTGCACCCGAACTACGAGGGCCGCACGGGCGCCTCGCCGAGGGAGATGCGCGCGGTCATCCTCGACGCCGCGCAGCACCCCGGCTACCGCTGCCTCTCGCCCTTCGCCGTGCTCGAGCGCATCGCCGACCTCTGCAACCGCAAGTCGGAGTTCGAGTGGCTGCGGCAGGAGACCGTGGCGGGCGGCTACCACGACCCGAAGTACTTCATGAAGGTGCTCCGCGATCGGCTCATCGACTCGCTCGAAGACGAGCTCCGCAGCGCCACCGGGCTCGTCGACGAGGCGCGCTACGTCGAGGGCTTCGAACGCTACGTGTTCCACGTCTCGGCGCAGATCAAGGGCGAGAAGATCCGCAACAGGCACACGGGCCGCGACGAAGCCCCCGACGAGGCCATGCTCAAGGAGACCGAGCGCGCCATCGCCGCCGTCGGGCCCGCGGAGGAGTTCCGTCGGAACATCATCTCGCGCCTCGCGGCGTGGGCCATCGATCACCCCGGCGAGAAGGTGCCGTACACGAAGCTCTTCCCCAACCACATCCAGCGCTTGAAGGAGGTCTTCTACCAGGACCACAAGCGCCAGGTGGTGCAGTACACCCGCGAGCTCATGGTGTTTCTCACGGAGGAGGGCGCCGGGCTCGACGCCGACGCGAAGCGCAGGGCCGAGGCCACGATGGCCTTCCTCAAAGACCGCTACGGCTACTGCGAGCACTGCGCGGGCGACGCCGCGGGGACGCTCCTCAAAGACCGCTTCGCCGACGTGAAGGCCTGATCCGCGATGGTCCCCGAGAAGATCGCCGAGATCCTCCGCAGCGCGCGCACCGTCGCCGTGCTCGGCGCCCACCACGAGGCGCAGCGCCCTGCGTTCTACGTCCCCGACTACCTCCACGCCGAGGGCTACCGCGTGCTCCCCGTGAACGGCACCCTCGCCGGGCGCGCGCTGTGGGGCCAGACCGTTCGCGCGAGCCTCACGGAGCTCACCGAGCCCGTCGACGTCGTCGACGTGTTCCGCCGCGCCGAGTCGCTGCCGGGCCACGTCGACGAGATCCTCGCGATGCGCCCGCTGCCGAAGGTGGTGTGGTTCCAGGCGGGCATTCGCAACGACGACGTGGCGCGCACCCTCGAAGCCGCGGGCATCACGGTCGTGCAGGACCGCTGCATGCTCGCCGATCACCGCGCGATGTAGCGCGGCGAGCGCTCTCTCCCACCGTCGATCTCAGGGCCTGCGCGGCGGCCTGATGCTGCGCTGGATGTCTTCGATCTCGGGGGGGACGCTCACCGGCGGCAGCGGGTACCCCGGCCGCGCGAAGAGGAAGCCCTGCGCGAAATGGACGCCCGTGTCGCGTAGGGCGCGCCACTCGTCGACGGTCTCGACGCCCTCGGCCACCACCTGCGCGCCCATGTCCTTGCAGAGGCGCACGATGTTGGTGATGAGCCGCTGCTGGCGCGAGCCGAGGGTGACGTCGGCGACGAGCCCGCGGTCGAGCTTCACGAGGCTCGGCTCGAGGTCGACGATGTGCTTGAGGTTCGAGTAGCCCGCGCCGAGGTCGTCGACGACGAGCGAGATGTTGCCGCGCGAGCGCACCTCTCGGAGCACGTCGCGGCAGAGCTCGAATTGCGCGAAGGGCACGGCCTCGGTGATCTCGAGGAACACGTCGTGGTCGTGGAAGTACATCGGGTCGTCGGGGCGCACGAGCCACCGCGCGTCGAGCTCCGCGGGGTGCACGTTGAGAAAGACCGGACGGCCCGCGCAGAGCGGGAGCGCGACCTCGCGGACCATGCGCCCGAGGCGCCCCACGCAGCGCTCCGACGTCGCGCGTTCGAAGAGCGCCGTGGGGTTGGCGTACTCCTTCACGCGGCAGCGCGTGAGCGCCTCGTAGGCGAAGACGCGCAGCGTCTCGATGTGCACGATGGGCTGAAAGACCACCGAGAGGTCGTTGGCCTGCACGATCTGGTTGATGTTGTAGAGCGACCCGCGCTCGTCGGAGTCGTGCAGATCGAAGGGCGTCGCGGTGAAGTGATTGTCGGGGATGGTCGCCGCGGGGTCGATCATGGGCGTAGCTCTCTCGCGCGCACGCACCACGCTGGACGGCGCGCGCCGAGACTAGGCCGCAATCACGAGGCGTGGCGGAGAGAGAACCCACGGGAGAGCGCGAAGCGAAGCATTTTTAAGCGGTGCGCGCGTCGCGCCGCGCAGCGCGCGTAGGGGTTCAGCCTGATGCGTCTCCGTGAAGACGAGTCTTATCGGGGCGGAACCCTTCGGTGACAGGCAGCGACGCGCGCACCGCAACCCCCGCGGGTCTCGCGTCCGCGCGCACGCTCGCGAGCGCCTCGGTGATGCGTGACGGCTGCACGTCACCGCGCGCGGCGACCGCGGCGCGCACGACGCCGCCGTCGACCCACGCCGCGGCGAGCTCGACCTCGGGCAGCGTGTAGAGCGCGTCTTCGATGGCCCTCGTCGACACGGCGCCCGCGGGCGTCGACGCGAAGCCGTGGAGCGAGTCGACGTACCAGCAGTCGCCGTCGAGGTCGATGCGCACCACGTCGCTCGACGCGTACCACCGGTCGCCGGGCACGAAGGCGTCGCAGACCGCGTGCTCCGCGGCGTCGTCGGGGTCGAGGCGCGCGATGAGCACGCCGGGCTCGTCGACGCCCGCGCGGATCACGCGTCCGCGCTCGTCTCGCACGATCTCTCCGCGCGCGAGGTCGACGCGCACCACCGCGGTCTCGACGCTGCCGGGGAGGCGTCGACCGAGCGCGCCGGCCTTCTCGCCCGACGCGTTGGCCATGATGACCCGCTGCGACGTCGACGCGTAGAACTCCATGAGCCCCGCGCCGAAGCGCTCGTGGAGCTTCTCCCAGAGGTCCTTTCGCATCCCGCTCCCGGCGAAGAGGCGCAGCGGGTGGGTGCGGTCGCCGCGCGTGGGCGGCGCGTGCACGAGCGGTCGCAACATCTCGCCCGCGTAGAACACCACGGTGACCCCGTAGCGCCGCACCTCGGGCCAGAAGCGCTCGACTTCGAAGCCCTCCGCGAGCGCGAGGCGCGCGCCGCCGACGAGCGCGGAACCGACGCTCACGATCACGCCCGCGGGGTGGTGCAGCGGGATGCAGCAGTACACCGTGTCGTCGGGCTTGAGCGTGCACGCGGCCGCCGCGCCGAGCGCCGAGAGCGCCCAGCGGTGGTTGGTCACGGGCACGATGCGCAGCGCGCCCGACTCGCCGGGCCTGAGGAGGATCACGCAGAGGTCGCGCGCCACGCCCGCATCGAGCGCGAGGTCCCACGGGAGCTTCACCGTCGAGGGGTCGATGCGCTCCATGTCGATGACGCCGTCGGTGAGGGCGCGGCGCTCCGTGGCGCCGCCGAGCGCAGAACACGGGCCTGTCGGCGCTCTGTCGCGCGAGCGTCGCGTGGTCGGGGTCCGTCGCGACGGCGCTCACGTCCGCGCGCCTCGAAGGCGTCACGGAGCGCCGCGGGAGCGCGTCGGGCGGCGCGAGCACGGCCACGGCGCCGAGTCGGCTGAGGGCGGTCACCATCGTGAGGCAGCTCGGGCGCGCGCCCATCACCACGCCCACGCGATCACCGGGGCGCACGCCGACGGACCACAAGCCCCGCACCACCGCGGTCACCCGTCGGTCGGCCTCCTCGTTCGTGAAGGCCCTCCCGCGCCAGAGGAAGAAGGTCGCCGTGGGGTCGGCCTTCGCGCGCTCGGTGAGGGCGAGCGCGGGGCTCGTGCGCGTGTCGTGGGTCATCATCGCGAGGCGACGGAGGCGGGGCTCCTGGTAGCGCACGCCCTCGTACGCGTCGGAGGCGCTCGCGGCGACGTCGCCCGCGAGGCGCCACGCCTGCTTCGCCGAGTCGGTGAGGGCGTCGACGAAGAGCTCGACGTTGGGCGCGAAGGAGAAGCCCGCGCCCTCGGGCTCGTGCTCCGTCGGCGGCGCCGGCGCGCGCAGCGCGGGGGGGAGCGCCGCGCCGTCGTCGAGGTGGTGGATCCACCCCGCGACGGTGGGCCACGAGAGGCTCATCGCGCGCGAGCCCACGACGAGGCCGAAGTGGCCCGCGTCGACGGTGACGAACGAGACCTGCGCCGCGGGCGCGGCCTTCACGATCGCGCGCACGGCGGCGGGTCGCGCGAGCTCGTCGTTGGAGCCCACGAACGCGAGGACGGGGCAGGTGATGTCGGCGAGGGAGGCCGCGCGCCCGTCGAGCACGAAGCCGCCCGACAGCATGCGGTTGTGCACCACGAACTGGTCGACGAACTCGCGGAACGCGGGGCCCGGCCACGCGACGAACCCCTCGCCGCCGAGAAAGCGCCGACGGGCCTCGCGGCGCACGAGCGCGCCGCGGTCGTGGAGGTTGCGCACGAACTCCACGCGCTGCTCGATCTCCTTGCGCGTCGAGAGGAGCTTGAAGCCCGTCGCGGTGAGCGCGCCGGGGAGCGCCTCGATGCGCTCGGCCACGGCGTCGACGGCGGGCTCGACGGCGCGGATCAGCGCCCCGAGCGCGTCGCTGCGCACCGCGGGGAGGTTCTTGTGCAGGTCGACGGGGCTCCCGAAGGTCACCACCGACGCGACGCCCGCGGCGCGCACGAAGGCCGCGGCTTGAGACGCGAACATGCCGCCCTGCGAGTAGCCCACGAGGTGCACGTCGCGGCCTTCGAGCTCGCGCACGCGCTCGATGCAGCGCGCCGTCGCGAGCACGTGGTCGTCGAGCGTGCGCTCGAGGCCGCCGGACTCGCGCTCGGGGGCGCCGAAATCGACCACGTAGGCGCGCACGCCCGCGGCGCCGAGCGCGAGCACCGCGCTCAGGCCCTCTTCGATGTCATAGACCTGGCTGGTGACCATGAGCGGCGGCACGAGCAGCGCGACGGGGGCGCGCTCGACCTCGCAGGTCGCGTAGCGTCGGAGGCGGTGGTGCGGACCCTGGTCGACGACCTCGTAGGGCGCGCTGTAGGGCTGACCGAGGCGGCCGAAGCGCGCGAGCTCGAGGACGTTGGCCGACGACGCGGCGGCGCGCTTCGCGAGGGATGACCCGAGGCGTGAGAGGAGGCCCATTGCGCGCGAAGCTACCAGAGTCTCTCGCGCGCGGCGTGATCAGCCGGTGAGGGGGCACACGAGCGAGACCCACTCGGGCGTGATGGCGTCGAGGAGCATCCCCGTCTCGTAGATGGCGAGCACGGCTTCGAAGGGGTCGGGCACCGAGGGGTGAAAGCGCCGCCACGCGCCGGTGCGCTCGGCCCACAGCTCCATCGCGTCGACGCCGCGGCGGAGCACGGCGAGCTCGGAGGCGCGCGTCGCGAGGAGCCGCGCGCGATCTTCGAAGCGCCACACGATCACGGGCGGCGGACGCGTGCCCCGCGTCGCGCCGTGGACGGCCTCCCACGCGAGGGACTCGGCGCGCGTCACGGCCTCGTGCGCCGACGTGAGCGACACGACCGCGCTCAGCGTGGGCGGGCAGTCGAGCAGCATCGGCCCCGCGGCGAGCGCGCGCACGAGCGCGCCGGGGTCGTCGCTGTCGAGGAGGTCCTCTTCGCTGAGCGAGCGCGTCTCGACGGCGCCGCCGGAGCCCTGTCGATGCACCGTCACGCGCGCGCCGTCGCGCGACCGCCACGTGCGCACGGGCTGATCGAGGAAGCGCCGCCCCTCGTCGGTCGACCACGAGAGCCCGAGCCTGTCGCACACGGTCTCCCAGAGCTCGCGCGCGGCGCTCGACTGCACGTCGGGGGAGCCGAGGTCGAAGTACATCACCCCGCGCGCTTCGAAGCGCTTCACGCGGTCGGGCGTGAGGCCGAAGAGCACGTCGGCCACGGCCTGACGCGCCACGCGCAGCCCCGGTCGCGCGGGCGAGAGCACCCGCTCCGAGAGCGATCGAAAGCGCCCCTCGGTGCGCAGCGCCGCGAGCGCCGCGGGCGAGAGCTGACCCCTGAGCTCGAACGACTCGTCGGCGTCGATCATGGTCGGCGATTGCAGCACGGCCGCGGTGCGCCTCCAACGGTCACGACCGTGACCAGCGTGTAGACGCGTTCTCCGGCCGCGGTGTATTGCTTCGCCGCGATGAGCACCCAACGTTGGCGCGTGAAGCCCGCAGAGAAGCCGCTCCGCGGGGCGTTCGACCTCCCGGGTGACAAATCCATCGGGCATCGGGCGCTGATCCTCTCGGCGCTCGCGAGCAGGCGCTCGACGCTGCGCAACCTCTCGGGCGGCGACGACAACCTCCGCACGCGCGCGGCCCTCGCGGCGATGGGCGTCGCGATGACCGACCTCGACGGCGCCCTCACGGTCGAGGGCGTCGGCCTCGCGGGCCTGCGCGCGCCGAAGGGAGACCTCGACTGCGGCAACTCGGGCACGACCATGCGGCTCATGGCGGGCGTGCTGGTCGCGCAGGATTTCGCCTCGCGCCTCGTCGGTGACGCGTCGCTCTCGCGCAGGCCCATGGGTCGCGTGACGCGCCCGCTGCGAGGGCGCGGCGCGCGCATCGAGGGGGCCATCGACGCCGCGCGACGCGACGAGGTGCCGCCCCTCGAAATCTCCGCGCTCGACGGGGGAAAGCGGCTCTTCGAACTCGAGTACGAGCTCCCCGTGGCGAGCGCGCAGGTGAAGTCGGCGCTGCTGCTCTCGGGGCTGTGGGCCGACGGCGCGACGTCGCTGCGCGAGCCCCACGTGTCGCGCGATCACACCGAGCGCATGCTCCTCTCGATGGGCGTTCCCCTCGACACGATGGGGAGCGCGGTGCGCCTCGACCCCGCGGGCTGGAGCGGCGTGCTCCCTCCGCTCGACCTCGACGTGCCCGGCGACCCTTCGTCTGCGGCCTTTCTCATCGTCGCGGCGCACGTCGTCGCGGGCAGCAGGGTCGCCGCGCGCCGCGTGTGCACCAACCCCACGCGCGCGGGCTTTCTCGAAGTGCTGCGCGACATGGGCGGCGGCGCCGTGGTCGACCCCAAGGGCGCGCGGGGCGGTGAGCCCGTGGGCAACCTCCACGTCGGCGTCGGCGACACGGGCTCGCTGCGTCGCGGGGCGAGGGTGGGCGGCGAGCTCGCGGTGCGCTCCATCGACGAGATCCCCGCGCTCGTGGCGGCGGCCGCCGTGGCGCCGGGCGAGAGCCGCTTCGAAGACGTGGGCGAGCTGCGCGTGAAGGAGAGCGACCGCGTCGCGGCCCTCGTCGAGATGGTGCGCGCCTTCGGCCTCGAAGCCGAGGCCACGGGCGACGCGTTCACCGTGCAGGGCGGCCGTCCGAAGGGCGGCGCGACGGTGCGCTCGTACGGCGATCACCGCATCGCGATGGCCGCGGCGGTGCTCGCGCTCGCGGCCGACGGAGAGACCCTCGTCGACGACGTGGGCTGTGTAGACACGAGCTTTCCGAGCTTCGCGGCGATCCTCCGGGGGCTCGGCGCGACCCTCGACGTGGAGTGATGCGATGACCCGACCGAGACCAGTTGTTGCCATCGACGGACCCGCGGGCGCGGGCAAGAGCACCGTGGCGAAGGGCGTCGCGAACGCCCTCGGATACACCCTCGTGGATACGGGGTCGCTCTACCGCGCGGTGGCCCTCGCGGCGAAGCTCCGCGGCGTGGCCTTCGAAGACCGCGCGGGCGTCGAGCGCGTGGCCCACGAGGCCGTCGCGTCGGGCGCGCTGCGTCTCGCGCGCGGCGACCGCGGAACCACCCGCGTCCTCGTCGACGGAGAGGACCCGGGGGAGCGCATCCGCACGCCCGAGATGGGTATGGGCGCCAGCGCGGTGAGCGCGCATCCGGGGGTGCGTGACGCGCTCCTCGACGCGCAGCGGGCCTTCGGGTCCGAGGGCGCCGTGGTGCTCGAAGGCAGAGACATCGGGACGGTGGTCTTCCCCGACGCGGAGGTGAAGGTCTTTCTCACGGCGTCGGACGAGGTGCGGGCGCGGCGGCGCTACGACGAGTTCGTGGCGAAGGGCGTCGCGGCGACCTTCGAAGCGACGCTCGACGACGTGCGCAAGCGCGACGCGCAAGACGCCTCCCGCGCGATCGCGCCGCTCAAGCAGAGCCCCGACGCGGTGCTCGTCGACTCGAGCGAGATGGAGCCCGCCGCGGTGATCGCTCGCATCTGCGAGCTCGTGCGTGCGAAGGACGCCCGGTAGCGCCTCCGCCCGTTGCGCCCGGCTCCGCGGGGCCCCTATAGACCGCGCCATGCTGCGATTCATGGGGCTCATGGTCGCCTCGGCGCTCCGCACCGCGGTCGAGCGCGCGAAGCGCGGTCCGCTCCTGCCGAGCTGGAGCTTCGGCTTTGAAGTCATCGTGCGCACCCTCCGCGCCGACTGGGTCGGGCTCTCGCAGTGGCCCGTCTCCCGCGGACGCGCCGACATGGAAGGGCGTCAGTACCCCTCCGACGTCGCCTCGAAGGTCACGCGCGTCGAGGTGCGCGAGGGCGCCATCGCGGGCGAGTGGGTGACCCCGGGCGACGCGGCGCCGAGAGCATCGGGCGTGGTGCTCTACCTCCACGGCGGCTCGTACCTCTACGGCTCGCCGCGCACGCACGCCGACGTGATCGCGCGCATCGCGCTGGCGTCGGGCCGCGAGGTCTTCGCGCTCGAGTACCGCCTCGCGCCCGAGCACCCGTATCCCGCGCAGCGAGACGACGCCCTGGCCTGCCTCGCGTGGCTCGAAGCGCAGGGCATCCCTCGCGAGCGCATCGTCCTCGCGGGCGAGAGCGCCGGCGGGAACCTCGTGCTCGCGACGCTCCTCGCGCTGCGCGACGAGGGCGGCGCCGCGGTGGCCGGCGGCGTGATGGTGTCGCCGTGGCTCGACCTCACGTCGTCGTCGCCCTCGATCACGCGCAACGCGCCCTACGACTACGGCACGAAGGAGATGCTCGTCTCGCAGGCCCGCATGTTCGCGGGGGCCATCGCGCTCGACGATCCGCGCGTGAGCGTCGGCAGGGCGCCGCCCGCGGGCATCGCGCCGGTGCTCGTGCAGGCGGGCACCGCGGAGATGCTCTTCGACGAGTGCCGCGACTGGGCCGAGGCCGCGCGCGTCGCGGGCGTCGACGTGACCTTCGACGAGGCCCACGAGATGCCCCACGCGCCGCCGTTCTTCGCGGCGCAGAGCCCGGCGGGCGCGAAGGCCGTCGAGGCCATCGGCGCGTTCGTGCGGCGGCGCCTCGGCGCGGGCTGAGGTTCGCGAGGCGACCGCGCGGCTATCGCGAGACGGACGCGTCTCGGCGCCACTCGAGCGACATCCGAATGACGGGGATGAGGTTGTCGAGGCGGTCGCACCACGACTCGGGATGCGTCTCGGGCGAGAGGAGGATGCACACGGTCCCCGAGGGGCACTGGTCGTCGCGCCGACACTCGCGCACGCAGTAGCTCTCGGGGCCGTTGTAGACCCCCGAGTCGGGGTCGTCGCGCGTGAGGTTCCGGATGCAGCGGAAGCCCGGCGCGCAGCGGTGCTGCGTGCAGTCCTGCTCCTGCGTGCGCGTGCCGGGGCGGCCGTAGCTCTGATAGTCGGTCTCGCAGCGCCCCGAGTACTCGCTGCAACGCTGGTTCTCGCCGCACTCGGCGTCGCGCGTGCAGTCTCGTCGACAGACCGTCGGGGCGTGCGGGGTCTCGTCGCAGTACGACCTCGCCGCGCAGAAGTGGCGTCTGTCACAGCGCGCGCCGAGCGCGACGTTGAAGTGCATCGGCGCGGGCTGCGTGAGCCTCGCGATCGCGTGAACGAGCATCGTCACGCACGCGAGCGCGGGCCACTCCCACGCGGCGCGCACGGCCATCCGTCGGGGCTTGTCGGCCTCTGCGTGCGCGATGAGTCCGCCCTCCGCCACGAGCCTCTGGTGCATCGCAGACGCGCGGTAGTCGCCGTCTGACGGTTCGAGCGAGACCTCGACGCGCGCTCGCACGCGCACTCGATCACCGGACTCGATCCGCGACTCGCCCACGAGGGTCCAGGGCGCGAAGGGGTCGGCCACGCGCCACGCGCCGCCTTCGGCTTCGACGCGCGTCCCGTCGTCGAGCACGAGGGTGAAGGGCGCGGCGTGAGAGACGTTCGACGGCGGCTCCGTGCCTTGCTCGCCGGGCTTTCGCTGCGCCCACGCCACGCACGGGAGGTGCGTCAGCGGGGCGATGATGTGCGCGCCCTCGAGGACGCCCGTGAGCGTCGTCACGCCGCCCTCTTCGAAGGCCTTCGCCCGCGGAACGGTGTCGCGCGCGAGGTCCCGCGAGCGCGCGACGCGGCGCCGGAGGTCCCAGACGAGGTACCCGAGGAGCGCGCTCCCCGACATCGCCGCGAGCGGGAGCGCGAGCACCCAGAGGAGCTGCACGCCGAGGCCCGCCTCGCGTTCGAGCAGCGGGAGCCACACGCGCGGCACCACGCCGATCATCACGACCAACAGCGGGACCCACAGGAGGGCCGCCCCGATGGCGACGGGCGACGCAACGGGTTCCGTCGCGCGGGTTGTCGGGAGGACGGGGTCGCTCATCGCGGTCGACGATACACCGGGCGATCGCAGCGGCGCGTCACCGACCGGCGGCCGACGTGATTGTATGGGTGCGCGATCCAATATACTGCACGACATATCGTTTCTCGATGCAGCATCGCCACGCTACGGTCGTCGTCGGAGGTTGATGACCATGAAGGACCTGACTGCGATCATCGTGGCGGGCGCGCTCGGCGGCTGCGGGGCTGCCGTCGACGTGGCCCCGGGCGCCGCGACGCGCGCACCCGTGGCGGTGCCGACGACCGCGAGCCTGACGACGACGCCGGGGCTCGCGCGCGCCCAGACGCCGCCGCGCAGCGCCGACGAGAGCCTCGCCCGCCTGCGCTCGCTCGAGATCTTCTCCGTCGGCGCGATGGTGTGGGAGCAGCCCGCCGAGGCCTTCAACTGCTACGGGCCCTGCCCGGGGAGCGAGCGCATCCTCGCGCGCGCCGAGGCCGCGGGCGCCGCGCGCCTCGACGCGTTCACCGCGGCCGCCGTGACCGCGTCGCGCGACGAGGTGACCAACCACGCCGGGGCGTGCGATGCCACGGCCATCGACGCGAACCTCCAGGCCCTGCGCGCGCTGCGCGTGGTCGAGGTGGGTGACTTTCTCGCCGTGCAGCCGAGCGAGTCGTCGAACTGCTACGGCGTCGTGTGCCCCGGCGAGGCCGCGCGCGCCCGCGCCGAGACCTGCGCCCGCGCCGAGCACCTCGCCGACATCGTCGACGCCACGCGAGACCTGTAATCCATGGCCTTTCGCGCGCCCGCCACGAACGCGCCACGGGGCCTCGGCGTCGGAATGGACATGCCCTGGGGCGACGGCTTCGTCACGAGCCCCGGCCGCGGCGACCACGCCGACGACGCGCGCGTGCGCTACCTCCAGCGGAGCGACGGGCGCTTCTGCGCGATGTTCGCGTCGTGGCAGCCCCGAAGCCGCGCGCGCCTCGACGCGCGAGACTACTTCGCCGCGTGGGACGACCTCTTTCTCCGCGCGCCGCGCACGGCCCTTCGAACGCTGCACCAGACGGCGCTCAACCTCGGCGCGCTCGAAGCCTACGATCGCGGCGCTGTCGTCGAGTTCACCAACGCCTTCATCGCGCGCTACGGGCTCGCGTGGATCAACGAGGACCTCGGCCTGTGGTCGATCCGAGGCCACGCGCTGCCCTATCCCCTGCCGCCGTACTTCACGACGAAGGGCCTGCGCGCCGCGATCCGCAACACGGACGAGGCGCAGTCACGCCTCGCCGCGCCGCTCGCGGTGGAGTTCCCGGGCTTCTCCGACGGGAGCGCGGTGATCGTCGGGTCGATGCACGCGTACGACTTCTTCCGCGTGCTCGCGGAGGAGACCGGCTCGCCCGTGACGCTCGACGTCGGCCATCTGCTCTCGTACCAGTGGGCGCGAGGGCTGCGCGGCGAGGCGCTCTACGGCGAGCTCGACCGACTGCCGCTCGCGCACTGCATCGAGGTCCACATGTCCGGGTGCTCCATCGAGGGAGGGCGCTTCCTCGACGCGCACCACGGCGCGCTCCTCGACGCGCAGCTCGCGCTCCTCGAGCGGCTCCTCCCGCTGTGCCCGGCGCTCCGCGTGGTCACCTACGAAGACCCGCGCGTGGCCGCCGACGGCGCGCTCTCGCCCGAGTGCCGCAGCGGCTTCGAGGCCCTCGCGTCGCGCGTCGCGCGGTGGAGCGCGCCGTGATCCGTACGCTCGACCACGCCCTCGATCGGCTGCTGCACGACGGCGACCTGCGGCGCCGCTTCGCCGCGGGCGAGGCCGTGTTCTCGCTCGACGCCGACGACGCGGAGGCCCTCGCGGGCGTCGACATGACGCAGCTCGAAGGGATGGCCGCCATGCTCCGTGAGCGCGTGTGGCGGGCGTCGCACCGTGGCGGCACCACGCTCGCAGAGACCTTCTCGGAGGCCGTCGCCGCGTGGACGCGCGCGCACCCCGACGACCGCGACCACGCGCGGCTGGTCGAAGGCTTCGTGGCCTCCGAGGCGTTCGAAGCGCATCGCGCCGTCGGCCGCGCGGGCCTCGGGCCCTGCGTCGAAGAGGCCTTCGCGTCGTGGTGCGCGCGAGAGAACATCGGCGACGCGTCGGCGCGGGAGCGCGCCCTGATGGCCGCGGTGGCGCGCGCGTTGACCGTGTGCCCGGAGCCCGATTTCACGGTTCCACAGGCGTTTCGACGCGTCCCTGGCGGGTGGTGCGCGGTGCTCGACGGAGACGCGCCGACGCTCTACGCGGCCGTTCAGGGGCGCTGCATGACGGGGCCCGTGACGCCGCTGGTGGCGAGGCTCCTTCACGGCGAGGCGCCCGATGGCGAGGGCGCGCCCGTGGCCGACGAGCTCCGTGCGATGGGCTTGCTGTGACGCGAGGGAGCGGGTGGTGTGCGCCCGCTCGCTTCGATACCGTCGGCGGCACAACGATGCTCTTCGTGACCTCCGCGCGCCGCGCGCCTGTGATCGTCCGCGCTCTCCTCGTCGCGTCGCTCCTCGTCGCAGTCGGCTGCGGCTCGCGCACGGGGCTCCGCGACGAGACCTTCGAAGTTCCCGACGCACAGCCCCCGGCTGGACGCTGTGTCCGCGAGCGCGTCCCCGATTTCAACGGCGACGGGCTCGGCGACTTCGCCATCGTCACGCGCGGCGGCGTGCGGCTGTACTACGGCGCGCGCGGCGCGATCCCGGCCGCGCCGGGGCTCACGATCCCCTTTCCGTCGGGCGTCACGGCGGAGACCGCTGCGCTGAGCTGCCTCGGGGACCTCGATGGTGACGGGGCCTCCGAGCTCGCCATCGCGCGACGCTCCGCGCAGACCTCGCCAGACCTGCCCGGCTCGCCCTATCGCGCGGGAGAGCTCTTCATCGCGTCGGGAATGCGGGCGGGCGTCGCGCCGTCGCTGCAGCGCGTCGTGGCTCCGGCGGGCTACGGCGACAACTTTCCCGACGACGCGCGCTTCGCGGGGACGTACGCGAACGCCGCGGGCGCCTTCGTGGTCACGCTCACCGCCGGGCGCGGCGCCTTCGTGTTCGCGCGCGCCGCCGACGGGACCTTCGTCGCGCAGACCTCGCAGCCCCTCGAAGGCGGCGCCGGAGGCGCGTACGCCTCGGTCTTCGCGCGTGGCGCGGGCGACCTCGACGGCGACGGCCGCGGCGACCCGCGGTCGCCACCGACGGCGCCGGAATCCTCTACAGCGCGGCGGGGCGCCGTGTGCTCTACACCGACGTTTCGAACCGCGTCGGACCCTACCTCGACGCCGTCGGAGACGTGACGCGCGACGGCTGCAACGACCTCGTGCTCCTGAGTTTCGCGGGCGCCGGGGCGCTCTCGCTCTTCGCGGGCGGGGGCGACTTCGGCGCTGCGGCCCCGTGGGCGCCGCGAACGCGCGATGGGCGGCCTGTGTCCTTCAACGGCACGACCGACTTTCTCCCCGTCGGAGACGCCGACGGCGACGGCGCGGCCGACGTGATCCTCTACGGGACCTGCCTCTCGGGTACGCCCTGCGCTGGCGGCGCGTATGAGCGGTCGCTCTACCGCGGGGGCGTCGGCGGGCTCTCCGAGACGCCCGTCGTGATGCCCGCGCTCGCGTCTCGCAGCTTCGCGCAGCACGCGCTCGGCGACCTCGACGGCGACGGACGCGCGGAGCTCGGTGAGTACACCCGCGGCGCCGCGCAGCTCACGATCTGGCGGGGGACCGCGTCGGGCTACGTCGCCGCGGCGCGCGTGACGATCACGCCGCCCGACCTCGCGACGTCGAGCGCGAGCTTCACGGGCAGCGTGCCCTGACCGCGCGGCGCGGCTACTCCGCGACCTGCTCGACGGTGCGCTCGACGAGGCGCAGGAAGGCGCGGATCGACTTGTCGAGGTGCGGGATCGGCGTGTCTTCGAAGCGCGTGTGCGAGATGCCCGGCGACGACTGCGCGAAGATCATCACCGTGGGCATGATGCCCGCCATCTCGGCCGCGTCGTGGAGGGGACCCGAGGGGAGCTTCGGCGCCTCGCCCGAGACCTCCGTCACGCACTCGGCGCAGAGCTTCAGGAGCGTCTTGTCGAAGGGCCTCGGCGCGATCGAGAGGAGCGGGCTCCAGCTCACCTCGCAGCGGTTCTTCTTCGCCGCCGCGCGTGACGCCTTCTCCGCCGCCTTCTGCATCTTCGCGAGCACGTCGGCGTCGAGCGCGCGCAGATCGAGCGAGATCTCCGTCGCGCCCGAGACGGCCGTGACGAAGCCCGGCTCGACCTTCACCACGCCGCAGGTCGCCACGACGCGGGTCTTGGGCGTCCGCCCCGAGTGGGCGATCGCGATGTCTCGGCACGCGAGCGCGAACTCCGCCGCCGCGAGGAACGCGTCACGTCGCAGCGGAATCGGCGTCGCCCCGGCGTGTACGGCCTGGCCTTCGAAGCGCACCGTGTGGCGCTCGACGCCCATCGTCCCGAGCACGACGCCCACGGGCTTCTTCATCGCTTCGAGCACGGGGCCCTGCTCGATGTGAAGCTCGAGATAGGCGCGGGGATCGCGCGCCTTGAGCCACGCGTTGGCCTCGCGCATGCGCGACAGCTCGACGTTGTTCTCTCGCAGCGCGTCGGGGAGCTTCACGCCCGCGCGATCGACGAGGTGCGCGAGCTCCTTCTCGGCGTCGAGGGTGCCCGCCGAAGCCGCGCTGCCCTGGAGGCTCCTGCCGAAGCGCGCGCCCTCTTCATCGGCCCAGTCGACGAGGTGGAGGGTGACCGGAGGCGTTCCCGCGGCGGCGTGACGGCGGAGGGCTTCGATGCCTGCGACGACGCCGAGCGCGCCGTCGAGCCAGCCTCCGCCGGGCACCGAGTCGATGTGGCTCCCGAAGACCACGCTCTGCTTCGATGCGCCAGGGAGCGTGACCCAGTTGTTGCCCGCGGGATCGGTCTCGATGGGCAGTCCGAGGTCGCGCTTGATGGTCTCTGCGAACCACGCGCGCGCCTCGCGCCACACGGGTCCCCACGCGACGCGCTGCGCGCCGCGATCCGTGGAGGTGCGCTTCGCGAGCTCGCGAAGGTCGGCGATCACGCGCTCGGAGGTGGGGTGAGGGAGGGGCTTCGTGGTCATCGGCGGTTCACCTCGCGAAAACGTTGAGGCCGCGGAAGGTATCACCGCGGCGGCGGGAGGTGCGGCCCCTCCCCGTCCCTCCCCCGTGAAACGGGGGAGGGTGCCTTCGTCGACTGCCATGCCCTCACCCCGCCCTCTCCCGGCAGAGCCGGGAGAGGGAGCGCTACGAAGAGGCACATCGTCAGGTGGCGAGCCGCCGCTGGACGCACACGCACTCTCGCGTTGCGTGCTTGCTGCGCGAGGCGCTCGTCGCGGGCTGTGCTTGCTGCGCGAGGCGCTCGTCGCGGGCTGTGCTTGCTGCGCGTTGCGACCGCTGCGCGCGGTGACGGACTCCCTCTCCCGGCTCTGCCTGGCACGCGAGGACTCTCCCGGCTCTGCCGGGAGAGGGCGGGGTGAGGGCATGGCAGTCGACGAGCGAACCCTCCCCCGTTTCACGGGGGAGGGACGGGGAGGGGGCGATCAGCCGGGAGGATTGATCGGCGAGAGGTTCAACCCGCCCGGGTACATATACGAAGTGTAGGCCGCGACGCCGTAGACCTTCGCGCCGAAGGGCCTCCCGTCGCGCGTGGCGAGCGTGTGGGCGCCGCCGTCGACCTGCACCACGCGCACTTCGAGCCCTGCGCCCACGGGGAACGGTCCGCGCACGCGCGCCGGGTCGAGGTCGTTGCCGTCGAGCGTGACCTCGGCGCCCGTCGGGGCCGTGACGTTGACGTAGTTGAGCCGGTACGTGCTCGGAATGAGCACGTCGTAGCGGTTGCGGAACTGCTCGATGGGCACCTCGAGCACCATCGCGGGGTCGCCCACGCACTCATCACGATCAGGCGGAGGAACGCCTGCGATGGTCGTGCAGAGCGGCGACGTCCCCTGACCGATCATGAACTGCGTCACGAGGATGGGCTGCTCGCCCGTCACGACGAAGTTCTCGTTGGAGCTGAACTCGCAGAACTGCCCGCGCCCGAGCGCGCCGGTGCAGGTCGTGGGCGCCCCGATGCCCTCGAAGCTCAGGTGATTGCCGTCGGCCTGCGACATGATGCGAATGACCGAGGCCTCGTTGGGGTCGGCCACGCGGTCGCGGAGAAAGGTCACGGCGTAGCGGCGTCCCCACGTGGCCGAGGGGAGGAGCTGCTCTTCGAGGTGATCGCACGCGGGCCTGTCGCGCGGCACGTAGGTGCAGTCGTGACCCGAGAAGACCGCGATGGGTCCGTTGGCGCGCACGAGCGAGCCGGTGAGGTCTTCGTTGTTGCGCGTGCCCACGAGCTGAAGCACCTCGCCGCGGTTGAGCGTGAAGGTGTAGTGGCCCGGCGGAAGCTCCCTGAAGCGGTTGTTGGGGTCTCCGACGGTGGCGCGCGTGTCGACGGAGACGGTGACCAGCTCGCCGCCGTCGGGCGTGACGTAGGGCCCGCCGCCCACGATGGCGATGAAGGCTCCGTAGGGCGTGCTGATGCCGTCGCGCGACCAGTTGGGCCGCGTCATGACCAGGTACTCCTGGTTGCGCGGATCGCTCAGAACGCCTTGCGGCAGGAGCAACGAAGCGTCGGCCGTGAACGAGTACGTGAGCGCGCTGCCGGTGCCCGTGCGGTACTCGAGCGGGTTGAACTGGTAGGCCGCGAGGGGCGAGTCTGAGACCACGCGGTACGCGCCCTCGTGCGCGGCGAGGCGACCGAAGGCCGAGCGCGACGCGCAGTCGAGGCCGAGCGGGAGCGGGTGACACGCGGGCGTGCTCCCCTTGAGCACGTCGATCCACGGGAGGTCGATGCGCTCGACGGAGCCCGCGGCGACGGTGCGCTCGATCATCGAGCCGAGGCGCCCGCCGGTGACGGTGACGTGGGCCTCGTGCGTGCCCGGGTTGGCGAGCACGACGGCGTACGAGAAGCGGTAGTCGAGGCCGGCGCTCGCCGTGGGCGTCGCCCAGTACTCGCAGCCGAGGTACGAGTTCAGGGTCGATGATTCGACGGCGCAGTTGCGCTGACACACGCCGTCGACGCAGCGCTCACCCGAGGGTCCGTCGCAGGGGAGGTGGTCTTCCCACGCGCGTCCGTCGGGCGTGCAGAGCTGCGGGGCGTCGGGGTTCGCGGGGTTGCAGCGCACGGTGCCCGGCGAGCACACGCCGCACGAGAGCGCGCCGCCCACGCAGCGCGCGCCGCCGGTGCAGCGCTCCGACGCGACCTCGGTGCCATCGGCGTCGCAGCGGAACGCGCGCTGTGAGCCGTCGCAGTACCAGCGGCCGGGGACGCACATGCGCGGGCCCGTGTCGCTGACGGCGTCCATCGCGACGACGTCGCGCGGTGTCGACGCGTCGGGGTTGAACACGAAGCGCGTGGGCTCCGTGGAGCACGCCGCGAGCGAGAGGAGGAGTCCGAGTCGAAGCGAGGTCGATGTCATGGGCGGAGGGGCGCGAGGATACAAACATCCGGCGTCGTCGCGCGACTATGCGGGCGGTGACCTTCTGCGGCGGGGTGTACGCACGCAGCGTTCGGGGGTGAGCGCCACCGTGGAGGGGGGTGAACGCGTCACAGGCTCACCTCGGACGCGTCGCCAGGCGCTCAGGGCGCTCAACGGAGGCACCCGAAGCGTCGGCGCTCGGTGTCGACGGGGCTGCGTGGGGCCATCGAGGTTCAGAGGTCACCGCGGGAGGCTCAGCGCTCGCTGCGGAAGACTCGGAACGCTTCGAAACGAAGCGCGGACCGGCGAGCATGAGCTCGCCCGGTGCAGCAGGGGACGCCCGCGACGTTCGCGGGGGTGCGGGCGTTTGCGCGCACGCAGAAGCCCCCCCTCTACCGCCGATGCTTCCGCGCTGCCCGCCATGCGGTCGACGCGGCTCACTCGTCGCGGAGCCACGCGGCCAGGTCGACGGGCCCGAGGTCGAGCACTGCATCGCTCGCGGGGTTCGCGCCGTCGCGTTCGACGCGTCGCAGGAGCCCGTCGCGCTCGGTCTCCGTGAGGGGGCGCGCGAGCTTGCGTTCGCACGGGTGCGTGAGCGGCGCGAGGGTGCCTTCGAGGCGTCCCTGTTGGAGCCCCTGTCGGAGTCTCGCCTCATGCTGGGTGCGCATGTATTCGTAGGCTTCGGTGAGATCGACCATGAGTGCCTCCGAGAGATCGGCGCCGCGCTTTCGAGCGGTGAGAAAAACATTTACCTCCGTGGCGAAGAGGGCGGGGCCTTCGGGCAGCGCGCGGTATCGCTGACGGAGCCGACGCAACGCGCGACGCAGGGAGGTTCCTGCGCCCATGACGCGGAGCGGGAGCGTGTCGTCGTCGTCGGGCAGCTCCGAGAGCACGACGAACACCAGCGGGAGCACATCGCCAAGGTCGTAGAAGCCCCTGGGCCAGCCGAGCATCGGCGTCGCGTGGAGCGTCGCCATGGCCGCGTCGGGACTTCCGCCGCAGAGCAGCCACGTCCGCGCCGCGGCCTTGGGATGACTGAGCTTGCGTGCGCGACGGTGGTTGAGGAGCTTGCGGATGCACTCGATCACGTCGTCGCGCGAAGGGGCCTCGTGAAACGCTTCGAACAGACACGTCTCAACGGTCATGCGACCGAGGTATGCCTGCTCGTCGTGCTGCAGGAGTGCACAGATCGCCCAGACCGCGAACTCGCCTCGGCGATCCCCGACGTGGCGCTCGCCATTGCGTGCCGTTGGACTACGTATCCGCAACCCTAACACGCGCCGCCGCTCCGCCCACGGATCGATCGCCACGCAGCGCGCTCGTCGCGCCCTCGCGCGCCCCCGGCTTCGGTTACGGCGACCGTAAACGCGCTTACGGAAATTGCAATCCGGCGGTCACCCCATGGAGGCCGCCTCCGCGGCGCGGCAGAGGCGCGCGCCCACGGTCGCGAAGGCCTCGGCGAGCGCCGGGGGCGAGAGGATCTCCACGTCGCGCCCCACGTACACGACGAGGCCGACGAGGGCGACGAGCGAGTCGGCCCGCAGCACGAGGCGCGTGCGCGTCGCGCCCAGCGGAGAGAGCTCGCCGAGCCACCGCGGGAGCGCCGGCGCGAGGTCTTCGTAGCGCCCGTCGATGGCCACCTCGCCCACCACCGCGGCGCGCGGCCCGTCGACGGCCTGCACGATCCACGCGTCGAGCTCGGCGCCCGAGACGCGCGGCGTTGCGCGCTCGTCGGAGAGCGCCACGCTGCGCCCGTCGATGCGGTCGACGCGAAAGGTCCGCAGCGCGGCGCGGTCGCGGTCCCACACGACGAGGTAGTAGAGCCCGCGCGTGTGCACGAGGCGCAGCGGCTCGACCTCGCGGCGCGTGCGTCGGGCCTGCGCGTCGATGTAGCCGAAGCTCAGCACCCGGTGCTCGAGCACCGCCGCGGCGAGCGTGGCGAGGGTGCGAAAGGCCGTGCGGGGCCGCGGGCCCTCGAGGTGCGTGGTCGCGCGCTCCAGCGCGGCGAGGCGGCGGCGGAGGCGCGGCGGCAGCAGGCGATCCATGCGGGCGAGGGCGCCGAGCGCCGCGTCGCGCGCGCCGTCGAGCGTGCCCGCCGTCTCGGTGAGCGCGAGGGCCACCGCGATGGCCTCGTCGTCGGTGAAGAGGAGCGGCGGCGTGGCGCTCCCGCGGTCGAGGCGATACCCGCCGCCCGGGCCCGCCGACGAGACGACGGCGTAGCCGAGCTCGCGGAGGCGATCGACGTCGCGGCGCAGCGTGCGCACGTCGACCTCCATGCGCTCGGCGAGCGCGGCGCCGGGCCACTCGCGCTGCGACTGCAGCAGCGACAGGAGAGCGAGGAGCCGCGCGGAGGTCGAAAGCATGAGTGGTTCATTATCGAGGACAGAATCTGTCCGCAACGTGTCGCACAGTAGGCCTGCGGTCGGAGACACAGGAGACACCCGCGATGAGCACGAAGACGTTTCACGGAAGCTGTTACTGCAAGCGCATCACCTTCGAGGCCGAGATCGATTTCTCAACGGGCACCCACAAGTGCAACTGCACGAGCTGCTGGAAGCGCCGATGGTGGTCGGTGAAGGCCGCGCCCGAGCAGTTTCGCGTGCTCACGGGCGCCGACGCCTTCGACCCGACGGGGCGCTTCTGCGCCACCTGCGGCGCGCTCACCTTTCGCCACGCCCCCGTGGCCGACTGGAACCCGAAGGCCTACGTGAGCGTGAGCGTCGCGGCGCTCGACGACGTGGCGCCCGACGAGCTCCTCGCCGCGCCCGTGACCTTCTACGACGGCCTCCACGACAACTGGTGGAACCCCCCCGCCGAGACGCGCCACCTCTGAGAAGGCCCGCGTACACCTGCTGCGCGCCCCGACGCAGCGGTCAGGCGTGCTCGAGATACGCAGCGTATTCCTCGCACGCCTTCCCTCGCCGCGGCGCGGGCTCGCTCGACGCGCTCGCAGCGCATCCCGAGGCGCTGTCGGCCGCGCCACGCGCTGCCCGTGACGACGCCTCCGTCGCTGGTGAGGGCGAAGCTGCGCACGAGGTCGCGCTCGGGGCCGCGCCGTGCGAAGGCCGACTCGTCGCGCGACTCGCCGCCGCCCACGGAGCGCGCGCAGAGGCCGTCGCCGTCGAGCTCGAGGCGCTCCTCGATCTGCCACTCGTCGGCGATGGGATCCCAACCCTCGCCGCGCAGTGAAGAGTACCCGTCGATGCGCCGCAGCACACCACGACAGTATGCCTGCTCGTCATGCCGCAGGAGTGGATAGGTTGCGCAGACCGCGAACTCGCCTCGGTGATCCCCGACGTGGCGCTCGCCATTGCGTGCCGTTGGACTAGCTATCCGCCCCCCGGGCGGGTCAGGCGGGAGTAGTGCGTCGCGAGGGCGGGCTTGCGGGAGTGTGCAACCGGGAACGTAGGTAACACTTCAGACCGGGAGCCCGGGTGACACTCACCGCGAGCGAGGAACCGTAGATCGCGGAGTCGGGTGACACCGACCGGCGCATCGTTCCTTCGAACCGCTCCGCCGTGCGACGCGCGCCGTCGGCTTTCGCCGTGCTGCGAGACCCCTACGGGGTGCAGGTGCCCGGCTCGTTGAACACCACGTCGAGCGCTGCGCGCACCGACGAGAGCCCCGAGTCGGCGCCGTACGCGCGGTAGCGGATCACGCCGTTGCGGTCGACGATGAGCGCCGCGGGGAAGGCCTGCGACGGGTAGTACGCCGCGAGCGTCTGCGACGGGTCCATGAGCACCGGGATGGTGAGCCCGTAGCGGCTGCGCCAGGCGGCGCAGGACGACGGGGTGATGGCCGCCCGATCGGTGCCCTGCACGAGCACCTGCACCACCCGGACGCCGCGCGCCTGGTAGGGGCCCAGCGCGGTGTCGATCTGCCTGGTCTGCGACTGCGACGGGACAGACCAGGCCGCGTCGAAGAGCAGCACCGTGGCGTTCGAGGAGAAGAAGTCGTCTCCCGCGAAGTCCCACGTCGTGCCGTCGCAGACGTCGAGGCGAAAGGGCTGGAAGCGTCGGCACACGGCCGAACCGTAGGGGCCCGGCGGATATGTCGCGGGCGCGTCGACGGGCGCGACGTCGACGGGTGCGACGTCGGGCGGGGCGACGTCGGGCGTGGCGACGTCGACGCCCGGCGCCACGTCGAACGAGGGGACGTCGAAGCCGGCGTCGGCCCCGGAGCACACGCAGGCCGTGAAGGTGAGGTCGGTCTGACAGAAGTGCACACCGGCGAGCCCGCCGGGGCACGCGCAGCCCTCGGTCGCGCCGGGCGTACAGCCGCCCGAGGGCCCCGTCGAGCCGGAGGAGCGCGCGCTGCACGCGGGCACCGCGGCGGCGAGGAGGCACGTCAGGAGGAGATCACGGGCGAGCTTCGACATGGGCGCGGATCGTACAGGGAGGGGTGCGCCGTTCCAACGGTGTGTGCTGGGAGGTGAAGGCGGGCGCACGCGGCCGGAGCGCCCCTCACCGTATCGAAACGGTCACGCGGAGCGGGCTTTCACGATACGAACGACGCCACCACCGCGCAGCGATCGCGCGACGCGCGGGCTGTGTCGCGCGGCGTGGGCCGATCCGCTGCGATGGATCGATCTCCCGACCGCCGCGAGGGACGCGCTCCACGCCCTGACGCCGGAGGCAATGCGCGCCGACCCCGCGGCCAGCGTCGCGACGCTCACCGCGAACCTCGCGGCGTCCGATACGGCCACCGCGGTCGCCGCGGCGCACGTGCTTGCGCGCCTCGTTCGCGCGGGTCGCGCGGCGGAGCGTGCGATGCCACGACAGGATGCCTGCTCGTCGCGCAGCAGCCGTGGACAGATCGCGCAGACTGCGAACTCGCCTCGGCGATCCCCGACGTGGCGCTCGCCATTGCGTGCCGTTGGACTACCTATCCGCCCCACGAGCAGGAGCAGGTCGTCGGAGGTTCGCGCGACGCGGTTGAGCACGCGTGTCGACACGGGCTGCGTGACCCTGCGCGCGAGGCCGTCGCGGGTGCACTCCTCCGCGAGGCCGAGGCCCTCGGCGTACCACAGCGTCGCGCCGTCGGAGGAGCGCGCGACCTGCTCGCGATCGAGGTTGCGCCCCGCGCGAAAGGGACGCTGCCCGAAGGCGCGAAGAAGGAACGGGGGGAGCGCGCCGTGATCGAGGAGTTCCAAGAGGGGTGCGGTCGAACGTGCCGCGCGTCACGCGCGAAGGCTGCGGGCGACTCCAGCGATCTCAAGTCGAGCGCACGGGGTGGGACATCCGCCGCGAGACAGGGCCTCGCGTCGTGGCCGCCGTGTCGATGCGAGGCTCGCGCGTCGAAGACCTTGACGATCGCTGTGCGTCGTCATCTCCTCGCGGCCCGAAGCACATGGGTATCGCGTGAGCACCGGTTCGGACAGGCCCGACGTCACCAACCCTCCACCCGTCGACGCGGCCACCTTCGGCAGCACGACGGAGTTCATCGTCTCGCGCCCCACCCGCGAGCCGGCGCCCGAGGCCACCTTCGCCTTCGAGGCCGCGGCCCTCGGAGGCGCCGGCGTGCGCATCGTCGAGGCGACCGTCCGAGAGGCGATCGGCGAGCTCTACGAGGCCGTCGTCGACCTCTGCACGGCCGACGTCGCCGCGGACTTCGCCGCCCTGCTCGGCGCGCCGGCCGCGATCGAGATCGGGCGCGGCCCTCGCACGCGTCGCGTGTGCGGCGTCGTGCGTCGCGTCACGCGCCTCGACTCGTGGGGGGGCTTTCGACGCGCGCGGGTGGTGATGGCGCCCGCGATGTGGGCCCTCTCGCAGCGGGTCGACAGTCGCATCTACCAGCAGCTCGACACGATCGAGATCGTGAAGGCGGTCTTCGAAGAGGCGCGCCTCGGGGCGCCCGTCGTCGAGGTGCGGCGCGACTATCCGCAGCGCGAGTACTGCGTGCAGTACCGCGAGACCGACCTCGCCTTCGTGCTTCGCCTCCTGGAGGAAGAAGGGATCGTCCTCTACTTTCGCCACGACGGAGACGCGGAGGTGGCGGTGCTCACCGACGGGGGCACCTACGTGCTCTGTCCCACGATCGATCGGCGCGCGGTGCCCTTCTCGCCGCCGCAGTCGGAGCGAGCGCCCGTCGAGGTGGTGCAGCGCCTCGAGTTCGCGAGCGAGCTCCGCTCGACGGGCTTCACCGGGCGCGACTACGATTTCACCCACCCCCTCGCCGAGCTCGACATGACCCGCGGTCACCCCCGCGGCGACCACGGACCGCGGCCGCGCTACGAGTACCCCGCCCGCTTCACGCGCGGCCCCTACGAAGACGACTCGCTCACGTACGGCCCCCACGACGGCGCGCGCCGCGCCGAGGTGCGCCACGGCGAGGAGCACTCCGCCGAGGGGGTCGGCGCGGGCATGAGCAACGTCACGGGCTTCATGCCCGGGCGCGCGTTCGAACTCGTGGGGCACGAGCACGGCGACCTCGATCAGCGGTACCTCATCACCCACGTCGAGCACGTCCTCCGCGCGCCCGAGGAGCTGCTCACGTCGACCGACGCGCAGAGCCGCGCGCACGGCGACGCGCGGTACCGCAACGCGTTCTACTGCGTCACCACGAGCGCGCCGTACGTGCCGCCGCGCAAGACCCCGCGGCCGATGATCCTTGCGACGCAGACCGCCGTCGTGACGGGCGCCGAGGGCGAGGAGATCGACGTCGACGCCCACGGGCGCATCAAGGTGCAGTTTCACTGGGATCGCAAGGGACGACGCGACGCGCGCAGCTCGTGTCGGATCCGCGTCTCGCAGAGCTGGGCGGGGGGGGGCTGGGGCTTCCAGTTCATCCCCCGCGTGGGCATGGAGGTGGTGGTCACCTTCCTCGAAGGCGACCCCGATCACCCCCTGGTGACCGGGTGCGTGTACAACGGCGTGAACCGCCCGCCCTACGAGCTCCCCAGCGAGAGGACCCGCAGCACCATCAAGAGCAACAGCTCCCTCGGCGGCGACGGCTACAACGAGCTGCGCTTCGAAGACCTCAAGGGCCACGAGCAGGTGTTCGTGCACGCCCAGCGAGACCTCGACGAGGTCGTGCGCCGACGCCACACGATCAAGACGGGCGAAGACGAGCACATCAACATCGGTCAGAACCAGATCGCCAACATCGCGTGCGTGCAGCGCGTGAACGTGGGCCGCGACCGCTTCACGACGGTCGAGCAGAGCGACCACGAGAGCGTGCTCGCGGATCAGGAGAGCGTCGTCGAGGGGTCGCGCACGCGGACCGTGGTGCGCGACGAGACCGTGACCATCCACGGACACCGCACGCTGACCGTTCAGCGCGGCGAGACCCGGATCATCACGGGCGGGCTCTCGACCGTCGTGCAGCCGAAGCCGCCGCCGCCCGCGGGCCACGAGCCGCCCGACGACGACGACGGGCGGTTCACCAACTCGAGCGAGGTGCACGGCAACCAGCTCACGCAGGTGCACGGGCGGGAGCACGTCGAGATCAAAGACCGCACGACCTACGTGGAGCGCCACGACGAGCTCAAGGTCGAGGGCGAGTACGTGGTCAACGTCGGCGAGTCGGCCAACCTCCTCGTGGGCGACATCTCGAAGCCGGGCAACCTCAACACGGGGTACTTCATCACGGCCGACGCCATGCGGCTCGGGGGATCGCGCGACACCCTGAAGGAGCTCACGCTCATGCGCGACGAAGACAGCCTGTCGTTCACGCCCGAGGCGATCACCCTGGAGAGCGGCGGGCGGGACATCGTCGTGCAGATCGCCGGGACGGGCACGCGGATCAGGATCTCGGGCGACGGCGACGAGGTGGAGATCTGCGCGAAGAAGAAGATCACGCTGCGTGCGGGCCACATCGCGCTCGAGTCGGGAGGTGGGACGTGAGCGAGGTCGTGAGCGAGATGAAGTACTACGAAGACCCCGCGCCCTCGGACACGCCGACGAGCGAAGGGGACTTCGAGACGAAGGGCAAGGCCGCCCTCGCCGCGGTCGACGCGCAGACGCCGGCCTTCGCGCGCACGGGGTCGTCGACGGGCGGTGACAGCGACGGAGGCGCGGTCGAGGGCTGGGCGCGGTGGTTCTCGGACCTCCAAGACAAGCTCTCGGCCGCGGTGCTGTGGAGCGACGAGCACGAGGCGGCGCACAAGCTCCTCTACCGCTACGCCATGTGGAAGGTCGGGACGCAGTGGGGGATGAGCCCCGTCGTCGCGAACGTCGAGTACCTGTTCCGCTTCCTCGGCAAGGCGGAGGACAACCAGGCGGCGATCAGCCGGATGAACACCGCGATCCGTCGAACGGGCGGCGTCCTCATGACCGACAGCAGCACGTTCTTCGGCACGGCGGGCGCGGCCGCGTGGTGCGCGCCGGCGAGCTCCATCCCCATCCAGAAGGTGCTCGAAAAGCAGAGGATGTACATGAAGGACGGCGGCGATCCGCAGGGCGCCTGGGCGACGAAGACCAGGGCCAACGTGACCGGCGAGGCCCTCAGCTCGGTGGAGCTCACGCCCGGCGACTACATCCGCGTCGTGGGCCACTCGAGCCCGCTCTCCGGGCACATCGCGACCGTCATCAAGGCCGATCCGCGCACGGGGCCCGCGCAGAAGATCTGGTACGTGTCGGGCAACGCGGGCCGCTTCGGCGGCGGCGCCGTGCGCGTCGACAGCGTCACGCGGGAGCAGCCCCCCGAGGGCTACAGCTACCGCCGCGTGAGCGACCTCGGCAACGACCGCGACACCTTGAAGCAGAAGATCCGCGGGTGGCAGAAGCACGCCGACGAGGTCCGCTCGCAGTCTCGCTGGAACGACAAGCAGTACGACAACCTGCCCGACGCCACGAAGGGCGCCGACGACTACGAGCAGGCGAACGTGCAAAGGCCCGTCGCCGAAGACGAGGCCAACATCGCGCGGGCGCAGGCGCAGATCAAGAAGGACGACCAGGCCGTTCTTGACGAGGCGAAGAAGGCCCGCCCCGGCGAGAACCCCGCGAACCTCGACGAGGCCGAGAAGATGCTGAAGCCCAAGACGAAGGGCTTCGTCTGGCTGACCTACGTCGCCACGACCGGCAAGATGGACCTCAACGCCCTCAAGCCCTCGTCCGATCCATCCATGGCGTCGTGGATGACGCGCTGGCGCGTCGCCTCGCATCGAAGCCAGTAGCCGCGTCGTCGGTTCCGCGCGGTGGCGCCGTGGCGACGCGTCGCGCGCGGCTCGCGTCGCACCGGCGATCGCGCGCGTGGGAGCGCGGACGTCGCGTCAGTTTCGAATGAACTCGGTGCGAACGACGAGGCTGCGCCCCTCGCCTGTCGAGTCCGTGGCGATCATCGTCAGGTAGTTCACCAGGCGCACGATGTGTTCGTCGGGCGTGATGGGGTCTCCGCAGGGACCCTCGCGGCACGTCACCGTCGGCGCGAAGCGCGTTCCGGGGGAGGGCGAGACGTTGAGCGTCTGCGCGTCGACGGAGGCGCCGCGCGCGTCTTCGATCGGCACGTCGAGCGGGCGATTCCACACGACCTGGATCATCTCGCGCCGCGCGAACGCGAAGTAGGAGGCCGAGCCGCAGAGGTTGGCTGAACGCTCGATGGGGTACTGGTCGATGACGCTGTCGTTGCGAAGGCCCTCCTGCGCGCGGTCGTAGACCAGCACGAGGCCGTCGTAGAAGCCCCAGCGAATCGTGCGAGGTGCGGTCACCGACGCGGGCAGCCGGAACCCCCAGGCGGCGCCCACCTCGGATTCGCGTGCCGCCGTCGACACCGCGGTGTGACCCGCCAGCGATCAGGGCGACGCGGCGCGCACCCACCGAAGCGGCCCCTGCGGCGCCCTGCGGTCGTCGCCGGGCGTCGCGGGAACGAGCGCGCGCCCATCGGCCGTCGTCGTGAGCACGTCGCCGTGCACCTCGCCGAGCATCACCCCCCGCTCCAGGTCGAGGAGCGAACGCCCCCACCGCACGACCGCGCCTCGGCCCTCGGGGTACCACGGCGTTCCTGCGAGGTGGAGCGGCGTCAACGTTCCGCGCGCGAGGTCGAACAGGAGCGGCGCCTCGTCATGCCACAACAGCGCCCGCTCGCCCGCGAGCCAGCGCACCTCGTGATCGAAGCGCAGGTCTCTCACGGCGCGCCGCGCGCGGTCGACGAAGTACACCCGGCCTTCGTCGTGGAGGGGCTGCGAGAAGGCCGTGCTCCACGACGCGCCGAGCGCGTCACCCTCTGACACCGCGGCCTCATGGAGCGCGAGCTCCGTCACGCGTCGCACGTCGGGCTCGTACACCTCCAGCGGCGCGACGCCTCCGCGCTCCTCACCGCGGCAGCGGACCGACACCTGTCGCCGCGGTGCATACCCATCGAGCACCACCGCGCCGCACGTCGCAGGCACCAGCTCCGTGGTGGCGCCGCGCAGGTCGTGGAGCGTGAGCGCGCCCGTCGCCTCGCGAACGAGAAGCGCGTCACCGAGCGGCCGCAGGAGGCCCGCCACCACCGTCGCCGCGCCGCCGGTCGAGGGCGCCACGCGCGTCTCGATGGGGTCGATGACGTGCTGCGAGCGGTAGAACGACGTCACCGGGCCGCGGCACCCGCCCGACGCGAGCGTGGTGAGCGTCATGGGCGCGCTCAGCCGCCCGTCGTGGTTGCCGTCTCGCGCGATCATGCGAAGCGACACCCAGGCGCCGGCCTCGTCGATCCACGCCTGCCAGAGGCGTCCTGCGCCGGGGTCGATCATCGACTCGGTCTCTGTCGCGAGCGCGCGCACCATCACCACCGCGCGCGCGCCTCGACGCACGTAGGCCATGCGCAGCCCGACGCGATCGAAGGAGACGTCGTCGCGGGTCACGGGCCCTTCGCCCGCATCGAGCGTGCGGTCGACGCCGCGGAGGGTGTCGCGCAGCACGAGGCGTCGGTCGCGCAAGAGGGCCACGAAGCGCCCCGTCGGATCGGCGCCGAGGTATCCGTCGATGGGCTCGGGGGGTGCGCCCTCGCGGAGAAAGAAGGGCCTGAGCCGATCGCCGCCCGTGTCGCCGTGCATCCCGAAGGTGACGCCGAGCGCGCCGTCGCGATCGTCGTCGTGGAGCGCCTGACACGCGACCGTCCAGCGACCGTCGGGTGACGAGGCCACGTGGACGACCGGCGCCTCGTGCCCGAAGGGTTCACCCGTGCCCGGCGAGAGCGCGGCGAGGCGACGGACCCGGGGCGAAGCGACGAGCGTCTCGTGGGCGCCGTCGCGGGCGAGCTCGATCCGCACGTTCAACCGATCGAACCGCGCGACGAGCGGAAACGACAGACGCACCTCGGTGCGGGGCGCGAGCGGCTGCATCGCGTCGGGGTCGGCGTCCCAGAACATTCGCACGCCCGAGCGGTGAAGGCCCTCGACGGCGACGGAGAGCACCTTGGCGAGCGTGCGCCCGCAGTTGCGCACGACGATCGGAGCCTCTCCCTCGCAGTCGGGATCGCCCCACGGGCATCGCGCGACGAGCGCCTCCGACGGGGTTACGAGCGAGAGCGCGCCGTCGACACAGCGCGTGGCCGCGGCGCGCGCGCGGAGGTCTTGCTCGGGCGTGATGGCCGCGCGAGGCGTACGGGCGACGGAAGACGGCGCGGCAGGCGGCGCAACAAACGGGGCCGTGCGAGGTGTGCAGGCGACGAGCGAGAGGGCGAGCACGAGGGCGCGCGGTGGCTCCATGGTCGGAGTGACAGCGTCACGGAGAGGTCGTTCGCACATCGAATCCAGTCCGTGCGATGGTTCAGGGTTTCGCATGCTCGAGACCATCCTGCGCGTCGTGCTCGCCCTCCTCATGGTGGGGGCTGGCATCAAACATTTCACTGACGCCGGCACCTTCGTGGTGATGGTCCCGTCGTGGTTGCCGCAGCCCCTGTGGCTGGTCTGGATCAGCGGCGTCGCCGAGCTCGCGGGCGGTGTGGGCATCCTGGTGCCTGCGGTGCGACGCGCGGCGGGCTTCGGCCTCATCGCGCTCTACGTCGCGGTGTTTCCTGCCAACGTGAACATGGCGCTGCACGACATTCCGCTCGGCGGCGAGCACGTGCCGTCGTGGGCGCTGTGGGCGCGCCTGCCGTTGCAGGCGGTGCTGATCGCGTGGGCGTGGTGGGTCGCCGTACGCCGCGCAAAAACGCTCTCGGTGTAACGACGTCGCGACGGGCGATGACGCGTCGTGAGCACCGAGGGTGATGCGTCGTGTCCACGCCATCCCGTTGCGCGCGCCACGTCTCGACGATGCGTGCGCGCAATCAAATCCCGCGACGCGTGACGTCCGGGGGATCTCGGCGATCCTCGACGTGGCGCTCGCCATTGCGTGCCGTTGGACTACCGGCTCATGTTCCCTTCGGGGTGAATCCACCTTCCGCAGAGCTCCGGGCGTGGCTACGAATCGGTGGCGATGCTGTTCCCGATCGACGACCTGTTGGACGAGGCCGCGTGCTACCGCCTGTTGCTCCAAGCGCTTCACCCCGAGGGCCTGCGCTGCCCAGAGGGGCACGAGCTTCCCGACGATCAAGCGCCCCACGACCGCCACCGCGAGCCCGTGGTGGACTACCGCTGTCGCGCTTGCGGTAAGGTGTTCAATGTGTTCACCAACACGCCGCTCCAGGGCGTGCGCTTCTCGCCCGCGCGCCTGATCATGATCTTGCGTGGCTTCTGCCAGGGCGTCACGACGCTCCACCTCTCGCAGGAGCTCGGTGTCGGCAGACGCAACCTGCTCAAGCTCCGACACCGCGTTCAGGGCATGGCCCTCGAACGCTTTTCCCCCCTGCGCGCTTCCCGACCGCGTCGTCGAGGCCGATGAGATGTACCAGAACGCAGGGGAGAAGGGGCGGCGCCACCCCGACCCCGCGGACCCGCCCCGTCGCCGGGGTCATCACTTCAACGGGCACGGCACCTTCGACAACGATCGTCCTCCCATCCTCGGCGTCATCGGTCGTGAGTCAGGTCTGGTGTTCCTGCGACAGACCTACCGGAGCACGGCGAAGGCGATCGAGCCCGTGGTGCTGCGCGTGACCGCGCCAGGCGCCGAGGTTCACACCGACGAATGGCACGCGTACGACGACCTGGACGATCGAGGTCGCACACGCTTCTCGGTCAATCACAAACGCAAGGAGTGGGCGCGCGACGACGACGGAGACGGCGTGCGAGAGGTCCACTCCAACACCATCGAGGGCTTCTGGCTCGGGCTCCGCAACTACCTCCGCCCCTTTCGTGGACTCAGCAAGTGGTGCCTCGACCTCTACCTCGCGTTCTACCAGGGCATGCACAACTTCCGGCATGACGTCCTCGGGTTCCTCGGGCGTCTGCTTGGGTCTGTCACCTCGAAGGGAACATGAGCCGGGATTTCAACGCCCCTCCACGCCGACACCCACCGCCGCGGAGCACGCGCAGAGCCCGCATCATGGGCGATCTGTCCACTCCTGCCGCACGACGAGCACGCATACTGTCGTGGTAGGTGCGAGGCAAGGTCCCGCGGTGGCTCCGCGATCGAGGCGCGTCAAGGCGCGCGAGGGGTGGCGCTTCGCGCGAGGAGCGCGTGGTGTCGCCGCGTGGATGAAGCGTGGACATCGACGACCTGCGTTGGCCGTCGGCGAAGTGCGACGAGTTGGTTGGAGGTGGTGGGACCATCGGTTTGGAACTCCGCGAGTTGCCAGGAGGCGGTGCGACCATCGATTTTCAACTCAGCGAGTTCGCGGGAGGTGGTGGGACCATCGGTTTGGAACTCCGCGAGTTACCCGGAGGAGGTGGGAGCATCTCCGGCGAAGTGGCGGGAGTTGCGTGCGGGCGCGCCGGGGCGACGGGGTGAGCGCGGGAGCCGCCGCACGGATCTCTGGGGCCGCCGTACCGGCGCGAATGTTCGACATGGTCGGACCGCTGTGAAACGTCCAGGCGTCGCCGGGTGACCCTTGCGGCCTCGCTTGGGGCGTGTGCTGCGGGCGGGAGCAGCAAGCCAAAGGAGCAGGACCAGACAGGGCGGCGTGGTTCAGGGCGTCTATCAGCGGGCGGATAAGGAACTCAACGCCCCTCCTCGCCGACACCCACCGCTGCGGAGCACGCGCAGAGCCCGCATAACGTCAATCGAGGTAGAGAACCTCATGCGCTACACATTCGAACGCATGACCTCGGCGCTGCTCCTCTGCCTCCTCGCGATCTGCGCCTTCGCGGGGTGCGGCGACACGACCGCCAGCGCGCCGGACGTGAACGTCGACGCCCCGAACGCCGACGCCGCGGCCCCCGATGCGGACGCTGTGGCTCCCGACGCGAGCGACGGGGGAGCGTTGGACATCGTGGCTGACGATGGCAGGGGAGCGCCCGATGCACGCTTCGATGCCCCCGATCCTGAGGTCGTCACGTGCCCGAGCGCGGGCGATGTTCCGATCGTGCTGCTGCCCGATGTGGTGGTGCCGCTCGACGTGTACGAGACCTGTCGTACGGTGCTTCCGATGGATGCGGGGCCCCCGTGCACGCCGCGAACGACGGAGTCTTGCACCTGTGTCGACGGCCTGTCGGGAACGCGCACCTGCCGTGACGACACGCTCTGGGGCTCGTGCCGCTGCGGCGTAGTCGACGCCGGCATGGACGCGACGCTGGGCACCGACGGGCCCATCCCCCGTATCGATGTGCCCCGTCTGATCGCGCCCCAGTCAGGCTCTCGCGCCACCTCGCAGCGCCCCACCTTTCGATGGGTGTTGCCCGCGGGAGTGACGCGCGCCCGCCTCGAGGTGTGCGCCGACCGCCCCTGCACGCGAATGCTCATGCGGCAGGAGGTGGCAGGGACTTCGTGGCGATCGGCGGAACGGCTACCGCCTGGCGTGGCCTTCTGGCGAGTTCACGGGCTCGGCGTAGATGGGAGCGTGACGTGGACCAGCGCCACATGGGAGGTAGGCATCCGTCATCGCGACCTGCCGAACGACACCAGCTACGGCACGATTCACGACTTCAACGGCGACGGCTACGACGATGTCGTGTTCGGCATTGGTGAGTTGCAAGGGTACACGCTGAGGGCCTATCCGGGGAGCGCATCCGGGCTGCGGCCGAATGAATTCCGAGGGATGAATCCACCGTATCCGCCCGAGACGATTCTTGGCGAGAATCCCGGGTTTGGTAG
>JAXLYG010000027.1:0-179545 GCA_046351535.1 Polyangiales bacterium
CTCGGTCCGATCGGACGATCTCTGGATCGTCTACGACACCGGCACGTGGGGTACTGTCTCAATCCCCTCATCGGGGCTCGGTCCGATCGGACCGGAAAGTGGACTACTCGCCACGACTGACAAGGTAATGGGTCTCAATCCCCTCATCGGGGCTCGGTCCGATCGGACCCTCTTCTGTGAATATCGCAGGGTTTCGCAGGGTTCCACCCCCAAATGCGACGGTCTGCTGACCACCGGGGGTGGCGATCTGCTCGGGCTCCGCGGTTCATCACGCGAAACCCCTTGTTCGCGGCGGTCGACGCGCCGCGACGGTCTCCTTGTTGTCACAGA
This sequence comes from Polyangiales bacterium, assembly GCA_046351535.1. GTDB lineage: Bacteria > Myxococcota_A > Polyangia > Polyangiales > CAISKJ01. The sequence continues at coordinate 331 of JAXLYG010000027.1, forward strand.
CCCCCTTCGCCGTGGCGATTCGCGAGGACACCGCACGCTTCTACCACGGGCTCACAGTACTTTGAAGCCCGTCGGCCCCTGCAGGATGCCGACGCCGACGCCGTGGTGCTCCATGCGTCCGGCGCAGGCGCCGCACAGCGCGTAGTAGCGGACGCTGTCTTCGGCCGCGTCGAGCTCGCGCTCCAGTCGGCTGCGCAGCCGGAGGAACGCGGCGGGCTCGAGCGAGGGCGCCTCGAAGACAGACTCCTGCACCCGCACGGCGCGCGACCCCTCGAGCACGCGCACGGCCTTGTAGCGTCGCCGATCGTCGGCGATGTCGAAGCAGATCACGAACCACATCGTCGTCCTCCCCTGCGAAGTGTCACCGCATCCGATAGCCCTCGTAGGCTTCGCGCCCCGCGACGTGACGGGCGAAGGCGCGCGCCTGCTGCTCGATCACGTCGCGCCACGCCCGCTGCGCCTCGTCGCGGCCGTAGGGCGTCGTGCGCGCCATGCGCCGCTCGAAGAGCGTGAGGAGCCAGCGCACGGTCTCGTGCTTCATCACCACGGGCTCGCCGGGCCCGGCGTCTTCGAAGTCCTCGGGCTTGAACGCCCGCTGGTTGACGCCCGACACGACGAGCGGGTCGACGATCGCGGCGCGAAACTCCTCCATGAGGTCGCACACCAGCGAGGGGCGCCCGGCCTCGGGGGCGTGGAGCGCGCCGAGGTACGGGTCGAGCCCCACGCGCGCCACCGCGGCCTCGACGACGTTCGCGAGGAGCGTGTAGCCGAAGGAGAGGAGGGCGTTCACCGGATCGACGGGAGGGCGACGGTTCCGACCGTCGAAGCGCAACCCCTCCGCGCGGAGCAGCCGCCCGAAGGCGCGGAAGTACGCGGCCGCGGCGCTCCCTTCACAGCCCCGCAGGGTGTCGAGGTCGTCGCAGAGCGCGAGGCGCTCGAGCGCGGCGCGCATCGCCCGCACCGAGGCCTCGACCACCTCGTCGTCTCCGTGACGTCGCAGGTGACGCAGGAGCATCACCCGCTGGTTGTGAACCTTGGCGGCCACGAAGCGCCGCGCGGCGTCGAGCGTCTTCGCGGGGTCGCACGCCATCGCGTACTGGGCGAGGCGAAGGCGCACGTTCCCGGTGCCCGCCGCGGTGATCCTGCCGCGAAAGCGTCCGTGCTGCGTCAGGAGCACCGTGTCGATCCCGCGCTCCAGGAGGAGGTCCATGGCCGCGGGCGTAACGGTCACGCCGCCGATGAGCACCACCTGCTCGACGCCCTCGACGGCGAACTCGGCCTCACGCGTGCGCGCCGCCCACACCTGGAGCTTCGCGCCCTCGCGGCGCAGCACCGCGCCCGTGCGGGTGATGTACACGACCTCGTTCATCGGTCCCTCCGCTCCAGCGCCTCGAGGCGCGTCTCGATGCGACCGAGCGACTCGGCGACCGCGCTCCAGGGGCCCTGCACCGGGTCGGGCGCCCCTTCGAGCGCCTCGGCGAAGGGCGCGTGCATGGGCGGCGAGGGAGCGCGCGCTCCGACCGCGAAGAGGCACGGCGTGGCGTACGGCACGGCCTTCTCGGGGCAGGCGCACCCCGCGGCGGCTTCGGGCGCGAGCCTCCGCAGCGTGGCGCACCCCACGGGGGAGGGGAGCCCCGCGCGCACGCGCAGCAGCTCCTTGGAACCGCAGTTCGCCGTCGCGAGCACCTGCTCCGCGAGGGCGGGCGCGCTCCCCACCAGCCCGAGGGAGTACACGACGGCGCGAGCCTCCGCGGCTTCCAGGCGTCGGCGCGTGTACGCCCGGTCGACGAGGGCGGCGAGGGCCGCGCAGCCGGTGAGCATGCGCTCGCACGCCGCCTTCTCCTCGGCGCCCGGAGGAATGGCGCGCAGGGCCTCGGCGAGCGATCGGGGCGACGACACCACCGGGAGCGCCGGCCGCGCCGCGGGCGCCGGACCGAGCTCGGGCGCCGGGAGCGCCACGACCTGTCGGCCGACCACGGCGTCGACCACCTCGCTCGGCACGGCTCTCAGCGCGGAGAGCGCTCCTCTCGGATCGGCGATGAGCTCCAGGCGCCCATCGAGCAGGGCGCAGCGCCGCATGGTGGCCTGGTGCAAGCCCAGGGGGAGCTTCACGAGGCTCGAGAGCCCCCGAGGTCCCAGGCGGTCCTGCTTGGGAAAGAGCTCGACGGAGACGTCCGCGGGTTGGGCGCCCGCGGCGGCCACCACCTGCGCGAGCAGCGATCGCACGGCTCGCGCGGGGCGGCGCGGGGCGAAGAACGCCCAGAGGTGTACGCCGCGACCGCCGCTGTCCTCCGCGAAGATGGGGCACCCGAGGCGCGCAGCGGCCTCGAGAAGGCGCCGAGCGTAGGCGTTCATGACGGGGTGCGCCCTCGCCGGGACGTCGTCTCCATCGAGCGCGCGGAGCTCGGCCAGCGTCGAGGCGCCGAGGTCGAGGTCGATCACGCCGAACGAGCAGGTCCCGTCGGTGTGCAGGAGGTACTGACCGATCGTGGTGCGACCGTCGAGGTGGGCGCGCGCGACCGCGGGGGTGAGCGGCTGCTCCACGGGGTGATACCCGCCGCGCCGTCGGCGCTCGTCCCACCACTGGCGCGCGTAGAGGTCACGGCGTCCGCCGAACCACCGGAGGAACAGCTCGACGGTCGCGGCGTCGGCGTCGCCGGCCTCTCCGATTCGAGAGGGCAGCGCGTCGTCAGCGTCGGCGGCGATCAAGGGTTCGTCGGCGCCCGACAGCAGCCCGCGTCCCCGCGCTCGAAGCGCCTCGTCGGTGACGCCCGCGAGGGCGCCGCAGGCGCGGGGCTCGTCTCCTGCCTCCACGAGCAGCAGGAACCACCGCCAGCGCGCCGTGTCGCCCTCCGGCGCGTCGGCGTCGTAGAGCGCCCCGACCTCCTCGGGCGCACCTTCCGCGAGGCGACGCGCGGCGTCGATCCAGCGGGCGCTCATCACGCCGCCTCCCGGCGATGGGCCGCGCGCTCGGCCTCGACGAGGGCCGCGCGCAGCGTCGCCAGCGCGTCGTCGCGCCCTCTGGACGAGCCCGAGCCTCAGCGCCGAGCGGGCCGCCGCGTAGAGCGCCCGGGCGTAGTACTTCGCGAAGTCGTGGCGCCGCGCCCGCGTGCTCTCGTCGAGGGCGCGCCAGGCCGCGATGGAACCCTCGAAGGCCGCGAGGGCGGCCTTGTCCCGCTGCGACTCGACCTGCGCCTCCCAGACGCCGAGGCGGTAGAGGTCCTTGATGGAGTCGGGCTGCACGCGCAGGGCTTCCGCCATCCATCGACGGAATCCTTCGCGCAGCGCCTCGCGCTGCGGGAGCTCGGCCGCGCCCGGCTCACGCGGCGCCTTCGCGACGAGCTCCATGCAGGCCGCGTAGTGGAGCCAGGCGAGGCCCGACGCACGACGCGCCGCCGGGAGCACGGCCCAGGCCCTCGCGAGGAGCGCGATGGCGCGGGGGTACTCCTTCAGGCGCCCGAGCGCGAAGGAGACCTTGTCGGCCACGACGCACCACGAGGCGTCGAGCTCCGCGGGGATCTTCGACTCGAACGCGGCGATCTCGCGCCACGCGTTGCGCTCCTCGAGGGGGACGAGCTCGCGCACGAGGTCGAAGGGGCGCGCGACGGTGACGACAGCGGACGCGTTGCTCATGGTGTGGCCTCCGCGGCGTCACAGAGCAACGCGCGCGCCGCGCCGGTAGCGCCAGAGAACACGCGGCGCGTTCACGCTGCGAGGGTGCGGCAGATCACGAAATGGACAGGTCAGATCGCGAGATGGAGAGTCACCGGATCAGGAGGCGATCTCGATGGCGACGAGGTCGCGCTGGTTCCCGTCGACGCGAACGCGGACCGCGACGTTCTTGAGCTCGCGCTTCTTCGTGAGACGCTCCTGCGAGGCGGGGTCGAGGGCCTCGCGGATCTTCCTGGCCGCCTCTCCGCGCACGGACGCGCGCTGGCCTTGAAAGCCCGTGGAGAGCTCACCGCTGCCGGGGTTCAGCGTGACCGTCACGGGGTGCCAGCGCTCCTCCCTCGCTGCCGGGAGCGGTGTCGACGGAGATGAGGGGGACGAGGGCGCGGAGCGCCCTGCTGCTTGTGCGGCGACCCCAACCGCGGGAGAGACTTTGGGGAGGTTCTCCACGATGAGGCGCACGTGTTCCTTGAGAAACCTCTTTCCGTCAGCCTCACGCGGCAGCGGCGACGAAGCGAACGCGAGGAGGCGAATTGCATACGTACCGCGCGCTGTTCTCTCGAAGGAGAGATGCACCGGCGCAGCATGCCGGTCGTTCCCCATGTTCACCACGCCACGCCGGGGGAGCCCGAGCGCTGCCCGCTCCCGCGATCGCTGCGGGTCATCACGGTGAATCTCGATCACTCGGAGAACCGCGAGTCCGGCCTCGTTAAGCGCCATCCATGGGTCCGAGGTGTCGAGCTCGACGCGCTCTTCCCCCGCGATCGCGTCGATGCTGCACGCTCCATCCGAGCGTGTCTCCGAGTAGGAGTCGTCGCACTCGAGCAGTCTGCGAAGATGTTGTGCCCGCTCTCGACATTCGCGCAGAAGATCGTCAGGCGGAGAGGCCCCACCCGAGGCAGAGAGGCTTCCGAAACCCTTGCGCGAGCGGCCGCCGACGCCGCCATATCGAATGAAGAGCCAGAGTGCTGCCTCGACCTGTGCGCGAATCACTTCCGTCGGCAGCGCGATCGGGCGCTTGGACGTCTTGTCCGCGTGCACGAGCTTCCGCTGCTTCCATTCGACAGACGCGCCTTTGCGATGCGTGAGCGTCAGGCTGAACCGCGCGCCGGGCTCGAGCACTTGTCGGCGCTTGCCTCCATCGGCCATTCCGTAGCCTAGCCAGCGAAGCGGCAGCACCGGCCCGAGCCACGCGAGTTTTTTCTGCCTCGCCCAGTCGCGAATGATGTTCTTTCCATCGCTGTAGGGCACCGGCTGAGGTGTTGACGAACCGCGTCCCACGACCACCACGTCGACCATCGACTGCCCCGTCGTCGTGCTGCCGAAGATCACGCTCTCCATCGCGAGGAGCTGCTCGTGCGTGACGTGGCCCGCGTGCATCGTGCGCCACCACCAGCGAAGCAGCCCCTTCACCGTCGCGGAGCGCAGCGTGCAGTCTTCGGCCTTCTGCTCCGCGCCCGCGAGGAACGCCGGCGTCACGAGCTCGAGGGTGTACTCCAGGCGCGAGGGATGTCCCTTCGCGGGAGCCTTCGCGTCGGCGAACCAGCCGTACCCCGCGGCGGTCTTCGCGCCCGCTCCGAGGTGCACCAGCGCGCCGCGCAGCCACTGCTCTGCGAGCGCCACCGACGCGTCGGTCACGTCCGCGCTGCGCTTCGAAAGCGCGAACGAGAAGCTCGCGCCGGGCGCGAGCGCGAGGAACGACACGGGGTTGGGCTCCTCCCAATCCCCCGGCGCATCGGTGCCCGCGTAGTACTTGCGGTGGTGGTTGTTCGCGATGTCGACGATGAGCTTGGGCCACTCCGTGGGCCACGCGTCGTGAAAGACCAGCTCGCCCGCGTCGGCCAGGTCGTCACCCTTGCCCTCGTGACCGAACACCCTCGCGATGTCGGCGACGCTGGCGCCCGCGAGGCTCTCCGCGTAGGCCCGCGCCATGCCCTTGAGCCCCGTGCCCGGCAGCACCGGAAAGCCGTAGACGCGGTGCAGACAGATGCCCGCGTTCTCGAGCACACCCGCGCGTGAGAGGTGCAGCGTGAGGGGCGTGACGGTGCGAAGGTCGAAGCGCGCAGCCGAGACCGCATCGAGCCTGACGCGCCGACGCGCGAGCAGGTCCGCGAGGAGCGCCTTGCCGTCGGCCTCACGAAAGCGACCGAAGTTGCTCACGAGGCTTTGGAGAACGGTCTTCTTCTCCTCCTCCTTGCCGGGAGGGCTCAGACGATCGAGGTCGAACGAGGGGGAGACCGCGCCTCTGGGCGTCCCCTTCAGCGACGCCGCCGCCGCTGAGACAGCATCGAGCAGATGCTCGCTCATCACTCGTCTCCGTTCTCGGCGCCTTCGAGGAGCCCCTCCGCTTCGGCGAAGCGTACGAGCCACTGGAGGTACGCGAGCGTCTCGGCCGTGTGCATTCGCAGCTGCGTGGCATCGAGGAGCGCGCGCTCTCGCAGCGTCGCGGCGCCGCCCGGGAAGCGTTGCTTCATCCAATCGTCGAGCACCGTGACCACCTCCGTGGCCTTCTTCTTCGACTGGAGAAACAGGATCGCCGGCACCAGCCCCGCGTTCATCACCCGCACCGGCAGGCGCCGGAGCTCGGAGGCGAACTGCTTTCGCTCCTTGTCCTTGCCCTTGAAGCTCGCGGCGAGGACCTGAACCTGCTTCCACGCGTGGCTGGCGCGTCTCTGGTCCCAGGTCATGACGCCGCTCATCACGCGCCTCCCTTCGTGCGAAGGGACGTCGCGCAGAAGCCTCGCCCGGTGGTCTCGTTGGCGCCCACCTGCACCACCGGGGGCACGTGTTTCTTGAAGCGCGCGAACACCTCGCTCGCGCCGCGCTTGTCGCCCTCGGCGCGGCTCCCCTCGGCCAGCACGACGGCGTAGAACACGGTCTCGGCGGGGAGCAGCTCCTGGTAGAAGAGGGCGCCGTTCTTCACGGTCTTTCGCTCGTGATCGAGGCCGATGCGCGCGACCACCTCCGTCGCGTACCGCACGAAGTGGCCGAAGTCGTCGTCGCTCAGCACAACCAGCGACCGCTCGAAGCGCTCGCGCGTGCTCTTGAACGCGTCGCTCTGCGGGAGCTGCTCCTTCGCGAGCTCCTTCGCGAGCTCCGCGACGTCGGCACGCGAGACGGCCTCGACGTCGAACTCCTCCAGCACCACGCGCTTCTTCGCCGCGACCTCGACCACCAGCGCCTCTCCCGCCACGAGGCACTGCCCGTCTCGGAGGTCGAACTTCGGGAGCTTCGCGGTGATGCCCGCCATGTGCGCGTCGCGCGCGTAGCGCTCGAGCACGGCCGGACAGGTCACCCACGCCCACACGCCCTTGAGCGAACGCACCGGGAAGGCCAGGAGCCTCGCGTCACCCACCGAGAGCGCGCCCGCGCTGATCTCCCGTTGACCGCCTCCGGGTTCGCCGCCGAAGAGGGTCTTCACGTCGTCCTTCGCCGTGCGACTCACAGCCTCGCGCAGCACGCCCTTGAGCGCGGTGCCAGGGATCGTCGGCCAGTGCGTGTGTCGCTCGCGCTGCACCGGAAGATCCACCACGCCGAGCGCCGCGCCAGCGCCCGGATGAAGCGCCGTCTCGGCGTGAAGCCCCAGAATTCCGCCCACGTACGTGCTCATCGCGTCCACGCTCCCGTCACGAAAAGTCCCTCGCCAGCAGCGGCGTCGTCAGGCGCCGCGAACGATCCCTGCGTCTCGGTCATCCCCTCGATGAAGTACACGCTCCCCGCGGGGATCAGCGAGCGTGTGTTCCTCGGACCGCCGCGCGCGACGTCGAAGCCGGAGTGCAGCGCGGCCCTCGCGACCGACGCCGCTCGCACCGCAGGCCCGAGCTTCGACGGGATCGCGCGATCACCGTCCCACCCCGGCGTCACGGTGATCACGGCGCGCGCGTCTCCTTTCGCGGGCACCGACCACCGCGCGAAGCCGCCGCCAGGCAGCTGGTCCACCCTGCGGGCCATCGCCTTGCGTCCCTCGCCGCCGAAGCGGAAGGGGCGTTCGAAGAGCGCGCTCGCGGCCCTCTCGTCACCCTCGACCTCGGCGTAGAAGCCCACGCCCGGACACAGCGCCAGGAGTGACACGGCGTAGAGCACACCCTTCTTCACCGTCGACGTCGCGCCATCGATGCCGATGCCCACGCGCCGGTCGAAGCCGTAGAGCGCGCCCGGCGCGACCACCTCGCGCGCCTGGGGGACGGCGCCCTCGAGCACGCGTCGCAGCCCGTCGAGCGTGACCAGCCCCGAGAGCGCGACCTCGTCGCCTGCGTCGTGCCGCCACAGCGGCATCGAGAGTCCCTCCTGAAGCTCGACGGAGGCGCGGAGAAAGTTGCCCACGGCCCCTCCGCCACGCGCGGGCCACGACCGCGTGAGCACGTCGCCGTCGCGGTAGAGCGTGCGAGGCGCCGCGAAGAACACGGTCTCGACGCGCTGTCTCTCTCCGCGGCAGAGCCACGGACCGCGGACGCGCAGGTCGAGGACGCCCTGCGGCGCGCCGAGCGAGGCGAGGAGCTCCCTCGCGCCCAGACCTTCGCTCGCGGGCTTGCGACGCGCGTTCGCGAAGGCTCTCAGGTCGAAGCCGTGGGCCTCGAGCAGCGTGGCTCGCAGCGCGCCCGCGAGGGTCTGCGGGTGCGGCAGTCCGCTCTCCGCGGCGGCGTTGGGGCCGATGGGGCGCGAGCCCCGAAAGAAGAGCACGTCGAGCGTATCGATCCGCAGGCCCGTCACCGCGCTCATCGCTCGTCACCTCCGCGCGCCATGAACGACGCGCTCTGCACCAGCACGCAGAAGGACTCCTGCCAGCTCTCCCCGGCGGGCGCGTCCTTGCGGGTCCTCCACCACGAGGCGTAACGCTCGGCCAGCGATTCGATCTGCGTCGCGAGGGTCGCATCGGCGCCCTCGGTGCGTCCGATGAGCCGTCGCATCTCCGCGCGAAAGGCGTCGTCTTCGAGGCCTCGGAGCACCGCGGTCTCCGCGCGGAGCTTGTACACCCATCGATCGCCCGCCTCGCCTTCGACGAAGCGAGCGCGCTGCGCGTCGAGCGCTTCCACGAAGGCTCCGACGGCGTCTCCCTTCTCGCCCGTCCAGGGCATCACGACGCGGGCGTGCTCTCCCGAGCGACGGAGCACCGCGAGGCCCAGCGCGTCGCGGCCGGCGCCCTTCGCGGCCTTCTCCGCCGCGCGCGCCGCGTCGAGCGCGCCGCGTAGCGAGGACCGCGCGTGCATCACGCTGAGGCCCGCGCTCGCGGTCGCGTTGCGACCCATGTACGCCTCCTCGGAGTACGCGCGTCGGATGGCGTTGGCGCACGCGAGCGCCCTCTCCAGCGGGAGCAGCGCGATCACATCGTCGCCGCCTGCGTAGACGAGCTCGCCGTCGTGGTCGGCCACGATGCGAGGCACGGCGTCGACCGAGAAGCGAAGCAGCGCGTCGCTGAGCGACGCGTGGCGCACCGGAGACAGCGGTCGCACCGTGCCGAGGAGCGCCTCGAGGTCACGCTCGCGCCCGAGCGCGCGGCCTCGCTCGACGAAGTACGCGAGCGTCTTCGGGTGGAGACACGCCCGCACCGTCGGTCCGAGCTCTCCCTTGAGCCAGCGCCCGAGGTGGTCGCCGTCGAAGTGCAGCACGGCGAGGTAGCGGGGCGGCGCCCTCTTCAGCCTCTTCTTCGCCTCGCGGAGCGTGTTGCCGAGTTCGAGCGGACAGTCTGCCTCGAGCAGGTCGAGCGGGTCATCGCCGTCCTCGTCCGACGTGTCTCGCTCGTCGGCCGTGGCCGAGAGGATCCATTGACCGTTCCACTCGCGGTTCTTCCTGCGCTCCTGATCGACGTCGATGCCCGCCTCGCGAAGCCACACGCGCGCGGCCACGGTCGCGGTGTCATCGAGGCGCGTCTCGGTGGGCTTGAAGCTCCACTCGCTCGCGAGGTGCGTGGGCACCCAGAAGCGCTTGATGAGCCCGATCGCCGAGAGGCGCTCGCCGCGACGGAGGCGAAAGCCGCCGACCTTCAGCGATCCCTGCGCGTGCTCCCAGAAGCGCTGCGACGCAGAGAACTCCGCGGGGCCGATCTGTTCGAAGTCGCCCATGAGGGTGCACTTGGGCGGCACCATCGATTGGGGGGAGCCCTTCGAGAAGTGCGCGACCTCGCGCTGCGCGTCGGCGATCTTCGCGAGGATCGCAAGGTCACCTCCCCAGCGGCTCACGGGGTCTTGCTCCGCGAGGTAGCCCGGTCGGTGCGAGGGGTCGATGTAGTCCCGCAGCTTCGAGACGACCTCGGCGCGGCCGAAGAACCTGTCGCCCAGGAGCTCACGGCGCAGCGCCGGGTTCTCTTGCAGCGCCTTGCGCGGGAGCACGGCGCTTCGGAACTCCCAGTAGCCCTTCACCTGCGCGTCCCAGGCGCCGGCCCACGCGGCGTCGTCGCCGAGCGTGTCGCTGATGTGGTCGTAGACCTTGCCCGCGATCTTCTCCCACGCGTCCCTCGCCGCGGTCACAGCCTCGTCACCCAGCGCCTTCGCGTGCTCCGAGGGCACGATCGCCACGAAGCGATTGGGGATCGCCGGGACGAGCAACCGATCAACGGAGGGACGTCCGCCGAGCACCGACGCGGGGATCTTGCACGCATCGAGGAGCCACTGATCGACCGCGGGCACGCCGCGGCAGGCGGGATACACGAACGCCGTCGGCCCGAGCGATTCGAGCACGGGCACCATGGCTTGGAAGGTCAGGTACGACAGCAGCAAGCTCCCGCCCAGAGGTCTCGCAGCGTGCGAGACGCGGCGATGAACGACTGCACCGGCCCCACCGAGAACGACAGGAGCGCCGCGCCGGGCCCCGCCGCTTCAGAAGGCCGCGGCGGTGTCCATGTGTTGCCAGATGGAGTGGTCGGGCTGCCGCGTATCGGCCGGCAATGAGCGCCAGTCGGAGTGCTCGTCCGCGAGGCGTGTCGGCAAGGCTCTCCAGACGGAGAGGAAGCGTCTCCACGCGTCGTCGCGCCCGAGCTGCGCGAGGATCTCGCGGGTTCTCGAGGGCGGCGCGCTCGGCGAGAGCGCCTCCGCGTCGAGCGCGCGCCCATGGCCCGACAGCGTGTGCACCGCGCGAAGGCCGTTCTCGAGTCCCACGGCCCGCTCGCCCTCCCGGCCGGCGGTCGGCATCGGCAGTCGCTCGAGGTACGACGCCACCACGTCCGCGTCCTTCGTGGCCCCGACGGCTCCGTGGCCCTCCTCGCCCAGGATCACTCCGAGCAACGCGTCGGTGCGTCGCTCGTGTCCGCGGATGTCGAGGGCCTTGTCGGGCGGGTCGTGGAGCCACGCCCGGAGGAGGTTCACGGGGTCTGTGAGTCTCGGAGTCGTCACGGTCTACTCTCCCTCCATGTGGGGGGTGTCGGCGCTGAGACGCCGAAGGCCCCTCGAATCTGACAGCGTCGTTCAGAGCTTCTCGTCGACCGACGAGAACGCGACGCGACCGAAGCCGAAGCTCGTCCCCTTGCCGAACTGCACCCGCTGAATGAACCCGAGCAGCGGCGCGATCTCTCGCAGTCCGTCGCCTCGCATACGCAGGTTGCCCACAACCCCCGGCCACGTCATCCGCTGCCTCTGGCGGTTGGACCACCGCGTCACGGAGACGACGCGCGTGCTCGCCTCGACGACTTCGAACGGAGGCGGCGCTTCGACGCTCATGATCGAGCCCTGGCCGTAGCAGCGCGCGAGCGTGTCGGCGCGGCGCAGCATCGCGCGCCAGAGCGACGCGGCGTCGAGGTGACGTCGCACCCGCCCCTCGTGGACGAGGCGAGCGGGCGTGCGAAATGTGACGTTCAACTCCGATGCGACCGGGGGATCGGGCTCGAAGACTCGCAGCGGTCGCTCCACCGTGAGCGACGGCCGGGGTCCTTGCGGATTCGCCGGGTCGATGCCGAGGCCCGTTTGGGCGACGTGACGAAGGGCCGACAACACCAGGGCCCCCTGTCCGCAAGCGTACGCACCGATCAGCGCGATCCGCACCGCGAGGCTCTCGCCCTCGGCCAGCTCGATCCAGCGCTCCCCCGCGGCGTAGCGCTCCGGTGCTACCACCACCGGGGCAGGAGCGCGATCCTGAACCCCCTCGCCCAGGTCCTCACCGCCTGGAGGGCGACACAACGCGAGATACGCACAATCTGGTCGAGCTATCGGTACGGAGAGGCTCTCTCTCTGTTCGGTGACTCTGACGCATCCGTTGCGGCATCCTGCTCCGTTGCCCTCGCCGCACCCCAAGGTCCGCAGCGCGTCGTCGAGCGCGCCGTGTAGCGCCGTCGTCGCGAGCGCAGGAACGCGCTGCCGCGCTGCGGCCGTGAGGCGAACCTGCCAGGTCTCCACGGCGGGCAAGACGCTCAGACGGAGGCGGTCCATTGTGGCTTGAGGATCCGCCGAGGAGGTCGTCACGTTCCGTTCCACCCGGGCCGGCAAGCTAGTGAACGTGCGCGCGGGGTGTCAACGACGATTCGACAGCCGTCGAGGTCACGAATGAGCGTCCACGACTCACGCGACGCTGTCAGACAGGTCCCGGCTTCCGCGTCTCACGCGACGAGGACCACCGCGATGCCCCATCCCCTTCACGAGTACGTTCTGATCGACACCGAGACCACCGGCTTCGGCCCGGCCGCGCAGCTCGTCGAGGTGGCCGCGCTGCACGTTCGCGACGGCGCGTCGGTTCGCACCTACCACTCGCTCGCGCGGCCGAGCGTGTCGATTCCGTGGCAGGCGTCGCAGGTGCACGGGATCACCAACGCGATGGTGCGCAACGCGCCCGCGGAGGCCGAGGTCGCACAGGCGCTGCGAGCGTTCATCGGGGGCCTTCCGCTCGTGGCCCACAACGCCTCGTTCGATGCGAGGGTGCTCCGCGGAGCCTTCGAACGCGCGGGCGTCGCGCTGCCCGGAGCCGTCGTGTGGTGCACGCTGAAGCTCTCGCGACGCTTCGTCTCCGAGGCTCCTTCGCACGCGCTCGGCGCCCTCGCGCGGCACCTCTCGCTCGCGACGACGCCGACGCACCGCGCGATGTCGGACGCGTTGACCACCCAGGCGCTGCTGGCGGTGATCCTCGACCGCGCGTCGGCGCGACAGCTCAACGCAACGGGTCCGAGCGCGGTGCTGTGAGTCGATCCGCGAGCGCTGGAATTCTCGTTGAATGACCGCAATCGGTTGGGTACAGAATCGACGCGACGAGCGGAGGAGGGGACGATGACGGTGACCGTGCAAGAGTCTGGGGTGGACGCCGCTGCGCGTTGCGTCGCGAAGGTCGAGCGGGGGGTGGGCCAGGAGGCTCCGCGGCGCGAGGTGCTCACGTTCCTCGCGCGCTGCATCGAGATCGCCGACGAGGAGCGCGCGGACGGCTGGTATGTCCGTGAGACCGGGAACGGCCTCGCGCTCGTGACGGGACGCCTCGAGGCGTTTCGCACGCGAAAGGACCGCATCGATTTCAGCGTCATCGGCCCGATCAGCCCGGAGCTGCGCGCGGAGCTCGGCGCGGAGGAGCGAGACAACGAGGAGTGGCGCGCCATCGCGGGAGGTCTCCTCCTGGCGGTACCCGCTTCGAAAGCGGGCCACGCGCAGGAGAAGCTCGAAGAGGGCTTTCGCCGCTTCGTCGAGGCTGCGATGGGCCGGATGCGGCGAGCGGTGACCCAGGAGCAGCACCTGCGAGGGGTCGTCGAGTACGTGGGACGCGCAGTCGGGCGAGAACTTCCGCAGCCCACTGAGGCTCCGTCGCTCCCTGAGGGGGGAGAGCCGACGGAGGGAAGCACGGAAGGTGAGGTCAACTCGGCTCCGGTGGTTCGCGGCCGACCGCCGATCTTCGACACCGCCAACGTCGCGATCAACTCCCTGCTCGGGACGATCGAGGCGGGCACCATGGCTCTGCCGGACCTGCAGCGACCCTTCGTGTGGCGCGATACCGAGGTGCGCGACCTTCTCGACTCGCTCTTCGTGGGCTTCCCCGTGGGCACCCTGGTGCTGTGGAACAGCGCGACGGCGAAGGAGGCCCGCGGCGTCGGCGGCTTCGATCGCCTCAAGGTCACGACCCTCATCATCGACGGGCAGCAGCGTCTGACCTCGCTCTATGCCGTAATGAGGGGCGTTCCTGTGACAGACCGCGATGGGACGCAAAGGCAGATCACCATCGCGTTTCGCCCTCGCGACGGACGCTTCGAGGTCGCCGACGCGGCGATCCGCAACGACCCGGAGTTCATCCCGGATCTGCGTGTCATGTGGAGCAACCAGCGTACGAAGGGCCAGTTGCGTCGTGAACTCCTCGGAGGGCTGCGAGACCGCGGCCGCGTCGTCGACGATGCCTACGAGAACGCAGTCGAAGAGAACCTCGATCGCGTGCAGGGCATCGCGGACTACAAGTTTCCCGTCGTCACGATCAAGGCTGCCGACGAGGCGAGCGAAGAAGACGTCGCCGAAATCTTCGTGCGCATCAACAACCAGGGCAAACGTCTCGGGCAGGCAGACTTCGTCCTCACGTTGCTCTCCGTGTTCCACGGCGAGCTTCGCGATCGGATCGAGAAGCGGGCGCGGGAGATGTCCGAGGACTCCGTCGTCGAGGTCGACACGCAGGGCCTCCTCCGCGCGACGGTCGCGGTCGGCTTTCACCGCGCGAAGATGTCCGCCGTCTACCGATTTCTTCGTGGCGTCGATCCCCGGAGCGGAGACACGAGTCCCGACGCTCGGGTGGCGCGCCTCAAGAAGCTCGACGAGGCCGCCGCGGAGTGCCTCGAGCCGACGAACTGGCGCGACTACCTCCTCCGCGTCGTCCACGCGGGGTTCGTCCACCCATCACTCATCGCGTCGAACAACGCCATCGTCTACGGGTACGCGCTCTACGTGCTCGGGAAGCGCGTCGGCGTCGCGAAGCCGCAGCTCGACGCGCTGATCTCTCGGTGGGTCTTCGCGACGCTCCTCTCGGCCCGGTACTCGGGATCGTCGGAGACCGTCTTCGAGCAGGACCTCGCGCGGGTGGCGGAGCTCGCCGATGGAGACGCCGACGGCTTCGTCTCCGCCCTCGACCGCGCGCTGAAGGAGGTGCTCACGGGCGACTTCTGGACGACGCGTCTCGTGGTGGACCTCGAGACGCAGCGGAGCCACGCGCCGTCGGCGCTCGCGTTCCGCGCCGCGCAGGTGATCCTCGGGGCCCGAGGGCTGTTCTCGGATCAGTCGCTGCGCAACCTCCTCGATCCGTACGGGCGTGGGGCGCGCGCGGCGAGCGAGCAGCATCACCTGTTTCCGCAGGCTTGGCTGGCCTCGAAGCAGATCCGGGATCGCAAGCGCGTGAACCAGGTCGCGAACCTCGCGGACGTCGGCTGGTACGAGAACGCCGTGATCGGAGCGCGCTCGCCCGCGCGATACGTCCCGGAGGTTCGAGCGCGTCTCGCGATCGACGACGAGCTGTGGGGCCGAGCCTGCGCCGAGCACGCGCTTCCGCCCACCTGGGAGACGATGGACTACGACGTCTTCCTCGCCGAACGCCGCCGTCGGATGGCGGACCTCATCCGCGTCGCGTACCGGAAGCTCGGCGGAGAGCAGGACGCCGAACCGTTGGCGCCGCCGTGGTTCCTCCCCGGTGCAGAGCACGTGTGGCAGAGGATCGCGGAGACAGAGCGCGCGCTGCGCGGGTTCGTTCGCAGCGTCTACGAAACGGTCTACCGCGAGCGCGCGGTGGTGAAGGTGCGTGAGGCGCTCTCTTCGAAGGAGCAGGAGACGCTGGACCGCGCGATGCGATCACGGCCCGCGGGTGCTGATCCGATGAGCGTGCTCGATTACTTCTACCTCGGGCAGCTCCCGACGCTGCTCTTCGTCGGTGAGGCATGGCAGGAGGCGCGACAGCGCTTCGGCGGTGTCGACAATCCGAAGGCGAAGTTGCAGGAGGCCATTCAGGACATCGCTCCGGTTCGCAACGAGATCGCGCATGTGCGGGAGGTATCCGCGGTGCAACTGCAACGCGCGATGGTGGCCTGCGCCGATGTGATCGCGCTGATCCGCCCGCCCGCCCGCTGAAGGGCGCATCGTGCGCAAGGCACGCTCTCCGTGCCTTCTCCGTCTCCCGTCATTCCCTCCGCTGCGGTCTGTCAGAGCGCGCGACGCCAGAACGTCTCCGTCAACCGAGCACGAACCCATGGCCGACGGAACGACCTCCGCCCCGCACCCGCTGATCCGTTACACCCCGGAGCAGCAGCGGATCAGCGACCATCGCGGCGGTGACCTTCAGGTCGTCGCGTGCGCAGGCTCGGGCAAGACCGAGACGGTGGCGCGGCGTGTCGCAGGGCTCCTCGCGGAGGGCGTCGCCTCCGAGGCCATCATCGCGTTCACGTTCACCAACGACGCCGCCGCCGCGCTGAAGACCCGCGTGCTCCGCAAGGCGGCGGAGGTTCAACCCGGGCGCCACCCCGACACGCTCTCGCCGATGTTCGTCGGCACGATCCACGGGTGGTGCATGCGCTTCCTGCAGGAGCGTTGCCCGCGTGCGACGCTGGGACTTCGACGACGCCCGCGCCGTCACGCGCCTCGGCGCGCTCGCCCGCTTCAGCGCCCTCGTCGCGGATTTCGAGAGCGTGCACCGACGCGCGCGGCGGATCTCTTCCGTCGGCGACGATCGCTTCCGTGCGGGCAATCACGGCGGCACGTACTACCTCCGCGCGCTCGCCACCTACCTCTCGTACTACGCCCGCGAGCACTACGAGGACTTCGGCGGCGAGCCCGACCACGACCTCGACGCGGTGACCGTGACCACCATCCACGCGAGCAAGGGGCTCGAGTGGCCCGTGGTGTTCGTCCCGTGTCTCGCTGCGCAGAGGTTTCCAACGCGCCAGGCGGGGCAGCAGGGCACGTGGCTCATCGATCGGAGCGAGTTCCCCGCGGAGCGCTACGAAGGCAGCGACGCCGACGAGCGACGCCTCTTCTACGTCGCGATGACCCGCGCGCGCGAAGACCCTCGTCTCGACCTACCTCCGCGACTTCCGCGGCGACCTCTCGCGCGTGTGGGAGACCGAGCGCGCCTTCGAACTGCACCTCGACGACGCGACGGTCGCGGGCCGCGCCGACGTGGTCCTCGACCGCGAGGGCGTCGTCACCGGTGCGATGGCCATCGTGGACTACAAGACCCGCGCGGTGGCAGGTGACGACACGCTCGCGCTGCAGCTCAAGGTCTACACGGCCGCGGCACGGGGCGAAGGGATCGACGTCCGCGGCGCGTACCTGCACGACCTCGGTGGCGACGCGAGGCACGCGCGGACGAAGGTCGACACTTCGTCGCGCGCGGTGGACGCCGCGCGAAGGGAGGTCGGCACGCTGGCGAAGCGAGTGCGACTCCGCTGCTTCGAGGCGACGCCCGGAGCGAACTGCGCGAACTGCCACGTGCGGAAGGTCTGCGCGTCCGCCGCTGCGTAAGAAGCCTCTCGTCACGGTCGCGTGAAGGGCACCGTCCGCACACATGGCGCGATGAAGCAGTCGTCGGATGTCAGATCCGACCGCCTCCGCGCATCTGTCGATTCGCACGGGCGCCGACGCTTGACGCGCCGCAGGGGGAGCGCGTCGGTCGAACGCTGCGCCCGTGCTTTCCATGGGTCGGCGACGAGTGGGGAACGGCGACCCGTCCTCCGACGCCGCCGCAGACGTTGCCGTGATGAGCGCCGACGCCCGCCAGGGTTGGCGCGAATTCGACGCGCGGCAGTCAGAGCGTGCGCCGTCATGTCGTCAACGTGGGCATGAACCTCCCCGCGACAAAGGCACCCACGGACACAAGGCTCATCACCACCGCGGCCGGGTACCACCGCTTCGTCGCGCGCATCGAGAAGGTGCGCGCCGCCTACGACGCGGTGGTCGCGACCAACGGCGACGCCGCCGAGGCGGGCGACAACTCCGTCTGGCACGACAACTTCGCGTACGAGGAGAACCAGCGGCAGATGCACCAGCTCGCGAGGCGCCTCCGCGACCTGAAGGAGTGCTACCGACGCCTCGAGGTCGTCACGCCGCCGCTCGCGCCGACGCGCGTGGGCTTCGGATGCGCCGTCGTCGTCGAGCACGAAGACGGCGACCACGAGCGCGTCATCATCGGCGGCTACGAGGACGGCGACACCGATCTTCGACGCGTGGCGTACACGGCCCCGCTCGCGCTGGCGCTCCTCGGCGCCGAGCCCGGTGAGTCTCGCCAGGTGAGCGTCGGAGGACGCGTCCGCGAGCTCACGGTCGTCTCCGTCGAACGCGCCCGCGAGGAGGAGCTGTGATGCGCCCGTCGCTGGTCGTGATCGAGGGGCTCGACGGCACGGGCAAGTCCACGCTCGCCGGAAAGCTCGCCGCGCGGATGGGCGCGACGCTCCTGCGCACGCCGCCCGCGGAGCTCGCCTCGGTGCGGCCCGCCATCGACGCGGCCTTCGCGCGGAGCCCTGTCGCGGCGCAGCTCTTCTACGGCGCCTCGGTGGTGCACGCCTCCGACCGTGCGCGCGCGATCCTCGCGTCGGGGGCGCCCGTGGTCATCGATCGGTACTGGCTCTCGACGGTGGCCTACGCGCAGTGCCGCGACGCGCACGTCGATCTCTCGTCGGTCGAGCCCATGCTCCTTCGCGCCGACCTGACGGTGTTTCTCGAGGTCGACGAGCGCGCCAGGCGCGAGCGCCTCCAGGCGCGCGGGATGACCGCCGCCGACCGCGACAGCGTCACGCAGCGAGACGTGCTCCGGTCGCACTACCTCTCGGCGCTCGACGCCTCCCGGCTCTCGGGCGCGGTGCTTCGCCTCGACACGTCGCACGCCACGCCCGAGGAGCTCGTCGAGCGCGTGCTCGCGGAGGTCGCGTGATGGGACGCGCCCCGACCTACCTGCGCGTCGTCGCGACCACGCGCTGCAACCACCACTGCGACTACTGCCACATGGAGGGCGATCCCCACAGGCCGGGAACCTCCGCGGAACTCCCCACGGCAGACCTCGTCGGGAGCCTGCGCGCGGCGGCGCTCGCGGGCGTGAAGAAGTTCAAATTCCTCGGCGGCGAGCCGCTGTTGCGACGGGACCTCCCCGCGGTGATCGCCGCGCTTCGCACCTACGCGCCCGACGCCGACGTCTCGATCATCACGGCCGGCGTGGTGCCTGTCGAGCGCCTCCTCGCGGCCTACGAGGCAGGGCTCACGCGCGTGAACGTGTCGATCCACGGCTGGCGCCCCGAGGCGCTCGCGCAGACCATCGCGGTGCGCGACGCGTGGTCGCGGCGCCAGACCTTCCTCGACGCGGCGATCGGTGAGTCGCAGCAGCGACGTGTGCCCATCAAGCTCAACTACGTGTGGACGGGGGAGCACGACCGCGACGACCTCGCAGCGTTTCTCGCGTGGTGCGTCGGTCGGCCGGTGACGGTGGGCCTGCTCGATGACCTCGGGCGCGACCTGTCGTGGCGCGACCTCGAGCGCGTCCTTCGCGAGCTCCGCGGCGACGGGTTCACGCGCGAGATCGTCGAAGACCCCCACAGCCTCGCGACGCAGCTCCTCGTGTGGAGCGACGGCCTGCGCGTGGAGCTCAAGCACCAGCAGCTCGGCGCCGTCGCGCCCTTCGCGGCGTGTGAGACCTGCCCCGAACGTTCCCGCTGCAAGGAGGGCATCGTGGCCCTGCGCCTCACGCACGGCGGGGTGCTGCAACCGTGCATGGATCGCCCCGACCTCGGCTTCGAACTCTCGGACTACGTGCGCGTGAACGGTCCCGAACTCGGCGCGGTGCTCTGGCGCCGCGTCATGGAGGCAGCGTGAAGAACACGACGATCGTGCTCATCGGATCGCACGGCGCGGGCAAGACGACGCTCGGGCGGCTCCTGGCGTCGAGGCTCGGGGTGACCTTCGAACACGAGATCGGCGCGGAGCTTCGTCGCGCGCAGCTCGCGCTCGACCCCGCGCAGCACGCGATGCGAACGCAAGAGGACTTCGACCACGAGGTGATGCGCCGCGAGTTCGAACGCGACGAGGCACACGCCGACGAGGCCGTACGCGTCGTCGAGACGTGGCACCCGGGCAACCTCGCCTACGCCACGCGTCGCTCGCCCGACGCCGCTCGGGCCTATCACGCGCGGCTCGCAGAGGAACTCGCGGCATGGCGCGGACGCGTGCTGGTGCAGCCGCTCGCGATCACCGAGCAGACGGCGCTCTCGCGGCTCACGGAGCCGGGGCCCGACGCGCGCTCCCTCGTCGCGTTCTTTCGTGCGGTCGGCGAAGACGCGGTGAGATGCGCGAGCGAGCTCGGACTCACGGTTCTTTCCGCGCTGGCGACGGATGGAAGCGCGCCCGACGCGCTCGCCGACGCAGTGCTTCGAAGCATCGAAGGGAGGGATGCGATCGGGCGGCGGCGCTCGTCGCGCGTCAGGGCGTCGCGCACGCCAGGCACCATCGCGAAGGCGCCCATTCCGCGCGTCGCATGAGGCTCCACGCGGAGACGATCTGGGAGCTCGGGTTGACCGCTGCGCTGGTCGAAGAGTACGAGCCATCCACGCGGCGTCTCGACGCGCGAGGTACTCGTCAAGCTGCACGAGCCCAGCGATGGACGGGTCCGTGGAGCGCTCGCTGTCGCGCCAGGTCGTCACCTCGACGCCGAGACGTTCGCCGTGAACCTCCACGCAGAGGTCCAGGCGCCCGGCGCCGATGGCGAGCTGGCGATCGACGCGCCCGCCTCCGTTCACCACCCGGTGAAGAAAGGCCATGAGTACCAGATGTGGCGCCGCTTCGGGGTACGCCGACGCGCCCCGCAGCGCCTCGCCGTGTTGCAACCAGAACGCGACGAAGGGCTCGCGCAGGCGCTCCCAGTCGAGGCCCCCACCGGGACGCAGCCACGTGGGCGTGAACCTCGGGATCGACGCGCGCATCGTGTCGGTGAGTGAGCGCACGATGATCTCGCGATAGATCGGGTTCGCAACCTCGACGTGCCCATCGGTCGCTTGCCGAATGAGCCCGAGATCAACGACGAATCGAAGGTCGTCGGGCGCCACAGATCCGAGCGGGGCGCCCCGGCGCATCGGCTCGATGACCGCACGCACGCGCGGGTCGCGGTGACGCCCGTCGTGCGGTCGGGGACAACCGCCTGCACCAGCTGCCGCGCGAGCGCGCTGACCAGCCAGCGCTGCCCCCGCGTGAGCCCACACGCGTGCGCGATGGCCTCCGCTTCGAAGACCTGAAGCGTGTCCCCGGTGTGCTGCGCGTAGAGTTCCGCGACCTCGTCGGCGGTGAAGTCGCGGATCGTGAGCGACTCGACCTTGATGTTGAAGGGCGAGGCGGTGTCGAGGCGACCCGACCCTCCTGACGCGACCTTGTCGTCGCGAACATCACGAAGCCCCACGAGCGTGAGCGAGGCCGGGAACGCCGCGGGTCGTATCGAGTGCCCGACGCGTAGCTGCCGCAGCGCCGAGAGGAGCACCTCATCTCGCAGCGCGTCGAATCGTCGTCGAAGAAGACAACCAGCGGTTGCCGACACACCAGCGCCCGGGCCTCGAGGGCCGCGTGGATGCGGGCCCCAGGCGCCGCGTCCGACCACGGCCGCGGCTGAAGCGCGATCGGAAGCTGGTGTCGCGCCTTGGCGCGCCACGCGTTGAGCACGGCCCTCTCCGCGGCCCCGACGTCATCAGGAAACGCCGCCCCCACCCCCATCGACACCCTCACCGCGGCGTGTCGGCCCTCTGCGTTGAGCGACGCGGCGAGCGACGTCAGGGCTCTGGTCTTGCCCACCTGCCTCGGCGCGTAGAGCGCAAAGTAGGGCTACTGATCGACGAGCGTGCGAACCGTCGGGATGCGCCGTTCGGGCGGCTGCATGTAGCGCAGGTCGGGCCTGCATGGGCCGGCGGTGTTGGGGTGGCGCCGCATCGGCGACGGCCACGAGAGCGCGTGCGAACCGCGGTGATCGGGGGACGCGGCGCTCCCGAAGCGACCCCTGACGTCGGCCCGATGGTGTGGTCAGCGGCAGGTTCTCGTCGCAAGCGCTCGATCGGCCGACGCTCGGAAAGACGAACGCGGCGATCTCCTCCGACTGCTCGACCAACGCGCGCACCATCTTCTTGCTCACGAGCCGCGAACACCCGCGGGGCGGAGGTCAGATGGAGGCGCGCCGCGGCGTCCTACGGGGCGAAGGAGGCTTCGAATGTCTGGCATGAGCCCCTGGGACTCTGATCGCGAGACGCGCGAGCACGTCGCGACGCTCGCGGGCGCCGCGAGCCGCGTGGCGGCGGCGGGATGGAGCGGCACGTGGATGGCCGTCGCGTCGCTGCTCTTCGGCGTGATGTTCGGGTTCATCGCGCTCCGCAAGGAGGCCGCACGCTCGGTGCACCCCGACGTGCATGACGAGTTGGGAGCCGTCGCAGCGCTCCATCAGCAACTCGATGCCGCGAACGCTCGGGCCCAGTCTGCCGAGTCACGCGTCGAACTGGAGCGGTCACGCACCCTCGACGCGATGCGACGCGTGCAGGCGTTGACCGAGCGATCCGCGTCGCCGGCTTGGGAGGCGGCTTCACTCGCGAATGCGCGGAGCGAGCTCGCCGCGCTGCGTTCCCGGCTCGAGACGATGGAGGCACAAGGCCGTGCGGAGCGCGAGTCGATCGCATCAGAGCTTCGCACTGCGATGGCTGCGCGGGCGGAGGTCGAGGGCGAGCTGGCGCAGGAGCGGGCCACGCGCACACTCGCGGAGCAACAGCTCTCGCAAGAGCGTGGCGCGCGCGTGGCCGCGGAGCAGGGGGCGCTCCTCGCCGCGCAGCAGTGCGCGAGCATGATGCGGTCTGCGGCGCGGCCGTCGAGGCCCATGTCGCCCACGAATCTCGTCACGCCCGTGTGGAGCCTGGAGCGCATGATGCTCGAGCAGATGCGCCGCGCCCGACCGTCCGTCGCACCCGACGGCGAGTTGCCGCAGAGCGCCGAGACCGAGCCGGAGTGAGCGCCCGCCGTGTGCTGCCGCGGTCACGCGACGAGCCGACGCGCGGGCCTGCGCGGCTGCATCAGCCTCTCGATCTCGATGAAACGATCGAGCTCGGTGACGCCCGTCGTCGCTCAACGTCGCCTCCTTGCGCCCCGCTCATGGAGCGAACTGTTTCATCCACGCCGTGGCCGACGGAGGCCGTAGTGCGCCGAGGCCCTCCTCCTCGTTGGCCTGCGCGTCGTGAGCACCTCGCGCAGCACCTCGACCGCTCGCGCTCAAATCGAGGCGCTCCAGGGAGACCCTCGTAGCGCGGACTCGTCTCCGTCATAGAGATGTCAGAAAATCTCTCGCCGCGCGTCTGGGGGTCGGAGCGCGACGACATGCGAGGGAGACGCGACCGCCAACGCGGTGAGCGCACTCGCGCGCGCAGAGAGCGGAGACCTCACCGTGCACGACCAGCCCTATGATTTCACGCCTTCGCACGCGCCCGCCGACGTCGGGCCGCCGACGGGACCGATGGGACCGACGGGAGGTCCACACGCCTCTGTGAGCGCCCTCGCGACCGCGCTCGCGGCCTTCGTCGGCGCGGGCCTCGCCATCGCGGGCTACGCGCCGGCCCACGCCCACCCCAGGAGCGCGATCCGCCACTGGCTCACGGTCATGAGCGCGGGCGACGTGGCGACGCTCCGCAGCGACGAGCGACTCGGCATGCAAGCCTGGACGTCGAGCCTCGTCCAGGAGCTCGGCGAGCGTGATTTTCAGCGCACCCTCGCGATCTTCGACCGCGCGACGCAGCTCGGGCAGCAGGAGTTCGAACGCCTGCGCACCGCAGCGACGGAGGGAGGCCGCGCGGCCTTCGAGGCGCTCCCGTGGGACCAGCAGCAGTCGCTATCGCGCCAGAGTCACACCGAGTGGGTGAGCTCCAGCGGGTTCGCGCAGGTGCCCGAGGCGAGCATCGCGGGCACGTGGCAGGCCCTCTTCACGGGGCCCCCCGCGGCCGATCTGCTCCAACGCCTCGGGACCGCCGCGCTGAGCGCCGACGAGCAGAGCCTCCTCGCGAACCGAGCCGCCAATGACCCCGCCGTGCTCGCCGACCCGATGCTCGTCGCGCTCGTCGATCGACGCAGCAGCGAGGGACAGGCCGCGCTCCGGAGGCTGCGAAGCCAGGTGGAACGCGAGGGTGAACACGCCTTCCGTCGGCTCGCCTGGTCGGCGCAGCAGGAGATCGACGGGCGCAGCCGGGCGCGCTTCACCACGGAGCGTGGCTTCGCCGCGTTGAGTCCCGCCGACCGCGCGCGCATCGGCAGCGCCGACGCCTTGAACGACCCGACCAGCGCCGTCGCGGAGCGCCTTGGACGGCAGCTCCTTCCGCCGACAGAACAGCGCGAGCTCGCCTCGTGGACGCGCGCGACCTTCGTGGCGGGGCGCGCGACGCGCGTCGAGTCCGCGGGCACGCGCCTCGCGCAGGAGACGCTCCGAGGAGAGTTCTCGGGTTCGAGGCTTCACTTCGAGCGCTTCGACGTGAGCGGCGTCGGCGGGCGCGACCTCATCCGCCGCGAGCGCGCCCACGCCGAGCTCTTCTGGGATCAGGTGGGCGTCGGCTTGCGACAGCTCCCCGCGTCGATCGAGCTGCGATGGGCGCCTCGATCCGCGGACTGGCGCGTCGTCGAGGTGCGGTGGGTCTCGCGCCCGGGCGCCGACGAGCCCGCCGCACACGACGCCGCGATGCCCGCAGCGGCGCCGCAGTTGATTCCGACGGCGGCGCCGACCGGAGACGATTCCGCAGAGGGGACACACGAATGAGCGCGCTTCAGGGATGGGCATTTCTTCTCCTGCTCGCGGGTGTCACCGCCCGCAGCTTCGATCGACCTCGCGTCACGCCGTCGGTCTTCGCCGCGGTGGGCGCCGCGGGCGCGCTGGCGATCGCGCAGCGCGCGATCCTCGAGCAGGTCAGCTCGACGAGCCCATCGTGAGCCCGCTGCTCCTCGCGATCCCCATCGTGGCGGCGATGCGCGGCGGACTGCGCGACGGCCTCGCGGCCGCGCTCGGCACCTGGCTCGTGCTCACCATCATCGCGGGCGCGCTGCCCGTCCCGGTGGCGGGTGAGCTCCCGCAGGAGACCTTCATCCTCGCCGCGGTGTTCGCGCTGCTCATCGCGGGCGCTGCCGCGGCGATGCGCGCGTCGCACAGGCACCTCGCGCCGCTGCTCGGCTTCGGATGGATGGCCTTCTTTCACGCGCGCGACGCCTCGCTCGCGACCAGCGCCTCGGTGTGGGGTGTGGTCACGCTCACCGTCGCGTGGTCGGCCCTCGGCGCGCTTCGCTGGCCCGCGAGAGAGGCGCAGGCGTGATGCCTCGTCCGCAACACCGCGCGGGCGCGCTGGTCGTCGCCGCGCTGATGACCTCGGGGTGCGCGCAGGTGGTCTCGGCCACCTCGACGGAGCGTCAGGAGTACGCCCGTCACCCGTCGGTGCGACGCGAGGACGGAGCCTCGCGCGTGACGGTCACGCGCGACGGATTCACCGTGCGGATGCGGGCCGAGCGCGCGATCGTGTGCGTGCGGAGCGACGAGGTCGAGGGCGTCGACGTCGTCACCACGACGCGGTCCGTCGATCCGACGTCGGACCGCCTCACGACGTGGGCCGTCGGCGCGCTCGTCGTGGGGAGCGTCATCGCCGCCGTTCCGCTCTACAAAGAGGAAGCGCGCGACACGTGGGCGCCCTACGTGATCGGCGGAGGCGCGCTCGGGCTCCTGGGCCTCGGCGCGCTCGTGCCTCGCCTCGTGGCCTCGGCGTCGACGGGAGCGTCGCGGGAGTCGCGTCCGTTTCGCGTGACGATGCCCGTGAGCGGCGCAGCGCCCGAGGAGTGCGCGACGCGCCCCGAGCGCGCGGTGCTGATGTTTCGCGCGGAGCGCCGCGTCCTCTTCGAGCGGGTCACGGACGACGGGGGAGGGCTCTCGTTGAACCTCGCCGAGGCCCTTCCCGTCGAGGCGTTTCGCGGAGCCTCGCCGTGGCGCTCACTCACGGTGTCGTCGCCGTCGGGCGCGCTGCTCGCCACCATCGAGCTCGCGCCGTACCGCGTGGCCGTGGCCGACGCGCAGTGGGAACGCACCGACGCGAGCCCGACGCCCGAAGCCCTCGAGCGCTTCGCCGCGGACTTTCCTGACGACGCGAGGGCGAGCGCCGCGGCGGAGCGGGCGCCGCTCCTCCGACGCGCGGCCGAGGCCCTGGCGCGCGACGAGGAGCGAGCCGTCGCGTGGGCCGAAGCGGGAGACAACGCCGCTCGCCTCGAGGCGCTGTCGGCCGAGTCCGTGGGAGACGTCTACGAGGCCGAGGCCGAGTGCCGCCTCGCGCTCCGATCCGACGACCTGGCCGATCTCCGCGCCAACCTCGAGCGCTGCCAGCGTCGCATCGACGTGATGCCGACGGAGGTGCGCGCGAGGCGCGCCGACGTCTTCGCGCGCGCCGAGGGCGAGCGCACGCAGGCCCGCGAGCGGCTCGCGACGCTCGTCGAGGCTGAACGCGCTGCCGAGGCGCGCGCGCAGGCCGCGCGAGAGGAGGCCGCGCGCGACGCCGAAGCGCGACGCGTTCGCGCGCAGCGCCACGCTGCGGCCGCCACGAGGAGCGCCCTGTCTCGCGCGCGCTCGATCGTCACGCAGTGCCGCAGCGGACACGCCTCGGGAGCCTCCGCTGCGCGCGCCGCGTACGAGGCGCTCAGCGCCGCGCGCGCGGGTGCGGACGGCGCCGCGGTGCGTGCGCTCGTGCTTCAGGTGGCGGCGGCGTGCAGGTGCACGCCGGCCTGCGCGGGCGTCGCCTCCCCGTAGCGGAGTGAGCATCGCGGTGGCCGTGTTTCGAACAACGTGAAGGGGGCATCGACTCGTGAAGACCAGACTGTTCTTACTCCTCTCGATCGTCGTGATCGTCGGCTGTTCCGACGCGCGGAGCCGCTCCAGCGTCACCGTCGATCCCGTCGACGCGGGAGCCGACATCGCCGACGTCGGAACCGCTCCGAGTTGTCCTGCGCCGATGGCGACCTGCGCTGGCGCGTGCGTCAATCTCCAGGCCGATGCGCGCCACTGCGGCGCGTGCGCACTCGCGTGTCCCGCGGGCGAGGGCTGCGTCGACGGCGCGTGCGTCTCAGGGTGTCCGTCGCCGCGCGCGATCTGTGTGGGCCAGTGCGTCGACTTGCAGAGCGACTCGAACAACTGCGCGGCGTGTACACACGCGTGCCCCGGTGGCCAGACCTGTCTTGGCGGGCGCTGCGTGCTCACCTGCGCGCCGGGGCAGACGATCTGTGACGGTCGGTGCGCCGATCTGCAAAGTGACGCTTCAAACTGCGGCGTTTGCGGTGTCGCGTGCGCGAGCGGGCAGTCCTGCGCGTCGGGGGCGTGCCTCTCGGTCGGGGGGCCCGATGCTGGGCGCGACGTGCCGATCGACCTCCCCGTCTCGGACACAGGAAGCGCCGTCGGGTGCGTTCCGGTCAGCCTCGGATCTGCCATCGGGAGCGGCATCGCGAGCGGCGATACGACGGGGAGAGCGTCGGTGCACACGCCTCCCGCGACGTGCACCGACATGCCTACAGCGGTCTCTCCCGACGCGGTCTACGCGTGGACGTCCCCCTTCGCCGGAGCGTTCACGTTCGACACGCAGGGATCGGGCTTCGACACGGTGCTCACCGTCCGCAGCGGGTCTTGCACGGGCGCCGCGCTCGCGTGCAACGACGACATCGGCGGGGGCGTGCAGGCCTCGCAGGTGTCGTTGACGCTCGGCGCGGGGCAGACGGTGATCCTCGTCGTCGAGGGGTACGGGAGCAATCGCGGCTCCTTCGTGCTCAACGTGAGCGCCGGTGGCGTGAGCGACG
Organism: Polyangiales bacterium; assembly: GCA_046351535.1. GTDB lineage: Bacteria > Myxococcota_A > Polyangia > Polyangiales > CAISKJ01. The sequence continues at coordinate 27,714 of JAXLYG010000027.1, forward strand.
CAGGAGGTCCGCCCGACGTCGGAGTGACGGACCCGTGCGGCGGCGTCTCGGTCGACGGGCGATGCGCGAGCGCGACGCTGGTCGAGTACTGCAACATCCCCACAGAGGGCACGGGCCGCCCGACCCTCGAGCGCTTCTCATGCGGTACTGGTGAGCGTTGCGCCCTCAGCGCGGACGGCGTCGCGACCTGCCAGCTCGTGGTCGCGTGTCGCGAGGGCGACGAGCAGTGCCTCGGCGCGACGCAGCTCCGTCGTTGCGTCGGGGGCGCGTGGGTGACGCAGACCTGTCCACGCGAGTGCCTCGGCTCTCCGATCGGTGACTTCTGCACCGCGAACACCTCCGTGAGAACCGTGACGGGGCGGGTCGTCTACGTCGCACGCGGCCCCAACAGCACCACGCGTCCGACGGATTGGACCACGACGACCATCACCGCGAGCGCGCAGTCGTTCCTGGTCGTGTCGATGCGCCAGAACGCCGACGGGACCTCATCGGTCTTCGACGTCACGACGACCTCTCTCGGCACCGTCGATGGCGGACGATTCTCGATCCGCGTCCCCGTCACGACGACGTCGTCGGACTACATCAGCGTCGTCGCAGCGGCGGGTGACGGCGCCGGCGGACTGCGCTACCTCGTCGCGAATCCGACGTTCCCCACGGCGGGAGAGCAGAGCACGCTCGCGACGCCGCCGAGGCCGACGATGTGGACGTGGGTCTGGACCACGAACACCTTCGTCTCGGGCGATACGCTCACCATCACCGAGGCCATGGGCTCGGGCGCGGCGAGGATCTACGACTACCTCCGCTACGCCTATCAGTTCGCGCGCGATCAGTTCGGACGCGACGGGCTCCCCCTCGTCACGTGGTTCCAATACGGCACCTCGTGGACGTGTGGGAAATGCATGGCGAGGAGGCCCGCGACGTTGTTCGGCTCCGCGACGACGCCGGGCCTGCGCTTCGCCGTTCAGGGCTTCTTCGACGGCGGCCCCTCCCAGGCCTACTGGGCTGATTCCGTGACCGCGCACGAGCTCGGGCACTGGGTCATGAGCAGCTACAGTGCCCCGCCCACCGAAGGCGGTCGCCACGTGTTCGGGGGCCATGTGTACCCGGGCATGGCGTGGTCCGAGGGCTTCGCGACCTGGTTCAGCTCCGACGTTCGCAACAGCTCGCTCTACTACGACAAGGCCGGATCGACGTTCTACTGGTTCGACATCGTCTCGAGGGCCTACGCGCCCGGGATCGCGACGCTCCCCTGGGAGCGCCCGATGCGCGCGCTGGGTCTCGAGCAATTGATCGACGAGAACGAGGTCGCGTCGATGATGTGGACGCTCCGCGGCGGTGGCGCGTCGTCCGCAGCGATGTATCGCGCGCTCGCGTCCACGCGGATGCAGGGGCCCTCCTTCGCGCGTGGCTACCGCGCGTGGCGATGGGACACGCTGAGCGCTGCGGGTGATCCGAACGGCGCGACGCGCACTACCACGCCGACCCCGTACCTCGCGGACTTCCTCGACGCGCTCGCGTGCGGCGGCTTCAACCGCGCGTCCATCGACGCGGCCACTCAACCCTCCCTCTACTACCCCTACCCGAGCGCCTCGCCGCTCTGCTTCTGAGCACCGGAGCATCATCGCCATGAACACGCGTCTCCGCCTCGCCCTGACGATCGCCGCGCTGAGCGCCTGCATCGAGCCGCGCGCCTCGACCCCCAGCACGTCGCAGACGATCACCGTCGCGCCCGCAGCGCCTTCGCACACCGAAGCCCCGCACGCCGGAGTCCAGAGCCCGCTGCAGGTCTCGTGGATCACGGTGCAGTTCGACGCTCACCGCGCCGTGCTGCGCGCGCACGTCGAACGCTCCCCGGCGCTCACGCTCCCGCTGACGCTCACCGTGACGGCGCCGGCGGGGTTCGCCTCGAGCGCGGGGTCGCCTCGCTCGCGCTCCCCTCCGCGGCGCAGCAAGCCGTGGCCGACTACGACTACGAGCCTCGTACGCGCGCACGCCCGACGAGGACGTGCTGCTCTCGGTCGACGGTGACGCCGAGTCGATGGGCGACCGGGCGCGCCGCGTTTCGCTTCGGGCGCCCCGAACCCGTCGGGCCGCAGCCCGTCGCCGACGGGCCCGGGCTCGTCGTCGGCGGTCGCGACTTCGGCCGCGCGGTGCGCGCCGTCCCCTGAGCGTCTCCTGGCGCAACGGCGCGGTCGTGACGCGGAAGGTGAACCTCGCGCCCGAGTCGCGGTACAAGCGTGCTCCAATCAACCTAATGCCCGAAGCACGCACGCGGCTCCTCGCGCATACGCTCCCCTATCCCATCGCGCACGCGCTCTGCAGGTCGTGTCGGCTGGGATGTAGTTCGGGGCGATAGCGCGTGGGCTACGACCCCGCAGCTACGGCGCGCAGGTCGGCTGCGGACTCCGGGCGCATTGTACGCTCACCCCTTCGCGGAGCCGCAGAGGCGCTTCACGTCGCAGCCCGCGCACTGCGGTCCCGGCGTGGCGTCGAAGCATCGGAGCCGCACGCGCTTTGCCAGCCCGTTCATCTCGGCCCTCGCGGCGTCGACCGCGCGCTTCGACGTGTCGACCTTCATCCGCGCGCGCTTCGCGTCGCCGCCGAGGTCGTGCAGGTACGCGGCCTGAACATCGATCCCTTCGCCGCGCGCCGCTGCGGTGTACACCTGAAGCTGGAGGGCGAGCGTGTCGTCGCCGTCGACCGCGCGGGTCTTGTAGTCGACGATGGCCATCGCACCGGTGACGCCGCCCTCGCGGTCGAGGATCACGTCGGCGCGGCCGGCGACCGTCGCGTCGTCGAGGTGCAGTTCGAAGGCGCGCTCGGTCTCCCACACGCGCGAGAGGTCGCCGCGGAAGTCGCGGAGGTAGGTCGAGACGAGGGTCTTCGCGCGCGCCTCCATCGCCGTGAACGCCGCGCGGTCGGCGAAGGGCAGGTAGAACTCTCGCGCGACGATGGCGTCGAGCTCCGCGGTCGTGGGCGCCGCGCCGAGCTCGCTGTGATGCTCCGCGACGCGGCGGAGAATGTGGTGAACGGCCTTGCCGTAGCCCATCTCCTTCGCGGCGGAGGGCATGAACCCGAGGCTCTGTCGCAGCCGATACTGCTGCGGGCACGCGCGGTAGAGCGCGAGCTCGGAGAACGAGAACGTGGGCTTGTCGGCCTCTCCCGCGGCGCGAGGAACGGGGCCGGCGGGCAGCGGCAGCGGGTCGTCGCTGACGGCGAACGCGCCCATGACCTCGAGGAGGTACGGCGACGGCGCCGCGCGGTTCTTGATGCGCGCGAAGGTCGAGAGGTAGAGGTGATCGCGAGCGCGGGTCATCGCGACGTAGAAGAGCCGCCGCTCGTCGGCGTCGCTCCCCTCGTAGCGCTCCGCGGGGAACTCTTCGCGTCCGATGAGCCAGTCGCCCTCGCGCCCCGATTGCTTCGTCGGAAAGCGCTGCGCCGCGAGGCACGGCACGAAGACCACGGGCCACTCGAGCCCCTTGCTCGCGTGGATCGTCGTCACGGTCACCGCGTCGACGTCGTGATCGGGCTCTCCGCCGAACTCTTCGTAGTGCTTGCGGGCGTAGTACGAGAGGTAGTTCGCGAGCGAGCGCAGGTACCACGTGCCGCCGTGGCTCCCTCCGCGGTATCGCTCGGGGCCAGTGGGCGCGACGCGGTGGGCGCGACGGTGCACGCTCTCGAAGTCTGCGAGCAGGACGCTGAAGCGCGCGAGCGCTCCGAGGCGGGTGACGGCGCGGGCGTCAGAGAGGTCCCATCGGGCGACGCCGAGCGCGGCGAGCACCTCGTGAAAGACCCCGAGGAGGTCCGCGTCGCGCTTCTGCGAGAGCCCCTCTCGCAGGGCGCCGAGCGTCGCGCGAAGGCTCGACCTCTCGGAGCACGAGAGTTCGAACTCCGCCGCGAGGTCCGACGTGAGCGCATCGCATGAGAGGGGCTGCGCGCCCTGGCCGGCGCGCCACACCGAGTCTTCGCCCGCGAGCCACGCGAAGGTGTCTCCGAGCAGCGACACGTCGTCGCGCATGAAGAGGGACTGCCGGCCTTCGCAGCGTACAGGCACGCCGCGAGCCTCAAGCGCGTCGAGGATCGGCCGCGCCGAGGTCTTCACCGATCTCAGGAGCACGGCCGCGTCGCGGTACGCGAACCCCCTGGCGCGGAGGGCGACGATCGCGTCGGCGATGCGCGCGGCCTCGGACTCGAGGGTCTGGGCCACCGATGCGTGGACCGAGAGCGCGTGGTCTCCGCGCACCGCAGAGATGGTCTTGTCGATGCGCTGCGGGATGCGCTTCGCGAACGCGCCCGCGGCGTTGACGATGCCCGCGTGCGAGCGACGATTCGCGCCGAGCTCGACGACGGTCGCGCCCCGGCGCTCACCGAAGTCGCGGATGTACTCCACCGAGGAGCCGCGCCATTGGTAGATGGCCTGGTCGTCATCGCCGACGACGCAGACCCGCACGGGACCCTGACCGAGGAGGTCGACGAGCCGCGCCTGGGCGGGGTTCACGTCTTGAAACTCGTCGACGATGAGGTGCCGGAGCGTCGCGTGATAGGTTTCTCGCACGTGCTCGCGCTCGAGCTCGAGCACGGCGCGGGCGACGCACTGGTTGAAGGTGAGCACGTGGTAGCGCTCGAGCGTGTCGAGGAAGCGCGCGTACACGTCGCGAAAGTCACCCGCGGGGAGCGACGAGGGCGCTCGCATCTCGTTCTCGACGACGTCGACGGTGCGCAGGAAGCGCTCGACCACCTCGGTGCGATTCCGACCGAAGACCTCGAGGCCGAGGTCGTTGAACTCCCGCAGGGCGAGTCCCGCGAGCTTGTGCTCTTCGAAGAGTTCAAAGGTCGCGTACCGCGGCGCGCGCTCTTGCAGAAAGCGCATGCACCACGCGTGAATGGTTCCGACGAACATGGGCGAGAGCGTGTCCAGGTCGCGGCCCGGCTGCACCTCGATCACCTTGCGCAGCACGCGCGTCTTGAGCGACGCCGCGGCGTCGTTGGTGAAGGTGAACGCGAGGATCGCTTCGGGGGCAACCCCCTCGGCGAGGAGCTCGGCGATGTGGCGCGCGACCGTCTCGGTCTTTCCCGAGCCCGCGCACGCGACCACCTGGAGGTCGCCGCGGCGGTGCGCGATGATCTCCCGCTGCTCGGGGGTGTAGTCGATCACGGTGCGCCCTGACTGTGAGTTGCCGTCGGCCACGTGGGTCATCTCCTTCGCGATCGAGACGCGGCGGCTTCAATGGGTCTGACAGGCGACGTCGACGGACCGCGCGAAGCGGTTCCGCGGAGCCCCGCGCAGAGCAGGTGTGCTCATGCAACCAGCACGCGCAGCGATGCGTCGAAGCGTTGGCCGGGCGACCACGCTCGACGACTGGAGACCTCGCGTCGTCCGACGCTGCGCGGAGGTCGATGCGCTCCACGCGCGTGAGGGACTCCTGCACGCCAGCCGCGACGACGGAGGTGCCCGTCCGCACGGCTGTCAGAGAAGCGCCCCGGCGCGCGTCGTTGCGAGTGTGACCAACGCGCTCGCGACTCGCCGCGACGCCCACGCTCGGAGGCTCAGAATCGACGATGGAGACCCACAGCCGCACCCCGAACGCGCCCGCGGACACGCTCTCTCCGACGACGGTGTCGCTCCGTCGACGGAAGGTCTTCGTGCATCAGTCCGTGATCGACTGGATCCATGACCCGCGGAGCGATCGACAGCTGACGCAGCGGGCTCGCCTCGTGCTCTGGCAGATGTTCGCGCAGGGGGCTCCGACACAGATCAAGTCCGTGCGGGGCGCGGGGCGCGGCTGGCTTCGAAGTGACCTCGGCGGCAATCACGGGCACCAGTTCTATCTCTGGTGGTCGCGCGCTGGATCCATTCCGCTCAAGGCGCTCCCGCTGGATCGAGGGGATGTGCTTGTGCGAGAGGTACGCCACCACGACCGCACCGACGAGGCGCTCGAAGCGGGCACGCACGCAGACTGGCTCCCGCTCGACGCCGTGGACCTCGACGGCTTCGACCTGTCGCCCGTGCTCCTCCCTTCGCAGCAGGCTGCGCTCGCGCCGAAGGGACGCGCTCGAATGATCCGCGGTCAACCCGGCACGGGAAAGACCACCGTGCTCGCCCGCGCGGCGCTCCAGGGCGGCGCGCAGCGCGTGCTGTACCTCACGTACAGCGACCGACTCGCGGTGCGGGCGCGCGAGTACTTCCGAGAGTTCGCGCCGCCCGGCGCGACGGTGCGCGTGTCGACCTTCCGTGAGCTCTTTCGCGCCCTCGGCGACGCGTGGACGCCCACGGATCCGCTCCCCGACGACGACCACGACAGTGAGGTGAGACAGCTCGAACGCGCGCTCACGAAGTTCCCCCACCGGTATGCGCCCTGGGAGGGGAAGTGTGAGGCGCTGCACGCAGAGCTTCACGCGTACTTCGCGGGAGCGTCGCTGCCTGAAGCGTTTCGAGATTCACCCGCGTGTCCTGAGGAGGGCTTCTCCGTCGAGGACTACGTCGCGCTTCGCAAAGCGGCGATCGGCGAGAAGGCCGCGACCGTCGCTGCGAAGGTCGGGCGCTTCCTCCTGGAGCGAGACGCGCTGCGGGAGATCGCGCCGGGACCGTGGCAGGCGCGGAAGCTCCTCGACGCGTTGCGGGGCGACGTCGCGTTGCCTGCCTCCCTCGCTGACGTTCGCTCGATCTTCGTCGACGAGGTGCAGGACCTCACGCGCGTGGAGGCGGCCCTCCTCCTCGACGTGGCGGCCGCGATCGGTCGAGCCCGCGGCGCGTCGGTAGAGCTCGTCGTCGCGGGTGATGAGGGACAGACCGTGCGACCCACGGACTTCGACTGGGGCGTGCTCGCGGACCTCATCGCGCGGCGCTTCGACGCGCCCGAGAGCTTCGATCTGGCGAGCAACGTGCGGAGCCCGAGCGCCCTCGTCTCCGTCGTGAACAGCACCTGGGAACTCTATCAGCGCCTCTCGAAGGACCGACGCCCGCGAGGCCGCGCGACGGTCGAGATCGAGGAGAGCGTCTCGGGCCGCGTGGTGCGGTGCCGCGTGCGCGACGACGCAGAGCTCGCCCGGCTCGCGACGGCGTTCTCCGAACTCCCCCGCGCGGCCTTCGTACACGCAGGAACGCGCGCGCCCGAGGGCTTTCTCTTCGGCGACGTCGAGACCTTCGGGAGCGCGACGGCCAAGGGGCTCGACTTCTCGGTCGTCGCCGTGATCGGCGCCGGGCGACACATCGCAGACGCGCACGCGCACGTCGCCCACGGCGTCGCGGAGGCCTTCCACACGGCGTTTGCGCGCCCGATGATCGACCAGCTCCGCGTCGCGGTGAGCCGCGCGTCGGACACGCTCGTGTTCGTCGATCGCGAGGGCGACGCCGGCGGGGCCGAGATCGACCGGCTCGTGCGAGGTCCCGACGGCGGACACGCGGAGGGCTTTCTCGGCGAGATGTCGGTCGACGAGCTGATCAGCCTCCTCGATCGCAGCGACGCGACGGCTGAAGAGCTCGTGAACGAGTTTCTCGTCGATGTGCGGGGCGCCCTCGAGGAGCGTCCCCGCTGGGCGCTCGAGCGCGCGCGCCGCGCCCGCGGTCTCCTCGGTCGATCGGATTCGAAGGTGGGCGTCTCGGATCTCACGTTGCGAGCCGAAGCGATGCGCCTGCACGGCGTCGCGGCCCTGCGGCTCGCGGTCTCGGACGACGCGAGCGACGGCGAGCGACGAGACCTCTTCGTCGAGTCGAACCGTGCTCTTCACGCGGCGAAGCACGGCGACGCGGGCACGTCTGCGCTGTGGATCCGAGACCTCCGCGAGAAGCCCGTCGAGTCGGGCGCGTTCGCGAGGCGGCTCATCGAGGTGCTCCCGAGCCTCGACGAGAGCGTCCCCGAGTGGAGGCGATGTGTCCGGGAGGAGCTGGCGCGCTGGTGTCGGCGATGCGCCACCCTCGACCTTCCAGACGGCGCTCGCGCGATGGTCGAACTCGTCGAATCCGTCGAGTCGATCTCCGCGTCGCTCGACGGTGACGGCGGCTCGCTCGCGCCCGAGGTCGAGCAGTTGCGCGTGCGAGCTGCCGAAGCGCTGTGCGACACGAAGAGACCCGACGACGCGCTGAGGCTCCTCTCGCGGAGCGTGACGCACTCGCCGCTCCTCGAGGCGCGCTGCCACGAGGCGCGCTTCGACTTCACCCGCGCGATGGAGCGCTACGAGCAGGCCGGGGCGCTGCGCGACGCGCTGCGGTGCGCTCGCAACGTGCCTGATCTGGGGCGCGCGTTCGCGCTCGCTGAGGGGATCGAGGCGCAGGAGGTCGGCACGCTGCGACGCATGCGAGACGTCACCGCGGCGCTCGACCAGATCGCGCCCGACGCGTTGAACCTGACCGACGCGGAGTTCACCCGGTTGAAGCACGTCTTCGACGGTCTCGCGAGCGCTCGAAAGCCGGGCCGCACGAAGGGACCGTGAGCGCGCCCGTACGCGCGTGCTCCGTCATGCCCTCGCGTTTGCGATCGCCTTCAGAGCGGCCTCGTGAGTGTCGTCGAAGTTCGCGAGCGCGACATCGCACGCGTCGAGCATCCGTTGCTTGCGTTTCGCGACCGAGAGCGCGCCGATGGCGAGCGGGGCGAGCAACAAGCCGGCTGCTCCCAGAGCGACGCCCGCGGCTTCGAGCGCTCCGCCGCGGGGTCCGTGGGGCGATGAAGTGCTCGCAGATCCAGCGGAGCCCGGTGTGGATTGAGGGAGCCGAGAGACGTCATCGTCGACGTCGAAAGAAACCTTGCTCAGTACGCGCGAGAGCGCGGTGTCGGTCTCGTCGAGGGTCTGCTTCATCTCTCGCGCGAACTCCTCCTGAGACGTGGTGAAGCCGACGCCTTGCCTGAGCTTGTAGATTCGAGTGCGCGCCCTCGCGAAGATCTTGTCGACCTCCTCCGTCAGGGCCTCACGTTGAACCGCAGCACCCACGTTCGGTGCTTGCTGCGGAGCTTCGCTCTGCGGAGTGGAACGAGCGTCGATTCGAAGCCGCGCGATGGCATCTTCATCGAAGGCGAGGGGAATGATGCGAGGTCGTTGCGGCGCGCAGAGCCACTCCTCGAGCGAGAAACCGTGGGATGCCGGGTCATCGATGTTTACGAGGCCGCGCGGCACCCACGACGGCAAAGGGTCCGTGGAGGTCGGACGTTGATAGACGCCACGGAGTGCGCTGTCCTCGGGAGCCGGGATGTCGAGCCAGCAGAAGACGTCCAGGTTGCAGACGAAGAACGGCGCGAGGGAGAGTGCGCGTCGACCGTCGAGGTCGAGGAGCAGCGCCTGGTCTGTGGGAACACCCGCGGCGTTGCGCACGAGCACGGGCTGATTGTGGAGCGAGAGTCCCCGGCATGGGAGCCAGTGTGCTTCGACGACGCTCCCGTGCGCGGTCCTCGCGCGATGCAACACCCCGAGAGGGTATCGGGGCAGGAACGCGAGCGCGTCGAGCAGCTTCTGGAACTCCGGTTCAAGCTCTCGCAGCGCGCGTTCCGCGACAACCGGATCTCGGGCGACGCGGTTGTGCATCACGTCGTTGCGCACCGCGTTTGCGCGAGCCAGTACCACTCCTCCGTTGCCGCTCCACAGTCCCTCAACCTCCGGCAGAAACACATCGTCGCGAGCGCGACGGGCGGAGAGGCACTCGTCGATGACCGCGAGAAAGGAGCCGAAGCCCTTCGCCCTCATCCTTCCCTTGAGCTGCTTGTCGGTCGCCCCCTTCGCGGCGGCCTCTGCCGTGAGGACCCACGCGAGGTAGCGCGCGACACCCTCCGCGAAGGCGAGCAACTCTTCGAGGCGAATCCAGGGGTCGACCTTGAGGAGGCGCGTGTAGAGCGATGCGAGGGGATGAGGCAGCGCGTGGCGGGCGATCGACGGGTCAAAGTGCACGGGCGCGATGCTACGTCGCGACCGCGCGGAGTTCACGCGCCTCCGGCTATCCGTGGAGCGGCCACGTCAGGAGCCCCTTGAGCACGATGGGAGCATCGAGAGTGAGGGCGCGCTTGATCGTGTCGACGGCGACGCGGTCGAGCGCGGTGAGCGGGCGACCGTGCGCGACGTCGTTCCGAACCGTCGCGATGTCGAAGCGCGTCCCAAGCACGGAGGAGACGCCTCGCGCGAGGCCCACGATGGGTGCGAGAACGTCGAGGGAGCGGCGATCGAACACGGCCTCGAAGCGCGCGCGAACATTCAGAGCCTCCGCCTGTGCGACCATGCGGAGCAGCGTTCCGAGTGACGGCTGCCGGTCACCATCGTGGATCTGCTCCCACTCCGGTCGCTCGCGCAGCTCGTCGGGAAAAGTGCGGACGACTTCGCGGAACGGCTGTAGCAACCGCTCGCGGAGTTCTCGCTCGAGCGTCAGGGCGAGCAGGTGGGCGCTGCGGCCGAGGTCGTCGACGGCGCCGTGATAGGTCACGTCGGCTCGCACGAGATCGACCTGCGAATCTTCGTGAAGACGCTCGAAATCACTGCCCAGAATCGTCGCCCATCGCTCCCTCGACCGCGTACGAAGCTGGTCATGCCAGCGCCACGCGTCGTCCATGGGCTTCGGCGAGTCGGTTCGATGTGTGTCTCCGAGCGCCTGGTTGATCTCCTCGATGAGCCCCTTGAACTGGTCCCGCTCCGCGTCTCCTCGCGGGACGCGAAAGGCCTCGTCGTGAAGCTCATCGGCCATCGCCCGGACCTCGTCGAGCCATGCGCGGGCCATCTCTCGAACACGCGCGTTCTTCAGCGCGCGGATCACGTCAATGCGTCGACGCGCGGCTCGCGATAGATACCAGAGCGCTTCACCGTGCAGCCCCGCGTCGGCACACACGCGGGCGCTCGTCTGGTCCACCTTCGGGCGGAGCACTGGATGGTCGAGCTCATCGGAGAGCGCTCGTACCGTCGTCAGCGCCGCGTGCGCCTCCGCGATGCGCCCTCGCGACCGCAGGAACTCCACGTGCCTCACCCCGACACGGATCTGGTCCTTGAGGTCACCGCTCTCGCGCGCGGACGTGAGCGCGGCATCGAAGGCACTCTCTGCATCCTTCGCGAGCCCCTCAATCGTCTCTGGGGTGGCGCCCTTCGCGCGCTCCACACGAACCATCGCGAGGTGCGCGAGATGGCGGCGCGCTGCGGAGCAACGTGGCAGATCATCGTTCGCAGTGCCCCTTCGAAGCTCGTCCTCGAAGCGCCACGTTGCCTCCTCCACGTCGCCCCGCAGCAGCGCGGCCCGGCCCGCGAGCCCCCGCGCGTTGGCGAGTCGACGCGTGTCCTCGGAGCGCTCCAGCAGCTCCTCGTAGCGCGCGTAGCAGTCATCGGCGCCGGCGCGCTGCCGAAGCTCGTCGAGCAGCGCCCCGAGGTTGCCGAGGAGTCTCGCGCGCACCTCGACGAGGTCGGGGCCGACGGCGTCGCGGAGGGCCTCGCGGAACAGGTCGTAGCCCTCGTCGTGGCGGCCGAGGTCCCGCAGCGTCGCGCCGAGGTGATTGCTCACGATGAGGCGGAGCCTCGTCTCTGAAAGCGCGACACAGAGCTTGATCGCCTCGCGGAAATGCTCCTCTGAGCGGGCCAGCGAATCCGCGCTCGCGAGGCGGTAGTGGCAGAGGCCCACGAAGCGATGGCAGACCGCCTGGGCGTGCCGGTCCTCCGTCTCGCGCGCGATCACGAGCGCCTCTTCGTCGTGTTCGAGCGCGACGGCGAAGGCCTGGCGCCTGAAGGCCTCCCGGCCCCTTTCGAGGCGCTCCTGAATCTGGGGTGAGAAGGTCGGCGTCACGGGCGGCGGAGCGTACTACCGCTCCGATGGCGATCGTGGGGCCGTCGGTGTCAGACCTCGATCTCGTCGAGCGTCATGCCCCTCGGGTACGGTCGTTGCCCGCTGCTCGGGAGGTCTCATGAAGGTTCTGTTGGTCATTCACGGCTACCCCATGCGCTACAACGCCGGGTCCGAGGTCTACACACAGGCGCTCGCCCACGCGCTCGCGGAGCGCCACGAGGTGCGGGTCTTCACTCGCGACGAGGACCCCTTTCGCCCGGACTACGCCTGCGTCGACGAGGTCGACCGCGACGATGGCCGCGTGCGACTCCGCGTGGTGAACGTCCCGCGCTCGCGCGACCGATATCGCCACGAAGGCGTCGACCTCCGCTTCGAAGAGCTCGCGCGCTCGTTTCGGCCCGACGTCGTGCACATCGGACACCTCAATCACCTCTCGACCTCGATCGTCGACGTCGCGGTGCGACTGCGGATCCCCGTCGTGTTCACCCTGCACGACTACTGGCTCATGTGTCCGCGGGGGCAGTTCATGCAGATGCACCCGTCGGAGCCCGCCGACCTCTGGCCCGTGTGCCAGGCCCAGGACGACCGCACCTGCGCCACGCGGTGCTACGCGCGCTACTTCTCGGGCGGCGCCGACGAGGTCGAGCGCGACGTCGCGCACTGGACCGACTGGGTGCACCGTCGCATGGATCACGCTCGCGCCCTCTGCCAGAAGGTCGATCGCTTCATCGCGCCGTCTCGCTACCTGTACGATCGGTTTCGCGATGAGTTCGGCCTCGACCCCGCGCGTTTGACCCTCCTTGGCTACGGCTTCGACCCCGCGCGCCTGCGCGGCCGCCGCCGCACGCGCGAGGCCGACGTCGTGTTCGGGTACATCGGCACGCACATCCCAGCGAAGGGCGTTCACCTCCTGCTCGAGGCCTTCGGTCACACTCGCGGGCCCGCGCGCCTGCGGGTGTTCGGCCGCCCGCGTGGCGAGACCACTTCATGGCTGCGTCGAATCGTCGATCAGCTCCCCGAGGAGCGTCGCGCGCGCATCGAGTGGCTCGACGAGTATCGCAACCAGGACATCGTGCAGACCGTCTTCGACCGCGTCGACGCCATCGTGGTGCCGTCGATCTGGGTCGAGAACTCGCCGCTGGTGATCCACGAGGCGCAGCAGGCGCGGGTGCCTGTCGTCACGTCGGAGTACGGCGGCATGGGCGAGCTCGTGCGCCACGAGGTCAACGGGTTGACCTTTCGGCACCGTGATGTCCGCGACATGGCTGCGCAGATGCAACGGCTCATCGACGAGCCTTCGCTGCTCGCGCGCCTCGGCGAACGCGGCTTTCTCGCGGAGCCGCGCGGTGACGTGCCATCGATGGAGGAGCACGTCCGCGCCGTCGAGGCTATCTACGACGAGGTGGCCGCGCCCTCGCCCGTGGAGACCGTGAAGCCTGGCCCGTGGCGCATCACCTTCGACACCAACCCCGACGACTGCAACCTCCGCTGCGTCATGTGCGAGGAGCACTCGACGCACAGCCCGCTCCGCATTCGCCGCAAGGAGGAGGCGACGCCGCGACGGCGAATGCCCATCGAGCTCATGCGAGGCGTGCTCGAGGAGCGGCGAGGCAGCCCGCTGCGAGAGATCATCCCCTCAACGATGGGGGAGCCGCTGCTCTACGAGGATTTCGAAGAGATCCTCGCGATGTGCCGCGAGTTCGGGGTGCTTCTCAACCTCACCACCAACGGCACGTTCCCTCGCCTCGGCGCACGCGCGTGGGCCCGCCGCATCGTGCCCGTGACCTCCGACGTGAAGGTCTCGTGGAACGGCGCCACGCGCGAGACCGCCGAGGCGGTGATGGTGGGCATCGACTGGGACGACGCCATCCGCAACGTGCGTGAGCTCATCGCGGTGCGCGACGAGCACGCCGCGACGGGCGGAAACCGCTGCCGCATCACCTTTCAAATGACCTTCATGGAGCGCAATTTCGAGGAGCTCGCCGCCATCGTGCACCTCGCCGCCTCGCTCGGCGTCGACCGGGTGAAGGGGCATCACCTCTGGGCGCATTGGGAGGTGCTCCACGGCGAGTCGATGCGCCGCGACGCCGACGCCGTCCGCCGCTGGAACGCCGCCGTCCGCGAGGCACGCGCGGCCGCGGAGGAGGCGCGGCTCCCGGGTGGTCGCAAGGTGGTCCTCGAGAACATCCACGAGCTCGACGAGGGCGACCTCGGTGACCTCGCTCCCGGCGGCCCGTGTCCCTTTCTCGGTCAGGAGGCCTGGGTCTCTGCGAAGGGCCGCTTCGCGCCGTGCTGCGCGCCCGATGAGCAGCGCCGAACCCTCGGCGACTTCGGTACGGTGCACGACCGCTCCCTCGGTGACATCTGGGCCGATGATGAGTACCGCGCGCTGACCGAGACCTATTACGAACGACCGCTCTGCAAGGGCTGCAACATGCGTCGGAGGGAGGCGTGATGGACCCGCGCTGGCGGCACGCCACGGTGTCAACCGACGCGACGCATCACCTGATCGACGGCGCGCCCGCGTACGCCGATCGCTTCGACGAGGTGCTGAAGTTCCACGAGCCGGGTCTGGCTCCCGTGCGTCGCGGGGGAGAGGCGTGGCACGTACGCGTCGACGGCTCGCCCGCCTACGATCGACGCTTCGCGCGCACCTTCGGCTTCTACGAAGGGCGCGCCGCGGTCGCGACCGCGCGAGGCTGGCACCACATCTCCATCGACGGCCGTGACGTCTACGCCGAGCGCTACGCGTGGTGCGGCAACTATCAGGGCGGCCGATCGGTGGTGCGCGATGGCAGTGGGCGCTACCTCCACCTCGACGCCGAAGGGGTCCCCGCGTACCTCGGATGCTGGTGCTACGCGGGCGACTACCGCGACGGCGTAGCGGTGGTGAAGCGCGACGACGGGCTCGCGTCGCACATCGACCTCGACGGGCGCCTCTCGCACGATCGGTGGTTCGCGGACCTCGACGTGTTTCACAAGGGGCACGCGAGAGCGCGCGACCGTGAGGGCTGGTTTCACGTCGACGAGCGCGGCGAGGCGCTCTACGCGCAGCGCTTCGCGACCGTCGAGGCGTTCTACAACGGTCAGGCGTTCGTCGAGCGCCACGACGGGAGCCAGGCCGTGATCGGACATGACGGGTGCTCCCTCGTGGAGGTGTGCGCTCCGTGGTCGAAGGGGCGCGCGACGGAGGGGCTCGCGCGAGGGCCACGCCTGCTCCTCGTCGGCCTCGGCGCGTCCGGCAAGACGACCGTCGGCGGCACTCTCGCCGCGCGGAGAGGGGTCTCGCTCGTGAGCCTCGACGACTGCCGACGCCGCTGGGGTGATGGAACGATCGCCGGTGACACCCTCGCTCGCGCGATGTTTCTGCGCGCGTGCGGCACCCTGGATGCGGGCGTGTTCGAGACGTCGGGCGCGGGGCCATACCGTCACGCGACGCGGGCGGCCCTCCTCGAGCGATCGACCCCGGTGATCGTGTGCTGGCTCGACGCGCCGGAGACTGTGCGCCGTGCGCGCCGCGATGCGCCGCCGAGGGAACTGCCCTACCCGATCCACGCGCACGGGCCGTGGACCGACGAGGAGGCCGAAGCGACGCTCCGCGGCGACCTCGCGAGCGGCTGGTGGGCTGCGGGCACCGGGTGGCGGGCCCACCGTGTCGACGCGACGCGCCCTGTGAACCTCGTCGCGGATGACATCGAGGCATTGCTGTCAGAGGCGGGCGTCGGATGAGTCCATTCCCGTCCGTGCATTCGTCTTCTGTGCTGCTGGTGACGCTCGACTCGTGTCGGTACGACACGGCGGCGTCGGCCTCGACCCCATCGCTTCGCACGCTCGGTGAGCCGGTGCGCGCGATGGCGCCGTCGTACTTCACGCTCGCCTCCCACGCGGCGATCTGGGTCGGCGCGACGCCCGGCGTGCCGGGGTTGCGCGTGCCGTGGCTCAACCCCAAGTGGCGCAGGCTCTTTCGTCTCGAGACCCACCAGATCAAGGCCCGCGACGACGAGGCCTTCGCGCTCACGGGACGGACGATCATCGAGGGCTTCAACAACGGCGGCTACGCGACGATGGGGACGGGGGCGGTCGACTGGTTCGACACGAAGACGGCGAGCGGACGCGCCCTCGTCGAGGACTTCGCGGAGTTTCGTTTCGCGCACAAAGACGGCGTCGGGGGACAGGTCGAGTGGCTGGCCAGCCGGGTAAGGGAGGTCCGTGAGCGCCCCGTGTTCGCCTTCTTGAACGCGGGCGAGACGCACGTGCCCTACTGGCACGAGGGTGCTGCGTGGTTGCGCGCCGACAACCCCTGCGTGCCCTTCGGTGCCACGAACCGTCGCGAGGTGTGTGAGCTGCGGCAACGCGCCTGCCTCGAGCACATCGACGCTGCGATCGGCCCGATGCTGGCGGCGTTTCGAGACGCGACGGTGATGGTCACCGCAGACCACGGCGACTGTTGGGGTGAAGACGGCCTCTGGGAGCACGGTGTCTGGCACGCGAAGGCGATGGAGGTTCCGCTGTGGCTCCGCGTGCGAGGCCGCGTGGTGCGCGCCATCGAGACCCCTGAAACGCCTTGAACGAATAGGAGCGAGCGATGAGCATCGGGGTGGAGTATCCGCCGGGCGAGGTTCCGGCTTCGCTGATCGAGAGCTGGCGCCGCGTCCCGGAGGGCGTTCATGCGGCGCTGCTCATGAGGCACTCGTACAGGCCGAGCATTCCGAAACAAGGGCCCGACGTGGTCGACCTGACCGAGGAGGGCGTACGCCTCGCCCGCGAGCTCGGCACACACCTGCGAACGCGGCCCGTAGGGCGTCTGCTCGCGAGCAGAGTCCCGCGCTGCGTCTCCACGGCGCGCGCGCTCGCCGAGGGAGCCGACTGGTCGGTGCAGCCGGTCCTCGACGAGCGCCTGATCAACCCGTGGACCGTCGACGTCGAGGGGCGGCATCGTGCGCACGCGTACTGGAGCACGCACCCGCGCACCATCGACGCGATCAAGCTGGCGATGTCCGACGGGATCCCGGGCTGGAGGCCTTTGGGCGAGTCCGTGGAGGCGCTCGTCGATGCGATGCTCGAAGCTCCGATCGCGGGCGCGCTCGACGTCCTCGTGACGCACGATCTCATGGTGGGGTCGGTGGTCGAGTGGCTGCTTCGGCCTGGCCTCGAGAAGGTGCCGCGCTTCCTCGAAGGGTTGTTCGTCTGGAGGGTCGAAGGAGGCATCGCGCTCGCGTGGCGCGGCGAGGTGCGGGAGCTTCCGTGGCCTCCGCGCTGACCGAGGAGGGCGTCGCGAGCTACGGGGAGGCGCTGCTGCGCGAGGTGCTCGGCGATGGGTTCGATGGCGAGGTGTTTCTCGCCGGTGGAGCCTTTCGTACCCTGCTCACGAGGAGGGCGCCGCGAGATCTGGACCTCTGGACTCCCGACGAGGACACCCGCTCGTCGCTCACGGCCTTCCTCCTCGCGCGAGGCGCGACGGAGGAGCGAGATCATCCGCCGTTTCAGACGATGTTTCGGTGTGGCGCGCATGTCATCGACGTGCCCTACGCGGTGGGCCCGCGCAGGCTCGTCGAGCGACTCGAGCGCTTCGACCTCGGGCTCTCCGCGGTCGGAGTGACATGGCGACGTGGGCGCGTCGTCGAGGCCGTCATCGATCCGTGCGCGACGCGCTCGACCGAGGGGCGGGCGGTGCTGTTGCTTCGCCCGTTGCGCAACGTCTCGTACCTGCTCAACACCGTCGAGCGAGCGCGCCGCTATGCGCGCGAGCTCGACTTCGAATGGCCCGCCGCGGAGGAGGCGCTGTTGTGGGACACGTTCGCTTCACTCCCAACAGCGCGGCAGCAGAAGGTACTCTCGAACTATGCGTGGGCGGGCGGGCACGACGCGCGCATCATCGAGCAGGCGAGAGAGTTCCGCTCGGCGAACGGGTGACCCCGTCCTCGCGTTCGAGGACGACGTCGGCGCGGGCGTCGCTGCACAGTCGCCCCGACCGAGTCACTCGCGATCGGCTCACCGACGCGCTCCGTCGTCCGGACTTTGCCCTTGTGCGGCGGTCATCCCCCGATAACCTGGCGCTGCATGACGACGCTCGCCGACCTTATCTACGCGCCGCTCGATGGCAGGTGGGACGCGCTCGCACGTGAGGCGCTCGAGGCCTTCGTCGCGGAGAGATATCCCGCACGTGCGAAGGGCCTCCACGCGATCCGGGTGAACGGCGACACGAGCGACGACGCCGCGCCCTACGCCGCGCTCATCGCGCCGGGGCAGCCCAAATCGGGGCCGTACGGAGGCATGAGCGTCGTGCTCTTTCCTCGCAAGAACGGCCCAGCGCTCGTGTCGATGGTGACCGGCACCCACGGCCTCTCGCCCGATGAGCAGGTGCTCGGCCGCCCGGGGCACGCGCGCAAGGTCGCCGCCATCGCGCGCTGGCTCAACGGCCGCGCGAAAGACCTCTGCGCGTGGTCCAAGCGCGACCCCGTGCGCGTCGATCAGGAACTCCCACAAGCCACGCGAAAGCTCCTCTCGGAGTACCCGAACGCGGTCGGCAAGTACGGCCGTGAGATCTACGGAGCGTTCGTCCCGCCGCCGAGGAGCGTCGAGGGCGACGCCCTCACACGCGACGCATTCAGCTCGTTCGCCGATCTGTTCTTCGAGGAGCGCGACCTCGAGCCCCTCTCCGCGCACAAGAAATCGAGGGACGAGCTCCGCTCCGCGTGGCTCGCGAACGCCTTCGTGTCTGCCTCCAGCGATGACGTCTACGCGCTCTTGAAGCAGCGGCGCTTCGTCATCGTCGAGGGGCCGCCGGGGGTCGGCAAGACGCGCCTCGCCGACGGCCTCCTGCGAGACCGCTACGGCGCGCACGGGACCTCGATCCAGTTTCACCCGGGCACGACCTACGAGAGCTTCGTGGGGGGCCTCGCGCCTCGTAGCGACGACGGTGAGCTCGGCCTGCGCTTCGTCTCGACGCCAGGACATCTCATGCGCGCTGCCGCCGCCGCGCTCGCGGACCCGACGCGCCAGTACCTCTTGCACATCGACGAGATCAACCGCGCCGACCTTTCGAAGGTGCTCGGCGAGGCCATCTATCTCTTCGAACCCGACTCCCCCGATCGCGTCGTGACCCTCGCGCACGACTTCGGCGCGCCCTTCGGAAGGACGCTCCGGCTCCCTCCGAACCTCCATGTGCTCGGCACGATGAACAGCGCCGATCGGAGCATCGCGATCCTCGACGTGGCCGTGCGGCGTCGCTTCGCCTTCGTGTCCATGTGGCCCTCCGCGTCGGTGGTGCAGGCGAGCGCGGGACCTCTTCTTCGAAGCGCATTCGAACGGCTGTTCTCGACCTTCCTCGACCACGCGAGCGACGACGCCTTCGCGCTGATGCCGGGCCACGCGTACTTTCTCGGCGATGACGCAGCCGCTGCGCGAAAGCTCAAGAGCGAGCTCGCTCCGCTGCTGCGCGAGTACCTCGCCCAGGGCTATGTGGGAGGCTTCGCCGACGAGGTCCGCGCGTACCTCGACTGGGTCGAGGCCAGCGCAGGCGCGTAGCCGATGGGGCGCTCCTCGACGAAACCGAAGGGGCCTGCGTGGCCCACGCGCGCTGCCGCGTCGGCGATGCCGCGGGGCTGTCAGCGGGCGCCCGACTCGTCCGAGGTGTGCGTCGACGCGCTCGCCTGGCTCGGAGGGCAGGGCCGCGATCCCGCCGTCGCGGCCGAGGCGCGCGCCGTGGGGCTTCTCGACGTCAACCGCGGGATCTTGCGTGACTTCGGCGTCGACGCGAGCGTGCGACGTCGCGGCGGAGCCTCGGTCATCGAGCTCCACACGTCATCGCGTGTCGGCGCGTTTCCGCTGGTGTCACCGCTGACGGGACGGCCCGACTTCGGACTCGTGATCGAGCCTCGCTTCGAATGGCCGTCGCTCGGCGCCGTGCTCGCGACGACGGGGTTTCGAGTCATTCCGCAGCTGTTGCCGTTGCACGAGCTGCCTCAATCCGAGCGGCATGTTCCCAGGTGGGTGATGTCGTCGGTGGTGCTCGCGCGCGTGCAGGCGTTGCTCGATCGACTCGCGCGGAGGTTCACGGTGACCGAGGCCGACCTCTCCGCGCCGCGAGGTGCCGTGCGTTGGGAGCGCTACGCCAACGAGCGCATCGCGGCGGGGCGAGCGACGGAGGTGCCCTGCACCTTCCCCGACCTGCGTGACGACGAGGACCTCCGCGCGGCGATCCACGTCACGCTTCGCGCGCAGCGTGAGGCCCTGCTCTCGCAACGCGCGGCGGGTGCCGTCGTGTTGCAGCTCCTCGCGCGCTGCGACGAGCTCCTGGCGCGTGTGCGAGGAACCCCGCCGCGCCCTCCGCGCAGCGCCACCTTCGCCGCGTGGAAGCGACAGCCGATGAAGAGCGCGGCCTATCGCGAGGGCCTCCAAGCCATCGAGTGGACGACGGATGAGCGCGGTCTCGCGGGGCTGAGCGACCTCGAAGGTCTCGCGTGGATGCTCGACATGGAGGTCTTCTTCGAAGCCTGGGTCGAGACCCTGGCCGAGCGGGTGGCGCGCGCGACGGGCTCCCGGTTGCGCGTCGGGCGTCGCGGCGAGACCCGCGCGTCTCTGGCGTGGCATCCCGCCCACGCGGGGTCGCTGCGTTCGCTGGTGCCCGATGTGGTGATCGAGCGCGACGATACCGTCGTGGTGCTCGACGCGAAGTACAAGCGTCACGCCGAGCAGCTCGATCGTGAAGGGTGGGCGCGCGTTGCCGAGGTCGTCCGCGAGCGACACCGCGCTGACGTGCATCAGGCGCTGGCCTACTCCACGCTCTTCGATGCCTCGCGCGTCGTGACGTGCCTCGTGTACCCGATGTCCGACGATGCGTTTCGTTCGCTCGTGGAGCGCGGGCAGGTCGTGACCCGCGCGCGGGTGCCCGCCGGCCACCGTCGCGTGGAGCTCGCGATCGTCGCAGCTCCGATGAGCGCGTCGCCCGAGGACACGACCCGCGCGGTGGAGGAACTCGTCCGCGCGCCGCTCGAATGAGGCGTGTTGACCGCGCGTGCACAGCGCACGTCGAACACGACCGGCGCAGTGAGCGGTGGGGCGGAGCCCCCCCAACCGATCGGAGTGCGCCTCTCGCTCGGCCTTCCGTGATCTCGGTGCCCTCACTTCTTGCGCCTGGGCAGCCCTGTCACACGCAGCGTCGGCGTCTCCGCCACCCGCGGCGGAGCGTGTCCCACGGGCGTCCCACGGTGCCACCCGCTGCCCGCTTCCGTCACGGCGATCGCGGGCTCCTTCGCGGTCCCCGGTCGGGTTGAAAATCCCCGTGTCGGCGGTTCGATTCCGTCCCTGGGCACTACAAAACATCATCAGGGGATGGTGTTTCGGAGTGATCGGCGAAGACCTGATCATCCCGACGCGCTCGTGCTGATCCGGGGCTCCAGGAGCCCGAGGTCTCGGCCCTATGAGCGCCGCGCGACGCGCCCGTTGCGTTCGAACCACAGCCACACGGCCGTGTGCTGCGCGTGTCCGCGGCCGTTGGCGTCCTCGGTGCACGGGGCCTGGTCGGCCACGGTGACGCACGCCGCGAGCGTCTCTCCGACGTGGTCGCGCGATACGACCACCATGCCCACCTCGTGCCTCGACGCCATCACGCAGAGGCGCCCCGTCGAGAGGTCGAAGCCTGACGGCGACGCGACGCCCGACAGCGGATGCACCGCCACCATCACCTTGCGCTCCAGGCCCTGCCAGCGCTCGGGCGTGTCGACGCGCACCCTTCCCGCGAGGTCGCCGAGCGCCTCGACGAGGCGCGTGTTCATCGCGCGGTGCGTCGCCACCATGCCGATGTCGTCTGCCGTGAGCGGGATGCGCTCGCCGTTCATCACCGCGACCGCGCCGCGTTCGAGCAGCCGACGCGCCACCGAGGCCGCCGTGGCTGCGAGCTCGCGATCGTCGTCGGGCGCGCCGTCGTCGGGCGTCGGAAGCGTGAGCAGCGAGAGCGACCCGGTGCCGAGGAGCTCGATCGCGTCGTCGACGCCCGCGACGCGCTTCTTCACGGCGTTCGCGTCGAGGCGACGCTCGCCCGGGTCGCTCCACGCGTCGAAGTGAAAGTCGTAGAAGGTCTTCACGAGCGCGACGGTGTCGTGCGGGAGGCGCGTGCTCACGGGCAGCTCGCGCACCACGCGGGGGATGCTGTCGTCGCTGAGGATCACCGCGGGCGCCGCGCGGTGGGGCGCGCGCGGAGAGGTCTCCCAGCGCGGGACGGGGATGGTCACCGTGGGCTCGATCTGGCCCGGGTCACCCACGAGCACGAAGCGCTCGGCGACGGGTGCGAGCAGCATGAAGTCGGCCCAGGGCATCTGCCACGCCTCGTCGATGAGCAGCGTGTCGAACGCGGGGACGTTCTTCGTGCTCGCCCACTTCGCCGTCGTCGCGACGACTACGGCGGAGTCCATCGGGAGCTCGCGCGCCGTGCGGATCACCGTGACCGCAGGGCCGAGGTCGCCGGGGTCGTAGCTCGACGACGCGAAGCGGTGCGTGTCCGCCGCGGGGAACGCCTCGCCGAGCCTGCGGCACAGGTCGTCGGCCTGGCTGTTGGTCTGCGTGGCGACGGCGACGCGCAGCCCGCGGTGCTTCGCGAGGGCCGCCGCGCGCACGAGCACGTACGTCTTGCCCGAGCCGGGCGGCGCCTTGAGGAGCACGAGCGGACGACGCGCCTCGACGTCGGAGAGCACGGCGCCGAGCACCGCGCGGCGAGCCTTCTGGAGCGTGTCCTTGCGCGTGGAAGAGACGGTCGTCGCGGTGATCATCGTGAGCCTCCGAGGGACTCGACGAAGTCGACGAGGTCTTCAGGACGCCGCGTCGCGCGATCTTGCGGCGGATTCGATTGACCGTGCGTGAGCCACGCGCCGGGGCCGTCAGGCTTCCACACGTTGAACGACTTGGTGCGCGTGAGCTCCGCCATGTTGCCCCCGAGGAGCGCCACGCTGGCGCCCACGAGCGACGCGTCGGCCGCGTGGATGAAGCCCCCGCGCGTCGTCTTCTGCCCCGTGATCTCGACGTCGAGCACGCGCACCGCCCCACGCACCTCGACGCTTCGAAGCGTCCCGGTGCGGCCCGGCGCGCGGGCCACCTCGACCGACGAGCCCTCGCGAAAGCGCGTCGGCACGTCGGCGCGCGTCTCGATCGTCCACACCGGAACGGTCGCTCGACCGACGCCCTCGTCGCGCACGCTGGTGATCGTGCCGAGCAGCGCCTCGCCCGCGAGCACCGCGCGCCCCACGCGCTCGGGGTCGCCGTGAAGGAGCGCGTTGTCTCCTACCTCCGCGCTGTGCTGATGCGCGAAGAAGCGCGACGCCGCGGCGCTCCCGAGCCGATCGGTCTCGGGGTCCGGCACGAAGGGATCCTCGCCGTCGAGGCGCTTCGACTCGTTCGAACGCCACTGCCGCTGATACTCGTCCTGCGTGAGCGCCGAGAGCTGCTCGAACGCGGGCGTGGTGGGCCGCGGGTCTCGCTGGAGCTGATCCCACGCGCTCACCGCGAGCGCCCATCGACGGCGCGCTTCTTCGTCCACCACGGCGCGGATCTTCGCTGCGCTCACGGGGGCGTCGCGATCGGCCTTGCGGGCGTCGTTCCACGCGGAGACGTGGGCATCGAGGTCGTCGCGCTCCACCGTGGGGTCGAGGGTGATGCCGACGGCGTCGCGCTCGGCGAGCTCCGCGGCCTTCGCGCGCGCGTCGCGATCTCCCGCGGTCGTGAGCCACGCGAGCACGAAGCCGAGGTGTTGCTGACGGAGGTCCTCCGCGGGGATCGCCCACGCCTCACGCAGCGCGCGCGTCGCGTCGAGCACGAGGGTCTGCGAGGGCCGGTGCGTCTCACGAAAGATCCAGCCGCAGAGGCGCCCGAAGGCGTTGACCTCGTCGCGCTCGCCGTCGGGCACCTTGCGCGCCCGCGCATAGCGGTACTCGAGGTAGTGGAACATCTCGATGTGCGACGCGCCGGGCACCACGATCGCCGCGCGCGACACGTCGAGCTCCTGACCGTGCGAGGGATGACCGCAGCGCGCGAGCAGGTCGCGCCCGAAGCGCATCGCCATCGCGCGCACGTCGTCGGCGCGGCGCGGATCGGGCACCGACGCGACGCGCGGCGTCTGCCCCGGAGAACCCCAGGCGATGGCCCACGGCGAGGTCTCGCCCGCCATGCGCACGAAGGCGACGACGAGCGTCTTCGCGGGGTCGGTCCTCGCCCACGCGACGGTCCTTCCGATCGGGAGCGGGCGACCGGTGCTCCACGCGCGGAGCCTCGCGACGGCATCGAAGTCGTTCATCGACACACCTCCATCACCGAATCGACGGCGCCCACGCGCGCGAGGAGCGCCTCTTCGGCGGGGCTCGCGGGCTTCGAAACGCCTCGCAGCAAGGCCTCCGCGCGAATCAGTGTGACGTCGCCCACGAGGGCCGCGACGTCGGCGCCGAGCACCGTCGCGTCGCCCGCGTCGAGGGACCGCTGCCGACACACCGCCGCGCGCGGGCAGAACGACACGCAGCCCTCTTCGTACGCGGTCTTCGCGGCGCACACCGCGGCGACCTTCGCGTCGTCGCTCACGGCGGCGCCTTCGGCGAGCACCTCCTTCGCGACGCTCGCGAGGCGCGCCCACCATGCCTCGGCGCGGCGCGCCTGCCAGCGCAGGTCTTCGGGCCACCGCACCGACGGGAGGTTCGACGACGGCTGCGCGAGCACGAGAAACCCACGGTCTTCGACCGCCACCGCTGCGCCGATCGCGAGCGCCTCGATCGTGCGCCGCAGCGCGTGGACGTAGAGCCCGGCCTGCGCCCTCGCGCCCGCGAGCTGCGTGCGATCGGTGTGTCCGCCGCGATCGGGGTACACCTTCACCTCGCCGACGTGGAGCCGCACGCGCGGACGCTCGTTCGAGAGGCGCACGGCGACGAGGTCCGCGGCGAACATCCCGTGCGGCAGCAGCGGGGCGCCGTCGAGCTTCATCGCGGGCGCGATGATCACCGAGGGGACCTCGTCGGGCTCGGCGTCGTCGGGGGTCTTCGCGAGGCCGCGGAGCACCGACGCGAAGGCCGTCGCCGCGGCGTCGAGCGAGGGGAGCGGTCCACCGTGCGCGCGCAGTCGCAGGTCGAGCGCGCCGCCGTGTCGCGCGGGGAGCACGTCGGCCTTCACGAGCGCCTCGAGGATGCGCGTCGGAGGCTCGTAGAGCGCCCGCTCGAACTGCACCCCGCGGGCGAGCGCGAAGGGAGACTGTCCTTCGCGTAGCGAGGGGTGATCGGCGGGCAGGTCGCGCCTCGCCACCTCGCGCATCGAGACGTCGTGCACGACGGCGCGGACGTTGGCGTCGCAGCGGGGGTTGGCGACGAACTGGTCGATGCGCCGCCGGAGGTCGCGTCGGCTGGAGGTCTTCGCGCTCATGGTCGCTCCCAGGACGATGGACGTGGGGTGAATCTGACAGTCACGCGTCTCCGGCGTGGCGCCGACGGGCGCGGCTGATGATCTGATCGACGTTGGCGCGCGAGGTACCGGCGGCCTGTCCGATGGCTTCGCGCGTCTCGCCGACTGCTTCCGCGAGCATCACGTCGCGAGCGCGCGTGTCGAGCGCGTGGAACCTGCGACGCGCGTCGAGGCGGTAGATCAAGCTCGCCTCCGAGGCGTCGGGCGCGCCCTGGTCATGGAGGGGGGCCTCCTCGGGGAACGCGTCGACGCGCGCCCTGGGGCTGCGCGTCCACGAGACGGCGTCGTTGTGGAGCGCCTTGCGGAAGAACGCCCGAGGCCGATCCGCGGCGATGATCTGCTCCGCCTTCGCGACGAGCGTGTCGATCGCGAGGTCGACGCGACGCTCCCGGTCGAGCGCGCGGAACGAGCGGAGCACGCGAGGTCCCTCGGCGCGCGCGAGGTCGTACAGCCTCGCGAAGGCCGCGCTCCTCCACGGCGAGGCGGAGGCGCGCAGCTCCGCGGCGATCACGCTCCAGGGGTCGCTCGCGGGCGAGGTCTGAAGCATCGGAGAACGCGGACAGACGAATCCCAGCGATCGGCGCATGGCGGTTGCTCCCTCGTCGAAACCCCACGCGCATCGGCGCCGCCCTTCAGCGCCATGTCGTAGGCAGAAGGAGCTGGTGCAGCCCGAGTGCCACCCCGCGCACCTCAGATTTCCGCGGGATCTTCACCAGGCGCTCGACCTCATCATCACCAATCCGTGATGGAAGACTCTCGAACCGGTGATTCCATGCGCGGAGGCGGCCGGTGTCTTCACCGGCGCAGCCGATGCTCGTAGCGCCGCCAGCGCTTCTGAAAGGCGTTGCTCGGGTTGCGCTGCGACGCCGGGTCGGCGGCCCCTTCGAGGAGGTTCTGCTCGCCGATCTTGCGCCACGCCTCGGCGTTGTTCGCGGAGGCGTCGCGCGCTTCGAGCAGGTAGCGCAGCTCCCAGCGCTCGACCATCGAAAGCTTCGCCCACTCGCCGGGGTTGAGCCGCGCCTCGACGCGGCGCCACGCGCCCTCGTCTCCCCCGTCGCCGGACGACAGCGATCGCCATCGCGCGTTCAGCTCGGCGATCTCGGCCTCGACGTGCGCGACGGTGATCATCGCGGTGCGAGGCGCGTCGTCGCCACGCTTCGCCGCGTGGCGTTTGCGTTGTTCCTCGCGCGCGCTGCCCTTCTCGCGCTTCTTGCCGTCGTCGCCGCTCGTCTTCGAGCGCCACGCGCGCATCGCGAGTCGCTCGGCGGACTGCTGCACGTCGCGGTGGTTCCACGTCCACGCGCTCGTCGGCGCGAAGGCGAAATCGAGGAGCCTGCGCCGCGCCTCGCCTTCGAAGGAGAAGCGCGCCGCGCGCCCGTCGCCGGACGCGTACAAGGGCGCGAGCGCTTCGAGGTGGTGCACGTACGCGCTCGCGATCCGGTGGCGCGCCTTGTCGAGCCCCGGGAGCCTCACGTGGTGCGTCGAGATGCGACCGAGGAGGTCGAGGCGGAACCTCCGATCGCTCGCCATCGAGGGGAGGTCCTGGTTGGTGCCGAAGATCGCGCGCACGTCGACCTGCTCGGCCTTGTCGGAGCCCACGGGCGTGACGCTGCGCCGCCTCGACGCATCGATGTCGAGCACCGTCAGGAGCTGCACCTGGAGCTCGAGCGGAAGGTCGCCGATCTCGTCGAGGAAGAGCGTTCCCCCGTGGGCCTTGCGGAACGCGCCCTCTCGCGGTGATTCCGCGCCCGTGAACGCGCCCTTCACGTGTCCGAAGAGCTCGGACTGAAGCAATTGCGGCGGCAGCGCGCCCGCGTTGACGGCCATGAAATGCCCGCCGCGTTGGAGGTGCGCACACCACGCGTTGTGGAGCCGTCGCGCCGTCTCGGTCTTGCCCGAGCCCGTGGGCCCCGTGAGGAGCACGTTCCACGCGGCGGGGGCGCGCTCGAGGAGCCTGAGCATGGGCTCGATGGCGCGCAGCTCCGGCGACGATCTCCAGATGGAGAGCCGCTGGTCTTCGCGCTCCCAGACGATGGCGAGGCCCGCGCCGCGGGCGTCGAGGGCGTCGAGGAGGCAGGTCCACTGGGCGGCGGTTCCGGTGACCGTCGACACGACGAAGTTCAACTGCTCGAAGCGGGCGCCGAACTCCCATGTCGCGAGCTTCTCGACGAACGCGTCGACGGCGGGCCTGACGTTCCTCCGCAAGAGAGGATCGGAGGGGGAGCCTGCGTCGAGGTCCTTCACGGTGACCTTGGCGCCGCCGCGGCGCTCGTGGCCGAGGTCGCGCGCGAGCGCCTCCGCGTGCGCCTTCGCCGTCTGGTCGCCCGCCGTGTAGAGCACGAACACATGCGCGAGCGGACCGAGCTCGGGCATCTGCGCGACGCGGATCCCCGGTCGCCGCGCGCCGAGCGCGGGGTCGTTGTGGCGGTTCCCAACGAAGAGGAGCAGCACGTCGCGTCGGTCCGGCGTCGGGTCGGTCGTCATCGCGCGACGGTAGCGCCCTCTCCGCTTGGAGAGGATCGAGAAGTCCGCGGGACTCGCGTCAGCGTCAAGGCGGCAGAACGCCGTCTTCTGTCGCTGCGCCTCGCCAACGACTCACGGTCGTCGTGAGGTCGAGCCTCGCCGTGTGGTGACCGACGGGCTTCGCGCGCTCGGAGAGTGGAAGCAGAGGTCGCGTGTCAGATCCGACCGCCTCCGCGCGTCTGTCGATTCGCACGGGCGCCGACGGCTGACGCGGCCGCAGCGGGGGGGCGCGTCGTCCGAACGGGGCGCCCGTGCACTACACGGGTCGGCGACGAGAGGGGAACGGGGAGCGAGAACGAGGATGACGCGACGAAGTCTGTCTCTGCGCGTGCTGAGCGCGCTGGTTGTGTCGCTGTGCGCTTGCTGGGGAGCGCCGTCGGGCGGTGGGTACTACGGCGACCCGCCCTCCGACGTCGCCGCGGACGTGGTCGTGATGAGGGCCGACGTCGCGTCGCCCCCCGTCGATCGCCCGCTGGAACAGCGCGATTCCGTGGTCGCCACCGACGATCCGGCGACGGACCTCTGCGGCGCTCGAGACCTCGGGAGTTCGCTCGGCACCGCCGTCGCGAGGGGCGACACCACGGGGGCGACGCGGCGGCTCGACACGCCCGGATGCGGCATGGAGACGGGGGCGCCGCGCGGCGGAACGGGCGCGCCAGAGGCCGTGTTTCGATGGGTCGCACCCTCCACCGGGCGCTTTCAGTTCGACACGCTCGGCTCGGGGTACGACACGCTCCTCTACGTGCGACTCGGCGACTGCAACGGCGCCGAGCTCGGTTGCAATGACGACGCGGCGACAGGAACGACGGCGTCGAGCGTGGGCTTCACGCTCCAACGCGGCGAGGTCGTCTTCGTGGTGGTTGACGGCTACGGGAGCGCCGCGGGCTCCTTCGTGCTGAACATCACGGCCAACGGCGCTTCCGTCGACGCGGGGCCCGCGGTCGACATGGCGCCCGTCGACGTGCCTGTGATGCCGCCGAGCGATCCATGCGCGGGCGTCACCGCGGCGGGACGGTGCCTCGGCACCGCGTCCTTCGAGTATTGCTCCGTGCCCACGGGTGAGGGCGTGCCGTCGCTTCGCCGCTACACATGCGGCGCGGGAGAGGCGTGTCAGGTCGACGCCGACGGGTTCGCAGACTGCGTGGCCGTCGGACCGTGCCGCGAGAACGCGACCCGCTGCGCGGGCACGAGCGCGCTCGAACAGTGCCGCGGCGGGCGTTGGGTGAGCGTCTCGTGCGGCGTGGGACGCTGCGTGCAGACTCCGCTCGGAGACGACTGCAACACGATCGCTGCGACGCGCTCCGTCTCGAGCCGCGTGCGCTACGAGGCGCGCGGGCCCCGCAGCGATCGTCGCGACTGGGACGCGCCTGTCCTCGCGGACGCGCAGCAGTTCCTCGTGATCTCGCTTCGAGACGCGCAGGTGGTCGACGTGCAACGCACCGACACGACGGGGCGCTTCTCGGTGCTCGTGCCCGCGAGCACGCTCTCGACCGATCGCATCGCGATCGTCGCGGCGGGCGTCGATCCGACGAGCCGACAGCTCACCTACCTCGTCGCAGACCCGCACCTTGGCTCCGGAGAGCGAAGCACCGACGAGACCTCTTCCGCAGCGTTGAGCCCGACGGCGTGGTCGTGGGTGTGGAACGTCTCGGCGCTCCCTTCTGAGCTGCGGATCACCGTGGCCGCGGGCTCCGGCGCCGCGCGCGTGTACGACTATCTTCGCTACGCGTACGCGCAGATGAGCGACTACTTCGGGCGGCCGGGGATGCCGCTCATCGTCTGGGTGGGGCTGGGCACCTCGTGGAGCTGTGGGGCCTGCTTCAACCGTGTCCCGCTCCGCGCCCTCAACCTGGACTTCGACGCGCAGGTCTGGCTCGACGGAGACGCGACGGATCAGGGCTACTGGTCAGACTCGGTGACCGCGCACGAGCTCGGTCACTGGGTCATGGCGAGCTACGGCGTCTCACCGTCAGAGGGAGGCTCACACATCGTCGGAGTTCCGACCTTCCCCGGTCAGGCGTGGTCTGAAGGGTGGGCCACCTTTGTGAGCGCCGACGTGCGCAACGACGCCGTGTACGTCGACAAACAGCGCGGGTCGATGTTCTGGCTCGACCTGGGCGCGCGCACCTACAGCAGCGGCGTCGCGTGGAACTCCCCGGCGCCGTCGAGGCTCACCGATCGCATCGATGAGAACGAGGTCGCCGCGATGCTCTGGCGCACCTCCGACACGAACGTGCCCGCGGTGTACCAGGCGCTCGCGACGACACGGCTCCGACGCGCGCCCTTCGGCCGCTGCTACACGCGGCACGTGTGGACGCTCGATCGCGCGGGCTCTCCCGTGAATGTGTGCACCACGCGCGAGTCGAGGCCGCACTTCGCCGACATGCTCGACGCCCTCTCGTGCAACGGCTTCTCGCGGGCCGCGCTGCGCGCAGCGATCGGCGGCTACCCCTATCCCGTCGACAGCCCGTACTGCGTCGCGGGCGTGCGCCCGAGCACCTGCGCGTCGTCTCTCTACCCTCTCTGTCCGTGACCCAAGGAGCTCGCCGATGAAGCACCCTCTCGCAGTCCTCTCGATCGCCCTCCTCGGATGCGGGCATCCGACGCCCGACCTGCATCCCGCGCCAATCTCCGCGCCGCGAGCGCGCGCAAGCTCCACGGAGCCGAACGCCGAGGTGCGCGCCCCGGTCGTCGTGGCGTGGGTCGAGAACTCCCGCGCAGACACGTCGCCGCAGTCGGTGGAGCGCACCTACGTTCTCGTCGCGCGCGTCTCGCAGCCGGGGGCGTTGTCGATGCCGCTGCGCGTCGATGTCGACGTTCCGACCGGGGTCACGCTCGTGCGGGGGACGTGTCACTACCTCGTGCAGCCAGCGCCTCCAGGCGCGATGCACGAGACCACGTTCGAACTGCGCGCCGCGGCTCCGCCTGCGCAGGACCTCGTGCTCGTCGCGGACGCACAGGGCGAGCGCTCCGGCGTTCACGCGGAGGCGCGCTATCGCTTCGGGCGCCCCGAGCCTGTCGCCATCGCGCCGACGCGCGGAGGGGCTGACATCGTGGTGCACGGCGTCCACCTCGGTCAGGGCGTGACGATGACGCCGGAGTCTCCGTAGCGCGAAGGAAGCGTAGGCTCTGGATCGCGATTGGACGCCGACGAAGGCCGGGTCGAGCGGCTACGGTGCGATGGGCTCCGCGTGGACCACGCAGCGGAAGCTGATGTGTCGTCGGGCGGAAGACTCCGGTTCTCCGGACCACGAGAACCCGGCGCCCAAACGTGCGCCACGTACGAAACGAACACCGGGGCGCAACGCATCGAGGCTCCACTCGTCCGTCCCTTCGACGGTGCGCAACAGCGGTCTCGCTGACGTCGAGCGCGTCCACTCCTGGCGGGTTGGCAGGTCCGCGGTGCCACCTCGAACGACCCGACAGTATGTGCGGGCAAAGTCCCAGCGGAGGCAGTTGGCGGCGAGCGCATTGGCGGCGTTCTGCCAGTTGCAACCGTTCTCGGGCGCCGGACCCGGATGGGGACACTCGCCATCCCGTACGCATTGCCGGTACGCGCCTTCGAGCACCGCATTCTGGTCGATGCAAAAGGCATCGCGCGCGTTCGCGGGGCCGATCAGTTGCATCCCCGGAGGACAATGCAGCGGCGTCGGGCGCACGGGGGACAGAGGCGCGTTGATCACCGAGGGAGGAGGCGAAACGGAGTTCACCGTCGGCTGCAACAACGCCGCGGTCGGTGGTGGCGGTGCTGGTGCGGCGTTGGTGGGCTCGAAGCCGCCCGTGGGCGCGACGTCGCGATCGACGGCCGTGGCGATTGTGATGGGCGGGGAGACAGACGCTCGCCCGAGCACGAAGGCCACGGCGCAGACGATCACAAGCGTCGCTCCCGCGGTGAGCAGCCAACGCATCGGTCGAGGGGAACTCTCCGTGTGCGTGCGGGTGTGCGCCGCGGTCAGGGCGCGCCGCAGGTCTTCGGCTTCGAGGCGCGCCGATGCGATCGTGCGCTCCGCTTCGAACTCCCGCTGCGAAAGGATGCGTGCGTTGGGGTCCGTCAACGCGTCGATTCCTGCCTTGTGGGCGGCGGGGACGACGCCGTCATCGCGCGAGTAGAACTCCTTCAAGAGCCCGGCGAGAATGAGCGCGACGGCCTGGGCGCTCTCGTCGCTGATGCCTCCCTTGATCTGGTAGTGCGTCGCGATGTTGCCGAAGTCGCGCAATGTCGCGAGCTGCGCGCGCTGCTCGCGCGATAGCGAGCCCTCGAGTTGCTTGTGTTCGAGTAGCTGGTCGAGGGTCTTGCGCTGGTTCGCGAGCGCTTCGACGTCCGCGCCAACCCGCAAGAGTTCTGCGTACAACACCGCTTCGACGCAGCGCCGCGCGCGCCAAACAAACGCGTCGGGGGAACCTTCCCAGCGCGCCTCCGCCGCCGCGCGGAGCTCGCGCCCGACGGCGTCGGCAATGCCACGCGTCAGGGTAGACGAAGCGGATGGTCGATCTCGGCCCACGGATACACGCACTCCCGTCGAAGACGACGCGTGGACTCTACCCGCCGACGCGAAGCACGAACAGAACGATCACCGCGTCACCACCCGCGCGCTTCGACGCGCTCGTCGCCTCGCTCCTGTGTCCCGTCAAGGACGTGCGCTTGAACGGACTCGGCGAGACGCCGCTCGTTCCTGACCTTCACGCGTACCTCGATCGCCTCGACCCGCTCTCGTGCCACCTCGAGCTGATCTCGAACGGCACCGGCGCCTGCGACGTGTACGAACGCCTCTTCGCGCGCGGCGCCACGGTGCTCATCTCGTGGGACGCCGCGACGCCCGCGGCCTTCGAGAAGGTGCGGCGACCCGCGCGATGGGACGAGATGCGCGGCTCCAACGCATCGGCGAGGCACCGGCGGGGCGTCGTGCGCCGACTGCCGAGATTCCTCCGAGAAGTCGCTCTGGAACCTCACGCGCCTTTGACGAAGCCGCCCGGCGTCATGTGCGTTCACCGAGCGGAGTCGCGAACTCATGCTGCGACGCTCCATCTCCGCGTCTGCGTGCGCGCACGCCAACCCCCAGCGCGACGACGAGGAACGGAACGATCGCCCCGCTCTTCACCGCGTGGATGAGGTCGCTGTGCCCGTGCTGCGGGAACACCCCGATCGCGATCGTCGCGAGCCACGGAGCGAGCGCGAAGAGCGCCTGACTCGCGAGCCATCGGCGCCAGCCCGGCGGCGCGCGGCAGGCCACGAGGAGCCCGGCCACGGTCGTCGGCGCGAGCAGCCACCACCAGAGCGCCAACCACCAGAAGTCCCACAAGAAACCGAAGCACCCGAACGCGATCCGCAGCGACCACTCCGTCGCGGGAACCGCAGCCGCCGCGTAGAGCGCCAGCGCGACCACCGCGCGGATGCGATGCGCGCGCGTCGGGGCGTCGATCCACCACGCGACCCATCCAAGGAACAGCGCGACGCTCGCGGGCACGGCCAGATGGAAGTAGCCCGTCCACGCAAGGCCCGCCCAGCCGTGGAGCTCGACCTCGGCGCGCCACAGCAGGCCAGAGACCACGGCGACGGCGACGAGCGACAGCCCGTGAGAAGCGCGCGACATCGGCTCGATCCTACGCCGATGGTCTTCGTGCGCGGGCGTGCTCACGACCCGTCAACGACGGACCGTGGGAGCGATGTTCCCCTCCTCGGCGCTTCGGCGCTGCGCCCGGGGCACCGCGAGAACTCCGTCGGGGGAAGCGGCGCCCCGCTCGCTCCGCGCAACGGGTAGAGTCCGCGCGATGGAAGTCAGCGGCGTCCTCGCGAAGATGCGTGTGGCAGACGGCGATCCGATCTCGTACGAGCTCCACCTCGGCGACGCGCGCGTCGTGATGAACGACCTCCTCGGCGCGGAGCTCACCGTGGCCTTCTCGGGGATTCGCCTCTGCCGCGTCTGCGGCGCGCGCGTCGACGAGCTCTTCGGCGAGGGCTTCTGTCGGCGTGATTTCGAGTCGTCTCCGCTGAACGCTCCGTGCATCGTGCGGCCCGAGCTCTGCGAGGCGCACCTCGGCCGCGGCCGTGATCCCGCGTGGGAGGAGGCCCACCACCACCGCGCCCACATCGTCTATCTCGCCGACTCGGGCGGCGTGAAGGTCGGCGTCACGGGCGACAACCCCCTCACGCGATGGATCGATCAGGGCGCCGCGGCGGCCGTCCGCATCGCAGAGGTTCCGTATCGAAGGATCGCGGGTGAGATCGAGGTCGCGCTCAAGGCGGCCTTCTCCGATCGCACCGCGTGGCAGCGCATGCTCACCTCGACGGGCTTCGATCGTGACGCGCTGCTGCTGGCGAGGTCGCGCGCGGTGGCGCTCATCCCCGAGGCGCTCCGCGGTCACGCGCGCGCGGACGACCCCGTGGTGACCCTGCGCTTCCCGATGCGCGCGACGCTGGCGAAGGTGCGCAGCGTCGATCTGGGGCGTCAGTCAGAAGCGCGCGGACGGCTCATCGGGATCCGCGGTCAGTACCTGCTCTTCGAAGACGGCGCCGTGCTCAACGTCCGACGACACACGGGCTTCGACGTCACGCTGCGCGCGTAGCGGCGCGACGCAGACCGTGTGCGCGCGTCGCTCAACGCGCCGCGTGCGATCGCAGCGTCTCGCGCACCTCCACGAGGATGCGCCCGAGCACGTTGCGCCCGCTCCCGTCGCCGCCGTCGCCCCAGTAGTCGTCGTTCTCGGTGTGTTCGATCAGCGCCGCGTCGCCCGTCGCGAGGAGCGCAACACGCAGGTCGTCGTGCTGCGTGAACTTCGCGAGCACCGCGTCGCGCATCACCGACACCTTCACAGACTCCCAATCACGGCGCAGCGGGAGGCTGCGATCGCGCCCGATCCGCGCCGCGATCATCGGCGTCTTCGCGTCGCGGACCCGCTTCTCGTAGGGCGTCCCCGCGAACTTCTGCGCCTGAAAATAGTGCTCCGTCGTGGGCCACGTGTGCCCCTTCAAGCGAAACGGCGCGGGCGCGAAGTTCGAGAGAAAACCGTAGTCGTCCGTCACGCTGTAGAACAGGATCGGCGGCGTCTTCGAGGAGCTCATCGGCGTGCGGCCGAGTGTAGCCGCGCCCGCCATCGACACGACCATGCGGACCAACAATCAACCCGGGCGCCGGGTTCTCCCCGCGATGACCGCGCGACGTCTCGCCCCCTCGACGATCCTCGCGCTGTGCGTCGGCGCCTTCGCGTCGATCGCGCAGCCCCGTGACCGCTCGCTCGTTCGCGCGTGTCACGCGCAGCGCTACGCGAGCGTGCGCGACGAGCACGTCACCATCGCCGCCATCAGGACCTCGCTCGGGTCGTGGATGACGCCCTCCGAACGCGCTCGCCTCGACGCCATCGACACCGCGTCGACCCGTCGCGGAGACACCCGAGCGCTCACGCTCCTCGCCGCCGATCGCGTCGCGCGCGTCGTCGCCCCGCTCGCGCTCGACGGCGCCCACCGCACAGGCGATGCGTCGCGTCTGCGGGCGCTGCCGCCGGTGGTCGATCGCGCGAGCGCGCGTCGCGCCGCCGAGGTCGTGTCGTCGCTCCCCCTCCTCGCGGCGGCGGAGCCCTTGGGCGCGGGGGCGATGACGGGGCCGCTCGGCTGTGATCAGCCGCTCACCTGGGTCACGATCGCGCTGCGGCAGGCCGGTGACGCGCGCTTCGCCGATCGCGCAGACGCCGCCGTGGCCTTCTGCGCCGCGGCCCGCGTCGGAGGCGACCGCGCGGCCCTCGTCGACGCCGCCGTCTCGCTCGTCCGTGACCTCGCGCTCGCGGCGCGGAGCCACGCGCGCCCCGCGAGATCGGCCCCACCCCGCTGAGCTCAGCTTCGCGGCGGGCGTGCGGACGGAGACGGTCTCCACGCCGCGCCCGTCTCGCAGTCGATGTGCGCGAAGCGCGCGCCTTCGGGCGTCACCACGATCGTCCCGAACACGATCGGGAGCTTGAAGCGACGCGGCCCGACGGAGCCCGGGTTGAACACCGCGAGTCCTCCGTCGCGCCCCACGAAGGGCACGTGCGAGTGGCCGCAGATCACGAGCGACGCGTTCTCCGCGCGCGCCATGCGGGCGACCTCGGCGCGAATCCTCGGGCCGTTCACGCCGATGTGGACCACGAGCGCGCGGAGCCACAGCCGCTCGCCCTCGACGAGGTCGATCGTGAGCGCGTCGGGGAGGCCCTCTGCGCGCGTGTCGATGTTGCCCCGCACCGCGTGGAGCGGCGCGAGCGCCGAGAGCGCGTCGAGCACCGCGAGGTCGCCGATGTCGCCCGCGTGAACGATCGCGTCGGGGCGGAACGCTTCGAGGAGCCGCGCGGCGCCGGCGTGCGGCTGGCTGTGCGTGTCGGCGACCACCGCGAGGCGCACCGAGCGATCGTCGCGGACCGTCACCTTCGCTGCGCGCGTGAGCATCGCGTCGGGCGTTCTACGCCGCGCGCCGACGGACCGACAAGAGAAGCGCGGGGGCGCCCTCCGCGCGGCGACCAAGCAGCCTCGAACCCGGGCGCGTTGCACATCCTTGGGAGGCTTTGAAAGAAGCACTTTTTCGCAAACGAGCGAGACCCGCGTCGGTCTCACGGACGTCTCCTCCCTCGACCCTCATCACCACCTCCACGGAGATCGCTCATGTCGCGCCGCTTCGCCCGCTTCTCGCTCGCGCTCGCCCTCGTCGCAGCCCCCGCCGCAGCCTCCGCGGGCGTCGTGCGGATCACCTCCGCCATCGACCGGGTGACGGTCTTCACCAACGCCGCGAGCATCCATCGAACGGCACGCTCGCACGTCCCCCGAGGGGAGCATCAGCTCGTGTTCGCGGGCCTCCCCGTGGGGCTCTCCGATGAGTCGGTGCGCGTCGGGGGATTCGGTCCGGGCGCGGTCGCCGAGGCGGTCACGATTCGCGCAGGCACCATGGGCGAGCTCAACGAGGCCGAGGTCGCCAACGCCGCCGCGGAGCTCACCGCGCTCCAGCGCCGCCGCGCGGCGCTCGTCGAGTCGATGGGGGCGCGGCCCTCGCCCGAAGCCATCCGTCAGCGCGACGAACTCGACACGTCGCTCGGAGCCCTCACGCAGCGGCTCAATCAGCTCCGCGCGGCGGCGGCGGTTCCCGCGAAGTTCGTCACCGTCGATCTCACCACCGAGCGCGACGGAGAGCTCGACCTCTCGGTGGAGTACCTCGTCCCCGGCGCGGCCACGTGGCAGCCCTCGTACGCCGCGCGCCTCACGCCCGACGGCGCCCACGTGGCCCTCGACGTGCTCGCGGCGGTGCAGCAGAACACGCCCGAAGACTGGGTCGACGTGCGCATGTCGGTCTCGACCGTGATGCCCACGACCAGCCTCACGCTCCCGCACCTCTCGGAGCGCACCATCGAGCTCGAGCCCGTCGAAGAGATCGAGGTCGCCGCGTCCCGGCCCACGCCCATGCCCACGCGCGCGGCGCCGTCGATGCCGGGCATGGACTACGCCTCGTCGGGCGGCGGACGCAGGGCGGTGGAGCGCGAGCCCGTCGTCGAGCGGCAGGGGATCGTGCAGGCGAACCTCCTCTCGGCGCGCCTCGAGATTCCCGCGCGGGTGACGGTGCGCTCGGGCGCCGCGGCGCGGCGGGTGCTGGCCGCGCGGACCACCCTCGACACGACGCTCGAGCACGTCACCGCGCCGCGCGAGTCGAACGCGGTGTTCCTCGTGGCGAGGGCGCGCAACGCGCAGCAGTTTCCGCTCTTGCCGGGCAACGTGGCGCTCTTCATCGGCGGCGACTACGTGGGCACCACGGCGCTCGCGGGCGTGCCCGTCGAAGAGGAGTTCTCGCTGCCCTTCGGCGTCGACTCGGGCGTCACCATCGACCGCACCCTCGCCGAGCGCCGCGTGATGTGCGTCAACGGACGCGACGAGACCAGCCTCCGCTACGACTACCGCCTCAGCAATCACCGCGACCGCGCCGTCGACGTGGTGGTGCTCGATCACCTCCCCGTGTCGCGCTCGCAGGGGCTCACGGTGCAGACCACGCCCAACACGCGCGCGTTTTCACCGCGCCGCGAGGGCGATGAGCCCGGCGTCATCCGCTGGAACCATCACCTCACGACGGGTGAGTCGGAGCGCTGGGCGCTCGGCGTGGTGGTGCGCTCGCCTCCGCGGCGCACCGTCAACGGCGAGATCGATTGAGGGGGGGATGACCGATCGGTCAGCGGCGCCAGTGGCGCATGTCGTAGAAGGCCGCGCAGCTCCCGCCGAAGGGGAGATTCGAACCGAAGGGCGAGCAGTTGTAGTCGGGCGACGAGCGCGGCCCCGGCGCGATGGGCAATCCCGCGCAGGTGAGCAGGTTCCACACGGGGCGGAACATCGTGCCGCAGGAGTCGGTGCTCGCGTAGACCTCCGTGGGTGTGCAGCCCGTCCAGCCCATGCCCTGCGAGGCGATGTCCTGGTTGCAGCGGAAGTACTCGTTCGCGTTGGCGCAGGTCGCGTTCACGTCGGCCGCGCCGAACGTGAACGACGTGAGCGGGACGCGCGTGTCATCGGCCGTCGGCGACGTGCTCCACGCGAACTCGGTGTACGGCATGATCGCGATGTTCGACTGACCGAGCGCGCAGGGCGCGTTGGGCGTCGACCAGTTGCAGGGCCGCGGGGCCTCGGTGAAGCGAGGCATGTTGGTGCCGCCCACGGAGGCCGCGATGAGGGTCCATCCCCCGCCGTTGGTGGTCATGTCGCAGTAGACCTGCACGGGCGTGTTGGGCCCCGTGCCGTCGGTGTCGATGGTGTAGACCCCGCTCGGCGTACCGGGCGCCGCGCGCAGGAGCTCGTTGCAGCTCCGCACCGACGTGCAGGTTCCCGCGACGCACTCGGCGCCCGCGCACGTGCGCCCGCAGGCGCCGCAGTTCGAAGCGTCGCGCTGCGTGTTCACGCAGGCGCCGTTGCAGTAGGTGCTCCCCGTCGCGCAGGTGCGTCCGCGGCGCCAGTGGCGGACGTTGTAGAAGTCGTTGCACGACCCGCCCGAGGTGTTCTGGAGCACGCGCCCGAAGGGCGAGCAGTTGAAGTCCGGCGACGAGCGAGAGCCCGGCGCGATGGGGACGCCCTCGCAGCGCTGGACGTTCCACACGGGGCGGTACATCGCGTTGCAGGCGTCGACGCTGGAGAAGACCTCGCTCACGCGGCAGCCCGACCAGGCCATGCCCTGCGCGGCGATGTCCTGGTTGGTGCGAAAGTACTCGTTGGCGTTGGCGCAGAGCGCGCTCACGTCGGGCACGCCCGCGCGCCAGTTCTCGAGCGGCGCGCGCGTGTCGACCGCGGCGGCGGTGGTGCTCCAGCGGTACTCGACGAGGCCGAGGGCCGCGAGCTGCGCGGCGCCCACGAAGCACGGCGCGGAGGGTGATGCGCTCTCGCACGAGGTCGACGCGGCCGTGTCGAAGCGCGGCATGTTGGTGCCGCCCGACGACGACGCGATGAGGGTCCACCCCCCGCCGTCGGTGACCATGTCGCAGTACACGCGGAAGGGCGCGAGCGAGCCGTCGAGGTCCGCGTCGATGGTGTACGCGCCGCTCGGCGTTCCCGGCGCCATCGCGAGGAGCTCGTCGCACGAGCGAGGGAGCCTGCACCCGCCCGACGCGCAGTGCTGGTTGGTGGGGCACACGGTTCCGCACGCGCCGCAGTTCGAGTCGCTCGACTGCGTGTTCACGCACGCGCCTCCGCAGCGCGTCTCGCCCGTGGCGCAGGGGGCCACGCAGCTCCCTGCGACGCAGACCTGACCGCTCATGC
Organism: Polyangiales bacterium; assembly: GCA_046351535.1. Lineage (GTDB taxonomy): Bacteria > Myxococcota_A > Polyangia > Polyangiales > CAISKJ01. The sequence goes on from JAXLYG010000027.1 coordinate 67,139, forward strand.
ACACGGTCGTGCAGCTCCCGCAGTGGCTGTTGTCGCTCTGCGTGTTGACGCAGATCCCGCCGGTGCATCCTTCGGGGCCCGTCATGGGGCCGCAGGCGGTGAGCCCCGGGGAGCACCCGGGGACGCAGCGACCGGCGCTGCACGTGTTGCCCGCGCAGCAGGGCGCGCCGCACGCGCCGCAGTTGTTGTTGTCCGAGCGCGTGTCGACGCACGACCCCCCGCAGAACATCTGCGGCGCGGAGCAGCGGGCGATGCACACGCCGGCGCTGCACCGCTGCGCGCTCGGGCACACGGTTCCGCATCCGCCGCAGTTGTTGTCGTCGGTCGTGAGGTCGACGCACGACGACCCGCAGCGCGTCTGCGCGCTGGTGCAGGCCGTGACGCAGCGCCCGGCGCTGCACACCTCGCCCGAGGCGCAGCGCATCCCGCACGCGCCGCAGTTGGCGACGTCGGTCGCGGTGTCGACGCACACGCCGGGAGAGGCGCACCCCGCGTCCGCAGGTCCGGGGCCGCAGAGCGTGCGAGCGCTCCCACAGCTCACCGCGCACACGCCCGCGGAGCAGACCGTGCCGGCGCAGCAGTTTCGTCCGCACGCGCCGCAGTTGCTCGGGTCGGTGGAGATGTCGACACACGTCTCTCCGCAGCGCGTCTGCCCCGACGCGCACGCGAGGTCGGGCGCGACGTCGGCGGGTGTGTCGATGGTGACGTCGGCGGGCGTGTCGATGGTGATGTCGGCGGGCACATCGGGCGCGATGTCTGCGGGCGTGTCGACGGTGATGTCGGCGGGCACATCGGGCGCGACGTCGGCGGGCGCGTCGGGTTGCGAGACGTCGTCGACGGTGGTGTCGGCGGGCGTGTCGATCGCGGGGGTGTCGCTCGTGACATCCGCCGCGGCGTCGCTGGTGTCGGGCGCTGCGTCGTCGCCCCCGGTGGCGGGCGGTGTGTTGCTGCTGCACGCGACAAACGCGGCGATCGAGAGCGTCGCTGCGAGCGCGCGGAACGGGCGGGGTGATCGCATGAGCGCGATGGTCTCGCGATTCGAAGCGCGGGGCTACCCGCTCTTTCGATGCGCCCGCGTTGACCGATCGGTCAGGGAGAGCCCGCGCGCGCGGCGCTCGTGGCGATCACGTCGTCGACGGGGGTCACGGTGCAGGTCGAGGCCGAGGTGAAGCGCACGCGGGCCACGCGCCAGAAGTCGTTGGTCGACCCGTCGCCGCCGCGGAGCGAGCGCACGAAGGCCGGGGCCGCGAGGCGCTCGCCGCAGTAGATCCGCACGGTCACGTTGCTCGCGACGGAGCCCGCCCAGTAGTGGGCCCCCACGGCGTAGGTCTGCGCGGTGGGCGGCGCGTCGACGCGGATGTTCTCGGGGCCGCGTCCGTCGGTGTCGTCGGTGTCGAGGCGCGGGTCGTCGGCGGTTCCGGCGCCGTCCCACGCGGGGGCGCGGTTGCGGAAGTAGCAGTCGCGCGTCGCGTCGAACCACGCCGTCGCCGCGCCGTCGTGGACGTGGAGGTCGACGTCGTTGCCGTCGGTGTCCCAGGTCATCTCGACGCGCAGCCCGTGGCCGACCATGTTCACCGCGGTCATGCACGAGGCCGCGCGACCCATCGCGTCGGTGGCCGTGAAGCGCAGGGTGTAGCTCCCGACGATCACCGACGAGAAGGTCGTCGAGAGCGCCGCCGTCGGGGTGAGCGTGTGGAGCGCGCCCGCGGGAGACACCAGCTCCCAGAGGTACGTCGCCGTCGTCGAGCTCGTGGCCGTGAGGGCAACGGGCGTTCCCGCGGGCGCGGTCACGGCCGCGGGGCACGTCACCGAAGGGCCGCTGCACGAGAGGCCCTCGTCGATCATCCCGTCGCAGTCGTCGTCGGCGCGGTTGCACACCTCGGCGCGCGGGAGCTGCTCGCCCTCGCACGCGAGCCACGTCGCGCCGACGCCGAGGGGGCCCGCGGCGCAGGTCTGCGTCCCCGCGAGGCACACGCCCACGCCGCGCGTCGCCGCGGGGCCCGTGTAGCAGCTCTGCGTCGCGCCGGGCCTGCACGCGCAGCCGTCGTCGACGGTGCGGTTGCAGTCGTCGTCGACGCCGTCGCAGCGCTCCGCCGCGGGACGCACGCTGCCCGCGCACGGTCCCCACGAGGCGCCGCCCGCCGCGTTGGCGATGCAGGTCTGTGATCCGTCGCGGCACGCGCCGACGCGCTGCGTCCCTGCGGGGCCGTCGTAGCAGGCCCTCGACGTGCCCGGTCGGCACTCGCAGCGGTCGTCGACGGTGCCGTTGCAGTCGTTGTCGATCCCGTCGCCGCAGACCTCGGGCGAGGGCGACCCACGCACACGCTCCACGCGGGCGCGGCGCCCGGGTACGCAGGTCTGTCGTCCCGGGCGGCAGGCGCCGACGCCGGAGGTTCCCGCGGGGCCGCCGTAGCACCCGCGCGCGGCGCCCGGCGAGCAGGCGCAGCCGTCGTCGACGGTGCCGTTGCAGTCGTTGTCGACGCCGTCGCACACGTCGCGCGACGGACGCACCTCGCCCGCGCCGACCAGATCGACCCGTAGCCCACGGCCCACGGCGAGCACACGCTCGTCCCGTCGCGGCACGCCCCCACGCCGCGCGTGGTCGAGGGCCCCGTGTAGCAGCCCTGCCGCGCGCCGAGCGTGCAGAGGCACGGATCGACGGTTCCGTTGCAGTCGTTGTCGACGCCGTCGCACGCGTCGCCCGAGGGCCTCCCCGAGCGCTCGCAGGGGCCCCAGGTGCCGAACTCGCCGGTGCCGTTGCAGCGCATCGCGCCGAGGGCGCACTGGCCGACGCCCGCGAGCGAGGGATCACCCGCGTAGCACCGCTGCGTCGCGCCGGGGATGCACGGACACCCCTCGTCGACGAGCCCGTCGCGGTCGTCGTCGAGCGCGTTGTTGCAGACCTCTCGCGTGGGCGGGGCGATCAGCGGACTGCGGTCCGTCGAGGCGTCGACGCGCGGCCGCGGGACGTCTTCCGCGGCCGGGGGCGCCCCCGTCGCGGTGGGGTCCTCTCCGTCGAGCGATGGGTCCGCCGCGCAGCCGGTGAGGGCCGCCGCGAGGAGAAGGGCGAGTGTCCCGAGGCGCCGTGACAGCATTGGGTGGGATGACCCCTCGGGTCTGCATCGCCTGCGCCACGCTCCGGAGCTGACCGAACGGTATGCTGGCACCCTCTTCGACGGTCACCGCGGCCCCGCACACGGCCCCCCTCCGCGCGCGCCCGACGGGTCGGACCGGGTGGGACGAGATCGCGCAAAACCCTGAGAATGTGGCCCGTTCAGTCGGCCCCGGTGCCGCTGTGTGGGGCGCTGGTCACAGCACCCTCGACGCGATCACTGGGCTGACCATCCGAAGCGCAGCGAGAGTTGACCGATCGGTCAGTCGAGGCGGGCTGGGGGGACCATCGAGGGCGTCTCGCCCATCGCCCCGGAGGCGCTGTTCTCGATGCGCGCGAGCATCGACGCGACGACGTCGCCGCGGCTCTCGGGCGAGGCCCGCATCATCGCGTGAAAGGCCTCGGCCGAGACGCGCAGCACCTCGGCGCCGCCTCCCGTCGCGCGCACCGTCGCCGTACGCGGGGTCCCCTGGAGCAGGCCGATCTCGCCGAAGGTGTCGCCCGCGCCGAGCGTGTTGAGCACGACGTCGCTCGCGCCGATGTGGTGCACCACCTCGAGCTGGCCGCGGCCCACGACGTACCACGCGTCGGCGGGTTCTCCCTGACGCACCGCGGAGGCGCCGGGCGCGAGGGTCACCACGGTCACGTCGGTGAGGTGCGACGTGATGCGCGAGGGGTTCACCTTGGGCAGCGCGTGTCGCAGGCAGGTCTGCATGTAGCGCCGCCGCGAGAGGCGCGCGATCTCCGCCGTGATGAGGTCACCCTCCGACACGAGCGTGCGGAAGCTCTCGCCGTCGATGACGAGCAGCTCCATCGCCGTGTCGGCCGTCACCGTCGCCATGCGGACGCCGCCGAAGAGGAGCCCGAGCTCTCCGAAGAAGTCTCCGGGGCCGAGCGTGGCGAGCTTCACGTCGCCCTTCTCGACGCGCGCTCTGCCCGCTTGAATCACGTAGAACGCGTCGGCCGGATCGCCCTGCCGCAGCACGACCTCGCCCGCCGCCACGCGCGTGAGCGTCGCGCCTTCGAGGAGCCGTCGAACGGCGTCCCCTTCCGGTTCGCTCACCGAGCCGACGAGGCCCGCGGCCCAGCGCACGGGGTCGATCTTCGCGACGATCGCGCGGCGCGCGGCCACCGTGACCCTGTGCAACGGATTGGGACCCGGCAACGGATCGAGCACCGCCGACGGGACCGACGACGCGCGCAGGTCGAGCGCCGACAGCACCGACGCCGCCACCGTGAGCGAGAGGAGCTCGGTCTGCCCCGCCGCCGTGCACGCGCGATCTCCGTAGCCGAAGGGGACGAAGCCCGCGGGGCCCGCGCTCGTCGCGCGGAGAAAGCGCTCCGGGTCCATGCGGTGCGGGCACGCGTGGACGGCCTCGTCGAAGTGACCCGTGGCGCCCGCGAAGAGCACGAGCGTCCCCGCTTCGATGCGGTGTCCGCGGAGTTCGAAGGTCTCGCGCGTCACGTAGGGGAGCGCGGCCTGAACGGGATACCGCCGAAGGCACTCGCGGTAGAGCGCGCGCAGTCGCTCGAGGCGGCGCAGCATCGGCGCGTCGACGGAGTCGGGCCTGAAGTGCGACCACAGCTCGTCGGCCAGCGCGGCGCCGAGCGAGGCGTCGGCGGCGACGTGCGCGAGCATCCACGCGACGGTGCGAGAGACGTACTGCGAGACCGCGAGCACGCTGAAGAGCGTGTACCCCGTGGCGAGCGCGTCATCCGAGAGCGCGCGGCAGAGGGCCTGCGCGATCGTGGGCTCCGCGCCCGGCGCGCTGCGCTCTTCGGCGACGATGCCCGCGGCGAGGGCGCGCAGCCGATCGCGCGCTCGCTCGTAGGGCGGGAGGTGCGCGAACGACGCGGGGAGGAGCGTCACGCCGAGCGCGAGGGCCACGCGCGAGAAGGTCTGCGCGTCGCGCTCCCACGGGCCGAGGTCGACGCGGCCGAGGGCGGGGCCGTAGCCCGCGAGGCACCAGCGGGTGACCTCGGAGGCCAGCGCGAAGCGGTCGGGGCACGCGTTGGCCCGCGCGATGACGGCGCTCGCCACGCGGGGCAGATGCGGCGCGAGGACCTCTCGCGAGTACACCATGCGCGAGGCGGCGCGGAGCTTCGCGTGGGTCTCTCCCTCGGCGCCGAGGATGAACTCGTCGACGCCGAGGGCGCTCGCGAAGGCGCTGTAGAACGAGCGTCGTTCGAGCTTCGCCGCGTCGGGGCTCTGGAGGAACTGCACCGCCGCGGGGCCCGCGACGACGACGAACGATCGTCCGAAGGCGCGCATGGTGAAGACGTCGCCGTGTCGCTTCGCGGCGTCGGGGAGCGCCATCACGGGGTCGCGGAGGAACGCGACGCTGCTGCCGAGCGCGGCGACGCGTGAGGCGAGGGGAGAGGAGCTCACCGTCACGCCCTCTCAGTACTGGATGCTCGGGGTGACCGTGTCGAGGGGCACGTAGCGGCGCACGGGCATGGTGCGATCCCACTCGCGGAGGCCGTCGAAGAAGCGCGCCGCGAGCACCTGGAGGTCGCCGCGGTCGAAGCCGTAGCGCGTGGTCATCAGGGTGGTCGAGGGGTTGGCTTCGTAGAAGAGCTTCCAGCAGAGGTAGAGGCGGGCCATGTCGAAGGGCGTCGCCCACGCGTCGTCGGCGACGGGCTCGGCGTCGCGCGTCGTAGGAGGCGGTACGCGGAGCCGCTGCGGGAGCATCTCGATGGGCTGCACGCCGTAGTCGTGGTGGTCCGCGGCGTGGCCGACGGAGACGTTCCAGAGGAGCGTCCCGAGGGCGTCGGCGAGGGTGGCGTCGGGGGCGTGTCCGTCGGGGAATCCCGGCACGAGCCGCGCGGTCTCGGTGAACCACCGACGCACGGCCTCATCGGGCGGCGCGCGCTCGATGAACCGCTGCGCGAACTCGCGGAACACGCGGTGATACCCGCGATGAAAGGTCCCGTAGTCGCCGACGAACTTCGGCCCCGTGAGCGGGAAGGCGTACTTCGGAAAAGCGCTGTTCCCTTCGAGCCCGGTGCAGCCCACTTCGAAGAGCCGCTTGACCGACTCCTCGTCCATCGCGAAGGGCGAGTACACGCGCAGCGGGTGCTGCCGCGTCACCGACGCGTCGGAGTAGAGCGCCCCGAACGACAGCGGGATCGTGAAGCGAAAGTGCGGCGCGAGGAGCTGTCGCCACGGGTGCGATCGATCGAGCTCGCGCTTCATGAGCGGCCACGCGATCTCGTGGCCGAAGTGCATCGGCACGTGGGGAACCGACACCATCTGCATCGAGAGCCCGTAGGCGACGAAGTACCGCGCGCGTCGCCACGCGTGTCCGTCGGCGGGCGTGAGGGTCATCGAGCCGATGCGCGTCGCGACGACCTCGCGCGTCCCGTCGGGGGCTTCACGGAGGAGGGTCACCGTGGGGGCGATGTAGAAGCCCGGCATGGCGCGCGTGACCGAGAGGGCGCTCGTGTCGAACTTGTAGTACGTGCCCGGCGCGTCGAGGAGCGGGCCGAAGGCGGCCACGTCGACGGGGTCGAGCGTGGGGCAGAGCATGCGTTGGAGGGCTGTTTCAAAGCACATCCGAACGAGCTCACGGTCGTCGACGTAGCGCGGGTGGGGGTGCCTCCGCGAGAAGGCCAGCGCCTGCGCGGGCTGCACCACGAACTGCTTGAGGTAGCGCGTGCTGACGTGAACGTTGAAGTCGTGGACCTCGCGCACGTCGAGGGCGTCGACGAAGGGCGGGAACTTGAACGGCGACGGGCTCGGGATCGGTCGAACCGCGCGGGCGTCGAGCGTCATGCGCGGGGCGAAGGGCTTTGGGGAGTGGGTCATCGCGGTGTGATTCAGGAGAAATCACGCGCGGTGATGGCGGGTCAAGGGCGTTGCGCCGAACGCGCGCGTCGCCTCCGCGCGCCCCGTCGCGAAAGAGCGGCGGGGACGTTGGCGGATCAAGGCCGCGACTGGCACTCCCGAGCGTTGGGGCACGACGTACAGATCGCTTCGTCGAGAGACCACGCGTCGTGGCAGATCTGAAGCGTCCCTTGTACCCGCCTCATGCGAAGGAGGTAGACGCCGTGGATGTCTTCGCACCGTATGTGATCGATGGTCTCGATGCCGTTCTGCGGGGCGTTCGAGACCGCGGGCACGCGAATTCGAATCACTCCCGGGTCTGCGTCCGTCATGAGCTTGCACGCGGAGTGAACCTCGCGCGTGAGGTCCAGCGGTTCGTCGAGCCAGGTCGCCTGCGACCACGCGAATTCGATCGTGCCGTGGAAGACGTTCGCCCAGTACGCATCGACTCCCATGCGCGTGCGAGGGAGGCCCTTCGACCCCTGAAGCCGGGTTCGCTCTGCATAGAATTGCGAGACCGTCCCCTGTCTGGCGATGGTCGCGTGTAACGCCTGATCCCAGGCGCTGACGAACGCTTGCAGGTCGGAACGCTCGCCCAGTGGACGCCCGAGGTCGTTGCGCGAAGGTGTGGCCTGCGGTGGCGATGCGGGCTGCGTCTGAGGAGGCGCGTCTGTCGCAGTCGAAGGCGGTGCGACCGCATCGCTCGAAAGCTCCCGCGCGAGCCACCAGCCGCCTCCCAGGGTCGTCGTGAACGCGAGCGCTCCCGCTGCAACAAGCGCGCTCTGCGATAGGCCCTTCGCGCGAGGCGTCGGCGTTCGCTCGGTGCGCTGACTCACCTCCATCGGCCGCAGCGTCGACCGCGGCGCGTATGGCGGCGTCGCCATCACCGGCGCGCCCATCATCGTCGGCGCGACGCCCTCCGTCGCGCGCTTGAGCACCGCGTCGAGCGCCCTCCACGCGGCGGCCGCGTCGCGGAAGCGCTGCGTCGGCTCCCACGCCACGCAGTGCTCGAACCACGCGTCAAAACCCGGTGGAATCCGCGACGCGACGCCCTGCTCCGCGGCGCGCGCGGTGGCCGACTTCATCATCGTCGACTGCGGCATCCCCGCGTCGAAGAACGGCCGCTCCGTCAGGCACCAGTAGGCGAGCAGGCCGAGCGCCCACACGTCTGTCGCCGCGGAGATCGTGCCGCCGAACACCTGCTCGGGGGCCCACCAGCCCTGCGTCCCGATCGCGATGGAGGCCGTGCCGCGCGCGAGCCTCGGGTCGAGCGCCTTCGCGACGCCGAAGTCGAGCACCTTCACGAACTCCCCGCCGCGCGCGCTCTTCGCCACCTGGAGGAACACGTTCTCGGGCTTCAGGTCGCGGTGCACCACGCTGCGGCCGTGGGCCGCCGCGAGGCCGTGGCAGAGCTGCGCGAAGAGGTCTCTCGCCTCCGTCCACGAGAGGGCGCCGTGGCGCGTGACGCGCTCCTGCAGCGTGGCGCCGTCGAGGAGCTCCATCGCGATCCAGGGGCGTCCGTCGGCGACGCCCGCGTCGTGGACCTTCACGATGTGGTCGCTCGCGTCGGAGGGCGTGTTGCGCGCCTCGGCCAGAAAGCGGCTGCGGATCTCTTCGTCGAAGCACCCTTCGGCGCCGAGGAGCTTCAGCGCGCAGCGGTGCCCCGTCGCGACGTTGGTCACGACGTAGAGCTGCCCCATTCCCCCTTCGGCGAGCGGTCGCTCGACGCGAAAGCGCTCTGCGAAGGTCTGCCCCGCTTCGAGTGTCCCCGCCGCCCGTGTCATCGCATCCTCTGTGATAGAAGCGTCCTTCGCGCGGCGTCAACCACGACCTCCGCGCGTCGAGGCAACGCCGATGGAAAGCACTCCGCCTCTCGACCTCCCGCTCGCGCTCGAAGCGCTGAAATCAAGGGCCACCAAGGAGCTCGGTCGGGTCCGCGGCGTGGCCGTTCCGGGCACCGAGTCCGTCGGGGGGTGGGCGCAGATCGGCAAGTGCCTCGACGCGCTCCTCCGCGTGACCTTCACGCTCCTGTGCGCGGAGCTCGGCCGCTCGCCCGACGCGGAGTTCCGTCGGCTCACCGAGAACGAGTCGTGGACCATCGCCCGCGCGATGGCCGGTCAGCTCGCGTACGTCATCCCGCTGCTCGCGCGCGAGGTCCCCACGCGGAGCCCCGTCATCGACGGGATCATCGCGGCCGCGCACGACGCGAGCTCTCCGCTGCGTCGCGCCATCGAGGGGCGCAACGCGATGGTGCACGGCCACGCGCCGCGGCCCGTCGCCGAGCTCGTCGCGCTGCTCGAAGCCCTCATCGCGTGGAGTTCGTCACTCGCCGCGAAGGCGTAGAACCCCTAGAAATACTTCTTCTTCACGAGGTCGCCGAGGAGTCCGAGGTGACCGCGGATCACCCGCACGGTCTTCATCTTCGACTGACCGAACATCCGCGACTCCAGCGTGGCGGGGAACTCCACGATGCGCGAGCCCTGCATCCCCGCGCGAAGGAGCATCTCCGCGATGCCGAGGAAGCCGTCGTGTTCGAGCGTCATGGGCGCGAAGACCGAGCGTCGGTGCACGCGGCAGCAGCTCGTGAACGTGTGCAGCGGCGCGTCGACGAGCTGCCGGTACGCCATCGAGAGCGTGCGCGAGAGAAAGAGCCGCCACTGCGGGACGTTGAGCGCGCGGCCGTCGGGGTGATAGGGCGAGGCCGTGACCATGTCGGCGTCGCGGCAGAGCGGGATCATCCGCTCGAGGATGTCGGGGTCGTAGGAGCAGTCGCAGTCGATGGAGCACACGAGCTCGCTCGTGGCCGCGCGCATGCCGGTCATGATGGCCGCCGCGATGCCGCGGTTTCGCCCGTGCTCGAGGAGGGTGAAGTCGTCGACGCCCGCGAAGAGCTCGCGCGTGCGGGCGATGGTGTTGTCGGTGCTCCCGTCGTCGACGACGACGATGTGAATGCGATAGCGGTCGGCGAGGCGCGCGCGGAGCCGCAGGAGCGTGCCGCGGAGGAACGCGATGTTGGGCTCCTCGTTGAAGACGGGGACCACCACCGTGACGGGCGTGACGCCTTCGAAGGGCGACGGGATCCACGAGAGCGAGGGCTCCACGGGGCGAGGCACCGAGGGGGCGCGCTCGACCACGGGGCGCGCTTCGAGCGAGAGCCCGAGCTGCTCGGCGACGGAGCGGAAGCGGTAGCGCGAGAGGTGGTCTTCGAGCACCCACGCGGTCTTCGCGAGGCCGCGGTAGTGGCGCATCGCGGCGAAGCGAGAGACGCCTTCGAAGCGGGGTTGATCGAGGTCGAACTCCCACGAGACGAAGTAGAAGACCAGGGGCGTGGGCTCGCGCGCGTCCCACCGCGCCACGGCGCGCTTGAGGAGCGTGTGCGGGAGCTGACGCACGTAGTTTCCCCCCGAAATGGGCACGCGCAGCCCCGCGAGCGAGACCGTCGAGACGGGGAACTCCCACAGGGACTTCTCGCCGAACCGCAGCTCGCTCGCGCGCGCGAGGTCGGGCCTCGCCGCGAAGCTCCGCAGGCGCGGGTTCACGCTGGCGTCGTAGCGGTATCCCTCGGCGGCGAGCGCGTCGAGCGTCCAGAGGTCGCGCGGATCGAGCCAGTGCGAGGCCCGATATCCATGGATCTTGTTGGCGACTTGAGACTCGAGGAGCTCACGCGCGAGGCGCAGGTCGTTGCGAAACGACTCGGGCGTCGCCCTCGCGCTGCGTCGCGGCGAGTACCCCGCGCTCGCGACCTCGTGGCCCGCCGACATGATCGTCGGGACGATCTTCGGGTGCCGCTCGGCGGTCCATCCCGAGATGAAGTAGGTCGCGTGGACGCCGTGCTCGGCGAAGAACTCCAGCGTCTTGTCGATGGTGCGCGCGACGCGCGATTCGAAGCGGTCCCACTGCTTGTAGCGGACCTGGCTCGCGAGGTCCTGCGCCTGAAAGTAGTCCTCGACGGAGACCGTCATCAGGTGCCATCGGCCGTCGTCGCTCACGTCACGCGCTCCCATCGAAGACTCCAACCCTGCGCGCCGCGACGCGCGCGAAATACAGCCCGAGGAGGCTCTCCCACGCGGTGGTCATCACGCCCCACGCCGTCGTCGCCGCGGCCACCGAGGCCAGCTTCTCGGCCCGCGTCTCGCCCGGCGCGTAGCCCGCGAGGAGCAGCGCCGCGACCGCGTCGCGCGTCCCGAAGCCCTGCGGCGTGAGTGGCAGCGCGAGCGCCACCATCAGCAGCGGGATCACCTTCAGCGCCGCCGCGAGGGGCACCCTCACGCCGAAGAGTTCGAAGCTCGCCCACGTCCCGAAGAACATCACGGCCATGTGCGGGAGCCTCGCCGCGAGGGCCACCATGTGCCCGCCGACGCCCGCTTCGAAGAGCGGCGCGAGCACGGTGAGCGAGGCCAGCCTCCGCGGTTTCGCCGCGAGCAGCGCGAGGTACGCGAGGCCCGCGCCGAGCGGGAGCGCGAGCCATCCGAGGGGCTCGCCCGAGAAGATCAGCGCGAGACATCCCGCGCCGAGGAGGCATCCCCCCCACGACGCGTAGCCCACGAGCGTCGCGCCCGCGACGCGCCAGAGCGGGAGGTCGCAGCCGCGCGCGAGCATCCACGTGAGGGCGGCCTGACCGACGTGGTGATTGACCAGCGAGGGCAGGTACGACGCCGCGCGGAAGGTCACGAAATCACCGTATTTCAAAGGCCCCACGAGGCGTCGGTAGAGCGGCACCGTCGCGGCGCCGTCGGCGAGGAGCAGCCCCACGGAGAAGGCCGCCGAGACGCCCACGAGCCTCGCCGTCGAGGCGCGCCGCAGCGCGTGGAGGAAGGCCGCGCGGTCGACGAGCGAGAGCACCGCGACGACGAGCGCGAGGGCCAGCGCGAAGGGCACCGCGGCGCGCCACGAGGCGCGCTTCGGGTCACCGACGGGCTGTGAGGGAGGGGGCATCGTGTGGGCGCCCCGCGAACGTAGACCATCGCGGGGGGCGCGTGTAAACCCGCTTCACACGGGGTGCGGCGCGGACCTCTCAGGCGATCGCGCGGCGCGGGCGCTCAGTCCTTGCGGTAGAGCGTGACGACGCACGCGCCGCCGAGGCCGAGGTTGTGCTGGAGGGCGGCGCGCGCGCCGGGGACCTGACGCTTGTCGGCGCGTCCCTGGAGCTGCCACACGAGCTCGGTGCACTGCGCGAGGCCCGTGGCGCCGAGGGGGTGGCCCTTCGAGAGCAGGCCCCCCGAGGGGTTGGTGACCCAGCGTCCGCCGTAGGTGTTGTCGCCGTCTTCGATGAGCTTCTCGGCGCCGCCTTCGGGGCACAGGCCGAGGCCCTCATACGTGATGACCTCGTTGGCCGTGAAGCAGTCGTGGAGCTCGACGACCTGGATGTCCTTGGGGCCGAGGCCCGACTGCTCGTAGACCTTCTGCGCGGCGGCCTTCGTCATGTCGGCGCCGATCATCTTGATCATCGAGTCTTGAAAGCTCGAATCGAAGTCCGTCGTCATGGCCTGCGCGGCGATGTAGACGGGGTTCGAGATGCCGTGCTTCCGCGCGAACTCGTCGGAGCACACGATGGCCGCGGCGGCGCCGCAGGTGGGCGGGCAGCACTGGTAGCGCGTGAGGGGGTCGAAGACCTCGGGCGCGGCCATGACCTCTTCGAGCGTGAGCGTGTCGCTGAAGAGCGCGTAGGGGTTGCGGTTGGCGTGCTGGCGGGCCTTGACCGACACCTTGCCGAAGGTCTCGCGCCGCGTGCCGTACTTCCACTGGTGCTCGCGGCCCGCGCCGCCGAACATCTGCGCGGTGAAGGGCGCCTGGTTCACGCCCTGCTGCTCGGTCATCACGTTGACGTGCTTGTCCATGGGGTTGGTGCGGTCGGTCCACTTCGACCCGAGCGCGCCCTTCTCCATCTGTTCGAAGCCGACGGCGAGCACGCACTCGGCGACGCCGCCCTCGACGGCCTGCTTCGCGAGCATGAGGGCCGTCGAGCCCGTGGAGCAGTTGTTGTTCACGTTGAACACGGGGATGCCCGTGCGCCCGACCTCGTAGACCGCGCGCTGTCCGCAGGTCGAGTCGCCGAAGACGTAGCCCGCGTAGGCCTGCTCGACCTCGCCGAAGCTCACGCCCGAATCCTTGAGGGCCTCGTGGATGGCGTTGCGCGCCATCACGTTGTACTCGTCGCTCGCGCCGGGCTTCTGGAACTTCACCATGCCCACGCCGATCACGTTTACGCGTCGTCCCATGACTGCACTTCTCCGGTTCGTTGTCGTCTCGTTCGAGTCGTTCACGCGAGCTTGTTGAGGGCGCCGAGGCGGTGCGCGACGCGCACGTCTCCGTCGATGCGGAGCTGACCGCGCATGAAGAGCGACCGCGCCGAGGCCGCGCCCGAGGCGATCCCCGCGAGGTCGTCGTCGCTGAGAATGAGGTACGCCGCCGCGTCCGACGCCTTGCCTTCGGAGACCGTGGCGCCGTCGACGATCCACGCGCGGTTGAGGTCCTTCACGGTGAACTGCACCTTCGCGCCGAGCTCCGACGCGAGGGCGGCGTTCGAAGTGAGGCGCTCGGCGAGGGCCTTGAAGATCGCGGGAGACTTCGGCTCCTTCGCGGCGACGGGGGCCGCGGCCGCGGGCGCTGCGGCGGCGGGCTTGCGGTCGGCCATCGCGGCGGCCACGGCGTTCTTGTCGACCTTCTGGAGGAAGTCGAGCTTCTGCGAGGCCATGAGGTCGCCCGAGATCTTGAGCTTGCCCGACGAGAAGAGCTTCATCGGGTTGGCCTTGCCCGTGGCCATCGCCATGAAGTCCGCGTCGGTGAGCTCGAGGGTGCACTCGGACTTCGCGGTCTCGCCCTGCGCGACGTTGTTGGACTTGAGGTCGAGGGTCCACACGCTGTCGGGGGCCGAGAGCCTGAACTGAAAGACCTTGCCGATCTTCGAGGCGACGTCGGCGTTCTTCGCGAGGTACTTGCGGATGCCGCCGAAGATGTCGCCCGACGTGGGCGTCGCAGGCGCGCTCGCGCCCGCCGCCGCGGCCTTCGGCGCGGCCTTGGGCTTCTTCACGGGGATGGTCTTGAAGAGCTCGGCGGCGCCGCCCGTGAGCACGACCTTGTCGCGCTCCTTCACGCGCGTGCGGAACGACACGCGGTCGCCCTCGCGCCAGAGCTCGGTGACGAGCGTCTCGCCGGGGAACACGGGCTCGGCGAAGCGCGCGCGCACCGACTTGATGTAGCGGGGGTCGCCGTCGGCGAAGGCCTTGACGACGTGACGGCCCGCGAAGCCGTAGGTGCAGAGTCCGTGCAGAATGGGCTTCTGGAAGCCGAAATTCGTCGCGAAGCTCGGGTCCGCGTGGAGCGGGTTCACGTCGCCCGAGAGGCGGTAGAGGAGCGCCTGATCGTCGGAGGTCTTCTCTTCGATGGTGACGTCGGGCGCGCGGTCGGGGGCCACGTTGGGGTCACCCGAGGGGCCGCGGTCGCCGCCCCATCCGCCCGCGCCGCGGACGAAGGTGCTGATCTCGTTGATGGCGAGGAGGTCGCCGTCCTCGTCGTTGGTGCGGATCTCCATCACGACGACGGCGCCCTTGCCCTTGTCGTAGATGGCCTTCACCTTCGCGCGGCTCGTGAGCTTCTGCTTCGGGGGCAGCGGCCGCACGACCTCGGTGTACTGCTCGCCGTGGAGGATGCGGTCGAGGCCGTACGAGAGCCCCGGGGCCTGCTTGCCCTCCATCGCCATCTTCATGATGAGCCCGACGCTCATCGCGGCGGTCATCGTGGGGAGCGTGTGGAAGCCGTCGTTGCTCATCTCGTAGACGAGGCTGAGCTCCTTCGCGTCGAGGGGGTCGCGACCGGCGCCGACGCCGAGGGCGTAGAGCGACACGTCGCGCTCGGTGTACTCGCTCTTCGCGTCGGGAGACTCCCACCCGAGCGCGAGGTCGACGTCGATGAACTGGTTGCCGCCCTTCGACGGACCCGCCTCGACGTTGTTGATGATGGGCTGCATCGACTCGTTGATCGACGCGGGGTGCGTGGCCTTCGCGAAGCTCGTGACCTCGCCCCACGCGTCGCGCACCGCCTCGGGGGTGATGGCGCGGCCGAGGCGCCAGGTGCGCCCTTCGGCGCGCTCCCAGCGGAGCTTCGCCATGAAGCCGCCGCCGATCTCGTAGAGGCCGCCCGTGTCGGTGTTCGACTCGTGGCAGAGCCACGCGACGAGGGGCGAGACGTACTCGGGCTTGAGGGCGTCGAGGAGCTCCTTGGGGAGCACGGTCTCGGTCATGCGCGAGCCCGCGATGGGCGCGATGGTGTTCACGAGCACGTTGGCCTTCTTGCCTTCGAGCGCGAGCGTGTTCGAGAAGCCCACGAGGCCGAGCTTGGCCATCGCGTAGTTGGCCTGCCCGAAGTTGCCGTAGATGCCCGCGGCCGAGGCCGTGAAGAGCACGCGGCCGTACTTCTGCTCGCGCATGTGCGGCCACGCGGCGGCCGTCACGCGGTGCGCGCCGAGCACGTGCACGCGGTAGATGAGGTCCCAGTCGTCGGCGCTCATCTTCGCGTACGAGACGTCGCGGAGGATGCCCGCGTTGTTGATCACCACGTCGATGCGCCCGAACGCGTCGAGCGCGCTCTGGACGATCTTCGCCCCGTCTTCGACGGAGTCGTAGTTGGCCACCGCCTCGCCGCCCGCGGCGCGGATCTCTTCGACCACCTTGTCGGCCGCGGCGCTCGACCGACCGCCGCCGGTGTGCGCGCCGCCGAGGTCGTTCACCACGACCTTCGCGCCGCGGCTCCCGAGCAGCAGCGCGTGCGAGCGGCCGAGGCCGTTGCCGGCCCCCGTGACGATCGCGACCTTCCCATCGAAGCGGAGCTCGTTCGACATATGCGTCCCTCGAAACCTCTTTGTGATGGCGGTAGATTCCCGATGACTGAATGGCGATTCAGTTTTCGGGCGGGGCGGATCGTAGGGGACTCGCGGGCGGTTGCAAAGGCCCCGAGCGCCCTCTGCGCGCCGCGGGCGCGGCGCCGTGTGACGAAACCGCGTGTCGACCGGGCTTGAAAAGCCGAAGGTCCCGTCGGTACCGTGGCGTGGATGATCCCACCCGGCGCCTCCGCCCTCCTCCGCCGCGCGCTCCACGCGCTCGCGCTCTCCGCGGCGCTCTTGCACCTCGACGCGTGCTCCGCGCCCGCCGCGGGCAGCAACAAGACCCCGTCGGTCGCGAACGCCACGGGAGGCCCCGCCGCCGTGTGGACCCGCCGCCGCCTCGGCTACGGCGCGCTCACCTACCAGATGCCCGCGGACCCGCAGGTGTCGCGCATCGCGCACGAGCCCAACGACATCGATCAGGCGCAGCTCACCGCGGGCAACGGCGGGATCGTGTTCGAGGTCGAGAGCTTTCCCCACGACGCGCCGACGCTCTCCGACGCGGCGCGGCTGCTCTCGGGCGCCACGACGACCTTCCTCCAGCGCATCGGCGCCGTGGTGCAGACGCGCCAGTCGATCCAGGTCGACGGCTATCCCGGCGAGGACCTCCAGTGTGACTTTCCGAGCTCGGGCACCTCGGCGCGCGTGCGCATCGTCGTGGGCCGCACGCAGGCGTACACCGCGCTCGCCACGGTGCCCATGATGTGGCGCGAGGCCCTGCGCAACGACGTCAACCGCTTCGTCACGTCGCTCCAGCTCGACCCCGGCGACGCGCCCGACGGCGACGGCGACGGCGCCCTCGCGGCGAACGTCCGCTACGTCGAGCCCGTGGGGGCCTACTTCGCGCTCCGCATGCCCGGCGCTCCGCGGCGCGAGCAGGCGGACCTGACCACGCCGACGGGGCCGCGCCCCATGGTCTCGTACACCGTCGAGGCGCCCGGCGGCGCCGAGCGCTGGCAGGTGCGCGTGACGTCGTTCGAACGCCGCCCCGAGGGCGCCTCCCTGGGCCGCGTGATCTCGGAGCTCACCGCCGCGGGCTGGGTCGTGCGCGAAGACCGCGCCGTGAGCGTGCAGGGCTACTCGGGCCGCGCGTACGTGCTCGCCTCGGCCGACGGGCACGCGTCGCTCACCGTGCGCCTCTTCGCCACCGAGTCGCGGATCTATGACGTCCGCGTGCTGCTCCCCGTCGAGCGCGTCGAGGAGCGCAGGGCGCAGATCAGCGCGTACTTCGACTCCCTGAGGATCCTGTGACCATGCGAACCCTCACGAGCCTCTTCGCCGTCGCGCTGCTCACCGCGCCCGCCGTCGCTGTCGCGCAGCCCGCGCGCCCTCCTGCGCAGGGACGCGCCGTCGGCCCTCGACGCGTGCCGCCTCGCGCGCCCGCCGCGACGACGCCCGCGGCTGCGACGCCCGCGGCCACGCCCGAGGCGCCTCCGCCGAGGGCGCCCACCGACGCGATCGAGCCCGAGGGCTTCGCGCTGCGCCCCATCGACCGGGCCACCGTGCGCCTCATCGCGATCCAGGGGATCGGCGGGCGGGTGCTGCGCGCGCGCTCGGGCACCAACCGCCTCGTGGCCGCCGTCGACGCCTCGCACGGCAGCGGCGTGGTGGTGCATCGCGACGGGATCGTGCTCACGGCGCGACACGTCGTGCAGGGGATCGACGCGCTCGCGGTGGTGTTCCCCGGGCAGCGGACGGCGGTGCCCGCGACGGTGGTGTACTCCGACCCCGACCACGACGTGGCCTTCGTGCGCATCCAGACGACGCGTCCGCTCACGTCGGTGGTGCCGCTGCCCGAGACCGCGCCGACGCTCTCGTCGGGGCAGCGCGTGTCGATCACGGGCTACCCCCTCGACCCCCGCGAGCGCTACCCCGCGGCCGCGACGGGAGACCTCGCGCGCGTCAACAACGACGGCCGCATCCAGCTCTCGATCGCGGCGAACCCCGGCAACAGCGGCGGTCCCGTGGTCGACGGCGAGGGCCACCTCATCGGCGTCGTGAGCGAGCGAGGGAGCCCGCAGGAGGGCGTCGAGGGCGTGACCCTCGTGGAGCCCATTCGTGACGCGGTCGAGGCCTGGCGCCGTGACGGTCGCACGCTCGCGTCGCCCACGTTCAGCCCCGAAGACGCGCGCCTCGCGCAGAGCATGTTCGACCTGCTGCGCCTCGACCCCGACCGCGACGAGCACGACCCCGCGTCGACGGAGCGGGTGCTCGCGCTCTCGACGGCGGCGCTCATCCCCGAGGCCGCGTGCGTCGTCGCCGCGCAGGCGTGGAACGAGGCCATCTTCGCCCTCGAGCGCAACCACGCGGTCGACATCGCGGCGCTCCCCGCGGATCGTCGCCCCGAGGTCGAGGCCCTCGTGCGCGAGGCCCGCACGCTGCATCACGGCGCGCTCACCGCGGCGCCGTACCTCCGCGCGCACTACGATTTCGCGCACCTGCTCGAACGCATCGACGGCGCCGTGGTGGCGCCCGAGCTCGCCCCGCGCCGCGAGGGGCAGCCGTAGCGTCGAAAACCCTTTCGCGGCCTCGCTGGCTCGAATCCCGGGCGCTCGCTCCAGGGCGCTCCAACGCTCACCAAAGGCTCCCCATGAACATCGACGTCTCGTATGGAATCAACCGTCGGCTCCCTGGCGTCGGGTTCGACGAGGCGCGCGCGCGGATCACCGAGGCCCTCAAGGCCGAGGGCTTCGGCGTGCTCACCGAGATCGACATGAAGGCCACGCTCAAGAAGAAGCTCGACGTCGACGTCGATGACTACGTGATCCTCGGCGCCTGCAACCCGAAGCTCGCCCACAAGGCCCTCACGATCGACGCCGGGGTGGGCCTGCTCCTGCCCTGCAACGTCGTCGTGTCGCAGAGCGGCGCCGACGCGACGATCTCGGCGGTCAACCCCCGCGCGATGTTCTCCGTGGTCGAAGACGGCGCCGCGCTGGCGCCCGTCGTCGACGAGGTCGAGCAGCGCCTCCGCCGCGCCATCGCGGCGGCCTGAGCGACGAGCGGCGCCATACTGTGGTCACCGAACCGCGTACGCGTTAGGTTCCGCGCCCCGATGGAAGACACCCTGATCGAGCGCGCCCGCGCGGGCGACGCCTCTGCGATGGAGGCCCTCATCACCGAGGTCACCCCCTCTGTCGAACGCTTTGCGCGTCGCCTCTGCCCCGGCTCCGACGTCGACGACGTCTTGCAAGAGACCCTCATCTCGCTCGTGTCGAACCTGGGCCGCTTCGAAGGCCGCTCGGCGCTGCGGAGCTGGGTCTTCGCGATCACCCGCAGCGCGTGCTCGCGGCAGCACCGCGGGCTCAAGAACCGCCCCCACGACGGCGACGACGCCGTGGCCGAGATGGCCGACGCCGCGCCGGACCCCGAGCAGCGCGTCGCCGACGACGAGCTCACCCGCTCGCTCACCACGGCCCTCGACTCGCTCTCGCCCGAGCACCGCGAGGTGATCCTCCTGCGCGACATGGAGGGCCTCACCGCGCCCGAGGCCGCCGCGTCGCTCGGGCTCACCGTCGACGCGCTCAAGAGCCGTCTGCACCGCGCCCGCGCCGCGCTCCGAGACGCGCTGCGCCCGACGCTCGAAGGCTCCGCGCCGCCGCCCTCGACGCGCTGCCCCGACGTGATCGCGCTCTGGTCGAAGCGCCTCGAAGGCGACCTCGCCCCCGACGACTGCGCCGCGATGGAGAAGCACATGGAGGGCTGCGTCTCGTGCGGCGCCGCGTGCGAGGCCCTCAAGCGCACGCTGTGGGCGTGCCAGAGTACCCGCGCGCCGAAGGTCACGCCCGAGATGCGCGCGCAGATCAAGCGCGCGATGGAGGCGTGGCGCGCGTCGACGACGTGATCGCTCAGATGTCCGCGGGCGGCGCGTCCTGATCGAGCGTCACGGGCACCGTCGCGATGCGCTGCGCGTCGTCGCGCGTGCCCACGAGCCTTCCGCCGCGCGCGTTCAAACGGAACGCGGCCCAGAGGTCGTCGACGTACTCGCCGTCGCCCAGGTCGATCTCTTCGAGGCGCTCGGTGCACCACACGCGACGCAGGCACGCCGAGCCTCCGCGCGGAGAGCGCTCGACGGTGACGAGCCGCGGCTGCGCGAACGCGGGGCCGTCCATCTGCGGTCCGATCTGGATCGAGAAGGGCGGGATCTCGTCACGTTCGGCGGCCGAACCGAAGAGGTAGAGCCGCGTCGAGATCACCGCGTCGCCGCAGATCGCGGGCGTCTCCGAGAAGGTCCACTCGCCGAAGGGCGCAGTCGCGCCGTCGAGGGCGCGCAAGGTCAGCGCTTCGGGTGACGCGCGCTCGGCCGTGACGAGGCCCCAGCGGTCGCCGTCCTGTCCGAGGCCGATGATCTCGCGCACGTCGGCCGAGTCGACCGCGCAGCGTCGATCGCTCACCGCGCCCTCGGAAGAGAGCCGCGCCGCGCACGCGACGGACTTCGCGGCCCTGGTGTTGAAGCGCGGCGGGTGCCACGGGTCGAGCTGCGCGCGCGCGAGGAGCGCGACGCCGCCGTCGGGCAACGCCACGCCGTCGACGTACGCGTCGCGCGGAAACGGCAGCGTCACACGCCTCGCGCCCGCGGCCGAGAACCAGTAGTGCCCCATCGCCATCGGGTAGTCAGACTCGCTGCGCAGGTCGATCGCGCAGAGGAGACCCGCGCGCGTGACCGCGATGACCTTCCACGGCGCGCCCACGGGGATCTCGCGCGGCGCCGTGGTCGAGACGCGCATCGTGAAGGCGCCGCGCTCGTCTTCGCCGCGCCACGCGAGCGTCACGGGGTGACCCGGCGAGGGGTTGTCCGGGCGCACGATGCTCACCACCGCGGGCACCATCTCGTTCGAAGCGAAGCCCCTCCCGCGCGCGGTTCCGAAGGGCGCGGGGGTGCCGCGAGGGAGCGCGAGATCCTGCACGCCGTAGCGGTCTTCGCGCATCGGGAGGTGCGCGACGAAGCCGGGGCCCTGCCACCCTTCGGGCGCCTCGGCGCGTTGCGCGCAGCGTGGCTTCTGCGGCGCGGCGACGCGTTCGTAACCGCGCGCGAAGTGGTTCATCGGCATCGGCGTCGGCGACAGGAGCGCCTCGTGCTCGCTGGCGCTCTGCGTCGGGGTGAGCGCGTCGCGCTCGTCGATGCGGCGACGCCCGTCGCTCGTGTCCACGAAGAGCCCCTCGGCGGTGCCCACCACGTCGACGGGGAGCGCTCCGCCGAGGTCGACCTCACGCCAGGTGCGCCCTCCGTCGCGCGTGGTCTTCAGCGTCTCGTACCCGACGATGACCGCGCCGCGCGAGGGGCTCGTCCACGCGAGGGCGACGGCGCCCGCGACGTCGAGCGCGTGCAGCGAGGCGCCATCCGACCAGAAGACCTCGCGCTCCGAAGTCTTGAAGGCGGCGCGACCGACGCTCTCGAAGACTTCGAAGGTCGGCGTGTCGCGCTGCACGAGCATGAGCCCGCCGAGCTGATTCTCGAAGCCGGGGACCTGCGGTTGCGGCGGCGGCGGCGGGCGCGCGCAGCCGAGCGAACGGAGCGGTCGCAGCCTCCCCGTGAAGGTCGCGCTCGTGTAGAGGTCGCCGCCTTCGGTCACGAAGACCCAGCCGCGCTCGGCCTTCATCGCGTTCGCGATGCGCTGCGCGGGGACGTCTTCGGCCGTCGTGATCGCCGCGACGCGCAGGTCGAGGCGGAGCGGCCCCGCGAGCGCGTGCTGCACGGGGCCCTCCACGTCGACGACCTGAGGCTGTCCGCGCAGCTCCTCGGGGATCGGCGGAAGCGCGGCGATGCGCCTGCGCTCGGCGTCTGCGGCCGTGATGGTCGCGCGCGCCACGATGGGACCCACGCCGCGCGTGAAGGGGCGGCTCACGTCGACGCATCCGACGAGCGCAACGAGCGAGAGGATCGCGCGGCGCTTCACGGTGACGCCTCCTCGCGGCGAAGGTCGTGGATGTCCTGGATGCGCGCGCTGATCGTCGAGATGACCTCGTAGAGGAGCAGCGTCGAGACGGCGATCGCGAGGAGCGAGGCCGCGTCGAACCAGAGGCTCCGCACGAGCGCGCGCGTGGTCACGGCCTCGTGGCGCGTGACGCTCACCGCGACGGAGCCCGCCTGGCCGAGCGCCCACAGCGCCCAGGCCTTCGCGATGGGCGGCGACGGGATGCGCTGCGCGTCGAGCCTCGGCTCGGCGGCGTTGTCGCGGTAGTGACCCGACGCGTCGCTCGCTGCGCGCGGCGTGCTCCGTGACGCGTGCGTCGCGAGGAGCGCGCGGTCGAGCGCCGAGAGCGCCCTCCACGAGAGGAAGGGCTGCACCACGGGGAGCGCGTAGCTCCACGCGGCGCGCGAGGCGCTCATCGTGAGCCCCTGCGCGCCGAGCGCGGCGGCCGACGCGTAGGCGGCGCGCGTCCATCGCGAGAGAAAAACGAGGCCCGCGAGCGAGAGGAACAGCACGAGATGCCCCGAGACGAAGCACGCGATGTCGGCGACGTAGACCGCGCGCTGGTCCGCGAGCGGGAGCGGACGACCCTTCACGGCGCGCATCTGAAAGCCCGCCGCGGCGAGGGCGGCGAGCGCGCTGAGGTGCAACGCGACGGCCCAGACCGCGACGGCCCGCGTTCGCCGCGGAACCTGATCGAGCTGCGAGGCGAGGGGAGAGGTCACCCTCGCGAGGCTACCGCGGAGTCTGTGCGAGGGTCACTCGCAGCGGGGCGTGGGATCGGGGCAGGCGTTGTTGGCGTCGGGCTGCGGAGACTGGTGGCAGCCGTTGCCGAACTGCGAGAAGTCGTTGCCGAGCTCCGAGGCGTTGAAGTTCATGGGCTGCCCGGCCCACTTGCGCCCGATGGCGACGCCGTTGGGCGGACCCGCCGCGAAGGTGAGGTGGTCGACGCTGCCCGCGTTGGGCGCCGCTTCGAACATCACGAAGGGGTCGTCGCTCGAGGTGCCCTCCCAGTCGCAGAGCTGGCCGTTCCAGCCCTGGCCCGCGTTGCGGAGGGTGGCGAAGCGGAGGCGCGTCGCGCTGCGGTTGAAGCGCGGGCCGAGGTAGATGCCGCGCCACTGCGCGGGCGACTCGTCGGTGCCCGCGGGGCGCAGGGTGATGCGCGTCGCCTCGGCGTTGCCGTCGAGCACGAGGCCGCCCTCGGCGTCGTACCCGACGCTGATGCCCGCGCCGCGCCCGAAGCGGATCGTCACGCCGGGCGAGATCGTGAGCACCGGGCCCGTCGGTCCGTCGACGCGGAGGTCCTGGTCGTCGGCGAGGTGGTAGGGGATGCCGAGGTTCTTCCACACGGCGCTCTGACGGATGGTGTTCTGGTCGTTGCCCGCGTTGGCTTCGGCGATGAAGACCTCGTCGGCCGCGTTGCCCGTGTACGCGCCCGACGGGACGCTCGCCACCGAGGGCGCGCGCTGCACATACACGGCGCCCGTCGACGCGGAGTTGCCCGCCACGGCGCCGGTCACCGTGAGGTCCGACGAGTCGCGCGAGAAGGTCCCGCTCTCGAAGAGCCCGACGCCGAAGGCGCGGCACTGTCGCGCCGTGACGTGGTCGATGTGGAGCTCCGACGCGAGCACCGAGAGGCAGGCCGAGCGGCCGTTCCAGTCGGCGCCGCCGTGCTCGAGGATGACGTTCGAGAGGCGCGACGTACGCCGCGCGTTGGGGCGGAACCACAGGGCCTGCCAGTCGCCCGCCTGCGGCGGGGGGGTGTCCGATCCGAAGCGGATCGGGTGCGTGGGATCACCCGTCGCGATGAGCCCGGCGCCGTCCTGCACCTCGAGGCCGTTGCCGTGACCGACGAGCACCACCGCGCAGGGGGCGAGGGTCACCGTCGCGCCGTTCTGCACGGCCGCGCCGTCGGGGAGCCGGTGCGGCGAGCCTTCGAGGGTCCAGGTCTCGTCGCGGGTGATGTCGTGGTTGTGGATCGTCCCCGGGAGGAGGGCCGTGTTGGCCGTCGTGGCGGGGCACCCTGTTGCGACCGAGGGCGCGGGGGTTCGCACGCTGCTCGGCGGCCCCGAGGGCGAGCCCGTCTCGTCGTTGCCGCCGTTGCTGTTGTTGCCGTTGTTCGCGGGCTGCGTCGTCGAGGTGTCGTTCGACGATCCGCCGGTGAGTCCGCGGATCACGGCGATCACCTTCTGGCACCCCATCGAGGTGCTGAGGGCCGCGGCGAGGGTCAGATACGCGATCGGATGTCGAGCCATGACAGAACCACCACTTCTGCGCACGGAGCGATGCGTCCCGAGCGCCGGACGCGACGCTACACCCCGAGGCGCACCCTCGCGAAGAGGGAACAGGGTTCCGTCGACAGGCCGCGGACACACGCTTCGGATTCTTACCGGGGGCGACGTTCGACGCTGCGGCGCAACGATCGCGACGCCTCGGACCCTGCGAAACGCTCACAGCGCAATGACCAGGGATGGTCACGAAGGGCCCAGGTGCGTCGCGCGAAAGCATCGTGTTACGAGCGGAGACCACGATGAGAACGCGCTCCGTCTCCCTCGCGCTCGCGACGCTCGCCGCGTGCTCATCGACCGTGGTCGACGCGCCGCCCGACGCGCCGCCCGCGGATGTCGCGACGATCGACGCGCAGGCCTTCGACGCCGGGGGTGACGCGGTCGTCGACGACTTCCTCGACGCAGCGAGCGACGCCGTCGAGGCTTCGAGCGACGCAGCGGCGGACCTCGCGATCGACGTGCCCGCAGACATCGCGATCGACGCGTCCCTCGACGCGCGCGCGGATGCCGCTGCGATCGACGCGCGCGCGGATGTCGCTGCGATCGACGTGCGGGGTGATGTGCTCCTCGACGCGCCCCTCGACGTTCGCGCCGATGTCATCGTCGACGCGGGCGACGCGAGCGTCGACGGGGCGTCGGCGCTTCCCTCGTTCTGCGACGCGTATCCGCCCCGGTCGTCGACGGGAACGTGGCAATCGACGCGCGTCCGCTACGACGCCACCGGGCGCCTCGTTTACACCGCGGACGCGCAGGGCAACCGCATCCCCGATTTCAGCTTCGCGGGGTACCACCAGGGAGAGCGCGAGATCCCTCGCGTCGCCGAGGTCGAGCGCGTCTCGCCCGGCGCGGGAGACGACACCGCGCGCATCCAGGCCGCGCTCGATCGCGTCGCCGCGAGGCCGCTCTCCGCCGACGGACTCCGCGGCGCCGTCGCGCTCGCGCCGGGCCTCTACGAAATCGCCGGGACCCTCTACGTCCGCGCGAGCGGCGTGGTGCTGCGCGGCGCTGGATCGGGCGCAGACCCCGCGACGAGCACCATCCTCCGCGCGCCCGGTGATACGCCGCACCAGCGCGACGTGATCGTGCTCGGCCCTGGCGACGTGAACCTCCGGCGTCTGCTCGTCGCGCCGAGCCACAACGTGACGACCGCGCGCGTCGTGGTGAACCAGAGCGCGATCGACCTCGACGACGTGACGGGGCTCTCGGTGGGCGACGCGGTGATGCTCACGCGCCCCTCGACGAGCGCATGGATCGCGGCCCTCGGCGGCGGCGGCGGCTCGAGCCCGTGGAACCCCGGCGAGGTCGACACGGCGTACCTCCGTCACGTCACGGCGATCAGCGGGCGGCGCGTGACGCTCGACGTCCCCGTGTACGACACGCTCGATCGCGCGGTGTCGCAGAGCGCCGTCTCGCGCGTCGACATGCGGCGCGTGGCGAGGGAGGTGGGCGTCGAGTCGTTGCGTGTCGACATCCAGACGGCGGGTGGCGCCGACGAGAACCACGCCCTCAACGCGGTGAACGTGAGCGGAACGCGCGACGCGTGGGTGCGCGACGTGACGGCGCTGCACTTCGTCTACGCCGCGGTGGCCGTCGAGCAGTCGCAGCGGGTCACCGTCGCGCGCTGTCAGGGCCTCGATCCGGTCGCGATGATCACGGGCGGACGGATGTACAACTTCGCCGCCGACGACCAGGCGCAGCAGGTGCTCTTCGTCGACTGCGCGGCGACCAACGGGCGTCATCACTACGTTTCGAACGGCACGTCGTCGGTCTCGGACGTGGTGTTCCTGCGCGGCCGATCGACGGGCGCGCACGCGTCGATGGAGGGCCACCGGCGATGGACGCAGGCGCTCCTCTACGACTCGATCGTCGAGCGCACGCCGAACACCGACACGGTGGTGGGGCTCTACAACCGCGGCGATTACGGCACGTTCCACGGGTGGGCCGCGGTTCACTCGGTGCTGTGGCGACAGGACACGGGCGGCGGAACGGCCATCGTGCAGCGCCCTCCGCTCGGTCAGAACTACGCGATCGGCGTGACCGGAACGGTGACGGGCAACGGTCCCTTCGCGGGCCCCGCGGGCTTCATCGAGACGATGCGCGGAACGCTCACCCCCGCGTCGCTCTACGAGGCCCAGCTCTGCGATCGGCTGCGTCGATGATCGGCAGTCCGTTCCTTCCACGGAGACGCTCGATGAACGCTCGCCGCGCCATGCTCGCACTCGCGCTCCTCTGGGGCTGCTCCGATGACGCGGTGACTCCGCCCGCCGCGCTCGACGTCGCGGCCACCGACGCGACAGCCGCTGAAGACGTCGTACGCGTCGAAGACTTCACGCGCGTCGAAGACGTCACGCCAGCCGCAGATGTGGCTCGTGTCGAAGACATCACGCCCGTCGTCGACGTGTCTCCGTTCGACGCGGTCGTCGCCGATGTCTCTCTCGACGCGCCTTCGCTCGACGCACCTCTCGACGCGAGCCTCGACGCATCGCGCGACGCGAGCAACGACGTCTCACGCGACGCGCCCTCCGACGCGCCTGCGGGAACGCCCACGCACCCCTTCGCCTCGCACATCACTTTGTACACCGCGGGCGCCATCCGCCCGACGGTCTCTCAGGCCCGCCTCGATGCCCTGACCGCGAGCTTCTACGACCAGTGGAAGGCGCGCTACCTCCACCGCGGATGCACGGCGAACCGCGCGTACGTCGCGACCCTTGGAGACACTTCGGGCGCGACGGTCTCCGAGGCCCACGGCTACGGGATGCTCGTCACGGTCTACATGGCCGGGCACGATCCCGAGGCGCACGCGAACTTCGACGCGCTCACCCGCTACTACCAGGATCATCCGAGCCGATACACCGCGTCGCTCATGGCCTGGGCGCAGGACGCCACCTGTCGAAACATCATGGGCGCCGACTCGGCCACTGACGGAGACCTCGACGTCGCGTACGCGCTCCTCCTCGCGGATCGCCAGTGGGGATCGCGCGGCTCCATCGACTACGCGACGCTCGCGCGACGCGTCATCGCGGGAATTCTCAGCGGAGACGTGCACCCCACGGCCTCGACGCTGCTCACGGGCGACGCCGCGATGACCACGGCAGACCGCGACGGGACGCGCCTCTCGGACTTCATGCCCGATCACCTCCGAGCGTTCGCGTCCGCGTCGGGCGTCGCGCGGTGGACCGCCGTGCTCGACCGCGAGTACCAGATCGTCGCGACGCTCCAACGAGAGCAGACGATGAGCGCGCTCGGAATCCCGACGGGGCTCCTCCCTGATTTCGCCGTGGGCATGAACGCGGGGAGGCCCACGCCCGCACCGCCGCGCTGGCTCGAAGGCCCCGACGACGGCGCGTACTCGTGGAACGCCTGCCGCACTCCCTGGCGCATCGCGATGGACTGGCTCCTCCACGGCGACGCGCGATCTCGCGCGGCGGTCGAGACGATGAACACGTGGGTCCGGAGGGCGACGTCGGAGCGTCCCGATCGGATCATGTCGGGCTACTCGCTCGCGGGCGTGCGGCTCAACGGCGCGAGCGCGGGCGAGCTGGCCTTCGTGGCGCCCTTCGCGGTGTCGGCGACCGTCGACGCGCGTCACCAGGCGTGGCTCGACGCGCTCTGGACGGCGGTCACCACCCCGACGCTCGCCTCGCAGGCCTACTTCAGCAACACGATCCGCATGCTCTCGATGATCGTGGTGTCGGGCAACGCGTGGGCGCCGTGAAGACGCTTCGAACGTGCGCCCCTCACGGTAGACTCCGCGCGTGACGACCGGAACGCACCCCGACGCCCTCCTCGCGCGCCTCCGCGCGATCTGCTTCGACTTCGCAGGCACCGAGGAGAAGCTCTCGCACGGCGCTCCCTTCTTTCATGTGCGCGGCAAGGGGTTCGTGAGCTTCGCGGGCAATCATCACGGCGACGGGCGCACGGCGGCGTGGTGCAAGGCGACGCTCGACGACCAGCAGCGGCTCACGAAGTCGAAGCCCGACGTGTACTTCGTCCCGCCGTACGTGGGCGTGAAGGGCTGGATCGGCGTGCGCCTCGACCACCCGTCGACGGACTTCGAGGCGCTCGCGATCCTCGTCGAAGAGGCGTGGCGGTCGGTGGTTCCGAAGAGCCTCGAGCGCGCGACGCCGGAGCCTCCGCCCGAGGCGCCCGTGTACCCGACGACGGACCCCGCGGTGGTGACCGAGGCGCGCGCGAAGCTCGCCGAGATCGCCGCGTCGCTGCCCGAGACGGTGATCGAAGAGGCATCGGGGCAGACCACGTTGCGCGTAGGGAAGAAGCCCTACGCCTATCTGCTCGACAACCAGCACCGCGACGGGATCGTGTCGGTGTGCTTCCGCTGCGACGACGCGGCGGAGCTCGTGAGCGCGTCGCCGAAGCGCTTCTATCGCCCGAAATACATGGGCGCGAGCGCGTGGGTGGCGATGCGCGTCGACGCGAAGAAGGTCCCGTGGAAGGAGCTCGCCCGTCGCGTGACGGAGAGCTACCGAAGCGTGGCGCCGAAGCGTCTCGTCTGACTACACTCGCGCCCCGTGGCGACACCGAAGTCAGCGAAGAAGCGAGCAACGACAACCTCTCGCAAGGCGAAGACGCCCGCGAAGAAACCGGCGGCCGTAAGGACGCCGAGCGCAAAGAAGCCCGCGAAGAAGCCCGCCGCGAAGAAGCCTTCCGCGAAGAAGCCTGCCGCGAAGAAGTCCGCCGCGAAGAAGCCCGCTGCGAAGAAGCCCGCTGCGAAGAAGCCCGCTGCGAAGAAGCCCTCCATCCCGAAGCGATTCTCGCTCCCACGCGAGCAGCGTCCGCCGAGGGAGGTCACGCGTGACCTCTTCCTCGTGTGGCGCGCGCCGCGCCTGGGCGCAGGGAACCCGCAGCGCATGACGAACGCGTCGTGGCGGTGGCTCGTGCGAAACCGCGAGCTCAACGCGTGGGCGGCGAACACGCACTTCGAAGGACCGTCGTCGCTCGCGGTGGGGCCGTGCTGGTGCTTCAACCGCTTCGGACGCAGCGACACGACGCTCCCCGACGGACGCGTGGTGTCGATCGCGGGCGAGCACGAGGACCACTACGACCCCGACTTCTACATCTACAACGACGTCGTGGTGACCGACCCGACGGGTGCGATCGAGGTCTACGGGTACTCGCGCGAGGAGTTCCCGCCGACGGACTTCCACTCGGCGACGCTCGACGGGGCGCGCATCGTGGTGATCGGGTGCCTCGGGTATCCGACGCAGCGCGTTCCCGGTGAGACGCCGGTGTATGCGCTCGACACGGGGACCTTCGCGTTCACGAAGCTCACCACCACGGGCGACGCGCCCGGATGGATCTTCGAACACACCGCCACGCGCTCCGACGACGGCCGCTCGATCACGGTGCGCGGCGGACGTCGCGCGGTGATCGTCGACGGCGAAGACGACATCCGCGAGAACATCGACGACTGGTCGCTCGACCTCGCGACGCTCGCATGGACGCGCCTCACCGAGCGCCGCTGGACCGTGTGGGAACTCTCTCGCGCCGACGGTCAGCGTCACGACCTGATGACGATCGAGTGGATGTCGTGGCACGTCGGGGCAAAGTCGCTCTTCGACCGCCAGCAGCTCGCGTCGCTGGGGGCGGAGCTCGAATACACGCCGGACTTCGCGCTCTACGCGTCGCGCTTCACGCCGCCCGTCGCGCACACGCCGGTGGAGCCGAACATCGAGGAGATGCCGAAGACCGTTCGCATCACGGTCGACGGGGTGACGGTGCGCTACGTCGAGGAGTCGTTCTTCGTGCGCGTCACGATCGAGGGAACGCTGCCGAAGGAGACCGTCGCGACGATCATCGAGGACGCGCGCGCGAAGCTGGAGCTGCTCGAACACGCCCCGTGGACGTCACGCGTGCTGGAGGGGTAGCGAGGAGCAGCGGGCGAGACCTACGTACGACCGACGGCGCGTAGCACCGCGGCGCGCAGGTCGAGCAGCGAGCACGGCTTCGAGATCGACGTTGCGACGCCGAGCGCGCGGAGCTGAGGTTCGAACATCGCGGCGGCTCCGCTGACGACGACGATGGGGATCTCACGCGTCACCTCCATCGCGCGGAGGCGTGCGATGAGGTCGAGGCCGCGATCGTCACCGCGAAAGAGATCCGTGACGATCACGTCGGGGAACCACGAATCGAGGACCGCGAGCGCCTCGGCGGTGCTCGCGGTGAAGCGAAACTCCCACGATGGGGGCGCGGTCAGGGCATGGGGGATGAGCCGGGAGTGCACTCGGTGGTCGTCGACGTGAAGCAGCCGGATCGGGCGGTCGGGCGGAGCGGGGAGATGTTCGTTCTCGCGCATCGGAGGAAGTCGCCTTCGTTCGGGCGATGGGGTGTCGGGTGACGGTCGGGGGGGACCGCTGGAACCGCGGGTGACCTGAATCACTGGAACTGCGCCACGCGAGCGGTGCGGTTGCCTTCACCGCGTGGCCTCGCTCGCGTGGGCTCACGTCATCGCACGGTTGCGGCGACGGCGGCGAAGTTCGCGACGAGGTGATACCCCGGCATCCCGCCGACCGTCGCGTCGGGCTGGCGCGTCCACGCGGACTGCGGCGACGACTCGCAGTTCGACCCCGCGAGCAGGTTGCAGAGCGTGGTCATGAGCGCGCTGACCGTGACCGAGCGCGCGGCCGTGACGGTGATCACCGCGTCGATCTGTCCGCTCGTGGTGGCCCAGGTGCTCGTGCACTCGTTGAAGCGTCCGCCCGCGACGCGACCGAGGCCCACGCAGCCGCGGTCGGGTGACGCCGTCGCGGTGATGCGCACCGCATCGAGCGGAAGCACCGTGAGCATCGCGCCCGTTCCGTCGACGACCGGCAGGCGCAGCGTGCCCGAGAGCGTCGAGGTCGTGATGCGATCGCCCGACACCGAGAGCGTCCCCGCGTTGTTCGAAGGGTAGCTGAACACGCCGTCGAGGAGGCCCTGACCGATCGATCCGCGCGTGGAGACGGAGAGCGATCCCGTGCGGAACGCCATTCCAGCGAGGTCGAAGCTCATGCCCCAGAGGAGCCCTCCGGCGCGCACCGAACTGTTGATCACGTTGAGCAGGATCGGCGACGCCAGCGCGGCAGGCGACGTCACGTCGAGCTGCGTGACCCGAAGCGAGAAGCGCGACGCCTCGGTCGCTCCGCGCACGGCCGGACACAACGGACCGGCGCCATCCTCGACGTAGCACCCCGCCACGACGGTCGCGTCAGGCCCCGCAGGAACATCGGGCGCCACGGGGAGATCGGGCTGCGCGGGCACATCGGGTAGCCCGGGGACGTCGGGCTGCACCGGGATGTCGGGCTGCAACGAGACCTCCGACATCGGCACGTCGGTGGTCGTCGCGTCGTCGGTCGAGAGCGAGCCTCCTCCGAGCGCGCGCGCGCCGCACCCCAGAGAGAGCACCGCGGCTGTGAGAATCCATCGAGCGTTCACGTTCGTCATGGTCATCGCCTCCCCGTCCCGACGTCCGCGGCGAGCGCGATGCGGGCACAACGCGGCGATGACAGCGCAGCCCGGGATCGCCTGTCAACGCGAGGCGCACCCGCCCCCGCACCTCCCGCCGCACCCGAGCGCGCAGAATTGACGCCGTGGCTTCTCGCAAGCGTGAGGTGTATACCCGCGGCCCCTCGCGATGCGGCGCAGGACAGCGCCACGATCGCGTTGTGGAGGAGAGCGCTGCACATGAACCAACCCATCCGAAAGGTCGCCGTCCTCGGCGCTGGCGTCATGGGCGCCGGCATCGCGGCGCACCTGGCCAACGCAGGCGTCGAGGTGCTGCTCCTCGACATCGTGCCGCCGAACCTCACCGAGGCCGAGAAGGCAGACCCCGCCGCGCGCAACCGCTTCTCCGCCGGAGGGCTCGAGAAGGCCCTCAAGGCGCGTCCCGCGGCGTTCTTTCACCCGTCGCGCGCGCAGCTCGTCTCGACGGGCAACTTCGACGATGACCTCGCCAAGGTCGCGAGCTGCGACCTCATCATCGAGGCCGTCGTCGAGAACATCACCATCAAGCAGAACCTCTTCGCGAAGCTCGACGCGCTCACCACCGACCGCACGCTCATCGCGTCGAACACCTCGGGCCTGCGCATCGCCGCCATGGTCGAGGGACGCTCCGCGTCGTTCCGTCAGCGCTTCATGGTGATCCACTTCTTCAACCCGCCGCGGTACATGAAGCTCCTCGAGCTCGTGCCCGGCGCCGACACGTCGCCCGCCGCGTTCGAACGCGTGAAGCGCTTCTCCGCCGACGCGCTCGGCAAGGGCGTCGTCGTCGCGAAGGACACCACGAACTTCATCGGCAACCGCATCGGCGCCTACGCGATGATGGCCGCCATCCACCAGATGCTCACCGACGGGCTCTCGCCCGAAGACGTCGACGCCATCGTCGGGACGCCCATGGGACGCCCGAAGAGCGCGGCCTTCCGCACGGCCGACATGGTGGGCATCGACACCTTCGCCCACGTGGCCGACAACTGCTACGCGTCGCTCACCGAGGACGAAGACCGCGACACCTTCATCGTGCCGAACTACATCCGCACGATGGTCGAGAAGAAGCTCCTCGGCGACAAGACCAAGGGCGGCTTCTACAAGAAGAGCGACGCGGGACTCCTCACCCTCGACCCCGCGACGGGCGCGTACCGCGAGAAGCAGTCGAACCCCGCCATCTCGAAGTTCATCAAGTCGCTGCGCGATGTCGATGACGTGGGCGAGCGGCTCCGCAAGCTCGTGGCCGACAAGGGCCCCGCGGGCGACTTCGCGTGGAAGGTGCTCTCGAAGGGCCTCGCGTACTCGGCGCGCCGCGTGGGCGAGATCACCGACGACGTGGCCGCCATCGATGACGCCATGCGCTGGGGCTACAACTGGGAGCTCGGTCCCTTCGAGACCTGGGACGCGCTCGGCGTCGCCGCCACCATCGACCGCATGGTCGCCGATCGCATCGCGCTGCCCGAGTCGGTGCTCAAGATGCGCGCGAAGAACGTGACGAGCTTCTACAAGGACGGCTCGGTCTACAACCTCGCCACGGGCGAGTACGTGCCCCGCGCGACGGATCCGAAGGCCGTGTCGCTCAAGGCCGCGCGCGCGTCGACGGGCCGCCCCGTCGTGTACGAGAACGCAGGCGCCGAGCTCTGGGAGATCGGCGAGGGCGTCGTCGCCCTCACGCTGCGCTCGAAGATGAACTCGGTCGATCCCGACGTGATCGAGGCCATCGACCGCGCCGTCGACATCGCCGAGACGAAGTACCAAGGCCTCGTGCTCTTCAACGAGGGCGAGAACTTCTCCGTCGGCGCCAACCTCGCGCTCGTCGCGATGGCCGCCGCGTCGGGCGACTTCGAGAGCATCGGCAAGCTCGCCAGGGCCTTCCAGAAGGCCAACCAGCGGATGAAGTACGCGCACGTCCCCGTCGTGGCCGCGGCCTTCGGCATGGCGCTCGGCGGCGGACTCGAGATGTGCCTCGGAGCCTCCGCGGTGCAGGCCGCGGCCGAGACCTACTCGGGCCTCGTCGAGGTCGGCATGGGGCTCATCCCCGGCGGCGGCGGAACGCTCAACCTCCTCTGGCGCGCGTTCGAAGGCGTGCCCGAGGGCGCGGCGGTCGACTCGTACGCGCTCATGACGCAGGTGTTCAAGAACATCGCCCTCGCCAAGGTCGCGACGAGCGCCGACGAGGCGAAGGAGCTCGGGTTCTTCCGTCGCTCCGACGGGATCACGTTCGACCGCGCGAGGCTCCTCCACGACGCGCGCGCGAAGGTCATCGGCATGGCGAACTCGGGCTATCACCCGCCCGCGCCGAAGGCCTACAAGCTGCCTGGTGAGAGCGGCATCGCGACGCTCAAGATGATGGTCGGATCGCTCGTCGCGGGCGGTCAGGCCACGCCGCACGACGGGACCGTGGCGCTGCAGCTCGCCAACGTGCTCTGCGGCGGCATCGACGGCGCGGCTGCGCCGGTGACCGAAGAGAAGCTCCTCGAGCTCGAGGCCGAGGCCTTCCTGTCGCTCTGCGGAGAGCAGAAGACGCAGGAGCGCATGCAGTACTTCCTCATGAACAACAAGCCCCTGCGCAACTAAGGGAGTGACGCCAATGACCGACGTCGTCATCGCAGCCGCCGTTCGTAGCGCCGTGGGCCGCGCCCACAAGGGAGCGCTCGCCCTCACCCGCCCCGACGACCTCGCGGGCATGGTGGTGCGTGAGCTCCTCGCTCGCGTTCCTCAGCTCGACCCCAGGGAGGTCGACGACCTCGTGCTCGGGTGCGCCATGCCCGAAGGCGAGCAGGGACTCAACATCGCCCGCGTCGTGGGGCTCCTCGGAGGTCTCTCTGAAGAGTCCGCGGCGCTCACCGTCAACCGCTTCTGCTCGAGCGGCCTCCAGGCCATCGCGCAGGCCGCCG
Source organism: Polyangiales bacterium (assembly GCA_046351535.1). Classification (GTDB taxonomy): domain Bacteria; phylum Myxococcota_A; class Polyangia; order Polyangiales; genus CAISKJ01. Next base: position 101,528 of record JAXLYG010000027.1, read on the forward strand.
AGCGCGTCGCGTTCGGCAGCATCGACGTCGCCATCGGCGGCGGCGTCGAGTCGATGACCGCGGTGCCCATGACGGGCAACAAGCTCACCGTGAGCGCCGAGGTCATGGACCGCTTCCCCACGGCCTACACCCCCATGGGGATCACGGCCGAGAACGTCGCGACGCGCTTCGACGTGTCGCGCGCCTCGCAGGACGAGTTCGCCGCGCGCAGCCACCAGAAGGCCGCGAAGGCCCAGGCCGAGGGGCGCTTCAACGACGAGATCGCAACCGTGCGCGCGGTCCGCTATGCGACCCGTGACGGCAAGCCCGTGCGCGACGACGTGGCCTTCAACCGCGACGAGTTCGTGCGCGGCGACACCACGGCCGAGAAGCTCGGCGCGCTCAAGCCCGTGTTCTCCGCCAAGGGAACCGTCACCGCGGGCAACAGCTCGCCCCTCAGCGACGGCGCCGCCGCGTCGCTCGTCATGTCGAAGGCGAAGGCCGACGCGCTCGGCATCAAGCCCCTGGGGTACTTCCGCGGCTTCCAGGTGGCGGGCGTGGCGCCCGACATCATGGGCATCGGGCCGGTCCCCGCGGTGCGCAAGCTGCTCATGAAGACGGGCCTCACGCTCGCCGACATCGACCTCATCGAGATGAACGAAGCCTTCGCTGCGCAGGCCGTGTACTGCCAGCGCGAGCTCGGCATCGCCGACGAGAAGCTCAACGTCAACGGCGGCGCCATCGCGCTCGGACATCCCCTCGGATGCACCGGCGCGAAGCTCACCGCGACGCTCCTCCACGAGCTCCGCCGCCGCGGCGGACGCTACGGCATCGTCACCATGTGCATCGGTGGCGGCATGGGCGCGGCGGGGCTCTTCGAAGCCATCCGCTGACCCTCACCCCGTCCCTCTCCCGCGAAGCGGGAGAGGGTGCCGTTGGTCGCTGGAATGCCCGCACCCCAGCCCTCCCGCCAGAGGCGGGAGAGGGTGGCGCGCGTGGTGTGGCTTCGCGGGCCCCACCCCGTCCCTCTCCCGCCAGAGGAGTCTGACCGCCATTGGGGAGTTGACGGCGCCAGACGCTTCCCGTCGCGCCTGGGGTTCGGCCCGCGCGAGAGGGACGCGCGTGAGGCGCCCAGGGCGATACGCGCGTGACGCGCCCAGGGCGATACGCGCGTGAGGCGCCCAGGGAGATACGCGCGTGACGCGCCCAGGGAGATACGCGCGTGACGCGCCCAGGGTTCGCCCCCAAGGGATGTACACGATCGGGGGCTCAGCCTGGGCTATGACGAGGCACGGATCACCCTCTTCGAGGGTTCAGCAGAGAGAGCCTCGCCATGCCTTCTGAACCGGTCGAAGACCGGTGATCCGTGCCTTGATGAAGCCCAGGCCGAGCCCCCGATCGCGTACATCCCTCGGGGGGCGAGCCCTGGGCGCGTCACGCGCGTCCCTCTCACGCGGGCCGAACCCCAGGCGCGACGGGAAGCGTCTGGCGCCGTCAACTCCCCAATGGCGGTCAGACTCCTCTGGCGGGAGAGGGCGGGGTGAGGGCATGGCAGCTACCAACAGGCACCCTCTCCCGCTTCGCGGGAGAGGGACGGGGTGAGGGCACTTGCGGTAACCTCCCCGCCATGGGTACTGCGCGTCGCTTCGGATCGAGCGTCTTCTTGTGGTGCGTCCTCGCTGCGGGCTGTGGCGACGACGTGTCCGATCAGATCATCACGCCCGACGTTCCGATCGTCGACGTGCCTGACGACACCGCGCCCGTCGAAGACACGACGCCCGCCGAAGACGTCACGCCCGCCGACGACACGACGCCCGCCCCCGACACGGCGCCCACCGACGACACGACCACGCCTCCGCCCGACGACGTGATCGCGCCGCCCGCAGACACCGTCACGCCGCCCGACGACGTGATCGCTCCGCCCGCAGACACCGTCACGCCGCCCGACGACGTGATCGCGCCGCCCGCCGACATCGTGACGCCGATGGACGTCGTGACGCCGCCCTCGGACATCGTGACGCCGCCGCGCGATGTGCCCCCGATGGACGTTCCGCGTGACACGGGCGCGGACGCGTCGACGTGCGGATCGCCCGGTCAGGCGTGCTGTCGCCCGCTGCTCAACTGCCCCGGCGGCGGCGAGTGCAACCTGCGAACGCTGACGTGTCAGCCCTGCGGAATGACCGCGCAGGCGTGCTGCCTCCGCGCGACGCCCACCTGCGCGACGGGCAACTACTGCAACGCGGGCACCTGCGACACCTGCGGAACGCCCGGTCGCCCCTGCTGCCCCGGCGGAACCTGCGGCGCCGGCGCGACCTGCACCGCGCGCCTCGTCTGCACCGCGTGTGGCGGCGCAGGACAGCCCTGCTGCCCCGGCACGATGGCCTGCGGAACGGGCCTCGCGTGCGGCGGCGGCGTGTGCTCCCCGTGCGGCGGCGCGGGCCAGACCTGCTGCGGCGGAACGACGTGCTCCGCGGGCCTCTCGTGTCGCACGGGGACGTGTCAGATGGTCACCTGCGGCGCGACGGGCCTCCCCTGCTGCGGCGGAACGCGCTGCGACAGCGCCACCAACGCGTGCGTGGGCGGCTCCTGCGTCGCGTGCGGAATGACCGGACAGCCCTGCTGCGCGGGTCGCTGCGCGTCGGCCACCGCGGCCTGCGTGAGCAACACCTGCACGGCCTGCGGAACGAGCGGATCGCCCTGCTGCGCAGGCAACACCTGCAACGTGGGCCTCACCTGCGGCGCCGCGATGACGGGCGGCGCCATGACCTGCCGCGCGTGCGGCGCCAGCGGTCAGCCCTGCTGCACGGGCGGAACCTGCAACGTCGGCCTCCGCTGCGGTCGCACCGGCTGCGTCTGACCTCCGCCTCGCGCAGCCCTTCTTACAAGCACTTCTGACGAAATCGTCTCCCTCGCGGGAACCATCTTCCGCGTCGATCGTGGAACGCCTCGAACGCGCCCGATGACGCCCTCCGAGCTCGATGACCTGACCCTCGAACGCGCCCGCCGCGGCGACCGCGACGCCTGTCGCGCGTTCGTGGTGCGCTATCAGGGCATCGTCTTTCACACCGCCTCGCGCGTGCTCGGGAGGGCCGCGCCCGAGCTCGAAGACGTCGCGCAGGACGCGATGCTCAAGTGCCTCGACGCGCTCCCCGGCTTCGACCCGAAGGGGAGCGCGAAGCTCTCGACGTGGATCGCCACCATCACCGCGCGCACGGCCATCGACGCGCTGCGGGCGAGGCGCGTGGTGGTTCCGCTCGACGCGCTGAGAGACGTTCGCGCGGCGCAACACAGCGAGCCCGACGCGGCCCTCGGAGATGCGCAGGAGCGAGCCCGTCTCGCGAAGGCGATGGAGGGCATCGGCCCCGATCAGCGCGCGGTGATGGTGCTCCGCGTCGAGCACGACCTGGGCCTCGACGAGATCGCACGCGCCCTGAAGATCGAGGTGGGCACGGTCAAGTCACGCCTCGCACGCGCGAAGCAGGCGCTCCTCGCGGCCCTCGGAGAACGCCCCGCACGGGAGCACGACCATGGATGACGACGAGCTCTACGCACGCTCCCTCGACGCGCAGGGGCCCACCGGCGCGCCGCCCGAGCGCTTCGCCGACGACGTGATGGCGCGCTGGGACGCTTCGAAGGCTCGTCCCGCTCGCACTGCGCCTCGCGTCGCGGGCGTTCTCGCGCTCGCCGCATCGGTGGCGTTCGCGATCACCTGGGGCGCCACGGGGAGAGCGCGCGAGGGCGCGGTGCTCGTCGACGACGCGGGTCCACGTACGGTCGCCATCGGCGGTCGCGCGACGGCCGTCTTCGAAGCAGGAACGCGCGCGCACTGGCGCACGGCGGGGTGGTTCGGCGGCGGCGACGAGGTGGTGATCGACGAGGGCGCGGGCTTCTTCCGCGTCGACCGCGGGGGAGGCTTCGTCGTGCGCGGTCCGCACGGCGAGGCGCGGGTCACGGGAACCTGCTTTCGCGTCGCCACGACGGCGCGCGACGCACGACAGACACACGGAGACGACACGATGCGAGCACGATGGTTCGGCGCGGGCGCCCTCTCGATGGCGATGATGGTCGCGGTCTACGAAGGCGGCGTGAGGGTCGCGAGCGCCAACGGACGCTCCGTCGCCGTGGCCCCGGGGCAGTCCGCGATCATCGACGCCCACGGCGCGCTGCGACGCGAAGACTCCGCGACGCCGGGATCAACCGCGCGCGCTGCAAACGGAGCAAACCCCGCGGGCGATCCGAGCGCCTCCGCGGGCGCCGTGGGCGGCGCTGCGGCCGCGCGTGAAACGGCTGCAAACACGGCGAACGGCGGTGTGCGCGCGACGAGCGAGGCCGAGGTGGCGAGGCTCCGCGCGATCCTCACGCAGCACGGGATCTCACCCGACACGGGCGCGCTCGTGCCGCACGCGCGCAGGGGCATCGACGACGACGGCGAGACCGACCTCACGCCCGACGAGTGGCGCACGCTCGCGCAGCGCGGAGAGCTGCGATACCGCATCCCCGGAGGGCGCGCGGGACGCGATCCGGTCGACGAGGATCGCGCGCGGAGACTCGGTGTTCCCGAAGCCGACCGGGCCGAGGTGAACCGCGCGTTCAGCCGCGCGCAGGAGCGGCTCATGGGCACGCTCCGCGCGCTCTACCGCGAGGCCGCGGGGAGCGACCCCGGGACGCTCTCGATGGAGGCGCTCTGCAACGAGATCCACGACAAGACGCCCGATGATGTGCTCGGCCACGTGACGTGGCAGCTCTCGCAAGAGCGCGGCGGCGTTCAGCCGTGGCAGGCGCCGCGCGCGGACATGGTTCCGTACGAGCGGATGATGCGCACGCTGGTGATGTACGAGGGCGACCTGGAGCGCGACCTCGCGCCGCTGGTGGGCGACCGCATCGCGCACGAGGTGTTGCACGGAGAGAATCAGGTCTCGGCGCACTCGTACGGAATGACCGGCCGCGCGGGCGACGCGGGGCGGTGACAAGCTCCCTCCGCCGCTACCTGCCCGACACGTCCGCGGAGCGCCTCGCAGCGCTTCGCGCCTCGGGGCTTTGCGGGGGCTCTCGCTGGAGGAGTCGCGAGAGGTTCTCGACGCGCGCGCTCGCTTCGAGCGTGAAGCGTGAGCGCCAGCCGTCCTCGCGTCGATCGTCGATCCACGAGAGGGCCTCTCGCGCCGAGACTCCCTGACGGAGCAGCGCCGCGTAGACGAAGGCGAACTCGTCGCCGAGGCAGCTCCCGAAGGTGACCGGGTTGTCGGTGTTGACCGAGAGGTGAACGGGGTGACCGTGCGCTCCCTCGGAGACCGGCGGTTGCAGCCTCAACGCGGGGTGCTCGCCCATCTGGTGCAGATCGCCGATGAGCAGGTTGCTCGACGGGTTCGACTCGACGGTGATCTCTCGTCGCGCGAGCTCGCACTGCATCCAGCGCTGCGCCGCGACGAGCATCGCGCGCTCCTCCGCGGTGCTCTCGACAGCGACGGGCGCGCGCCCGCGGTTGAAGGTGTCGCGGTCGGTGAGGTGCTCCATGAGCAGCTTCCACGCGACGTGATCGGCGGGACCTCTCGACGTGTCGACGGAGGGATAGCGTAGCCGCCTGAGCACGCGCGGGTCGTGGCGGAGCCTGCGCGCTTCGAGCAAGTGTTCCAGCGTCGCGCGGTGCCCTGAAGGAAGGAGTTCTCGCGCGAGCGCGGTCGCGTCGTGGCGCACCTTCTCGATGCGCGCGGCGCTGCCGTTGAAGTCTCCGTGCGCGTAGCGGTCGAGCTCCCACAGGAGGTCGTCGAGGCGCTCTTCTCGCGGCTGCGCGACGGTGGTCCCGCGCTCGGTCTCGGGGTTCGCGCCGACGGCGAGGCCGTGGCCGAAGCGATCGCCCTGACGCAGCAATCCGAACTCGATGGCCTCGTGCATCCGACGCAGGCCCTCGGTGATGCGCAGGTAGTCCTCTCCCGCGTGAAGCGTCGCCCGCACGGGCGGAACCCGCCACCCAGGGACCGCGTGTGCGAGACGCCGCGAGGCTCTTTCCGACGCATCACGCACGATGTCGAAGAGCGGACGCAGCACCCACGCGGGCTGCGCCTGTTCGAGGTTCGCCACGTCGATTCCGCGCAGCACGAGGAGCAGCTCGGGGTGATCGCGCAACGCCGATGCGACGGCCACGGCGCTACGTCTTTGTTTGTTGAACCACACGGCGTGACGCGCGCCGAACGCGAGGTTCGCGGGGTCTGCGTGGAGGTGCTGCGTGCCGTTCTGTCTGAACGAGTCCTCCTTGATGAAGTGCAGCACGAGGCCGATCTCGGGACGCGTGCCTCCGTCGTCGGGCGTGAACGCGCGAGCCTGTCGCGTGACGGCGCGGAGGAGGTTGCGATTGCCGTCGATGGTGGCGTCGGGGCTGGTGCGCGTTTCGAGGGCGCCGAGGTTGAGGTCGCGCGACTCGGTGCGGAGCGCGTGTGACCAGCTCGCCTCGTATCCGCGGTGCAGCGGGAGCAGTTTTCGAAAGAAGCTGATGCGCCCGTAGAAGCGCGTGAACCAGTGGAGTCCGGCGATGCCGGGTTCCTGCGCGAGCGTGCGGTAGGTGGCGCCGCGGAGTCGCTGGTACTGCCAGAACATGCGCGCGAAGCCCTTGTCGGCGACGCCGGAGCCGAGCAGATACGCGATAGCGCGCGCGGCGAAGCGCGTCTCGGGCAACGCGGGGTGATCGCGCTGCGTGAGCCACGCCGACAGCGGGTCAGCATCGACGGCCGCGCGGTGCGGATCGTCGACGGCCGCGGGCGCCTTGCCGAGCACGGCGCGAAGGAGCGCGCGGGTGCGTTCGTGCGAGAGCGCGATCTTCGTCCTCGGCGCGACGACGAGACCGAGCATCGCAGAGAGGCCCGCGCGAACGTCGCGAGGCCCCCACTCCCACGGGACCTTCGAAGCGACGCCGCGCATCCAGTTTGGGACGTGCTTGTCGAAGTCCGCGGGCGCTCCGTTGTCGTGCGCGGGAAGGAACGCGGCCATCGCGACGCGCGCGAGCGACGCAGCGCGGAGCAGATGGAGAAAGCGATCCGCGTCGCCGAAGGGGATCACGCCCGCGAAGCTTCCGCGGAGCCACGCGACGAGCTCGCGGTGGTTGCCCTTGTCTGCGAGGCTGCGCACGACGCCCATCCACAGCACGCCGAAGGGAATCGCCGCGCCGACGTGCAGATGCGTCTCCGCGCACGGCGCCTGTAGCGTGCGGGTGAGGTGCGCGGTGACGAGCTCGACGTGCTCCGAGGGAGGCGAGACGTTGCGCGTCGCAGCGAGCGCGGCGACGAGGAGATCGGGCGGGAGCGCGAGCGAGATCCATCGCCAGCGTTCGACGAGCTCACCGTAATTGCCGTGATCGTCGTGACGGAGTCCGACGCGTCGTCCGCGTAGCTCGAGGTGATCGCACGCGACGCGCGCGAGGTGCCGCGCGAGCGGAACGGTGTTTCCGCGCTCGGGGAACCACGCGAGGTCGCGGAGGTTGTCGAGTTGCGGAAGCGACGCGCCCAGCGCGTGGCGGCAGAGATGTGTCTGAAGCGCGCGGGCGAGGGGAGACGAGACGACGCCGACGTTGTCGCGATCGAGCGAGAGCGGCGAGGATTCGAGCGCGGACTCGTGCCAGAAGGGGAATGCGATCGCCTCGGCGACGAGGTGATGGTGCGACGACGCCGGGATCACGGCGCGGTCGCGGTCACGAGCTTCTTCGAGAGGAACGCGAGCCACGGGTGCGCGCGGTCCTGGTCGTCGATCTTCTTGCGGAGTTCGTCGACGGCGGAGTCACCTGGCACCGCGTTCCCGTCGCCCTTGAGCGAGGCCCGCAGGCGCTCGTTCCGTTGAACGCGCGACGACTCCCGGATCCGCGTCGCGAGCGCGCCCTTCGCGTGCGCCTCGATGCGGCCGAGGAACTCCTGCGCGGATTTCGCAGAGAGCCCCGACTCGGGCGCGGCCAGCAGCGTCGCGCGTCCGATGGCCCAGTCTCGCAGCGCCATCTCGCGCGTCGTGAGCGCGCCGTCGAGCATCGCGACGTGGAGGACCCGCTTCGCGACCTCGTCCCACGCGGGCACGGGGCAGGCCTTCGACGGCGCGATGGGCAGCGGCGCGAAGGTCGTGTCGTACATCGTCACGAGCTGCGCGACGACGGCGAGGTACCAGCGCGCGGCCGCGTCGATGGCCTTGTCGTCGAGGGACTTCGTCGCGAGCATGAGCTGTCGCCAGCGGAGGTTCACGAGCGTGCGGTCGAGCAGGTTGAGCCCCCTCGGGAGCGGCCACCCGATGAGGTTCGGATCCGTGGCCTCCGAGAGGCGGTAGAGCACCTGCGCGAAGCGCGGTCGCAGGCCCTCGCTCTGCGACGGCTCGTCGGCGCCGCGCGGAACACCGTGTTCGAAGGCCACCATGTCCGCGAAGGCGAGCGCGCCGAGGAGTTGCTGCGGGATCTCCTTGTTGTCCTTGGCTGCGAGCGCGCGGACCCTGAGGTTCCCGCGGAGCTGGAGCGTGAGCGGGTGATCGCCGTGCTTGCGCTCGGGGGCTTTGAGGCTCCACGGACCCTCGTCGCGCATGCGCGGTCCGCCTTCGAGCGCGTCGATCACGAGGGGGCGATCGCCGAGGTCGACACGGACGCGCGTCGCGAGCTGCGACGGGAGGTATACGTCCGTCGGCGCGTCTTCGATGGCCTCGGCCCACACGCGCGCGACCGCGTTCGAGAGGGCCCTCGACGGCGACGCGGCGTGTCGCTCGATGAGCAGGTCGAGGTCGTTGAGGACGCGGAGGTGACCGGGCAGCCCCGCGCCCACCGACGGGTCCGCGAGGATCTCTCCGATGGGGATCAAGTGTTTCGAGTGCGTGTGCGACGTGACCGCGAGCGCAGAGAGGCGCTTGAGGTGCTTCGCGCGCTGATCCTCGCCGAGCAGCGGGAGCGCGCAGCGGTGCGACGGCGGGAGGATCTTGTCGTAGACCCGTCGCGCGAGCGTCGTCGCGAGCGAGTCGCGCACGGGCGAGTCGTCCTCCTTCTGCGTGCGACCGCGCGGCGAGCGGAGCGTGCGCGCGACGCGCTCCTCCGCGATGCGATAGAAGAGCCCGCTCTCGCCCGTGAGCAGGAACACGAGCCGCGGGTGATGGAGCATGCGCAGCGCTTCGAGCAGCTCCTCCGCGCGGCCGGGGTTCATGTCGGCGTCATCGACGGGGAGCACGAAGAGCGGCGTGTGATCCTTCACCCCGCGCCACCGCTTGAAGTCTTCGATGAGCTGATCGACGAAGGTGTGAAAGCTCGACACGAGCGCCTGATGCCCCCGCACCGCGCGGTTGATTTCGAACTCTGCGTTCTCGGGGTCGAGGCGTCGCCATCGGTCGCTCGCAGCGTCGTCCCAGCCCGCCACGATCGTGCGAATGAGCTCCTCCCAGGCCTTGCGGGCCTTGGGCCCCTGCGGCTCACCGCCGAGCCACGCGGGCGAAGGGTCATCCGAGGTCTCGTGCTCCTCGATGGCTTCGACCACGCGCACGAGCGGCTCCGCGATGTGCAGGAGCACGGGCGTGTGCTCGGGCAGCGGCTGGAGGTCGACGATTGACAGCGGCACGACGTGCCAGCGGGCCTTGTCGATCTCCCACGCCTTCAGCTTCTCTGCGAGGTCTGTCTCTTCGGCCTCCTGGTCCTTCACGTCTCGCTCGACGCCGAGGAGGTCGCTCCAGAGCTGGAGCATCGTGACGAGGAGCGAGGTCTTGCCCGAGCCGCGATCGCCGTCGAGGAGGAGGTTCTGGTTCCAGCGAGAGTCGCTGATGTGCGGCGCGAAGTGTCGGAGCCCCTTCGCCGGTTTCGCCTTCACATGCGCGCGTTCGAGGTATCCGCGCAGCAGGCTGTGCACCTCGAAGCCCGCGTGCCGCTGCTGCTCCGTGAGGTCTTCGACGCGGAGGACGCGCGCCTCTCGCCGCGGTTGGTACGTCGTCCCGCTCTTCGCCCCGCTCGCCCGCTTCTCAGCCATCGTCGGCGATGCTGGCACGCGGGCTCGCGCGACCTCAAGAATCTCTCATTTCGCCGCGCCTGAAGCGGGCGTCAGATCTCTTCAGGCCCTGCGATGCGGCCCGCGATCGCGCTCGCGGCGACCACGTACGGCGACGCGAGATACACCTGCCCCGGCCCCGAGCGGCCGGGGAAGTTGCGGTTGATCGCGCTCACCGTCACCTGATCCGCCGCCGTGCTCACCCCGGGGCCCGCGCGGATGCACGCGCCGCACGACGGGTTGATCAGCTCCGCGCCCGCGCGGTGAAAGACGTCGACGTAGCCGCGCCGCTCGGCGTACTCGCGGATGTCCTGCGAGCCGAACTGGATGATGAGCTTCACGCCCGGCGCCACGCGGCGGCCCTTCTCGAGCGCGCGGGCGAGCACCGAGGCGTACATGTCCATGTCGGCCTTCTTGCCGCCGGTGCAGCTCCCCGCGTACGCGATGTCGATCTTCACGGGGGCCGTGAGCGACGAGAGCGCCACGCCGTTGCGGGGGTCTCCGGGCGTCGCCACCATCGGCGCGAGGGCGCCGAGGTCGATGTCGAACGCGTGGGCGTACGCGGCCCCATCATCAGCCTTCACGATGCGCGCGCGCACGCCGTCGGCGTCGACGCCGCGGTGCTCCGCGATGTAGCGCACCACGAGCTCGTCGGCCTCGATGATGCCCGTGAAGCCGCCCGCCTCGACGGACATGTTCGTGAGCGTCGCGCGCTCGTCGAGCGAGAGGCCCTGCGTGCCGGGGCCCGTGAACTCCAGCACCTTGCCGATGCCCTTCCCCTCTTTGAAATAGGGCTGCGAGAGGAGGTGGAGCATCACGTCCTTGGCCGAGACGCCCGCGCCGAGGGCGCCGCGGAGGTTGACCTTCACGCTCTCGGGCACCTTCACGCGCACGTCGCGGGTGAACCACGCGTTGGCCATGTCGGTGCTGCCGACGCCGAAGGCGAAGCAGCCGAGCGCGCCGGCCATGCACGTGTGCGAGTCGGTGCCCGCAACGACCTGTCCGGGCAGCGCGATGTCTTCGATCACCGCGTTGTGGCAGATCGCGAAGGACCCCTTGCCCACCTTGTTCTCGACCTCGCCGTAGTGCTTCACGCCCTGCGCGCGGGCGAAGTCCTCCTGCACCACGGCGAGGTGACGCGCGACGGGGCGCAGGCCCATCTTCACGTGCGCCTCGGGCATCACGTCGTCGAGGAAGGTGAGGTGATCGCGGAACGTGTACACGCTCGACGCCTCGGTGACCTTCGCCTCGTCGCCGAAGGCTCCGCGAAAGAGCGCGTCGGCCATGGGGGTCACGTACTCGTGCGAGAAGCGCACGTCGGCGCGGACGAAGAGCGCGTCGCCCGGCGCGACGGCCTTCACGCCCACGGCGTCGTTGCGCGCGTCGACGACGCAGTGCGCGGCGATGATCTTCTCGCAGAGCGTCATCGGGCGCGCGGGGGTGGTGATCGTGGGCGGCGAGACCTCGCCGCGCAGGCGCGCCTTCGAGTATTCGAAGAGCCCGCCGAGGCGCACGATGTCGGCGGAGATGGGGTCGAGGCCGCGCGTGAACTCGTCGAGGGGGATCTCCTCGCCGCGCGCGATGCGGTCTACGAGGCCCATGTCGGTGCTCGTGAGGAGCCCGATGTTCTGGGCGTTCTGGCCGTAGATCTTCTCGATGTTCTGCGCGACGACGAGGCGCACGCCCGACTTGAGCTCGGAGTACGGCGCCGTCTCGCGCGACGAGCCGCAGCCCTTCGAGCGCCCCGAGACGATGACCGAGTAGCCGCCGCGCTTGATGTCGTTGCGGGCGATGTGGTTGCCGCGCAGGCCGACGAGGCAGTACTCCGCGAGGGTCTCGTCGTAGTAGTAACAGACCCAGCCGGGGGTGAGCTCGTCGGTCGAGATGTTGTCGATGAGCTTGCGCGAGGGGTCCCACGCGAGGTCGTCGCCCGCGAGCTGCTTCTTCAAGAGCTCGGGGTCCTCGGTGAGCTGGAGGATTCGTCCGTCGAAGCGCACCGTCGCGGCTGTGGTCATCGTGAGCGTCTCCCTTTGCTTCATCGTCGCGGCGGGAGACGTCTCGCAATGCGCCAAAACGTCCGCGGCCGTGACGCGGGGAGCGGACGATATGCGAGCGCGCCGCCGTTCCGCAACCATCGCGGTGACAGCGCCAGGAACTACTGAAAAAGCCCTCTCGCGATGGCCCTCAGCCGCGACCCCGCGAGCACGGCGAGGGTGGCGCTGAGGTCGGTCACCTGCACCTCGGGCGCGCCCGCGCGGCCCGACACCGCGATCGACACGGGCAGCGCCGTCGTGATGAGCCGGTCTCCGTGCGTCGCGCGCTCGATCACCTCGGCCGGAATCCGAATCTGCCCCGAGAGCGCCAGGGTCTGATCGGAGTTTACGCGGCCCGAGAGGGTCACCAAGCCCGTGTCGGTCTCCATGCGGAGCGGCGAGGTCGTTCGAATCACCCCCCGCTCCAGACGCGCGGTCACGTCGAAGCTGCGGATCGTGAGCGGCTGCGAGGGGTCTCGCTGCGGGCCGCTTCCCGCGGGCCTCGCGCCGACCACCGGGAGCACCACGCTCACCGACGGCGACGCCACGTGCCGCATCACGACGTTGATGCCCGAGAGCCGCAGGCGTCCTTCGAGGTTCGCCTTGAGCGCGTCGGGGTCCGCGCCCGACGTGCTGAGGTCGGCCTCGACGTCGAGGCTCCCTGTGGGGCGGTGAGAGATCTCGGTGCCCATCGCCGTCGCGAGCGCGAACATGTCGATGCGCTGCGCGCGCACGTGGGCCGAGACGCGCTGCGTGGCGCCCGCGCGTTCGAGCGTGCTCCCGTCGGCGCGGAGGCTTCCGTTGAAGACGCCGAGCGAGAGGGTGCGCGCGGTGAGCCGTCCGTCGCGGAGCGTGAGCTCGGCGCGCGGCGACGAGAGCGTCTGCGACGTGAGCCGCAGCGAGTCCGCGCGGAGGGACCCCTCGATGTCCGCGGTGCTCCACCACGCGGGGGGATTGCCGCGCGCGTCGCTCGTCGGCGGGAGCGAGCGCGTGATGCGCTCCGCGTCGAGCGCGCCGCCCCAGAGGTCGAAGCGCAGGCGTCGAGGCTCGTCGAGGCCCGTCGCGTCGAAGCTGCCGTGGAGGTCTCCCGCCTCGCTGCGCAGCTCGATCCCGTCGACGTGGAGGTGCGCGCGCTGGAGCGCGTCGAGGTCTCCTTCGAAGGTCACGCCGCCGTGCATCGTCGCCGTCGCGAGGGCGCCCGGCACCCTCGGCCCCCCATCGGGCAACACGGGGAGGAGCCGCGCGAGGTCGACCTCGAACGTGGGCATTCGAAGCGTGGCGCGGTGTGCGGCTGCGTCCCACGTTCCGCTCGCGTCGACGTGCGCGCCGGGGAGCTGCGCGGTGAAGCTCGCGACCTCGACGCGTCGCCCGGTGCGAGTTCCCCGCGCGTAGAGCCGCATGGGCGCGCCCGCGGCCTTGTCGATGCGTCCTGCGATCATCACCCGCGCGCGCCCCGCGTCGAGCGAAGCCTCTGCCGTGACGCGATCGTGAGAGACCGAGGCCGTGAGCGACGCGTCGGCTTCGCCTGTGAGGGTGAGCGTCGGCGTGCGAACGTCGGCGCCACGGAGCGCGATGCGGAGCCGTCCCGCGTGAGCGCTGTTCTCGGTGCGGAGCTCTCCCGACGCGCGCAGCCTCCCGTGCAGCGCCACGTCTGCGGGGACCTCGGCGCGCACGCGCGGGAGCAGTCGCAAGAGCGGGTCGATGGGCACCTCGCCGCTGTCGAACGAGAGGTCGAACGCGCGCGCGGAGCGCACGGCGCCGTGCAGCGCGACGACGAGCGGGCCGAGCGTCACGCCCGCGCGATCGACGGTCACGTCGCCGTCACGCACGCTCCCTTCGAACTGCGCGGAGAGGGCGGTGCCCGCGGGCTTGTGGATCCAGTCGGGCACGCGGATCGTCGCGCCCGTGAGGTCGATCGCGGTCGAGAGGCCCGTCGATCCGTCGGCCGCGCGAGCGCCTCGCGCGCGGAGCGTGAGGGGGCCTTCGAGCACCGTCCCCGCGGGGAGGTCGTGCGGCGGGAGCCACGGTTCGAGGCGCTCCAGCGTGATCGCCGTCGAGCTGAGCGAGAGCGCGCGGAGCTCGGGGCGCTCGCCCATCGCGAGCTGCGCGTCGCCCGAGAGGCTCATCCCGTCGAGCGTCGCGTGAAAGATCGGAACGGCGATCGCGTGCGCCTCGTGGTCGAGCGACACCTCCGCGTCGAGGCGCGCCTCGACGGGGTCGCGCACGCCTCCCTCTCTTCGTCGCACGACGAGTCCGCGCACGGTGAACGAGGTGGCGAGCCGCCGCGGCCTCGCGCGCGCGTCGAGCTCGACGCGGGTGATTCCGGTGAACGCGCCGCGGGTCATGCGCGTGGCCCTTCGTCGCGCGGCGAGTTCGAAGAGCGGCGCCGTCTCGACGCGGTCGTAGGCGAACTCGACGGCGCTCACCGCGGGCGCCGCCACGGCGCCGTCACGCACCGTCAGAGGCCCGAGAGAGACGTTCGCGCGGAGGTTCTTCGTCGCGCCGAGCGCCGCCGTCGAGAGGCGCACGGTGCTCCCTCGCGCGGGGCCGAGGTGCTCGCAGACGGCGTCGAGCGAGCGCAGCGAGAGCGTCAGGGGCCCCGCGCGGTTCGACGCGTCGGTGAGGTCGATCGCGCCCGATCGGAGCGACACCCTCCCGATGCGGAGCGAGGTGAGCGTTGATCGCTGCGGGGCCTCGTGTCGCGCGCGGAGGTCGTCGAGCGAGCTGCGTCCGTCGGGCAGGAGCGTCACCGTGAGCGTCGGGTTTCGAAGCTCGATCTCGTCGATGACGAGGTCGCGACCCTTCGAACGCAGGAGCGTCCAGAGCGAGAGGCGCACGCGCAGCGAGGCCGCGGAGAGGAGCGGCGTCGGCGAGGGAGCGCCGGGGGCCGCGCCCACGGTGAGCCCCGTGAGCGTCACGTCGAGCGAGGGCGTGAGGCGCGCGGTGATGTCGGTGACCGAGAGCGTGCGGCCGAGGCGCAGCGATGTCTCGCGGAGGCCGTCGCGGATCGCCACGTCGAGGCGGCGCCGCGCCCACGCGAGCGAGGCCGTGAGGGTGACGACGAGCGCGACGAGCGCGATCGCCGCCCGTCGACGCGTCCGACGCTTCGGCCCTGCGGGGTCCATGACGAGGGCGCGAGCATACGGAACCCCGGGGCGGGCTTCCACGACCCGGCGCCCTGCGGAACGGAATTGGAAACGTTGCGTTACGAAGCCACGGTTTCGCCCCTGAAACATTGGCGCCGGGGGCGAAACGTGAGACTCCCACCCGCGCTGATCGAGGCGCTTCCTGCGCCCGATCAACGACACCCACGACGACAGCATCGAAGCCTGACGGAGACCCACGACGATGACCACGACCGCGCTGCGTGACTTCCTCGAGATCCCCTACGACCAGCTCGAGGAGATGAACCTCGGCGTCAAGCAGGCCCGCCTCGAGCGGCGCCCCGCCGACGTGCTCCGCGAGGAGCGCCTCCGCTACCTCACCGACGAGAAGCGGATCAAGGCCGTGACCGTGTGCTTCACCGACCTCGAAGGCCGGCTGCACATGCTCGATTACGACAAGAAGTTCCTGCTCAAGAGCGCGGACAACCTCACCTTCGACGGCAGCTCGGTGCGCGGCTTCTCGGCGCAGTACGAGTCCGACCTCCGCCTCTCGCTCGACTGGTCGGCGTTCTACTGGCTCCCCGCCGACGTGTTCGGCTCGGGCAAGGTCCTCGTCTTCGCCGAGGTGCTCGGCCGCGACGGGACGGCCTACCCCTCGGACCTCCGCGCGCAGCTCAAGCGCTACACCGAGGCCCTCTGGGCCAACCAGAAGACCGTCTGCCACGTCGCGCCCGAGATCGAGGGCTTTCTCTTCAAGGGCCGCGACGCCGAGCGCCGCTACCACGAGACGGGGCACTTCGAATACGTCTCGACGGGCGGGTACTACCACTCGCTCCCCGGCGACTCGCTGCGCACGTTCATCGACACCGCGGCCGAGGTGCAGCGGGCGATGGGCTTCCTCAACGAGAAGGATCACCCCGAGGTCGCGCCGAGCCAGTTCGAGATGAACTTCTCGTACTCCGAGGTGCTCGTCACCGCCGACCAGGTGCAGCTCTACAAGCTCCTCTGCCGCCAGGTGGCCGCCAAGTACGACATGACGGCGAGCTTCCTCCCGAAGCCCGTCACGGGCATCAACGGCAACGGCATGCACACCAACATGTCCTTCGCGAAGGAGGGCAAGAACCTCTTCTGGGACCCGTCCGGCGTCGACGGCCTCTCCGCCGCGGGCTGGCAGTCCATCGGCCGCATCCTCGACCACGCGCTCGACCTCTGCCTCGTGCTCAACCCCTCGGTGAACGCGTACCGCCGCCTCGATCCGCACTTCGAGGCGCCCAACCAGATCAAGGCCTCGCCCAACAACCGCGGCGCGATGGTGCGCATCCCCACGGGCAACGAGCGCTCGGCGCGCATCGAGGTCCGCTCCGTGGCCCCCGACGCGAACCCCTACATGGTGTTCTACACCCTCGCGCGCACGGCCCTCGAGCCCGACACCGCGACCACGCCCGACGCGGCCAAGGGCGCCACGGCGACGCTGCCCGACAACATCTACGACGCGATCCGCTCGTTCGCGGGCAGCGAGTACACGAAGTCGCTGCTCGGCGAGGCCGTGCAGGGCAAGTACGCCGAGCTCAAGCAGGCCCAGGCCGACCGCTGCGCCAAGGCCCTCGGGTCGCTCATCAAGGTCCCCGAGATCCAGTTCCACCACGAGGTCACCAACCAGTACCTCTGGAACCGCTTCTAGGATTCTCGCGCCGCGGCGTCGCTGGTAGCGTGACCCAATGAGGTCTGCGATCTCCAGGGCGCTGCGGCTCCTCTCGCTCATCGTCGTCATCCCCGGCGCGTGCCTCGTCGCGGTGCTCTTCTACGGCAAGGCGCTCACCGACGCGCAGGTCGCCGAGGCGAGTCTCCCGTCGCCCGACGAGGCCCGCGCGCGCCTCGCCGAGAGCGCCCGTCGCTTCGCCGCCCTCACGCCCGCGCAGCACCTCTCGATCGCGCAGACCGAGCTCGCGCGCGGCTTCAACGCCGTCACGGGCACGGGCGGCAACTACGAGCTCGCCGCGCAGCACCTCAACGTCATCCCCGCGAGCGCGCCCGAGCACGGCCTCGCCGCGCCGCTGCTCGCCGAGGTCGCGCGACGGAGGGTGGCGACCCGCGAGTTCGAAGCGCGCCGCCGCGAGATGCTCTTCACCGAGGCCGCGCGTCGCGTGGCCGCGAGCGTCGGGGCCTCGGGCGGAGACCTCGAAGACCGTCGCGAGGCCCTCGGACGCTCGCTCGATGCGCTCTCGTCGCGCGGGCTCGGCTGCGTGCACGCCGAGGGCGACGACGCCGAGCTGCTCACGTTCAGCCTCTGCGACTGCGACCGCGCGATGCTCGACCGCGTCGCGCCGACGGCGCAGCGCGAAGGGCTTCGCGCGATGGGGTTTCGCGCGATCCGATGCGGCCACGACGGGCCCTCGGTGACGCTCGCCGCGGGGCGCTGAGTCAGGGCGTGGCGACGTGCGCGATGGGGTGCTCGCGCTCGAGGAGAAAGAACGACGGTGTCGAGACGAGCAGGCCGAACACGTCGAGGTAGGTCCACCCGAGGAGGAGCGAGGCGTCGCCCTCGTTGAGCGCGACGAGGGGATCGCGGCCGCGGTTGATGGGATCGATCGCGGCGTTGCCGCCGAGGCCGTAGTGGATCACGAGCCCGCGGTCGCAGCCGTCGGGGACGCGCACCTCGGAGGGCGCGATCACGCGGTAGTGCCCGAAGGTGAAGGGGATTCCGTGCTTCATCTTCGGCACGGTCTCGGCGTCGAGGCCGCGCTGCTCGACGCGCACGTTCCACCCGCGGAGGTGACCCGTGGCGGGGTCGCGGTAGAAGGTCTTCTGAAAGGTCGTCCACGTGAGGCGCTCGACGAGCTTCGGGAGCCCGAGCGAGATGCCGCGGTAGGCGAAGTTGTCGAGCGCCGCAGGCGCGATCGCGTGACCCGCGCGGAGGAGGGCCATGCGCTCGCGGTTGTTCATCCCGATCACGTCGTCGCGCTTGATCACGGCGCCGACGTTACCACCGCGCGACGCGCGAAGGTCTCTTGCGCTCGCCGCGGCCCCCCGTGCGATGCTCGCGGGTGAAGGAGCATCGGGCGCGATGGGATCACCGAACGCGAGGGAGCGCGCGCTCACGGAGCGGCGCTACGGAGACAAGACCCCGCTCGCGTCGATCGTGAACTTCGGCCCCGTGACGCTCCCCGAGTTCGAAGCCATCGGGATCACCACCGTCGACCAGATCGAGCGCCTCGGCGCCGAGGAGACGTGTCGCAGATACGTCGAGCGCTACCCCGAGCGCCTCAACGTGAACGCGCTGCTCGGCGTGGTCGCGACGCTCGAAGGCGTCCCGTGGACGCGGGTCTCCCCCGGCGGAAGGGCCCTCGCGCGACGCATCGCCGACGACCTCCGCGCGGAGTTCGGCGCCGCGCCCCGGCGCTGAAGAGAACCCTTGAGCCGCGAGCCCGAGGCGATGCACCCTCCGCCGCGCTCGACCGATCGAACCCACGCACCCGTCGAGGGAGGCAACACTCGCATGTACATCGCCGTGATCCACCAGTTCGTCCGCACACTCCGCGCGCTCGACGCGATCCTCCTCAAGGCCATGCAGCACGCCGAGGCGCGCCGCTTCGACGCGAACAACTTCTGCACCGCGCGCCTCGCGCCCGACATGCTCCCCTTCACGCGCCAGGTGCAGATCGCCTGCGACGCCGCGAAGCGCATCGCGTCGGCCCTCAGCGGCAAGGACGCGCCCGTGTACGCCGACACCGAGGCCACGATGGACGAGCTCCGCGCGCGCATCGCGAAGACCCTCGCGTACCTCGAGACCTTCACCGCCGACGACTTCGCGAAGGTCACCCCCGAGACGCTCATCCCGCTCCCGAACAACCCCGCGCGCGCGCTCCTCGCGCCCGACGCGCTCCTCGCCCGCTCCGTGCCGAACTTCTTCTTCCACGTCACGACGGCGTACGCGCTGCTCCGCGCGGGCGGCGTCGAGATCGGCAAGCGAGACTTCCTCGGCGAGCTCCCCCTCGTCGACGTGTGAAGGGGCCCACGCGATGAGCACCGAGCGATTCGAACTGTTCTACTGGCCTGCGATCCAGGGGCGCGGCGAGTTCGTGCGCCTCGCCTTCGAAGACGCCGGCGCCGACTGGGTCGACGTCGCGCGCCTCCCCGCCGAGCAGGGCGGCGGCGTGCCCGCGCTCATGAAGCTCCTCCGCGACGAGTCGCTCTCGACGCCGCCCTTCGCGCCGCCCTTCGTGCGCGCGGGAGACGTCGTCGTGGCGCAGACGGCGAACGTGCTCCAGTTCGTGGGGCCGCGCATCGGACTCGCGCCCGCCGACGAGCGCGGGCGGCTCTGGGCGCACCAGCTCCAGCTCACGATCTCAGACCTCGTGAGCGAGGTGCACGACACGCATCACCCCGTCTCGACGGCGCTCTACTACGAAGACCAGAAGCCCGAGGCGAAGCGGCGCAGCGCGGAGTTCCTCAAGAGCAGGCTCCCGAAGTTCATGGGGTACTTCGAGCGCGCGCTCGCCCGCAACGGCGGCGAGCACCTCGTCGGCGGAGCGACATCGTACGTCGACCTCTCGATGTTTCAGGTCATGACGGGCATCGCGTACGCGTTTCCCCGCGCGTGGCATCGCGTCGCCGAGGCGCTCCCGGGGCTCGTCGCGCTGCGCGATCGCGTCGCTGCGCGGCCGCGCGTTGCGGCCTACCTCGCGTCTCCGCGGCGCGTGGCCTTCAACGAGAACGGGATCTTCCGTCGGTACCCCGAGCTCGACGAGGGATGAGCGACGCGCCGCTGCGCCCCCGCCGGGGACACCGCGCGGCGGAGTGTGTTACATCGGCGTCGACGTGAACGCGCCCGCGCAGAGCAGCACACCGGGAACGGTCATCGCAGATCGCTGGGAGCTCATCGCGCCCATCGGCTCCGGCGCGATGGGCGACGTGTGGCGCGCGCGTCACCTCGCGCTCGGACACGAGGTCGCGATCAAGCTCATGAAGCCCGTCGCGTCGGGCAACCGCGAGCTCGTGCAGCGCTTCACGCGCGAGGCCCGCATCGCGGCGCAGCTCCGCCACCGACACATCGCCCGCGTCGAAGACTTCGGCGCCACGCCCGACGGCGCCCCGTGGCTCGTGATGGAGCTCCTCCGCGGCGAGTCGCTCGAGGAGCTCTTCGAGCGTCAGGGGCGTCTCGACCGCGAGACCGTGCTCACCGTCGCGCGCCACGTCGGCGCGGCCTGCGACGTCGCCCACGCCGCGGGCATCGTGCACCGCGACCTCAAGCCCGCCAACTGCTTCATGGTGCGCGAAGAGGACGGCACCGCGCAGGTGAAGGTGCTCGACTTCGGCGTCGCGAAGGCCGCCGACGGGATGAAGCTCACGGGCGTCGGCGTGCAGCTCCTCGGGACGCCCGTGTACATGTCTCCCGAGCAGACGCAGGGCCCTTCGAACATCGACGGCCGCAGCGACCTCTGGTCGCTCGCGGTGATGCTCTTCGAACTGCTCACGGGGCGCCTGCCCTTCGACGCCGAGAGCCTCCCGGCGCTCCTCGTGGCGATCGGCCACGCGCCCATCCCCTCGATGCGCGCGATCGATCCGACGCTCCCCGAGGCGCTCGACGCGTGGACGACGCGCGCCCTCGACCGCGACCGCGAGCGACGCTTTCAGACCGGGCGCGAGCTCGCCGACGCGCTCGCCGCGGCCCTCTCCGCGCCGCTCACCGACACGCGCGTGGGCGCGCCGCAGCCCGTCGCGCAGTCGCCGCTCGCGCACGCGGCCACCGTCGCCGCGATGCCCGCGTCGACCTGGACGCCCTCGTCCTCGCAGCCCCCCGTCTCGCAGCCCTCGTATCCGCCCTCTGCGATTCCGCAGCCCGCGATGCTGCAGCCCGCGATGCCGCAGCCCGCGATCCCACAGCCCGCGATGCTGCAGCCCGCGATGCCGCAGCCCGCGATCCCGCAGCCCACGTATCCGCACGCGCAGCCCGCGTATCCGCACTCGACGCAGCACTGGCACGCCACGCAGCACGCGCCGCGACCGGCGCCGACGAGCACGCGAACGGCGCTGCTCGTGGGCCTCGCGGTGGTGCTCACCACGGCCGTGATGTCGGTCGTGTGGGTGCTCGCCTCGCGCCACGGAGACGCCCCCCCGCGCGTGTCGCCAGAGCCCGCGCCGACGGCCGCGCCCGCGCCTCCGGTGACGCCCGTCGCGCCCACGCTCGCGACGCCCACGCTCGCGACGCCCACGACCGGACCGACCGCGCCGACCGCGCCGACGGTCGCGCGTCCGACGCCGACGGTCGCGCGCCCCGCGGCGAATCCCTCACCGCGCGTGAGAAGCCGTCCTGCAATGCGTCCCGCTGGCGCGTATGACCCTCCGATGCCGCCGCGGCCTGTCCCCGTGTTTGGACCGGGCGCAACGTCGAGCGGGCAGCGATCCTCCACAGGCACGTACAACCCCGATGAGCCCTGAACTCCTCGCGCGGCGGCTTCGACCGCTCGCGCTCGCGGCCTCGCTCCTCTTCGCGCCGACGCTCGCCCACGCGCAACAGACCACGGGCGCCGAGGACGGGCGGCAGTACTTTCAATACGGTCGCAGCTACTACGAGCGCAGCCAATGGGCCGAGGCCCTCGACGCGTTCCGGCGCTCGTCCGACGCGCTCCCGTCGCCCAACACGAGGCTCTACGTGGGGCGCTGTCTGCGCGAGCTCGGACGCAACGCCGAGGCGTGGTTCGAACTCGAGCGCGCCGCCGATGAGGCCGACGCGCGACAGGCGCAGGACCCTCGCTACGCGCGCACCGCAGACACCGCGCGGCAGGAGTCGGGCGCCCTCGCGGACCGCGTGGCCTTCCTCGTGATCGAGCCTTCGACGCAGGCGCCGGGCGCGACCGTGACGGTCAACGGGAGGCCCTTTCCCAACGATCGAATGGGGCGCCTCTACGCGGTCGATCCGGGCTCCGTCACGGTCGACGCGAGCGCGAGCGGCTACGCGCCCTTCCGCACGACCTCGACACTCACCGCGGGGCAGCAGGCGCGCGTCGCGATCAGGCTCGTCGCCGCGGGGATGGCGGGCTCGATGGCGCCTCCGTCGAACGCCTTCACGGTGCTCTCGTCGGGCGACCGCGGCGCGCTCCCCGTCGCGACGGTGGTGACGCAACCCGCACAGCGCTCCCCGTGGCGCACGGTCGGACTCACCGCGATGGGAGCGGGGCTCGTGCTCGGCGCGATCGGCGTCTACACGGGCCTCCGCGCGCAGAACATCCGGAGCGACCTCGACGCGCGCTGCCCGCAGGGATGCGGCCCGAGCGTCAACGCCGACGTCGAAGAGGGGCAGCAGATGGTGCTCTACACGAACATCCTCTGGGGCGCGGGCGCGGCCTTTCTCGTCGGCGGCGCGGTGGCCTTCTTCGCGTCGGGCGGCAGCGCGCAGGAGCTCTACGCGCCCACCTTCGCGCGCAACGCGCCGCCGCGCAGACCGGTGCGCCCCTACTTCGATCCGACGCGCGGGAGCCTCGGGCTCTCGGGGAGCTTCTGATGCGACGCGCGCACCTCCTCCTCGCCGCGCTCGCCGCGGGCTGCTCCATCGACTTCGAGCGCTACCGGGCCACGCCGCCCGACGGGAGCGCCCTCACCGACGCGTCGACCACCGACGCGCCGACGCGCGACGCGCCCGTGACGCCCGTCGACGCGGGGCCCCCGTGCACGGCGCCCTACGTGATCGCAGCCGTCGAGAATCTCTCGGGCGCGTCGGGCGCGCACGGCAACCTCGTCCGCGTCGAGCTCGCGACGGGGCGCCGCTGTCGAGACCTCGGCGGATCGGTGCTCCCCGAGCAGCCGCTCGCGCTGCATCGCATGGCCGACGGCAAGATCGCCGTGGCCTCGCGCGGTCAGGTGAACGTCTTCGACACGACCACCGAGGCGAGCGTGCTCTCCGTCCCCGTCGACGACGGGAGCACGCTGCCGACCGATGTGTTTCCGATCATGGCGCCCGAGGGCGCGGGCTTTGGCGTCGCGTACCTCAACGTCACCACGAGCGACATTCGAATGCTGCGCGTCTTCACCCTGACGCGTCAGCTCGACCCGCTCTCGTCGTCGCCTGTTCCGCAGGGGACCGTCTCGGTGACCGCGCACCCGCGCGACGCGACGGCCCTCCTCGCGGGCAAGCGCGACACGGGCGAGACCTTCACCGTGCGTCCCTCGTTCACGGGCGGAGCGCGCACCACCGAGCCCTTCGCGTCTGCGATCACGGGGCTGAGGAGCGTGTTCGCGCTCCCGCGCGAGGCGGGGGGACACGTCGTGTGGGCCACGGCCTCTTCGGGCAGCGCGGCCGACGGCGCGATGCGACTCACGACGCCCTCCACGGGCTCGCCGCCCTTCCTCGCGATGGGGCCGACGACCTTCGCCTGCGCCGCGGCGCAGTGTCGTGAGGTCATCCGCGTGGCCGCCGATCCGACGAGCGGCGCGCCGATCGCCGTGTGCGAGACCGCCGCGATGTCGGGCGGCCTCCTCGTGCGCCATGTCGTGCGCGCCGACGCCGGCGGAAACTGTCTGCTGCTCGACGGCGCGACGCTCCCCGCGCGCTCGCGCATCGCCGCCATCGCGGTCCAGTGGTGATCGTCCACGGAGGGCGCGGCGTGATCGCCCTCGGAGGGTGACCTCACACGCGCGCCCCCAGAAACGCGAAAGGCCCCGCGAACGTGGTGTTCGCAGGGCCTCTTGCGTGAGGGTCGTGAGACCGTCGCGACGTCAGACGACGTCGCGGTCGATCACTCGAGCTCCTGGGTGATCGCGAGGTTCGAGCCCTGGAGCTCGCCGGAGACGATGGAGCCCGTGCGCTCGAAGGTGGCGAGGATGCTGTCGCCGTCGAGGTCGCCCTGGGCGCGGGCGGTGAAGGCCGAGGTGCCGCCGGGCGAGTTGTACTGGTAGTAGTGCGCGGCATCGAGCGAGAAGCCGATGGCGGTCCAGTTGGCGTCAGCGGCCCACTGAGACACGTTCGCGGTGTACTTCGCGGCGGTGGGGGCCGCGGTGGGCATCACGCTGGCGTTCACGTAGGTCGCGGTCCCGCGCTCCAGGGCGGCCTGGTAGTACGTGAGCTGGCCCTGATAGACCTTCGTGATGTTGCCCGTGGCTTCCGACGTCTTCGAGCGCTTGACGTAGCGGGTGAAGGCGGGGATCGCGACGGCCGCGAGGATGCCGAGGATGACCACGACGATCATGAGCTCGACGAGGGTGAAACCGGCGGCCAGACGCTTCAGCGAACGCTTCATTGGAGTCTTCCTCGATGGGGTGAGAAACGTGGTGAAGGTGTTTGGAAGTCGAATGCCGACCAACTCACCAGCGAAGAAGTGATTTGCACGGGACGTGCCGCAGGAAAAACCTGTCTCGCGGCGGTCTCCGAGGGCCTCGTTCGGGAGCCGATCGGATTTTGTACAGCGCCTCCGCGCCTCGCGAGATCGCGTGAATCGGCTTGAAAGCGAGAGATCCGACAGGGGGCCGAGCGCGCCTGCGGTTGCGCGACCCCAGGTGCGCTCTCCCCGATTGCATTGCAGCCGGGTGACGACTCTTGTCACCCCGAGTGACGTGATGCGCGCGTCGGCGCGCTTCGCTCTGGGGCTTCAACGCGCTCGCGTCTCGACGTCGACGGCCTCGTCGTGATCGCCTGCACGTGAGCACGCGCGACTGAACGGGTTCGACGAGCGCGTCGGCGACGGGCGCGTGGGACGCCGAAAAATAGACGACGCCTCGGGATTTCTCCGGAGGCGCCGGCGACCGTTGCGACGCGTCGTGGGGGGACGACGGGTCGCGATCGCACGCGAACCCTTGCACCGCACCGTGCCGGGGTCAACGCAGCGTGAATGGGATTCGGCCGTCCCGGTCGGTGGCGAGCGCGGCGCGGCGACCGCACGGAATCAGAGCGTCCACACGCTCACGCGTCGTCCGGTGGCGGCGACGGCATAACGCCTCCCGCACGCGACGCCCATGATGTCGCCTTCGAGGTCGGTGACGGGGAGGGCCTTCACGCAATGCCCCTTCGCCGTGTCGATGATCGCCGCTTCGCCACCGGACACGGAGCTCACGATCACGAGGTTCTCTGCGGGACCCGGTGCGATCCACACGCGCGCGCCGAGACGGAGGGCGGGCGTGATGCGGCCCGTGGCCTTCAGCGTCGTCGCGTCGCACACGAGCACCTCGCCGCCCCACAGCGCGCCGCACCAGCCGCGGTCGCAGCGCATCAGCGCGTCGAGCGCCCAGTCGCTCTGGTCTTCGCGGTGCGTGACCGTGGCCGCGTTCACGTCGACGCGGCGCAGTCCGCCGGGACCTTCGGTGCCCACGATGAGCGCGCGCCCGTCGGGCTCCCACGCGACCGAGAAGCCCATCGCGTCGAGGCGCATCGAGAAGGTCTGCGCGCCCGTCGACGCGTCCCACACGGTGACGCCGTTGTCGACGCCCTGCACGTTGAGCCCCGCGGCGATCGCGAGGTGCTTGCTGTCGGGCGAGAACGCGATGCCCTGCGCCTCCGCCTTGCGCGGGCCGTCGACGGTCGCGCGCACCGCGCCCGTGCGCGTGTCGACCACGGTGACCTTGCGACGCCCCGCCGCGACGAGCGCGCCGTCGGGCGAGATCGCCATGGTGTGCAGCCACGTCCGCGCCGCCCCGACGCGCGCGCGAAACACCTCGCGCCCCGAGGGGAGCTCCCACGCGTGGAGCATCCCCGCGTAGTCCGTCGCGTAGCAGCGCGACTCGTCGGGGGCGATCACCACGCCCATGAGCTGCGTGTCGGCGGTGAAGGGCGCCGTCGTCGCGAGGGCCTTCGGCGTCAGGGCCTTGAGCTTCTTGAGGGCGTCCTTGAGCGCGGGTGAGAGGTCGAGCTTCTGTCCCTGCGCGTCGCGCCAGTAGATGCCCGTCGACGGCCCCGGGTGGAGCGCGTCGAGGTCCATCGACCACGCGAGGGCGTCGCCCTTCTCATCGAAGAGGGCGTAGCTCACCTGCACCATCTCTCCGTACGACGCGCGCTTCGTCCCCTGCACGCGGAGACCGCCGCGGAGCGTGCGCGTGGCGTGGTCGTCGAGCGCGCCGCGGCTCATGTACCCGCCGCCGCCGTTAGGCTCCGCCCCCGCGGGGACGCCGATGCGCTCGCCGAGCGCGTAGTACAGCGCCTTCCACCACTGCGAGGTTGCGGGGCAGTCTGCGCGAACCGGAAAGGTCTCGAGGTCGAGCTTCATCGCGGGCGCATTCGTCGCCCACGCGAGGCGCGCGGGTCAAGCGAAGCGCGCGGGGCGAGCGATGCGCCGTGCTCGAATCGTGAAACGCCCTCTGCGATGCGTCTCGGATGGCACCCCCGACGGGACTTGAACCTGTGACCTTCGGCTTAGGAAGCCGCTGCTCTATCCACTGAGCTACGGGGGCGGTGGAGGCCCGTTCGTTTGCACGGCGCGCGACCCATTGTCAACTCCGCAGCGCCGTCACAGGGCCTTCGCCAGCTTCGCGATGGCCGCGTCGACCTCGCGCTCGTCGAGCTGTCCGTAGCCCACGCGGACGTGCGCGCTCGCCGCGCCGTCGTGGCGGAACATCCGACCCGTGCGGACCGCGACGCCCGTCGCGAGCGCGCGCGCGGCCCACGCGTCGACGTCGACGCCCGGAGCCTCGACCCAGAGCGAGAGTCCTCCGTCGGGGACTTCGAAGCGCACGCGGTCACCGAGGTGGCGACGCAGTGACGCCGCGCACGCGTCGCGGCGCGCTTCGTAGATCCTCCGCGCGCGACGGACGTGACGCTGCACGGCTCCCTCTTCGAAGAGCGTCGCGAGGGCGCGCTCGGTCACGCGATCACCCTGGCGGTCGGTCACGGCGCGCTCCACGGCGAGGCGGTCGATCACCGCGCGGGGCGCCACGACGAAGCCCGTGCGGAGGCCCGGCGCGAGGATCTTCGAGAGCGTCCCGAGGTAGATCACCACGCCCGCCGCGTCGGCGCTCGCGAGCGGGGCGATGGGCGTCGACGCGTAGTGAAACTCGTGGTCGTAGTCGTCTTCGAGCACCGCCACGCGATGCTCCGCCGCGAGCGAGAGGAGCTTCACCCGCCGCGACGGCGAGAGCGCCACGGTGGTCGGATACTGGTGGTGCGGGGTCACGTAGATCGCGCGCACGGCGTGGGTCTTCACGAGCGCTTCGAACGCGTCGACGGAGACGCCCTCGCGGTCGACGGGGAGCGGCGCCAGCGCGGCTCCGGCGCGTTCGAACGCGCGCCATGCGGGGGCGTAGCCGATGGACTCCACGGCCACCACGTCGCCCGCCGCGAGGAGCGCGCGCGCCGCGAGGTCGAGCGCCATCTGGCTCCCGCGCGTGATGAGCACACGGTCTTCGTCGGCCGCGACCGCGCGCGTCTCCGAGACCATCCGCGCGACGGCCCTGCGAAGCGAGGGCTCTCCGCGCGTCGCGCCGTACGAGAGGGGCGCGCCGTGACCGCCGAGGGCGACCTTCCACGCGCTCGCGAGCGCCGCGCGCGGGAGGAGCCTGAGGTCGGGCGTCCCGTCGGAGAGCGACACCGCGCCGCGCGGGGGATCGGGGCCTTCGGGCAAGGTCGACGGCGTGAGCGCGAAGCCCGGCGTGTCGCGCGCGCCGGGGGCTTCACCCGCGAAGCGACGCGGTCGCGCGAGCGGCATCTCGGGCGCGACGAAGGTGCCTCCCGCGCGGCGCGCGCAGAGCCACGCCTCGGCGACGAGGGTCTCGTAGGCGGCCACCGTCGTGTTGCGGTGAACCCCGAGCGTCGCGGCGAGCGTGCGGCTGCCGGGCATGCGCTGGTCGGGGGCGAGGCGTCCGCGGGCGATGTCCCTCGCGATCGCCTCCGCGATCTGTTGAAAGAGCGGGACCTTCGACGCGGGGTCGAGCGTGATCGCGAGCTCCCAGCGCGCCATCAGAGCCCGAGCGCCGCGCGCATCACGTCGAGGGGAGGCTCGCGACCGCTCCAACGGCGCAGCGCGACCGCGCCCTGACGCGCGAGCATCTCGGCCCCGGCGCCCGCGAGGACGCGCAGCCCCGCGGCGTTCGCGGCGTCCATCCACGCGGTGACGGCGGGGACGTAGACCAAGTCCATCGCGACGGTCTCGCGTCGACAGCGCTCGAGCGGCGCGCCCGCGAGCAGCGCGTCGGTGGGGCCGCCGCCGACCATGCCGCACGACGTGGCCTGGATCACCAGCGTGGCGCCTTCGAGCGCGCGCGCGGACTCGGGCGTGCCGAGCGTGTGACCGTGAGCGGCGCAGCGCCAGACGGCGATGCGATCCCTCGACGTCGCGCGCGGACTCGCGCGTTGCGCGCGAGCACCGCCGCCGATCGCGCGCCCGCGAGCCACGCCGACGGCCGCAGCCCGCGCCGCGCCGCCCGCGCCGAGCACCACCACGTCGCCGCCGCGGGGGTCGGCCCCGTGCGCTCGGAGCGCGCCGAGGAGGCCCTCGACGTCGGTGTTGCTCCCGACGAGCGCGTCGCCCTCTCGCGCGAGCGTGTTCACCGCGCCGATGAGCCTCGCGGTGGCGTCGGTGCGCGCGAGGTGCTCGATCACCGCCGACTTGTGGGGGAGCGTCACGTTGGCGCCGTCGAAGCCGAGCGCGTCGAGGCCCCGCACCGCGTCGCCGAGGCGCTCGGGGGCCACCTCGAAGGCCGTGTAGACACCTTCGATCCCCAGCGAATCAAGGGCCGCGCGCATCATCGCGGGCGAGCGCGAGTGCGACACGGGCCTGCCGATGAGCGCGAGCCGCAGCATCACCGGCGCACGGCCTCGACGCGCGCGTCGAGGGAGCCCTCGTGGAGCCTCACCGAGATCGTCTCTCCGGGCGAGACCCCCTCCGCGCTCGTGAGCGCGTGTCCGTCGCGGAGCACCACGCTGTAGCCGCGCGCGAGGATCGCCACGGGCGAGAGCGCGTCGAGCCTCCCCGCGGCGAGGCCGAGCGCCTGACGCTTTCGATCGAGGCGCTGCGCGATCGCGCGACGGAGCCTCGCGTCGAGGTCGAGGAGGCGCTGCGCTCTGCGATCGGTGATGCGCGTGAGGGCCGGCGCGAGACGCGCGGAGAGCCGCGCGAGCGTCGCCGCGTCGGCCGTGAGCCTCGCCCTGGGGTGCGCCACGGCGAGCGATTTCTCCGCGTCGTCGAGCGTGGCCCGGTGCGCGCGGAGCTTCGCGAGGAGCGCGTCTTCGGCGCGTCGCATGAGCTCGTCGAGGCGCTGCTGCATCTCGTCGACGCGCCGCCGCGGATCGCGCGGCTGGCGGCGCTTGAGGGTGAGCGCGAGGGTGCTGACCTTGAGCAGCAGC
Organism: Polyangiales bacterium; assembly: GCA_046351535.1. Classification (GTDB taxonomy): domain Bacteria; phylum Myxococcota_A; class Polyangia; order Polyangiales; genus CAISKJ01. The sequence goes on from JAXLYG010000027.1 coordinate 130,878, forward strand.
GCGCGACCGAGGCGTCGGCGGATCAGGTCGAGGCGCTCGCGCTCCTCGGAAAATACAGGGGTGCAGAGCTCGGCGGCCATCGTGGGCGTCGAGGCCCTGTGGTCGGCGACGAGGTCCGCGACGGTGTTGTCGACCTCGTGTCCGACGGCGGAGATCACCGGCACGCGGCACCCCGCGATGGCCCGCGCGACGCGCTCGTCGTTGAAGGCCGCGAGGTCTTCGCTCGCGCCTCCGCCGCGGCCGACGATGACCACGTGGAGCCCTCGCACGCGCTGGATGGCCGTGAGGGCCTTCACGATCTGCGCGGGCGCGTCGGCGCCCTGAACGAGCGTCGGCGCGATCACGATGCGCGCGGGCCAGCGGCGGTGGACGGCGCGGCAGATGTCTCCGAACGCGGCCCCCGAGGCGCTCGTCACGACGCCGATCGTGCGGGGAAAGCGCGGGAGCCGTCGCTTGCGCTCGGGCGCGAAGAGCCCCTCGGCGCGGAGCTTCTCTTTGAGCGCCGCGAGCGCGGCCGCGGCGGCGCCTGCGCCCGAGGGCATCGCGAGCTCGGCGACGAACTGAAACTGCCCGCGCGGGACGTAGAGCGAGGCCTTTCCCTTGAGCTGGACGCGCTCACCGTTGGCGAAGCGCGCGCGGGACTTCTGCGCGAGGCCCTTGAACATCACGCACGAGATCCGCGCCTCCTCGGCGTCGTCCTTCAGGTCGAAGTACACGTGCCCCGAGCTCTGGATCTTGCACGCCGTGATCTCGCCCTCGACCCACAGCGTGGCGAAGCGCTCCTCCACCGCGGATTTCACCGTGCGATTGAGCTCCGCCACCGTGAGCGGCTTCGGCAGCGCAATCACCCGCAACGGCCCCGGCGGGCTCAGCGGTCCGTCGTTCATGGCGCGCGACCCTATCACGCACCCGACGCGCCCTCTCCATTCCGTCACTCGGGGGCACGGAGCGTGAGCCGCTGGCACACGCTGGCCCATCGCCCGCTTGCAGAAAACACCTGGAAACGAGAGCATGCCGCGCTGGATCGAGACTTGCTCAACGGGGACCCAACGATGAAGCCCACGACTCTGCCCTCCCTCGCTCTGACCTTCGCGCTCGGTGTCGTCGCGGCGGGCGCGCCCTCGACGGCGTCCGCGTGCGGCGGGTGCTTCGGCCCGCAGCAGACCGTCCAGGTCGTGACCGATCACCGCATGGTGATGGCCATCCATTCCGACGAGTCGATCCTCTGGGATCAGATCCGTTACACCGGGCGCCCCGAGGATTTCTCGTGGGTGTTGCCCGTGCGCGGCGACGTGCAGGTGATGACCGCGGCGTCAGCGTTCTTCGACGAGCTCGACGCCGCGACGGCGCCCGTGCTCCAGGCGCCCGCGGCGTGTCCGAGCACCTCGCGCGGCCTCGGTGGCTTCGCCTCGGCGGGCGCGTCGGCGCCGTCCCTCGCGGACTCCAACAGCGGGGTCACGGTGATCCGCACGGAGACCGTGGGGCCCTACCAGGCCGTGCTGCTCCGAGGCACCGACGCCGACGCGCTCGCGACGTGGCTGCGCTCCAACGGCTACGCGATCCCCCCGGCGCTCGAGCCCGTGATCCAGTCGTACAACGACATGCACATGGACTTCTACGCCATGCGCCTGCGGCCCGGGGAGGGCGTGCAGGCCATGCAGCCGGTGAGGGTGCGCTTCGCGTCGCCGTCGCCCGTGCTGCCGCTGCGGATGATCGCGGCGGGCGCGGCCGACAAGGTGGGCGTCAACCTCGTGGTCGTCGGCGAGGGGCGCTGGGAGACGCAGAACTTCCCCACGGTGCGCATCGACACGAGCGCGCTCGTGTGGGACTGGCGTGCGAACTCCAGCAACTACAACGACGTGTTCCGCGCCGCGGTGAACGGCGCCGGGGGCCGCGGGTGGGTCGTCGAGACGGCGCAGTCGTCGCAGAGCTATCAGTGGCGCCTCACGTCGGCGGCGCAGAGCGACTGGGCCGTCGCCGTGGCGGGGCTCTCGAACCCGTGGGTCACGCGGCTCCGCACGGACCTCGCGGTGCGCTACCTCGATCGCGACCTGCAGCTCGCGGCGTCGAGCGACGAGAGCACCGTGCCGAACTTCATCACCATCACCCGCACGCGGAACTCGCCGCAGTGCATCAACAGCGACGGGTTCTACACGGGCACCGACACCACCGCCGCCGCGGGGCTCACCTGCGCCGCGCGCCCCGGCTCGTCGCGCGCCGGAGGCGTCGCGCTCGCCGCGGGCCTCGCCCTCACGATCACCACCGCGCGCCGACGTCGTCGCGCCGCGCGCTGAGCGCACTCCTTTACGAAGACCCTTCAAGACATGAGGAACACGATGAGATTCAAGCGAGCAGGATGGGCCGTGGCGCTCCTCGGCGTGGCCGCGGCGCTGGGCTCTCCGAGCGACGTGAGCGCGTGCGGCGGCTGCTTCGTCGGGCCGACGACCGTGCAGGTGGTCACCGATCACCGCATGGTGCTCTCGGTCTCGACCACGCAGACCACGCTCTGGGATCAGTTCCAGTACTCGGGCGCCGCGGCTGATTTCTCGTGGATCCTCCCGATCCGTTACACCGACCGCACGCAGATCGCGCAGGCCGACGACGGCTTCATGCGCATGGCCGACGGGCTCACCGCGCCGGTCATCACGCCGCCCTCGCGGCCGTTCTGCGGCCGCGGTCCGCAGGCTTCGAACGGCGGCTTCGCCGACGCCGCCACCGCCTCCGACGGCAGCGTCACCGTGCTCCGTCAGGAGGTCGTCGGGCCCTACGCCGTGTCGATCATCCGCGGCGCCGACCCGATGGCCGTGCGCGACTGGCTGCGCTCCAACGGGTACACCGTGCCCGCGGCCGTCGAGCCCATCATCGACCACTACACCGCGATGCGCATGGACTACGTCGCCCTGCGGCTCCGGCCCGGCGAAGGGATCAACCGCATGAGCCCCGTGCGCGTCACGCTCGACGGCGCCCAGCCCGTGCTCCCGCTCCGCATGATCGCGGCGGGCGTCGCGGACCGCGTGGGCCTCTCGCTCGTGGTCATCTCGTCGTCGCGCTACGAGGCGCAGAACTTCCCCAACGGCGAGATCGCCGAGCGCGACCTCACGTGGGACTTCTCTCGCCCGGGCTCTCCCGCGTCGGACTTTCTCAACGCCTTCAACGCCCTCAACCGCGCGAACGGCGACCGCCTCTGGCTCACCGAGACCGCCACCACGCAGAGCCGCCTCGCGTGGGAGGCCGCCGCGCCCGGATACCGCAACCCCGTGCGCCCGGGTGGTCCCTTCGGCTTCGACGGCGGCGTGCGGCCGCCTCCGCCGCTCGATGCGGGTGACGACGCGGCCGACGCCAGTGACGCCTCTGCGACCGATCCCGTCGACGACGTGCGCGTGGCCTTCACGGGCCTCGGCGACTCCGCGGTGGTGACCCGCTTCCGCGCCAACATGCTCGCCTCGATGCTCACCGCCGACCTCCAGCTCCGCGCGAGCGACCGCGGCCTCCGCCCGATCAACTACACGTACGGTCGCCTCCTCAACGACCCGGGGCCCACGTGCAGCGGGCCGATCGCCTCCGACGGCGGCGTGGTCGACGCCGGGAGCGCCGAAGACGGCGGCCCCGCGGTGCCCGCCACCACCGAGGGAGGCGTCCGCTGCGCGGCCTCGCCGGGGCGCTCTCCCCGCGAGAACAAGACGCTCTTCGCCTTCGCGGGCCTCGCGCTCGCCGCCCTCGGCCTCCGCGCGCGCCGTCGCCGTTGATGGTGTTTTCGTTGCGCCCGATGGCGCCGTGAGGGTAACCACCTCAGCGCATGGCATCTGACCTCCTCGACCGACGCTTTCTCGCCGTGATCGGCAAGGGCGGCACCGGCAAGACCACCGTCGCCGCCGCCCTCGCCGTGCTCGCCGCGTCGCGCGGCAAGCGCGTGCTCGTCTGCATGACGCAAGCGCGAGAGCGCATGAGCGCCATGCTCGAGACGACGGTCATCGGCGCCGACGTCGCGAACATCCTCCCGCGCATCGACGCGGTGAACATGGACCCCGAGACCTGCCTCGACGAGTACGGGGTCATGGTCTTGAAGGTCCGCGCGCTCTACAAGGCCGTGATGGACAACCGCGCCGTGAAGGGCTTTCTGCGCGCGGTGCCCGGCATGGACGCGTGGGCCATGCTCGGCAAGGCCCTCTATCACGTGAAGCAGAAGGACGAGACCGGCGCCAACGCGTACGACCTGGTCATCCTCGACGCGCCGGCCACGGGGCACGGGCTCCAGATGCTCCGTGTGCCGCAGGTGATCGCCGACGTCGCGCCCGCGGGCCTCCTTCGTCGAGAGGCAGACGAAGGTCTGGCGATCCTTCGCGACCCTGCGCGCTCGGGCGCCGTCGTGGTCACGCTCGCGGAGGAGATGCCCACGGCGGAGACCGAGGAGCTCGTCGCGTCGCTTCAGCGCGACGTGCGGATGCCCCTCGGGCGGCTGGTGATCAACAACGTGCTCGCGCCTGTTTTTTCGAAGATCTCGATGGCGCAGGCCGAGGCCGCGGGGGCCGCGCTCTCTCGCTCCGACGCGCTCACGGCCATCGCGCGCGCGGGCGTCGCGCGCTCGCATCGCGAGGACCTCCAGCGTCGCATGATCGAGCGCCTGGCGAAGCTGCCGGGGCAGAAGGTCATCCTCCCGTCGCTCCCGGTGGAGCGCATGAAGCGAACGGACATCGAGCTCCTCGCGAAGGGCCTCGGCGCGGTCTAGGTGCCGCGAGACCCCTCTCCGCGCGTCGTGCGCTTCGGTCTTGTGTCGCCGATGCGTTCTTGAGAACACTCGCGAGGTGTCGCGTGGGGCGCATGGTGCGCTGTCATGCGTCCACCCGACGATGGCCGACGCTCACGACCCCGCCGACGCGCCGCGAAGTCGACGACACGAAGAGGTCGTCGACGCCGCCGCGCGCGCCGCGCGACGACACGGGCTCCCCGACGAGGCCTTTCGCGACTCGGTGCTGAGCGTCCGCGACGACGTCGACAGCTATCAGCGCGCGCTCCACACCGTCGAGACGCGCGCCGTCGCGCTGCGCACGCGGCCCGCGAAGGAGCGCGCGAAGGAGACGAGGGCGCTGCCCTCTCCCGACGGGATCGATCCGTGGTCCGTCGACGCGAAGGCGCTGCCCGACGCGACGCGGGTCGTGGGCTGGTGCCCGTCGTGTCTCGGGAGCGGCGCGACGAAGTGCGCCGCCTGCCGCGGCGCGGGCAAGACGAAGTGTCCGCGCTGTGAGGCGACGGGCGTCGACGCGAGCGGCGCCGAGTGTCGACAGTGCGCGGGGCAGAAGCGCCTGCCGTGCGGCGCGTGTCACGGCGGCAAGATCGACTGCGACGGCTGCCGCGGCGCCGGCGAGGTCGAGGCGTGGCTCGAGGTCGAGGCCGAGAAGCGTCAGGTCGTGTGCGTCCACCCGATGGGCACCGCGGCGCGCGCGCACCCCCGGGTCTCGGAGGTCGCGGACTTCGACGCCGACCCGTCGCGGTGGCCCGACACGATGGTCGAAGACACGGGCGTGCGTCCGCCCGGTGAGCTCGCCGCGGGGCTCGCGCCGAAGCTCTCTCCGCGCGAGCGCGTCGTCGCGACGAGGACGCAGCGCTTTCAGACCGTGGTCTACGTGCTCACCTACGCCACGGCGCTCTCGACGGGGATCGTGCACGTGAGCGGCGCGCCGCTCGAGGCCTCCGCGGCCTCGGACTGGCGCCCCGCGGAGCTCCGACGGATCGTGACGGCCGTGGGCGCCGCGGTGATGCTCGCCGCGGCGGCGCTCGCGACGCTGTCGTTCAACGCGAGCCACGCGTGGTACGGGCGCACGGGGCACGGCCCGGTGCTCGTGGCGGTGGCGTGCGTGACGGCGCTCGTGGGGGCCGCGCTGCTCTCGGGCTTGACGCTCGCGCCGCGCGCGCGCTCGCCGCTGCGCGTAGGGATCCCCGCGGGCGCGCTGATGCTGCTCGCGGGCGCGCTCACGCTGCTCGTGACGCGAGACCGTCCGCGCGCCTCGGACGCGAGGGAGGCCCTGGCCCGAGGAGACGTCGCGCGCGCGAGCCTCGAGGCCGACGCGCTGCGCTCGCTCAACATCGACCGCGCGGCGGGCGAGTCGATCCTCGATGAGCTCCACGCGCGCGCGCTGCGGGCCGCGTCGCCCGACGTGTCGCGCATGGCCGCGATCGCGGCGGAGCCCTGGTATCAGCCCGCGTCGCGCGCGCAGGCCGTCGCGTCGCTCTCGACGGCGATCGAGCGGGCCGCGGAGCTCCCCGCGACGCGGCGTGATCCCGAGGCGCTCACGCGGCTCGCGGACGTCGCGCGGCCCTACGCGCCGCCGCTGCGGGAGCGCCTCCTGCGCGACGCGGCGATGCTGCGGGCCGACGGCTGCGCGACGCGCGGAGCGCTCAACTGCACGCGGGACCAGACCACGGCGGCGCTCCAGCACGGGGCCGACCCTGGGGCGGTGGCGCCGCTCCTCCAGCGCGCGGGGGAGCAGGCGAGGGAGAACCTCCGGGCCCGCGTGTCCGAGGCCGACGACGCGGCGGACGCGGCGCATCGGGTGACGGCGCTCGAGGCCGCCCTCGCGATCGCGGAGCAGTACGCGCAGCTCGGCCGCGAGCCGCCCTCGCCGACGCCGTCGGAGCTCCGCGACCGGCTCGCGGAGGCGCGCAACAACGCGGCGCGAGAGGCCGCCAGAGACGCGGCGCGAGAGGCTCCCCGAGGCGGACGCTCGGAGCGCCCGCGGCGTCGCAGCCGGGGGCATTGAGCGGGCGCTGCGAGGTGGCGCGCGGCCCGCTCGGATGAGTCAAAGATTCATGCGCGCGCTGAACCCTCGTCACACCTCAACAGAGGCGCACGTCATTCGTCGCGAGGGTGTTACCGTCGCGCGGCGATGACCCTCAGCATCTTCGACATGTTCACCATCGGGATCGGCCCATCGAGCTCGCACACCGTCGGCCCGATGAGGGCGGGTCGTCGTTTCGTCGAAGCGTTGCGGGCAGATGGAGCGCTCACGCGCGTTGAGCAGGTGCGCGTCGAGCTCTTCGGCTCCCTCGGCGCCACGGGGAAGGGCCACGGGAGCGACGTCGCCGTGATGCTCGGCCTCGAAGGCGAGCGCCCCGAGGAGGTCGACACCGACGGCGTCAACGCGCGCGTCGAGGCCATTCGACAGACCGCGACGCTTCGCCTCTCGGGCGAGCACACGGTGAGCTTTCACGCCGCGGATTCGATCGTGATGCTGCGCAAGCAGACCCTACCGCGGCACCCCAACGGGATGCGCTTCACGGCGACCGGCGCGGGCCTCGCGGAGCCCTTCTCGCGCGTCTACTACTCCGTCGGCGGAGGCTTCGTCGTGAACGAAAACGACCCCGACGGAGAGCTCGGTCCGCCGCGCGCGAAGGGGCCCTACGCGTTCGCCACGGGGGCCGAGCTCCTCGAGCTCGCGAACCGCCACGGCCTCTCGATCGCGACGCTGATGCTCGAGAACGAGAAGGCCTGGCGCACCGAGGCCGAGGTGCGCGAGGGCGCCGCGAGGATCTGGCGCGCGATGCACGCGTGCGTGCGTCGCGGCTGCGAGCGCGAGGGGATCCTCCCCGGCGGGCTCAAGGTGCGACGACGCGCGGCGGCCCTGCACCGCAGGCTGCGCAACGACACGCGCTCGGGCGACCCCCTCGTCGCGATGGACTGGGTGAACCTCTGGGCCCTCGCCGTGAACGAGGAGAACGCCGCGGGCGGACGCGTCGTGACCGCGCCCACCAACGGCGCGGCGGGGATCATCCCCGCGGTGCTGCACTACTATCACCGCTTCGTCCCCAACGCCGACGACGACGGGGTGATGCGCTTCCTCCTCACGGCGGGCGCGATCGGGATGCTCTACAAGCGCAACGCGTCGATCTCGGGCGCCGAGGTGGGCTGCCAGGGCGAGGTCGGCGTCGCGTGCTCGATGGCCGCCGCGGGCCTCGCCGAGGTGCTCGGCGGCACGGCCGAGCAGGTCGAGAACGCCGCGGAGATCGGCATGGAGCACAACCTCGGGCTCACCTGCGACCCCATCGGCGGGCTCGTGCAGGTGCCGTGCATCGAGCGCAACGCGATGGGCTCGGTGAAGGCCATCAACGCCGCGCGCCTCGCGCTCTCGGGCGACGGCAAGCACAAGGTCTCGCTCGACAAGGTCATCGCGACGATGCGACAGACCGGCGCCGACATGATGACCAAGTACAAAGAGACCGCCCGCGGCGGCCTCGCCGTGAACATCATCGAATGCTGAGGGACCGATGAGCGCCCGCGAACTCGAAGCGCTGCTGCACAAGACCCTCGAAGACCCGCGCATCCCCGCGCAGACGCGCCGCGACATCGAGCGCGTCTTCGCGAAGGGCGCGCTCGACCAGGGCGAGGTCACCGCGTTCTGCGCGCAGGCCATCGTGCTCGCGCGGGCCTCGCTCCGCGACGCGCGGATGCGCGACACCTTCGCGTGGGTGCTCCGCCTCGCGGGGCTCACGCAAGACGAGGCCGCGAAGCCCGCGCCCCCCGCGCCCGCGAAGAACCCGCGCGAGAACCCCGCGAGAGAGGGCGCTTCGCGCGCGTGCTTCAGCCCCGGCGAAGACTGCCTCGAGGCGATTCGAGACGAGTTCGCGCACGCGCGCCGACGCGTCGACGTGTGCGTGTTCACGATCACCGACGACCGCATCCGCGAGGCCATGCTCGACGCGAAGCGCCGCGGCGTCGCGATCAGGGTCATCAGCGACAACGACAAGTCGATGGACGAGGGCTCCGACGTGGCGCCCCTGCGCCGCGCGGGCATCGAGGTGCGCGTCGACGAGACCGAGGCGCACATGCACCACAAGTTCGCCGTGTTCGACGGCGCGAGGCTGCTCACGGGCAGCTACAACTGGACGCGCAGCGCCGCGCGGTACAACCAGGAGAACGTGGTGATCACCGCCGACGCGTCGCTCGTCGCGGCCTTTGCGCGCGAGTTCGAACGCCTCTGGGGAGACTTCGATCCGGGCGGTCGCGCGGCTCAGCAGGCGCGGTGAGACGCGGGGCCGCCGGGGAGAAAGATCTTCCCGGGGTTGAGCAGGCCGTGCGGGTCGAAGGCGTCTTTGATGCGGCGCTGGAGCGCGATGAGCTCGGGCGACTGCTCCCACGGCAGATACGGGGCCTTGAGCACGCCGATGCCGTGCTCGCCCGTGAGCGTCCCCCCGAAGGAGAGCGTCGCGCGAAAGAGCGACTCGATCGCGCGGTCGACGGCGGGGCGCTCGTCGTCGTCGTCCCAGAGCGCGTTGACGTGGAGGTTCCCGTCGCCCGCGTGGCCGTAGGCGGGCATCACGATGCGCTCGCGCTCCGCGATCACGCGCACCTCCGCGAGCAGCGCGGCGACGTGGGTGCGCGGCACCACCACGTCCTCCGAGAGCTTGTGCTTCGCCCGCGCGCGCAGGGCGCGGCTCATCACCTTGCGCACGCTCCAGAGGGCCGCGCGCTCGGCCGCCGTGCTCGCCTTCGTGAGCGAGGTGGCGCCCGCCTCGTCGCACGCGTCGCCCACGCGCTGGAGCTCGTCGTCGACGGCCCCCGGGTGACGCCCGTCGCACTCGATCACCAGCACCGCGCGCGCGCCCGACGGGAGCGACGCGGGATCGCCCTCGCGCATCACCGCGCAGCACACGTCGTCGAGGAGCTCGATGCACCGCGGCGTGAGGCCCTTCGCGACGAGCGCGGACACGGCGCGGCCCGCGTCGATCACGCTCGCGAAGCCCGCCACGAGCGTGTGCACCTCCGTCGGCAACGGAACCAGGCGCAGCGTGAGCTCGGTGAAGACCGCGAGGGTCCCTTCGCTGCCCACGAGGAGCGCGGTGACGTCGTAGCCCGCGACGCCCTTCGGCGTTCGACGCCCCGCGCGCACCGTCGCGCCGCCCATGAGCGCGGCCTCGACGCCCAGCGTGTACTCGCGCGTAACCCCGTATTTGAAGGCCCGCGGGCCTCCCGCGTTCTCGGCCACGTTGCCGCCGAGGCAGCTCCACTCGGCCGACTGCGGATCGGGGGGAAAGAACAGCCCCTCGGCCTCGACGAGCGATTGAAACGCGCCCGTGAGCGCGCCAGGCTCCACGGTGGCCGTGAGGTTCGCGCGGTCGATGTCCTTCACCCGACAGAGCGGGAGCGTGTCGAGCACGACCGCGGGGACCATCGGCACGGCCCCGCCCGTGCGCCCCGTCGCGCCGCCGCGAGGCACCGCGGGGACGCGCTCCTCGTCGCAGATCGCGAGCGCGGCGGTGACGTCGCTGGCTCGCTCGACGCGCACCACGCAGGGCGGCGTGACGCCTTCTGCCTCGGACTCGTCGCGCGCGTAGGGCGTGCACGCGGCGGCGTCCGAGAGCACCTTCGAAGCCCCGAGCGCTCGTTCGAGGCGCAGCCGCGCGCGGTCCATCGGTGTGGTCACGCAGGGGTGAGTCGCTGACAGAACCCCCGGCGTCAAGCGCCGCCGAAGCCGCGGGCCACGGTCATCACCCCTTCGGCCACATTGGCGACGCACACCACGTCACCGCCCTCCGAGAGCACCAGCGCGACGCCGTCGTCGGCCTCGCAGGGCAGTCGCTTGCCGTGTCCGAGCGCGATCGCGGCGTCGGCGCTGACGGTGATCGAGCGCATCGCCCGCGCGGCCGACGAGACCGGCGCGACCTTCGAGAGCACCCTCTGTCGCGCGTCGTCGTCGCCTCGCGCGGCCGCGTCGAGCGTCTCGGGCGCGACGGCTTCATCCACGGTGAACACGCCAGACTCCGTGCGTCGCAGGGCCGTGAGGTGTCCGAGCGTGCCGAGGTCGGCGGCGAGGTCGCGCGCGAAGCTGCGCACGTAGAAGCCCTTCGAAACCGTGAGGTCGAGGTCGCACTCGTGGTCTCTCACCGCGAGCACCTCGGCGCGTTCGAGCGTGACCGGGCGGGCGTCGAGCTCGACCTCCTCGCCGCGCCGGGCGCGCTCGTGCATCGGGACGCCGTCGACCTTGATCGCGCTCACCGCGGGCGGCACCTGGAGCATCGGCCCGAGTCGCTTCGAAACGGCTTCGCGCACGGCCTCGGGCGAGGGTGACGGGGTTCCGTCGGGGACGCGGGCGGTGACCTCGCCGTCGGCGTCGAGGCTCGCGGTGGAGACGCCGAAGCGCACGGTGGTGAGGTAGCGCTTGCGGTCGAGCGTGAGCCACGCCGAGAGCCGCGTCGCCTTGCCGAGGAGCACCACGAGGAGGCCCGTCGCCATCGGGTCGAGGGTGCCGGCGTGGCCCACCGTGCGGTCGCGTACGGCGCGGCGGACCCGCCACACGACGTCGTGCGACGTGATGCCGCGAGGCTTGTCGACGAGGAGGAGGCCGTTCATGGGCGCGGAGTGTCGGCCATCACTGTGAAAGAAAGCCACGCGGAATTGGTGGCGCTGCGGGTTGTCGGTACGTTGTGGCGCTGCGCAATGCGGTGCTAGCTTCTTGTGTAGGGAACGGACATGGCCGCAGAACGCGATCTCCCCTCGCTTGGAGCGCTGCTCGGAGGGGGCAAATACCGCCTCGAGCGCAGCGTCGGCGAGGGCGGCATGGGCGCGGTCTACGAGGCCACGAACCTCGACACGACGCGCCGCGTGGCGATCAAGGTGCTGCGCCCCGACCTCGCGTCGCGCGCCGACGTGGTGCGGCGCTTCGCGCAGGAGGCCCGCGCGGCGTGTCGCATCGAGCACCCGAACATCGTCGGCGTGTTCGACCTCGTGCAGGAGGGCGCCACGGTCTTCATCGTCGAGGAGTTCCTCGACGGCGAGGACCTCAAGCAGCGGGTGATCTCGCAGGGCCCGATGGACGCCGCCGAGGCGCTGCGCGTGGTGATCCCCGTGATGGAGGCGCTCTCGTACGCGCACGGTCGCGGCGTGGTGCACCGCGACGTCAAGCCCGACAACATCTTCCTCGCGCGCACGCCGAAGGGGCTCTCGCCCAAGGTCATCGACTTCGGCATCGCGCGCGTCGTCGACGACGAGGGAGAGAGCCTCCAGGGCACGATGCTCGGCGAGGTGATGGGCACGGCCTACTACATGTCTCCCGAGCAGGCGCGCGGCGACACCGAGCTCGTCGACGGCCGCTCCGACGTGTGGTCGCTCGGCGCGGTGCTCTACTTCGCCGTCTCGGGCGCGCGGCCCTTCGAAGCCGCCAACCGCCACCAGCTCCTCTACCGCATCACGCACGACGAGCCGCTCCCCCTCGCCGAGCGCGCGCGCGGCGTCGCGCCGGAGTTCGTCGACCTCGTGCGCCACGCCCTCACGCGCGACCTCGACAAGCGCTTCGCCTCGATGGACGCGTTCCTCAACGCGTCGCGCGAGGTGCTCTCGGTGATCTCCGATCGCACCGCGGTGATGCCCGTCGCGGCGCCCGAGGTGACCGTCTCCGAAGACACGCACACGATCATTCCCCTCGGCCTCTCGTCGATCGAAGAGGTCGCCGTCGACGAGCCCGTCGCCGTGATGCCCGCGCTTCCGGTGGTCCCCTCGTCGGTGGCGACGCAGCCGCTCGGCGCGACGCGCAAGGTCTCCGAGGTCACGCCCGCGTCGTGGGAGACCTCCGAGGTCGTCGAGCCTCCGCGTCGCTCGCGGCGCGTCGTGTGGGCGTCGCTCTTCGCCGTCGCCATCGCGCTCGGCGCCGTCGTGGGCGTGAGCGGCAGAGGGCCCGACGAGGCCGTCACCACCGCGCCGCGCCCCATCATGATCGCCGCGCCGCGGACGCCGCTCCCATCGACGCCCATCAGCCTGCTCCAGATCCCCACGACACGGCCCGCAACCGCGCAGACCCCGACCGCGCAGACCCCGACCGCGCAGACCCCGACCGCGCAGACCCCGACCGCGCAGACCCCGACCGCGCAGACCCCGACCGCACAGCTCGGAGACGCTTCGGTCGCCGTCGCGCCTGCGACCAGCGAACCCGCGCGCGCGCCCAAGGATCGCGCTGATGAGCTCCGCCTCCACGCGCCGCGCGGTCCCGCTGCGACGCGCGTGCAGCGGCCTCCGGCCAGCGCCGCGCAGCTCGCGCCGAACCCCTACGACACGCCTGTTCGCCCGATGCCGCGGGGGCTCTGGGGCCCTCGCTGAACCGCGGCCCCGCTCAGCGCCAGCCGATGCAGAGCCGCGCCTCGACGCGCGCGGGATCTCCGCTCCGCGTGCAGGGCCAGCGAACGCGCGCGAGGCGCTCGGTGAGGCAGGTCGCGACCTGCGCGGCGCTCCCGTCGGTGGGGCCCGTGATCGACTCGACCTGCACCGCGCCGCCTTCGCCCGTGGGTGAGATCGTCCACGCGTTGCGGTAGCTCCCGCCGCCGCCGCCTCGCGTCGCGCAGCCGAGGAGCGCGTCGCGCGCGTCGCCGCGCTCACCGACGCCGTAGAGGGTCGTCCCGATGCGCAGCCAGGGGTCGTCGTCGGCGTAGCCGAGCACGCGAAACTCCGCGTGGCGCGAGGTGGTCCCGAGGCCGCCGAAGACCGCCGCCATCGAGTTGCCCGCGCCGAGCCTCGCGACTGCTTCGGTCCACCGCGCGACGGAGCCGCGGGGCGCGTCGAGGTCGACGCTCACGTCGTCGGGGAGGCCGCCGCGGTTGGCCGTTCCAGCGCGCCGCGCGTGGACGGCGAGCGTGCAGACCGCGCGGCTCTCGGGGGCCTGTCCCGCGCGGCTCCCGTCGACGAACTGACCGCACCACGTCTCGACCGCGGCGATCACCAGGTTCGGGTGCCGCTCGGCCAGCAGCGCCGCCACGGGCGGAGCCTGACCGCACACGGGGCCGTCCGCGCGCCACCGCCGCTGCGCGACGAGCGCCTCCGCCGCGCGCACCTCGTCTCGCGCGACGAGCCGCGCGCCGGGGAGCCGCGACATCCACCCGTGCACCGCGTCGACGAGCACCTCGCGCTCGGGGCCTTCGAAGAGCGTCCCCTCGTAGACCACGGCGATCTCACGGCCCCGCGTCTCGTCGGGCGCGGGCGCCTCGGGGTCCGGCGCGCGCGACGCGTACTCGCCGCCCTCACACTCCGCGGGGATGCTCACGGAGCCCGACGTCACCCGATGCGCGGGGGTCGCGGAGGCCACCGCGGACTCGAGGGCGTCGGCCCGCTCGGCGCAGGTCGCGCCCCACGAGCGCACCGTCTCGGGCGCCGACGACGCGCTTCGGGCGCAGCGCCTCCACGCGTCGCGGGCGGTGCGCGCGAAGGGCGACGAGACGTCCGCGAGCGCGTCTCGCCAGGCGCGCTCGGCGTCGGCGTTGCCGCGGAGCGTCTCGGGCGGCGCGAGGTCGGTGAGCTGCCCGCGCACGTCGTCGAGCACGAGCGCCATGACGATCGAGACGAAGAGCGTGTCCTGCGCGGGACGCTCCCCCGGCAGCGCGCGAGCGAGCGCGTCGAGGCGGGTCACGCCGTCGGCGCGCCGCCGGGCCCAGGGCGTGAGGAGCTCCCTGAAGCGCGCCGACGTGAGCCCCGCGCTCGACGGGACGCGGTCCGCGAGCTGACGCTGCGCCTCGCTCCAGATCGTCGCGAGGCGCTGATCGGTGAAGGCCGTCGGGTACACCGCGCGGCCCTCGTACGTCGGCGTGTCGCCCACCGCGCCGGTGACGGTCGCGGGCCGCGGGGTCAACGTTGCGCAAGACGCGGCGAGGGCTGTGAACGCGACGGCCAGCGAGCTTCGTAGGGAGGGCATCGGTGAGGGCGGTGATCGTGGATCTCGCGCGCCGCGGGCGTCCAGTTTCGCGTGCGCGCGGCGACGGGTCACGCGTCGTCGTCGCCGTCGTCGTCGCGCGGGGGCTTCGCGGCGCTGGTGATCTCGAAGCGCGCGCCCACCTCGAGCGGCGGCGGGGGAGGGGTCTTCTGCACGAGCGCGTCGAGCGCGAAGAGCACCTCGCGCACGCCCTCGCCCGTCACGGCCGAGACGCCGCGGAGCTCGATGCCGCGGGCGGCGAACTCGGGGCGGGCGAGCTCCCACGCGGCGCGCGCGTCGGGGAGGTCGATCTGCGAGACGGCCACGATTTGAGGGCGCTTCGCGAGCTCGGGGTCGAACTGCTCGACCTCGCGCATGAGGGCGTCGTAGCGCGCCGCGAGGTCGATGTCGTCGCCCTGGAGCGTCACGAGGTGCAGGAGCACCCGCGTGCGCTCGACGTGCTTGAGGAAGCGGATCCCGAGGCCCGCGCCCTGCGACGCGCCGGTGATGATCCCGGGGATGTCGGCCATGAGGAAGCTGCGGTTCTCGTCGATGCGCACCACGCCGAGGTTGGGCACGAGGGTGGTGAAGGGGTAGTCGGCGATCTTGGGCTTCGCGCGCGACACCGAGGCGATGAAGGTGCTCTTGCCCACGTTGGGAAAGCCGAGGATCCCCACGTCGGCCAGGAGGCGAAGCTCCATGCGCAGGCGCTTCGTCTCGCCGGGCTCGCCGGGCTGGGCGCGGCGGGGGGCGCGGTCCCACGGGGTGGCGAAGTTCATGTTGCCGAGGCCGCCGCGGCCGCCGCGGGCGACGATGAAGGTCGCGCCGGGCTCGTGCATGTCGGCGAGCACGGTGCCCGTGTCGGCGTCGATGATCACGGTGCCCACGGGGACGCGGAGGGTCTTGTCCTCCCCTTTGCGGCCGTTGCAGTCGGAGCCCTGGCCGCCTTCGCCGCGGGGGGCCTCCCAGCGCGGGCGAAAGCGGTACTCGACGAGGGTGTTGAGCCCCTGGTCGGCGACCATCACCACGTCGCCCCCCTTGCCGCCGTCGCCGCCGTCAGGGCCGCCGAAGGGGACGTGCGCCTCCCGACGGAACGACACTGCGCCTTTGCCTCCGTCGCCCGCTGCGACGCTGATCTCCACTTCATCGATGAACTTCACGGTGACGCTCCTGCGGGGCGCGGTGTAGCACTACAAGCGCCATCGCTCGTCGGGAAACTGGCGGTGATCCGCGCGTGGCGATAGCCTCGCGGTCGCGTCGATCAACGCACCGAATGGAATCGAACTCCCCCCGCGACAGCTCCGAAGACCCCAGGACGGGGTTCGTCCGAAGCCTTCCCCGCAAGGTGGTGGAGATCAAGGCGACCTTCGGCGCCCTCATCGCCGACCCCCGCTCGACGCGCATGCGCGACGAGCTCCGGCGAAAGCTGCACGCGCTCTATACGCTCGCGCGCTCCTACCAGCTCACGCGGCTCTCCGACGCGCTCGTCGCGTGCGTCGACATCCTCGACGCCACGCGCGCGATGCCCACCCTCGCGCGCCCCCACATCGACAGCCTCGCGGGCTACATCGCCTCGTTCTCGCACTGCATCGAGGGCGACACGCAGGAGCCCGCCGCCACGCCCTCCGCAGGCCCCACGGGGACCCGCGAAGACGCCTCGCGCGCGGCCACCGTGCGCATCCCCGCGGCGGGGTCGCAGCGCGTCGCGGCGAAGATCACCCTCCCGCCGGACCTCTCGGGCACCGCGGAGACCTCGACGGCCGACGGGCGCCCCACGCCGTACCGCACGCTCCCGCCGGGGACGACGCTGCGAAAGGGCGTCGGCGCGGGCCACGGCGCGGCGGTTCACATCCTCTTCGTGGGGAGCTCCGCGCGCGCCAACGCGCTCCACGAGGCGCTGCCGCCCGACGTCGAGCTGCTCGTGACGCGCACGGCCGGAGACGCCGCGCAGCGCGCGAAGGACGCCGCCCCCGACGTGATCGTCGCCGAGATGGCCGGCCTCGCAGACGGCGCCGGCCTCCTCGCGACGCTGCGCGCCGATCCCCTCACGGAGTTCTTCCCCGTGGTGCTCGTCGCGCCCGCGGGCGAGGCGCTCGACGAGGTGCGAGAGCGCATCCCCGAGGCCGCCGAGGTGCTCGCCGACAACACCGACGGCGCGGCCCTGTGGGACTCGCTCGAACGCATCGTGGGCGGCGCGGCGAACCCCGTGGCCGGCGCGCACGAGTTCGGGGATGTCACCCTCGACGAGCTCGCGCGGGTGCTCCAGGACGAGATCCGCCGGGGCATCGTGGCCGCCGCGTCTCCGAGGGCGCGCGGCGCGCGCATCCCGCTCGGCGGGGGCAACGAGGTGCTCGCCGCGGCGTGGGAGGCCATCGCGCGGATCCGCGAGGTCGTCGAGCGTCGCTCGCAGGGCGCGGTGCGCTTCGAACTCCCCGCGGCGCCGCGCGGGCTCCCCGGCACGAGCGTGGTGACGCCCGGCGAGGAGGGCGCGCAGCGCGCCGAGGTCGAGGGCGACGACCCGCTCCCCGGCCGCAAGGTGCTCGTCGTCGACGATGACCCCGCGGTGGTCGCGAACTTCGCGACGCTCTTCCGCGAGGCGGGCGCCAACGTGACCGAGTGCACGAGCGGCGAGCTCGCGCTCGGCATCGCGCGGCGCATCCAGCCCGACCTGGTGATCTCCGACATCGTGATGCCGGGCCTCGACGGCTTCGGGCTCTGTCAGGCGATCCGCCGTGATCCGACGCTGCGGCACACGCCCGTGGTGCTGCTCTCGTGGCGCGACGACCTGCTCGTGCGCATGCGCGAGATGGGCGCGCAGGCGCAGGGGTACCTGCGAAAAGAGGCCGGCGGCGCGGTGATCCTCGCGCGCGCTCGCGACGCGATCCGGCTGCGGGTGAGGCTCCTGGAGCGCGTCGCGGCGCTCACCGGGGCCGCCGAGGTGCGCGGGCGCCTCGAGCGCGTCGGCCTCGCGGCGCTGCTCGAAGTGGCCGCGGCCTCGCTCGGCGACGCGACGGTGACCGTCTCCGACCCGTGGAGCGTGACGGAGCTCCACGTGCGGGGGCGCGCGCTCGCGTCGGCGCTTCGAACGGCGCACGACGGCTCGCTCCTGCGCGGAGAGGCCGCGCTCGTGCCGGTGCTCGGCGCGTCGTCGGCGCGCTTCGCCGTGACGCGTTCGAAGGCCCACGTGCGCGAGAACCTCGAGGGCCCCGTCTCCGAGGTGCTCTCTCGCTGCGCGCGTCGGCTCGGGGCGCTCGAAGCCGCGCTCTCGGGGCCGTCGCTCCTCGAGGTGGTGCGCGTCGAGATCGACCGTGAGGCCGCGCTGGCCTACGCGCGCACGCTGCCCGCCCGCATGAGCGCCGTGGTCGAGCGCGTGGCCGCGGGGGAGTCTCCGCGGGACCTCATCCTGCGCGACGCGATGGCGCCGTCGGACCTCGAGCCCGTGCTCGTCGAGCTCGCGCGCCGGGGCGCGATCCAGCGGGTGTTCGACACGCGCGGCGAGGACCTCACCGCGGTGCGGATGTCGTCGATCGAGAGCGCCGCGCCGCCCGCGCTCTCCGAGGTGCGCCCCGACCTCCTCGCGAAGAAGGCCGCGGCGGAGGCGAAGCCCGATTCGAAGCGCGCCACGGTGAGCGTCGACGACGACGCCGCGGCCTCGCTCGCAGACGCCGTGTGGCGCGAGCTCCGTGACTCCGTGCACGACGACCCGAACTCGCGGTGGAACGCGCCCACCCCGGCGCTCCCGTCGCCGCCGCCGGAGGCGCATCCCGCCGACGACGCGGCCGCCGACGACCTGCCGCCGCTGCCCGAGATCATCGACGCGTTCGAGGCGACGCGCACGCCCGCGATGCCCATGCCCGCGCGGCTCATCGCGGCCTCGATCCCGTCGAGCGAGGCGCGCCACTCCGATCGCGCGGTGTCCGATCGCGCGGAGACGCGCAGGGTCCCCTCGGTGCCCTCTCCGCCGAGGGAGCGCGAGGAGCTCGCCACCACGGCCCCTTCGAACCTCGACGCCCGTCAGGCCCTCGCCTCGCTCGACGAGGAGGTCGCCCACACGAGCGAGCTCCCCGACGGCGTGCTCGACGCGCTCAAGCAGTCGCTCGTGGCCGACGCATCGACGAACGACGCCGCGCCCGCGCGGGGCTCCAACCCCGCGGGCGATTCGAAGCCCTCGGCGGAGCCGAAGCCGAGGAGCGATTCGAAGCCCTCGACGGAGCCCAGGTCCCTCAGCGATTCGAAGCCCGCGGCGCCGAGGATCTCGACGGAGTCTCGGGTCTCGCGCGAGTCGAGGCCCGGCGGGACGAAGGTCGCCGCGGCTGCGAAGGCCTCCGACGAGGCCGCGGAGCGCGCGTCGCTCGAGACCTCCGACGTCCGCGCCGCGAAGGAGCGCCGCGCGTCGGTCGAGCCCGGGGAGCGAACGTCGTCGCCGGGCACGAGGACGCGGCCGCCGACGCCGCCGTTGCAGGCGACGCAGACCCGGTCGGGCGCGCGTCCCAAGCCGCCGAAGGCCGACGTCACGGGGCCGCAGAAGGCCGCCACGGAGTCAGACCACAGCGACGCGTTCGAGGCGATCCGCAACGCCTCGGCGGACCCGATCCGCATCGCAGCGCCGGGAACCGCGCCGCCCGCGCGACCGCAGTCTCGCCCGCCGCAGCGCGACGGTGACGGCTGGTCGATGCGCCCCGCGCTGCTCCTCCTCGGCGTCGGCGCGGCCTTCGCGGGGAGCTACTACGGCGTGCGCTGGTACCTCTCGCGCACGATCCCGCCGGAGACGCTGCTCCAGCCCGAGGCCTCCGCCGACGCGGAGCCCACGCCCGTCGAACCGACGCCCATCGAGGGCGCGCCCGCGGAGGCGCCTTCGCCCGAGGCGAGCGACGCCGGGGCGACGGCCTCCGATGACGCGAGCGCGCTGCCCGCGAACGTGGGGGCCACCGTGGCGCCGCGCGTCGACGCGCCGGCCGCGGGGTATCACCCGGTCGCGGCGTGGCTCGACGGCGGCGCGCTCGCGCCGCGCGAGGGGCTCCTCGTGGTGCTCCCGCCGACGCCCGCGCGGGCGGTGACGGTGCAGGTCGACGCGCGGCCGACGCAGGCGCTCCCGCTGACCTCGTCGCTGCCCGAAGGGATGCACGCCGTGAGGTTCATCATCGAGGGGCGCACGCGGTATCGACTCGCGACCGTGCGGGCGGGGCAGGCGCTCGTGCTCCAGGTCCCGTCGGGGCAGTAGTGGCCGTGCGCGCGATCGCGAGCCTTGCGATGGCAGCCTGCGCGCTCGCCGCGTGCTCGTCGTGCAGGGGCTCGGGCTCCGACGCGACGCCGCCCGCGCCCGCGGCCGACGCGTCGGTCGCGGCCAGGGCGGCCGCGCGCGCCGACGAGGTGATCGACCTCACGGAGGTGTTCCGCGAGGGCGTGATCGACTCGGCGGGGCCCGTGGTCGACCTCGGCGAGCGCCAGGCCGCGGCCTACGTGGTGAGCGCCGCGGCGCTGCCCTCGGAGACCGTGAACGGCGACAGCTGGGTGAGCGTCGGCACGCGGCTCCGGCTGCGCGTTCCGATCGGTGAGGGCGACCCGCCGACGTCGGTGCGGTTGCGCGTGCGGAGGGCCTCGTCGCGCGGCGTCGCGCTCATGGTCGACGGGGTGCTCGTGCGCGCGATGAACCTCCCGCAAGACGGCGCCCCGACGATCATCACATTGCCCGTTCCAGCAGGGCGTTTCGCGCGGTCGACGGCCGACGTCGAGCTGCGCTTCGGCACGCCCCGCGCGGTGCCCGGCGTGCTCTCGCCCGTGGCCGCGCAGATCGACTGGGTCCACATCGCGCGGAGGGAGGTTCCGCCCGCGCGCGTGGCCGACCTCGTGAACGACGTCGCCGCCGAGCGCACGCCGCGGCGGGCGCTGACCTTCTACGCGCCCACGCGCCTCTCGACGCTGATGATCCTCCCGACGCGGACCATGTGGACGGCCTCCATCGCCGCCGAGGGCGCCCGCGGCGCTCGCCCCGGCGCGCCCGTGGTGGCCGTGATGCGCGCCGAGACCGACGGCGAGGAGCCCATCGAGGAGCGCGTCGAGATCGCCCCCAACGGCGCGTGGCACGACGCGGCGATCGACCTCTCGTCCTTCGGCGGACGCCCCGTGCGACTCACGCTCTCGGCCGAGGGGAGCGAAGACGCGCGCCTCGCCGTGGCCGCTCCGTCGCTGCGCCACACGACGCCGCCGGGGACCTCTCCGCGGGCCGCGACGGCGGGCAACGGGGCGACGCCGCGCGCCTCGGTTCGTCACGTGGTGATGGTCGTGGTGCGGGGGCTCCGCGTCGACCGCGTGCTCCCGACGCTCTCGGATCACCTCACGGGCGGAGGCTTCTCGCGGCTGAGCGCCGAGGGGACCGTCGCCGTCGCGCAGGCGCCCGCGCCGCGAGAGTTCAGCGCGATGGTCTCGGCCACGACGGGCCTGCCCGCGGACCTTCACCACGTGAGCGAGCTCACCGACGCGCTCGACGACGAGGCGCCGACGATGGTCTCCGCGCTCTCGGCCGCGGGGATCGACGCGGTGGCCTACACCGACGACATCGCCTGGGTGGGCAGCGGCGCAGACCGCGCCGTGCGCGTGCGGAACACCTGCGCCGCGGAGGCCGCCACCTGCCACCCCGACTGGATGTTCACCGCCGCCGCCGAGGACCTCATCACGCGACGCGCGGCGAACACCTTCACGCTCATCGTGACGAGGGCGGGCGTGCTCCCGCTCGACCCCACGCCCGAAGACGTCGTCGCGCTCGATCCGAGGCCCTACGAGGGCACGATGACGCCCTCTCGCACGGCCGTGTACGGGCTCCGTCAGCGCCCCGAGGGCGTCGAGCTCGCGCCCGCCGACATGGAGCGCCTCGGCACCCTCTACGACGCCTCGCTCCTCGCCGTCGACCGCGGCCTCGGGCAGCTCATGGAGCGCATTCGAGATCACAACCTCGACGACGACACGGCGGTGATCGTGGTGGGCGACCGCGGCGTGGCGCTCGGCGAGGGGCGCGCCGTGGGCGACGGACCCATGACGCAGCGCTCGATCTCGGAGACGCTCATCCTCGCGCGAGGCCCTGGTTTTCCCGCGGTTCGCGTGAGCGGTGTGGTGGGCGTGATCGACGCGGCGGCGACGGTGCTCGAGCGCTTCGGCGTCGCGTCGCCCGCGGAGCTCGAGGGCGTCTCGCTCGCGGGCGGCGGCGTCGCGCACGACCGCGTGCTCGGCTTCGTCGCGACGACGCGGTGGGACGTGGGCCTGCGCTTCGGCGACCTCGTGGCGCTCCCGCGCGCGGCGCGCGATGGCGGCGGCATCGCCCTCTTCGGCAGGGAGTCCGACGCGCTCTCGGCGACGGACCTCGCGCCCTCACGCCCCATCGCGAGGGAGCTCGGCGAGGCCGCGATGGCGGCGTTCCGTCCGGGCGCGGGTCGGAGGCTCTTTCCCCCGTCGACGCGGGTGCTCCCCGCGGCGCTCGACGCGCTCTCTCGCTTCCGCCACTGACGCGTCTCAGGTCGTTCCGTGGTGGGCGCGGAGCTGCGCCGTGGGCCTCGCGGCGAGCTGCGCGACGGCCGCGGTGAGCCGCGACGAGGCGCGCTGCACGATCGACGAGAGCGCGACGAGCGAGGCCGCGTAGACGACCGCGAAGAGCCAGCGCGGCGCCTCGTGGGTCTGCAACATCCAGTGGCGATAGATGGGCCCCATGAGCACGTGGTGGAGCAGGTAGAACTCATAGGAGCTCGCCGTGAGCGTCGCGAGGAGCCTGCCCGCGGGCGAGGGGAGCCTCGGGGCCACCATCACGGCGCCGAAGATCGCGACGCCGAGGGCCACGTCGGTGAGCCCGATGCACGCGTAGTAGGTCGCCACGAGGGAGGCCGCGGCGAGCGTCGGCCAGCGCGCGCGCTCCGACGCGACGCGCGCGAGGATCATCCCGAGGCCGAAGGGGAGCACGTTGAACGCGAAGAACGGCGAGACGTAGTGAATGCCCCTGTAGTGCAGCAGGAACGACGCCGCGGGGACGCGCTGCGCGAGCTGCCAGAGGAGCCAGTGCGAGAGCAGCAGCCCGTGGAGCCCCCACGCGAGCGGCGCCCTCGACAACCCGCGGTGGAGCCACGGGAACACCGCGTAGAGCGCCATGATGAGCGAGAGGAACCACAGGTTCGCGGCCACCGTCGCCGCGTAGGGGCTCGCGGGCCAGAGCGCGTGGAGCCCCGAGATGTGCAGCGCCCAGTCGAGGCCCGTCGGTCGCTTGTGCGTGAGCGCGACGAGCCCCGCGCCGATGAGCGCGAGGCTCAGCCAGTACGAGGGCAGGATCCGCCACGCCTTGCGCGCCATGAAGGCCCCGAGCGAGACCGGGCGGTCGCCCTGCGAGCGCGCGAGGCCGTACCCCGAGAGCATCACGAAGAGCACGATCCCCACGTCGCCCAGGCGGCTCGTGAAGGTCTGCGCCGGAGACGACGCGTCGAGGTGGTAGACGAACACCGCCGCCATCGCGACGAGCCGAAGGAGGTCCATGCCCGACTGGCGCGTGGTCGCGGGGCTCATCGCGGTGCGCCGCCTTCTCCCGCGTGCGGACGGATCTCGCGGCGCCGCGCAGGATTTTCTTTTGTCTTGGTTATCACTGAGTGAGATGCAAAGAAACGGAGCGATGACCGTAGCGGTCGCGGGTGGACGCACGTCGGGGATGGGGCCGACGCGGCCTTTGGATTCTGCGCAAGAACGTGCACGGAGACGTCACTCCCGAGCCGCTGAACCCCATTGCCCGTCGAACACGGACGGCAGCGCTGCTCGCGGGTGATCATGCCTGAACTCGGGAGACGTTGTCGAAGATTCGACGGATCCTGGAAGACCCCATCGGAGACACGACAAAGCGCGGTGGTGTGTCATGGGAGCTCCGAACGCGAGAACTTGGCAGCGTCGCGCTGCGCGTGATTGGATCGCGCACAACGACCATGAAGCGCCTGCTGACCTCGATCGTGTTCGCGTGGGGCGTCACCGCAACGACCGCCGTGATGGCCCAGGGCGGGTACACGGTGATGACCTCGAACCCTCCGCCTCAGGCGCCCGTGGTCGTGGCCTCTCCGTCATCGACGCCGACGCCCGCGCCGACGCTCACCGCGCCGGGGACCCCGCCCGCGCCCGGGACCGTGGAGCAGATCACGCCGTCGCGCGGACCTGCGCCTCGCGGTGTGGCCGCGCCCGTCGTCGCGCGTCGGCCCGAGGAGTACGGAGGGATCACCCCGGGGATGCCCTCGGTGCCTCCGGGGCTGCGTCGCGCGCGGAGGCCCGGCGGCGCGACCCGCGTGGCGTGGCCGGGCTTTCAGATGGTGCCCGGCGGCTCGCGGCTCTTCGTGGTGCTCACGTCACCGCAGCCCGTGGGAGAGGCCACGCGCAACGGTCGCACGCGGGTGTTCCGCATCCCGGCGGCGAGCATCCTGCTGTCGAACAACCGCCGCGCGCTGATCACGGAGGCCTTTCCGACGCCGGTGGCGCGGGCGTTTCTGCGACCGGCGCGCGGGGGCACGGACCTCGTGGTGGAGCTCCGCGCCGACGTCGAGCCCACGATCACGCAGGAGACCTCGTCGCAGGGCTTTCACTTCGTCTTCCTGAATTTTCCGACCTTCGCGGCGCCCGAGCTCGGTCGGCTCCAGCTCCCGAGCGGCGCGGTGATCTCGGTTCAGGCGCCCGCGACGACCGCCGCGCCCGTCGCGCCGCCGCCGCCGCAGGTGCAGATCGGCACGCCGCAGGGGCGCCCCGGGAGCGACGCCGAGCGTCCTCCGGGCGTGCACTGATCTCGAAGGTCAGTTGAAGCGCGGCGCGTAGGCGATGCAGCCGGCCCAGACGCCCTGGATGCAGGTGCGCTGGCCGATGTAGCAGGTGTCCGGCGTGACCTGACCGTTGGTGTCCACGTCGCAGGCCGCGGGGCGCGCGTCCATCTCGCAGCTGCAGCCCTGGTTGGGCACGATGCAGCGGTAGCAGGCGTCGGTCACCGCGGGGTCTTCGTCGTCGCAGTCCTCGCCGGGCGCGCACATCGGTCCGAACCCGTCGCCGTCAACGTCTTCGCAGCCGAGGAGCGTTGAGTCGGTGTTGTCCGCCGAGGTCGTGCGCTGCGCCGCGGGGCGTGGCGCGTCGCTCGCGCAGGCGAGCAGCAGGACGGGGAAAAACAGGTGCATCGCGCGCATGGCTCGGTCTCCCGCGGGCGCACGTCCGGGCGACGCACACACGTCTCCCGTGGCAGCGGCGAAACCCACGTGGCCCACTGATGCCGTTGCACCTGTGTTTCACGGCGGACGCTGAAATCCCTTGAGCTGGACCGTAGCGGACTTCGAAGCGACGGGGCGGTGACCGACGAGGCGCTCGCCGCGAGGGAGCGCCGCCGTTGAAGGCCGCGGAGCGGTTTTTTTGTGGGCTGTGGGAGGAGGCGGGGCGGGCGCGCGGGAGCGCTGCGCGACGCGGGGCTCAGGCGTTGAGCTGGAGGAGGCGCTTCACGCGGGCCTCGGCGGCCGAGACGATGTGCGAGGCCAGGGGGTCGGGGATGCGAAGGGCCGCGCGCAGGTCGGTGATGAGCTGCTTCTCTTCGCTGCTCTGCTCGCCGTCGATGTACGTGAGCACCACGGCGTGGTTGAGGAGCGTCTGGCGGTCGTCGGCCGAGAGCTCGGTGATGGGGATGTCGGCGAGGGTGCGAGGCGTCTTGGCAAACTCGCGCACCGCCTCGGCCTCGGCGTCGTTCGCGCCGAAGGCGTTGATGAGCGCCTCGATGTGCTCTTTCTCCTCGTCGGCGACGCGTCCGTCGACCCAGGCAACAACCACGAGGGACTTCAGGATCGCCATGTCTTCTTCGTGCATCGAAACGCTCCCCTGATGGAACTGTGAGAGATCGGCGCGGGAGTCTAGTCGAACGTCGGGTCGCGCCGGAAGCCGTTTTTGATCAGCCGTTGCGCCAGACCGCGTGGCCCACGAAGAAGGGACCCATGTGGTCCATGAACTCCGCGGTCTGCCGCGTCTTTCGCATCGACTGGACGACGTGCGAGAGGGGGTACAGCTCGCGCCCCACGAGGCCCACCACGAACTCGTTGTCGTTCGCGTCGAGGCCGTGACACGCGAGGCGGATGTCGTGCGCGAGGTCCGCCGAGCCGTACCGGTGGCCGATGGTGCCGTGCTCGCGGAGGATGCCCCCCTGCTCGCGAGGGTCGAGGCGGTTGAAGGCCCCCTTGCGCTTGAGCGGGTACCACACGGCCCAGGGCCACGCGGCGTTGAGCACCGTGTTCACCGGGCGCTCGAGCAGCCAGAACTTCAGGTCGCTTTCGAAGCCCGAGCTGTACGTGCGGGCGAGCATCGAGAGCTCGGGGCGCGGCGTGAGCGAGGGGCGCGCGAACACCGGCCGCGCCGCGTGGACGAAGAGCGACGCGTCTTCGGACCAGGTGAGCGCCGCGAGGCCGCGGGGGTGGTTCACGTCGGCGTAGATCACCGAAGGGACCTTCGCGTCGCGCAGGTCGGCGCCGAGCTTCTGCGCCTCGACGCTCGGGTCGCCCGAGGTCTCGAAGGCCAGGAGCTGCATGAAGAGCCGACGGTCCATGTGCTGGGCTTCGCCGTTGATGGGCGCGCCGCGCTCGCGCACGTCGAGGGGGGCCTCGGGTTCGGCGCCGGGGCCGTGACCCTGCGCGTGACCGTGACCGTGTGCGGGCTTCTCGGGGGTGTCGCTCATGGCGGCGGAGTATCGCCGCGAGGGCTGCGACGTCAATGCGCGATCACGCGCGCTCGAGGTCGTGCTTGCGAATGAGCCTGTGGACGTACGTCCGATCGAGGCCCGCGGCCTGCGCGACGGCGGAGACGTTCCAGTGGTGACGCTCGAGGAGGCCCGAGATGTAGGCCCGCTCGAGGTGGTCGAGCCAGCGCTCGCGCTGGTCTTTGAAGGGTTGATCGAGGTCGACGGAGAAGGGTGTCGCCCCCGCGTCGGGGCCCCGCGGACGGGCGTCGGAGGCCATCGCGAGGGCCTCCTTCGCGCCGAGGGCGACGGCGCGCTCGACGAAGTTTCTCAGCTCGCGCACGTTGCCGAGCCACGGGCGCGCGGAGAGCTCTCGCACGAGCTCGGGCGGCAGCGCCGAGGCCGCGCCCTGCGGGAGAAAGTGCTGCACGAGCTGGGGGATGTCCTCGGTGTGCTGACGCAGCGGGGGGATGGTGATGGGCAGCACCGCGAGGCGGAAGTAGAGGTCTTCGCGGAAGGCGCCCGCGTTGACCATCGTGCGGAGGTCGCGGTGCGTGGCCGAGATGAAGCGCACGTTGACCTTGCGGTAGTTGCTCTCGCCCACGCGGCGCACGGCGCGAGACTCGATCGCGCGCAGGAGCTTGGGCTGCATCGCGAGGGGCATCTCGCCGATCTCGTCGAGGAAGACCGTGCCCCCGTCGGCCGTCTCGATGGCGCCCGCGCGCGCGTTGGCGGCGCCCGTGAAGGCCCCCTTCGCGTGGCCGAAGAGCTCGCCCTCGAGGAGGTTCTCGGGGAGCGCGCCGCAGTCGACGATGACGAAGGGCTGCTGCGCGCGCGGCGAGGCCGCGTGGATGGCCTCGGCGACGAGCTCCTTGCCCGTGCCCGTCTCTCCGTGGAGGAGCACGGTGGAGTCCGTCGGTGCCACGCGGGCGAGGCGCGCGAAGAGCTCGCGCATGGCCACGGAGCGGCCGAGGAGGGGCCCGAAGCGCTCGTCGGGCCAGAGGTCGACCACGGCGGGCGACGACTCGTAGCTCACGGTGAACGTGGTGGAGCCGACCTGCACGCGGCCTCCGTCGGGCACGCGCGCGGATTGGACCAGCACGCCCTCGACGAAGGTGCCGTTGCGGCTCCCGAGGTCGCGCACCCACACGCCGTCGTCGCGGGCTTCGAATTCGACGTGGAGGCGGGAGACGGCCGGGTCTTGCACAGCGACGTCGACGCCCGTCGCGGAGCCCGCCACCGCGCGGCCGTCGAGGGGAGACGTGTGGGGCCCCGAGCCGTCGGTCCAACGGAGCTGCGGCCTCCGGCGCGTGGCCGAGACCGTGGCCCCGAGGGGGTCGCGCTGGACCACCGTCACGTTGGGCGGAGAAACGTCGTGCGATGCCATCGGTCGCGACGATACAGCGCCCGGGTGTCTGGTGAGGAAAATCAGTTCGGTGCGTGCGGGCGCTCAGGCTCCGGGCCTCGCGCGCCGTTGTGCTCTTGTGCGAGGCTCCGATGACGATGACCGCCGAGAGGGTGACCGAACAGCGCGTGAAGCGCGCGAAGATCCTGTTCCTGGACGACGACAGGGACCTCACGACGGCGATGCGGCGGGCGCTCTCGCTCGAGCCCTTCGACGTGATGACCGCCAACACGATCGAAGACGCGCGCGCCCTCCTGGCCGAGCACGAGTTCGACGTGGTCGTCTCCGACGAGGAGATGCCCGAGATGAGCGGGTCGAAGTTCCTCGCGCAGATCCGCAAGGAGCAGCCCTTCATCGTTCGCATGCTCCTCACGGGGCGCGCGAGCCTCGACACGGCCATCCAGGCCGTCAACCACGGGGGCATCTTCCGCTTCCTCCAGAAGCCCTGCACCAACAAGGAGATCGTCGCGAGCCTCCACGAGGCCATCGCGCACCAGCGCGACCGCGTGCTCCAGCCCCCGTCGCTCGTCCCCCCGCCGGACCCCGAGCTCGTGGGCCTCCAGGACCGCTACGACCGCGCCGTCGAGGGCCTCTGGGTCGCGCTCCAGCCCGTCGTCGCCGCGTCCCGTCGCAGCGTCTTCGCGTATGAGTGCCTCGTCCGCACGCACGAGCCCTCGGTGCCCCACGGCGGCGCCTTCTGCGAGCTCGCCGAGCGCCTCTCGCAGTCGGTCAACCTCGACCGCCTCATCCGCGAGCGCGTCGCCGTGATGCTCCGCGAGTCGCCCGAGCTCGTGGTGCTCGTGAACCTCCACCCGAGCTCCCTCGACGACGACGACCTCTTCTCCGCCGACTCGCCGCTGTCGACCTTCGCGTCGCGCGTCGTGCTCGAGATCACCGAGCGCGCCTCGCTCACCGACATGAAGGCCGTGCGAGACAAGGTCACCGCGCTGCGCGCCCTCGGGTACCGCATCGCCGTCGACGACCTCGGCGCGGGCTACGCCGGGCTCCAGAGCCTCGTGCTCCTGCAGCCCGAGGTCGTGAAGATCGACATGGAGCTCGTGCGCAACATCGACACGTCGCCCACCAAGGCCAAGCTCGTCTCCGCGGTGATCACCCTCTGCCGCGAGCTCGGCGCCGAGGTCATCGCCGAAGGCATCGAGACCAACGCCGAGTTCCGCGCCCTCGAAACCATGGGATGCCCGCTGCTCCAGGGCTACTACTTCGCGCGCCCGGGCCCCGCGTATCCGACCGTCACCTGGCCTCGCTGACCCGCCGCTCCGCTACGCAGTCTCCACCACAAGCAACGGCTCGAGCGCCTTCAAGATCCTCGCGGTGATCTCTTCGCGCGGGAGCGTCGCGTCGATGCGCATGGGCTTCGGCTCGGTCACCGCGTCGAAGATCCGCGCGGCGCGGCGCAGGTCGTCTTCGCGTTCGAAGAGGTTGCCCTTGCCGCGGGTGTTCACGCGCTCGACGCCCACCTTCGCGTCGACCTCGAGGATGACCAGCAGGTCGGGCCTCGGCGCGATGGCCTCGTTGCGCTTCTGGATCTCCGCGGGATCGAGACCGCGCGCGCCCTGGTAGGCCATCGACGAGAAGTAGTAGCGGTCGACGAGCACCACGCGCCCCGCCGCGAGCGACGGACGGATCAGCGTCGCGACGTGCTCGGTGCGGTCGGCCACGAAGGTCTCGAGCTCTTCTTCGGGCGAGAGCCTCCCCGTGGTGGCCGAGGCCCTCAGCCTGCGACCGTGGGGGCCGTCGGTGGGCTCGTGGGTGCACACGACCTCGTAGCCTTCGCGCTCGAGCGCCTCGGCGATGCGCGCGGTCTGGGTGGTCTTTCCTGCGCCGTCGATGCCCTCGATGGCGACGAGCACTCCGCTCTTTCCTGCACGCTTCGTCATGGGACGCGCGATGGTCGCACGGCCGCGTCGCTCATCTCGACTTCTCGACATCCGGCCCGCGCGCCGTGACCGCTCGGCGACGGAGCGCGTCGCGCGATGCGGCCTCTGCGATACGCTCGGCCGTGATGAATCCGCGCTCTCGCTTCCGTGATGTCGCGCTCGTGACCTTCACCATCGTGGGGTGGGCGCTGCCGCCGTGCGTGGGGTTGTACTCCCTCGCGTCGAGCGGCGTGCGGGGGCTCGGCGGCGTCGCGGGGCTCGTGCTCTTCGCGTTCGTCGTCTGGGCGATCGTGCGCGGGTATCAGCGCGTCCGCGCGAAGGGCCCGAGGCGCTATCAGATCGCGTACGCCGCGCTCGTGCTCGCGGCGCTCCCCGTGTGGGGCCTCGGGGTCAATCACATCCTCTCGGCGACGTGCGTTCGCAACGAGTCGTGCGGCGAGGACATGGACATGTTCCGCGCCTTCGCCGAGCCGTGGGTGCTCGCGCCCTTCGCGCTGCACGTCGTCGTGGCGCTCGCCTTCGCGCTCTCGCGACGGAGGCCCGATCGGCTCCCGCCCGCGGTCGAGGCCCTCACGCTCTCGCTGATGATGGTGGGGGGCGTCCTTCACGCGGCGCTCGGCGTTCAGCTCGGCGCGAGCTTCCTCGTGGTGGGACTCGCGGTGTTTCCGCTCGGGCTGCCGGTGGTCGCGCCGTGGCTCACCGTCGCGCTCTTCGCGGGCGAGCTCCGCGAACGGCTCCAGCGTCGCGGCGAAGAGGAGCGCGTGACGGAGCCCGCGCCGCTCGCCGCGGACGTCTATCGCCACGTGGAGCTCGCGCCCGAAGAAGCGCCTCCGCCCGTGATGAGCCGCGCGTGGATGGCGCGCGCCGCGGCCCTCACGCCCGCGCTTCTCGGCGCGTACGGCGTGCTCTCTGCGCTCCTCGGCGGACGGCGCGGCGCGGCCGTGGTGGCGTTCACGGACACGTGCGGGCACACGTTCTCGCGCGTCGCCGTCACGGTGGTTCACAACGATTGCCACTACCTCTGCACCGTCGCAGCGCAGGGACATCCGTGGCTCGTGCGTCCCGAGCGCATGGGCGTGCGCAACGGGAACCCCATCATCGTCAACCGTCAGCTCGCCGTGGCCAACGCGTTCGAGGATCTGCTCCACACGCGGTGGCCTCGCTTCGGCGCGTGGTGTCGGCGCGTCTACGACCGCTTCGGTCTGCCCGTGAGCCGCTACCTCCGACGCCGCTGGATGGCCGACGCCGTGTACGTCGTGATGAAGCCCTTCGAGTGGTGCTTCTACGCGGCGCTCCTCGCGCTCGACCCGGGCGACCCCGAGGCGCGCATCGATCGCATGTATCGCTGACCCTCTCCCCGTCCCTCTCCCGCGAAGCGGGAGAGGGTGCCCGTTGGTAGCTGCCATGCCCTCACCCCGCCCTCTCCCGCCAGAGGCGGGAGAGGGAGTCGTCGAGCGCGCGAGCGAGTCTCCGAGCGTGCGAGCGACATGGCGAGGACCATCCTCCAATCAATGCACTTTTTCAGCGTCTGGGATCGCACCCCGAGACGTCGTCACCCTCTCCCGCGTCTGGAGTCTGACCGCCATTGGGGAGTTGACGGCGCCAGACGCTTCCCGTCGCGCCTGGGGTTCGGCCCGCGTGAGAGGGACGCGCGTGACGCGCCCAGGGCGATACGCGCGTGACGCGCCCAGGGCGATACGCGCGTGACGCGCCCAGGGCGATACGCGCGTGACGCGCCCAGGGCGATACGCGCGTGACGCGCCCAGGAGATACGCGCGTGACGCGCCCAGGGTTCGCCCCCAAGGGATGTACACGATCGGGGGCTCAGCCTGGGCTATGACGAGGCACGGATCACCCTCTTCGAGGTTCAGCAGAGAGAGCCTCGCCATGCCTTCTGAACCGGTCGAAGACCGGTGATCCGTGCCTTGATGAAGCCCAGGCCGAGCCCCCGATCGCGTACATCCCTCGGGGGCGAGCCCTGGGCGCGTCACGCGTCCTCTCACGCGGGCCGAACCCCAGGCGCGACGGGAAGCGTCTGGCGCCGTCGCTCCCCAATGGCGGTCAGGCTCTGGCGGGAGAGGGCGGGGTGAGGGCATGGCAGCTACCAACAGGCACCCTCTCCCGCTTCGCGGGAAGGACGGGCGAGGGTCACCGTCCGTTGCGCGCGATCACGCCGAGGCCCGAGAGCACCAGCAGCGCGCCCACCACGGCCGTCACCGGAGGCACGTCGCGCAGCACCACGAAGACGAGCGCCGTGCTCGCCACGGGCTCCGCGAGGATCGTCGTCGCCACCGCCCACGCGGGCAGATAGCGCAGCGCCCAGTTGAGCAGCGTGTGGCCTAGGATCATCGGTCCCACCGCGAGCACCAGAAAGAGAAGGTGCTCGCGCGGGTCAGAGATGCGCAGCGACTCG
This sequence comes from Polyangiales bacterium, assembly GCA_046351535.1. Lineage (GTDB taxonomy): Bacteria > Myxococcota_A > Polyangia > Polyangiales > CAISKJ01. Next base: position 162,952 of record JAXLYG010000027.1, read on the forward strand.
CCCGTCACGAGCGCGAGGAGACCCAGCGTCACCGCCGCGATGCCGTACACCGGGAGCACGTAGGCCATGAGCCCGAGCGAGCGACGGAGCCTCCCGCCGAGCACGAAGTACGCGGCGCCCGCCACCGCGCCGAGAAAGGCCAGCAGGTCGCCCGTGAGGCGGTGATGTCCGCGGCGGTCTCCCCACGCGATCACCGCGGAACCCAGCAGCGCCAGCGCGATGCCCGGCACCGCGCGGCGGGGGAACGGGCCGCCCGTGATCCACGGCGTCGCGGCGGCCACGAGCGCGGGGTGGATCGCCACCAGCGTCGCGCTCGCCGCCACGCTCGTCGCCACGGGTGACGACGGCGCGAGGCTCGCGATCCACGCCGCGAAATGGAACGCGAGCGCCACGCCCGCCCCCACGATCAGCCACCGGTCGCGCCGCGGGACCGCCGGGAGCTCGCGCCGCGCCGCGCCGAGCGCGAAGGGCGAGAGCAGCGCCGTCGCGTACACGAGGCGATAGAACGAGATCGCGAGGGGCCCCGCGTGCGCCATGCGGATCCACAGGGCCGCGGAGCTCACGGCGACGAGCGCGGCTGCGAGGGCGCCGACGAGGCGCGCGGCGGTGGGCGCGGACTTCATGCGAGGGCGCTTCGATTACCACGAAAGGCGCGGCGCGATGGTGTACCGTCCGAAACCCCGTGAGTGCCCCGCTGCGCGCCGCGATGGTGCGGTTCTCGACGTTGGATTCTTCGCTCTGGCCCCGTGTCGTGCGCGCCCTCGCGTCGCTGGGGTTCAACGCCATCGACGTGCCCCTCGTGTGGCGCGAGCACACGCTCCCCGACGGGCGCCTCGACTTCACCTCGCGCAACCTCGACGTGCGCGCGTTCCTCGCGATCGTCGCGGGCGAGGGGATGCGCGCCGTGGTGCGCCTCGGTCCGTGGCCCACGAGCGATGTGTCGTCGCTCGGTCTGCCCGATCGCGTGCTGCGCGACAGAGCCTCTCAGGCCCGCACGCGGCGGCAGAACCCGGTCTACGTGCTCGACCTGCCGGGCCTCTCGCCGCTGCCCTCCGTCGCGTCGGCCGCGTATCGACGCGCGTGCGCCGAGTGGGTGCGCGCCGCGGTCGCCGCGCTCGGTCCGCACGCGAACGACGGAACCGTCGCGCGCGTGATCGTCGGTCACGGTCCGCCCGCGGTGCTCCGTGACGATCCCTTCGAGATCGATCATCACCCCGACGCGCGCGGAGACGTTCCCGCGCAGGCGCCGCCGCATCGGGCGCCGCGTGAGGCCGCGGTCGAAGAGGTCACGCGTCAGTCGCTCCACGAGCGCGCGTTTCTGCTCGGCCTCTCCGACGCCGCGCGCGCCGAGGGGATCGACGACGACAAGATCGCGCTCGCCGTCACGGGCTCCGCGCTCGCGTCTCCGGTGGCGATGTCGCTCGGCGGAGAGCGTCCCCTCGTGCTCGCGGCGCCGCCGACGCGCGCGGGCGTCACGGGAATCTGGCGTCAGGTGCGCTTCGCGTGCTCCTTCGGCGCCGCGCCGCACCTCGATCTGCGCGCGGGCAACCCGCCCTTCGAGCCTCCGACGCGCGCGACGCACACGCTCCACGCCGCGCGCGTCGCCCTCGCAGCGGGCGCGCGCGACGTCACCGTGCAGATGGGGTGCAGCGGCACGGGCTGGATCGGCGCCCTCCTCGACGAGCGCGCCGACGTGCGCCCTCACGCGGCGCGGTGGCAGGCGCTCCTCACGTGGGCCGCGACGCTCCCTGAAGGCCGCGAGCTCGGCGTCGATCTCTCGGTGCGCGCGAAGGACGCCATCGGGGCGCGCGCCGCGACGGGCGTGAACCCGTTGCCGCTCGGGCTCCTCGCGTGGGTGGGCTTCGCGCCCGAGGAGCTCGCCGCGCAGGGCGCGCTCCCTCCGAGCGATCTCGACGACGTGGAGCATTCGCTGGCCGAGAAGGCCGTCGCGTTTCGCCGTGTGCTTCGCGCCGACGACGCCGTCGATGACCCGTCGGCGCGTGACGCCGAGCGCTGGGCTTCGCTCGCGCCGAAGGTCTCGCCCGAAGGCGCCGCGCTCGTGCGCGTCGTGGAGCGCGACGGCGCGCGCGCGGTGGTGGTGGTGTCGAAGGTCGAAGGTCCCATCAAGGTGTCGCCGCCCGAGGAGGGACGCTGGCGCGACGAGGCCGGCGTGGTCGACGGACCGAGGCCGCTGCCCGGTGGTGAGGTGACCGTGCTTCGCGAGGTGGTGTCGTGAGCGTGCGCCTGACGGGATTCGACGCGCGGAGCTGGCATCGCCTGGTGACCCTGGTCGCCCCCGGTCTCTCGTCGCACGCGCCCGCTGCGAGGGAGCGCGGCGTCCGCGTCGAGGGCGGGATGCTCTTCGTGCTCTACGACGAGGGCGGCGTGGTGCGCGCGCTCCACTCGCTGCGCGGCGCGGTGGAGCTGCCCATGTGGCACGGCCCCGCGGACCTCGAGGCCTGCGCGGCCTCGCTCGACACGCGCTTCGCCGTGGCCGCCGAGGCGGGCGCCATCGAAGAACTCTACGAGCGCGTGGGCGGTCGGCTGCATCCCGGCGACGACGTGTGGGACACGCTGCTCATCGTGCTCGGCGCCGCGCGCGACCTCGCCGACGAGGGCGAGCTGCGGATGATCCCCGCGATCGGGCGAGGGGTTCCGCTGCCTCCGCCCGAGGTCGTGCGGCGCGCGTGGGATCACATCGTCCCCGACGGACACGCGCTGGTGCTCGCGCTCTTCGAAGGCGTCGAGCTCGAGACCGCGGTGGTGCTGCGTCGCCGCGGCGCCGGGGTCGACACGGTGCTCGGACCCGAGGCGCTGCGACGCATGGTCGGTCCCCTCGGCGGAGACTTTCGTCGTGACTACCGCGTGATCCGCGCGGCGGTGGAGCGCGAGGTGGCGCCGGTGTCGTGCGGTGTGTTCGCGCCCACGTCGACCCTGCGCGAGCTGCTCATCACGGCGGAGAGCGGCGCGTGGGCGAAGGCGCTCGCGACGCGTGAGGTCGTCGTCGACCCCATGCCTCCGTGGATCGCGGTGGCCGCGGGTGCGGGTGCGTTGCGGGCCGCGGGCAAGCGCTCGCGCGAGGTGCTCTCGGGCATCGAATCGCTGGGGCTCCTCGGTCCCTTCGCGCGGCGCGCGCAGCAGCTCGGTGACCTGCTCGGGAGCGTCGATGTGAGGGCGATCCTCGGCTTCGATCCGCTCGACGTGATCGGCACGATCCTGCGCGGGAGCAGCACCGCGCGCGAGCCCGCCGACGACGACCGCGAGCCGTGAATCAAGCGCGAACGCTCTTGTGGAGCTCCTGCGAAGCGGATTAGGGTCTTCGCCGTGCAGCCCTCTCCGCCAGCGACACGTCACACGATCGCGCTCGAGGTCGGCGGCCAGCGCTTGAGGCTCACGGCGAACGGCAACGAGCGCCACCTCGAGCAGCTCGCCTCGGTGGTGAACCAGCGCGTCGAAGAGATCCAGCGCACCGCGAAGGGCGCGCCCGCGTCGACGCAGCTCGCCCTCGTGGCGCTCGACCTCGCGGATGAGATCCTCGCGTCGCGTCGCAAGCTCGAAGAGGCGCAGCGCGACGCCGCCCGCGCCATCGCCGAAGCCGAAGAGCGCGCCCGCAACGCCGAGCGTACCGCGCGCGCCGCCATCGCCGACGCGCTCGCCGAGATCGACCGCGCCATCGCCGCCGACGACGCGCTCCTGGCCGAGTCCGCGAGCTCCTCCGAGAGCGCGTAGCGCGAAGGTCTCCGCGATGAAGCCGCTCAGGGTCACGGCGGCGCACGCGCGGCGCTTTCATCGACGCGCGGTGCTGCTCGACGAGCCCGCCGACAGCGTCGCCTCGGCGCTCGCGCATCACGGCTACGTGCAGATCGATCCGATCAACGTGTGCGGTCGGATGCACGACCTCATCCTCCGCAACCGCGTGCGCCAATACCGCGAGGGAGACCTCATGCGGCACCTCCACGGCGACGGCGACGCTCTCGCGCCCGAGCGACGCGTGGCCTTCGAGCACTTCATCCCGTACCCCGGCGTGCTGTCGGCGTTTCCGGTCGAGGCGTGGCCGTGGCTCCAGCGCACGATGCGGTGGCGCAGCGCGCGCGACGACGCGTGGTCGGGCAAGCTCACCCGCGAGGAGCGCGCGCTCGGCGACACGCTGCTCCGCGAGATCGCGCGTCGCGGCCCGTCGAGCTCCGAGGACTTCGACGACGACCGCAAGGCGCGCCCCGTGTGGGGTGCGGCGACGCTCGTGAAGCACACGCTCCAGAAGCTCTTCTTTCACGGCCGTCTCGCGGTCGCGCGGCGCGTCGCGGGGCAGCGCCGGGTGTACGACCTGCCCGAGCGCGTGCTGCCGCCGAGCGTGCTCGCCGCGAAGGTCCCCGACGAGGCCGACGCGCTGCGCTGGGAGTCGCTCCTGCGGCTGCGTCAGCGGAGGCTCGTGGCGCTCAAGCGCAATGAGCTCCCGCGCATTGAAGACGTCGTGGCGGCGGTGGTGATCGACGACGGCGTGACGCTCCACTGTCTGCGCGAGGACCTCGCCCTCTTCGACGCGACGGCGACGGAGCCCGCGACGCGCGCGGAGCCGGTGCTGCTCGCGCCGCTCGATCCGCTCGTGTACGACCGCAAGGTGACCTCGGCCCTGTGGGGCTTCGACTACACGTGGGAGGTCTACACGCCGCCCGCGAAGCGCACGCGCGGCTACTACGCGCTGCCGGTGCTCTCGGGCGCGGAGCTCGTGGGCCACGTCGATCCGAAGGCCGACCGCGACGCGGGGAAGCTCCGCGTGCAGGGCCGCGCGGTGCGACGCGGTCACGCGGTGACGGGCGCGGTGGGCGAGCTCGCGCGCTTTCTCGGGCTGCGGCGCTGACGCGCGGGAAAATTCAAAATCGAACGCGCGCGGCGGAAAAAGTCCTCGCTGAACACATTTGCTCTCTGCGGGTCACGCGTCTTGCGCGGCGCCCGCGGACAAGGAGCACCGATGGCGAAGACGACGATCGACGACATGACACTGGAGCAACTGGAGAAGAACGCGGCGCGCGTCGAGGCGCTGCTGCTCGAGATCGAGGGCTTGCTCCCCGGTCTGGAGCACTTCACGAGCGACGACAGGACCCACTCCGAGGGGCGCTTCCGCAACGAGGGCGAGGAGAGCGCGCTCCGCGCGGTGCTGGCGACGATCGAGCACGACCCTGCGTCGTTCCGCGTGCTCGCGGCGAAGGACAACGGCCGCGACCCCAAGCGCGTCGAGACGGATCTCCTGCTGGCGCGCCTGAACCGCCGCGCGGTGCTCGTGCGCATCGCGTCGAAGCTCGTTCCCCTCGCGCAGAAGTGCGAGGACACCGTGCTGGCGCAGGGCGAGCTCTGCAAGCCGGTGCTCTCGGCGGCCTACCAGATCGCGCGTCCGCTGGCCGATCACGACGCGGAGATCCGCACGGCGCTGCAGCCCGCGATCGACTACTACGGCGCGATCGGTCGCAAGGCGGCCGCGACGCGTGCGGCCAACAAGGCCGACAAGCCCAACCCGTAGCCCGTCTCGAAGCGGCTCGCGACCCACGTCGCGTGCGTGGTCGAGGCGCGCGACGCGGGTCGTCGACGCAGACGACATGGGTCGTCGAGGCGCGCGACGTGGGTCGTCGACGCAGACGACGTGGGAGTCCGAGGCACGCAACGCGGGTGGTCGAGGCGCGCGACGCGGGTCGTCGAGGCGCGCGACGCGGGTCGTCGACCCACGTGAAGACGGGATCGACCCACGTGAAGACGGGATCGACCCACGTGAAGACGGGATCGACCGCGTCAGGTCGGAGCGGCGGGCCGGGGTTCGCGCTTCGCGCTTCACCGCCGGGCTAGAGCATGAGCGCCGCGCCGGACACAGAAGCTGGCTGAAAATGCCGCTTGAGTCCCGGGGTTCCGGAGGACCGTCACCCCGGGCAAATTCATGAGCGCCGCACCGGGCATTGCCCGGCGCTCGCGTCAGCGGGCGGAGCGCGAGCGGTCAGAGCTTCGAGATCTCTCGGCGCCGCGACCGGTTCACGTTCGACGCCTTCGCCACGCCACCCCATGAGCGCCGGGCAATGCCCGGTGCGGCGCTCATGAATTTGCCCGGGGTGACGGTCCTCCGGAACCCCGGGACTCAAGCGGCATTTTCAGCCAGCTTCACAGTCCGGCGCTTGAGGGGCGGTTGAGCGACGTGATGCGTACGCCCGTCGGGGATGGTCCCGCGCGGTATGGCGTCGATCGCGCGCCAGCGCGCAACAGCCCCACAAGCGCCGGACCGTGTCCGGCGCGGCGCTCATGCTTTAGCCCGGCGGTGAAGCGCGAAGCGCGAACCCCGGCCCGCCGCTCCGACCTGACGCGGTCTTGCTAGAAACACCGCGAGTCGAGGCACGACTCTTCGGGCGCGCACGCGTGGCCGCAGGCGCCGCAGTTGGCGTCGTCCTGCGTGAGATCGGCGCAGGTCGTGGCGATGCAGCCCGCGTCGTTGACCGCCGACGCCGCGCAGGCCGTCGTGAGCAGCGTGCAGTGAAACGGCGTGCAGACGCCCGTGAGGCAGCGGTTTCCCTCGCAGCACGGGACCCCGCAGCGTCCGCAGTTGAGCATGTCGCTCGCGAGGTCCGCGCAGTACGCGGCACCCCCGTCCGGCATGCAGCGCGTGAGGCCCGTCGCGCATGTGCTCGGTGACGCATCACTCGCGTCGCTCGCATCGCGCACGTCACTCACGTCGCTCGACTGCACGTCGAGGACGCGCAGCACATCGACGTCGGTCACCGGACCCCGCGTCGGCGGCGGCGTCTTCCCGCACGCTGTCGCAAGCACCACCACGAACGCAACGAGCCCGCACGAGCGATGACGGCGGAACCTCATCACCCGAGAGGATATCCGCCTCGCGCGGGGCCGTGTACGCCCATACCCCCCTCAGCGACGCAGCGGGAGCAGCCTCGGCGCGCGGTCGGCGTCGTCGGCCGTGAGCGAGCCCGCGTGGTTCTCACCCCAGCAGAACACGCGGCCGTCGCCGAGGAGCGCGCAGGCGTGAACCAGCGCGTCGTAGTCCGGCTCGAAGGAGTGCACGACCGCGCGCGCGTCGCTCAACCCCGGAATCCACAGCCAGAACGCGTGGGCGTAGCTGTCCGTCGCGGTCTGCACCATCACGGTCCGGTGCGTGTCGAGGCACGCGACGCGGCCGCCCGACGCGATCGCGCAGGGGCCGTGCGCGAACCGCAGCGACATGCCGATCTCGCTCGTCATCGAGATCGCCCACGGCGGCGCGGGAGGCTGCGGAGACGCGGGATCGTCCGCGTCGCGACAGACGCGGTCGCCGTCGCTGTAGATCGCGCAACGCCCCTCGACGCGCGACGGGAGGGCCTCGACGTCGCGCGTCCGCGCCGCACGAATGCGCGTGCGCGTGTCGATGCCGGGGGCGTCCCAGTCGGAGCCCCAGCAGCGTCCGCCGCGCGACGGACTCCACGCGCAGACGTCGTCGTCGCGCACGGCGAAGCGCTCGTAGCCTTCGAGCGCGCGGACGCGACTCGCGTCGTAGTGCGACGATTCGGTCTCGTTGTTCCAGACGTAGTGCCAGCAGGTCACGTGTCCGCCGACGCGTCGCGCGCACACGGACTCGCCGACGGCCGCCAGCGCGTCGATGGGAGCGTCCTCGCCGGGCGGGTTCGCGAGCGTTCGCACGGCGCTGCCGACGGGATCGTTCCAGAGCAACACAGACGCGCCGACGGCCGCGAAGCTCACGGTGTCGAGCGCGATGGCGCGCACGCTCCCCTCGATGGCGACGCGGGGCGGTCGCGCGTCGAACGACGACGCCCCGCGGAGGTCGTGCGAGATGCCCCAGCACCACACGGAGCCCCGCGCGAGCGCGCAGGTGCGACCCGAGCCCGCCGCGATCTGACGCACGTCACGGAGCCCGCGGATCTCCGTGGGACCTCTGCGGAGATAGTCTCCTCCGCGGAGCTCGCGCCCCCAGCAGCGCACGCCGCCGTCGGGCCAGCGCGCGCACCCGCCCGCATCGCTCAGCGCGACCTCGGCCGCGCCCCTGAGAAGCGGGTCCTCCTTCAGCGTGAGGGGACGCTCCGCCGTGATGGCCCACGGCGCATCTGTGGAAGGCCCCGACGCGCACCACCACCGCGCCCCCGGTGCTCGCACGCAGAGGTCCGACCGGCTCGCATCCATCGCCTCGACGCGCGGCGGCGCGCCCGCCACGGGGCTCACGGCACCGGGACGTCCGTCGTTGCCGAGTCGCGCGCATCGGAGCGCGCCCGCGCGATCGAGCGTGCAGAGTTGATCGCTGACGATTCGCGCAGCGACGAGATCGGGCGCTTCGAGCAGGAGCCCTGGCGCGGCCGCCTCGTTGCTGGTCGCGATGTTCGACGGCCGCACGCACGCGACCCCGCGGCGCGTCGCAGCGCACAGCGAATCGTCGAGCGAGAAGGGCGGGAGCTGCGCGTCGTCGGAGGGCGCGAAGAGCTGCGCCAACGGCTGGCCGGGGTTGTAGACCGAGCCGGGCGTGTCGAGGATTCCACCGAGCACCGCGCCGTCACGCGTGCGCACGACGGTGTAGTCGTCCCAGTTTCCCTGCGCCGCGAAGCCCGCGTAGGCCATGCCCTTGCGCTGCGCGATCGCGACGATGGGGCCGTGCGCGCCCGTCGACGGCACGCGCAGCGGCACCGCGCGCGACTCGCGTCCGAAGTACACCGCGCCTCCGTCCGCGAGCAGCCCGAGCGCGCCCGAGAGCACTTCTGACGTGTGCACCGCGACGAGTCCGACGAGGGCCGGGCTCTCCCACGCGCGCGAAACGAGCTGATGGTCGAGCCCGTTGACGCTGCGCGCTCCGTCGCGGCAGACGACCTGCCAGGTGTCACCGCGCGTCCGCGTGAGCGCGCAGAGGTGGGGTCCGCCCGCGAGGAGCGTGGCGTGCGTGACGGGCGCTCCGGGGTCCGTCGCATCGGCCTCGCGCTCCACGTGTCGCGGCGAGAGGTCGATGGCGAGCCAGGCGACGACGAGCGCACACGACAGCGGGCTTCGACGCGCGCGATGAAAGGCGGGGGGACGCGGCCCCTCTCGCAGCCTCGCGCTTCGGTACGGCGTAGGGAGCGGCATCGCTACGCATGGGGCGCCTCTCCGCGCCCGCCGTCAAGCGCCGGGATGTCTACCGCGCGCCGAAGAGGGCGCTCCCCACGCGGACCACCGTCGCGCCGCACGCGATGGCGACCTCGAGGTCGTGCGTCATCCCCATCGACAGCTCCGGCAACCGCGCCGCGCCGCCCGCTGCATCTCTCAACGCGACGAGCGCGCGGAACACCGGCGCGGCCTCGTTCGCGTCCTCGCTCGCGGGCGGAACCGTCATCAGCCCGCGCAGCCGCAGCGACGGCGACGCCTCGATTGCCGCGAGCACCGCGGCGAGCTCCGCGGGTTCGCACCCCGACTTCGACGCCTCGCCCGACACGTTCACCTGCGCGTACGCGTCGATCACGCGCTTCGCGACCTCGGCGCGTCGACCGAGCTCCGCGGCGAGCTTCGCCGAGTCGATGGAGTGCACCGCCGACACCACGGGCACGATCATGCGGGCCTTGTTGGTCTGGAGGTGACCGATGAAGTGCCAGCGCAGCCCGTCGAGGTCCGCGAGCTCGGCGGCCTTGAGGGCGAACTCCTGCGCGTAGTTCTCGCCGAAGTCGCGCAGGCCCGCCGCGTACGCCGCGCGCACGACCTCGGCGGACCACGTCTTGGTCACCGCGACGAGGCGCACCGACGACGGATCACGTCCCGCGCGATCACACGCAGCGCTGATGCGCGCGCGCACGGCGGCGAGGTTCTCTGCGATGCGTTCGGGGGAGGTCACGCCGAGGGATCGAGGGGATATCCGTCGAGCGCGCCCGCGCGGAGCAGCACCTCGACGACGCGGTGGATCGGGAGGCCGACGACGTTGTGGTAGCTGCCCTCGATGCGCTCGACGAAGGCGGCCGCGAGGCCCTGGATGCCGTAGCCGCCGGCCTTGTCGCGCCCTTCGCCCGCGGTGACGTAGCGGCGCACCTCGTCTTCGCTGAGCGTGCGGAAGGTCACCGCGGTGGTCTCGGCGTAGGCGGGCGCGTCGAAGGCGTCGGCGCCGTGGATGACGAAGCCCGTGGTGACGTGGTGCGTGCGGCCCGAGAGGAGGCGCAGCATGCGGCGTCCGTCGTCGTCGTCGCGGGGCTTGCCCATGAGCTCGCCGCCGATGTGGACGATCGTGTCGGCGCAGAGCACCCAGCGCCCGTCGAGGCTGCGGCCCTTGCGGTTCATGGCGTAGAGCACCGCGGCGCCCTTCTGGCGCGCGAGGCGCGTGGCCATCGCGTCGGGTCGCTCACCCGAGAGGAGCTGCTCGTCGACGTCGACCGCGAAGGGCTCCGCGGGGATCGCGACGGCGCGCAGGATCTCCAGCCGACGTGGAGACTGCGATCCGAGCAGGAGCGGGTTCGTCGAAGAGATGCGCTCGTGCATCACGCGTCCAATCGTGCCGTGGTTTGTGGATTCGTCAACCGTCTGCTCGCTCGGTGAATCAGCGCGGGCTCGCCGCGGGCCTCGCGCCAGCGGGTCTCGCGGCGGCGGGAGCCTCGGGCGAGGTGTCGTGCTCGAAGGTGCTCTGGAGGTCGATCGCGCGGCCCCCGATGGTCATCTGGACGTGCATCGCGCCCGCGGTGTGACCGCGCCCGAGGCGTCCCCGACCGAGCTCCATCACGGACTCTCCCGTGGCGTTGCCCGAGCCGTTGAGCCGCACCCCGCGCACGTTGGCGCCGGGCGGGGTGCTGAGGGTCATCGCGATGCCCACCACGGCGGTCTGGGCGGGGCCGATGCCTCGCACCTCTCGCAGCGTGCAGGTCACGTCGACGCGCATGTCGAGGCCCGCGCCCGGCAGCACGTGCAGGGTCCGCTGCTCGCGCCACGTCGCCCCCGGCGCCACGGGCCCCTCGGGGAGCTGCGCGCCGATCTGATCGAGCGAGTCGAGCATCCCGTCGAGGATGGGCCTCGCCTCGTCGGGCACCGTCCCGATCGTGCGTCGCGCGCTGACGTGACCGCGGGCGTCTTGCGCGAACTCGAGCGTCACGCCCGTCACCGCCGACGTCACGCGGGTCCTGAGGTCGTCGGGGATCGCCGCGCCCGACACGTCGAAGCGCGTGATGCGGAGGCGCTGCTGTGCGGACCCGTCGGGGTTCACGCGCGTCGTCTCGACCTCGTGCGAGGCCGTGGTGGTGGTCGTGCCCGCGCCGCCCGGCATCACCTGCGTGGTGCGCGTGGTGTAGCGCGCGCGCTGCCCGGCGACGTAGCGGAAGCGCAGCGTGACAGGGCTCCGCGTCTGCGCGCCCGCGCTCGTCGACGCGATGCAGAGCGCGAGGGAGAGCGCGCGGAGTGGCGTCTTCATCGGCAAGGGTCGCGACCCTATCACCGATGCGCGGAGCCCACCACGTCACCCACCGACGCGACGCCCTCGCGCTTCATGCGGGCCGCGAGGCCCCGCGCGATGTCCCTCGCGATGGTGGGGCCTTCATAGATGAAGCCCGTATAGACCTGCACGAGCGATGCGCCCGCGGCGAGGGTCTCCCACGCGTCGTCGGCGGTGAAGATCCCGCCCGCGCCGACGATGGGGACGCGCGCCCCGCCGCGCCTCCACAAGCGCGCGATGACGGCCGTGGCGCGGCGTCGGAGGGGCGCGCCCGAGAGGCCGCCCGCGCCGATCTCCGCGACGCGCGCGGGGCTCGCGTGAAGACCTTCGCGCGAGAGCGTGGTGTTGGTGGCGACGACGCCCGCGAGGCGCTCCTCCCAGGCGAGGTCTGCGACGGCGTCGACGTCCTCGTCGGCGAGGTCTGGCGCGATCTTCACGAGCAGCGGGACGTGCCTGTCTCCCAGGGCTCCGCGCACGGCCCTCACGATGGGCCGCAGCGCGTCGACGGACTGGAGCGAGCGCAGCCCCGGCGTGTTGGGCGACGACACGTTGATGACCATGTAGTCCGCGAAGGGACCGAGGCGCCGCGCGCTCTCGGCGTAGTCCGCGGGCGCGTCTTCGAGCGCGGTGACCTTGGATTTGCCGAGGTTCACGCCGAGCACGACGCCGTCGGGCGGGTGCGACGCGAGGGCCTTCGCGGCCTCCTCGGCGCCGGGGTTGTTGAAGCCCATGCGGTTGATCACCGCGCGGTCGTCGGGGAGCCTGAAGAGCCGCGGGCGGTCGTTGCCGGGCTGCGCGCGCGCCGTGACGGTGCCGACCTCGACGGCGCCGAAGCCCATCGCGCCGAGGGCGTTGTAGAGCACCGCGCGCTTGTCGAAGCCCGCCGCCACCATCACAGGCGAGCGGAACTGCACCCCGAAGCACGTCGTCGCGAGGCGCGGATCGGGCGCGCCGCCCACCATCCACCGCAGCGCGGCGCGGGCGAGCTTCGACCGATGCGCGATGCCGAGGGCCGAGGCCGCGAGCTCGTGGGCCCGCTCGGCGTCGAGGTGAAAGAGCGCGGGGCGCAGCGCGTGCTGATAGAGCGAGCGGATCACGGCGGCGCTCACCACGCGCAGTCGAGCACGCGAGACACGCCCGGCGCGCTCTCGGCGCTCGTGATGACGAAGCCGCGCGGCGTCGCGCGCACGTGCCGCTCGTCGCACAGGAACGACTCCGCGTGGTGCTGCGCCACGATGGCCCGCGCCGACAGGTCGACGACCGTGATGTCGCAGCCGCCGGTGCTCGACGCCGCCGTGTGGAGCGTGAGCACGCGGTCGCCCGAGACCACGGCGCCGACGACGTCGTTGACCGGCGAGGTCACCGAGAAGCCCCCGGCGCCGACGAGGCGGTCGAAGTGGAGGCTCGTCCCCCCGAGGCCGTCGCCCGTGGAGCCCTCGCGCCCGACCTTCACGCGCACGCAGCCGCTCGCGGGGCACGCGACGACGCCGTCGACGCCGCCGTAGGAGCCCGACCAGAGCGCCTCGCCCGACGCGTCGAGCACCCACGCGGTGTCGAGCGGCGCGTCGCTGCGCTGTGCGACGAGCACGGCGCGGCCGAAGTCCCACCGCGCGCGGAGCGAGCGCACGGTCACGTCGCCGCCGCCTTCGGAGAGCGTGCGCGCGGGGCCGAGCGCCTCGCCGCGACGACCGAGGAGCTGGTATCCGCCGACGCCGCCGCCGCACCCGTCGCGGTTGCGTCGGAACCAGGTGAGCATCACGCGTCCGGCCATCTCGGTGACCGCGGGCGCGCACGCGTTCTCGGGGAGCGCGGCGCGCGTGACGGTCTGGTCTCCGTGGTCGGCGTCGAGCGTGACGACGCGGTGGTGCCGCCAGTCGTTGAACGCGAGGTCGTCTTCGTAGGGCAGCGTGCGCTCGCTCAGGATCGCGACGAAGCGCTCGCCGGTCCACCCGAAGGCGCCCTCGCGGAGCCCCTTCTGCGCGGGCACGTCGCCCTCGCCGCGCGCGCTCTTCCAGTGGAGCTCGGAGCCCGATCCGACGCGCGCGTAGATGCGCACGCCCTCGGGGCCGCGCGTGGCCCACGGCACGCCCACGAGCGCCGCGCTGGTCGCGGGGAGCACCGTCGACGGGTCGCGCACGAGGCAGCGATAGGTGGCGTTGTTGAGCCCGTCACCCGCGCCGTTGGCGTTGGTGCCCGCGTCGGGCTCGGCGGGTGTACTGGAGCACGCCCCTGCGAGGGCGGCGAACACGGCGAGCGAGGTCACACGCACGGCCGCGAGCGTACAGCATCCGCGCGGCCGTGAGGGGACGCCTCGACGGCCGCGCAGCCGTCCGCGCGCATTGCGGTGGTATCGGGGGCAGAGCGGGCGTTGGTGACCGGGGGTTTGGGGGCAGAGCGGGCGTTCGTGACGGAGGTCACGACCGCACGCGGAGCCCCAATCAATTATGTGCGACGGCTTCGGTGGGGGCGGGGGCGATGACGGGCTCTTCGAACGCGGCGGCGAGCACCTCGTCCATCTTCGACACGGTGATGAACTCCAGCGTGTCGCGGATCTCCTGCGGGACCTCCTCGAGGTCGGGCTTGTTGCGCTCGGGCAGGATGATGCGCTTGATGCCCGCGCGGTGCGCGGCGAGGACCTTCTCCTTGATGCCGCCCACGGGGAGCACGCGGCCGCGGAGGGTGATCTCGCCGGTCATCGCGACGTCGTGGCGGATCTTGATGCCCTTGAGCATCGAGACGAGCGCCGTGAACATCGTCACGCCCGCCGAGGGGCCGTCCTTCGGCATCGCGCCCGCGGGGATGTGAATGTGAATGTCAGACTTCTCGAGGAAGTCCTCGGGGAGCCCGTACACCTTCGACTTGGCGCGCACGTACGAGAGCGCGGCCTGGGCGCTCTCCTTCATCACGTCGCCGAGCTGGCCCGTGAGCTGGAGCTTGCCCTGGCCGTGCATCCGCGTGGCCTCGATGAAGAGGATCTCGCCGCCCACGGCGGTCCACGCGAGGCCCGTGGCCACGCCCGTCTCGTCGGTGCGCTCGGCCACCTCGGAGGTGAACTTCTGCGGGCCGAGGTAGGGCCGCAGGTCGTCGCCCGTGTCGATGAGGTACGGCCCGAGCTCACCCTCCGCGATCTTCACGGCGACGCCGCGGATCACGGCGGCCACCTGGCGCTCGAGGCTGCGCACGCCGGCCTCGCGGGTGTAGTGGTCGATGATCTCCTCGACGGCCGCGTCGGTGATGTTGAGCTGCGCCTCCTTGATGCCGTGCTCGTCGAGCTGCTTCGGGAGGAGGTGCTGCCGCGCGATGGCCTTCTTCTCGTTGCGCGTGTAGCCGGGGATCTCGAGGATCTCCATGCGGTCGCGGAGGGGCGGCGGGATGGGGTCGGCGATGTTGGCCGTCGCGACGAACATCACGTGCGAGAGGTCGTACTGGATCTCGAGGTAGTGATCCGCGAAGGTGTTGTTCTGCTCGGGGTCGAGCACTTCGAGGAGCGCCGCCGAGGGGTCGCCGCGGAAGTCGTGGCCGATCTTGTCGACCTCGTCGAGCATGAAGACCGGGTTGATGGTCCCCGACTTCTTCATGCCCTGAATGACCTGTCCGGGCAGGGCTCCCACGTAGGTGCGGCGGTGACCGCGGATGGCCGCCTCGTCGTGCACGCCGCCGAGCGAGATGCGCACGAACTTTCGTCCGAGCGCGCGCGCGATGGAGCGACCGAGCGAGGTCTTGCCCACGCCGGGCGGGCCGAGCAGGCAGAGGATGGGGCCCTTCTTGTCCTGCTTGAGCTTGCGGACGGCGAGGTACTCGAGGATGCGCTTCTTGACCTTCTCGAGGCCGTAGTGGTCCTCGTCGAGGACGGCGCGCACCTTGGCGATCTCGAGGTTGTCCGGGGTGCTGTGCGTCCACGGCAGGTCGAGGATCCAGTCGAGGTACGTGCGCACGACGGTGTACTCCGCCGAGCCCACCTGCATCGACCGGAGCCGACGGAGCTGCTTGCGCGACACCTGCTCGGCCTCGCTCGGGAGGTTCGCCTTGGTGATTCGCTCCTCGAGCCCGTCGAGGTCGCCCTGGTCCCCCTCGTCTTCGCCGAGCTCTTCCTTGATGGCCTTGAGCTGCTGGCGGAGCACGTACTCGCGCTGGTTCTTGCCCATCTCCTCCTTGATCTGGGAGTTGATGCGCTCACGCATCTTGAGGATCTCGAGCTGGCGCGTGAGGAGCTTGAGCACCTGACGGATGCGCTCCTTCACGTCGACCGTGTTCATGAGCTGCGCCTTCTCGTCGACGGGGGCGTCGAGGTTGGCGGCCACGAGGTCGGCGAGCGAGCCCGGCTCCTGAATCGAATCGATGAGCGACTGCGCCTCGCGGGGCAGCTCGGGCATGAGCTGGATCACCTGCTTGGCCACGTCGCGGAGCGACATCGCGAGGGCCTCGGCCTCGACGTCGTCGATCACGGGCTGCTCCTCCATCCGGCGGATCTTCGCCTTGAGGTAGGGCCCGTGCTGCGTGATCGAGTCGAGGCGGATTCGCGTGAGCCCCTGGAGGATCAGCGAGTAGTTGCCCGTCGAGTGCTTGAGGCTCTTCAGCACGCGCGCCGCGGCGCCCACGGGGTAGAGGTCGCCCTCGCTCGGGTCGTCGATGTTGGGGTCGCGCTGCGCGAAGATCGCGATGACAGGCTGCGAGAGGTTCTCGAGGTCCTCTACGAGCGCCACCGACTTCTCACGACCGACGTCGAAGGGGGAGACCGCGCCGGGGAAGAGCACCGCGTTCCGGATCGGAAGCACCGGCAGCTCATCCCCAAACTTCAGATCGTTCTCGTCCGGGGGCTGCGCCCCACGCTTACGCTCAGGCATTGTCACCTCAGGTCTCCCGCTGCTTTATGGCGGTTGATCGGGGGACAATAGTCACGGCCCCCCCGCAGCGCAACGCACAAAACCGCGCGCGGCACATCGCGTGAATCCCGTGAAAAACATGGGCTGCGGAGGGGCGTGACGAAGGCGAGGCGTCGAACGCGACGCCGGAGGCGATCAGTCGGGGTACGCGCGGAGGAAGGCCTGACCGGGCACGCCCGCGCCCGTCGAGAGCGCGCAGAGCTCGTGGTCATCGAGCGTGGGCGTGAACACCGGCGCGAGCGCGCACGACGCCGGGAGCACCGAGATTCGAATGCGTCCGATGCCGCCGTGTCCGCCCGGTCCGCCG